>NZ_JBNHGA010000008.1:0-373687 GCF_059090765.1 Arthrobacter sp. Cza30 | reverse complement strand
GTTTCAAACAGACACAGCACCAACGGCCGGGAAAACGACCGAAGACACTGCACTAAATTCAAACCAGGCTGATAAAACCGCGACACACCACAGGGGCGGCACGCCACGGCACTTTCAACCAATAAATAATTGGTATCAACAAACTTGGCACACTATTGAGTTCTCAAACAACAGGAGCACCCGGCACCAGGACGACCCTCTCAGGCCCTCCATCGCTCCGGAGCAACTTTTCTAACTTACCCGCGCCGGCAGTCCTTGTCAAACTGCCCGGTCCCGCTCCGCCCGTTGGCTACTGCCTTCGGGCGGTCCCGGCGAGGCGGCCTCACCGCCCTGCGCGGCTTTAAACTCTAGCACCGGTCGGCGCGGATGTAAATTCCGCTGCCGTTCATCTTTCCTCCACCCGGGCCGGGCCACCGGCAGGCTTCAGGTAGACCACGCCCAGCGGCGGCACGCGGAGCGTCGCGGAAGCGGGGCTGCCCTTCCAGCCGCCTTCCACGGCGGTGACCGCACCCGAGTTGACGACGCCGGATCCGCCGTATTCGGCGGCATCGGTATTCAACGCCTCGTCCCATTCGCCCGCCCACGGCATCCCCAGCCGGAACCCTTCGTGCGGGGAACCCGAGAAGTTGGCCACGCAGACCAGCGGGTTTCCCTGCTGGTCCCAGCGGATGAAGGACAGCGTGTTGTGCGCGCCGTCGTGCTCGTCGATCCACTGGAAGCCGGCCGGCTCATTGTCGCGCTCGTACAGAGCCGGCGTGGAACGGTAAATCCCGTTGAGGTTGCGGACCAGGTGCTGCAGCCCCTTGTGCGGAACATTCTCGGAGAGCCACCAGTCCAGCCCGTGCTGCTCCGACCATTCCGATTCCTGGCCGAATTCGGTACCCATGAAGATCAGCTGCTTGCCCGGATGCGCCCATTGGAACGCCAGGTAGGCGCGCAGGTTGGCCAGCTGCTGCCAGCGGTCGCCGGGCATCTTGCGCAGCATCGACCCCTTGCCGTGGACCACCTCGTCATGGCTGATCGGCAGCAGGAAGTTCTCCGTGTAGGCATAGACCATCGAGAAGGTGGCCTTGCCGTGGTGGTACATCCGGTTGACCGGGTCTTCGGCGATGTATTCCAGGGTGTCGTGCATCCAGCCCATGTTCCACTTCAGCCCGAAGCCGAGGCCCCCCGCGCTGGTCGGGCGGGTCACGCCGTCGAACGCGGTGGACTCTTCCGCGATCATGACGATGCCCGGCACCCGCTTGTACGCGGTGGCGTTGACTTCCTGGAGGAAGGAGATGGCCTCGAGGTTTTCGCGGCCGCCATGGATGTTGGGGACCCACTCCCCGTCATTGCGCGAGTAGTCGAGGTACAGCATGGAGGCCACCGCGTCCACCCGGAGTCCGTCGATGTGGAACTCCTCCAGCCAGTACAGCGCGTTGGCGACCAGGAAGTTGCGCACCTCGCGGCGGCCGAAGTCGAAGATCAGCGTGCCCCAGTCCGGGTGTTCGCCCAGCCGGGGGTCGCCGTGTTCATACAACGACTGGCCGTCGAACCGGGCCAGCGCCCACTCGTCCTTGGGGAAGTGCGCCGGAACCCAGTCCAAAATGACGCCGATGCCGGCCTGATGCAGCCTGTCCACGAGGTACTTGAAGTCGTCCGGGTGCCCGAAGCGCGAGGTCGGCGCGTAATAGGAGGTGACCTGATAGCCCCACGATCCACCGAACGGGTGCTCGGCCACCGGCATGAACTCCACGTGTGTGAAGCCCTGCCAGCTGACGTATTCGGCGAGCTGGTCGGCCAACTGCCGGTAGTCCAGCCCCAGCCGCCACGACCCCAGGTGCACCTCGTACACGCTCATAGGCCCGTTGTGCGGGTCGCGGGCGGCACGGCGCTCCATCCATTCCTGGTCGCCGAAGCGGTAGTGCGATTCGACCACGCGGGACCCGGTCAACGGCGGGACCTCGGTCCAGCGGGCCATCGGGTCGGCCTTCTCCCGCCACTGGCCGTCCTGGCCCAACAACTCGTACTTGTAGACGGCACCTGCCTCGACGCCGGGGATGAACAGTTCCCACACGCCGGATCCGCCCATCGAGCGCATCGCGTGCCGGGCGCCGTCCCAGTGGTTGAAGTCGCCCAAAACTCGGACGGCCCGGGCATTCGGCGCCCAGACGGCGAAGCTGGCCCCGGACGTGTCGCCCAGCGCGGAGTTGTAGCGGCGCACGTGGGAACCGAGCGCGGTCCACAGGGTTTCGTGCCGGCCCTCGCCGATCAGGTGCAGGTCGATTTCGCCCAGGCTGGGCAGGTAGTGGTACGGATCGTCGCTGATGGCGGGAGCACCGCCGTCGTACGCCACCTTGAGGCGGTAATCCGGGACGCGTCCCGGATCGTCGGCCGGAAAGACCGCCACCCAGATGCCCTCGTGCTCGTGTTCCATCGGCACGCGCAGTGACGGCGTGATCACCGTGACCGAATCGGCCAGCGGGCGCCGGGTGCGGACGGTGACGTGTCCGTGGTCGTCCAGGTGGGCACCGAGCACGGCGTGCGGCTGGTGGTAGGACCCGTGCGCGACGGCGGAGAGCACCTCCGGCTCGACACGCACAGGGGTGCCTGAGCGGCTTCCCGACGGCGATCCCGGCCCGGGGGTGCCGGCCGCGCCGGAAGTGTTGGCCGAGCGGGAAGTGCCGGCCGCACCGGAAGTATTGGCAGCCACGGAAGTGTTGGCCGGACCGGAAGTGCCGGCCGGGCGGGAAGTGCCGGCCGCGGGCGCACCCGCGGCGGCGGGAGCTACGGGCGCCGCCGCTCCGACTGCGGCAGACCTCCTGCCGCCGCCGGGCCTGGTGCCGGTGCCCGCCAGCGGCGCCAGCGCCTCGCGTACGCCGCGGACCGGCACCTGTACCCAGCGCGGGCGGTTGCGCTGTTCGTACACCACTTCATAGAGGGCCTTGTCCAGGAGCAGCGCCCGGAAGAGCGTGGAGGAGGTGTCCACCGGCTCGCCCGTCCCTTCCCGGTAGCCGTCCAGGAAGGCGGAGCTGGCCTGCGCCGCCCAGTTGTCGGCGGCGGCACCGGCTGCGTCGTCGGGCTCCGCGAGCCGGGCGACGCCGGCGGCGTAATCGAACGAGCGGAGCATGCCCACCACATCGCGCAGCGGCACGTCGTCGGTGCCGCGATCGCCCATGGGCCGCAGCGGTTCGCCCTCGAAATCGAGCACTACCCAGCCCCGTTGTGCCGAGAACAACACCTGGCCCAGGTGGTAGTCGCCGTGGATCCGCTGCAACTCCGGAAGCTCGGTCACCTCATCCAGCCGGTCCAGCAGTTCCTGCACCGCGTCGTCCAAGGGCCCCACGGACGCCCCGGCCTGGGCCCAGCCCCAGCGGATCCGTTCCGCCAGCGCGGCCTTGAACGCCTCGACGGCCTTGGCATCCGCCGGGGAGGCCCCGGCCGCGTCGCGCAGGCTGCGGTGGATCCGTCCGGTGACGGCGCCGAGCTCGCGGGCCTGGGAGCTGAAGTCCGTGCCGTCCAGGGCGGAGCCCGACGCGGTTCGCCACGCATCCTGGCTGTCCGGAATGAATTCCCGCAGCACGCTCAGGTGGCCGGTGTCCCAGAGGCGGTCGCCGCCGTCGCTGTCCTGTCCGGGAGTCAGCCAGCCGCCGGTCACCCAGCCGTAGGTGACCGGGACTTCACGGCACCCGGCCTCCGTGAGCAGCACGCCGACCTCGACGTCCGGATTGGTGCCGGCTTCCAGCACCCGGAAGAACTTCACGATCAGCGGACCCTGGTCGGACTCGACCACCACCGAGGTGTTCGACTGTTCACCCAGCAGTACGGAGGCCTGCAGCCCGGTGGCGAACTGCGGCCAGGAATCGAACCCGGCCCCGGCATGGCCGCGGGTATGCCCGTCGCCGGTGACCAACTGCCGCCGCATCAGTTCCAGCCAGGCGGCCACGAACACCGGGTCGTGGGCGCCGTCGTAAATCCAGCGCTCTCCGGTACCGCCGGCCGCCCCCGCGGCGCCGTCCGCCCGCTCGTCCGACCCGACGGTCTCGCCCTCTTCGCGGGTTGCCGCCCAGGCGTCCTCGGTGCCCTGCTGCACGCGCCCGAGCAGGGCCGCCTCCCCGCCGGCCAGGGGCTCCCGGCGGTAGCTCAGCGGCACGTTGACCACGTGGACGGCGTCGGCGGTGTGCACGGCCACGATGTGCACTTCCAGTCCCACCGCCCCGGCCGGGTCCTGCAAGCGGATGCCGCCCAGCCGGCGCAGGACCGACTCTTGGCCCTTGGCGGGGAACCAACGCTGGGCGGGGAGCCACTGGTGCAGCAGTTCGGGCAGGCTCGGCGTGAAATCAGGCATGTGTTGCCACCTCTGTTCCTTCAGTCGCGGGTCTGATGACTGGGAGTGTCTCGGTCTGTGGAGATGCAGGGTTGGACGCGGCCGAACGCAGCCGCAACCAGAAGAAGTCGTGGCTGCCCAGTGTCAGCGTGAGCTGGCCGGCGTCGTCAAAGGCCGGGAAGGGGACGCCGCCGAACGTGTCGCGCAGCCCCCGGCCGCCAAATTCGGGCAGGCGCAGCGGTGCCGCCACGGGGTGCTGGGACAGGTTGAACACGCACAGCAGCACCTCTTTCTCCAGGCCTTCCGGATTGTCCTCCGGCAATTCGCGCAGGAAAGCCAGCACCGATTCCGAGTCCACCGGCACGTTCCGGTAGGTGCCCAGGCCGAAGGCGGGATGGGCTTTGCGCACGGCCAGCATCTGCCGCACCCAGTGCAGCAGCGAGCTGTTGTGCGCCAGCTGCGCCTCGACGTTGACGTAGTTGTAGTGATAGACCAGCGACTGCACCACCGGCAGGTACAGCTTGCCGGGGTCCGCGGTGGAGAACCCGGCGTTGCGGTCGGGGTTCCACTGCATCGGCGTGCGGGAGGCATCGCGGTCTTCGAGCCAGATGTTGTCGCCCATGCCGATCTCGTCCCCGTAATACAGGAACGGGCTGCCCGGCAGCGACAGCAGCAGCGCGTGAATCAGTTCGATCTCGGCGCGCGAGTTGTCCAGCAGCGGGGCCAGCCGGCGGCGGATTCCGATGTTGGACCGCATCCGGGAATCGGGCGCGTACCAGCCGAACATCGCCTCACGCTCTTCGCGCGTGACCATCTCCAGCGTCAGTTCGTCGTGGTTGCGCAGGAACGTTCCCCACTGGGCCCCGGCCGGGATCGCCGGCGTCTGCTCCATCGTGGCGATGATCGGGGCGGCCTTTTGGTCCCGGAGCGCGTAATACAGCCGCGGCATGATCGGGAAGTGGAAGGCCATGTGGCATTCGGGGCGCAGCCCGCCGTCGCCGTCCGGCTGGCCGAAGTATTCCACCACCTCGTGCGGCAGCTGGTTGGCTTCGGCGATGATCACGCGGCCGGGGTATTCCGTGTCCACCAGTGCGCGCAGGTCCTGCAGGAAGGCGTGCGTGGCGGGCAGGTTCTCGCAGTTGGTCCCGTCTTCCTCGAACAGGTACGGGATGGCGTCCGCGCGGAAACCGTCGATCCCCTGGTCCAGCCAGAACCGCACGACGTCGAACACTGCCTCGATCACCTTGGGGTTTTCGAAGTTCAGGTCCGGCTGGTGGCTGAAGAACCGGTGCCAGTAGAACTGCCGGCGGATCGGGTCGAACGCCCAGTTGGAATCCTCGCTGTCCACGAAGATGATCCGCGCGTCCTGGTATTTCTCGTCGGTGTCGGACCAGACATAGAAGTCTCCGTACGGCCCCTCCGGGTCCCGCCGGGACTGCTCGAACCAGTCGTGCTTGTCCGACGTGTGGTTGATCGGCAGGTCGATGATCACCCGGACGCCGCGGGCGTGTGCCTCGGCGACCAGGCGTTTGAAGTCGCCGATAGTGCCGAACTCGTCCAGCACGTCGAAGTAGTCCGCGACGTCGTAGCCGCCGTCCCGCAACGGGGACTTGAAGAACGGCGGGATCCACAGGCAGTCGACGCCGAGCCACTGCAGGTAGTCGAGCTTGTCGATCAGCCCGGAGAAGTCGCCCGATCCGTCCCCGTTGGAGTCCGCGAAGCCCCGCAACAGCACCTCGTAGAACACTGCCTTGCGGTACCAGTGGGGGTCATGCGTCAGCCCCGGAGCGTGCAGCTGGAAGGGGCCGGCCATCAGCGGTTCCTTCGGACGTGCAGGATGTGGGCGGGTTCCACGTGTGCGTCCAGCCGCACGTAGTTGTGTTCGCTCCAGCGCCAGCTCTGCCCGCTGAGCAGGTCATCCACCCAGAACGTGCCGTCGTCGTTAAGGTCCTCCTCCCGCAGCCCCAGCGCCGCCAGGTCCAGCGAGACCGTCGATTCGCGCGCGCTGTGCGGGTCCACGTTGACGACGACGATGATGGTGTCCCGCCCGCCGCCGTGGCTTTCGGGCAGGTGCGCCTTGTGCTTGGAGTACACCACCGTGGCCGGGTCGGTGCTGCTGTGCACGGTGAGGTTGCCCAGGTCGCCCAGCGCCGGGTGGGCCCGCCGGATGGAATTGAGCCGGGTCAGGTACGGGGCGAGCGAGCGCCCTTCGGCCTCCGCGGCGGCGAAGTCGCGGGCCTTGTATTCGTACTTTTCGTTGTCGATGTATTCCTCGGCGCCCGGCCGGGCCACGTGCTCGTAGAGTTCGTAGCCGGCGTAGACGCCCCAAAGCGGGCTGGCCGTAGCCGCCAGCACGGCCCGCACCTTGAACGCGGCGGGGCCGCCGTACTGCAGGTACTCGGTGAGGATGTCAGGGGTGTTGACGAAGAAGTTCGGCCGGAAGAACGGCGCCGTCTCGTGGCTGATCTCGGTGAAGTACTCCTCGATCTCCTCCTTGGTGTTGCGCCAGGTGAAATAGCTGTAGGACTGCTGGAAGCCGGCGCGGCCCAGCGCGTGCATCATGGCCGGGCGGGTGAAGGCCTCGGCCAGGAACACCACCTCCGGGTGCTCGCGGTTCACCGTTCCGATCAGCCATTCCCAGAACCACAGGGGCTTGGTGTGCGGGTTGTCCACCCGGAAGATCTTCACGCCGTGGGAAATCCACAGCTTCACGATCCGCAGGACCTCTTCGGACAGGCCGCGCGGGTCGTTATCGAAGTTCAGCGGATAGATGTCCTGGTACTTCTTCGGCGGGTTCTCGGCGTAGGCAATCGTGCCGTCGGCCCGCGTGGTGAACCACTCGGGATGCTCGGTGGCCCACGGGTGGTCCGGGGCGGCCTGCAGCGCCAGGTCCAGGGCCACTTCCATGCCGAGCGCCTCGGCGGCGGCCACGAAGGCGTCGAACTGCTCAAATCCGCCCAGGTCGGGGTGGATGGCGTCATGCCCGCCGTCCTTGGATCCGATGGCCCAGGGCGATCCGGGGTCGCCGGGCCCGGCGGTCAGGGTGTTGTTCGGCCCCTTGCGGTTGACCTCGCCGATCGGGTGGATCGGCGGCAGGTACACCACGTCGAAGCCCATGGCCGCGACGGCCGGAAGCCGCTCGGCCGCCGTCGTGAAGTCGCCGGAGGTCCAGCTCCCGTTCGCCGGGTCGTAATGCGCGCCCTCCGAGCGCGGGAAGAATTCGTACCAGGCGCCGCGGCCGGCCCGTTCACGCTCCACCAGGATGGGGTACCGCTTCGACGGGCTGACCAGGCTGCGGATCGGATGGCTGTTCACGGCGTCCAGCACGGCGTCCGAGGTTCCCGCGGCCAAACGTTCATGCACGGTGAGCGATCCGTCGGCGAGCGCGGCTGCGGCATCGCGCAGCACCTGCGCGTTGCCTTCCGGCCGCCCGCCCTGGCCCGCGGCCTGCTCCAGCAGCAGCCGACCCTCGGCCAGCATGAGGTCCACGTCCACGCCGGCGGCAATCTTCACCTCGGCGTTGTGCCGCCAGGTGGCGTAATTATCTCCCCATCCTTCAACGTGGAAGGTCCAGAGGCCGGTACCGGTGGGCCGGAGGGTGCCGTGCCAGCGGTCGGTGCCGGGCGCGCCGGGCGTCAGTCTTGCCCGCTGGACGGCCCGGCCGTCCGGGTCGAACAGCACCGCGGTCGCGCCGATCTTGTCGTGCCCCTCGCGGAAGACGGTGGCGGCTACCTCCAGGTCCTCGCCCGGAATCGCCTTGGCCGGAAACTCGTCGCCGCCAACCACGGGCCAGACGTCGACCACCGGGATCCGGCCAAACTTCAGGCGGGGGGCTGACTGAGTCGTACTCTGCTCCTGCATCGAAGTCGTCACAAGACAGACGTTAGCGAGATTCCTTCCCGATTGCGAAGGATCCCCACGCCATGCGACCGGGTTGACGGCCAGTTCGACGCGCCTTCACCCGCCGGCCACCACCGGTACAGGGGATCTGCGCTAGCGTAGGCCGGGTGAAGGCAATCCGCAGATTTACTGTCCGAACTGTCCTCCCCGAGAGCATTGCTCCCTTGGCCCGGTTGGCCGGCAACCTCCGCTGGTCCTGGCACCGGCCCACCCAGCAACTCTTTGAACAGCTGGATCCGCGGGCCTGGTCCGAGGTGCGCCAGGATCCCGTCGCCCTGCTCGGCTCGTTCACCCGCGAACGGCTGCGGACGCTGGCCGACGACCGGGACGTCGTAACGCGGGTGCGGGAGCTGGACGCCGACCTGGAGCAGTACCTGACCGAGGACCGCTGGTACCAGACGCTGGGAGCGGACGCACCGGCGTCGATCGCTTACTTCTCCCCCGAGTACGGCATCTCCCATGTGCTCCCGCAGTACTCCGGCGGCCTGGGCATCCTGGCCGGCGACCACCTCAAGGCCGCGTCCGACCTGGGCGTGCCGCTGGTGGGCGTGGGCCTGCTCTACGCCGCCGGTTACTTCAAGCAGTCGCTGAGCCGCGATGCCTGGCAGCAGGAGACGTACCCCGTGCTGGACCCGGACGGCCTGCCGCTGACGCTGCTGCGCGAGCCGGACGGGCAGCCGGCCCAGGTCACGCTGCCGCTGCCGAACGGCCGCAGGCTCGGCGCCTACATCTGGCGCGCCGACGTGGGCCGAGTGCCGCTGCTGCTGCTGGACTCCAACATCCCGGGCAACGACGAGGCCGCCCGCGGCATCACCGACCGGCTCTACGGCGGGGGCGGCGACCACCGCCTGCAGCAGGAGCTGCTGCTGGGCATGGGCGGGGTGAAGGCGCTGCGCATCCACCAGCGGCTCACCGGCGCCCCGGCGCCCGAGGTCTTCCACACGAACGAAGGGCACGCGGGCTTCCTGGGCATCGAACGCATCCAGGAGCTGGCGGCCGCCGGGTTGACGTGGGACGAGGCCTTGGCCGCCGGCCGCGCCAACACCGTGTTCACCACGCACACGCCGGTGCCGGCGGGCATCGACCGGTTCGACAAGGCGCAGATCCAGCACTTCTTCAGCGCGGGCCTCGCCCCGGACGTGCCCACCGCGAAGATCCTGGAACTCGGCGACGAGAATTACGACGGCGGAGACCCGTCCAAGTTCAACATGGCCGTGATGGGCCTGCGGCTGGCGCAGCGGGCTAACGGTGTGGCCAAACTGCACGGTGTGGTCTCTCGCGGCATGTTTGCCGGGCTCTGGCCGGGCTTCGACCAGGAGGAAGTGCCGATCACTTCGGTGACCAACGGCGTGCACGTGCCGACCTGGGTGGACCCGCGGATCGCGGAGTACGCGCGGTCGGCGTTCGGCGACGAGCCGGTAATCGCCCGCCAGTGGGACCGGGTCTACGACGTGTCCGACGAGGACATCTGGGCGCTGCGCCGGAGCCTCCGGACGGCCCTGATCGAGGATGTCCGCCGTCGGCTGCGTGCCGCCTGGCAGAAGCGGGGGGCCGCGGACGCGGAACTGGCGTGGACCGACGCCGTGCTGGACCCGGACGTGCTGACCATCGGCTTTGCCCGCCGGGTGCCGACCTACAAGCGGCTGACCCTGATGCTACGCGACCCGGCCCGGCTCAAGGCGCTGCTCCTGCACCCGGAACGGCCGGTCCAGCTGGTCATCGCCGGCAAGTCCCACCCCGCCGATGAACAGGGCAAGCGGATGATCCAGGACCTGGTCCGCTTCACCGACGACCCCGAGGTCCGGCACCGCATCGTGTTCCTGCCCAACTACGACATCGCCATGGCCCGCACGCTGTTCCCAGGCTGCGACGTGTGGCTGAACAACCCCCTGCGCCCGCTGGAAGCCTGCGGGACGTCCGGCATGAAGGCCGCCATCAACGGCGGGCTGAATCTCTCCGTGTTGGACGGCTGGTGGGACGAGATGTACGACGGCGACAACGGCTGGGCGATCCCGACGGCGAACCCGTCCACCGATGCAGGGACCGCGGACCTGTTCAGCCCGGACGAACGGGACGACATCGAAGCCGCCGCGCTGTACGACCTGATCGAGCACCACGTGGCGCCCCGCTTCTATGCCGCCGAGGTTTCCGAGGGCGCGGGGGCGGCCGGCCCGTCCCAGCCGGTGGCCGACGATGCCGTGCCGCACCAGTGGATCGCCATGATCAAGCACACGCTGGCCAATCTGGGTCCGGCGGTTTCCGCCGAACGGATGCTCCATGACTATGTGGAGCACCTGTACCGTCCCGCCTGGGCGTCCGGCCGGACGGCCCGGGCCGACGATTATGCCGCTGCGAAGGAACTCGCGGCGTGGACCAGCAGGGTGCACGCGGCCTGGGCCGACGTCTCGGTGGAGCACGTGGACTCGCTCGGCATCACGGACGAGCCGCAGATCGGCGAATCGCTAAACGTCAACGCCTACGTCCGGCTCGGCTCGCTGGCCCCGGACAGCGTCACCGTCCAGGTGGTGCACGGCCAGGTCACCGAAAACGACGACCTCGCGCAGACCTCCAGCGACGAACTTGCCCTGGCCGAACAGCTGGGCGATGGCCGGTACCTCTTCACCGGCCCGGTCACCATCGACCGATCCGGGTCGTTCGGGTACAGCGTGCGGGTGCTGCCCAAACACCCGGCGCTGGCAAACCATGCCGAACTCGGCCTGGTTTCCAACGCCACCGGCTGAGCCACGCAACGTCGCCCCGACGCCGCTCGCGACCGCCGTGGACGCGAGCGGCGGACGGCGAGGGCCGCGGAACGGCTGAAACGTCACTATCCGGCAGTTTGTTTAATTCCTTTGAGACCGCCTGTTTCATGCCGATTTCGAGCGGAAATAAGCGCCTTCGTACGTCCTTCTGTGTGCCTCACCCCTTTATTATCAGCATGCTGACTAATAGCATGAGGGTGTTCCGTCCGAACGGACTACGAAGGAGGCGAACATGGGCACGAGCACCGACCGGGAGGCACCACCGCCGGACCACGAGGACAAGCCGCAGCAGCCGCAGCAGGTAAAAAAGGCTTCGTGGAAGTACATCCTCCGCAAGACGATGCGGGAATTTTCCGACGACAACTGCACTGATCTTGCGGCGGGACTGACGTACTACGCAGTGCTGTCCCTGTTCCCCGGCCTGCTGGCGTTGGTTTCCATCCTGGGACTGGTTGGACAGGCGGAACAGACCACCAACGCCATGATGAACATGCTCGGGCAAGTAGCACCGGGCCAGGCAGTGGAGGTCATCCGCGGGCCGATCGAACAGTTGGCCGGCTCCCAGGGGGCCGGGTTCGCGTTCGTCGTCGGCCTCGTGGGCGCCATCTGGTCCGCCTCCGGCTACGTCAACGCCTTCGGCCGGGCGATGAACCGAATTTATGAGGTCGAGGAAGGCCGGCCGTTCTGGGTACTTCGCCCGGTGATGCTGCTGATCACCGTCGTGGTGCTCCTGCTGGCCGTCCTGACGCTGCTGATGCTGGTGGTGTCCGGCCCGATTGCGGAGGCGATCGGATCCGTGATCGGACTCGGCGAGGCGGCAGTGACCGTCTGGAACATCGCCAAATGGCCGGTCGTCGTCATCTTCGCCGTGGTGATCGTGGCCGTGTTGTACTACGCGACGCCCAACGTGAAGCAGCCGAAGTTCCGCTGGATGAGCCTCGGCGCCCTCCTCGCGCTGATAGTGCTGGCCCTGGCGACCCTTGGTTTCGCCTTCTACGTAGCCAACTTCGGCAACTACAACGCGACCTACGGAGCCATTGGCGGCGTCATCGTCCTGCTGCTGTGGTTCTGGCTCGCCAACCTTGCCCTGCTGTTCGGTGCTGAGTTCGATGCCGAGACGGAGCGCGGCCGCGAACTGCAGGCCGGCATGGCCGCCGAAGAAAACATTCAGCTTCCGGTCCGCGATAGCCGCAAGATCGACAAGAAGGCTGAGAAGGAAGAGGAGGACATCACACGGGGGCGCGATCTGCGCCGCAAGTTCGGACGCTCCGAGGAGGAATCCCGTGACCGTAGTTGATCAAGATCAGGACTGACAGGAAGAACCCGACAAGGAAAAGGAATTGCCATGACCACGAATCCACATTCCGGCAGTTACGACGAGGGCGCTCCCGTTTACCCGACAGGGGGCACGGCCGTCCCGCCACCCTCGAATCCCCCGTCCACCGGCCAGTCCAAGAGCGAGACAGCCAAGACGGAGGCGAGGGAAGTAGGACGCGAAGGAGCCGAAGCCGGCCAGCAGGTTGCCCAGACGGCCAAGGGCGAGGCCAAGCAGGTGGCGCACGAGGCCAAGGAAAAGGCCCGCAACCTGATGTCCGAGCTGGGCGATGGCATCCACAGCCAGGCCAACACCCAGCAGCAGCGCGTGGCTTCGGGGCTGCGGGCGATCGGGGAGGAGCTCAACTCCATGACCCGAAACTCCGAGCAGTCCGGACCGGCGACCCAGATGGTCAGCCAAGTGGCCGGCCGAGCCGACTCCGTCGCGGGGTGGCTGGAGAACCGCGATCCGGGATCGCTGCTCGACGAGGTCAAGCGTTTTGCCCGGCGTCGTCCCGGTGCCTTCCTGGCGATCGCGGCAGGAGCCGGCGTCCTGGCCGGGCGGCTCACCAAGGGGCTGACCGCCGACAGCGGATCAGACAGCGACTCCATGACGGGCAGGCGAGTGGGCACGCACCGTGCCACCACCGGTTCGGTCTATGGCACAGCAGGAGCCGGCAGCTATGAAGCCCAAAGCGCCGAAGGTTTCGCGGCGCCCGGGGCGCAGACAGGTTCCGCCCTCGGCGGCGCACCGGCACAGCCTGAAACCACCTACCCTGTGGGCGAACCGCCCGTCGGTGGCCGTGGCACAGGGATCCCGGAGCGGAACCCCTATGAGGACGGAGGGACTCGATGAGTCACCAGCAAATGCCAGGTCCGAGCAACCAACGGGTGCCCGGCCAGGATGGAGCCGAGCCAACACGGGCGGAAATCAAGGCCGAAAACGAATCCCTGGGCGACCTGCTCAGCCAGGTGAGCACGGACATCTCCGTCCTGATGCGCCAGGAACTGGAGCTGGCGAAGGCCGAACTCAAGGAGACCGGCACCAAGGCCGGCAAGGGGGCAGGCTTGTTGGGCGGCGCCGGCGTGGCCGGCCACTTCGTCCTCCTGTTCCTGTCCCTGGCCCTGTGGGCGCTCATCGCCGACGGGATCGGATGGGCCTGGTCCGGCCTGATTGTGGCAGTCATTTGGGCCATCATCGCTGCCATTCTCTATTCGCTCGGCCGCAAGCAGCTGAAGACGGTCGAAGGGATGCCCCAGACCACCGAGTCAGTAAAGCAGATTCCGGAAACATTGAAGCCAAGTGAGGAAGCGCTATGAGCCAGTCACCCGAAGAAATCCGAGCCGACATCGAACGCACCCGCGCCCGGCTGGGCACGGACGTCGACGCCGTGGCGGAGAAAGCGTCGCCGTCGAACATCGTCCACCGGCAGACGGACAAAGTGAAGGATTCCGTGGGCCGCGTCAAGGATAAGATCATGGGCGCCGCTGACGACGCCACCGGCGGCACCCGCTCCATGATGCACGACGCCGGCGAAATGGCCAGCGACGCCCCGCACCAGCTCGCCCGCAAGACCGAGGGCAACCCGGTGGCGGCCGGCCTGATCGCCTTCGGCGCCGGCTGGTTGCTGTCCTCGCTGTTCCCGGCCAGCCGCATAGAGCAGCAGGCAGCCGACAAGGTCAAGGAACAGGCCGAACCGGTGGTGCAGGAAGTCAAGGACTCCGCCCGGCAGGTGGCCCAGGACATGAAGGAGCCGGCCCGCGAGGCAGCCGAAGACCTGAAGTCCTCGGCCCAAGACTCGGCGGGCCGGGTCAAGGCCGAAGGCGCGTCCGCCGCCGAGGACGTGAAGCAGCGGGCCCAGGAGGCCCGCGGCAACGTCCAGGAGGAGCCCCGGCAGATCTAGGCCCTTCGCCCACGCTGCGTGACGGCAGCATGCCGGCGCCGGGAGAGCCTTTGAGGCACTCCCGGCGCCGGTGCGTTTGCTTAAGAGCGGTAAATGGAGATGGTGCTCGCGCCCACCACGTCCATGTCGCCGCTGCGGATCTTGGCGCCGCGCCGGTGCTCGCCGTCGTGGGACGTGGTGTAGAGCAGTTCGAAGAGGTGCTTCCCGCCACGGTGCTTGCCGAAGTCCTGCAGCGACTGCGGGGTCGGCATCACGATTTTCTGCGGCTGGCCTCCGCCGTTGATCACCACCAGCCCGTCGATCATGCCTTGGGGCGACCCCATCAGCAGCTGGACCAGGCGGCAGTCCGGGTTGTTCCAGTCGTCCGGCGTCATCGGTTCGCCGTCGGCGTTGAACCAGAGCAGGTAGGAACTCTCAGCCCGCGCGGGGTAGTTGTACGGCTGGTGCGCCAGGAAGGACCTGCGGATCCGGATGAGCCGGCGGGTGGCGTCGAACATCCGGTGTTCGCGCTCGTCCAGCTGCCAGTTGGTCCAGGCCAGCTCGTTGTCCTGGCAGTATGCGTTGTTGTTTCCCTGCTGGCTGCGGCCGATCTCGTCGCCGGCGCAGATCATCGGCACGCCGAGCGACAACAGCAGGGTGGCCATCAGGTTCCTGGCACTGCGGTCCCGGGCATCGAGGACCTGGCCGTCCCCCGTGTGGCCCTCGATGCCGTGGTTGTAGCTGCGGTTATGGTCGTGGCCGTCGCGGTTTTCTTCGCCGTTGCCTTCGTTGTGCTTGCGGTTGTACGCCGTCAGGTCGGCCAGGGTGAAGCCGTCGTGGGCGGTGACGAAATTCAGCGAGGCCAGCGCGGTGCGGCCGGAACCGGCGAACAGCTCGGTGGAGCCGGCCAGGCAACCCGCCAGCCGCGCCACCGTCCCGGCCTGCCCGCCGCCCGCCAACGCGGCCTGGTCCGCCAACCAGAAATCACGGACGGTATCGCGGAAGCGGTCGTTCCAGTCGGCCCAGCCCGGCGGGAAGTGCCCCGTCTGCCAGCCGCCGTCGCCCACGTCCCACGGTTCCGAGATGAGCTTTGCCCCGGACAGCACCGAGTCGGCGCCCACGGCCACCAGGAACGGATGGCGGGGATTGTAATGGTTGTTTCCGTCGCGGGCCAAGGACACCGCCAGGTCGAAGCGGAACCCGTCGATGTGGAACTCTTCCACCCAGTAGCGGAGCGAATCGAGGGCCAGCTGGATGACGCGCGGCTCGTTGAAGTTCATCGTGTTGCCGCAGCCGGTGGTGTCCAGGTAATTCCCGTGGCTATCGTGCCGGTAGTACACGTGGTCCGCCAGCCCCCGGAAGGAATACGTGTCCTGGTCCTTACCGCCCTCGGCCGTGTGGTTGTAGACCACGTCCAGGACCACCTCAAGGCCGGCGGCGTGCAGTTGCTTGACCATGGTGCGGAACTCGTCCTGCACCGCCCGCGGTCCGGCGGCCTGCGCTGCCGCGGTGGCGTAGCCCGGCCAGAGGGCGAAGAAGCCGAGCGTGTTGTAGCCCCAGTAGTTGGCCAGTCCCAGGTTTTGCAGGTGCGGTTCGTCCAAGTGATAGTGCACCGGCAGCAGCTCCACCGTGGTGATTCCCAGCTCCAGCAGGTACTCGACCATCACCGGGTGCGCCAGCCCTGCGTAGGTGCCGCGCAGTTCCTCCGGGATGCCCGGGTGCAGCATGGTCTGGCCCTTGACGTGGCACTCGTACACCACGGTGTCCCGCCACGGCACATGCGGCCGGGCGTCGTTCCCCCAGTCGAAACCGCCGGTGACGTACACCGAGCGCAGCACACCGCCGTCGTCGTCGATGGCACGGCCGTAGGGGTCCAGCAGCAGCTGCCCGGACGCCGGCAGTTCCTCGCCGTGGGGCCAGAAGGCATACCGGCTGCCGGCCTCGAGCCCCTCGACCGTGCCGTGGTGGACGCCGTCGGTGAGGGCCGTGAGCTCGACGCGCCGCCAGGCGCCCGCCGCGTCCTGGAAGTGCACGTCCACCGAACCGAAGTCCGGGGCGAAGACCGCCACGTTGACCGCGCCGGGAATCGGCGGCATGCCCGGGGCGGCGTCGCTCACGCCGAGCGGGAAGGCACGCGAAAGCTGGGCCTGGTGCGTCGGACGCTCGGGGGAAAGGCTCTTGGCGTGACGGGCCACAACGGTCCACCTGCTCCTAGCGCGCGCGCTGCCGCGAAATCTCGTACAGGCTGATGCCCACGGCCATGGACGCGTTGAGCGACTCCATCGCCGAGTCGATCGGGATGGAGACGATCTGGTCGCAGTGTTCGCGGACCAGCCGGGACAGGCCCTTGCCCTCGGATCCCACCACCAGGCACACCGGTTCGGTGGCCAGCGACAGGTCCGGCAGCGAGACGTCGCCGCCGCCGTCCAGGCCGAGCACGAAGATGCCCAGCTGTTGGAAAGCCTTGAGCGTATTGTTCAGGTTGCTCGCCTTGGCCACCGGCACGCGAACCGCGGCGCCGGCGCTGGTCTTCCACGCGGAGGCCGTCATCCCGACCGAGCGGCGCTCGGGCACGATCACGCCGTGGCCGCTGAAGGCCGAGGCTGAACGGATGATGGCGCCGAGGTTGCGCGGGTCGGTGATGCCGTCCAGGGCCACGAACAGCGGGGCGTTGTTGATGTATCCCTTCTTGAACTTGGCCATGGTTTCCTCGGCCAGCTCCAGCGCGTCTTGGTAGTCATAGGGCGGGATCTGCAGCACCAGGCCCTGGTGGACGGCGTCATCGGTCATCCGGTCCAGTTCCGGCTTGTGCGATTCGAGCACCGGAATGCCGCGTTCGGCGGCGATTTTCAGGGATTCCCTGACGCGGTCGTCCATCTCGATCCGGACCCCCACGTGCAGTGCCTTGGCGGGAACACCGGCGCGCAGGGCTTCCACCACGGAGTTGCGGCCGGTCACCATCTCGCCGGCGGACTTGCCGCGGCGGGGCGCCGGGCCGCGCTGGCCGGCGGGGCGCTTGGCGGCCGACCGTTCGGAGAGCTGCTTGGCGCGGTACGCCTTGTGGTACGGGCGGTCTTCGGCCTTCGGGGTCGGCCCCTTGCCTTCGAGCGCCTTGCGCCCGTGTCCGCCGGTTCCGGCGGTGGGTCCTTTTTTGGACTTGCGCACCGCTCCGGGGCGAGGTTTGTTGGCCATCGAAAAACTACCTTTGTGTTGGGGAAGATACGTTCCCACGCGCGGCGCACCGGCTGTGCGCGGCAAGCCCGACGGGAGTCGTCTGCTTTAAAGGGTACCGCCCAACGGTGCGGGCTGCCGTCAGCCGAGATTCCAGCTGGCGCCCTCGGCCGAATCCTCCACCACGATCCCGGCGGCCGCCAGGGTGTCGCGGATGGCATCGGCGCGGGCCCAGTCCTTCGCCTCGCGGGCCAGCCGCCGCTCCTCCAGCTGGGCGCTGACCAGCACGTCCAGGGCCTGGTGGGCCGCGGGGTCCGCGCCGCCGCTGCTCCAGTGCGGATCCAGCGGGTTGATGTACAGCACGTCGGTCATCGCCATGACCTGGTGCAGCGCGCGCGTGGCCGCCTCCTTGTCCCGGGCGTCCAGCGCGGTGTTGCCGGCCCGCACCGTTTCGTGGACCACGGCCAGCGCCTGCGGCACGTTGAGGTCGTCGTCCATGGCCGCGGCGAAAGCCTCCGGGACGCGTTCGGTCACGACGAAGCCGAACTGCTCGCCGTAGAGGAACTTCAGCGCCCGCTGCATGAATCCCTCGATCCGCTCCACCGCGGCGCCCGCTTCCAGCAGCGAGCCGGGGTTGTAGTCCAGCGCGGACCGGTACTGGGCCTGGCCCAGGTAGTAGCGGACCACCAGCGGCCTGGCGTCCTGAAGCATTTCCGCGGGGGTGATGATGTTGCCGATCGACTTGGACATCTTCTCGCCCTCGAAGGTGACCATGCCGTTGTGCATCCAGAAGTTGGCGAAGCCGTGCCCGGCCGCCCGGGACTGGGCCATCTCGTTCTCGTGGTGCGGGAACCGCAGGTCCAGCCCGCCGCCGTGGATGTCGAACTCGGTGCCCAGGTACTTGGTGACCATGGCCGAGCACTCCAGGTGCCAGCCCGGACGGCCGGCTCCCCACGGGCTGGACCAGCTGGCGGTCTCCGGCTCGCCGTCCTTGTGTCCCTTCCAGAGCGCGAAGTCGCGCGGATCCTTCTTGCCGCGCGGGCCGGCGTCGGGCGCCGCCTGCATGTCCTCGATCCGCTGATGCGTCAGCGAGCCGTATTCCGGCCACGAGCGCACATCGAAGTAGACGTCGCCGGAATCGTCCAGCGCCGGGTAGGCGTGGCCGCGGTCGATCAGCTGCTGAATCAGGCGGTGCATCTCCGGGATGTGGCCGGTGGCCCGTGGTTCGTAGGTGGGCCGTTCCACGCCCAAAATGTCGTAAGCCTTGGCGAATTCCTGCTCGTAGCGGTAGGCCAGCGCCCACCACGGCTCGTTCGGCACCGGCACCGTCGGGTCTTCGGCCGCATCGGGGCGGAAGGAGTCTGCGGACTTGACCAGGATCTTGTCGTCGATGTCCGTCACGTTGCGCACCACCGTGACGTCATAACCGCTGTGGCGCAGCCACCGGGTGAGCTGGTCGAAGGCGATGGCCGAACGGATATGGCCGACGTGCGGATCGCCCTGCACCGTGGCGCCGCAGTAGTAGAGCCCTACCTTGCCCGGGGCCAGCGGGACGAAGTCGCGGACTTGCGCGGTGGCGGTGTCATAGAATCTCAGGCTCACCGCTCTAGCCTAGCGGCGGCCGCCGCGCCGGTGCGAACCGCGGCGGGCCGGCGGCGTTCTCCGCTGGGGGCACCTGCCCGGTTGTTGTGTGGGGCAGGCGCCGCACTCGAGGGGCCTGCCCCCGGTGGAGCGCCCGCAGAGAACGGCACTGCTACCGCAGCTTGACGACGACGGCGGTGGCCACCGCCGCGATCCCCTCGCCGCGGCCGGTGAATCCGAGCCCGTCGCTGGTGGTCGCCGAAACGCTGACCGGCGCGCCGGCGGCCTCGCTGAGCACCGACTCGGACTCGGACCGGCGCGGCCCGAACTTGGGCCGGTTGCAGACCAACTGGACCGCGATGTTGCCGATCTCAAACCCCGCCTCGCGGACGATCCGCGCGGCTTCCGACAGCAACCGGACCCCCGAGGCGCCGGCATACTCCGGACGGTCGGTGCCGAAGTGCGTGCCGAGGTCTCCGATCCCGGCCGCGGAGAACAGCGAATCCGCGGCGGCGTGCGCGGCGGCGTCGCCGTCGGAGTGGCCGGCCAGGCCGCGCTCCCCCTCCCACAGCAGGCCGCCCAGCCACAACGGCTGGGGGTCGGATTCCGGGGCGAAAGCGTGGACGTCCACTCCGATTCCGGTGCGCGGGAGGGGATACGGGAAGTCGGGCACGGTCAGCCTTTCATGACGGGTCGGGGCCGGTCGGCGGCCAGCAGGGCCTCCGCCACGGCCAGATCCAGCGGCGTGGTGATCTTCAGGGCCCGCGCGGAGCCGGGCACCAGCATCACGTCGATGCCGTGGCGCTCCAGCAACAGGGCTTCGTCGGTGATGGCGGCGGCCTCCTCGGGGGCCATGCCGGCCAGGCTCCGGTGCGCCTTGGCCAGGGTTGCCGCGTCGAACCCTTGCGGTGTCTGCACGGCGCGCAGCCGGGTTCGGTCCACGGTGGCCGCCACCTTCTCCGGCGAGATTTCTGCCCCGGCACCGGTGCTCGGCGCGGCCTCCTTGATGGTGTCCACCACCGGGACCGCAGGAACGACGGCGCGCGCGCCGGCCGCCAGCGCGGCGGCGACCCGTTCGAAGACCTCGGGCGGGGTGAGCGCCCGGGCCGCGTCGTGCACCAGGACCGCGGACATGCCGTCGCCCAGCCCGCGGAGCGCGGCGGCGACCGAGGCGGCCCGGGTGGCACCGCCGTCGACCGTGGAGATCGTGGTGTCGGGATACTGCGCGGCGAAGCCCGCGCAGAGCTGCCGCAGGGCGGTGTCGCCGGCCGGGACGGCCACACAGATCCGTGACGCGATGCCGGCCGCCAGCACGCCCCGCAGGGCGTGGGAGAGGATCGGTTCGCCCGCCAGCGTGACCTGGGCCTTGGGCAGGCCGTAGCCGAGGCGGGTGCCCGAGCCGGCCGCCACGATGATCACGCCCAGGGAGGTGTTTGCTGTGCTCACCCCTTTAGCCTAATGGTCCGCCGCCGGGCGGTTCGGCCACGAAAAAGCGGCCGGCATCCAGTGCTGGATGCCGGCCGCTTGGAGCGCGGTCAGGAGGCGAGAACCTCGTCGAGGACCTCTGCTGCCTTGTCTTCGTCGGTCTTCTCAGCCAGGGCGAGTTCGGAAACCAGGATCTGGCGCGCCTTGGCCAGCATCCGCTTCTCGCCCGCGGAAAGGCCGCGGTCGTGGTCCCGGCGCCACAGGTCGCGGACAACTTCCGCCACCTTGATGACATCGCCGGAGGCCAGCTTTTCCAGGTTCGCCTTGTAGCGGCGGGACCAGTTGGTCGGTTCCTCGGTGAACTCGGCACGGAGCACATCGAACACATGCTCGAGGCCTTCCTTGCCCACCACATCGCGGACGCCGACCAAATCCACGTTCTCCGCCGGTACTTCAATCGTCAGATCGCCCTGGGCAACCCGGAGCTTGAGATACATCTTCTCTTCACCCTTGATGGTACGCATTTTGATCTCTTCGATCTTTGCGGCACCGTGGTGAGGGTAAACAACTGTCTCGCCGACCTCAAATACCATCTGTAGTATCCCCTTTCCCGACCACCAGTTTATCACGGATGGTTTGGCCACTTCCGCGAGTTTGCAGGCCTGTACGCCCGTCCGAGCGCTAGAATGCCGCGCTTTACCCCCTTGACGGATCTCGGATTTGGTGCTTCGCCCGCGGGTACCTACCGGCGTCGAATCCTACTTTTCACCGGTTTGCCGATAGGCTAGGCGAGGCAAGCTGCCTAGATCTGCAGCACCGCACCTGATTTTTGACTGAGGAGTTTCTGCCGTGAAGATTGCGCCGAAGAACCGTGTGCAGCGCACCCTTGTAGCAGGCGCCGCCGCGCTCACCCTGCTCGCATCGACCGGATGCGGCGCAATCAACGAACAGGCCACCACCAAGTCCTACTCCGCCAGCGACGGCATCGTGGCCAACGTCGGCTCGGTCGGACTGCGCAACCTGTTGGTCGTCGCGGAGTCTGCCGACGCCCCCGCCCGTGTCCTCGGCACTGCCTTCAACACCTCCGATTCTCCCGTGCAGTTGGCCCTGACCGGCCCAGGCAGCACCGCCACCGTCACCATCCCGGCAGACGGGAAGGTCATCTTCGAAGAGGATGAGAACGAGACCATCGTCGGCAGCCCGGGTGCCGCTCCCGGCGCCCTGGTGGACATCACCGTCCGCGTGAACAACGAGTCCGCCGACGTGCTGGTGCCGGTGCTCGACGGCACGCTGCCGGAGTACAGCAGCTTCGTCCCGTCGCCCAAGCCCACCGAGACCGCGGCGCCGACCGAGACCGCCGCCCCCACCGACGGCGCCACCGAAGAGCCGACGGGCGAGGCCACCGAAGAGGCCGGCGCCTGACTCGACCGCCAATGTTAAAAGGCCGGGCCGCTTCCTTTCGGGAAGCGGCCCGGCCTTTCTTTTACGCTGATTCTCGGGCTTTACGGTTCGAACTTGTAGCCCAGCCCGCGCACGGTGACCAGGTAGCGGGGCGCGGAAGGATCGGGTTCGATCTTGCTGCGCAGCCGCTTGACGTGCACGTCCAAGGTTTTTGTGTCGCCCACGTAGTCGGAGCCCCAGACGCGGTCGATCAGCTGCCCGCGCGTCAGCACCCGGCCGGAGTTGCGCAGCAGCATCTCCAGCAGTTCGAACTCCTTCAGCGGCAGCGACACCGGTTCGCCGTCCACGCTGACCACGTGCCGTTCCACGTCCATCCGCACCGGTCCGGCGGAGACTGCATTGGGCACCAGTTCTTCCGGTTCGGCCTGGCGGCGCAGTACCGCGCGGACCCGGGCCACCAACTCGCGCGAGGAGTAGGGCTTGGTGACGTAGTCGTCGGCACCGAGTTCGAGTCCCACCACCTTGTCGATTTCCGAGTCCTTGGCGGTGAGCATGATGACCGGAACGGCGGAGCGTTGCCGCAGCTGCCGGCACACCTCGGTTCCGGACTGTCCCGGCAGCATCAGGTCCAGCAGGACCAGGTCCGCTCCGGAGCGGTCGAACGCAACGATGGCGTCCAACCCGTTATCCACCACCTCGACTTCGAAGCCCTCTTTGCCCAACAGATAGCTCAACGGATCGCTCAGCGATTCTTCATCTTCGACGACCAGAATGCGGGTCAAGCACCGACTCCTTGTTCATGCGCCACACCGGCGCCCTGCGTGCGCGGCTCCACGGATTCTGTGGTGCCGCCGTCTTCCTGCTCCATTTCCGGCAGCCGCACGGTGAAGGTGGAGCCCTGTCCGGGCTGCGACCACACCGATACTTCCCCGCCGTGCTGGGAGATGACGTGTTTGACAATGCTCAGGCCCAGGCCGGTTCCCCCGGTTTGCCGCGAGCGGGCATCGTCGATCCGGTAGAACCGTTCGAAGATGCGGTCTTGCTGTTCGGGGGTGATGCCCGGGCCCTGGTCGGTCACCGAGACGGTGGCCAGACCTTCGCGCACGCGCAGCCCCACACCCACTTTGCTCCGTTCGGGCGCGTAGCGGATCGCGTTGTCGATCAGGTTCCGGAACGCGGTGGTCAACAGTTCGGCATCGCCGAAGACCGGCCCGTCGATCTTCCCGCCCACCGACAGTTCGATGTGCCGGCTTTCGGCCATCAGCTTGTTGCGGTCCACGGCCTCGGCCACCACGGCATTCAAATTTACCTCGGTACCGTCCTGCACCACGTCCGCGCCCTGCAGCCGGCTCAACTCGATGATGTCCTGCACCAGGGCGCCCAGCCGGCGCGATTCCTTGTGCATGCGGCCGGCGAAGCGGCGCACCGCTTCCTCGTCGTCGGCGGCGTCGTCAATGGCCTCGGCCAGCAGCGAGATGGCGCCGACCGGGGTCTTCAACTCGTGGGACACGTTCGCCACGAAGTCGTTGCGCATGGCTTCGGTGCGGGTGATTTCCGTCCGGTCATCGGCCAGCAGCAGGATGTACTCCTCGCCGATCGGCGCCACGCGCACCTGGACCACAATGGTGCCCTGGCCGAGCGGTCCGCGCGGCAGCTCCAGCTGCCGCTCCTCGATCACGCCGTCGCGCCGCACCCGGGCGGTCAGGTCGAGCAATTCGGAATGCACCACGGTGTGCCCGCGGACCAAACCGAAGGCATAGGCGGCGGGGCTGGCCCGGACCACGCCGTCGATCGCGTCCACCACAACGTAGGCGCGGCCGACGACGGACAGCACCTCGGCGGCACCGTCCGGCAGCGTCGGTTCGTCCACTTCCTGCAGGCGCCGCCGTTGGCGATCGCTCAGGCCGAAGGCGAGCACACCGAAGCTGCCCAGCACGAGGCCCACGAGCCCTGCCAGCAAGCCGAATATCAGTGGATCCACGCCTCTAGCTTAGGCGCAGCCGGGCATGGCCCAAGGCCGTTCCGGTAGCAATCGCCTCTCCGTTCAACTAACGTTCACTTGAGGTGGCGTAATAGTTCACCACGGGCTGAGAGGGTATGAAGCCAGTGGGATGCTAGGACCCCTATGCTCCACGTACACAAGCGAAAGGACGCCAGTGCGCAAGGTTTTCCAGGCCGAGCTCCATCAAGTCGGAGAGCAGCTGGTCGAGATTTCCCGGTTGGTCACCGAGGCAATGCAGAAGGCAACCACGGCGCTCGACACCGCCGACATCGATCTGGCCCAGGAAGTCATTGCCGCCGACGCCCGGATCGATTTCCTCCAGACGGACCTGGACGAGCGTTCCATCGACATCCTGGCGCTGCAGGGTCCGGTCGCCTCGGACCTGCGGATGATTGTCGGCGCCCTGCGGATGAGCGCCTCGCTGGAGCGGATGGGCGACCTCGCCCGGCACATCGCGCAACTGGTCCGGCTGCGTTATCCCGACCTCGTGATCCCCGCCTCGCTGCGCGACACGTTCCGGGAGTTCGCCGAGAAGGACATTGCGATCTCCGAGAAGCTGACCGAGCTGCTCGAGACCCGCGACCTGGACCTCGCCGCCCAGATCGACACGTACAACTCCCGCATCAATGAGCTGCATGCCGGCGTCTTCAAGGCGATTGCCGATCCGGCCTGGAACTCCTCCGGGCCGACCACCGTGGACGTCTCGCTGGCGAGCCGTTACTTCGAGCGTTTCGCCGACCACGGCGTCTCCGTGTCCCGCAAGGTGACCTACCTGGTCACCGGCGAGTGGCGCCCGAACGGCCAGTCCGTGTAACGCCAGGAACTTAAGCAGGAAGGCCGGCTCCCCGCGGGGAGCCGGCCTTCCTGCTTAAGCGTGTGGCTGTTTCTTGGCGTGTGGCTACTTCTTGCCCTGGTTCGCCACGGCCTGGATGGCTTCCGCCGCGGCCGCGGCATCCAGGTAGGTGCCGCCGGCGGTGACGGGCTTTAGGTTCTCGTCCAGCTCGTACACCAGCGGGATGCCGGTGGGGATGTTCAGCCCGGCGATGGCTTCGTCGCTGATGCCGTCCAGGTGCTTGACCAGTGCGCGCAGCGAGTTGCCGTGCGCGGCCACCAGCACCGTCTTGCCCGCCTTGAGGTCCACGGAAATGTCTGATTCCCAGTACGGCAGGAAGCGCTCCAGGACGTCCTTGAGGCATTCGGTCCGCGGCACGGCGTCCCCCAGGTCCGCGTAGCGGGGATCGTTCGCCTGCGACCATTCGCTGGCGTCGTCCAGGGCGGGCGGCGGCGTGTCGTAGGACCGGCGCCAGACCATGAACTGTTCCTCGCCGAACTCGTTGCGGATCTGCGCCTTGTCCTTGCCCTGCAGGGCGCCGTAGTGGCGCTCGTTCAGCCGCCAGCTGCGCTTGACGTCGATCCAGCTGCGGTCGGCGGCCTCCAGCGCGAGGTTGGCGGTGACGATGGCCCGCTTCAGCCGGGAGGTGTACAGGACGTCGGGAAGCAGATCGTGCTCGACGAGCAGCTCGCCGCCGCGGTGCGCTTCCTTGCGTCCCAGGTCGGTCAGCGGGACGTCGACCCAGCCGGTGAACAGGTTCTTTTCGTTCCAGTCGCTCTGCCCGTGGCGCAACAGGACCAGCGTGTGTTTCGAAGTGGAAGTCATGGCTGCCATCCTAGCGGAGCAGCGCGTGGCACCGGCGGCAGCGGCAGGACATTACGGAGCCGAACCCGGGCGCAGCCCCGCTGTTCCTGCGAGTGAGCCTGCCCGTATTCGGCCCGTAACGGCCGAGGCCGTCGCGGTGCGGCTGGGGAAGTCACCCGTGGCGTGGCACGCCTCGCGCCCGCGGGCTGAATGAGGCAGAACCTACCAGGGGTAGGCGGACCCGCCGCCCTTGACCTCGATCAGAGCGGGCTTGACGTCCGCCAGGTACACGCCGGCAGCGGCAACGGCGGCCAGCTGGAAGATCATCCACGTGCCCAGCCCGCCGGCGCCCAACGCGGCCAGGGCCCCGACCGCCGTGGAGGCTGCCAGCACGCCGACCCAGAAGCCCTTGGTCTTCTTGAACGCGGCCTGGAAGTAGTCGGCCTTGCGGCCCACGCAATCCGCCAGCGCCCACAGCTCGATGACCAGGGCAACCAGCCCCAGGACCGTGTAGAGCCAGAATTGGATGTCGTAGGCGAGTAGCACGGGTTAAGCCTAACCGGTGGGGGTGTGTTTCGGCAGCCTCACACGTCCGCGGCGGCGAGTGCCTGGTCCAGGTCCGCCCATAGGTCCGCGGGATTCTCGATTCCCACCGACAGCCGCAGCAGGTTCTCCGGAACGCTCTCGGGCTCGTTGACATGGCGGCGGCGCCGCTCGATCAGCGATTCCACGCCGCCCAGCGAGGTCGCCGGCAGCCACAGCCGGAGCGCGTCTATGACCTTGTCCGCGGCCGCCGCCCCGCCCCTGACCTGAATCGCGATGATGGAGCCAAAGCCGTCCATCTGCGCGGCTGCGCGGGCGTGCCCCGGATCTTCGGGCAGGCCCGGGTAGCGCACGGCCTCCACGGCCCGGTGGTGCTGCAGTTTCCGGGCCAGCTCGCCGGCGGTGGCCTGCGACCGCTCCACCCGCAGCGCCAGGGTCCGCACGCCGCGCAGTGCCAGCCAAGTCTCGAACGGTCCGGCGATGGCCCCGCGCAGCGACCGGTGCATCAGCAGCTTCGAGCGCAGGTCCTCGTCGGACGTGACCAGGGCGCCGAGCACCACGTCCGAGTGGCCGGCCAGGTACTTCGTCACCGAATGCACGACGACGTCGACCCCCGCCGCCAGCGGACGCTGGCCCAAGGGTGTGGAGAAGGTGTTGTCCGCGACCACAAGGGCGCCGGCGGCGTGGGCGGCCCGGGCGAGCACCTCCATTTCGGCGATCTCGAGCATCGGGTTGGTCGGGCTTTCCAGCCAGAGCATGTCCGCGCCGCCCAACTGCGCCGTCACCGCGGCGGTGTCCGCGATGTCCACGGTGCGCAACTGCAGTTCGCCGCGTCCGGCCATCTGCTCGGCAATGGCCAGACTGCCCTGGTAGCTGTGCCGCGGCATCACCAGCACGCCGCCGGGAGGGAGCAGCGACAGCGCGGCCGAAACGGCCGCGAGCCCGGACGCGAAGACCAGGCCGGGCAGGGACGCGCCTTCCAACTCGGCCAGGGTTTGTTCGAACGGATCCCAGGTCGGGTTGGAGTAGCGGCCGTAGGCGCGGTCCCCCTGCACCACCTCGCCCCGGCCGAAGAACGTGGAGGACAACACCAGCGGCGGATTGACCGGTGCGTCGTGGTCGCGCGGCGGCCGTCCGGAGGAAACCACAACGGTGTCCGGGGCGAGTTGCCCGGCATCCTGGCGGCCGTGGGAGAAGGCGTCGGTCATGACAGCACATTAGTACCGCCGCCATCCACACGCTAACTGTGACCGTCCCGCGGGCCCCGGCGATTCCCGCTAGGCTAATCAGGTGAGTTCCGACCGCCAGCCCGCCACCGCACGCGGCCTCTTTATCGCATTCGAAGGCGGGGACGGGGCCGGGAAATCAACCCAGGCCGCCGCCGTCGAACAGCGTTTGCAGGGGATGGGCCGGACGGTGCTCCGTACCCGCGAACCCGGCGGCACCCCCGTGGGGGAAAAGCTGCGCGCGCTGGTGCTCGAACACGGCCACGGCGAGATCGACGCCCGCACCGAGGCCCTGATCTTCTCCGCCTCCCGGGCCGCCCACGTGGAACAGGTCATTCGGCCGGCGCTGGAGCGCGGCGAGGTGGTGGTCTGCGACCGGTTCATTGACTCCTCGGTGGCATATCAGGGTGCCGGCCGCGGGCTCGGCCTGGTGGCCGTGCGGGAGCTCAACCTGTGGGCCACGGCCGGGCTGCTGCCCGACCTGACCGTGCTGCTGGATGTCGCCCCGCAGCAGGGCCGCGAGCGGCGCACGGCCGGGGATGCCGCCGAGGACCGGCTGGAGTCCGAGGCCGACGACTTCCACTCGCGCATCCGGGACGCCTTTGTGGAACTGGCCGGCGCGGCCCCGGAGAAATACCTGGTCCTGGACGCCGCCGCCGACCGCGACGACCTGACCGCGGCGATCATGGCCCGGCTGCGGGAGCTGCTGGCATGAGCGTCTGGTCCGACCTGCCCGGCCAGGCCGCGGTCATTGAACAGCTCAGCCGGGCCGCGGCGGCCGAGCGCCCCGCGCACGCCTGGCTCTTCACCGGCCCGCCCGGCTCCGGCCGCAGCAACGCCGCCAAATCCTTCGCCGCGGCACTGTTGTGCGACCACGCGGATCCGGCCGAACGCGGCTGCGGGGCCTGCCATGCCTGCCGCACGGTGCTGGCCGGTTCCAACGCCGATGCCACCCTGGTGGCCACCGAAAACGTGACGTTCTCCATCCAGGAAATGCGCGAACTGGTCGGCAAGGCGCAGGACAAACCGTCGTCGGGGCGCTGGCGCGTGATCATCATCGAGGACGCGGACCGGATGACCGAGCGCACCACCAACGTGCTGCTCAAGGCCATCGAGGAACCGCCGCCGCGGACCATCTGGATCCTGTGCACGCCCAGCCCGGCGGACGTCCTGGTGACCATCCGCTCGCGCTGCCGCCCGGTCAGCCTGCGCATTCCGCCGCCCGACGACGTCGCCGCCCTCCTGGTCCGCCGGGACGGCGCGGATCCCGAACTGGCCGGCTTCGCCGCCCGGGTCTCGCAGAGCCACATCGGCGTGGCCCGACGCCTGGCCACCGACGCGGATGCCCGCCACCGCCGTGACACCATTGTGCGGCTGCCGCTGCGGCTGCGCGGCGTGGCCGACGCCGTCACCGCCGCCGGCGAACTCGTGGAGATCTCCAACGCCGACGCAGCGGCCGCCTCCGAACAGCGCAACGAGGCCGAGCGCGAGGCGCTGCTGGTCGCGCTCGGGGCACCCGAGAAGGGCGCCATGCCGCCGGCCATCCGGAGCCAGCTCAAGCGGCTGGAGGAAGACCAGAAACGCCGCGCCAAGCGCAGTGTCAGCGACTCGCTGGACCGGGTGATGATCGACCTGAGCACGTTCTTCCGCGACGTGCTCACCCTCCAGCTCGGTACCGGCACCGAACTGGTCAACGAATACCTGCGCCCGGACCTGACCGCCTATGCGGAACGATCCACCCCCGAACAGACGTTGGGCAGAATGGACGCCATTGCCCAGGCCAGGCAGCGCCTGGGCACCAACGTTGCCCCCGTCCTGGCCATGGAAGCCATGGCCGTCAGCCTGCTCTGAGTCCGCCCCGGACCCGCACACAGCACTATCCAGGAGCCGCCCGCATGCCCCGCACCCGCCCCAGGCACCCCGCTTCAACAGCGCGCCGTTCCGCAGCAGCGGTGCTGGCCGCCGTCGTCCTCCTGCTGGGCACCGGCTGTTCCGTGTTCGCCCCGGAACGGGAGCGCGAGGCCGCGGACCCGGCGCAGGTCACCAACGGCGTGGCCGAAGAACTGATGCCGTACTACACGCAGGACGTCGACTGGCAGCCGTGCGAGAACGGATTGGAGTGCGCCGACGTCGACGTGCCGCTCGACTACGCGGACGCCGGCGGCGACAGCATCCAGATAGCCGCCATCCGCAGCGACGCCGGCGGTTCGGCGCAGGGCTCGGTCCTGGTCAATCCGGGCGGCCCCGGCGGCTCCGGCTACGACCTGCTGCGCGACGGCCTGCAGACGATGTTTTCCGAGCGGCTCCGGAGCGAGTACGACCTGGTCGGCTTCGATCCGCGTGGCGTGCAGCGCTCGGCGCCGGTGACCTGCCAGACGGACGCCGAACGCGACGAGTCCCGGCAGACGGAGTATGACCGCGACTCGGTCAAGGACCTCCAGCGGGCGATCGACGACGCCGCCGAGCTCGCCGCCCAGTGCGCGGAGAAGACCGGCGAGGTCCTGGGCCACGTGGACACGGTCAGCGCCGCCAAGGACATGGACATCATCCGGGCCGTCGTCGGCGACGAAAAGCTGAACTACCTAGGCTTCTCCTACGGCACGTTCCTGGGTGCCACCTACGCGGGGCTGTTCCCGGAGCGGACCGGCCGGATGGTGCTCGACGGTGCGCTGGATCCCTCGCTGAGCAACGAGCAGATCACGCTGGGCCAGGCCGCCGCCTTCGAGGACACCATCCACGCCTACGCGGAGTTCTGCCTGGAGAACGCGGGCTGCCCGATGAGCGGCAGCGTGGACGACGCCGTGGCGCAGCTGCGCGACCTGATCCGCTCGGTCGAGGAGAGCCCCCTCACCGCATCGGACGGCCGCCTGGTACCGGTCGGCACCTTTGTCTCCGGCCTGCTGGTTCCCCTGTACGACGACGCCAGCTGGCCGATCCTCACCCAGGCGCTGACCAGCGCGTTCCAGGGCGACCCCAGCACCGTGTTGCTGCTGGCGGACAGCAGCGCCGGCCGCGATTCCGACGGCCGCTACACCAGCAACAGCACGTTCGCCTTCATGGCGGTCAACTGCCTGGACTATCCGATGGAGACCGATCTGGCCGCCATGCGCGAGGACGCCAAGGAACTAGAGCAGGCCTCCCCCACCCTCGGCCGCTACCTGGCCTACGGCGGGGCGAACTGCAAGAACTGGCCGTACGAGCCGACCGGTGAACGCGCCCCGATCCACGCCGAGGGGGCGGCGCCGATGCTGGTGATCGGCACCACCGGCGACCCGGCCACCCCCTACGAGTGGGCCGAAGCCATGACCGCGGACCTGGCGTCGGCCACGCTGCTGACCTACGAGGGCGAAGGCCACACGGCGTACGGGCGCGGCAACACCTGCATCCGCGACGCGGTGGACAACTACTTCGCCGACGGCACCATGCCGGCCGAGGGCACCGTCTGCTCATGACCCGGCGCGGGCCGGTCGTTTTGACCGGCCCGGCACGGCTCCCATATAGTTGTTCTTCGTGGATTCGGCCCGGAAACGGACATAGTCCCCGCCTCCTTAGCTCAGTCGGTAGAGCGTTTCACTCGTAATGAAAAGGTCGCCAGTTCGATTCTGGCAGGGGGCTCCATCTCCCGGGACTCCCCGGTTCCACCAAAGCCCCGGCGCATGCTCATGGCGCCTGCTGCGCGAAACTAGTGGTTTCAGCGACTTTCACACGATGATCCACGTCTGAGACTTCATCGCGGCGCCCCGGACGGCCTCTCCTCGCATTGGAACCCGTCGGCACAGCCGAGTTCCCGAGCGGGTCTGCCGTTCCGAACCGGCCACCACTCTGCGTGCAGACCGTAGCCGGGTCGCGTCAGAATCGCCGCAGGCGTTGAGCACCATCCGCCAACCCCTGACCTGAGAGGGTCTCCGGAGAACCACTATTGACCTCATTACCGGCGGTCATCTCTTCATCGTGCAGACCGACCAGTCGGTCTGTCCTGCTGGTATGGTTTCCGTATGTCGAATAGGGATCACATTCTGCGCACTGCCCGACAGCTCGCCATCAACTCCAAGTCCATACCCTCCATGGATGCAATAGCGGCAGCCGCCGGAGTGTCCAAGGGCGGCTTTACGCACCACTTCAAGACGAGGGCAGCCCTGATCGAAGGTCTTGCAGCACAGGCTATTGAGTCGATGGATGAAGCCCTTAGCGCTGCTGCCGAGAGGGGTGAAGTCGTGGCAACCTGGCTGCGCGTCTCAATGTCACGGGATGACGCTGACCTGTACAGGGCGCTCCTGATGTCATTCGCCGACCTCGGGGAAAAAGCCCAGGCGTTGCTGAATCAGTCCGCGGAGGCATCGGAACGATGGGAGCGCCTGCTTGCGGACGAGCTCGGCGACCCAGTGGCGGCCTCGGTCGTCCGTCTCCTTGGAGACGGCATGGTCATGAACTCGCTGACCCGTGACAACCTTCCGTCGCTCGAGGATATCCTTGCGTGGCTGGAGCTGAGGAAGACCGCGCCGTGAGCACCGGCCTCCTGTGGTCGATCCTGGGGCTGGCTCTGGCCGACAGCCTGAACCCGGCGACCATCGTGACCATCACGCTCATCCTTCTCACCGTCCGCACGCATCCGGTGGCTTCAGCGGTGTCGTTCGTCTTTGGTGCCTTGAGCACCGTCTTCATGCTCGGCCTGATCATCTTCCTGGGAGCGGGAGCAGCGGCCGACGCCGTGAGCGACGGGCTTGTCTGGCTACGTAGAATCGTCTTCCTGATAGCCGCGATCACGCTGTTCGTCGCGAGCTTCCGGCGCCTCAAGGATCGCGAGCGGAAGGGCATAGGTTTGCCGTCCTGGTTTGGGCTGGGGACAGCGCTCCCTTTCGGCGTACTGGTCACCGGGGCCGATCTCCCGAATGCATTCCCGTATTTCATCGCGATCGAGCGCATGGTGGATGCGGATACCTCCACCGGCACGGGCCTGCTTGTCCTCGCAGGATACGCAGTCGTCTACTGCGTACCGTGCCTCATTCTGCTCGCCCTCGGCATCGCTCACGGAGAAAAAGTTCGCATCCGATTGCAGAAGGTCTACGAGCGGTTTGCAACAGGCACGGTGAAAAAATCGATTCCTTCGGCGCTTGCATTATTCCTGCTCGGCATAGGCGTCCTGGCCATCGTGCTCTGGCCCTAACCCCCATCGATCAACGGCGCATACAGCGGAGGCAATCCAAAGCCGGGGTTCGAATATACAAGGGCCGAGCAGCATCTTCCCCAAAGCCCTCAGTGCTTGCGACACTGCAGTATGGCCATGGACTCCCCAGACCAGCACTCGGGCCCTTCACAGCAACCTCCGGATTCCGTCGAGAATGACTTGCTTGCCGTCGCAAGGGGCTGGGCGGAGTCAATCGTCAGTAACGATGCGGACCGCATTGCCACCTTCGTCACCGAGGACTGGGTCATTGTCTCTGAATCCGGAGTCTCCCCTGGGGGAAAGTTCCTCACCCTCGTCGCATCTGGTGACCTGACTCATACAGCCATGGACGTTGTGGGGCATACCCAAATCCGCGTTTGGGGTGACACCGCGGCCCTGACGTCGCGCATCACCAGCACCGCACACTATTTAGGCCACCAAAGCGACGCCGACGAGTGGACCACGGACGTCTTCGTAAAACGGGACGGCCGTTGGTTGTGCGCCCTCACCCACTACACGACCGCCAACCCATCGTCCTGAACCCTGCGAGCGGCGGCAAAGGATTTGGGTACGGTCGGCGACGTCGCGGAGCAGCTGCGATCGTGCGTCTTCGCCGCCGCGGGAGTCGGGAAAAGAGCTTTCCGCTGGCTGTGCGCTAGAAGCGACTAAAGCGGCCGTCGTGTTGCCGGGCAGGGTGCGGGTCAGCGCTTCAGGCCGGCCAGCAGGCGCTCGGCATCGGTTAGGTCCGCGAGCACGACGGCGGCGCGGCGGCGCACGTTCTCGACGCCGGCTTCGTAGCCTTGGCTGCCGCCAAGCCTGACCATCGCCGCGGCCTGGGCGGCCGCCGCCAGAGAGTTGCCGGCCCTGGAAAGGCTTCGGTGGACATCTGCCAGCACGCCGCCGGGAATATCCAAGCCGTCGGTGGGATGCAGCGACTGGGCGGTTGTGCAGCAGCTGCGCACCCGCGGCAGGAGGCCGGCCAGCTGGTCGGCTATCGGCAGCAGCTCGCCGTAGAGGCCGTCGTCCTCCACGCCCTCGAGGACCTGGTGGTAGCGCTCCAAGGCACGCCGGAAACGGTCGTGTGCGCGGCGCCAAATCCCCTTGCCGAGTTCCTTATCCTCCCGGCGGGCCTGCCGGGCGGCACCGAAGAGCGCCACCGGCCCTACAGGTACTGTCCGGGTCCGGTGTGCCGTTCGCCGCCCTGCGCCGAGCCGGCGTTCTCCCCCTCGGCTCCGGTGGCCCGGCGCGGTTCACCGTCGTCGCCAATCACGACGCCGGGCGCGATCATGGTGCCGGGCGGCAGTTGGCGCATTTGCATGCGGGCCGCCATCTGCTGGTTGAGGGCCTGCTGCGCCGCGATGGCGGTCTGGATGCCGTGGAAGAGGCCCTCCAGCCAGCCGACCAGCTGCGCCTGGGCGATGCGCAGCTCGGCGTCCGACGGCGTGGAGTCGTCGGTGAACGGCAGGTTGATCCGGTGCAGTTCCTCGATCAGCTCCGGTGCCAACCCGTCCTCAAGCTCCTTGACGGACCGCTCATGGATTTCGGCCAGCCGGACGCGGGCTGCATCGTCCAGCGGGGCGCTGCGCACTTCCTCGAGCAGTTGGCGGACCATCGTGCCGATCCGCATGACCTTCGCCGGTTCATCGACCAGGTCGGCCAGCGCCGAATTGCCGCGGCCGGACCGCCGCGCGGCGGGACCCGGCCCCGGGTTCAGTGGCTCTCCGCCGGCCGGGCTGTGGCCGCTGGGCAGCGCGGGGAGGATGACCGGTTCTGCCGGCTGCGGCGTCTGCTCTTCGCTCATGTTTTCATCTTGCCAGAGACGGACAGTGGGCGCAGAGCATATCCGGTCAGCAGCAGCGTCCCTGCGGGTTGTTCTCCTGCCGGTCCGTCTTGTCCCGCCAGAACTCGCGCTCGCTCATCGGCTCCGTGCGGGGATGTGCCCGCCGGTGGTGCCGAAGATAGTCCTGATAGGCGTGCTCGCCCATCACCCCTTGGAAGAACCAGGCGAACCTCTGCCAGCCGCTCCGGGCCATGGGCCAGATGACGCCGGACATCAGTGCCCCGCCTTGGTGCGCCCGGTATCGGCGGGCAGCTCGTTCCATTGTTTCTCCAGTTCCTTCTCCGGCCGGGTAGCCACGAGGCCGGACGGCGCGTAGATGGCGGAGACCACCGCGGGGTCCTCGTGCGAGGGTTCCCCGCCCAGCCGCCAAGACTTATAGGTGGCGATGAGTGCGGTGGCGATGACGATGATGGTCAGCACCACGAACACGATGGACAGCGTGCCCTGAACCCCGGTGTTGCGGACCACCGCCTCCATTTCCGCCACCGAGGCGGCGTTCCCCAGGCTCGTCTCGCCGGCCGCCAGTGCCTCGCGGTGGGCGATGTGATTGGCCCAATAGCCCACCTTCACATCGGGGCTGAAGATCTTCAGGATCGAGGCCCAAATGGTGATGACGGCGGCGAAGGCCAGCGGCAGCCCGATGATCCACAGGTATCTAAACGCCCCGCGCTTGGCCGCGATGGCGAGGCAGACCGCGAGCGCGATGGCCGCCAGCAGCTGGTTGGCGATGCCGAAGAGCGGGAAGAACGTGTTGATGCCGCCCAGTGGATCCGTGACGCCCAGGATGAGAATGTAGCCCCAGCCCGCCACCATGATGGCCGTGCAGATCCAGACGCCGGGACGCCAGGACATGTTCTTGAATTTCGGCAGGACGTTGCCGACGGTGTCCTGCAGCATGAAGCGGGCCACGCGGGTGCCGGCGTCGACCGCGGTGAGGATGAACAGCGCCTCGAACATGATGGCGAAGTGGTACCAAAAGCCCATCATCCCGATGCCGCCGATCAGCCCCTGCATGATGTGAGCCAGGCCGACGGCGAGGGTGGGCGCGCCGCCGGTGCGCGAAACCACCGATTCCTCGCCGACATTGCTAGCCAGGTCGGTGAGCATGTCCGGTGTCAGGTTGACGCCGGCCAGGCCAAGGCCGTTGACGAAGGCCACTGCGCCTTCGACCGTGCCGCCGGTGGCCGCCGCGGAAGCGTTCATCGCGAAGTAGATACCGCGGTCGATCGAGATGGCCGCGACCAGCGCCATGATAGCCACGAAGGACTCCATCAGCATTCCGCCGTAGCCGATGAAGCGGGTCTGCCTCTCCTTCTGCACCATCTTGGGCGTGGTTCCCGAGGAAATCAGCGCGTGAAATCCCGAGAGTGCGCCGCAGGCAATGGTGACGAAGAGGAAGGGAAACAGCGAACCGGCCACCACGGGGGCGTCGTCGCGGCCGGCGAACTCGCTGAACGCCGGCACGTTGATCTCCGGGCGCACGAGCACGATGGCCAGCGCCAGCATCAGGATGGTGCCGATCTTCATGAACGTGGAGAGGTAGTCCCGCGGGGCCAGCAGCAGCCACACCGGCAGTACCGCCGCGATGAAGCCGTAGATGATGATGCCCAAGGCGATGGTGGTCCTGTCCAGTGTGAAGACCGCTGCGCCCCACTCGGTGTCCGCGATCATCCCGCCGCCGATGATGGCGGCGATCAGCAGCACGAAGCCGATGAGGGAGACCTCGCTGACTTTGCCCGGCCGGAGGAAACGCAGGTAGATGCCCATGAAGATGGCGATGGGGATGGTCATCGCCACCGAGAAGACGCCCCATGGCGATTCGCCCAGGGCGTTTACCACTACCAGGGCCAGGATCGCCACGATGATGATCATGATGGTCAGCGTGGCGATCAGGGCAGCCGTGCCGCCGATGACGCCGAGTTCCTCGCGGGCCATCTGGCCCAGCGAACGGCCGCCGCGGCGCATGGAGAAGAACAGCACCAGGTAGTCCTGGACCGCCCCGGCCAGGACCACGCCGACGATGATCCACAGGGTGCCCGGCAGGTAGCCCATCTGCGCCGCGAGGATGGGACCGACCAGCGGACCGGCGCCTGCGATGGCGGCGAAGTGGTGGCCGTAGAGCACGCGGCGGTCGGTTGCGACGAAGTCCTTGCCGTCCGCGTTGTACTCAGCCGGCGTCGCCCTCAGGTCGTTGGGGCGGGTGAGCTTGTTCTCGATGTACTTGGAGTAGAACCGGTAGGCGATGAAATACGTGCAGACGGCCGCGAAGACGAACCAGATGGCGTTAATCGTTTCTCCCCGCGAAAACGCCAGGAAGCTCCAGCTCACGGCCCCCAGCAGGGCGATGGCCACCCAGATCACGATCTTGGTCGGGGTCCACCTGTGGGCATCGGCCTCCGCGGCCGGGTCCAGCGCCACCGGCGGCAGGGTGGGATCCTGCACCAGGACGTCGGATGCGGGACCATTCCTCTCGGGTTGCCCGGGCCGGGGTCCGCTAAATTTCTCGCTCATGATGCTCCCCTCATGGAACGCCGTCCGCTTTTACGCAGCACCGTAGCAGCGACGCCGCTTGGAGGGAACGGGAAGGGCGATTTCAGGAGGTAGTGAGCAGGATCTTGCCGGTGTGTTCGCCGGAATCGAAGTACTCGTGGGCCGCCGCCGCGTCCGACAGGACGAACGTGCGGTGCACCTGGGGCTTGACGTCGCCGGAGACGACCAGCGGCCAGACATGCTCGGCTACCGCCTGCATGATGGCGGCTTTCTCCTCTGCGGGCCTGGCCCGGAGGGTCGTGCCGATGACCGCCCCGCGTTTGGCCATCAACTGGCCGAGGTTCAGTTCGGCCTTGGCCCCGCCCAGCAGCCCGATCACCACCAGCCGCCCGGAGGTGGCGAGAGCGTCCACGTTGCGCTGCAGGTATTTGGCGCCCACCACGTCCAGGATGACGTCGGCGCCCCGGCCTCCGGTGGCGTCCTTGATCCGCTCGACGAAGTCTTCCTCGCGGTAGTTGATCAGCACCTCGGCGCCCAGCCCACGCGCGACGTCGAGCTTTTCCCGGCTGCCGGCCGTCACCGCAGGGATCGCACCGAACGCGGCAACCAGCTGGACGGCCATCGTGCCGATGCCGCCGGCACCGCCGTGGATCAGCACCGTTTCCCCGGCCTGCACGCCCGCGGCCATGAAGAGATTGGAAAAGACGGTGGCCGCCACCTCCGGCAGGGCCGCGGCCGTCACCACATCGATTCCCCGCGGGACCGGCAGCACCTGGCCCGCCGGAACGGCCACCTGCTCGGCGTAGCCGCCGCCGGCCAGGAGGGCGCACACTTCGTCGCCCACCCGAAGCCCGCCGACGCCCGGGCCGACCGCGGCTACCCGGCCCGATACTTCCAGGCCCGGGATCTCGGATGCGCCGGGCGGCGGCGGGTAGACGCCCAGGCGCTGCTGGACGTCGGCGCGGTTGACGCCCGCGGCGGCGACGTCGATCACCACCTCGCCCTCGGCCGGTTGCGGGGCTTCGGAGTCCCGCATGCTCAGGACCTCGGGTCCGCCTGCTCCGTCGTAGAAAACCGCCTTCATACCAGCCTTTCGCCTTGTCCGGGGCATCAAAACCCCGGTGCCTGCGCGCTTTGCCCGGGTAGTCCCCTCCGTGTCAGACTACAAGGTGAGGAAGGTTGTCCGAGCGGCCGAAGGAGCTGGTCTTGAAAACCAGTAGGCGGTAACCCCGTCTCATGGGTTCAAATCCCATACCTTCCGCTTCCCAGCAGGTGTCCGGGCCGTTCGGCCCGGGCACCTGCTGCATTTGTGCTCCCGAACCGGGCCGCCGTCCCGGCCCCGTCGTGCCGGAGGATCCGACGTCGGCCATCCGGCGTCAAGTATTCTGGCCCGGCGCTCCCCCGGTATACCCTCGGCTAGGAGTCGTTCGCACCAAAGCTTGAGGAGTCCCCCGTGCCCTGCCTGCCAGCACCTGTCCGCCGCCCGCTCAAGGCGGCCGCCGCCGTCGTTCTTCTGGCGTTGCTCAGCGGATGCGGGGGTGAAACGGAGGAACCGCCGCGGGATGAATCCGGTGCCGTGACGGAGGCCGCCGCTGCCGGTGCCTACGCGATCAAGGTGGGCGACTGCCTGAACAATCCGGACACCGACCGCCTGACCGAGGTGGAGTTCGTGCCGTGCGACCAGGCGCACGAACTGGAGGCGTTTGCCGCCAGCAACCTGCCCGAGGGTGATTTTCCCGGGGACGAGGAAGTGGCGGCCAAGGCCGAGGAGTTCTGCGTGGCCGAGTTCGAAGCCTTCGCCGGCATCCCCTACGACGATTCGGCCCTGGAGCTGACCTACCTGAACCCGACCGAGGCCAGCTGGACCGGCGAGGAGGACCGGGAACTGCTGTGCCTGCTGGGCGAGGAAGGCTCGAAGCCCGTCACCGGCACGCTCAAGGACGCCCGGCGGTAGCTTCCCGGCGGTAGCTTCGGCGGCAGCGTTCCGACCGTCTCCGGGCTAGCTTCGCGAAGGTAGCTCCCGGACACCGCCCGGCGCCGCCTTCCCGGAGGTCGCTCCGGCCCTCCTGTCAAGGGCGAAAGCCCTTTCCCCGCTGGATTTAAACGTTCTGTCATAGAAGTCTTCCACTGCTTCTGGCCCTCGGGTAACCTCCCGTTCATCCGTGCCCGCTGGACTGGGGGGCGGTGCGCCCTGTGCACCGTGCAACCAGCTGTGCCGCAGCCCTTCCCTGCGGTGCGAAAAGCATTACTTCCACCTGAGAGATAGGGCCACATGGCTACTTCATCACCGAAGACCGCGCTGGCGGCGGTCCTGACGGCAGGCTTGGTGGCGGCGCCTTTCGCCGCGTTGCCTGCGCACGCGGCCGACCCGGTCGAGCTGAACCTGCTGAGCATCAACGACTTCCACGGGCGCATCGATGCGAACACGGTCAAGTTTGCAGGCACCGTGGAACAGCTCCGCGCGCAGAACCCCGAGGGGACGCTGTTCACCTCCGCCGGCGACAACATCGGCGCCTCCGTCTTCGCGTCCTCCACGCAGCAGGACCGGCCGACCATCGATGTGCTCAACGCCCTGGAATTGGCGACGACGGCGGTGGGCAACCACGAGTTCGACGGCGGCTTCGCCGACCTGGCCGACCGCGTGGCCGCCGCGTCCAACTACCCGCAGCTGGGAGCCAACGTGTACCGGGCCGGCACCACGGAGCCGGCCCTGCCCGAGTATGAGCTGGCCACGGTCAACGGCGTGAGCGTCGGCGTGATCGGAGTGGTCACCGAGGAAACCTCCTCGCTGGTGTCCCCGGGCGGAATCGCGGAGCTGGAGTTCGGCGACCCGGTGGACGCCGTCAACCGGGTGGCGGCCCTGCTGACCGACGGCGAAGGCGACGAAGCCGACGTCATCATCGCGTCCTTCCACGAGGGAGCGAACACCAACACCGATCTGGGCGGCGCGGCAGGCGCCAGCGCCGTGTTCAACCGGATCGTCAACGAGACCAGCCCGGACGTTGACGTCATCTTCAACGGCCACACCCACCAGGCCTACAGCTTCGACGCCCCGGTCCCGAGCGCGGAGGGCAAGACCCGGCCCGTGGTGCAGGCCGGCTCCTACGGCGAGAACATCGGCCAGGTGCAGCTGAGCTATGACGCCGGGACAGACGAGGTCGTGGCGCACACCGGGGCCGTGGTGCCGCGCACCAAGACCGCGGACGGGGACCTGGTGGCCGACTATCCGCGGGTCGCCGAGGTGTCAGCGATCGTCCAGGCCGCACTCGAGCACGCCGCGGAGATTGGCGCCCAGCCCGTCGGCTCCGTCACCGCCGACATCACCACCGCGTTCCTGCCCGACGGGCCGGATGCCGGCACGGAGCCGGACCGGGACGACCGCGCCTCCGAATCGACGCTGGGCAACCTGGTCGCCGACTCGCTGCTGGCATCGCTGTCTTCCGCCGAACGCGGCGGCGCGGAAATCGGCGTGGTGAACCCCGGCGGCCTGCGCAACGAGCTCTACTACGCGCCCGACGGCACGGTCACCTACGCCGAGGCCAACGCGGTGCTGCCCTTCCTGAACAACCTGTGGACCACCACGCTGACCGGCGCGCAGGTCGAGGCCATGCTGGAGCAACAGTGGCAGCGCACCGCCGCCGGCGACGTGCCGAGCCGCGCCTATCTGCAGCTTGGCCTGAGCAAGAACGTCAACTACACCTACGACCCGGCCCTGCCCGAGGGCGAGCGCATCACCGGCGTCTGGGTCAACGGCGAACCGCTGGATCCGGAACGCGGCTACCGCGTAGGCACCTTCAGCTTCCTGGCCCAGGGCGGCGACAACTTCCACATCTTCAACGACGGGACCGACACCCGCGACTCGGGCCTGGTGGACCGCGACGCGTGGATCGCCTACCTTCGGGGCAACAGCCCGCTCTCCCCGGACTTCGCCCGCCGCAGCGTGCAGCTCACCGGCGCCCCCGAATCCGTCAGTCCCGGCCAACAGGTCAGCGTGCAGGTCGCCAAGCTGGACCTGACGTCGCTGGGCGCCCCGGTGACCACCGAGGTGTCGCTGGCCTACGTCGACGCCGCGGGCACCAGCACCGCACTGGGCACCTTCCCGGTGGCCGACGGCGCTGCCTCCATAGAGTTCACCGCACCGTCCGCGCTGGACGGCGGCTACTTCCAACTGACCGCGGACGCGTCCGGAACCACCTTCCGGCTGCCCGCCGCCCCCATCGCCGGAGAGACCGGCGGCGACCATGTGGTCATCAACGAGGCGTACCTGTCCGGCGGCAGCGCCGGCGCGGCCTACCGGAACAAGTTCGTGGAGCTGTACAACCCCACGGATGGCGACATCAGCCTCGACGGCTGGTCGCTGCAGTACCGCTCGGCCACCGGCACCGGAAACCCGAGTGCCGTGACAGAACTGTCCGGCAGCATCAAGGCCGGCGGACACTACCTCGTGCAGGCCAATTCGAACGGCAGCTCCGGCGAAGAGCTGCCGGAACCGGACCTCGTGACCGGCATGGCCCCGTCCGGCACGAGAGGAACCCTCGTGCTATCGAACCAGGCCGGTGCGGTGGCGGACCTGGGCACCGGCTCGGTCGTCGACCGCGCCAACGTGGTGGACCTGTTGGGCTACGGCACCTCGAACACCTTTGAAACCGAGGCGGCCCGGGCGCCGGACAACAACCAGGACGTCCGGTCGCTGAACCGCGCCGACGGAACGGACACCGACAACAACTCCGCGGACTTCAGCCTCAGCGAAGACATCACCCCGCAGGGCACCGGCGGGGGTGACGGCGGCGGCGATCCCGATCCGCAGCCGCGGTCCGTGGCCATCGCCGAGATCCAAGGCACCGGCATGCAGTCCCCGCTGGCCGGCCAGACCGTGGCCACCCGGGGCGTGGTCACCGCCGCCTACGCCACGGGCGGCTTTGACGGCTACTACATCCAGACGGAAGGCACCGGCGGCGACACCGACGTGGCAGCCCGGACGGCGTCCGATGCCGTCTTCGTCTACTCCCCGGCCACCGTCGGCCAGGTGGAGGCCGGCGACTTCGTGGAGGTCACGGGCAAGGTCAGCGAGTTCCACGGGCTGACCGAGCTCACCGTGGCCGCCGACGGACTGAAACTGCTCACCGAGGCGGCCGCGGCCCCGAAGGCGGCCGCCATCGGTTGGCCCGCCACCGACGACGAGCGCGAGAAGTTTGAGGGCATGCTGCTGGCTCCCCAGGGCGGCTTCACCGTCACCGACAACTACTCCCTGAACCAGTATGGTGAAATCGGCCTGGCCGCCGGAAACTCCCCGCTGGTGCAGCCGACCGCCGTCGGGACCTACGGTTCGGACGCGTTCTGGGCCGAAACCGAGAAGAACGCCGCCTTGGCAGTCACGCTGGACGACGGCTCAAGCGTCAACTATCTCGGCGCCGACGCGAACAAGGACATCCCGCTGCCCTACCTCTCCGCCGACGATCCGGTCCGGGTCGGGTCCCCCGCCGCGTTCACCACGGACGTGGTGCTGGACTACCGCTTCAACCTGTGGCGGTTCCAGCCGCTGGGCCACCTGACGGTGGAGAACGCCGGAACCGTCCAGCCGGCGTCGTTCCAGGACACCCGCACCGCCTCCCCGGAGGAGGTGCGCGGGGACGTGAAGGTCGCGTCGTTCAACGTGCTGAATTACTTCAGCACCACCGGCGATCAGGTGGCGGGATGCGGTGCCTTCACGGACCGCGACGGCAACCCGATCACGGCCCGCAACTGCGATGCCCGCGGTGCCTGGGACGCGGAGAACCTGGAACGCCAGCAGGCCAAGATCGTGGCGGCCATTAATGCGCTGGACGCGGACATCGTGGCGCTGGAGGAGATCGAGAACTCCGCCCAGTTCGGCAAGGACCGCGACGCCGCCCTTGCCACGCTGACTAAGGCACTGAATGCGGATCTGGGCGACACCCGCCACGAAGGCAAGCATTCGGGCAAGGGGCCGCAGCACGGCGGCTGGGACTACGTCCGGTCCCCGGAGGAGCTGCCGGCGCTGGCGGATGAGGACTTCATCCGCACGGCCTTCATCTACAAGAAGGACGCGGTGAAGACGGTCCAGGAGTCGGTGATCCACAACGACAGCGAGGCCTTCGCCAACGCCCGCAAGCCGTTGGCCCAGGCCTTCAAGGCGAAGAACGGCGCCTCGGATACCTTCATCGTGATCGCCAACCACTTCAAGTCCAAGGGTTCGGGCCCCAACTCGGGCGAGAACGCCGACCACGGCCAAGGCGCCTGGAACGCCGCCCGCACCGCGCAGGCGCATTCCCTGGTGAACTTCGCGGATCGGCTGCAGGAGCAGTTCCGGACCGACAAGGTGCTGCTGACCGGCGATTTCAACTCCTACGCGAAGGAGGACCCGATCAGGGTCCTGACCGACGCCGGGTACGTCGACCAGGGCGCCAAGACAGGCGAGCACAGCTACAGCTTCGGCGGCATGGTCGGCTCGCTGGACTACATCTTCGCCTCGCCCGCCGCGGACGCGAAGGTCATGGGCGCCGACATCTGGAACATCAACTCGGTGGAGTCGATCGCGTTGGAGTACAGCCGGTACAACTACAACGCCACCGACTTCTATGCGCCGGACCCCTACCGGGCCAGCGACCACGATCCGATCATCGTGGGCCTGGACGTGGGCAAGGACCGCGGCAACAGCGGCGGCGGCAACAGCGGCGGCGGCAAGCGCTAGTACCTGGAAGGACGAACAGGCCCTCCCACCCGGGAGGGCCTGTTTTGTTCCCCGGCGATGACGGAGCGTCGCTGGCCCCCGCTGGCGACGACGTCGGTGTCCGCCTGCTCGGAGCCGGCCAGGCTCCTGTTGTCGGCCGCCGCCAGGATGGCGCGCGCTATCCGGTCCGCATCCTGCAGCGTGCGCCCGCCGGTGTCGCCCGGTGCTCCGGCCTCGGCGGCGATCGATGTGCCCCACTGCACCGAGGACAGCTGCAGTCCGATCACGTACAGGCTCCGGGCCGGATGGCCGTTTCGGTCCAACGGACGGTACGGCGGCAGCGTTACGTCCAGGCCCGACCCGGTCACCGGCTGCCCGTTGGGGCCGACCATCAGCCTCGGCCGGACCAGGCCGTCCTCGAGCATCCGCCGGAGCAGCGGAGACCGGTTGTGCGCCACCCGGTTGGCCGGCATCATCGCCTCCACCAGGTACGCCCCGGTGTATTCGGCTCCGTCGACCCACGGCGACGTTACCCGGAACCGGCCGCTGTCCGGGTCAACCTCGTAGACCGGTTCCGGCCCGGCGAACCGGACGATGCCGGCCCGCGCCAGGGCGGCCAGCTGCTCGATGCGCTGGGCAGGCGGTCCGCTGGCCAAACCTTCGACCAGCGGTTCAAACCAGCCGCGCAGTTCGGCCAGCCAGGATTCCTCCGTGATGCCGCCGTCGGCCACAATCTTCTTTAACAGCGAGCGCCCGGCGTTGAGTGCCCCGATGGCCATCTTGAGCGGGTCGTCGGTGCCGCGGGCGGAACCTTGGGCATCGTCATCCAGATAGTCCAGCACCGCCTGCTGGTAGTCCGCCTCGGCGGGGAACTTGCGCCCGCTAAACGGCTTGGCCAGTGCCTCCACGTCCAGCAGCCGGTGCCCGGCGACCCGTTCCGACAGGTAGGCTCCTGCCCGCACGAGCAGGGTGCGGCTGCCCGGCTCCGTTTTCTCCGCCAGCAGTTGCTCCAGTCCGGCCAGCAGCTCATCCGGCGGCACGCTCAGACACTCAGGTTCCACCCGCGCGAGCGTGGAGTAGTAGGCCCAGTAGACGTCGCGGTGCAGCATCGGCCACAGGTCGTGGTCGAAGCCGGGCTGCACGCCGGCTTCGGCGAACAGGCGGGCCGCGTGCGTGGTGAAATGCCGCAGCTCCACGCCGGCCGGGATGTAGCTGTCGATCCGGGCCTTCGCCCGGTACGGCGTGCCCCGGCGGGAGCCGGCCACCAGCCGCGGTTCCTTCCCCGAGGGGACGTAGCGCAGCGGCTCGGTGTCCGTCGCCGGGAGGAATCGTCCGCCGCGGCCCTCGGTGACCTGCACCATCAGGTCGAAAAAGTTCAGCCCCATGCCGCGCACCAGCACCGTGCGGCCGGGCGGGAGCCGGTCCCAGTCCACGTCGGCCGGCACATTGGGCGGCAGGTAGTTCAGGCCGTGCCGGGCCGCTGCATCCTGAAGCTGCTGCTGCTCCGGATTCAGCGCCGCGGGGACGTGCCCCAGGGCAAGCACCACGGCGTCCGCCGCCACGGTGGCACCGTCGGCCAGCTCAAGCTGCCATTCGCCGTCGTGCTCCGAGAGACCGGTGGCCTCCGCGGGATGAACGGTGAGGGAGACGTCGGCCCCGGTCCGGGCGGCCAGTTGCGCGAAGGTCCAGGTCAGGTAGCGCCCGTAGAGTGCCCGGCTGGGGAAATCGGCCGGCCCCAGCGCAGCGGCTTCCTCGCGGTCGTCCTGCGGCACCTCGGGAAAGCTGCCGCCCGCCACGGCGGAGCGCCAGGCCTCGAAGGTCATGCCCGCCACCGGATCGGGGCCCACCTGCTCCGTCCCCGGGGCCGGCACCACCGTGGGGAACAGGCAGGGGGTGTTCATCAGGAACAACCGGGACTGGCCCGGCTGCCAGACATGCCCCGCGCCGGGCGGGTAGGGATCGATCAGGTGGATCCGCAGCCGCGCCCCGCCGTGGGCCCGGTGGTTGGACAGCAGCCGCTCCAGCATGGAGGTGCCCCGCGGGCCGGCGCCCACGATCGCCACACGGTAACTGCCCGGATTGTCCATCCGTCTAGCCTACGGGTTGGAAACCGGCTCCCCGTGGCGGCATGCCTAGGATGGGTCCATGGCCAAGGACACCGCGCATCTGCCCCAGGACGACTTCATCTGGCTTGAGGACATTTACGCCGCCTTGCCCCTGGACTGGGTGAAGGCACAAAACCAGCGCACCGAGGCCAAGCTCGTGGACGACTCGTTCACGGCGCTGGAGGCCGGCATTCTGGAAGTCCTGGACGCGGAGGACCGGATCCCGGCCGTCATCAAGCGCGGCCCGCACTACTACAACTTCTGGCGGGACAAGGCCAACCCCCGCGGCCTGCTGCGCCGCACCAGCTGGGAGAGCTACCTGACCGACTCCCCGGACTGGGAGGTGCTGCTGGACGTTGACGCGCTGGCCGCCGCCGAGGGCGTCGACTGGGTCTATGCCGGCTCGTCCTTCCTGCGCCCCGCGGACGGCACCAGCTACCGGCGTGCCATGCTGCGGCTCTCCCCCGACGGCGGCGACGCGGTGCGGCTGCGCGAGTTCGACGTCGAGGACCGCGCCTTCGTGCCCGGCGGCTTCGACATCCCGGTGGCCAAGAGCTATGTCTCCTGGCTGGACGAGGACCGCCTCCTGCTGGGCACCGACTTCGGCCCCGGCTCGCTGACCACCTCTTCCTATCCGCGGACCAGCCGCATCCTGCGCCGCGGCCAGGCTTTGGAGGCGGCCACGGAGTACTTCGACGTCCCCGGGGACCACATGCTGGCGCAGGTGGGCCACGACTCCACCCCCGGCTTCGAACGGGACGTGGCGGTGGACGTCATCGATTTCTTCAACTACCGCACCTACCTGCGGCGCGACGGCGGGTGGCTGCCCATCGACGTTCCCACCGACGTGAACGTGGATCTCCACCGCCAGTGGCTGCTGCTGCGGCCACGGGGCGACTGGGAACTGGACGGCACCGTCCACCCGGCCGGCTCCCTGCTCGCCGCCGACCTGGAGGCTTTCCTGGCCGGCGACCGTTCCCTGCAGGCCCTCTTCGCCCCCGACGCGGCAACCTCGTTGCAGTCCTGGAGCTGGACCCGGAACTACCTGCTGCTCAACCTGCTGCAGGACGTCTCGTCCCGCATCCTGGTGCTGGATCCCGCCGCGCAGTGGGCCGCCTCGGAACTCCGGGACTGCCCGCCGCTGCACGCCGTGGATGCGTCCGGGGTGGACGACGACGAATCCGACGACTACTGGCTGGTGGCCACCGGCTACCTCACGCCGTCGACCCTCTCGCGCGGCACCATCGGCGGGCCGGCGCTGGAAGTCAAGGCATCGCCGTCGTACTTTGACTCCTCCGCCTACGAGGTCCAGCAGCACTTCGCCACCTCCAAGGACGGCACGCAGGTGCCCTACTTCCAGGTGGGCCCCAAGGATCTTGCCTACGACGGCGGCAACCCGGTGCTGCTCTCGGGTTACGGCGGGTTCGAAGTCGCCCGGACGCCCGGCTACAGCGGCACGGTGGGACGGGCCTGGCTGGAACAGCGCAGCGAGGAGGGCCGCGGCGGCGTGTACGTGGTGGCCAACATCCGCGGCGGCGGCGAGTACGGCCCGGGCTGGCACCGGGCGGCGCTCCAGGCCAACCGTCACCGCGCCTACGAGGACTTCGCCGCGGTGGCGCAGGACCTGATGGACCGCGGAGTCACCCGCCGGGAGCGGCTGGGCTGCGCCGGCGGATCGAACGGCGGCCTGCTGGTCGGAAACATGCTGACCGGCTACCCGCACCTCTTCGGCGCGGTGTCATGCGGGGTGCCGCTGCTTGACATGGCCCGCTACACCAAGCTCTCCGCCGGTTACTCCTGGATTGCGGAGTACGGAGACCCCGAGGACGCGGCACAGTGGGAGTTCATCCGCACGTTCTCGCCCTACCACCTGCTCCAGCCGGGCACCGAGTACCCCGACACCCTCATCTGGACCGCCACCTCGGACGACCGGGTGGGCCCGGTGCAGGCCCGGAAGATGGCCGCGCGGATGCAGGAGCTCGGGGTCGGGAACGTCTGGTTCCACGAAGCCCTCGAGGGCGGCCACGCCGGCGCCAGCGACAACAAGCAGACGGCCCGGTTGCAGGCCCTCTCACACGCGTTCCTGTGGCGCGCGCTGACCGGCTGAGCCCTTCGCGGTTTTGCTCTTGGCCCCGGATTCTGGGTAGTCTTGTGAGGCTAGCAATAGCGTATGGAGACGTGCCAGAGCGGCCGAATGGACTTCACTGCTAATGAAGGGTCGGGGTTAAACTCGACCGGGGGTTCAAATCCCCCCGTCTCCGCGTCAACTCCCCCGGGAAACCGGGGGAGTTTTTGCGTCTCAAGGCCCGAACCAGCGGGCCAGCGCGTCCTCCAGCCCCCGACCGGTCCCGTCCCCCGTCCACGCCACATGCCCGTCGGGCCGGATCAACACCGCGGCCGGAGCGCTGACCGAACCGATCACGGGAAGCTCCCACCCGCCGTCGTATCCGGCGTCCACCAGTTGCACCCGGTCCGCCCACGGCCCCGGCCCGATGCTGCCCGGCGTGCCGAGGTTCAGCAGCACCGCGCGGGCACCATGCAGGAGGGTGAACACCCGCAGCGGGCCGTTGGCGGTGACGATGTCGAGGTCGGGCATGCGGCGCCCGAGCAGCGGGTGCCCCTCGCCGAGGTCGTAGCGGATGTCCAGTCCGGAGATGAGCGCAGCCATCCGCTTCCGGGCCTCATCGATCGTGAGCAGTCCGGCCACCGTGTCGGCCAAGGCGCCGACGCGCGGGTCGGCCCGTTGCATCAGCGACTGCGCCATCGTGTGCTTGAGCGCGCGGGCATCGGCGGGGTGCCGTTCGGCGTGGTAGGTGTCCAGCAGGCTGTCCGGGGCAGTGCCCCTGGCCACCAGGGCGAGCTTCCAGCCGAGGTTCACGGCGTCCTGGATGCCGAGCCCGATCCCCTGCCCGCCCGAAGGAGCATGGACGTGCGCGGCGTCCCCGGCCAGCAGCACGCGTCCGTTGCGGTAGGCCGCGGCCTGCCGCGTGGCGTCGGTGAAGCGCGAGATCCAGGTCGGATGGTGGATCCCGAAGTCGGTGCCGTAGACCTCGGACAGCGCCTTGCCGAGGTCCGCCAGGGTGGGCTCGGTCGCCGGCCCCAGTTGCTTCTCGGTCACGACCACCCGCACCGTTCGCCCGTCCTCCATCAGGTGCAGCCCATGGACCCCCACCTCGTCGATGCGCATGCCCACCGGCGTCTCCTCGGTCACCTCCACCTCGGCGATCAGGCTGCTTTTCGTCGCATCCCAGCCGGGGAACCCGATGCCGGCCGCCTTGCGGACCGCGCTTCGTCCGCCGTCGGCGCCGACCAGGTACCGGGCGCGCATCGGCCCGCCGTAGGCGAGATACACCTCGACCCCGGCGGCGTCCTGGGCCAAGCCGGTTACCTCGAGCCCCCGATGGACCGGCACGCCCAGTTCCTCGATCCAGCCGGCCAGGATCCGCTCGATATGGTTCTGCCACAGGCCGAGCGTGTAGGGGTGGCGGGTGGGAAAGTCGCTGACGTCCAGCGCCGTGTTCCCGAAGAACGCCGCCTGGACGGGCTGGCCCTCGGCCAGGAACCGGTCGGCGATCCCGCGCTGATCCAGAATCTCGATCGTGCGCGAGTGGAAGCCGCCCGCGCGCGAGCCCACCAGCTCCGGCGTCGGGCGTCGCTCCACCACCGCCGCCTCCACTCCCGCCAGCGCCAGCTCACCGGCCAGCATCATCCCGGTCGGACCGCCCCCGGCTACTATGACCTCGACCATCAGGACCCCGCCTCTCCGAGCCTTTTCCGCGCGCCGCTTACGGGCACGTCGGGGCCAGTTTGAGGCATCAGGGGGGCCTTGCAGCAAGCCCCCGGGTGCGCGCTACATTGGAAGTGGCGGGAGACCTACGGCCTCGGCAGCGCGCGGGGCCGGTCTCAGCAGTCATTTCGACGCACGAACTTTGTTCCGGCCGGCCCTGCCGCCCAGAGAACGTCCCCCGGGGCCCGCCCTGCCGCCCGCGGCGGCCCCGCACGTCAGGCGAAGCCGAAGACCGGCGGGAAGGCCACGACGACGACGGCGGCCCAGGCGCCATAGACCGGCAGGTACCCTGTTTGCCAGCGCTCAAGCGCTGCGAAGGGCCGCCTCCCGCGCAGGAACCCGACGGTGAGCCACGCCGCCCGCACCAGATGCACCAGCAGGAGCAGGTTCAGGCCGAGCGCGGCGACCTTGTTGGGGCTGGTACCGAATTCGGCGATCCGGGTCAGCATCGCCGTCAGCATGACCGCGTCGACCGCGACCGCGGCGGCGACGAGGACCAATTGCAGGCCGTCGAACAGGCCCGGCGGCGCCAGCGCGTCGCGGGCAGAAATCGCGTACAGCAGCAGGGCCAGGACGAGCACGAGGATCGCGTTCATCAGGATGAGCAACCCCCGGTCGACGTCCACCAGGCCGCCGGCCGCCGTGAGCACTGCCAGCAGCGCCAGCAGCATCACGATGGTCAGGGGCGTGAAGACGCGGGTGAGCACCGGGGCGATGTTCTCGACGACGTTCTGCTTGGCCTCGACCAGCCAGGCGGCTACGACCAGCGCGCCCGGGACGGCAAACGGCAGGATCCAGGCCTCCATCGCCGGCTCGAAGTCGACGCCGACAGCCTGCAGCGCGCCGAAAGTAAGCCCGATCAGCACCGCCCCGCCGAGGGCCAACAGCGTGAAGTAGATCGCGAGCTCACCGGTGAACCGGACAAAGTCCATGCGCCGGCTGTGTTCACGCCACCTGCCGCCAACGTACGCCACGCCCGCCAGCAGCCACAGGACGACCGGGGCGTGCAGCACGGCGAGCACCTCGGTGGAACCGGCGGCCGCGAACGGGTAGGCATTGAGCAGCACGGCCAGCGCGGCGAACGGGACGAGCAGCGCCGCCGCCTTGGGCACCGTCAACCGGCGTTTCCAGGCGAAGTACGCGGCAAGGAACGGGAAGACGAGGAGGCCGAGGTTTCGCGCCAGGACCTCGCCGTCGAGCCACAGGGTGCCTGCCTTGACGGCCACCCCCGCTCCGACGGCGAGAGCGAGGACGACAGCAAGCTCCCGCCATGGCGGCGCTGCGGAGTCGGCGTCCTGCGGGACGAGCACCAGCTGCTTCCACAGCCGGTCGGAGTGCTCGCGGGCGAACTCACGCGAGACCGCATCCAGATTGCCCAGGCGCTTGATCGCGACGAGGAAGGCCTCCTCGTCGTCCAGCCCTGACGCCTGGCGGTCGGCGATTTGTCCGCGCAGGTGGTCCTCGAGTTCATCGAGGTCCGCGGGTGAAATCGCCTGCCGCCGCCGGACGTACCCGCGCCACCGGTCAATCTGTGCTTCCAACTCGGCATGCGGTTCCATCAGGCCCACCCTTCGACCGGGGCCGCGGGCGGCGGCACCGCCTGCCACACCCGCCGAAGCGTCTCGGCGACCACCGTCCACTGTTGCTGCCGCTCGGCGAGCACCTCCCGGCCTTGGGCGGTGATGGCGTAATGTTTGCGCCGCCGGCCGGCCTCGGAGAGGCCCCACGAGGACGACACATACCCGAACCGCTCGAGTCGGTGCAGCAGCGGGTAGAGCATGCCGTCCGTCCACTCCAGCCCCCCGTCGGACAGTTCGCTCACGCGCTTGCTGATGGCGTAGCCGTACAGTTCGCCCTCCGACAATATCCCCAGCACGAGCGGGGTGGCCGAAGCGGCGACCAGGTCCTTGTCAATGCGCAAAGGGTCCTCCTGATACCTAGATCTGCAAGGTACTACCCTAGCAGCTCTAGGTATCAGGCAAGACCGCCTGCCGGCGAGGGCGGCCGGGGGCTCAGGCCTTGAGGGCCAGGACGAAGGGCAGGACCGCTTCGGCCCCGGCCAGGCGCAGCGCGCGTCCCGCCACGGTCAGGGTCCAGCGGCTGTCGGCGACGTCGTCGACCAGCAGCACGGGGCCGCGGTTCTGCGCCAGCCAGGCTTCACCGCCGTCGGGGACCTGGAACTGGTCCCACACGTCGGCCAACCGGAAGGCGCTGTTGCCGCCGGGGCCGCTGCGTGGTCCGCCGTGCGGGACGGTGAGCTCGCCCAGGTACGGCAGCCGGCCGATCTCGGACAGGCCGCGGGCCAGCGACTGTACCAGCAGCGGCCTGCTGCGCGAGGGGACGCTGACGATGCCGATCGGGCGCTGCGCCCAACCCCATTGCGCGAGGACCTGGACGCAGGCGTTGAGCATGGCCGGGTCCACTTCGCGGTCCGGCGCCCCGTCCGCGAAGACCTCGCGCAGTTTTCCGCCCCAGCCCAGGTCCGTCAGCCGGGCCAGGGCGCGGCCGCTGCCGTTGGCCTCCGCCGGCGGGATCTTGCCCTTGACCGGCACGCCCAGCTTGTTCATGCCGCTGGGCCACATGGCGCGCGGCTCCAGTTCGACGCCGGCCCGCTGCAGGGCGGCGCCGGCGCTTTCGGTGGCCTCGGCCGCGATGGTGTCCGAGTACCAGGGTCCGGCGCAGTTGTCGCAGCGCCCGCAGGGCGCGGCAGCGGGATCGTCCAGAGCCCTCGCCAGGAATTCCATACGGCAGCCGGAGGTGTTCTCGTAGTCCAGCATGGCATTCTGTTCGGCCACCCGCGCCTGCGAAATGCGTCCGTAGCGCTCCGTGTCGTAGGTCCAGGGCTGGCCGGTTCCCTCCCAGCCGCCGCTGACCTTGCGGACCGCGCCGTCCACGGAGAGGACCTTCAGCAGGAGTTCCAGCGGGGATCGTTTCAGGTTCACCAGCGTCTCCAGCGCCGCGGTGGACAGCACGGTCCCCGGGACGGAGAGCTCGCGCAGCACGGCCGTGGCCGTGCCCTCGTTCGGCATCGACGCCGTGGCAAAGTACTCCCAGATGTCCCGGTCTTCGGTACCCGGCAGGAGCAGCACGTCGGCGTTCGGAGTTCCGCGGCCTGCACGCCCCACCTGCTGGTAGTAGGCCACCGGGGAACTCGGCGCACCCAGGTGCACCACAAAGCCCAGGTCGGGTTTGTCGAAGCCCATGCCGAGGGCGCTGGTGGCCACGAGCGCCTTGACCCGGTTCTCCTTCAGCGCCGCCTCGGCCTGTTCCCGCTCGGCCGGGTCGGTCCGGCCGGTGTAGGCGGCCACTTCGTGGCCGGCCTCGCGGAGCAGCCGGGCCGTATCCTCGGCGGCGGAAACCGTGAGGGAGTAGATGATTCCGCTGCCGGGCAGGTCGTTCAGGTGCGTGAGCAGCCACCCGAGCCGGGCGCGCGGGCTGGCCAGGCGGAGCACTCCCAGGCGCAGGGAGGCGCGGGCGAGCGGGCCCCTGATGGTGAGCACTCCGCCGTCGTCGTGCCCGGGGGCGGCATGCACGCCGAGTTGCTCTTCGATGTCGTGGACCACGCGGGAATTGGCGGTGGCCGTGGTGGCCAGTACCGGGACCCGCTCGGGCAGCCGGGCGATCAGGTCCCGGATCCGCCGGTAGTCCGGGCGGAAATCGTGGCCCCAGTCGGAAATGCAGTGCGCCTCGTCGACCACCAGCAGGCCGGAGCTTTGCACCAGCTGCGGCAGCTGTTCGTCCCGGAACCGCGGATTGTTCAGCCGCTCGGGCGAGACCAGCAGCACGTCCACCGTGTTGGCGGCCAGCTGCTCCTGGACCTGGCCCCATTCCAGCTGGTTCGCCGAGTTGATCGCCGCGGCCCGCACACCCGCGCGTTCGGCCGCCGCCACCTGGTCGCGCATGAGCGCGAGCAGGGGCGAGACGATCAGGGTGGGGCCGGCGCCGCGGCGGCGCAGCAGCAGGCTCGCCACGAAGTAGACCGCCGACTTTCCCCAGCCGGTACGCTGCACCACCAGGGCCCGGCGCCCGCCGGAAACCAGCGCCTCGACAGCCTCGAACTGGCCCTCGTGGAACTCGGCCGTGTCATTGCCCACCAGGGCACGCAGCAGCGCGGTGGCCTCCCCGCGCAGCCCGCCGTCGTCCTGCCCGGGCCCCGCCGTTCCCGTCGTCGCCGCGTCCGTTGTCCCGTCGATCAGCTCAGCCATGCTGCCCAGTATCGCAGCCGCCGAGGACAACCTGGCCCTTTTCCACAGCAGCCCCTTATAAGCTGGTGAAGTGAGCAGCATAGATCTTGGCCTGTCCTTCAAGGCGTACGACGTCCGCGGGATCGTGGGCGAAACCATTACGGCGGCGACCGTCGAGGCGACCGGCGCCGCGTTCGTGGACGTGTTGTCCCTGGCCGGGCAGACCGTGCTGGTGGGCGGCGACATGCGCCCGTCCTCGCCGGAATTCGCCGCCGCGTTCGCCCACGGCGCGGCCGGCCGCGGGGCCAACATCCAGATGCTGGGGCTGATCTCCACCGATGAGCTCTACTACGCCTGCGGGTCCCTGGACGCCGCCGGTGTGGTGTTCACCGCCAGCCACAACCCCGCGCAGTACAACGGCCTGAAGATGGCCAAGCCCGGGGCGGTGCCGGTCTCCTCCGACACCGGCATGTTCGACATCCGCGACTTGGCGCAGAAGTACCTCGAGACCGGGATCCCCGACGGCACCGAACCCGGGACCATCAGCGAAACCAACGTGCTGGCCGGTTACGCCTCCTACCTGCGCTCCCTGGTGGACCTGGCCGGCATCCGGCCGCTGAAGGTAGTGGTAGACGCCGGCAACGGCATGGCCGGAATGACTACCCCCGCCGTGCTCGGCGACACCCTGCTGCCGGCGCTGCCGCTTCAGGTCGTGCCGCTGTATTTCGAGCTGGACGGGACGTTCCCCAACCATCCGGCCAACCCCTTGGAACCGGAAAACCTGGTGGACCTGCAGGCCGCCGTCATCGAGCACGGGGCGGACCTCGGCCTGGCCTTCGACGGCGACGCCGACCGGTGCTTCGTGATCGATGACACCGGGGCGGTGGTCTCCCCCTCGGCGATCACCGCGCTGGTCGCCCGGCGCGAAATCGCCCGCGCCCGCGCCGCCGGCGAAGAAAGCCCGGCGGTGATCCACAACCTGATCACCTCCCGCGCCGTGCCCGAAACCATCACCGCCGCCGGCGGACGCCCGGTACGCACCCGGGTGGGACACTCGTTCATCAAGGCGCACATGGCCGAGGAAAAGGCCGTGTTCGGCGGCGAACACTCCGCGCACTACTACTTCCGCGACTTCTACAACGCCGACACCGGCATGCTCGCCGCCATGCACGTGCTCGCCGCCCTCGGCGAGCAGGACGCGCCGCTGTCCAAGCTGGCCGCCGAATACGACCCCTACCACGCCACCGGCGAACTGAACTCCCAGGTCGACGACAAGGACGCCGCGATCGCCCGCGTGCTGGCCGACTTCGCCCCCGCCCTCGCGCCCGACCCCGCCGCGGCCGGAACCGACACCACCGCCGCCGGCTGCCCGGCAGCCTACGCGGGCACCGGCGTGAGCGTGGACCGACTCGACGGCACCACCGTGATCGCCGACGACGGCACCTGGTGGTTCAACCTCCGCCCCTCCAACACCGAACCCTTCCTGCGGCTGAACGCCGAGGCGACCAGCCCCGGCCTGCTCGACACCCTCCGCGGGCACGTCCTGGCCCGCGTCCGGGAAACAGCATGAGCGCCTCGTGGCGGGAGGGCATCCCCGCGGAGATCCTGGCCGATATCGACACACTCTTCGGAACCGGGCTCGGGGTGGCGCAGGAACAGTTGACCGAGCACGGAGCGTTCCTGCCCGCGGCCCTGGTCACCACGCATGACGGCGGGCTGCGGCTCGTCGTCGTCTCCCCCGATGACCTGGACGCCGAGGCCGCCGAGGTCAACGTGGACGGCATGATCGAGGACCTGTACGCCACCCTGCGCCATGACCGCGCCGATTTCCGCGCCATCGCCGTGATCAGCGACATCTTCCTGCCCGAAGAAGACGCCGACGCGATCCAGATTGCCGTGGAGCACTCGGCCGGCATCGCGGTCTCGGCCATCCAGCCCTACCATCACGACGACGACGGCGCCTGGAGCTACCCCGACCCGTTCGTGGACCCGCAGGAACGCCTCGTCTGGCCCGACGAGGAACCCGACGCAGAAGCCGGGCCACCCCGGGGCTGATCCGCCGGCGCCGCGCGGAACCGCGGCCATTCCGGCCGCGCCAGGCCGCTAAAATTGGCAGCATGCGCATCAATGCCTTCTCCGACGTGTGCCTGCGGGCACTGATGCTGCTGTCCGCGGCGCCGAAGGGCGAATTGATGACCACGCAGGTGGTCGCCGACGGCGTCGGCACCCCGTACAACCACGTCAGCAAGGCCGTGCTGAAGCTGCGCTCGCTCGGACTGGTCGAGGCCGTGCGCGGCCGCTCCGGCGGCATCCGGATCAGCGCCGCCGGACGGCTGGCGACGGTGGGCGGCCTGCTGCGGACCCTCGACGCGCGGGAGGACGTGGTGGATTGCGAGTCCGCCGCCGGCGACTGCCCGATGAACAACAATTGCGGGCTGCGGGGAGCGCTGCGCCGGGCCCGCGAGGCCTTTTACCGCGAACTGGATCCCCTCGTCGTGTCCTCGTTGCCACACCGGTTGCAGATGGAACCCGTCTTCATGACGTTGCTCACACGCGCCCCGGGGTGATCCGCAGCGGGCCACCCCCACGGACTCAGCCGGTCTGGCGTCCCGAGAGCTTGTCGCGCAGCCGATCAACCATGCCAACCCCGGGCCCCACGGTCTTGTGGAACAGCTCGGAGTGCGGGGCGCTGGGATGAGGCCTGGTCGGCGCGACCTTCTTGGCGCTCTGGACCTTTTCACCCAGCTCGGCGAGCCGCTCCGGAGAGATGTGGGCGCGCAGCTTCGGGAACTGATCCGTCTCCTCGTCGTTGGCGTGGTGGCGCAGCTGTCCTGCCAGTTCCCTCACCAGCTCCATGAAGGTCGGATCGGAAGAGTCAACGTCCTCCATCCGCTTCATCAGCCGAACGATCTCGTCATGCTCCTTCTTGTCATGCTCAACCTCTTCCTTGCCGTTCGGCACGTGCTCTTCAATCACGGGGTAGACAAGCATCTCTTCGGCGACGGCGTGGCGCATCACCTCGGCAATGAGGGTATCGGCCAGGTCCCGGCGCTGGCCCGGGTCGGCGGTCTGCTCGATCTGACTGAGCAGTTCGAGCATTTCGCGGTGATCGGTCGTGAGGATATCGATGACATCCCCGCCCTGAGTATCGGCCATGGAACGCCCCTCCTTGGGTCGTTGCTCCTGAGCGTGCGTAGGAGGGCTCAACATACCAATGAGCGGCACCCGAAGCCACGGCCCGACGAGTCTTACGGGGCGCGGGAGCACGAAATCGCGGCAACCGGTCTAGACCGGAGGGACAGAGGCCATCCCGTCCGAAAGATCCGCAGTTAAAAGGATGAGGCCCCCGCGCAGCTGCGCGGGGGCCTCATGTCGGGAGCCTGTGATGGCGTCCCGCCTTCAGTCACTCAGGCGAAGCGGGCCTGGAGCTGCTTGAGTTCGGCGTCCAGCTCATCGGGCAGGGAATCGCCGAACTGCGCGTACCATTCCTCGATGCCCTTGAGCTCTTCCTTCCACTCCGCCGGATCCACCTTGACGGCTTCCTCCACCTGCGCCTGGGTCATGTCCAGCCCGGTCAGGTCGATGGAGTCGCCGGTCGGGATGTAGCCGATCGGCGTTTCCGTGGCGTCCGCGGTGCCCTCGATGCGTTCGATGGCCCACTTGAGCACGCGGGAGTTCTCCCCGAAGCCCGGCCACGCGAAGCCGCCGTCGGCATTGCGGCGGAACCAGTTGACCAGGAATACCTTGGGCAGGCGGTCCGGGTTGGCCTTGCCCTCGATGGTGCCCCAGTGCTTGAGGTAGTCGCCGGCGTTGTAGCCGATGAACGGAAGCATGGCCATCGGGTCGCGGCGGACCACGCCGACGGCGCCGGCGGCTGCCGCGGTGGTCTCCGACGACAGGGTGGAGCCCATGAAGATGCCGTTGGTCCACGAGCGGGCCTGCGTAACCAGCGGGATGGTGGTCTTGCGGCGCCCGCCGAAGAGGATCGCGTGGATCTCCACGCCGTCGGGGCTGTAGTACTCCTGGGCCAGCATGTCGATCTGCGAGATCGGCGTGCAGAAGCGCGAGTTCGGGTGCGCCGCCGGCCGGCCGGAGTCGGGCGTCCAGTCGTTGCCCTGCCAGTCGATGAGGTGATCGGGCACGTCGTCGGTCATGCCCTCCCACCAGACGCCGCCGTCGTCGGTCAGCGCCACGTTGGTGAAGATGGAGTTGCCCTTGGCGATGGCGCGCATGGCGTTGGGATTGGTGCTCCAGCCGGTGCCCGGTGCGACGCCGAACAGGCCGTACTCGGGGTTCACGCCGCGCAGTTCGCCCTCCTTGCCGATGCGCATCCAGTTGATGTCGTCGCCGAGGGTCTCGGCCTTCCAGCCGTCGATGGTCGGATCCAGCAGCGCGAGGTTGGTCTTGCCGCAGGCCGAGGGGAAGGCGGCCGCAATGTTGTACGCCTTGCCCTGCGGGCTGGTGAGCTTGAGGATCAGCATGTGCTCGGCCAGCCAGCCTTCGTCGCGGGCAATGACCGAGGCGATGCGCAGGGCGTAGCACTTCTTGCCCAGCAGCGCGTTGCCGCCGTAGCCCGAGCCGTAGGACCAGATGGACCGCTCCTCGGGGAAGTGCACGATCCACTTCTCCTCATTGCACGGCCAGACGACGTCGGCTTCCCCTGGTTCCAGCGGGGCGCCGACGGAGTGCAGCGCGGGGACGAAGAAGGCGTCCTCAGCCTCCATCTTGCGCAGCACGTCGGTGCCGATCCGCGCCATGATGCGCATGGAGGCGACCACGTAGGCCGAGTCGGTGATTTCGACGCCGTACTGCGGCTGTTCCGCATCCAGCGGCCCCATGACAAAGGGGATCACGTACATGGTGCGTCCGCGCATGCTGCCGGCGAAGCGTTCCGTGAGGATCGACTTCATCTCCGCGGGGTCCATCCAGTTGTTGGTGAACCCTGCGTCTGCCTCCTTCTCGGAGCAGATGAAGGTCCGCTCTTCGACCCGGGCGACGTCCTTCGGGTCGGAGAAGCCGACGAAGGAGTTCGGGAACAGCTGCGGGTTCAGCCGCTTCAGCGTCCCGGCCTCGACCAGCTGATCGGTCAGGAGTGCGTACTCCTCTTCGGAGCCGTCCACCCAATAGACTGAGTCGGGCTGCGTCAGCTCTGAAACTTCGGCAACCCAGGCCAGAAGCTTTGCGTGTGTAGTTGGGGCATCCATAAGTGTTTCCTCAAGAACCGGCTGACGCGTGATATCGCCCATGACTCATCCCTTTCCTGGGCCAGTGGTGTTTCTAGATGCTATGGGTCGATGGCTAGACCAGCGGGCTGCAGAAAAAGGGGATTGGCCCGCCCTGGATATGATGAGCCCGGAATTCCGGGGTTTTTCTACGTGTCAACCCCCACAGGTGTGATTAAGGTCATATAGACCGGTCTAGTTAATGTGTCCTTCCGAGGGCGGGCGCGAACTGGTTTCCCTAGATCAGCAGCCCGGCACCGCAGCTCCGCGGCGCTGGCGCCCCCAAGCTAGACAGGTGGGCTGGGGGGGGTGAGGCGCGGCGTCCACAAGCCGCGATGCACGCAATTCCGGGGCGGAGGCGGGCGGGGCTCCCTCGATTTGGCGACTGTCCGGCAAACACGCTACAGTTGTATCCGGCCGCGAGGCCAAGCGCCCATAGCTCAGCTGGATAGAGCGTCTGTCTACGGAACAGAAGGCCGGGGGTTCGAATCCCTCTGGGCGCACCAAACACATGCAGCCCGGTCATCGACCGGGCTGCATTTTTGTTGCCGGCAACGTGCCGCGGCTCCAGCGGTTTACAGGGCCGCACGCCCCCTCCGGGCTCCATGTCACACTCGCTGCTTCCGCAGTGTCTTCCTTGTATCCCCGCTCGCCGGGGCAACGACGAGGAGGCCGGCATGGCACGGATACCCCTGGAACACTCCCCCAGCCTGTTCCTGAGCATCATGGCGGGCTACAGCAAGCGGAAGTACGGCAAGGTGCTGGATCCCGGCCTGGCCATGCTGCACAACCGGCGGGTGCTGTTTTCCTGGCTGCGGCACGAACGATCCGTTGCCAGGTTCAACACCCTGCCGCCCGTACTCAAGGCTTTGGCCGTCATGGGAGCGGCCTCCTCTATCGGCTGCAGCTGGTGCCTCGACTTCGGCTACTGGGAATTTCATCACCAGGGCGTGGAGCCGGCGAAACTGCGGGAGGTTCCGCGCTGGCATACGGCTTCGGTTTACACTCAGCTGGAGCGCGATGTGCTCGGTTATGCAGAGGCCATGACCGCGACCCCACCCACAGTCACCGACGACTTAGTGGAAAGGCTGAAGCAGTATCTTGACCCGGCCCAGCTGGCGGAACTGACCTATCTGGTTGCGGTGGAGAACCAGCGGTCGAGGGTGAACGCCGCGTTGGGCCTGGCCAGCCAGGGCTTCAAGGAAACCTGCGGCGTAGGAGGCTGACATGTCGACGACCCAGGAGAACCTGGCCGTGTTCCAACAGCACCGCGGGCTGCTCTTTGGGGCGGCCTACCGCCTCCTGGGCAGCGCCGCCGACGCCGAGGACGTCCTGCAAGAGGCATGGCTGCGGTTCTCCGACGTGCCGCAGGACCATGTCCGTGAGCCGCGGGCCTTCCTGCTGCGAACGGTAACCAATCTGGCGCTGAACCAGATCCGCGCCCAGCAACGCCGCCGCGAAAATTACGTCGGGCCCTGGCTGCCCGAGCCGGTCAGCTCCCTGCCGGATGCCCCGAGCCCTCCCGCACCGGACGAAGCTGCCGTGCTGGCCGACGATGTTTCGCTGGCCATGCTGGTGGTTTTGGAACAGCTCTCCCCCTTGGAACGTGCGGCCTACATCCTGGGCGAGGTCTTCGGCTACCCGGCACCAGAGATTGCCCGGACGCTGGGCCGCTCGCCCGCGGCGGTGCGGCAACTCATCTCGCGTGCCCGCGGCCACGTCGCGAGCCGGCAAGCCAGGAACCAAGTTGATCCTGCCCTGCACCGGAGGATCACCGAGCAGTTCCTGCAGGCAGCCAACACCGGGGCCATCGAGCCGCTGCTGGGCCTGCTGGCTCCGGACGTTGTGCTGACCAGCGACGGCGGCGGCCAGAAGACCGCGGCGCTGCGGCCCATCTTCGGGGTGGAGAAGGTGCTGCGCTTCCTGCTCGGCATCACCGGCAACCCGGACACCCCCTTCCACCTGCACGTCGCCGACGTCAACGGGCTGCCCGGGTTGGTGGCGGTCGATGCGGACGGCGCGGTGGACACGGTCGCCGGCTTCCGGATCGATGAGGGGTTGGTCCGGGAAATCTTCCTCATCCGGAACCCGGACAAGCTTGGCCGCATCCGCATCTAGCTGCACCGACCCGACGGGCATGAGACGGTTGAAACAGGAGTCCGCGCCATCGTGTGCGGTCCTGTTATGTGTTGGTCTCGGATATAGGAGGAATACCCATGAAGGTCACCGCCGCCGTCGTGCGCGAGACGGGCGCACCGCTTTCAGTTGAAGAACTGGAGCTCGCCGATCTCCGGCCCGACGAGGTGAGGGTCCGCATGGTCGCAACCGGCATCTGTCACACGGATTCGACCGCCCGCGACGGCGCGTATCCCCTCCAGTGGCCGGCGGTGCTCGGTCACGAGGGCGCCGGTGTTGTGGAGGATGTGGGGATAGCGGTGACGAGCGTCGAGCCCGGTGACCATGTGGTGCTGGCGCCGGCATCGTGCGGCACGTGCAAGCAGTGCCGCCGCGGGGAGATGGCCTACTGCGAGCACTACATCGCCATCAATCTCAGTGGTCGCCGAACCTCGCTCTCGGCCGACGGCGAATCGGTGGCCTCGCACTTCTTCGGCCAGTCGTCCTTCTCGTCGTACGCGAACGTGCTGGAGCGCTGCGTAGTCAAAGTGGACCCCGAGGTTCCGCTGGAGATGCTCGCCCCGCTGGGCTGCGGGCTGCAGACCGGGGCCGGGGCTGTGCTCAACGAGCTGCGGCCGGAGGCGGCGACATCGCTGGCTGTGATCGGTGCGGGGGCGGTCGGCTCGGCGGCGATCATGGCGGCCAAGATCGCCGGCTGCACGACGGTGATCGCGGTGGATCTGCATGACAACCGCCTGGAGACGGCGCTCGAGCTCGGCGCGACCCACACCATCAACTCCGCCAAGACGGACACGGGCGAGGAGCTGAACCGCATCACCGGCGGGGAGGGCGTGGACTACATCGTCGACACCACCTCCGTGCCCGCGGTGCTCAATCAGGCTGCGCGGGCGCTGGCCTTCCGCGGCGCGCTCGTGGCCGTGGGCAACACGACCTTCGGCACCGAGGCACCGTTCGAGATCGGCGAGTCCCAGGTCAAGGGATGGACGTTCACAATGAATGTCCAGGGCAGCTCGGTGTACCAGGTCTTCATCCCGCGCCTGATCGAGCTTTGGAAGCAGGGACGGTTCCCGTACGACAAGCTGGTCAAGACCTACCCCTTTGCCGACATCAACCAGGGGTTCGAGGACTCGGCCAACGGATCCACGATCAAGCCGATCCTCCTCTTCTGACCGGCGGAGTCCGGGCAGGGTGAGGCGCCGGCCCTGCCCGGTCAGCGCAGCGTGAGGCGCCGGCCCTGCCCGCGTCAGCGCAGCGTGAGGCGCCGGCCGTCAGCGCAGCACCGCGAAACGCGTCAGCGCAGCACCACGAAGTCGGTCACCGCGGCGTCACGCCCGTCCAGCTCCGCCCAGCTCTTCCCGTGCTGCAGCACCGTCAGGCCGGAGGTCGGATAGTGGGTGGCCATGTCCACCACGGCCTCCTCATCGGAATCCACCGACGCGAGCCGCATCGCCAGGTCCTGCACCGCCGGCATGTGGGCCACCACCAGCAGGGACGTGATGGTGTCGGGCAGTTGATTGATTTCGGACAGGACCCGCACGGCCGGCGCATCGTATAGTTCGTCGGACAGCATGGGAGTCGGCGCCTTCTCCCCCAGCTCGCTGCACACCCAGGTGCAGGTCTGGCGGGTCCGCAGTGCCGACGAGCACAGAATGAAGTCCGGGATGCAGTTGTGCTCCACCATCCACCGGCCGATCTGCGGCGCCTCGTCGTGGCCGCGCTGGGCCAGCGGCCGCTCGTGGTCCTCGACGCCCAGCGGCCACGCGGCCTTGGCGTGGCGCATGATCATCAGCTTCTTCAGGTGGTGGTCGTTCACACCACGAGTGTATGCGGCCCTTGTCAGCGCCTCCGCGCGATGCGAGGCTCGGGATATGGAAGAGCGGACGCTGGAAGCGGATGTCGTGGTACTCGGGGCCGGGGCGGTCGGCGAGAATGTGGCGGACCGGACCACCCGCGGCGGACTCAAAACCATCCTGGTCGAATCGGCCCTGGTCGGGGGCGAGTGTTCCTATTGGGCCTGCATGCCCTCCAAGGCCCTGCTGCGCCCGGGCACGGCCCTGCAAGCCGCGCGCGGCGTCAAGGGCGCGGCCGAAGCCGTGACCGGCGGCCTGGCGGCGGAGGCCGTGCTGGCCCGCCGGGATTCCTTCACCTCCGGCTGGGACGATGCCTCGCAGGTGGAGTGGGTGAAGGGCGCCGGCATCGAATTGGTCCGCGGCACCGCCCGGCTCACAGGTCCGCGCGAAGTGACGGCAACGGACGACGACGGGACCCGGACCCGCATCACCGCACGGCACGCCGTCGTGCTGGCCACCGGTTCCACGCCGAACGTGCCGCCGCTGCCCGGGCTGGACGGCATCGATTTCTGGGGAACGCGCGAAGCCACCGCCGCGCGGGAAGTTCCGGAGAGCCTGCTGGTGCTGGGCGGCGGCGTCTCCGGCTGCGAGCTCGCGCAGGCCTATGCCCGGCTGGGCACCGACGTCACCTTGGTGGCACGCGGGGACCTGCTGGCGAACGTCCCCGGACCCGCGCGGCGGCTGGTGGAGGCCGGGCTGCGCCGCGACGGGGTGCGGATCCGGCTCCACACGCAGGCATCACGGGTGGCTGCGAACGACGGCGGCGTGAGCCTCACGCTGACGGCTGCGGGTGCGGACGGGGAGACGGGGGCGGCGGACACCGTCACGGCCGCGAAGCTCTTGGTTTCCACCGGACGACGTCCGGCCCTCTCCGGACTTGGCCTGGAGGAGCTGGGGCAGGATCCGAAGCGGCTGCAGGTCGACGCCAGCGGACGCGTGGCCGGCGTCGACGGAGGCTGGCTGTATGCTGTGGGCGACGCCGCCGGCAAGGCCCAGCTGACGCACCAGGGCAAGTACCAGGCGCGGGCCACCGGGGACGCGATCGCGGCCCGGGCGGCCGGCGAGCTGGACGCCGACCCGGAACCGTGGAGCCGCTTTGCCAGCACTGCCGACGACGCGGCGGTTCCCTCGGTGATATTCACCGATCCGGAGGTCGCCGTCGTCGGCCTCACCGAAGAGCAGGCCCGGGAGCGCGGGCTCGCCGTGTCCGCCACCGAGCTGCCGATCGCCGTCGCCGGCTCCTCGCTGTATGCCGATGGCTACCAGGGCTGGGCCCAGATGGTGGTGGACGAAGACCGCAGGGTCATCGTGGGCATGACGTTCGCCGGCCCCGGTGTCAGCGAGTTGCTGCACTCGGCAACCATCGCCGTCGTCGGCCAGGTCCCGCTGGACCGGCTCTGGCACGCGGTGCCCTCCTACCCCACCATCAGCGAGGTGTGGCTCCGCCTGCTCGAGGCGTACGGGCTGTAGCGAGGCAGTGCAGGCAGGACCTAGATGGAGTACTCCGGCGCGGCCCAGACCACTACTTCCGGGTGCTCGTAGAACCGGTAGCCCTGGCCTCGGACGGTGCGCACAGTGTTGGCCAGGCGGCCCAGCTTGGAACGGAGCCGGCGGATGTGCACGTCGATGGTGCGTTCGTTCGGGACTTCCTCGGCGTTCTTCCACAGCCCGGAGAGCAGCTCTTCGCGGCCGACGGTGCGGGTGGCGTTCTCCACAAGGTAGTTGAGCAGCTCGAATTCCTTGAACGTCAGGTTCAGGGTCTCCCCGTCCAGGTGCACCTCGCGGCGGGACAGATCGATCAGGACGCCGCTGGGACGGCTGGCGTGCGAGGCCTGCTGCGGCTGCCGCTGGATCTCAACGGCCGCGGTCCGCGGGCGGCGGCTGACGGTCGGATCGCCCAGGGCCTGGCGCACCACGTCGATGTTCTCGCCCGGGGCGTCGGCCGGCGCCAGGGCCACGGCCCCGTGGGTCTGGGCGTCCGGAGCCAGCGACTGTACGTAGGCGCGCACCTGGGAAGCCAGCTTGCTCAGCGTGGTCCCCTGCGCGGCGGCGGCCTCCTCATCCAGGCCCACATAGAGAACAAACCCGCGGGCAACAGTGTCATTCGACACCGGCTGCGGGCCTGGAATTCCGTTGGGGGTGACCACGGGGGTGGGGGCAGTGGTCGGATGGGGTGCCGCGGCGTCGAACTGGCCGGGAACCGCGCGCAGCACGCGGTAGGCCTGCTGCTCCCCCGGGTAAGGCTGCTGCCCGGCGAACTGCGGGTTCTGCCCGGCTGCCTGTCGCTGCGCGGCTGCCGCACGGTTCTGGGCGTTGCGGACGGAGATGTGGACGTATCCGGATGAAACTGACATTAGAACCTCATGTGTGAAAATGGCCGTCATCGCGGCGCGAATGCATGGGTATGCCCGCACGGGATGTGTTTCTGGTGCCCGCCATTGGACAGATGAATTGCCTGGATTAACTCGAGGGGTGGTGAGTTAGGCCTGCATTCGGCAACAGTCCGCCAGTGCGCCGGGATACGTCCCGTAACTGAAGGCTGCGGCTGCAGATGCTGTTGCGTTGTTGTTCACAACCATGAGTTTCGCTCGTAACAATGCTTACGTGCAAGTAATATAAGCCTGCTTGTCTCACATAGTGAGAAGAAGCAGTGGTTTTGTGCCACACATCACACCACGACGGTGCATAAATATCAACCGAGAGCGGCCCTTCCGGGGCGCTGATGAATAAATATGCATTGATGGATTTGTCTCGGCGCTAGGCGCACTAGGTGCAAAGCATCGGCGTTTGCAAACCGTCCAAAATGTGGACACCGCTGGAACGTGCGGGGCCCCGATCTGCAGCCCACCAGCCCCGTGAAAGGCGCCCCCGGTCGGCTGGGTCAGCCCGCCACGCCGTAGAGCCGGTCGCCGGCATCGCCCAGGCCGGGCACGATGTAGGCCTTTTCATCCAGCCGCTCGTCGATCGAAGCCACCACGATGGAGACGTTCTTGTCTTCGAGTTCCTCGCGCAGCGCCTGCAGGCCCTCCGGTGCCGCCAGCAGGCAGATGCAGGTGACGTCGGCGGCGCCGCGGGCGAAGAGGAACTTGATGGATTCGCGCAGCGTGCCGCCGGTGGCCAGCATGGGGTCGAGCACGAACACCTGGCGGCCGGTGAGGTCGGCCGGCAGCCGCTCGGCGTAAGTGATGATGTCCAGCGTTTCCTCGTTGCGCGCCATGCCCAGGAAGCCGACTTCGGCGGTCGGCACCAGCTTGGTCATGCCCTCGAGCATTCCGAGGCCGGCGCGCAGGATGGGCACCACCAGCGGGGTGGGCTTGGTGAAGGCGGTCCCGGTGGTCCGGGTCACCGGGGTCTCGATTTCCACCGGCTCGGTGTGGACGTCGCGGGTGGCCTCGTAGGCCAGCAGGGTCACTAGTTCTTCGGTGAGTTGGCGGAAGACGGGCGACGGAGTGGTCTTGTCGCGGAGAACGGTGAGTTTGTGGGCAACAAGGGGATGGTCCACTTCGAGTACGCGCATTCCACAAAACTACCGGCAGCCGGATAGCAGGGACAAACATCGGGCCTGCCAGAATGGTGGCATGGGCCCGATTGATCCGCAGCACCGCCAGTGGATGGGTCTTGCCCTGGACCAGGCCCGCTTGGCCCTGGAGACCTCCGACGTGCCGATCGGCGCCGTGGTGACGGGGCCCGACGGCGCGGTGCTGGGTTCCGGACGCAACGAACGGGAGGCGCTGCACGACCCGACCGGCCATGCCGAAATGGTGGCCATCCGGGAGGCGGCCAGAAAGCTTGGCTCCTGGCGCCTGGACGGCTGCACGCTGGTGGTCACGCTGGAGCCCTGCGCCATGTGCGCCGGCGCCATCGTGCTCGCCCGCATCCCGAAAGTAGTCTTCGGGCCGTGGGACGACAAGGCCGGTGCGGCGGGCAGTGTTTTCGACATCCTGCGCGAACGCCGGCTGAACCACTGGGTGGAGGTCTACCCGGACGTGCGGACGGAGGAGTCGGCCGCCATGCTGCGGGAGTTCTTCGCGCGGCACCGCGGCGAACTCCCGGCGGGCTAACTTCTCCTTCCGGTGCTGCGCGTGCTTTCCGGTGCTGCACGATCACGGCCACTCCCGCTCGCTTCGGCGCCGCTCCCGGCCCCAGGTCTGGGACGAAGGCCGGCCGGTGCGGCCGTCCCGCCGACCCGTTTTGGGGCTCAGGGCCAACAGCGGGTAAAGTTGACGCGTTGGTGACGTGTCCGAGCGGCCGAAGGTGCAACACTCGAAATGTTGTTTGGTGAAAGCCAACGTGGGTTCAAATCCCACCGTCACCGCCAACTGAATGGGCCTCAAATCCTTGCAAACACAGGGGTTTGAGGCCTTTTCTATTTGCCGGAAGCGGCTTTTGGGCACATTTTGGGCACACCCGACAGTGAGATGGCGTTATCTAGGGCATCCGAAATCGTGTCCAGGTCCCCGTCGAACAGGTCCGCATACACGTCCAGGGTCATAGCGGCGGAAGCGTGTCCAAGCATCCTTTGCACTGCCTTGGCATTGGCGCCGCTGCTGACGGCCATGCTCGCCGCTGTATGCCTCAGGTCGTGCGGAGTGATCCGCGGGATACCCGATGCATCGATAGCTGAAGCGAACCACGAGTAGTTCTCTGAGTGGACCCGCGCCGTCCTCAGATACCGTCCGTCTGGACCAGGGAAGACCAAATCGTCACGGTGCTTCCCCTCGCAAGCCTTCGCCAGATAATCCACCAGGTAGCGAGGGAAAGGGACCGAGCGCACTTTATGGCTCTTCGGTGTGCCCACGATGATCTTCCCGGACACTTCTACAGCGTTTTGCTCGATGTTCAGCCGCCGCCGAAGCATGTTCACGTCCCGAACGCGTAACGCTGTGGCCTCGCCCCAGCGAAGCCCGCAGTAGGCCAGCACGAGGACTAACGTCGGGTACTTCGATGCTTCAGCCAGCGCGTGTACTTGCTCATGGCTCAGATAAACGTGCGGCTTCTTCATCTTCCGTGGGAGATCGACACCGCGAGCAGGGTTGATGAGTAGCCGGCGGTCACTTATGGCGTCGTCAAGGATGGCAGCCAGGACACCATAGGCGCGGATCACCGTCGTCGGGGATTTAGGCTTTCGTGGAGGGACCATCTTCGGATCTCCAACTGTCAGACTGGTTACCCATGCTTGAACTTCGGTGTGTTTGATCTCGGACACCTTGCGCCCGCCCCATGCGGGCTCCACGTAGAGTCGCCAGGCTATCTCCAGCGGCCTATATGCAGACGGCTTGAGTTGCCGCTTCCGCTCTAGCCACGCTGGCCCCAGATCGCCCACAGTTGCCCGTGCGGCCGTTTCGTCAATGAACTCTCCGCGCTGCTTGGATGCTTCAACAAAACTTGCGAATGCATCGGCATCGCGTTTTGTCTTGAATCCCCGTTTCTTGGTGGGAGTCCGATCCGGCTTCCGGTACCGGACCATGTACCGCTTGCCGGCCTTTGTCGAGTAGCTCTCAATCGTCGCCATCGGGCCAATCCAGATTCTTGAAGCCTTGGATCTCGGCCAGATACTTGCTGTGCTCGTTGTGTTTGGCCAAGTCAAAGTCCTCAGGTGGTTCGAACGGCGTGCCTGGAATTATGCGGTCTTCGATCTTCGGGATAGCTCTGACCTGGTATTCCTTGAGGGCGCGATCAGCTTCCGACTTGTTCCAGTCGAAGTCCCACTCCAAGGTGTTTTGTCCAAGGGCCCACGCCCACTGCGTGTTGTGCGCTACCGGACGCTCTGGAACCCCTGTCATAGGCGATGCAAGATCGTACGCTCCATCAGCAGGCAGCAGAAGGCTCAACGGTGAGACCCCGAAAACGATCGCAAGTGCCATGAGGTCGTCCACGTCTACGCGACGTTCCCCCGCTTCTATCCTTCGCAAGCCGAGAGTCGGGATCGGCCGGCCCACCTCTTCCAACTTCTCCGCGAGCTGCTTGTACTGCATCCCGCCGCGAAGACGCTTTACGTTAGCGCGCACAGTCTCTCCCGTGCCGCCCAGACCAACTTTCTTATCAACCATGAGTGAGACTCTACAGGTCAAAATGATCTTTGGGAAGTCATAGTTGACATCCGTGAGGCTCCCGGCTTATTGTGATTTATGGCAGATCAAAAAGATCGCCAGTAGCTCAAGGAGGAAACATGGAGGACACACTCCACCGGCCGTCCGATGTGGCGGATTTTCTTGGCACGAGCGTCGGAAGCCTGGCGCAGATGCGTTACAGGGGCATCGGCCCCAAGTTCATCAAGCTAGGCCCAAAGGCGGTGCGCTACCGGGATTCAGACATTCGGGAGTGGCTGGACAAGAACACCAAGGACCAGACCTAGACCCCGAAAGCAGTCACCAAGTCCGTCGTTCACGGCAGGCCGCCAGGCCGAAAGGGCTAAAAGAGTCATGCCAGAAAACAGCTTCATGCAGATCAAGTCCTGGATACGGGATGAGGCCGCCGCCAATGGAATCAGGATGTCTAGCCGTGAGGCTCACAGGGCGGCTAACGCCTACTTGTTGGAAGCGCAGGCCAGTCGCGATGGCCCTGTCCGAATCACATACGCCGATCCAGTCGGAAACGAAGTAGCCACGAATGTGGACGCCGGACGAACTTCCCTGCGCCACTCAGAAAAAGAAAACGGCCTCGGAGCCGAATCCGCCAAGACACGCTCCGAAGCCGCCTAACCACCCCCATAGGAATGATTACCTTGACTAAGCATACCGAATCCCCCAACCCGTTCAATGCTCCTAGTGAAACGCTTACCCAGATCGCCAACATGGAACGTGCAGGCATCACGACCGTGCGGGAGTTTGCGAGTAGGGCGTTCTCTATGGGCATCCAACCTTCCGAACTGTTGGAACACTTCAGCGTGAACGCGCCTGAAGGCTTCATCATGTCCGACAACGACCCCGAGGTGTGGCACGGGCCGGACGTAAAAGGCGATGTCTGGCAGATCGGGTCCGACTGGACTGCCACCGAAGGAATCACGTTCCGGGTAGACGGGGCCGGCGCCGGGGGCTGCGATGCGCTCACCCCTGACCAAGCCGCCGAACTGGCGAAAGCCCTTACCGCCGCTGCTGACAAGGCCGCAAAGGGCTAGGGCACCGTGACCCAGCTCCCCAAACACGCTGGGCCAGATCCTGAAACCGAATACCTGGAAAAGCTCCTACGCACCGACCGGACAGCGTGGGAGCTTTTCCGTTACGGCTACCAAACGGGTCTCGCCCACTCAATCGACCACGAACGCCTCGCCCGCATCATCCGGGCGATGGAACTCGAATACGCAGAGAACAAATCCCTTGCAAAGTCCGCCGCGGGCTTTGTTGACGTTCTGGCGCACCGGAGAAAAACCGATGCCGCCTATGTACCCATGAGGAGGTCCGCGTGACAGAATCCGCCGTCACGAAACGCGTTGTCCTGACGCCCGCCAGCATGATCCGCACCCGCAGACAGAAATGGTTCTGGGAACCTACCAAGGGCAGCGGGGTCATCCCACTCGGGACCGCGACCATCGCTGCCGGCAAAGGCGGGGAAGGCAAGACGACGTTCATGCTCGACCTCGCAGCCCAAGGCAGCCGAGGTGAGCTGGCGGGAGACCTCCAGGGGCGAGCCGTAGGCACGATCATCATCGGGCCGGAAGACGACTGGGACACCGTCATGGTCCCCCGACTGAAGGCCGCACGGGCCAACCTCGATCTCATCTACAAGATCGACGTAGAAACCACCGTGGACGAGTTCACCCGGCAGCGCTCCATCAAGTTCCCGATGGACGTAGACATGATCGCGGAAGCCATCCACGACACCGGCGCCAAGATGATCGTCGTGGATCCGGCCCCGTCTTTGATGCACGGCGATATGAACAAGGTCCAAGACGTTCGCGCTTCATACGAACCACTCATTGCCCTTGCTCAGCGTGAAGAACTGGCCCTCATCCTCATCAATCACTTCGGGAAGGGCGCGGGGAGCGTGTCGGCCAAGCTCTCAGGCTCCCACGCATGGCGCGACCTCACCCGCTCCTACTTGGCTTTTGCCACCGACGAGGAGACGGGAGAGCGGATCTTCAGTCAGGACAAGAACAACTATGGCGAATCCAAGGGCTCCTACAGGTTCACCCTCGAATCGGTGAACGTGACCACCGACGACGGAGACACCGCCAACGTCGCCAGGGTCAACTTCCTGGGTGAAACCGACCAGACCGTAGGCGAGATCATCAACCGGGAAACCAGCGGCGAACAGGACGACGGCACGACCGGGAACGAGTACGACGAGTTCATTCGGGAATGCCTCGAAGACGCCGGCGGCGAAGCACCGGCCAAGGAGATCGAAACGGCTGCCAAGGCAGCAGGTTTGGACATCACCAAACTTCGGAAGCGGCGCGGACGGATGTCAGGGCCAGCAGTCAATTCCCAGCGCGTGGGCTTCGGCAAGGGCTCCAAAGTCATGTGGTCCCTCGCCATAGATTCCCCCATTGATTCCTTAGATTCCCGTACTCAGGACACGGGAACCTATGGAACCTATGTGGAATCTATGGCCGCTTGCATCCTGCATCAAACGCCTCTCGACGGCTGCTACACGTGCGACCAAACAAGGAGCGCAGCATGAGTCACCGAACGGGTTTCAGACCCCAAGCGAAGCTCCGCAAGAGGCCATGGCTCGACAAGGACGGGACAAGAACTCCGGGCATCGGAATCATGCACGGGTCAAAAGTCCTCGCCCACCTCACGCCATCTGAGGCACGCGCTATCGCACAGCAACTACAGAACTACGCGGACCAGACCGAAAGGGAAGCAGCATGACCGAGACGCCTGCCGTTCCCGCCGATTGGGAGCCGCCGCAGTGGACAAAGCAATTCGCCAAACACGAGCTGCAATGGCTCGCCACACACCTGCACCAGAAGGCGCAGGAAGCCCACCAGGAAGCCCGCGAATGGCAGAACCGGGTCACCCTCGCGGAAGCCCAGCTTGCGACCCTCAGAGCCGAATACGAACCGCACGGAATGGAGCCCTGCTCATGAGCCACACCTACTTGCCCCGACAACTGCTCAAGTGGCCCGCCGAAGCACAAGCAGCCGCCCTATGGGAGCGCGCCGAAACATTGGAACGCTCAGCGAACTACTGGAAGCACCGCGCCGAATCAGCCGAACGCCGGATGCAGGAACACGACTGCCAGGAGGACCAGTGAGCCGTCCTTACGTCAACGTCCGACCGTGGGAATGGCGCGACCGAGACGGTAGCTCAACGCCTGGAATCGGACTCATGCACGGCAACAGCGTCAGAGCGCACCTCAGCTATGCCGAGGCGCGGACACTAGCAGACCGGCTGCACGACTTGGCCGACGCCGCAGGCAACCCCGAACCCGTACTACCAACCACAGAAGCAGAACAGGAGTAACCCATGATCCGCGTACACACCGAGGCCGGCGCCGTAGACGTAGACGCGCAACCGAAGGACGTAGCCGTCAGTGCAGGGCACCTGAAGATCATCCGCGATGGCGTGATCGTCGCCCAATTCCGGCGCTGGGAGCACTGGCACGAAACCGAAAAGGAAGACCAACCATGATCGACCAGAACGACGACCAGATCCGCCAATGGGTCCGCGGCCTATTCACACGCGACGACGGCGCAGAAGACGAACCAGAGGCCCCAGAGCCCGTGCTGCCGCCAAGTGGCCCCGTCATCCCAGGGCAAGAGAAACAGCCCGACATCTCACGCGGGCCGACCGACACACAGCGCTTCGTAAACCGGCTCCTGAACGCCGGAACCATCCGCGAATACTACTGAAAACCACAGAACAGAAGGAACAGACAATGAAGATCACCGAAGACGCACGCACCAACCGCACCACCGCCGCAGTATTCACCAACACCCTCCGGCGCACGAGCTTCACCATCCCTCCGGCCCCGGCACCGGAGTTTGAGATATCCGACTTCCCCAGCCGTGGTGACGTGACAGCAGGCGCCCTGAAGGTCATGCGCGCAGGCAAGGACCCCGCCGCAGACAAGGAAGTGCAGCGACTGGTGACCGGCTGGCAGATCGTAGAGGCCGGCATCCTCTCCCGGATCGAAGTTGAGCACACCAAGGCCGAACTCCGGCACATAGCCGAACACGCCCCAGCACTGGTCCAGAAGCTCTCCGAGCAGTTCGCTGAGGCAGTGGACACCATGCGGGAGGCTATCCCCACCATCGGCCACATCGACCTCTCTAAGGGCATCCAGTTCACCCCCGGCAGTGGGACCACCAAAGTGGTGGCAATGGCAAAGGCTGCGGAGGCCCTCAACACCGCCACCATCATCGCGGACTCCTGGTATGTCTTCATGGACGCCGCGGGCGAAGGGGTCGAGCGCAATAATCAGCACGGACGGCTCTGGTACTGCCAGCCCACCTGGGCACAGTTCAACACGCTGCGGCTCCAGTCCAGCAGTCAGATGAACCTCCACGGACGCGGCCACAACATCTGGGACCTGCTCAACGATGGAGTCCACATCGAACTCGCCACAACTGCTGCCGAATACCGCGAGCGCGTGCAGGAGCTGGAGGACGAGGAACAGGAAGCAGAGCGCCTGGAAGCACAGCGCGAACGCGAACGCCGACCCAACTACTCCACTATCCGCTAGCCCAAACGGCGGCGGCGCGGGCATTGGTTCTGCGCCGTCACCAACCCCAGGGGGAACCCCGTCCCCTACCGTCGCATCCTCGCACCACCGGCATAGCGATATACACACAGCAAAATTCCGCAAAATGCGGAAAAACGGCAGGGAGAGATCTCTACTGCCGGAGGGTGCGCGGGGGCGAGGGGTGGAGGGTCAACCCCGTGGGGTACACGCAGGAAGGAGTTACAGCATGACGACATCACAGAAGGACGGCAGCCAGAAGCCGGCGACTGTCCTAGAGGCTGCGGAGGCCGGCGACAGGCTTGCGGAGCTGCTGGCCATGCGTCTGGTCTTGGCGCGAGCGATTGACAGCCCTAAGGCGTTGGCGCGTGATCTACCGCCGCTGACCAAGCGACTACTTGAGATCACCCAGGAAATTGAATCTATCCAGGCCCTGAGGAAGCAGGAGGACGAGATGAAGTTGCGTCTTGTCGTGGACCAGAGCTGGGACGAGAGCGCCATCTAGCCTCAGCAACGACCGAATTTCAACCAATAACCGAGCCACCTTCACGGGTGGTTCTTTCATTTAGGAGCAAGCAAACATGGCACAACTTATTCCCATCACAAAACTCGGCGGGCTGCCCGGCTTCATCAAGGAAGGCACTACCACGACGGTTGGGCCGGACGAGCCGGCCCGCGCCGAGATTGTTGGGCAACCGGGAAACCAGACTCTCAATCTCCAGGTCCCTCGCGGCAAGCCCGGTTACATGGCGACGGGTGCCGCCGAGGACGACCAGGCTATTGCCCGGTTTGTTGACGGTGAGGCGGGGCCGACTCAGACTTCCGCTGCGGTGGATCGCAGGACCGGACCGACCCGCGTGTCTGTTGGCGAAACCAATGTGACGAGCGAGTTGCAGGCGTTCATCAACGCGGCGGGTGACTCATGGGACGTGGCCCGCCTTCGCCCCGGAACCTATGTTGCTGAGGGGTTGGTTCTGCCCGTCAACAGCACGTTGGAGGGGGTCGCCGGTAGTACAACCCGGTTCGGGCGCAACACTCCGACTAATGGTGTCCGCTGGGGTGGGGTGGAGATCAAACGCCCAGCCGGGTCTACTTCCACAGCTCCTATTGTTTCCGCTGCGGGCCATGGCTCCACCCTGCGGAACATCTCACTCGTCGGCAACGGCGCTGATCAGGGGCCGGGCCTTGCGCTCAGCGGCTTTGAGGCGGGCATGGAGGCAGTGCGGATCTTCGGCGTGAAGCATCACGGCTTGGACGTGCAGAAGGGCAACAACTCCCGGATTTACGATGTGATGGTTGACAACTGCGGAAACACCACCGCAGCGGCTGTGCGCATTTGGTCCAAGACCGGTGCAGGTGGCGCTGCGGAAACCAACACGTTCGACGCCTACGCCCTGACCATTGAACGCTCCGGTGGCCCCGCTCTGGATATAGCGTACGGCGATACCGCGGAATACGTAGCCCAAAACGTGCGGCTCTACAACCTGCACGTTGAAGCGCCGGACGACAATGGTGGAGCCTACAACGCCGGAACCCTCGTGCGGATTGGGAACGTGCAGTCGGTGAGCTTCGTGACCCCCATGATCTATGGTGGGCCGGGCTACCTCATCGAACATGACCAGACCCGAACACTGGACTGGCATCCAGGCGGTGTGAAGATCATCGGCGGGGAACTGCTCGGGCAGGAAGTGGAAAGCCCGTCCGCGAAGCTCGTGCGCCTTGTAAAGGGCAACGGGTTCGCGGCGTCAGGAACACGTTTCGGCAGGTACACGCAGACCGCGTTCCAGATCGAATCAACCTATGGGCCCGTAGTCTCGCTTGATCCCAGCAACATCTTCGAGGGAACACCTATCGGCCCCAACGACCTGCGGGCAGATCGCGGCGTCTCGCGGGTCTATAACACCATGGAGGTTACCGGCCACATATCCTCCGCGGGTGTCCAGCCGAAAGTGGCGAGTGTGGGCAGTGGGACCGGGGCAACACTCCGCGGCGGCTCCACGGACAGCAAGGGCCGAATCCTCTTCGGGACCGGGGCTACAGCGGCTGCCGGTGATTACGCGCTGGTGACCTTCGCCCAGCCATACGCGAAGGTGCCCGTCGTGCAGCTCACTCCAGTGAACAACCCGTCAGCAGGACTGGGCCACTACACCGGGGTAACCGAAACCGGGTTTTATGTCCGGCTGAAAACCCCACCCGGCGCCAACCAGCCCGCGACGGCACTCCAGTTCGATTACATGGTGATGGAGTAACTAGCCCACCCTGCTCTTTGCTGGCACGCGGAACCACCGCGGCGAAGTGAAGAGCAGGGTGTGGCCCGCCCGCCTGTGCAACCAAATCCCACAAAGAACTGAGACCACCCCGACGACCCAAGGCAAGGCCCGCTCCACGGCCTCCGGGAAATGGGCCCCGGAAAGTTGGATCACGCATGCAACGGCCACGATCAGGAACGTGTGCGACAGATAGACAGGCAGCGTCTGCCGCCCCAGTGCCGCTAGCGGGGTGACACGGGAGAGCGTGACAGCGAGGGCGATGCCTGCCATAACCCCGCAGACCTGCTCAACAAAAACGCCACCGATCACGCTCTCAAGGCTTACGTCGGCCACCTGGAATACGGCAACCCAAACCCCGACTATTAGGCACCCGGTCACCATGTTGAGACGACCCACCGCGCTTATGATGTGGCCCCGCAACACCGCCCCGGCAAGGAAGAACACGAAGAACATTGGGAAAGTGCCAAGCCCCGGCCCGAGTACGCGCAGCAACTCATCAGGCGCAATGGCCCGGAACACCCCGGACCACAACACCGACACCACAACGGCAAGGGCCAAACCCACCATCGGCGGGAACCCCCGCAACAGTTTCGCGGCAACAAAGTAGATTACCAGCGCCCAAAGGAACCACAGTTCTGCGTTGGGGCGCACAGGGGAAGCAAATGCTCGCAACAGGTGGGCCCCCAAGCTCGCGTCCTCCTGCCTTGGAAGGACAAGGGCTGCACCGTACTTGTAGGCGAACACCACCACTTGCCACGTAAGGAACACCCACACCAACAGGGCAAGCTTCCCATTCGCCAGGGAGCGCCAAGGTGCGCTGACCCACTTGCCGGCGAACAGGCCGGCCATGGTGAAGAACAACGGCATCCTCACGTCAGCGCCCGCGGCGTTGACCGCATTGAGTACGGGGCCCGGAGCGACATCCGCGTAGGACAACCAGTGCGCCGCATGAAACATCACCACGAGGAAGATGGAGACGCCCTTGGCGACATCCACCCAGTCAAGGCGCGTGCGGCCTGTCCTAACTCCCCCGTATTCCATTCGGCCAGCCTAGACCAGCAGCATTGAACGATAAACCCCCTCTGTCCCAGCGAGCCAATTCTGGGCACATTCTGGGCACACCTGTTGGTGATTACCTGTGATTATCCGCAATCCATGCGTACTAAAAATGCCGAGATTACGCGAGATCCGCGTTCCAGTGGGCTTCTGGAGAGAATTCAAATCCCACCGTCACCGCCAAAGAAAACCCCCGGAGATCCGGGGGTTTTCTGCATTCTCAGTGCGGCGTGGTGCAGATGTAATCGCCATGGCAAAGGCGTTCGCGTACGTCGAATGACGTCGCAGCAGACTCCTCGACCCGCTCCAGCTCATACTCCCTAACGGGTGGTCTCGCGACCAGCGTCGCACCCTGTACGTCGGGGGGCGATGTTCTGCTTGGCCGTGGAGACGCAGATGTATCCCACGACTTGGATTGCCTGGTCGGCGTGGATCACTTCGGAAACCAATGAGGTGGTGGTTACGACCCAACTGCACACAACTGGAACCCTCTACGTACAGTGGCCGTAGAGGGTTGGGTAGTAACTGGAGGTGACGGAGAACAAAGATGGAACATTCGGACCTATTCGCCCGTGCGATCCAACCTTGAGCCGCCCCAGTTCTTCCTTGACTGGCGCAGCATCGCGAAGTTGGCCACGCTCAATGTGAGCGAAGTCAGAACCAGGACTACGTACAAAACCTGAATTTCACCCTGCGTTTGCATGACCATCGCGAACCAGACCAGAGCCGACACGAACCATAGGACGACTGAGAACAGCAGGGCGCGAGGGCTGGGCCTCGCCGGCTTGACCCCAGGTTCGGTCAGGCCCATCCGGTCTGTCATCCGCAACCAAGCGTTGCGTGGTCCGCTGCCTGTCATGGCCTAACCATAGCTACACGCCACGGGCGCCGGAACAGCCCCGCGGATCGTCACGGCGACGGTTCCTCTCCGGCCAAGCGAGCCACACCGATGCTTTGACCGTCGTGGAACCGGGCATAAAGCACAAACCTTCGTCCATCCGCATTGTTGTTGGCCCAGTCGAGGGCTTCATGAACGTCACGTGCACCGGTGAGCAGCCATTCGTCGCTTCCGTCAGCCACCACCCGGCCGCCTCCATCCTTAATGGGCCCCCAAAAATCAACCCGGTAATCAGGGTTCGCTTCAAGGGATGACTCAACCCGCGGATCGACTGGATTTGCTTCCATTGCTGGGGTCCTGTTCTCGAGGGTGCTCACGGAAGCGTACTGGTACTGCACCGAATGGCAAGAAAGACGTAGCTCTTGGCGTGCACACACCATAGAGCCAGCGCCCCGCCCAGCAGGACTTCCGGTGCTTCCCCGCCTGTACCTATACCTATGGGGTGCTTTCTTCGTTCCGCGGTCCATACAACCCCAATGCCCAAGAGTGTCCAAGAGCACGGATGCATTAGCGAGGCGGATCAGCCTCGCCGGCAACTCAGGCCCGTCTCACTTCAAGGGTCTGGTTTTTACCCTCGGCAATCGTATTTATCCGTGCTATCGGCTCGCAGAGGTGTATATCGGGATAGAAGAGGAGCGAAGGGTTTGAGCGCTGGATCTACTTGTTCAGCCCTTGGGCATACGATCGGTTGTTGATCAGGGCCTCCCGATCGTCAGCGCCTCGGGGGCGACGGTTCACCAACGCTTGCAACCCCCCTGCCAGGAAGTACAACGTCTGCAGGGTCTAACTCCGGTCTGGCCCGGAGGAAGCGTATGGCGTGCCGGAAGGATGTACCGGTCATCGCGGTGTCGGCTGACACTTCAACGACCATCGGTTCTACGAGTGTCAGTTCGGTTTCGCCGTCGTCGGCGTTGAACCGGTCCATGAGCGTGGATTTCACCCGATGCGGCCAAGGGTGATCCGGGCCTGCGGCCTGGAGTTGGGATCCCAGCAGTTTCGCGGCCGAGGTTTTGAGCGGGGCGGAGCGCCCGACGATGCGGAGTTCCCCGTCGATCCGCAGCCCGGCGACGATGGCCTCGGGGCGTGGGAGGGGACCGATGACTGCTCCGCAGATCACGTCAACGGTGTCGCGATGTTTGATCTTTTGCCACTGCCGCTGCCCTCCCTCGTACGGTTGGCCGGCGCCCTTGATGACGAGGCCTTCGATGCCTGTGGCGGGCAGTTCTTCGAACCAGGTCGCGGCGGTGTCCGGGTCGGCGGTGCCAGGGGACAGTTCCAGGGCGTCATCCCAGTCCTTGGAGAGTTCTTCGAGCAGTTCACGCCGGACCCGGAACGGTTCACCGCGGATGTCGTGCCCGGCCACGGCGAGCAGATCGAAGGCGACGAAGTGGGCCGGCACCCGGCGAACCAACCCGGGCAGCGACTTCACCGAGGCGCTCAAGCGCTCCTGGAGGGAGGAGAAGTCCAGCCGCTCCTTGGACCAGATCACCGCCTCGCCATCGAGCAGGCAGCCGGGCGGCAACTGCTGCCCGGCTGCCTCGACCAGATCCGGGAAGTAACGGGAAAGGCTATTGCCCTGCCTGGACCAGAGGGAAGTCTCGTCCCCGTCGCGGCTGATGACTACGCGGTACCCATCCCATTTAGGTTCGTACCAAGCTCCTCCGGGCAGGGCGCCGGGACGCGGCATCTTTTCCACTGCGCGGGCCAGCGCCACCTTGACCGGTAGGCTCAGCCCCGAAGGCAGGCCTGCATCCATAAACCTACGATACAGGGCACATCCTGACCTCAGTTTCCCCGAAGCGCCTTGAACACCGCGGTCTAAGGGCTTGGAACGAGCTCCACCGAGTAACCTTCCGCTTTTTCATAAAGCTGTCTCAGGTATCCGCTATGCCATTCCAGCCACAATGCATCGGCTGCCCGCGTCACCTCATCGACGCGGCCTTTCCGGACGGGCTTCCCGTCCTTGCGGATCTGAACGTGCTGGCCCGTCAGATCTTTCCAATTGTCTACCGTCATGGGAGACCCTTCCTCAATCTTGTGCAGTTTTCTTGACCCATAGGTGGTCACAGGAGAGGCAAAGCAAAGGACTACTGCCGCTTGGGGGATGTCGCACTCGTTCGGGCAACATCCCCCAAGCGGCCCCGTCTGATCGAGGCTTGCGGGCCCGGCAGACAAGGGCACACAGTCAGGATCAGGGGTAAAGCCCGCGGGTCAGGTGCGCCTGGGCCACACGCTCGACGGCCGTCACCGTAGCGGCCTCGCGCAGGTTCAGGCCGCGCTTCGACGCAATGGACAGGACGTTCTCCCACGCCGCCAACATTCGGTGTTCCAGTTTTTCTTCAACTTCGGCAGCAGTCCACCAGTAGGCTTGATTGCCCTGCACCCACTCGAAGTAGGAGACAATGACGCCGCCCGCGTTGGCGAGAATGTCCGGAACAACGAGCACTCCCTTGTCCTGCAGAATGACGTCCGCCACCGCCGTGGTGGGGCCGTTGGCGCCTTCCACGATGACCTTGGCGCGCACGTTGTTGGCGTTGCCGCCGTGCAGCACGCCTCCTACTGCTGCGGGGACCAGCAGGTCCACCTCAAGCTCCAGCAGCTCATCCGAAGCGATGGCGCCTGCGCCGGCGAAGCCGACGACGCTGCCAGTCTCCTTAACGTGGTCTTGCAGGGCACGGATGTTCAGACCGTCAGCATTGTGGATGGCCCCATACTGGTCGCCCACAGCCACTACGCTGACTCCGGCGTCGGCAAGGAACTCTGCGGCTCCGGCTCCCACCTTGCCGAAGCCCTGAACAGCCGCCGTGCTCTGCCGTGGATCAAGCCCTGCATGGGCAAGCGATGCCAGCGCGACGTGCACGACGCCCTTGGACGTGGCGCTCGAACGGCCGAGGGAACCGCCAACGCTGACAGGCTTGCCCGTTACGACGCCTGGGACCGTGTAGCCGACGTTGACCGAATAGGTGTCCATCATCCATGCCATGGTCTGTTCGTCGGTGCCGATGTCGGGCGCCGGCACGTCCTTCTCAGGGCCAATAATCGGCAGGATTTCACTGGTGTAGCGGCGCGTTACGCGCTCCAGTTCCTGCTGCGAGTAATTGCGCGGATCGATAGTGATCCCGCCCTTGGCGCCGCCGTAAGGGACGTCCAGCAGAGCGCACTTCCACGTCATCCACATCGCCAGTGCACGCACTTCGTCCAAGGAAACGTGCGGGCTGTAACGCAGTCCGCCCTTGGCGGGTCCGCGGGAGAAGTTATGTTGCACGCGGTAACCGGTGAGAACCTCAACGCTGCCGTTGTCCCGGCGCAACGGGATGCTCACGGAAAGTTCCCTGCGCGGCTGGGCCAGCAGCTGGTGCAGCCCTTCGCTGTATCCCAGCGTACGGATTGCAGAAGCAAGCTGCCTGTGGGCGTTCTCCAGAGGCCCCGCGTCCTGGGCGGGAGCCGGCGTGCCGTGCCCGGATTGTGCGGTTGACAGAGATAAGACAGGTGTCGTCATCGACGGAGATTCCTTCTTGGCTTAGGTCTTTCGGAGGGTGTGTATGTGACGCTACAAGGGCGCGAGGGGGACGTCAGTGTGCGACTGCACAAAGCGGCGTGACGCAACTAGCAGCTTCAACAGCGCCCCCGGCCTGACAACCCCGGCCGCGCGGACGCCGGGCATCTCCCACTGCTCGTCGCCGAACTGCTGGTGTACCCTCTCCGCCGGTTCCTCCGTCCTACGGGACGAGCGGGCTTGCCGTCCGCACGGCGGAGACGACGTCGAGGATCGCCCGGGTGGTCGCGGCAGCATCTTCTGGATCGGCGACGAGTGACGCATGGGTGGCCCCTTCGATGACGCGGTGGAGGCTGTTGGTCGACAGTGCGGCCAGGGCTTGCTGCGACGCGGCCCACCCGGGCTCGCTCCCACTGCCTGCTGTCAGGACGGCCAGCGGTTTGCTGGTGAAGTCCCTCAATTGGGCAGCCTGCTGCACCGACGAACCCGCTTGAAGGTACTCGTCGACCGTGCTCCGCAGGTGGCTGGGTGTGTCCACTCCGAGCACTCTGCCGAGGCCGAGTCGGGCTGTGGCGGCGGCCAGTGCGGAGACACGGTTCATCAAGTCGTTCGAATCGGCACGAGCAGGCTGCGCTGCATCTGGGGCTGGTTCCGCAGCCGGTGCGGTCGAGTCCACCAGCACCAGTCCGGCTACGTCCCCGGGGTAGCGGGCGGCGTAGGTGAGCGCGTAGAGGCCCCCGAATGAATGTCCGGCCAGCACGTATGGTCCAGGCTCCTTGCCGCGTTGCAGCAACGTGTGGAGATCGGTCGCGATCCGGGCGGCGTCCTGCGCGGTCCTTGCCGAATCGCTCCATCCCCGTCCTGCCCGGTCGTACACGCACACCCGGGTGTCACGGGCAACAACCGGCGCGATCAAAGCGAGGTCGGACGACATATTGCCTGCGCCGGGTTCGATCACCACGGTAGGACTGCCCGTTCCGGTGCAGGTCAGGTACAGGCGGTGTCCGCCGACGTCGATCAATTGGCCCCGTGCCGGATGAGCACCCGTGTCCACCGCTTCGCGCACCGTTTCGTAACCACTACCGAGTGATGCCAGAACCAGCATCGTGATCACCGGGTAGAGCAGCACGCGGCCGCTCCGGCTATGAAGCTGTCCACGAACCCTGAAGGCCATCCAAACCACTAACACCAGCAGGGTTGGCGGCCAGATCCATGCGAGCGCCTCCTGCATAGGGGAACCGAACGCGACCAACAGGACACCGCCCAGGCCCATGAAAAGCGCTGGAGCGGCGGCCCATTTCTGGGGTTGATCGGTGAACCGCACCGTCAGCACAGCCAGCGTCGCCCATCCCGCGGAAAGCCCCAACAGGATGGCGCCGGTCACGCCGCTTTCAGTGGCCGGAATGACCGGGGTCCCGGCCAGGAGTAATGCAAGCAGGGCACCGGCTAGCAAGGAGCCGGCCACGATCCAACCGATGTGTCGGTACAGCCAAGGGTCACGGCCGGGCGGACGGGCCTGACCCTTCGAGGTGGTGCTGGTGGGAGTGGCAGCCGTAGTGTTCTGCGCCGCCGGAAAGATTGTCATGTGCACATGCTGTCATTCACCGGCAGCGGAAATGGGCGGCAAAAATGCCCCGTATGGAAAGGATTCTGCCCGCCCGGTTCCTGCGTGAGTACAGTGGCCCTTATGCACCGTGTCGTCGCGCTGGCACTACCGGATGTGGTCGCGTTCGACCTTGCCATTCCGGCGCAGGTTTTCGGCCACGAGGATGAACGCGGACGGTACTCCTTCCGCGTCTGCGCAGCACAGCCGGGCCTGGTGCCGACCACCTCCGGGTATTCCATCCAGGCCCTTGATGGCCTGGACGCCCTTCTGTCCGCGGATACAGTCGTGGTGCCCGGCTACGCCCCGCTCGACGAACCGCCAGCCCATATAGGCGAGGCCCTGCGTCAGGCAGCGGCCAACGGGGCCCGCATGGTGTCGGTGTGCACCGGCGCCTTCGCTCTCGCTGCTGCAGGTCTCCTGGACGGCAAGCGGGCAACCACGCACTGGAGAAACGCCGACCGCCTGCAAACCCTGTACCCGGGCGTTGCCGTCGATGCAGACGTCCTGTACATAGACCAAGGCAGCGTCAGCACCAGCGCGGGGGTCGCGGCAGGCATAGACCTCTGTCTGCATCTGGTCCGCAAGGACTACGGAACCGAGGCGGCAAACGGCATTGCACGACGGATGGTAGTGGCCCCGCATCGGGAAGGGGGCCAGGTCCAGTTCATGGAACGTACCGTCGCCGCACCCTTGGCCCTCTTCGCCGATACCTGCGCCTGGGTCAGGCAGAATCTGGCCCAACCGCTGACAGTCGAGGACATCGCCGCCCACGCCGGCTGGGCGCCCAGGAGCTTCACACGGAAATTTACGGCCGAAGCAGGAATGACACCCCTGAAGTGGCTGAACGATCAACGCATAGCCGAAGCCTGCAGGCTCCTGGAAACCACTGACCTGACGGTGCAGGCAATAGCCTCCCGGACCGGTCTGGGAACGACAGCAAATTTCCGGCTTCACTTCGCCCGGAAACTCAACACCACACCCTCTAGCTACCGCCGCCTCTACCAAGGCAGGAACCGGCGGGCCGCACCGGCCTGAATGCCTTGAGATGGCGGACCTGTAGCTGCCGATCCATGACCGCGCCCAAGTCCTCGGGAAAATGTTCCTTTAAGGCGCGACGCAGTTTGTCAGCCATGGTGTCTCCCGCCCGGGAGCCACCGCAGCGCGGCCCTTGCACGCTGCTGTTCCGCTGCTACCTGAGGAGGGCGTTCTTCTGCCGGGACTTCGTTCTTGAGCTCCGCCCGCAGTTTGCGCAGGTGACGACCAAGTCCTTGGATGTTGTGAAGACGGGAATGAAGAACACCGTGAATTTGGTGGCGCGTTCCTGCAGGTGATGGTGAACGAATCGGCCGCAGTGCCGGCACGTCCCCATCTGTCCGGGCAGATCGCGAAGGACGGTCTTGAGACCGAAAAGAAGAAACATGGTGCGCCTTTCAACGTTGTTCCCGGCCAAGCCCCGGTTCGGGCACCGCGGGGCGTTTCTCCGTTCTCCTTGTAGAGATCAAGCCGCCCTTCCCAAGATAGTAAGCATACTTGCTGATTGCCAGCTTTGCGCAGAGCACGCAGGCGGCCGCAGCACCAGGATGGCAGCGAAGTCATGAGACGCCTGGACTAGGCGGTTCGCGGCGGCACAACACAAACGCCCCGCACTTTCGGAGAGCGGGGCGTCGGTTTTGGCGTGTGTTAGAGCGGGCGAATGTTCTCGGCCTGCAGTCCCTTTTGGCCCTGAACGACGTCGAACTCAACTTTTTGGTTTTCTTCCAACGAGCGGTAACCGCTGGCGGCGATGGCCGAGAAGTGTGCGAACACGTCCGGTCCGCCGTCGTCCTGACTGATGAAGCCAAATCCCTTTTCGGCGTTGAACCATTTGACGGTGCCTGTTGCCATGCTGATCTTTTCCTTCTGGAACGGCAGCGCCGACTCCCCCAACGGGAGCCTGTCCGCGACCGTCCACCTTCAACCTAGGTGAGCGCCGGACGTGCAGCAAGAGCAACGGACGGACGGGGCCGGAAGAAGCTGCGGGAGAGTCCTCCACACAGGTCAGGCAGAGTCGCCGGCTCCTTCGTCCTGCACATGGTTGCGGGATTCGTCGTCCCGGTCGGCGTCCTCGGCGACGGTGTTGGCAATGAAGTCCATGCGATCGGCCGGGGTAAGCCGGTCATCCTGCTGATACTCTTCGATGTTTTCGCTGACGGCGTCTTCGTCGGCGGGCTGAATGTTTTCCGTCATTACTGCTCCTGCGTAGTACGGCTCCTTATCACTGTCGCCGATCCGGCACATGTCCACAACCCCTTCGGGCGCGGCCCAACCAACCCGAACCTCGCCGGGCCTTGGTCTCGCTGGACACCACCCTGCCGCTGCGCCACCTCGGGCGTAGCCTTGGTCCATGCAGTTCTGTGGCTTCAGGAGGTAAGAGAATGACCACCCCCGCCAAGGCTTTGAAGCCCACCGCCATCGGCAGGGTCGTTTCAGTGACCACAACCAACGGGGACGAGCATGTCGGCGTCCTGACCGCATTCCACCGGAGGCAGCACAGCGAGGATTTCCTGGTCTACCTGCAGGGAGTTCCGCAACCGGTGCCGGTACCCGCCGAAGGGTCGGCCTTGGTTCACCAGCGCGTGCTCTAGCAGCACGTTTCCACGCCGCGAATGGTGCCCGAACGGGGCGCCATCTCTAGTGCCACGCAGCGGTCCTGTCAATGCTTGGAGGCGCAATCCTGCCTTTCACATCCATCACAAAAAGCCGTCCATGTCACATTTCGACTGCTATCGAAAAGCGCCGGAAAAAGAGCTTGAGTCGTGGACTTTTAGCCGTACGCTAAGACCACCTCACAGGTCGCGACGGCTGGCGAAAGCCGCCTCCTTGAGGTAATTCGTCTGCAGGTTTTCCAGGGGTGGCGTCGGGGGACGTCCAGGGCCTGCTGAGGGGGACGGGGGCTACGGGTGAACCAAGAGGATCGTGATCCGGCGGGCAGCGCAACCGGCGGCGCCCGGGCAACGACTGCCGGTCAGACACCGGCTCCGGCTGGCCGGGGTGCCGCCCACCTGCGGAGAAAAACGCGGCGGTGGTGGCCCCGGCGAAGGGAAACCGTGGGACTGGATGAGCTGCTGCGGCCTGCGGCCCAGCCGGAGAACGGGCAGGGCACCCTGATCCGCGTGGCCGGATGGGCCGGCGCGGTCGCCGTCGTCGCGATCAGCGCCGGATCTCTGGTAGCGCCGGGAGCCATCGCCTTCTCGGCGGCCACCGATTCCGTGCTGGACCTGTGGGAAGGCCTGCCCGCCGAGCTTCCGCTGGACACCGCCTTGCCGCAACATACGGTCCTGCTGGATAAGGACGGCAAGGAATTCGCCCGCTTCTACAGCGAAAACCGGATCGACGTGGACCTGGATCAGGTCTCGCCGACGTTTTTGGACACGCTGCTGTCCACCGAGGACTCCCGGTTTTACGAACATCACGGCGTGGACCCCATGGGCGTCACCCGCGCGATGGTGAGCAACTCGGTGGGCGGCGAGCGCCAGGGCGGCTCCACCATCACCCAGCAATTGGTACAGAACATCCTGGTCAACAATGCCCGGGATGAAACCGAGAAGTCGGTGGCGGTGGGCGAAACCTACAACGCCAAGATCCGCGAGGCCAAGTACGCCGTCCAGCTGGAGAAACGCCTGGACAAGGACCAGATCCTGAACATGTATGTCAACGCCGTCTACTTCGGCAACCGCGCGTACGGAATTCAGGCGGCGGCGCGCATCTATTTCAATACGACGGCGGCGAAGCTCACCCTGCCCCAGTCGGCCCTGCTCGTCGGACTGCTCAAGGGACCGGTCTACTACGATCCGGTGAAATACCCGGAGCGAGCGCTCAGCCGCCGCAACACCGTGCTCAATGTGCTCGAGCGGCACGGCGCGATCACGGCGGACGAAGCCGCGGCGGCGCGCGACAGCGGGCTCGGCCTTGACCCGGGTTCGGTGCCCTCGGGCTGCGGCGGCTCCGAGTACCCGTTCTACTGCGATCTGGTCCGGGATGAAATCCTCACCGATCCCGCCTTCGGCAAGACCCAGGAAGAACGCGGGGACCGGCTCTCGCGCGGCGGTATGACGCTGACCACGGCTTTGGACCGCAAGGCCATCGACGCTGCGCAAAAGGCCGTGCGCAAAGCGATGGGCAACAAGAACCGCGCGGCGTTGGGCACCGCCGTCGTCGAACCCGGCACCGGGCATGTCACGGCAGTGGCACAGAACCGTTCCTGGGGCGAAGGCAAGGGCAAGACCGAGGTGGTCTTCGCCGACAGTGCCTTCCAAGTGGGGTCGGCGATGAAGCCGATCGTGCTCGCCACGGCGCTGTCCCAGGGGATTTCCCCGCGCCAGAAGCTGCTGGCCAACGGCCCCTATTACTCCTCGCTGGATAATCCGCCCGGCGGTTTCCACAACTACGGCTACGAGAATTACGGCTCTATCGACGCCTACCAGGCGGTGCGTGCTTCGGTGAACATCTACTTTGTGCGGTTGATCGAGCGCACGGGCGTGAAGGAAGTCGCCGAGTTCGCGGAAACCCTGGGCATCACCTCGATTCCCGTCGACAAACTGCACGGCCGGGAGGCATCGCTGGCGCTCGGCTCCTACGAAATTTCCCCGCTTGAGATGGCCAACGCCTACTCCACCTTCGTCAGCGGCGGGGTGCTGTGCCGGCCGGTCACCGTCACCGCCGCCATCCGCAGCGATACCGGGGAGAAGCTCCCGGTTCCCGCCTCAAACTGCCGCCAGGCCATCGACCCTTCGGTGGCGGCCACGGTAGCCGACGCGCTGACCGAACCGTTCCACCCTGCCGGCACGCTGGGCGCCCTGGGCATGCCGAAGGGCCGCCAGGCCGGAGCGAAGACGGGTACCACGAATGACTTCGCCGCGAATTGGATTGTGGGCGTCACCCCGCAGTATGCGACGGCGGTGTGGCTCGGCGACCCACGCGGCGGGGCCCAGCACCCGTTGAAGACCGTGCATGCCTACGGCAAAACCTTCTACGACCTCACCGGCTCCGAACTGGCCGGCCCGGTGTGGAAGGACACCATGGAAGGCCTGCACAAGGGCCTGCCCGCCGAGCCGATGCCCGAGGCCGACCCGCTGACCACCAGCGTTGAAACGTCCCGGTCCATGCCCGACCTCCGCGGACTGGGCGTGAACGAGGCCATCACGGTACTGCTGCGCAACAGCCTGGTGCCGGTGATCGGGCAGAAAACGGCCAAGCCGGACCCGCGGGTGGATCAGAACGTGGTCACCGCGCAGTCGGCACCGCCGGGCAGCAGGCTGACCTTCCGGCAGGAAGTGACCATCACGCTCAGTGCCGGCAGCAACACTGCCATCACGGTTCCCGACGGGTTGTAAGGAGTCCCGATGTCCATCTTCGAGAAACATCCGGCTCTTGCCCTCGCCACCGGTGCGCTGTGCCTGGCGTCCCTCACCGCGTCGGGGCTGGTGGCCCTGCAGGCATCAGGGCTGCCGATGTTCTTTGCGCAGGACCAGGCCCCGGCGGTGGCCGAGCCGGCCTCGCCGGTGGCAATCAGCGCGGTGCTCACGGACAGCCCGGCCTCCATCTCCTTGACCGGGCTGCTGGCCGACCCGCCCGGAAAATGGAAGCCGGAGGGCCCGGTGGAGCGCGGAGCGGCGCTGCCGGTGCCCTACGCGTGCGACATCGGCGCGGCTCCCTCGGTGGCTTTGTCCCGTTCATTCAGGGTGCGCGGCGAGAGGGTGCAGGTGCTCGCCGCCGCATACACCGCCGGCCTTGGCGCCGAAGCGATGGGCAAGCTGGCGGACAACGCGGCCGACTGCGCCGGGGCGGCGATCGCGGTCCGGAGCGAGGACCTGGACGGGCCCGGCGTCCAGGCCTACCGGGCCTACACCGCCAAGACCGGCCACGGCGCCATGCAGGTGCTCACCTTTCGGCGCGGGGACGTGCTGGCCTTCGTGACGGGAAAGGCAGCCGCGCCGCTGGAGAAACTGGCCAAGCAACTGGACAAGAAGCTGGCGGCCGCGCTCGCCGACGTCTGCGCAGACCAGGAATCCAAAGCCGGCGACGCTGCCCGCTCCCCTTGGTCGACCGCCGGCTACAAGCCGTTCACCCTCACCCGAACGGTATCCATCCCCGACGTGCCGCTGCCGAAGGCCCCGGCCGACGCCGACTACGAAACCGTGTCCTTCCCGGCACCGGACCTGAAGGTCAAGCCGGCCAATCCGGCGGCCCTGCCGGACTACCCGGTCTGGCCGCCGATGCCGGACGCCCGCAAGTTCCCCCGGCCGCCCAAGAGCCCCGCCAGCGAGCCGGCGAGGTCGGCGAAGGTCCATCTGCTGACCGAGGACGCCGCCGGGCCGGGCTGCGGCTGGGAGTTCACCGGCATGTCACCGGTGCCTTTCGACGCCAGGGACGCAGCCGCCGCCAACCGGGAACGTGTCCAGGCCGCAGAGTCGAGACTCGCCGCCGGCGCCAGGAAATGGCAACAGGCCGTGCTGGACTACTGGGCCGCCTACGACGACTACCGGACGGACGTGAAGCAGTACAAGGGCTACGCCGCCGCCGTTGCCACGGTGAACAAGGAGTGGGACAAGATCGCGGCGCAGTGGAACGACTACTGGGCCGAATACGCCGTCTACCAGCAGGCCCTGGCGGAGCGCTCGGCATTCTTCACTCAGCGGGACAATGCACGGGCCGGCTACCGGAACGCGCTGGCGCAGTGCGAAACCGACAACCGGAACGCCGAGCAGGAATACAAAAACGCGCGGCAGGAGTACAAGAAGGCGCTGGAGGATTACCGGAAGGCGGTGGAAGAAGCCGAAGAGAACCGGGGCAACGACGACGACGAGGAGGAGCAGCCGGAGCCGCCCACTCCGCCGCGGGAGCCCTCACGGCCCGAGCCTGCGGATTGTGACGCGATAGGCGCGCCGGCCATCCTGGACTGGGCGCCGCCGGCCAAGCCAGTTGCCCCGGCGCCCCCGCCCGATCCCCGCCCTGTCGGACAACGCTGACCCCGGCACCCGCCCGGTTTGGCGGGGTGGAGCCCGGTGTGTCGGCGTGGAGCCCGCGGTGCCGGGAGGCAAGGCTGCTGCGGGCTTTGGCTAGAGTGGTGGCATGGTTGATTCCACCGCCACCGCGGCCACCGCCGGCATTGCCGCCACCGAGCACCTCGGCGCCGATGGAGGTACAGTTCCGGACGCTTACTACGTGCGCCTGGACGGCGGACGCTTCCATTCCACGCTGCATTCGCAAGGAGCCTGGAACGACCACGAACAGCACATGGCACCGGCTTCCGGCCTGATCGTGCACGAGTTGCTGCGCAACCATCCCCGCCCCGAGATGGTGATGAGCAGGATCAATTTCGAGATCCTGGGCATCATCCACGGCGGCGAGTTCGAGATCCAGACCCGGGTCCTGCGGCCGGGCAAGACGATTGAGCTCTTGGAGGCCACGTTCACCGCGCAAGGCCGCACGTCCATCCGCGCCCAGGCCTGGCGCCTGCTCACCGGTGACACCGCCGCCGTCGCCGGCACCTTCAGCCGGCCCCTTCCCGGACCCGGCGGCTGCCCACCGGCGCCCATGACCAGCGTCTGGGACGGCGGCTTCATCCGGTCCACGGAGTTCCGCACCGCGGCGGACCTCGGTCCCGGCAACCGGAGCGTCTGGGCGCGGACCCTGCACCCGTTGGTTCAGGGCGAGGACAGCCACCCGCTGGCCCGCTTCGTCAGCATCGTGGACACCGCCAACGGCATCGCGGTGCGGCAGGACCCGCGCGAGTACATGTTCCCCAACCTTGACCTGACCATCCACCTGTTCCGCCAGCCGCAGGGCGAGTGGACGGGCCTGGACACCCGCGTGACCTTCGGCGACGACGGCGTCGGCCTGACGGACACCGAACTGTTCGACGAACAGGGCCCGGTGGGCCGCGCCGCCCAGATCCTGACCGTCCGCAAATTCCCCGGATCAGCCGGATGACCCTGCGCATCCTGACCATCGGCCGCAAACACGAGTCGTGGGTGGCGGAAGGAATCGACCGCTACGAGAAGCGGATGAAGAAGCCCTTCGACGTCACCTGGCAGCCGATCCCCCATTCCTCCCGCGAGCATGACGCGGCGCGCAAGGAAGAATCCGAAACCCTGCTGGCCAAGCTCAGCGGCAAGTACGCCAACGACTTCGTGGTGCTGCTGGACGAACGCGGCAAGAACATCGATTCGCCCACCCTCGCCCGCACGCTCCAGCAGCCACTGGACAGCTCCCGCAACGTCACCCTGATCATCGGCGGGGCGTACGGGGTGGACGACTCGATCCACCAGCGGGCCGACTTCGTCTGGTCCCTTTCCAGATTGGTCTTCCCGCACCAGCTGGTCCGGCTGATCCTCATGGAGCAGCTCTACCGCGCCCAGGAAATCGCCGGCGGGCGCCCGTACCACCATGAATGACCCTGAATGACCGCCGGTAGCGGCCGCGCGCTCCGACGCAGCCGCCGGCGGTGTGTCCGGCCCGCGGGAAGCGGCAGTGTGTCCGGGGCTGTTGGAGCCGCGGTGTTTAATATGACCATGATGAATCGTTTCGGGATGCGCCCGGCCGCCGCGGCCCTGTTCGTTGGATCCGCCCTGCTGCTGGCCGGATGCGGGCAACCGGCTCAGGAACCCGGCACCGCAGCTGCGTCTTCCACCCCCGCGGCCAGCGCGCCGTCGTCGTCCCCCGCACCCGCCACGGAAACCGGAAGCGCCGGAAGCACCGGAAGCGCCACCGCGTCCCCGGAGGCCGGTGGCAGCGCCGCCGACGGTTCCTGCCGCGCCGGCCAACTCGAAGCGGCCATCCACACCAAACCCGGCGCCGGGGCCGCCGGCAGCGTCTACCGCACGTTGGTCCTGACGAACACCGGCACCGGGTCCTGCACGCTCCAGGGGTACCCCGGCGTCTCCTATGTCGACGCCGACGGCGCACAGGTGGGCGCGCCGGCCGAACGGGACCCGGAGGCGGCGGCGGCCGTCACGCTGGAGCCGGGCGGTACCGCCGAGGCGCAGCTGCAGCAGACCAACGCGCAGAACTACGGCGAGGAATGCGGACTCACGGACGTGGCGGGGGTCAAGGTCTACCCGCCCAACCAAAAGGAATCGCTCGTCGCGAAGCAGGAGACGGTCGGCTGCTCGGACGACTCCGTGGTGCTGATGACCGTGGGCACCTTCCAGGCCCCGTAGCCGCCTGCCCGCGCCCCGAACTGCTCACCGGGAACTGCACAGCGTCCGTGCCGGCCGCTAGGCTCAAGACATCGGTATGACGACGTCTGTGCTCGAACGCTTCAGCCCGGCCACCCGCGAGTGGTTCGCCGGCGCCTTCGCCGCGCCCACCGACGCACAGGCCGGGGCGTGGAACGCCATTTCCGCCGGCTCCCATGCCTTGGTGGTGGCGCCCACGGGTTCCGGCAAGACTCTGGCGGCCTTCCTCTGGGCGCTGGACACATTCATCTCCCGGGCACAGCTGCAGGCCGATTCTCCCGCCGCTGTTCCGGAAGCGGCGCCCAAGCGGGGACGCGCCGCCCGCCAGGAGTCCCGCGGCACCCGGGTGCTGTACATCTCGCCGCTGAAGGCGCTGGGCGTGGACGTGGAGCGGAACCTGCGCGCGCCGCTGATCGGCATCACCCAGACCGCCAAACGGCTCGACCTGCCCGCCCCGTCCATCACCGTCGGCGTCCGTTCCGGAGACACCCCGGCCAATGAACGGCGCCGGCTGCTCACCCACCCGCCGGACATCCTGATCACGACGCCGGAATCGCTGTTCCTGATGCTGACCTCCAGGGCGCGGGAAACCCTGACGTCGGTGGACACCGTGATCATCGATGAAGTGCACGCCGTGGCCGGGACCAAACGCGGTGCCCACCTGGCGGTCACCTTGGAACGGCTGGACGCCCTGCTGGAGCGGCCCGCCCAGCGGATCGGCCTCTCCGCGACCGTCGAGCCGCTGGATACCGTGGCCCGGTTCCTGGGCGGCAACTCCCCGGTGGAGATCGTCGCGCCTCCCGCCCGAAAGTCCTGGGACCTGACGGTCACGGTGCCGGTGGAGGACATGACCGCGCTGGCCTCGCCGAGCCAGGAGGAACTGGGCGCCGGCGCGCAGCCGGCCTCTATCTGGCCGCACGTCGAAGAGAAGATCGTGGACCTGATCGCCGAAAACCGGTCCACCATCGTCTTCGCCAACTCGCGCCGGCTGGCCGAGAGGCTCACCGCCCGGTTCAACGAAATCTGGACCGAACGCGAATCCCTCCCGCTCTCCGGCGAGGACGTCTGGGGCACCGCCGCCCCTGACGACGCTGCGGAAAACGACCCCGGTCCGGGGCCCGGTCCGGGGCCCGGCTCAGGTTCCGGTTCGGGTTCCGGTCCCGGTTCCCGCACGCAGACCAAGCCGCCGGCCCAAATCATGGCCCAGGCCGGTTCCGTCTCCGGCGCGGATGCCGTCCTCGCCCGCGCCCACCACGGCTCGGTCAGCAAGGAGGCGCGCGCGCAGATCGAGGACGACCTGAAGTCCGGACGTCTGCGCTGCGTGGTCGCGACCTCGAGCCTGGAGCTGGGCATCGACATGGGTGCCGTGGACCTGGTGGTGCAGGTGGAATCCCCGCAATCCGTGGCCAGCGGCCTGCAGCGGGTAGGCCGGGCCGGGCACCAGGTGGGCGAGGTATCCCAAGGCGTGCTGTTTCCCAAGCACCGGCAGGACCTGGTCAACACCACGGTGACGGTCGAGCGGATGCTCGCCGGCCGGATCGAGCCCTTGTATATCCCCGCCAATCCCCTGGACATCCTCGCCCAGCAGACCGTGGCCGCCACCGCCCTCGGCGCCGTCGACGTGGAGGAATGGTTCGACGTCGTGCGCAGGTCCGCGCCCTTCGCCACGCTGCCCCGCTCCGCCTACGAGGCCACCCTGGACCTGCTGGCGGGGCGCTACCCGAGCGACGAATTCGCCGAACTGCGCCCGCGCATCGTCTGGGACCGGGTCGCCGGGACCATCACCGGCCGGCCCGGCGCGCAGCGGCTGGCCGTGACCTCCGGCGGGACCATCCCGGACCGCGGGCTGTTCGGCGTGTACCTGGTGGGCTCCGAGGACGCGAAGAACAGCGGCGGCCGCCGGGTGGGCGAGCTGGACGAAGAAATGGTCTACGAATCCCGGGTGGGCGACGTCTTCGCGCTGGGCGCCACCAGCTGGCGGATCGAAGACATCACCTACGACCGCGTGCTGGTCTCCCCCGCTTTCGGGCAGCCGGGCAAGCTGCCGTTCTGGAAGGGCGATTCGCTGGGCCGGCCGGTGGAGCTCGGGCGGGCGCTGGGCCGCTTCGTCCGGGAAGTGTCCGGCACGGCCGAGGAGCCGGCGCGCGAGCGGCTGACCGCCGCCGGGCTGGACGATTGGGCCGCGGGGAACCTGCTGGCCTACCTGGCCGAGCAGCAGCAGGCCACCAACGATGTTCCCAGCGACCGCACCCTGGTGGTGGAGCGTTTCCACGACGAGCTCGGCGACTGGCGCGTGGTGCTGCACAGCCCGTTCGGCATGCCCGTCCACGCGCCCTGGGCACTGGCCGTCGGCGCCCGGCTGCATCAGCGGTACGGGCTGGACGGTTCCGCCATGGCCGCCGACGACGGAATCGTGCTGCGGGTGCCGATGATGGAAGACGAGCCGCCCGGCGCCGAGTTGTTCCTCTTCGATCCCGAGGAACTGGACCAGATCGTCACCGCGGAGGTGGGCGGTTCCGCGCTCTTCGCCTCCCGCTTCCGCGAATGCGCCGCCCGCGCCCTGCTTTTGCCGCGCAAGAATCCGGGCAAGCGCAGCCCGCTCTGGCAGCAGCGCCAGCGCTCCGCCCAGCTGCTGGATGTGGCGCGCAAGTACCCGACGTTCCCGATCATCCTCGAGACGGTGCGCGAATGCCTCCAGGACGTCTACGACCTGCCCGCGCTCAAGGAGATAGCCGCCGGGATCGACCGCCGGGAGCTGCGCCTGGTGGAGACCACCACCCAGCAGCCGTCGCCGTTCGCCCGCTCGCTGCTCTTCGGTTACGTGGCCAGCTTCCTGTACGAAGGCGACTCCCCGCTGGCCGAGCGCCGGGCCGCGGCGCTGTCGCTGGACCCGGGCCTGCTCAACGACCTGCTCGGCCGGGCCGAACTGCGTGAACTGCTGGACGAAGGGATCATCGCCCGTACCGAGCAGGAGCTGCAGCGGCTGACCGAGGACCGCAAGGTGCGGGGCGCGGAGGGCATCGCCGACTTGCTGCGGCTGCTGGGACCGCTGACGACGGCGGAGATCGCCGCCCGCGTCCGGCCCGCCGAACCGGTGACGGGACATGTGAACGCGCCGGTGGACGGACCGGCGGATGGTTCGGCGGGCGGGTCGGTCGAGGGACCGGTTCCCGCCGGCGGCGCGCCCGTCGGGATTGCCGACGTCGAACCCTTGGTCGCCGAACTGGCGAGGGCCAACCGCGCCCTGAAAGTGGGCATCGCCGGCACCGAGCGCTGGGCGGCGGTGGAAGACGCGGCCCGGCTGCGCGATGCCCTTGGCGTGCCGCTGCCCGTGGGCGTGCCGCTGGCGTTCATCGAGCCGGTGGCCGACCCGCTCGGCGATCTGGTCAGCCGCTACGCCCGCACCCATGGGCCGTTCACCGCCGCCGAATGTGCCAGGCGGCTGGGCCTGGGCACCGCCGTGGTGCATACCGCGCTGCAGCGGTTGCTCAAGGACGGCCGCGTGGTCGAAGGCGAGTTCCGTCCCGGCGGCGCACCGCCCGCTGAGGGCGGGGCCCACGGCACGGCCGGCGTGACTGCTCCGGCCCCGCCGGATCAGCGCCAGACCGAGTGGTGCGACGTCGAGGTGCTGCGCAAGATCCGCCGCCGGTCGTTGGCCGCCCTGCGCAAGGAAGTCGAGCCGGTTGATCCTGCCACCTATGGCCGGTTCCTGCCGACCTGGCAGAACGTCGGAGCGAAGCTGCGCGGCCTGGACGGCGTGGTCACGGTGGTGGACCAGCTGTCCGGGGTGCCCATCCCGGCGTCGGCGTGGGAACCGCTCATCCTGGCGTCCCGCGTGAGCGACTACGCCCCCGCCATGCTGGACGAGCTGACCGCCACGGGCGAAATCCTGATCGCCGGCGCCGGGTCGATGCCCGGCCACGACGGCTGGATCAGCCTCCATCTGGCCGACGCCGCGCACTTGACGCTGAATCCCCAGCCCGATTTCGAACCCAGCGTGCTGCAATACGAACTGCTGAACGCGCTCTCCGGAACCGGGGGCTACGGCGGCGCCTACTTCTTCCGGCAGCTCACCGACCTGCTCGCGGCCAACGGCACCCAACCCGGGGACAACGCCGTCGGCAGCGCGCTGTGGGACCTGCTGTGGGCCGGGCGGATCACCAACGACACCTTCGCCCCGGTCCGTTCGCTGCTGGCCGGCGGGACCACCTCGCACCGGCAGCGCAACGCACCGCCGCGGGCACGCTCGGCTCGGCTGGGCCGGCTCGGACGCCTGCCCGGACTGCACGGGACCGGTCTGCAACCCGGCGGCGCCGGTGCGGGTACCGGCAAGGGGCCCGGCCAGCCGCGCAGCGCGCCACCGACCGTCGCGGGCCGCTGGTCGCTGCTGCCGGCGCCGGAGACCGATCCCACCGTTCGCGCACATGCCACCGCCGAACTGCTGCTGGACCGCTACGGCGTGGTCACCCGCGGCTCGGTGGCCGCCGAGTCGATCCCGGGCGGGTTCGGGCTGATGTACAAGGTGCTGGGCAAACTGGAGGAAACCGGCCGCTGCCGCCGCGGTTACTTCATCGAACACCTCGGGGCGGCCCAGTTCGCGGTCTCCCCCACCGTTGACCGGCTGCGGTCCTTCAGCCGCGATGCGCAGCTGGGCGAGCAGGCGCCGTCGGCCGTCGCGCTGGCGGCGACCGACCCGGCCAACCCCTATGGGGCCGCCCTGCCGTGGCCCCCGCAGGACTCCGGCCACCGGCCCGGCCGCAAGGCGGGCGCGCTGGTGGTCCTGGTGGACGGAGAGCTTGCCCTGTACGCGGAACGCGGCGGCAAGACGCTGCTGACCTTCACCGAGGACGACGAGGCGCTGGCGTTGTGTGCCCGGGCCCTGGTCCAGGTGATCCGTCGCGGTGCCGCGGACAAGATGGCCGTGGAAAAGGTCAATGGCTCCGGCATCCTGGACACGCCGCTGGCCCATGCGCTGATGGATGCCGGCTTCTATTCCACCCCGCGGGGACTGAGGTTCCGTGCCTGAAGGGGACACCATCTGGCGTGCCGCCCGGCGCTTGCATGTGGCGCTGGCCGGGCAAGAGCTCACCGGCAGCGACTTTAGGGTGCCGCGCTACGCCACGCTGGACCTGGTTGGGCAGACCGTGGACGAAGTCCGCTCCCGCGGCAAGCACCTGCTGATGCGGATCGGCGCGCTGACGGTGCACTCGCATCTGGGCATGGACGGCAGCTGGCAGATTTACCAGCCCGGCGAGCGCTGGCGCAAACCCGCCTTCCAGGCCCGCCTCATCCTGTCCACCGGCACGACGACGGCGGTCGGCTTCGGGCTGGCCGCGCTGGACGTGGTGCCGCGCGCCGACGAGGACACGCTGGTGGGGCATTTGGGCCCGGACCTGCTCGGGCCGGACTGGGACGCCGACGAAGCCCTGCGGCGGCTGCGCCAGGAGCCCGACCGTCCGATCGGGCTGGCCCTGCTGGACCAGCGCAATCTCGCCGGGATCGGCAATGTCTACCGGTGCGAGGTCTGTTTCATTGCCCGGGTGCACCCGTCCACCCCGGTGGGCCTGGTGCCGGATCTCCCGGCCATGGTGTTGAAGTCCAAGCAACTGCTGGAGGTCAACAAGGATCGCGGCAGCCGCAGCACCACCGCGTCGCCCGCCCGCCGCGAATCGTTCTGGGTCTACGGGCGGGCCGGCCGGCCGTGCGGCCGCTGCGGCACCCCGATTGTTCACGACCTGCAAGGCAATACCGACGCCGACCAACGCGACGTCTACTTCTGCCCCCACTGCCAGCCGCTGGCTCCCTGATTCGCGGGGCGCGGGCCCTTGCCGCCGCATGCCCCCGTCCTCGAAGACTTCGCCCGACATGAACCCTTGGCCCCGGTTCAGGGGCCGCTCTCCGCCTGCCACAGGGCCCCTTCCGGCCCGCCACGACGGCGGCCGTGCGGCACAAACCGTAATATGGAGACGATGACCGACGAAGGGGGCCCATGAGCTGGCTGCAGACGATTCCGGCCGCGCTGTTGGCCATCGTCCTCGTCTTCGGACCCGGCCTGCTCTGGGGTGCAGTGCTCGGCCTGCGCCGGTTGTCCCTGGTCGCCCTGGCCGGCCCGTTCGGTGTCACCGCCATCGTGGTCGCCGCCGAGCTTGGCCGCCTGCTCGGGCTGGATTGGGCCTGGCCGCAACTGCTGGCCGTGGCCGTGCTCGTGGCCGTCCTGCTCTGGCTGCTCCGCCGCCGCGTTGGCCACCGCCTGCACCGCGATCCCGAAACCCCGGACCGACCGGCGCCCTGGCGGTCGGTCGTGCTGGCCTGGGCCGTGTCGGCGGTGCCGCTGGCGGCCGCCATGATCTGGATTTTCGGCGCCCCGGACAACATCGCGCAGTCGCACGACAACATCTTCCACCTCAACGCGCTGCGCTACATCTCCGACTCGGGCAACGCCTCCTCGCTAACGCTCGGCTACCTGGGCACCACCGACCGGGGCACGTTCTACCCGGCGGGCTGGCACGATGTGGTTTCCCTGGTGATGATCACCGCCGGGTTGCAGCCCGCGGCCGCCATCAACATCACCAACCTGGTGCTGATCACCGGCATCTGGAGCAGCGGCTGCCTGTTCCTGGTCAGCCGGATCACCGGTGAACGCGTCATGCCGCTGCTGGTCGCCGCGGTGCTCTCGCTCGCCTATAGCAGCTTCCCCTACCTGCTGCTGGAGTTCGGCGTCGTCTATCCCTTCATGCTTTCCATCGCCATGCTTCCGGCCGCCCTGGGAGTGGTGCTTCAACTGCTCCGGGTGGGCGTGCACACGCGCGTGTCAACGGAAGGCAACATGCTGCTGCTGGTCGGGCTGTTGCCTGGCATGGCGTTGTCCCACCCCGCCACCATCATGGGACTGCTGGCGCTCTCGGTGCCGCCGGTTTTCGCGGCCGCCCACCCGGCGCTGCGCTCCGGAGAACAACGACGGCGGCGGCGAGCCTTGGCGGGCACAATCGCCTATCTGGTGGTGCTGGCCGCGCTCTGGGTGACGCTCCGACCCGCCCGCAGCAGCAGCACCAACTGGGACAACCTGGGCAGTGCCGCCGAGGCCCTGGGCGACGTGGTGCTGCATTCGCCGCTCGAGCGCCCCATCTCCATCCTGGCGACGGTCCTGACGATTGTGGGCGCCGCGGTCGTCTTCAACCTGGGCAAAAACCGCTTCGCGCTGGCAATGTACGCTGTTGCCGCCGCCCTCTACGTGATCGGCAACTGGCACCAGATGCCCGGCCTGCGCTGGTGGGTGACCGGCATCTGGTACAACGACTTCTTCCGCATCAGCGCCATGCTTCCGGTGGCCGGACTGCTGATCGCAGCCATCGGCGGCGTCGCGCTGGCCGGGACTGCGCGCTCCTTCTTCCGGGCCACGCTGGTTCGCCGCGAGAAGAAGCAGCCATCGTGGTTCCGGCCGGCCGCCACCGGCCTGCTGGTGGTCGCCAGTTTGGCAGTGGTGCCGCTGTTTGCCGTGCAGCGGGGTATTTCCGAGGCCGCCGCCAAGTACCGGTTCACGGACAGCTCCCACCTGCTCACCGCGGACGAGCTCGCGCTGATCAAGCGGATCCCCGCCCACGTTCCGGAAGACGCGGTCATCGCCGGCAACCCGCTGACCGGAGCCTCGCTGTCCTACGCCTACACCGGGCGTCCCGCGCTGGTCCCGTCGGGAGTCACGTCGCCGCGGGTGGATGGAAAGCTCATCATGGACAAGCTGGATCAGATGAAGACAGATCCGGCGGTGTGCGCCGCCGTCGAGGCACAGAACGTGCAGTTCGTGCTCGACTTTGGAGACCACTCGGTGCACCCCGGCGAGAGAACCTCGGTGCCGGGCCTGCAGGAGCTGACCGAGGCCAACGGGTTCGAGCTGGTGGACTCCGAGGGCGAAGCAAAGCTCTACCGGGTCACCGGCTGTCCCTGAGCGTTGCGGTTGCGGGTGGTGCCACCCGGTACCCTTGGTGGGTGATGGAATCCCCGCTACCGGTGCGCGACGGCGTCAATGCCACCCGCCTGCGCCTCCCCGGGGAGGGGCCGTGGGAAACGGCGCTGGACTACATGCTGCATCGGTGGGGCCATGTGGATCCCGACGGCATCAGGGACCGCTTCGACCGCGGCGAGATCGTCGGCGAAGGCGGAGCCGTGCTGGACCGGACCACCCCGCTGGATGCCCACACTTTCATTTGGTACTACCGGACCTTGCCGCGGGAGAAGCGGCTGCCGGTGGAGATCAACATTCTCCACCAGGACGCGAACATCCTGGTGGTGGACAAACCCCATTTCCTTCCGACCACCCCCGGTGGCACCTACATCCAGGAATCGGCGCTGGTCCGGCTCCGACGCCAACTGGATATCCCTGATCTGATTCCCATGCACCGGCTGGACCGGCTCACCGCCGGAGTGCTGCTCTTCTCCACCAACCCGGCGACCCGCGGCAAATATCAGGTGCTCTTCGAGAAGCGCCAAGTGCAAAAAGAGTACGAGGCCGTAGCGCCGGTGGATCCGCGGCTGCAGTTCCCGCACACAGTGCGGAACCGCATGGTCAAGTCCCGCACCTACCTGCTGGCCGAGGTCGTCAAGGGAGAACCCAACGCGGAGACCCGGATCGAGTTGCTGGAACAGCGCGGACGGCTGGGCCGCTACAAATTGGAACCGCACACCGGGAAGACCCACCAACTGCGCGTGCACCTGGCGTCGCTGGGTATCGGCATCCTGCACGACCCGTTCTACCCGGTGCTGCTGGACCAGGCTCCGGACGACTACGAGCGTCCCCTGCAATTACTGGCCCGCGGCATCTCCTTCACCGACCCGATCAGCGGGCGACCCGTGGAATACCGCAGCCGACTGGAACTGTCCGAATGGGCAGCGCCATCCGAAGGGGCAGCAGAAAGCGCCGCCGGAGCAATTGCTGCCGGCGGCGCCTTGGCCCCAGCCCCGCGAACCTAGCCGACTACGGGATCCGGCCGCATCATGCGCGGCCGGCAGCGGTTCCGCGCGCGCTGGTGTCCCGCCGGCGGTCGAGCAGCAAGCCCAGGGCAATCATGACCACGCCCAGGACGAAATGCAGCCAGTTGTCTGCGGTGTTAAACGGCACGAAGTTGGCTGCGCTCTGCTGGTCGATGAACAGGCCGTACAGCCACAGGACCAGATAGACCGCGCCACCCCAGATGAAGAAGTTCCGGGCACCGGAAACCGTCCTCGCGAGCGCGAACGCCGCCACGCCGTACAGGAGGTGGACGATGTTGTGCAGAATCGATACTTGGAACACGCCCAGCAGCATGGCTTCGGACTCGTGTCCCGCGAATGACATCTGGTCATAGTTCGAGGTGATTCCCGGGATGAAGCCCAGGAGCCCGATCAACAGAAAAACGGCACCGAAGACCATTGCGGCCGTTTGGAGCGGGGTCCGCCCGGTGCTTCGGGCCTGGACGTTGCCTTCTCTTGCCATGGCGATCTTCCCCTCTGACGCCTTGGCAGGTGCGTGCCGCGGCGCCGTTCTATTGGACCCTGATCAAGCCACTCTACAATAAGCTTGCTTACTAGTTAACCCCCGCGGCCAGCCTCGACCGAATTTCGCTGCCTTTCCTGCGGATAATTCGCAGCCTTTCCTGCGGATGAAGCCAGATGCGGCGGCTCCGCTCGGCGGGCGGCCTGGAAAGCCGCGCGGCCTGTTCGGGTGCACGCTGCGACACCTAGGCCGGCGGGCGGCCTGGAAAGCCGCGCGGCTGTCGGTTGCGCGCTGTGACGCCTAGCCAGGCGCAGGGGCGCGGTCTACGCTGATGCCACCTCCGCCGGAGGGCCAGCCGAGGAGGAGCATTGGCAGAGCGACCGCCCCGCAGCCGGGCCACCGATCGAGCCAAAGACCGGGCCACCGCCCCGGTCGCGGTGATCACCGGAGCTTCCAGCGGAATCGGCAGGGCAACGGCCCGGATCCTTGCCAAGCGCGGAGCTTCCCTCGTTCTGGCTGCACGCAGCGCCTCCAGCCTCGACGAGGTGCTAGCCGACTGCTTAAGGCTGGGGGCGCAGGCGATCGCAGTGCCCACCGACATCACGGATGAGGACGGCCCCGAGAGGCTGGTCCACGCTGCACTGGACCGGTTCGGACGGATAGATGTGTGGATCGGAGCTGCGTCCGTTTATGGCTACGGCACGTTCGAACAAACACCGGCCGACATTTTCCGAAAGGTGGTCGAGACGAATCTGCTGGGCCAGGCCGACAGCATCCGCGCCGTGCTGCCGCAGTTCCGCCGGCAGCGGCGTGGAATCCTGATCCTCGTCGGCTCGGTCTACTCAAAGATCAGCACGCCCTACGTGTCCGCGTACGTGGCCAGCAAATCGGGGCTGCTGGGACTGGCCAACACGCTGCGGCAGGAGCTTATCGACGAGAAGGACATCCACGTTTGCACCGTCCTGCCCGCCACCGTCGACACGCCGATCTTCCAGCACGCGGCCAATTACACCGGTCGCAGCGTCCACCCCCTCGCCCCGGTCGTCAGCCCGTACCGGGTGGCCAGGGTCATCGCCCGGATGGCCTTCAAGCCCCGCCGCCAGGCGGTGGTGGGCAGGATCCAGCACGTCTTCATTCCGTTCCAGCACTGGTTCCCGGGCTTGCACGATCGCGTATCGGGGCCGCTCATGGACACACTGGCGCTTCGGGGGAAGGGCGTCGCGCCATCGGCGGGGACTGTTTTCGCGCCGGATCCGCCGTCAAACAAGGTCAGCGGGAACTGGCGTTCCGGACGTGCCCGTGTGATGGCAGGAGGACTGGCAGGTCTAATGGTGGCCGGTTACCGGCGCGTCCGGAAGCGGCGGCACCCGCACTCCGGACTTTGGGGAACCCGCAAGCGGCGACGCTCCTAGGCCGGGCGCCGCGCCCAAGCGGCCAGCCAACAGCCTTCGACCACGGCGTCGAGGAGATAGATCCTGCTGATGCGTCCGGGCACCGCGGTGAAGACGTCAACGGCCGCAAAGGTGGCAGCCGTCCCCATGCCGATCCGCCGGGCGGCCGCCGTGCCGCCGGCTGTCCTGGAGCCCCTGATCTGCGCATGGCCGGCCACCATCATCAGGCCGCCCACAGTCTTGACCAGCCAAGGCTCCAATTTCGGTCCGGTGACCGTTTCGAAGCTGCGGTAGTGCAGCAGCGGCCACACCCCGAACGCCACATTGAACACGCCATGGGCGACGGCCAAGCCTGCTGGGCGCATACGGAACACCTCTCGCCGTCGTAGTTGATCTGCAGGCGATGGATCTGGGGCAATTCTGCCGCGCGGGACAACGAAAATCCACGCTACGGCGCTATGGCCTTGCCTTCCGCCAAACGACCAGCCCCAATCGAAGTCCGGGTACCCCAAGGCCGGTCACTAAGGTTGCTTATTAAATCCACCGTGCCTAGCGTGGAAAGCACCCGGCCCGCACGTGGGCCAACCCGGACCGATGAGTTGGCACTAGCGACGGCGGGCCCTTTTCGCGGAGGTCGCCGCACATGTTTTTCCATAAACAAGAGCTCCAGTACAAGGCCGAACCAGACCAACCGGACGCCGTCTACGCCAGGAAGCTGCAGGAGGTCCTGGGCGGACAGTACGGTGAGATCACCGTGGCCATGCAGTACAGCTTCCAGGCGTGGAACATTCACATCCCCGGCAAGTACAAGGACCTGCTCTTCGGCATTGCCGCGGAGGAGTTCGGCCACGTGGAAATGCTGGCCAAGATGATCGCGCAGCTGCTGGAAAAATCCCCGCTTGGCATCACGGACGAAGCGGTCCAGTCAGATCCGACAATTGCCGCCGTGGTGGGCGGGACGGACGTCCAGCACGCCATCGTGGCGGGCGCGGGCGCCCGGCCGGTAGACAGCAACGGAAACCCCTGGTCCGGAAGCTACATCACCGCCAGCGGCAACTTGCTCGCGGATTTCACCTCCAACGCCAACGCCGAGATGCAGGGCCGGTTGCAGGTGGCTCGCCTCTACCACATGACCGACGACCACGGCGTGCGCGACCTGCTTTCCTTCCTCCTCGCCCGGGACACCATGCACCAGAACCAGTGGATCGCCGCGGCGCGGGAACTCCAGGAGGAGGGCTCCGAGACCCTGCCGGTGCCAAGCAACTTCCCGCTGTCCAAGGAAAACCGGGACGTGGCCTACCAGTACCAGAACTTCTCCGACGGTGCCGCGGCAGCCGAAGGTTCCTGGGCCAGCGGGGCTTCCCCCGACGGCAAGGGTGAGTTCACCTACCACGACGGCCCCACCACCACCGCCCCGATGCCGAAGCCGACCCACCCGGACGCACGCTTCTACGGGACCACGGAGCTTCCCAACCTGGTTGAGAAGACTGCCGGGGCAGTCCAGGACAAGCTGCGCAAGGAATAGCACGCCACGCACCCCTGCGGCCGGCAGCGCCGCAGGGGTGCTCTGACTCCGAAAGGCAGATATGTTTCAACGCAACGTCGCTGAAAACATCCACCGCGTCGCCCATGCCGATGTGAACCTTTACATCGTCGAAGACGGCGACGGGATCATGCTGGTCGACGCCGGGCTGCCGGCGATGTGGAAGATGACCGTGGCAGCCATCCGGGAGCTGGGCCGTTCGCCCCGCGACATCAGAGCCCTGGTGCTGACACACGCCCATTTCGATCACGTGGGGTTCGCCGCCCGGCTGCAGCACGACCTCGACGTCCCGGTGTACTGCCATCCCGGCGACTACTACATCGCCGCCCACCCGTACCGGTACAAGCACGAGAAAAGCCGCCTGATCTATCCCGTCAAGTACCCCCGGTGCATTCCCATCCTGAGCCGCATGACGGCAGCCGGAGCGCTTATGGTCAAGGGCGTCACGGACCTGCGGACGCTCGACGACGGTGCCGCCGCAACGCTGCCCGGTGCACCCACGGTCGTGCCGACTCCCGGACACACTGCCGGGCACTGCGCCTTGCACTTCCCTGAGCGCGGAGCCTTGATCACCGGCGACGCACTGGTCACCCTCGATCCATATACCGGCGCCCGCGGTCCGCACATAGTGGCTGCCGCTGCCACCGCGGACACTCGGCAAGCACTCCAGTCGCTCCAAGCCTTGGCGCAGACGGAGGCACGAATCGCCCTCCCGGGCCACGGGGAGCCGTTCGGCGGCGGCATCGCTTCGGCGGTGCAGCAGGCCATCGAACGCGGACCGTCCTGATGGCTGGAAACGGCCCTGCCCCCGCGGGAGGCGGGCAGGAGTCCGTCGTCCACCCGGACGGTGACGACCTGTTTGGCCTGATCGCCACCCTGACCGAGAGCCGCTGGCAATCCTCGCAGGGGAAGTTCAGGCCGACGGTTGCCTACCGCGGCCACACCTCCGCCGCCCGGGATCTTTCCACCGGGCTGGTCCGGCTGCGCGGGGAGCAGGAGACGGGGGTGGAACGGCACATCCTGCGCAACTTCCGCAAGTACGCCCACCGCGACACCTCACCCGGGGACTCGGACTGGAATTGGCTGAGCGTGGCCCAGCATCACGGCCTGCCGACCCGCCTGCTGGACTGGTCGCATTCGCCCTATGTGGCGCTGCACTTCGCCACCCGGGACACCAGCAGGTATGACGAGGACGGTGCCGTCTGGTGCGTCGACTATGCGGCGGCACACCAAACGCTGCCCGAGGAACTGCGAGCGGCCGTCGAGTCACTGGGCGGCGGCCTGTTCACCACCGACGTTCTCTCCCGGGCCGCTTTCACCCTGGACGAGTTTGACCGTTTCACGGACGCGGACGGGCGGAGCGTGCCCTTGTTCTTCGAACCGCCGTCGCTGGACGAGCGGATCGTGAACCAGGCGGCGATCTTTTCCACCATGTCGAATTCATCGGCGGGCCTGGATGAGTGGCTGGGGAGCCACCCCGGGATCTACCGCAAGGTCATCATCCCGGCGACGCTTAAGTGGCGCATCCGGGACCACCTCGACCAGGCCAATGTCACCGAACGGGTGCTCTTCCCGGGCCTGGACGGTCTTTCGCTGTGGCTGCGCCGCTACTACAGCCTTCGGGATAAGGGCTAACCGCCCAGTTCCGCGTGGACGCGGCCGAAGGTCTCGGCCAGCCCGGCAGAAAACAGGACAAATTCGACCACCCGGATCCCGCCGCCGTCGTACTTGAGGACCTCGCCGATGCCACGGCGGGCGACCGTCTCCGCATCCCAGCCGTAGACGCCGGCACCGATCGCCGGAAACGCCAGCGTCTCGGCCCGCAACCCGTCGGCCACGCGGAGGGATTCCCGGAAGCAGCTGGCCAGCAGCTCCGGGTCGGTCTGTCCGGCGCTGCGGTTGGGCCCCACGGTATGGATCACCCACTTGGCGGGCAGGAAGTAGCCCTCGGTGGCCGCCGCGTGGCCCGGCGGCAGCCCGTCCGGCAGTTCGGTGGCGCGCAGTCGGCGGCAGGCTTCCAGCAGTTGCGGTCCCGCAGCGGCGTGGATGGCCCCGTCCACTCCCCCGCCGCCGAGCAGGCTGGAGTTGGCGGCGTTCACGATAGCGTCCACCTGACGCTGGGTGATGTCGCCTTCAAGGATGCGGATTTCCATCTTTTCCAGTCTGCCACCGGGCCTGAATTCCCGATAGATTGGGCCAATGGAGATTCCCGAGGGGCCGCTGCAGTGGGTGTATTACCCCATGACGCTGCTGCTGGTCATCCTCGACGCCGCGATGCCCGCATCTCCGTCGGAAGTGATGGTGATCGGCGGCGGCACCCTGCTGGCCAACGGCGAACTGATCCTGCCGCTGGTCGTCCTGGCCGCGGTCCTGGGCAGTTGGCTCGGCGACCTCCTGCTCTTCCTGCTGTTCCAGCGCGGGATCAACGCTTGGCTTAACCGTTACAACTGGGGCCGGATGATCGACCGAGGAGTGACGCTGGCACTGAGCAAAGCGGGCGAATCCTCCACCTATGCCGCGGTCGTTGCGGCCCGTTTCATCCCGGGTGGCCGGACGGCCTCCGTAGCGGCCTCTGGGCTGGCGGATGTGCCGTTCAAGCCGTTCCTGCTCGCATCCGCTGCCGGATCGGTGCTGTGGGCCGCGTGGATGATCGGGCTGGGCTACGTCGCGGGCACGGTGTCCGCCTTCCCGTTCTGGGTCAACATCCTGATCGGAACGCTGGTGGGCGTCCTGGTGGCTTCGGTGATCACGGCGGTGATCGGCTTCCGCCGGCGGGCCTACCTGCGTGCCGCGGGCGCTGCCGACGCCGTCGTCCCGCGTCCCGCCGCATCCCCTTCCGCCGATCTGGGAGCAGAGTGAAAGCTGCGCCTTCCTTGGAACCCTTGATGGATACCGCCCTGCCCCCGGCCCGGCGGCTTCGATCCCTGCTGGCCACCGATCTGGCACGCCAGTGCGCGGTGACCGTCGCCTTGGTGGCGTGCCTGCTGGCAGGGGCCAGCAGCGTGGGCCTGCTCGGCGGCACCCCGATCCATGATGCGGGCGGCGGGCCACCCTCCCCCGGCGAGACCCTGCTCTCGCTCGATGCCCGGGCAGCCGAGATCTGGTCGCTGATTTACCTGGGCCTCTTCGGCTACACGATCTTCCAGTGGTGGCCCGCCGTGCGCGAGTCGGCACGGCAGCGCTCCATCGGATGGCCGGTCGCGGCGGCGATGCTGGTGACCGCGGCCAGCGTCCTGGCAGCACAGGCCGGACACGCGGGGCTGACGCTTGCCCTTACCCTGCTGGCGCTGGCGTCCCTGGGCTGGGCGGTCTACGGACTGACCCGCCACCCCGGCCATGAACCGGCGGAGGCCCTCTTGGCGGACGCTCCGATCGGCCTCTTCACCGGGTGGACCCTGCTGGCAGCGGCGGTCCATGCCGCGGACTGGCTGACAGGTCGCGGCGCCGACTTGTTCGGCTGGGGCGCCGCGACCTGGGCCGTGCTGGCGGTGGCGGCCGTGTCCTTTGCCGCGGCCGTGGCAGCCATGACCGGCCGCGGCCGGATGGCGGTGGTGCTGGCTGTCTGCTGGGGCCTGGGCTGGCTGCTCTACGACCGTTTCCTGGGCGATTCGCCGTCGGCGCCGGTGGCCCTGGCGGCCGGCTTCGGCCTGTTCTTCGTGCTCGTGTGCGGCATGTCCCGCCGGTTCCAGGTGGGACATGCCGAGCGCCTCGCCATCCGCCGGGGCGAGCGGTTGGACTGAATCCGAGGTCCAGCGCATTTTCCGTTAGCGGACTGGAGCCCACTTGCCGCGCGAGCGGCGCAGAACGGCCAGTCCGGCGGTGTTGGCGACTTCTTCAACCGCGTGGCGCATGTTGGCTCCGGCCTGCAGCGCCTGGCGGTTCTCCACAACGTAGGCGTTGGTATCGACGGTGAAGCGGACGGTGATCCGTGGGACGCCGGCCACCACGTCCAGCTGATGTGCTTCCACCACGTGGGCGGAACCCACCGCTGCCGTTGCGGCGTCCATCACCGCTTCCGGAGGGTTGCCTGCCCGCAGCCCGGTGATCTCCAACTGGGCGCGGAAGGATGGCATCCCTCAACTTTAGCCGTGTCCGGTCCACCCGCCTCGGCTGTCAACCGGGCGCGTCCGCAGCCCTGTGGCGGACAGGGCCTCAGGGCGTGCCCAGTTCGATCAGCAGCACGCCGGCGGCGATGCAGACGATTCCCGCCGCCATCAGCTTGGTGAGCGGTTCGTCGAAGAGGAACTTACCGGCCAGCGCCGTCAGGGCAACTCCGCAGGCAGTCCAGATGCCGTAGGCAATCCCGATTCCCAGCCCTTGGCGCAGGGCGAACGACAGGCAGGTAAAGGCTACGAGGTAGCCCGACACCACGGCCACCAGCCAGGCTTTGTGCCCGTCGATGCTGGCCCGCAGCGAGAGCGTGGCGGCTACCTCCAGGACGATAGCAGCAGCGAGGAAGACCCAGACCATTAGGTACGCGCCCGCTCTGCCCGGCGCGAGGAGGCCCGGTGCCCTCCCCATTGCACGAGCACCACTCCCGCGACGGCGAGCGCCATGCCGGCAACCATCAAGGCCGTTAACGGTTCCTGGTACAGGACTGCCGCTAGGACGGCCGTGAGCGCGACGCCGAGCGCACCCCAGATCCCGTAGGCGACCCCGACGGGCACTCCCGCACGCAGGACGGCGGCGAGGAGCGCAAACGACGTGACATAGCCGGCGACCACCACCGCGTACATCCCCGGCGAATCCAAGGCAGCCTTCAACGACAGGGACGCCACCACCTCGCACACGATTGCCCCGGCGAGGAGCAGCCAGTTCTTCATCTATCGACCTCCGCCTCCAGCACAGCAGGTTCTGCTCTTTATTGCACACCCATGGCCACGATCCCTCGCGGGAGGAGACGATGGGTGGTGAGGGTCGTCATCGCCTCACCAAATGCCAAATGCGTCGCCGAGCGGGAATCTTGGCGCAGTAATCTTGACGTACTGATCCGGCAGAACATCAAATTGAAAGTGAAACCGCTGAAGGCGGCCGCCGGAGCAGCCTCTTTCAGCAGCCGGTTTCGGCACCAGGGTCCGCTGTACGCAGTTCAAGAGAGCCAACTGTGAAAAAGCATCTACTCACCCCTGATTCTTCCGAACAACGAGGGCTTGGCGCCCCGCCGGAGCAGGCGCAGCCCGTCACGGGCTGGAATGCCGATACCGCGTCGGGTCCGCCGGGCGCCGGCGGCGTGGTCACGGTGGTAGAAGGCTCGTCCTTCTGTATCTCTTCCGCAGGCGGCGACATGTTCCCCGGTCTGACGCAGGGCGCCTTTTACCAGGACACGCGGATCTTGTCCGGCTGGTGCCTGACCGTCAACGCGCTCCCCCTTGAGCCCCTGTTGGCCCGGGTGATGGAGCCCTTCCGAGCGATCTTCGTCGGGCGGGCCCGGCGCGCGGACGGGCTGGCCGACTCGCAGTTGGTGGTCGAACGCGAACGGCTCGTCGGAGCGGGCCTGCGTGAGGACCTTGTAGTGACCAATCATTCGGCCCTGCCGGCACAGTGCGTCTTGGAGCTGCGGGTGGAAGCGGATTTCGCCGACCTCTTCGACGTGAAAGGCGGACGGGCGGCCCCTCCTGCGCAGCTATTGCGGCAGGCCAGGGGTGATGAACTGCAGTTGGAGGTCATCCGCCGTGGCCGTCGGCGGGGCGTGCTCGTGCACGGACGGGGCGCCGAAGTGGACGAGGATGTGCTCCACTTCGAAGCAATCATTCCGGCACGCGGAAAGTGGTCCACCAGCGTCATCGTCACCCCGTTGGTAGAACAGGACCGGCCGGCAGCGCCGTTTGCAGCCACTGGCTCCATTTCCGATCTTGAAGCGGCGCGGCGCCACCGGGACTGGGAGAAATCAACGCCGCAGCTGGACGTGGGAAATACCGACATCGAAGCGGTGTTGCGGCGCAGCCAGGAGGACCTCGGAGCGCTGCGGATCTTCGATCCCGCTCATCCTGGCCGCGCCGTGGTTGCTGCCGGAGCCCCTTGGTTTATGGCCCTGTTTGGCCGGGACTCGCTGCTTTCGGCGTACATGGCGCTGCCGGTCGACCCCTCGCTGGCGCGCGGGACGCTGCAGACGCTCGCCGAGCGTCAGGGCAGCAAAGTCAATCCCGATACCGAGGAGGAGCCTGGACGGATTCTGCACGAAGTTCGTCTGGGGGTGACGGCGGGAGTAGTCCTCGGCGACTATGCCGCGTACTACGGAACGGTCGACGCAACTCCCCTGTTTGTCATTCTCATGTCCGAGCTGAACCGCTGGGGCATGGAGAAGGACGTCCTGCAGGCGCTGCTGCCACACGCCGACCGGGCTTTGGAGTGGATTCGCGATTACGGCGACCGGGACGGTGACGGCTTTGTGGAATACCACCGCGCAACGCCCCACGGTCTGCTCAACCAAGGATGGAAAGATTCCTGGGACGGCATCAACTTCGCGGACGGCCGGATGGCCGAGCCGCCGATCGCCCTGTGCGAGGTGCAGGGGTATGTGTACGGGGCCTATATCGGCCGGGGACTGCTGGCCGCAGCGTCCGGTGATCAGGACCTGGCCGCGGAGTGGGGCCGCCGCGCGGCAACGCTGAAAGAGGAATTCAACAAGCACTTCTGGCTCCCGGACAAGGGGTACTATGCGGTGGCCCTGGACGGGAAAAAGCGGCCGGTGGACGCCTGCACTTCCAACATGGGACATTGTCTTTGGTCGGGCATCGTTGATGACGACAAGGCTGCGCAGGTGGCCGCACGGCTCATGTCCCCCGAAATGTTCACCGGCTGGGGAATCCGGACGCTGGCTTCGGACATGGGCGCTTACAACCCGGTCAGCTACCATAATGGCTCCGTCTGGCCCCACGACAGCACGTTGGTGGCCAGCGGGCTGATGCGCTACGGCTTCGTCGAAGAAGCCCGGAAGGTCGCAGCCGGGCTTTTTGACGCTGCCCTCCACTTCGGCGGCCGGCTTCCTGAACTCTTCTGCGGTTTCGACAAAAGCGAATACGACATGCCGGTGCCCTACCCCACGTCCTGCTCGCCGCAGGCCTGGGCTGCCGCCTCGCCGGTCCAACTGATGCGCATGCTCCTGCGCCTGGATCCATATTTCCCGGCGGAAGAGCTGTGGCTGGATCCTACCGTGCCGGCTGACTTCGGCGCATTCCGCGCGGACAATCTGCTGCTCGGAAAATCGCGGGTCTCCCTGACCGTCACCGGAGAGGATTTTGCAGTGGAGGGTTTGGCTCCCGAAGTGCAGTTGCGTCACGGCACACGATCGACGCTGGCAGAACTGCTGGGGCTCGCCGGTCGGGGCCCGGATGGATCGGAAAGTCCGGCCACGGACAGATAGGTCCCGCCCTCCCGCGCACCTCGTCACCGCGGTCGCGCAGGCGTAAGCTGGCGTTCCCGAGCAACGGAAGGCCGACGATGCGAATAGGGTTGATTGCAGCACCTTGGCTCCCGGTGCCTCCCCTCGGCTACGGCGGAACTGAACAGGTGGTGGACGCCCTGGCTCGCGGTTTTACGGATGCCGGGCATGATGTGGTGCTGGCGGCCGCAGCGGACAGCAAATGCCCCGTCCCCTTGGTACCCGGCACCGAGCCCTCCGACCCGGACGCCATCGGAAGCGACTGGTCGGAGCTTTACCACATCATCAGGGCTTACGAAGGGCTGGACGCCGTGGACCTCATCCACGACCACACCTTGGCAGGACCGTTGTACCGTGACCGGCTGACTTCTGTTCCTGGGGTCACAACCATCCACGGCCCGCTGACCACCCAGCTGGCGGCGATCTACCGTGCGGCGGCCCGGCATGTCTCCCTCGTGGCCATCTCCCACCAGCAGGTTGCCGGTTCCGGCCTCAGGACGGCGGCGGTGATCCACCACGGCATCGACACCGCAGCAGTGCCGGTGGGCGGGGGGCGGGGCGGCTACGCCTGTACGCTGGGCCGGATGTGCCCGGACAAGGGCATCGCCCAGGCCATCACAATTTCCCGGTTGGCAGGAATGCCGCTGAAAATCGCGGCCAAGATGCGCGAGCCCGAGGAGTTGCGGTATTTCCGGGACGTCGTCGAACCCATGCTGGGACCGGATGAGGAATTCGTTGGTGAAGTCAGCGGCACCGACAAATACGCACTGCTGGGCGAAGCGACCGCCCTGTTAAATTCGATTCAGTGGGCCGAGCCTTTCGGCCTCGTGATGATCGAGGCTTTGGCCACCGGCACCCCGGTGGTCTCCACGCCGCGGGGATCCGCCCCGGAGATCGTTGAGCCGGGCGTCACCGGGTTCTTGGCTCTGGAGGACCGGGAGCTGGCCAGAGTGCTCCCCGAGGCAGCCTCGCTGGACCGCCGGGCCTGCCGGGCCGCGGCCGAGGGCCGCTTCAGTGCCGCACGGATGACAGCCGACTATCTGCAGCTCTTCGAGCGGCTGCTGGCCGGAGACCCGGCGTGACGCGCGAGAGCTAGCGACGGTGGATGGACTTGTAGCTGACGTAGGCGTTGAGTCCCTCAATCCCGTACTCGGTGCCGAGGCCCGAGTCGTGCCTGCCGCCGAACGGGGCGGAGTGGTTGGAGGCGAAGAAATTGATGCCCACCGAGCCGGTGTCCATCCGATCGGCCACGGCGAGCGCCGCGTCCTGGTCCTGGCCGAACACGAGTCCGCCCAGCCCGAAACCGGTGTCGTTCGCCAGCGCCACGGCTTCGTCCAGGTCCGTGTACTTCATCACGGCCAGGACGGGGCCGAAGACCTCCTCGCGGGCAATGCGCATGTCCGGTGTCACGTCGGCGAACACCGTGGGCTCCACGAAGTAACCGCCCTCGAGCCCGCCGCCGAGCCGCGCGGCCCGCCCGCCGGTGGTGGCCCGGGCTCCCTCGCCCCTGGCCGCCTCCACGTGGTCGAGCACCGTCCGGTACTGCGACTCGGTGGCCGACGGGCCGAAATCGGTGGCCGGGTCCAGCGGGTCGCCCTGGACGCCGGCAGCGATGGTCGCCGTGACCATGTCCACCACCTGGTCATAGCGCGAGGCGGGGGCGAGGATGCGGCTGGAGATGTAGCAGGTCTGGCCCGTGTTGCGCATGCTGGAGCGGATCAGCACCTTCGACATCTCGTCCAGGTCGGCGTCCTCGAGCACCACCGCGCTGGACTTGCCGCCGAGTTCCAGCGTGACGGGACGCAGCAGCTCGCCGCAGGCGGCGGCGATCTTGCGCCCCACCGGGGTGGAACCGGTGAAGGCGACCTTGTCCACGCCGGGATGCTTGACCAGGGTGTCGCCGAGCCTGCCCGATCCGGTGACCAGGTTGACCACGCCGGCCGGCACTCCGGCGGCGGCCACGGCGTCCACGATGAGGCGGAAGGACAGCGGCGTGGGCGAGGCCGGTTTCATCACCACGGTGCAGCCGGCCAGCAGCGCCGGCGCCAGCTTGATCACCATGAGGTTGATCGGGAAGTTCCACGGCGCGATCAGCCCGCACACCCCTACCGGGTCCCGACGCACCACGGATTCGCCGCCGCCGTGCGGGAACGGGCGCACGTCTTCGTGTTCCAGGTAGCCGGCCAGGGTGGCGAAGTATCGGAAGATTCCCGCGGCGTTGCCGGCGGCCCGGGACGACTCGGAGACCGGCGAACCGTTTTCGCGGGTGTTGGTCAGCGAGAGCTCCTCGGACCGCTTCTCGACTTCGTCGGCAATCCGCAGCAGGTACGCCGCGCGTTCGGACGGCGCCAGGGTGGGCCACGGGCCGGAGTCGAAGGCCCGCCGCGCCGCGGCAACGGCGGCGTCCACGTCTTCGGGGGTACCGTCCGGTACCGATCCCCAGACGTCGCCGGTGGCCGGGTCGGTCACGGGATTGCGCCCGGTGCCGCGGGCGGGGACCCAGGCGCCGTCGATGAAGACGTCGTCGACGTGGGTGTAGGGCAGGTGCAACGCTGCGCGCGCGGCGAGGGCGGGCAGGGCGGACGGCGCCGGTGCTCCCTCCGGGGCGGGGGTGGTGGTGCCGGGGGTGGTGGTCATCGGATGACTCCTGTCTTCAGCAGGGCCCTGGAACGTTCCAGGTCGGCCGTTCCCATGGCGAGGGCGGCCTCGGTGATCAGTTCCGGAATGATCTCGGCGCCGAGCCGGTCGGTGTAGACGGCCGGCGTCATGCCGAACCAGGTCGCGGCCACCGCGATGCCGGCGTGGTCGAACCGCCACAGCCGGTCCGAGTCCCGGACCAGGGCGTCTTCCAGCGAGTACGGCACGTGGCGGGTGTCATGGCCGTCGATGATCTCGCAGACGCGGTCGACGAACTCCTTCGAGTACCCGAGGCCGGGCAGCACCGCGCGTGCCACCTTGCAGCCCTCGGCCTCATGCTCGAAGCGGATGGCCGCCTTGCGCCAGTCGCCGGTGAACCCCTCGGAAAGGATCCGTTCCTCGTCCACGTGCGCCCAGCCGGTGTCGTGCAGCAGGACGGCCACCCGGACCAGTTCCGCGTCGGCTTGCGGGTACGCCCGGCACAGCCGCTCGGCGAAGGCCAGTGAAATCGGCAGGTGGATGTCGTTGGCGCGGGTGCGTGTTTCCGGCACCACGGCCTGCCAGATCGGGTCCAGGTCGGCGGCGGCCGCCGGGGTGGTGGCGATGGGCGTGGTGTCGATGGCGCCGGTGGCCGGCAGCGGCCGCACGGGGTGGGCGGCCGCGAAGGCGGCGGCGCGCGGATCCTCGGCGGGGTCGGGTTGGCCGGCGGCGGCCCACGTTGGGGTTTGGCCCGCGGCCTCCGGGGTCTGTGTCTCGGGGGTGCTCATGGGGTGGGTCTCCTTGTCGTGCGGCCGCAGGGCGGGCAGTCAGTCGTCCGTCGCGATGGTCTTGAGGACGACGGCGGGGTCGGCTGCCGCGTCCGCGGGGATGTTCTGGCCCTTGGCCAGGGCGTTTTTGACCGCCATGAAGTCCAGCGGGGCGTTCACGCAGTCGGCGGCGATGATCCGGCCGTCGCGGTAGTAGAGGACGGAGAACTTGCCGCGCTCGTCGTCGCGGCGGACAACGGTCCGGTCGTAACCCAGCGTCAGGCCGGCGATCTGCAGCTTCAGGTCCGCCTGGTTCGACCAGAACCACGGGATCCCGGCGTACTCCTCGCGCCGGCCCATCAGCGAGTAGGCGGCGACCTTGGCGTGTTCGATCGCGTTGTTCACGCTTTCCAGCCGGATCCGCTCGCCCTCCGGCGAGCCGGGCAGCGGATTGGGCATGTTGGCCACGTCGCCCACCGCCACCGTGGTTCCGTCGGAGGCCAGCGCGTGCCGGTCGACCACAATGCCGTTGTCCACCTTCAGGCCCAGCTGCTCGGCGAGCTCGGTGTTGGGCACGACGCCGATGCCGACCAGCACCAACTGGGCGGCGACCACGGTGCCGTCTTCGAGTCCGACGCCGCCTACCGTGCCCCCGCCGTCCGTCGGCACCAGTTCCCGGATGCGGGAATTCAGCCGGATGTCGAGGCCGCGTTCGCGGTGCGCCGTGAGGAAGTAGTCGCTCGTCTCTTCGCCCACGGCCCGGCCGATCAGCCGCGGCCCGTACTCGAGCACGGTGACGTTCTTGCCCATCTTGTGCAGGCTGGAGGCGGCCTCCAGTCCGATGAACCCGCCGCCGATCACCACCGCGTCCCGCACGTCCTCCAGCTGGGCCTTCAGGGCCAGGGCGTCGTCGGCGTTGCGCAGGTAGACCACCCCGTCCAGGTCGGCGCCGGGGACTTGGAGTTTGCGCGCACGGGCGCCCACGGTCAGGGCCAGCCGGCGGAACGGGAACTGTGCCCCGGAGGCCGCGTGCGCCACCCCGGAACCGTCCGCTTCCTTCTCGATCCGCTCGATCCGCTCGCCCTTGACCAGGTCCACGTTGTGGTCCTCCCAGTACTGGTTCGACCGGAAGATCAGCGATTCGCTCTCCACCGTGCCCTGCAGGAACTCCTTGGACAGGGCCGGGCGCTGGTAGGGCCGGTGGTTCTCCTCGCCCAGCAGCGTGATGTGCTCCGTGAAGCCGAGCGCCCGCAGCGAAACGGCCAGCTGGACTCCCGACTGGCTCGCGCCGATGATCAGCAGCCCGGTTTGCACGGCACCGTCCGCCGCCGGGGCGGGGGCCGCCGTCGTCGTTGTGGTGGTGGTCGTGTCCATGATCAGATCTGCGTTTCCGGGGTAGTGACGTACACGTCCTGGCCCTCGGCCAGCTTGAGCTGGCAGGACAGGCGGGAATTTTCCTGGCGGTCCACCGCCGTTCCGTAGAGCATTTCGTCTTCCATGTCTTCCATCTCCGGAAGCTGGTCCATGGTGTCCTCGCGGACGAACACGTGGCAGGTGGCGCAGGACAGCGAGCCGCCGCATTCGGCGACGATGCCCGGCACGCCGTTGCGCACCGCGGTTTCCATGACCGAATCGCCGGGGTTGCCTTCGACGTCGCGGACGGCGCCTTCAGCGTCGGTGAAATGTACCGTAGGCATGGTTCTCCTTGGGTTGCAGTGGTTCAGATGAACTGGCGGCCGCCGTCGACCACCATGGTTTGTCCGGTGATGTAGGAACTGTCCGGGCCGGCCAGGAAGAGCGCCGCGCCCACGATGTCCTCGGGCTGGCTGGCGCGTTTGAGTGCGCCGCGGTCCACGCCGTAGTTCTCGGCGTTCTCCATCAGCCCGTAGCTGGCCTCGGTGAGCGTGAAGCCCGGCGCGATCGCGTTGACGGTGATGTTGCGCCGGCCCAGTTCCTTGGCCAGCACCCGGGTCATCGACACCACGCCGCCCTTCGAGGCGACGTAGTGCAGCCATTGCTCCGAGCCGGAGTAGATGGTGGCGGAGGAAAGGTTGATGACGCGGGCGCCGTCGGGCAGGAACGGGCTGGCGGCGCGGGTGACCAGCCAGGGCCCTTTGAGGTTCACGTTCATGACCAGGTCCCATTCGGCCGGGTCGATCTCCTCGAACGGGGTGCGGGTCACCGTGGCATAGATAGCGGCGTTGTTAAGGACGACGTCGATGCTCCCCTGCCCGAAGTCGGCGCACCGCCGGGCGAGGGCCTCGGTGGAGGCCACGTCGGTGACGTCGGCTTCGAAGGCCTCGGCCTCCGCGCCGGTTTCGCGGACCAGCGCGGCAGTCTTTTCGGCGCCGGCCAGGTTGGTGTCGGCCGCTGCCACCCGGTAGCCGCGGGCCGCGAAGCCCAGGGCGAAGGCGCGGCCCAGCCCGCCGGCGGCTCCGGTGATCAGCACGGTCCGGGTGCCGGGCCCCTGGTCGGGGTCCGGGAAGCCGTGGCCGGCCGTGGCGTCGGGGGGAGGCTGTGTCATCGTCACGCTTTCATGTTCGGAGTGCCGGACCGGGCCCGCTGGGGGTGCCGGCTTTGCCCGGCCCGGCACTTGGTGTACCTGAGTTGCGGCGGTACCGGAAACTCAGGTGTGGCTGTGTGCTCCCGGCCCGGTGACGGCCGGTTCGGCGGCTTCCTCAACGTCCAGGATCTGCACGGTGCCCTTGGTCCCGTCCACCCGCAGCCGCTGGCCGGTCTTGATGGTGGTGGAGGCCGAGCCGGTGCCGGTCACGGCCGGCAGCCCGTACTCTCGGCAGACAATCGCGGCGTGGCTCATCATGCCGCCGATGTCCGTGACGGTGGCCTTGATCTTGCCGAAGATCGGCCCCCAGCTCGGCGCGGTCACGGTGGCGACCAGGATCTCGTCCTGCTGTACCTCGGAGAGCTGGTCGGAATCGTGGACCACCCGTGCGTACCCCTCGACGATGCCCGGGGACGCGGCCATGCCGCGCAGTCCGCCGCCTTCGACCTCTTCGCCCTCGCCCAGCCACTGCTGGACCTGTTCGGTGGTGATGCCCCAGAGCATCCGGGTGAAGGGTTCGGTGATCGAGGCCGGCGGGGTGTTGAGCGCCGGTGCCGGCCGCGCGGTCTTCAGCGCGTCCACGATCTTGCGGCGGCGCTCGATTTCCTCCGGCCAGTAGGTGGGGCCGATCGGTTCGGCACCCACGCCCCAGCCGGTGACCAGGTCGAAGAGCGCGTCGCGGACCTCGTTCCGGTTCAGGTAGAGCAGGTCGTACGGCTCGGTCCAGAATCCCTCGGCGTGCATCATCCGCGACAGCTCGCGGATCTTGCGCCAGAAGACGCCCATGGTCCAGTGCTCGATGTAGAAGTTGTGGTTTTCCACGTACGGGTAGGCGGTGGCGGCCAGCTGGCGCTTGGCGTCGAAGGCGGCCAGGGTCTCGCCGTCGAGCAGTTCGCGGTATTCCTCCACGATCCGTTCCTTCTCCGCCACCAGCTCCTCGACCGGGCGCATGATGTCCTGGCCTTCGTCCAGCCGGCGGATGTAGTCGGCGATGTAGCCCAGCGGGATTTCCTGGTGTTCGTTCCAGTACTTGTCGTGCCCGTAGAAGCCGTTGCCCACGGTGAAGTTGAACCACGGGTCCTTGGCTTCCTCGTAGCGCGCGATCCAGCGGTCGCCGCCCTCGGAGGCGCCGACCGCGGCCAAGGTGGCATCGACGTCGTCCGTGTTGCCGAAGGCGGACTGCAGGCCCAGCTCCACGGCCAGCTTGGCGAGGTGCTTGAGCTCGTCGTCCGGGCGGAAGAGTTCCATGTCCACGCCCTGCACCATGGTGGCGATCGACTGGTCGGGGATGTTCGGGAAGACTTCCTTGCAGAAGTTGAAGAAGTCCAAGTAGGCGATGTAGCCCAGGTTCAGGAACTCGAAGTGGTACTGCCAGTTCTGGTAGGCCAGCTGGATCAGCCGGTCGTAGTTCTCCAGCAACACCTCGGAACCGTCCATGGCCTTGCCGGTGGTGATGTCTTCCATCGGGACCATGTCCGGCAGCTTTTTGAACGAGATGGTTTCCATTTCGTCGATGGTGCCGCGGACTTTCACGTGCCATTGCTTGAGCAGTTCCTCCCAGTTCTGGAAGTAGTGGCCCACGCGCTGCTCGAAATGCGGGACCCGGGCGGCGATCTGGTCCTCCGGGACCGGGATCGGCGACATGTACAGGTAGCCCAGGTGCACCCGGAACTCGATGCCGTTGGCGTTGGGGATCATCAGGTGCCGGGCGTTGTACTGGCCCAGGCACTTGACCGCGAACTCGCCGCCGATGGTCTCGAACGGCTTGTAGACGGTGGGCCAGTGCTGGCTGTCGCAGAACCAGAACTTGGCGTCTTCCTGTTCCTTGAGCTTGTCCTGGAACACGAGATAGTAAGGGTAGATCTTCTCCCAGCCCTCGGCGCCGGCGGGGACCGGCAGTTCGGAGGGCTTCGGGAAGGACTTCATAGACATGGCGGTCCTTTCGGTGGCGGCTCTGCGTTGAGCCTTCGGTGGGCGGTTCGGTGGAACGGTGGAACCTTGCGGTGGAGCTGTTAAAGCCTTGCTGCCGTGCGGTGGAACAGGCGGAACCTTGCTGCCGTGCGGTGGAACAGGCGGAACAGTTCGGGGCAATGGTCAGGCGGAGGGCTTCAGCAGCGAGGCGGTGATGCTGCCCAGGCTGAAGCCGCCGGCGGCGGTGCCTGCGTTCGCGGCTCCTGCATTCCCGGTTGAGGAGGCGGCCGCCGTCGCGGGAGCAGCACCGAGGGCCGCGGCGTATCCGCCGCCTCCCGGCACTGCGGACGACGACGCCACAGGCTTCTTGGAGGAGTGCACGGTTTCCGGCCGGGACTGCAGCAGCAGCAGGTTTTCGCCGTCGGGCAGGTCCCTGTCCAGCGCCCACTCGATGTCCTGCGGGCACTTGTAGTGTTTCTCGGCCCGCTTGGCCATCCGTGCCACGGCGAGCAGTTCGTCGTCGGTCAGGCTGCGCCGGGCCCGCCGCTCGGCGTCGACCTCCCGCTCCACGAGGGTGCGCGCGGCGGCATCGGGTATCAGTTCGGCGTGCTTGTCGCCCAGGTGTTCGGCGACCGGGGCCAGCGTGACCTTGTCCAGCACGATGTTGTCCGGCGTGACCTGCCCCGACACCACCATTTCGCCGACGCCGTAGGACGCGTCGATGGTGATCTTGGAGCGGTCGCCGTTGGCCGGGTCCAGGGTCATGGCGACGCCGGAGACCCTGGCGTTGACCATCTTCTGCACGACGACGGCCATCGACAGGCCCTGGTCCGGGATGTTGTTCTTCAGCCGGTAGATGATGGCGCGCGAGGTGTAGAGCGATGCCCAGCAGCTGCGAATGTGTTCGCCGACGGCGGCGAAGCCTTCCAGCCAGAGGTAGGTGTCCTGCTGTCCGGCGAAGGAGGCATCCGGCAGGTCCTCGGCGGTTGCGGAGGAACGCACCGCCACCGGGACCGGCGCGTCAAAGCGGGACATCAGGGCGTCATAGGCCTCGACGGTCTGGGCGCGCATGTCGGCCGGTACCGGGCGGGAGCAGATGTCTTCGCGGATGGAGGCGGATACCGCGTCCACCTGGGCGATGTCTTCCGGGTCCAGGCCGGCCAGCAGTTGGTTGATGTGCTCGGTGATCCCGGCTTCCTGCATGAAGCGGTCAAACTGGGCGGTCGTGACGACGAATCCCGGGGGCACCGGCATGCCCGCCGAGGTCATGGTGACCAGCGAGGCGCCCTTGCCGCCGAGGTTCTCGAGCGTGGGCTCGATGCCGCCGTCGAAAAACTGGATAAATTCGTTGCTGCGCATGGGCTCAGGCCTCCCAGCTGACGGGGACGGTTTCGGGGACTCGGAAGGAGATGTTTTCGCGGAACTCGATGTTTCCGGGGTTCTCCAGCTTCAGGTTCGGTGCCAGCCGCGCCACCTCTTCCAGGGCGATCTTGGCCTGCAGTTTGGCGAGCATGTTGCCCAGGCAGTAGTGGATGCCGAAGCCGAAGGACAGGTGTTCGCGGGCGTTGCCGCGGGAGATGTCGAACTCCTCGCTGTCTTCGAAGCGGGCGGCATCGCGGTTGGCGGAGCCCATCAGCAGCAGCAATTCGCCGCCCTCCGGGATCTTGACCCCGCCGACTTCGGTGTCCTTGAGCGCCTTCCGGCGCCAGCCGACGATGGAGCCGGAGAAGCGCAGCACCTCGTCGATGGCTGCCGGAATTTTCCGGGGTTCCTCCACCAGCTGCTGCCATTGGTCCGGACGAGCCAGCAGCACGCGCAGGGAGTTGGCGATCAGGGTGGTGGTGGTCTCGTGTCCGGCGAACAGCAGGGAGTAGAGGATGGAGGCGATCTCGTGGTCGCTGATCTCCGCCCCGTCCTGCTGGGCCTTGACCAGGTCGCCGGTCAGGTTGTCGCCGCCTTCTTCGTGGGCGACGCGGACCAGGCGCAGGCATTCCTGCCAGTACTCCACCAGGTTGTGGGCGTGCGGGATCTGCTCCTCGTCGCTGAGGTCGCCCCAGGTCATCGCCGCGCGGGAATCGGACCAGCGCTTGAACGTGTCCACCTGGGAGACATCAGCGCCGATCAGCGTCAGGATCGTGACCGTCGGGACGGTGTAGGCCAGGTCCTTCACGAGTTCGCCGCGGCGATCGGGGTGGGCCAGCATAGCTTCCAGCTGGTCCACCACGTTCTGCCGGATGAACGGTTCCAGCGCCTTGTAGCGGCGCGGGGTGAAAGCCTTTTGGGCCACTGCACGGATCCGGGTGTGCTCCGGCGGGCGGCGGGCTGAAAGCCCCGAATAGGCGGTGAAGCCGCCCTCTTCCATGATCTTGGTGGCCTGCGGGCCGCGCTTGCGCACCGGTGCCTGGGCGTTCTCGCTGGAGAAGGTCTCCCAGTCTTCGAAAACAGCCTTGATGTCGTCATAGCGGGAAACCACGTAGTAGCCGACGCGCTCGTCAAACATGACGGGCTGTTCGTTCCGCAGCTCCGTGTAGGCCGGGAACGGGTCCTTCATTTGGAACGGCTCATAGCCGTGGTGCCCTGCGGGGGCCTCGGCACCGTGGCCGAACGGGCAAGCTGCCGTTTCGGTCGAAGATGACATCTGGAACTCCTTGGGGTCTGCTTCCGCCGTCGCCGTTGTCGGTTTCAGCGGGCTGATTAGACTCCAGTGTTGCCCACGTCACTCTCAAGGCCTAAGGGGCCCTTCCACTCAGTGGAAACGAATAGTGCTTAGCGTCTCGTGGCACGCGGCGGCGTGGTCAGGCGTTGCTTGGCGGAGCTGGCCGGCAGTGGCTCCAGCGCGATTTGGGCCGCGCGCTCAGGCCTTCCGTGTGATGTGGCTTCCCAGCAAAGACTCCAGCGGGATGTGCGCGGTGGCGCGTTCGATCTGTGCCGAGACACCGCGCAGCGCCGGAAGGTGCCGCGTCATCGTGGGGGCCTGCGACGTCAGCAACACCAATCCCAGCCCGGCCCCGATCCGACCGGTATGGAAAACGGGCACGGCGATGGAGCAGGAGCCGAGCCGGACTTCCTCCAGCGTGGTGGCGTAGCCCTGCTCGCGAATCTGGACCAGTTCCTCCGCCAGGCGCCCGGGAACAATGTGGGTGTGGGCGGTGGGACGTTCCAGCTGCCGGTTCAAGTAGGCGGTGCGCACCCACTCCTCCTCGTACGCGAGGATGACTTTCCCGACGGCGGTGGCGTGCATCGGCAGCCGGCCACCGACCCGCGAGGCACGGGGCACGCGCTTGGTGCCGTAGATACGCTCGATGTACAGCACCTCGTGGCCTTCCCGGACCGCCAGCTGTGACGTCTCGCCGGTCAGGGAGAACAGGTCCTGCACGAAGGGGCGCGCGGCGTCGCGCAGTTGCCGGCCGGCGTTTTGCGCCAACTCCCAGAGGCGGATGCCCAGTTGATAGCGGCCGTTGGCCCCGCGGGACAGGAAGCCCCATTCCGTCAATTCCGCGACCAGCCGGTGCGTGGTGCTCAACGGCAGGCCGGAACCCTCGGAAATCTGGGTCAGGCTCAGCGCGCTGCGGGATTGCTCGAAGGCTTCAAGGATGGCCAGCACGCGGGACGTGACCGTGCGTCCCGGATCTCGGCTACCGCCGGCCATAGCTGCCTCCCATATTCCGCCGCCGGTCTGACGTAACCCGGCACCGCCGTCGCCCGATAAAGCCGGGCATCGCCGTCGTCCAGACAAAGGCGGGCATCGCCGTCGTCCAGACAAAGGCGGGCGCCGCCGTCGTCCAGACAAAGGCGGGCGCCGCCGTCGTCCCGGGCAAAGCCGAACGGCGTCGTCGTCTCTACTAAGCCGGACAGCGTCGTCGTCAGTTCCGCGAAGCTTCACAGCCGGTGCCCTTGCGGCACCCGGCCGAAACCGAGTCTAACCGCCGGCCAGCAGCGCCCGGCGCTGCGGCCACAACGTTACCGATTCCAGCGCGGACAGCGCGCGCGCCATAACCTTTGCCTCCTCGGTGAAGAGATGGCCCAGGACGCGCTGGCTGCAGAGCCGGAGCGCCTGGCCGCGGTCCAGCCCGAACCACTCCATCACGGTGTCGACGCCGTGCGGGCTGAGCCGCCACGTTTTGTCTGCATCCTTGACGATGGCGTCCTCGATCGAGAGGGCCTCCTCCTTGCGCGAGTCGTGCCCGTCGATGATCTCCAGGATGCGCGGAATGAGCGCCGGGTCATGTTCAACCTCTTCGAGGATCCGGGCCGCGAGTCGAGCGCCTTCCTTCTCGTGCAGCAAGACGAGGTCGGGCCGGCCGCCGCCGGGGGCGATCGCGGCGAGGACCTGGTCCGGCGGCACCTGCGACCAGCCGATGTCGTGCAGCATGATGGCCGGAAGGACGACGTCGGCATCGGCCTCCGGGTGGGCGGCCAGCAGGGCCTGGGCCAGGCCATAGGCGTAGAGGGTGTGGGCATCGTTATCGCGGACGACCAGCAACGGAGCCGCTTGCTGCCAGATCCGGTCCAAGTGCGCATCCAGTTCCACCACGCCGTCCGGCTGGGCCTCGATGGCGGCGGCGACGTCGTGGCCGTACAGGTTGGCGGCAGGCAGCAGCTTCGTCATGCCCACAGCATGACGAGCAATCGCCGGGCGGGCAACCGGGTGGTTCCGCTGGACGGAAGGTGGGCTGGGGCGGGCGGGGTGTGGTGGGCGGGCCGCCTGGCGGGCGGCTTGGGCGGGTCACAGACGGGCAGGCTGCCCGGGTAGTCGGCATGCCGGCGGCTTGCGCCGTAACTTCCCACGTTTCGGCGCATGCTTAAGCATTTTGCCTAGTCAGACAGGGGTAGCTCGGCCAAGACATGGGAAATTACGGCTATACATGGGCAGATAAGCGCTGCCCGGCCGCCGCGGACAACCATCCTGCCCGCGCGAAGAGGCATCCTGCGCACCCTGACACCGCGAGGCTGCTTGCGCGTCCCAGCCCGTCCGCCGACGGCCGCGCTAGCCCGTATTCCGCAAGCCCGCGGCAATGCCGTTCACGGTGATCAGCATGGCCCGCTGCAGTGCTTCGTCCGGCTCCGACGTCCGGATGCGGCGCAGCAATTCCACCTGCATGTACGAGATTGGGTCCAGGTACTGGTCGCGGATGTGCAGCGAGCGCTGTAGCACCGGCTGGTTATCGAGCAGTTCGTTCTCGCCGGTCAGCTTCCGGATTTCGGCCACGGTCAGCTCGAACTCGGCGCGGATGTCGTCGAACAGGTGCCGCAGTTGCTCCGGCACCAGCGTCGAGACGTAGTGCGCCGCGATCTCCAAGTCGGTCTTGGCCAGCGTCATCTCCACGTTCGAGATGAAGGACTGGAAGTAGTGCCAGTTGCTGATCATCTCGCGCAGCTGCGGCTGCAATCCGGCGGCGCGGGCTGCCCGCAGCCCGCTGCCGACGCCGTACCAGCCGGGAACGATCTGCCGCGACTGGGTCCAGCCGAACACCCAGGTGATGGCCCGCAGCTTGCCCAACCCCTGGCCGGCGGCCGGACCCGCCTCGGGGTGGTCGGCCGGACGCGAACCGAACTTCACCGCGCTCAGCTGCTCCACCGGCGTCGACGTCCGGAAATACTCCGGCAGGTCCGGGTGCTCCACCAGCAGCCGGTAGCGCTCATAGGCCGCGCCGGAAATCACCTCCATGGCCGCGTGGTACCGGCCGCGTTCGGCCTCCGAGGTCCGCGGCTCCTGGTGCAGCGCGGACGCCTGCAACACCGCCGCGAGCGCCAACTCCAGGTTTTCCCGGGCCAGCTCCGGCAGGGTGTATTTGTCGGAAATGACTTCGCCCTGCTCGGTGAACTTGATCTCGCCGGCGAGCGCGCCGTTGGGTTGGGCGAGGATCGCGTCGTAGGTGGGCCCGCCGCCGCGGCCGACCGATCCGCCGCGGCCATGGAAGAAGCGCAGCCGCACCCCGTGCCGGGCGGCCACGTCGCGCAGCACCAGCTGGGCCTTGTGGATTTCCCACTGACTGGTGGCCACGCCGGCTTCCATGTTGGAGTCCGAGTAGCCGAACATGACCTCCTGCAGGTCGCCGCGCAGCCGCACAATCCGGCGGTACTGCGGGTCCGAGAGCAGGTCGTCCAGGATCTTCCCGCCGCTGCGCAACGCCTCCACGCTTTCCAGGAGCGGCGCGAAGCCGATCAGGGCCTTGGGCTCGGAGCCGTCCAGCGCCAGCAGTCCCGCCTCGCGCGCCAACACCGCGGCGGCGAGCACGTCGTCGGCGCCGCGTGCCCGGGACACGATGTACGTCTCCACCGCGTCGGGGCCGTACTGGCGCAGTGCCTCGGCGATCGCGCCGAACACCTCCAGCGTGCGTGCCCGCTTCTTTTTCAATATCGACGGCGGTGCCAGCGGTCCGGGCTCGAGCAGCAGCGAGGAAAGCAGTTGCTGCCGCGGACCGCGCGCCAGATCGAGGTAGCCCGCCGGGGCAGCAGCGTCGGCCGCAGGGTCGGTGTCGCCCACAGCTGTCGCCACACCCGCCGGAACAGCCGCGCCGCCAACCGCCACACCCACCGGCGCAGAAGCGTCGACCGCAGATTCGGTGCCGCCCACCGCCGCCGCCGCCCCACCCGAACCCGCCACTCTGCCCGCCGCGGCACCCAAGGCCGCGGTCACGCCGGCCGGGGTCCGCGCGGCATCGCGGGCGGCCAGCAGTGCCGCGACCGCCTTGTGGTGCTTCCCCGCGTTGTCCCGAAAGTCCAAGGTGGCCAGGTGCAGCCCTATGGTCGAGACCGCCCGGCGCACGGCGGCCAGCGAACCGTCCGCCACCAGCGACGCGGTGTGGGCGCGCAGGGATTGCTCGATCGGCGCCAGGTCGGCCAGCACCTCCGCCGTCGAGCTGTAGTCCCGCCCGGGCTCGTGCGGGAGCCGGCGCTGGATCCGCGCGCTGGTATTGAGCAGCTTCGCCTTGATGCAGGTCAGTTTTAGCCGGTAAGGCTCGTTAGCGTTCAGCTCGCGCACCCTGGTGTCCAGGCCCGGCAGGTTCTCCAGGTCCCTGGCGACGGAGTCCAGCAGCTCGTCGCTGGCGGCCACGATCGTCGTCGAGTTGGACAGGACGGCGATCAGGCTGTCCACAAAGCCGATGTTGATCCGCACCGCGTGCTGGTTCTGCAGCTGGAAGACCTCATGGGTCACGTCCACGGTGACCAGCGGGTTGCCGTCACGGTCGCCGCCGATCCACGAGCCGAAGCGCAGCGGCGCCCCGTCGGCGGGCAGCGTCACGCCGTGTTCGGAGAGCAGTTCGGCCAGGTCCCCCATCAGTTCCGGCAGGGTGTTGTTGAGGATGTTGCCCAGGTAATAGACGGCGTTGCGCGCCTCATCCACCGGGCTCGGCCGCACGTGCCGCAGCTCGTCCGTCTGCCACATCTGGTCGATGATCTCGGCCAGCCGCCGGTCCTGCCGCCGCCGCGCCGTGCTGCCCTCCGCCGTCGTGGTGGACAGCAGGTCGGAGATGGCGCGCAGCTTGTCCAGCACGGTGCGGCGCGATGCCTCGGTGGGATGCGCGGTGAAGACGGGGCGGACGTCGAGCTGGTTGACCGCGCGCTGCAGCGCCTCGGGCCCGGCTTCCTCGGCAATCTGCGCCACGGTGCGCAGCAACTGCCCGTCTTCCTCCGGCCGGGCACGCAATTGCCGCACCCGATGCACCTGCTCGGCGGCGTTGGCCAGGTGGAAGTAGAAGGCAAAAGCCCGCACCAGGTCGGTGGCCTCGTCCACGTCCAGCCCCGCGAGGAGTTCGCGAACCTGGTCGATCACCTCGCGGGCGGTCCAGGGCCCCGTGGCCTCGCCCTCGCCCCGGGCCGCTTCCTTGGACTCCTTGGTCAGCAGCCGCACCTGCTCCACCAGGTGGAGCAGCTCCGGCCCGTGCTGGCGGGCCAGCGATGCCCCCAGCAGCGTGCTGACCCGGCGCACATCGGCGCGCAGGCTCGAGTCGACATCCCGGTCGCGGGCGGCGTGCGGCATGGGTGCGTCCTTTCGCGTCCTGCGGGCGGCTGCGGCGGGCGTGCCGTTCCCGGGGACTCCAAGCTTCGGCACGGTCCACCTCAAGCGTACGACGGCGGCGCCTCGCCTTTCGCCGACGGGTCCCGGGAGGCGCCTGTTGCCTAGGTGCCGTCCGGGCGGTGCCGGTTACCTGGGCGCAGCCCGGGAGGCGCCGATTGTCTGGGGTGCCGCCCGGGAGGTGCCGCGCCGGTTACTCCCCCGCTCACCGGACCCTTCGGTTACTTGGGCGCCATCCGGATCGCGCCGTCCAGCCGGATGGTTTCGCCGTTGAGCATCGAGTTGGCCACGATGTGCGCGGCCAACTCCGCATACTCGGCCGGTCGGCCCAGCCGGGACGGGTGCGGCACCTGCTGGCCCAGCGATTCCTGCGCCTGTTGCGGCAGCCCGGCCATCATCGGCGTCTCGAAGATGCCCGGCGCGATGGTGACCACCCGGATCAGCGAGCGCGCAAGTTCGCGCGCCAGCGGAAGCGTCATGGCCGCCACTCCGCCCTTGGAGGCGGCGTAGGCGGGCTGGCCGATCTGGCCGTCGAAGGCCGCCACGGAGGCGGTGTTAATAATGACGCCACGCTCGGGTCCGCCGAGTTCGGTTTCCACCGGTTCGGTGGCGGCCATGGCGGCGGCGGCCAGGCGGATCACGTTAAAGGTGCCGACCAGGTTGACCTGTACCACCTTGGCGAACGCCTCCAGCGGCAGGACCCCGTCGCGGCCCAGCACCTTGCCCGGGGTGGCGACGCCGGCGCAGTTGACCACAATCCTCAGCGGCCCCAGCGCCGCGGCCGCCTCGACCGCGGCCTGCACCTGTTCTTCACTGGTCACGTCGGCGGGCGCGAACACGGCCCGGTCCCCAAATTCGGCTACGAGCTCTTTCCCCTTCGAGCCGGGCAGGTCCATCAGCACCACCGACGCACCGGCGGCGTGCAGCCGGCGGGCCGTCGCCGCCCCCAGCCCCGACGCCCCACCCGTGATCAACGCTACGGTTCCGGCTACCTCCACTGGATCCTCCTTAGGGTCCTCAACACTCATCTCTCCGGCCGCCTGCCTACCGGCGGCGCTGCACACCACAGCCTAGTGTGGCGCGGCGCACACCCCGGGCACCGGCGGGGCGGGCGGGCATATTCCGGCCTGCGCCGCCCCCGATCCGCCGTTAGGCTAATCCACATGCCCACCCTGCCCGGCGGCGGCAGAGCCTTCCGCCCGCCCAACTCCGCCCTCGCGGCAGGGCGCGCTGACGAGGCTGCCATCGCCGTCGTCCGCCATTTCGGCCAGCGCCTGCTGGGCCTTCCGTTCACCGTGCTGGGCGCGGTCCGCCAGCCCTCCCCCGGCCGGGGCGGGCCGTGGCACTACTGGTGGCAGGCCCACTTCGTGGACTGCCTGGTGGATGCCGGGTGGCGGGAGCTGCACCGGGGCCAGCATTACGACGGCGGCGACGGGCCGAGCGCCGGCCGTCTCGCCGCGCGGCTGTTGCGCACGCTCCGCTGGCGCAACGGATTCCGCTTCGACAACTCCTACTACGACGACATGGCCTGGCTGGCCTTGGCGGCGCAGCGGCTGGATATGCTGGCCGCCGAGGCGCACAAGCCCCGCTTCCGGAACAGGGCCGCGGCACGCCGCCTGCTGCCCCAACTGGAATGGGCGCACACCCCGGATCTGGGCGGCGGCCTGTTCTGGAACACCGCCAGGGACTTCAAGAACACCCCCGCCACGGCACCGGCGGCCCTGTATCTGGCGCGCGCGGGCGACCGGGCGCAGGCCGCCCGGCTCCTGGACTGGCTGGATGCCACGTTGTACGCGCCCCGGCAGCGGCTGTATCTCGACGGCGTCCGCGTCTCCGGCGGCCAGCCGGTTTTGGTGGACGACGTCTACACCTACAACCAGGGGCCGGTGCTCGGGGCACTGCTGGAAACGGGCCGCGACGCCGACCTGGCGCGGGCCGCCGAAGTGGTGCAGGGCATCGCGGCCGGTTTGGTCCAGGGGCGTTCGGGAACTCCGCATGCAGCCACCGGCGGACGCACCGCCACCGCAGGACCGGCCGACGACGAGAGCCCGGCCGCCGCGGCCTCGGGAACCGCCGGCGACGGCGGCCCACTCGTCCTGCGCACGCACGGTGCGGGCGACGGCGGACTGTTCACCGGGATCTTGGCCCGCTACCTGGCCCTGGCTGCCCGCTCCGACCTGCTGCCGGATTCAACGCGGGAACTGGCCGCGCGAATGGTCTTGGACACCGCGCTAGGCTTCTGGGACGGGCGGACCATCGGAAACCACCGCACCGAGGAGGTGATGGTCTTCTCCCCCGACCCCGCGGTTCCGGCCTCCGCGGCGGGCGGGCCCGGCCTCGGCGTCGAACTGTCCACCCAACTGCAGGCCTGGATGACCCTGGAGGCCGCCGCCACGCTGCCCGTCTGAGCGGGCGTGGGCACGGGCGTCCGAGCGGGCGTGTGAACAGGCGCGGCCGGAGCAGTGCACGGGCAGCAGCCGGCCGTCAGGACGGCATCTTCTGCTGCGGGTACGGTGTTTCCTGCCGGGCCAGCATCTCCACGAAGCCGGCGATCTTGCGCTGCCGGGCGGCATCGGTCTTCAGCTGGGCCAGCCGGTGGATCAGCGCGAAGCGGTTCTGCGAGGTGAGCACCTCGAACATCGCCTGCGCTTCCGGGACGGCGGCGATCGCCGCTGCCAGGTCCTCGGGCACCTCGGCCGTGGCGGGCCCGGCGTAGGCCTTCTCCCAGCGGCCGTCGGCCTGCGCCGCGGCCACGGCAGCCCGGCCGGCCTCGTGCATCTTCCCGGCCTGCTCCAGCCGCTCAATGTGCCCGACGTTCCGCAGCGACCAGATGCTGCGCTTCGTCCGCGGGGTGAAGCGTTGGAAGGTGCTTTCCGCGTCGCGCCGCTTGCCTTGCCCGTCGATCCAGCCGAAACACAACGCCTCGTCCAGGGCGGCGGCATAATCCAGGGCCGTGACCGTGCCGCCCTTCTTACCCAGGATCAGCCACACACCGGCCGACGAGGCGTGGTTTTCCTCCAGCCAGGCCCGCCACGCGGCGGCGTCTGGCACCAACAACTCCGGAAGCTCAACAGCCATGCCCTCATGGCAGCACGGCAGGGCCGCGTCGTCTAGTGTTTTTGGGTATCGTCCCGTCCCGGCCCAAGGAGAGAACCCAGATGCTGCGCGTCCGTCCCGTGTTGTCCACTTCCCGCATGGGGCCGTGGCGGGACTTGTTGACCGCGGCAGGGCTGGCCTGCGTGGCCGACGACGGCGGTGCCCGGCTGGAGTTTTACGCCGGCTCGGGGCGGCTGGAGCTGCGCCTGGCCGATGCCGGCGACGCCGCCGACGGCCGCGTGGAACTCGGCTTCGAGGTCCGTGACCTCGACGAGTTTGTCCGCCGCACCGTGGCCGACGGCACGCGGGCGGAGATCGAGGCGGGCGGCCACGGCCGGTCCGCGCGGATCACCGCACCCTCGGGCCTCAGCTTCCTGGCCCAGCCCGCCGCGCCGTCGTTCGGGCACGTCGCCGGGCACAACCCGCCCGATCCGGCGCTGGCCGTCATGCCGGTTTGGACGACGCCGGACGTACCCGGTGCTGCGGCCACCCTCCGCGGAATCGGCGCGCGTCCCCGGGTCAGCGGCGAGGGCGACGGGGCGGACTTCGCGGCAAAGAACGGCGGGCTGGTCGCGGTACAGCACGGCGAAACGGAGCAGCTTGGGCTGGCCTTTGAGTACGACGGCGACCTGGCCGCCTTGTGGGAACGCCTCGCCACGGCCGGTTACCGCTGCTCCCAGGCGAACGAGGTCGGCCGGCACGTCCTGCTGGTGGAGCATCCGGACCGCGCGGACCCGGCCGCCGAAAGGTACCTGCGGTTCAGCGCCCCGCGAAACGGATCGGCCGGAAACCGCCCGCTGCCGCCGACGCTTCGGCCCTGATGGGACCGGCGGTTCCGCGGTTCTGGCGGGTTTGGCCGCGGCTGGCCTGCGGTGGAACGGACGCGCCGTGCGGGGCGGCCGGCGTGACTGGCGTCGCAGGGGTGCGGTAGAACAAGTACATGAGCGTACGCACTCCCGACCCGTATCCCGGCTGGCTGTCCCATGAGGATCTGCACGAGGCGCGGCAACGCCTGCCGATGCTTTACGTTGAGGCGGTGCCGGTCCGGCTGGACTCGCTGGGGTATGTCACGGAGATCGGCCTGCTGCTGCAGGCATCGGACGAAGGCGAGATGGTGCGCACGTTCGTTTCCGGGAGGGTGATGTACCGCGAGACGGTCCGCGCCGCCCTGTTGCGTCATCTGGAGAAGGACCTCGGCCCGCTCGCCCTGCCGCAGCTGCCGGCCAGCCCGGTGCCGTTTACGGTGGCGGAATACTTCCCCTCACCGTCCGAGACCGGGCTGACGGATGACCGGCAGCATGCCGTGGCCCTGGCCTACGTCATTCCCGTCACCGGGGAATGCAACCCGCGCCAGGATGCTTTGGAATTGAGCTGGATGACGCCGGAAGATGCGCTGAGCCAGGCGGTCCAGTCCGAATTCGTCGGCGGCCGCGGCAACCTGCTGCGCCAGGCCTTGGCTCACGCGGGCTGGTGCCGCTGACAGCCGGCCGAGTGTCGGCCCGTTGACCGCAGGCCGGGTGCCGGCGGACTGACCGCCCGTTGGGTTGGCGGGCTGACTTGCCCGGCTACTTCGGCAGCATCCAGACGTACATCTGGGCGGCGAGGTCCCGGGACTCCTCCCGGTGCTGGTCCTGGTAGCTCAGCCGCTTCAGCGGGACCGGCCGCTGGCTGCGGCGGTTGGCCAGATCCGTCAGGACCGTGCCCGCGGCGCGCAGCAGCACGGTCAAACGACTCCTGCTGCGGAACTGCTCGGGGTACAAGGGGGCGTGCGTCGGCGCTTCGCCAAGGCGGGCCTCCGGGGCAAAAATGATGCTCATGGCTGGATTCAGCTTTCACAAGAATGTAGGGCTGCTGTGCGTGAGGTGCTTCGTCAGAAGAACCGACGAGGTACGGTTCCGGCGGGAACTTCGATATCTTGACGCTATCGGCGATCGCGGTCATCTTTGGTCCTCGATCCCGAGCCGGATACCGATTTTTATGGGCCCGCGGCATCCGGTGCCGAGATCAACGCCCGGGCGCACCGTCCCTATTCCCACGATGTGGACCGCGTGAGAGTCCCCTCACAATCCATCGTTTCATCAGGTCGGCGCGCTGGACATCGCGCCGCACCTCCCCCCGGAAAGATAACGAATTCATATACTGATCAGACGATCGCGAGCGTGACTAAGGATTTACCCATGACGGAACAGCAGGCCGAGACATACATCCACCATGTCAAGGCCGAGGCCGTGGGCGCCGGTGCCCGGTTTCTGACCCGTTCCGGAGAGCACTCGGCGCCGGTGGCAAGCACCGCCGTCGTACCCGACGATTTCGGCACGCCGGCGCTGGTGGTGGCCACGCTGGAAGACGGCAGCAAGGTGCGCATTGCCCACGGCTCGCGCATCCGTGTGGCTTCCTCGCGCAGGCCCGCGCCGCTGCCCGGCGCGCTGGCACTGGCTGAGCTGGAACTGATCCCGGCCGAGGAAGGCACTCCCGAGGCGGTGGTGGTCGAGGTAGCGCGGGCACACGCGCGCAATGCCCGGGTGCAGCGGCTGGCCGCACGCTTGAGCCGAGGCCTCAACACCAAGGCCGGCAGCCACCTGCAGGACGTGCGGGATCTGGCCCATATCCTGTTCGTGGAGCTGGACGACCGCGAACGCGCCCTCACGGTCTGCCGGCTGATCATCGACCAGCCGTTTGACGGGAACTTCGGCCGGTGGAAATGGATTCAGTCGACGATGGCCATGGCCGCCTACATGCTGCGGGAGTCCGGCGACGAGGAGGACCAGCAAGAAGCCCAGAGGCTGGCCGAGGCGCTGCGCACCCCCGACGACGCCGACGAGGACCCCTTCCGCGCGAAGGTCAACGCCGAGGTCCGCCAGCGCCAGCTGAACGAGCCGAACCTCTACGACAAGGAAATCCACCGCGCCATGGCCGCCGCCGACCGTGACGTGGAGCGTGAGTGGCGCGAACTGCGCTTGAGCTCGTTGTTGTACCTGCGCACGCACGGCGGCTCGGAGACCCTGGAGCCGGTCGAGCTGGACCGCCGGATCAGCAACGAGCTGGTGGCGATCCGCGCACTGGACGCCCAGCAGCGGAACTCCTAGGCCCGTTCCCCCCGACTCTGGCCACCCCTGCGGCCCCGCGGGTAGAGTCGGCCGCATGACGGATAGCGGTGTTGCACCGGCGACCGATCCCCTGAGCGTCCACATTAATGCGGACGCCCGCCAGGTCTGGGTCATGCTGCGCGAGCCCAGGTCGATTGCGCAATGGCACGGCTGGGACATGAAGGGCCTGGACGAGGAGATCCGCGAGATCTACTTCACCGGTGCCACCGAATCCGAAGACCACAAACAGCTCACGCTAAGCAACGGCGATGCCTTTATCCTGAATCCGGTGGGCGACGGCGTGCAGCTGAGCCTCAAGCGCGGCCGGGAGTCCGGCGAGAAGTCCGACGAGTGGTGGGAGGACGTCACCGAAGGCTGGCTGACGTTCCTGCAGCAGCTGCGGTTCGCCCTGGAGCGGCACCCCAACGACCTACGCCAGACCACGTACCTCGGCGCGGACTCGCTGCCGCCCGACGGCCTGCTCGCCAGCCTGGGACTCGACAACCTGCCGGAACCGGACCAGCCGTACTCCACCACGCTGTCCACCGGCGAGGGCGTGTCCGGCAAGGTGTGGTTCCGGTCGGAGCGTCAGCTCGGGCTGACGGTTGATTCGTACGCCGACCATGGCGGCGGCCTGCTGATTGTTGCGACGACGCCGCCGCATCCGGAGGGCCGGCCGGAGGGCGGCTGCCAGGTGCTGATCAGCTGCTACGGCCTCGGTGCCCGACGGCTCGCGGAAATCCGGGAGGCCTGGGATGGCTGGCGCAGCAGCGCGCTGCCCGGCGCCGACCCACTGGTGCTCGGCAGCAACGCGGGGCCGGTCGCCGAATAAACCACACCGCCACCCGGGCCGGACGGCGGCCGGGCGAGCCGCTCATCCCTCGCCGCGGTGCTTGCGCTGGAAGCGGCGCCGGTTCTTCATGCGCACGGTGCGCTGGTGCATCAGGTACACCAGGCTCAGCCCGACCAGCGCACCGATCGCGGTCTGCAAAGCCCGGTCCACCATCAGCTCCTGCGGATCCGTGGGGGCAGCGAGCTCGGTCATGATCAGGGCCAGCGGCGTGATGAAGATCAGCGCAAGGGCATAGTGGCGCAGCACGAACATCTCGGCCGCGAACTGGAGCACCACCACCATCAGCACCAGCACCCACGGCGCCGGGTGCGGGGCCAGCAGCACCCCGGCTACCGCCACACCCGCAAAGGTCCCCAGGATGCGGTGCACGCCTTTGTTCACCCGCTGGGCCAGGCTGGGGCCGGCGATCGGGGCCACCGCGGCCACCATCGCCCAGTAGTTGTGCCCCAGGCCCACCAAGGTGGCGAGGGTCCCGGCCGCCAGCGCCGCCACGGCATTCGCGCCGGCCTCCACCCCGAATTCCCGCCAGTGTTCGGCGGTCAGTTCCTGTTTCGGCGGCGGCGCCATGGACGTCCGCCAGGACGGCACCAACCGGCTGCTGATCCCGATCAGCATGGCCAGCACCACGCTCACCAGTCCGGTCAGCATGGCCTGCCACAACGGCGCCGTCAGCGGAATCGAGCCGATGGCGGCATAACCGAAGGTGAAGAAAATGACCCCGGCCGGCCGCAGCCGGAAGTAATTGACTGCCAGAGACCACAGCCCGGCCACCACGGTGGTGCCGAACACGATCCCCCAGGGCCCGAGACCGGCCCGGGCAGTGAGCGCGCCGAGGAACATGACCAACAGGATCAGGACGCCAAACTGGCCTTGATGCCGCAGCCTGGAGCCGTGCGCTTCGCCGCGGCCGTAGATCCCCGTGAAGGCGCCGAACGCGGCGAAAACCATCAGGTCAAACCGGCCGAACGCCAGCAGGGCAAGCAGCGGCAGGCCCACGCTGAGACCGCAACGCGTGGCCACAATATGGTCCTGGCGTGCCGGGCCCACCCGGAAGAACTCGCGCACGTGCTGCTTCAGCATTCTGCCGCCCTTCGGTTACCACTGTATCTACGCTGCAGCATGGCCTCTTCTCAAGCCTAAGATGATTGCCCGAAGCAACCGTCATCCTGTGGGAGACCCGACATACCTGTGTTCACCCGGCCACACGGTCGGCCGGGGATCCCGGCGCTGACGGCGGCGGACGCTCGGGCAGCCATGCCACCGCCGCCCGCCGCAGTCCCCGGGGTCCCGCCGCAGGCCCCGGAGTCCGGCCGTCGCCCGGTAAGGCAAAATGGTGGGGTGCCCCAGTCTGATTTTTCCTTCCGCGTCGGCAGCCGCCTGTCCGACACCGCCAGCCCCTCCCCCGCCCAAGTGGAGGACAACGGGGGAGGATTCCAGGGCCGCACCGGAACCATCACCACCCCGCACGGGGAGATACAGACCCCGGCCTTCATCGCCGTCGGCACCAAAGCCACGGTCAAGGCGGTGCTCCCCGAGTCGATGAAGGAGCTCGGCGCCCAGGCGCTGCTGGCCAACGCGTACCACCTGTACCTGCAGCCCGGGGCGGCGGTGCTCGATGCGGCCGGCGGCTTGGGCAAGTTCATGAACTGGGACGGCCCCACCTTCACCGACTCCGGCGGCTTCCAGGTGATGAGCCTGGGCTCCGGCTTCAAGAAAGTCATCAGCATGGACGCGGCCGCGGCCGGCAGCGGCTCCGACGACCGGGTGGCACCCGGCAAGGAACGCCTGGCCCACGTGGACGACGACGGCGTCTGGTTCAAGTCGCATCTCAACGGCGACAGGCACCGCTTCACGCCGGAGATCTCCATGCAGGTGCAGCACCAGCTCGGGGCCGACATCATGTTCGCTTTCGACGAGCTGACCACGCTGATGAACTCGCGCGGCTACCAGGAGGAATCGCTGGAACGCACGCGGCGGTGGGCCGAGCGGTGCGTGACCGAGCACGAGCGGCTCACCGAGGAGCGCTCCCACCGGCCGTACCAGGCACTCTTCGGGGTGATTCAGGGCGCCCAGTACGAAGACCTGCGCCGCAAGGCCTGCCGCGACCTCGGAGCGATGAACTTCGACGGCTTCGGCATCGGCGGCGCGTTGGAGAAGGAGAACCTGGGCACGATCGTGCGCTGGTGCACCGAGGAGCTGCCCGAGGACAAGCCCCGCCATCTGCTGGGCATCTCCGAACCCGACGACATCTTCACCGCGATCGAGAACGGCGCCGACACCTTCGACTGTGTCTCCCCCACCCGGGTGGCGCGCAACTCCGCGTTCTACACGCCCGACGGCCGCAAGAACCTGTCCAACCGCCGGTTCAAAATGGACTTCACCCCCTTGGTGGACGGCTGCGACTGCTACACCTGCGCAAACTACACCCGCGCCTACATCCACCACCTGTACAAGGCAAACGAGATGGTCAGCCACACACTGATCTCCATCCACAATGAGCGCTTCACCGTGAAACTGGTCGACGATGCGCGGCTGGCCATCGACGACGGTTCCTTCTTTGACTTCAAGGCCGAGGTGCTGGGCCGCTACTACGCCTGATCTGCCCGGGCACGGTCCGGAACCGGGGTTCGGCGGGCCGGAGGCGGGGCAGTTCAGGGCACGCGGAAGGCCGCCGTCGTTTCCGTGAGAACGACGGCGGCCTTCCGTGTCTTGGTGCGGGTCTGGCTCAGGCAGCCAGCGCCACGTCGGACAGCTCCGTGGTCGGAGCCAGAATCCTCAGCCAGCAATCGGACTGCCCGGGGTCGGCATGTGCGGGCAGCGCTCCGGCCTCCGCGCATCCTTGCAGTTCTGCCAGGACTGCCCCGTCCACGGAGCCATTCTGCAGGTCAATGGTTATCTGAAGTCCCGCGGCCAGCGAGTTGGCCCGCCTGGCCAAAGAGTAAACGGCCAAGACGTTCCGCTCGTCGACCCGCCCGCGTACGTCAATGTGCGCGGCTGAACACTCCAAGTCGACGCGGACCGTGACCTTGAGTTTGCCACTCATCGCGCCGCTGCCTTCAGCGCGGTGGAATTTCGGGCCGTTGCCTTCGGCGCGGTGGAGGTCCGGGCCACACCGGAGGACACCCGGCGCCGGCGGCGACCCGCTCCGGCCTTGCTCTCCAAGGCCCATGACTTATGGAAGCGGCTGCGCTGTTCCTGCGGTACCAGCCGGAGGAACACAGGATGGTTAAAGACCTGCTGCCGGGCTTCCTGGCAGAAGGGCAGCACGCGCAGGCGGCGACGGTGTGCTTCAACCAGTGCACGGCGCACCAATTCGTCAGCCAGGCCAAGCCCGCGGTGCAAACGGTCTTCGTCAATCTGGAGGAGCCACATCTCACCGTCTTGGATCTTGTACTGCAACGACGCCGCTACTTCCCCGTCGACATAGGCGTCGAAGCGTGATGCGTCGTAGTTGTTGCGTATTACCTGCATGCCTCTCCTCACTTAGCCTCTCCAACCGGAGGTGCGGGCGTGACCCGACCGGACCCCTGGCTGGGAACCTCGGACCCGGCGGTGCCGGACCGAACGGTAATCATGCTTACGATGTAAGCAAAGCATGCTTATTATCAATCTGCAAAATGGCGCAGCTAAATTGCCTCGCTACGGACGCAAATGAAGGCACGACGGCGGAGGGGCCGCGGCGCGATGCCGAAGGCACCGTGGCACGACGTCGGACATTGCCGCGGCACGTGGGCGAAAGCGATGAAGCACGGCAGCGGAAGCGCCGCGGCGCGAAGGCGCGGATGGTATCCGTGATCAGGAAAGCTGGCTGTCCAGACGCTCGAGCAGCCAATCCAGCGAGGCTTCGAATTCCTGCTTGGCGCGGTCCTGGGACAGCAGGCCCTGCAGTTTCTGCAGCAGCGGATAGTCGGTCAGGTCGGTTTGGCCGGGCGGGGGTGGCGTGCCCTCCTCGACCGGCCCTATGTCTGCACCGAGTGCAGCGACCTCCAGCAGCAAGTGGCCGATGAGGAAACTGCTGAAGGCCCTGTAAGCCTCCACCGCCTGTTCGTTGCTGAACCCCGAGCCGGTCATGGCCTTGAGGAACGATTCCACCCACTTCAGGCTGCGCAAGGGCGGCTGCACCCAGGGGGCCTCAGTGGGGCGCGTGGCAATCAGCGGGAACACCTGCGGATGCTGGACGGCAAGCCGGCGCAGTCCGTGGGCCAGCCGCAGCAGGTAGTCCTGCCACCCGTGGCGGGGTTCCACATACACTTCCGGGTCGCTGTATAGCTCATCGACAACTATCTCCACGATGCCGTCAAGCAGATGCTCCCGGGACGGCACATAACGGTAGAGCGACATGGCCTCGACATCCAGCTCCGCACCGAGGCGCCGCATGCTCAATTGGCGGACTCCGTGCTGCTCGATGAACGCTGCGCCTGCCTCCAGGATCCGCTGTCGATCCAATCGCTGCCTGTCGGGACCGCCGTGCCCCGCATCAGCCGCCGAAGATGTTTCGGGTTCGACCATTGACCGCTCCCTCCTGCATTCGCGCACCAGCCTACGCGCCGGTCCTCGCCCTGTCCTCCCGGCCGCCGTCCGTGCAGGCTCACCGCGCCGGTAATTCGGTACCGGAAGTACGTGATTTTCCGCGGTAACCCGCGGTTTTGCCGCCGTTGGCCGAAGTATGAAAAGTTTTGGACAGGAGACGCCGGAAAATCGTCGTCGGGGCTCGATTCCCAAGGGCTTACATTGTAAGCTGGGGCTTCCGGGGCCCCGGACTCCGCATCACCGATGCTGACATGCCCTGCGGGCGGGATTCGTCCCTCGGCAAGATAGGAAGTAGAGCAATGGATGAGCACTTGAAACAGGTCTGGACCGCCTCGGCAGCGGTGGAAACGCTGCAGGGCGAAATGGATCAGGCGGAGACGATCCTGGACTCCGCCATCGACGAAGCGCTCAAGGCCGGGGCCGCCCCTGAGGAGATCAGCGGAGCAGCGAACTTGTCTCCGACGGAGCTCAGCGAACGCGTCCCGGCTCTCGCCGCCGAGGATCAGCCTGCGGAAGAAGAAGGCGCCGCACTGTAGGACGGTTCGCGCTTCTTCACCCGCCCGATGACGGCGGTCGTGACGGGAACGAAGAGGAATTCCACCGCCGTCTTGTAGATGAAGCCGACGGCCACGTAGTTAATGAACGTGGGAACATCGCCAATCCCGATGACCGAGGCCGCGATGGAACAGAAAATAAGCGTGTCCGCGAACTCGCCCACACCGGTCGAACCCATCAGGCGTGCCCACAACCGACGTTCACCCCAGCGCTCCTTCATGCGCACCAGCACCCAGGAATTCAGCGTCTGGCCTACGAGAAAGCCCAAGAGGCTGGCCAGCACGATCAGCGGCACTGGGCCGAGCGCACCCTCAAGGGCCTCTTGTTTCATCTGCCCGAACTCGTCGTCAAAGCCCGGCAGTGCGATGATTACCCAGTAGCACAGCGAGGCGAAGACCGACAGCGCGAAGGTGGTAAGGATGGCTTTCCGCGCCACCTTGAAGCCGTAGACCTCGCTGATCACGTCGCCCAGAATGTACGCCAGCGGGAACAGGAAAAATCCGCCGTCGGTGATGATCGGGCCCAGGGCCACGCCCTTGGAGGCGCCGATGTTGGACAGGATCAGCACGACGGCCATGATGGCAAGCATGATGCCAAAGTAGGGGCTGCCGATCGAGGCAAAGCGGGCAGGCGTGTGGGATTGCAGTTGTGTCATCTTGGTGTTCACCCTCGTAGTAGTGGTTCGCGCAACGTTTCGCACCGCCCGGTGACCTGAAGAAACGTCCGCTGTATTAGCACTAGGGGTCCGTCTGCCACCCGGACCGCCTACCATTCTCCCATGCGCGCGGGGCGCCGCGCTCCCGCGCCTGAGATGCCCGGCTGCCCCAGAACCGCCGCCGACCTATTCTGGCTGTATGACACAGGAGCCCGAACCCGACGTCTTCGAGGACAACAACCCGCGCCACCGGGTGACGTTCGGGTTCGGGGCCTTCGTGGTCGGATTCCTCGTGGCCGTCTCCGTGTTCGCGCTGGGCGCCCTGCTGCTCACCCTGGCCGGCGGCCCGCTCAGCTGGCACCAATTCGCCTCGGCCGCGCTCCTGGCGTTGGTCGTCGGGTTGTACGCCGGCGGCGTTGGACTGGTCATCGGTGCGCCCATCGCCTTTGTGCTGGGCATGTTGCTCCGGCCGGTGGCCAACCAGTGGCTGCACGTGCTGGCGTTCTTCGCGGTCATGACGGCGGCTTCGTTCCTGATCCTGGTCTCGCTCTCCAGCGGCGACCCCCTCGGCACGCTGGAACTGGCGGCGCTGATCGGGCTGGCCGCGGCAATCGGCCGGTTCAGCGTATGGCGCATGGTGGACATCCGCTGAGCACGTCCGCCCGGCGGTGGGCGCCGCCGACGTCATTAGGATCCGGAGGGTGTGTCAGTGGAAAATAGCCGCATGTCTGTTTCCATCACCGAAACCAACCGGCCCGCCATCACGCTGACCATCGCCGGCTCCGAAGCCACCGGAGGCGCGGGAGCCCAGGCCGACCTGAAGACCTTCCAGGCTTTGGGCACCTACGGCATCACCGCCCTGACCTGCATCGTGTCCTTCAATCCCAAGGACAACTGGAACCACCGCTTCGTCCCGGTGGACGCCGGCGTCATCGCCGATCAGCTGGAGGCGATCCAAACCTGCTATGAGGGTTCGCTGAAGACGGTCAAGCTGGGCATGCTCGGCTCGCCCGCAACCATCGACACGGTCGCGGCGGCGCTGCAGAACCAGGAATGGGACAACATCGTGCTGGACCCGGTACTGATCTGCAAGGGGCAGGAACCCGGTCACGCGCTGGACACGGACCAGGCACTCAAGGCCCAGGTGTTGCCGCTGGCCACCTTCGTCACCCCGAACCACTTCGAGGCCGAGTCCCTCTCCGGGATCACGATCAACGACGTCGAGGACCTGAAACGGGCCGCCAAGATCATCCACGAGGCCTCCGGCGCCGCGGTGCTGGCCAAGGGCGGCGTACGCCTGGCCGGCCCGGACGCGGTGGACGTCTACTACGACGGCGAAACCCTGGAAGTGCTCTCCGCGCCGAAGGTCGGCGAAGTGGCCGTCTCGGGCGCCGGCTGCTCCCTGGCCGCCGCGGTGACCGCCGAACTGGCCAAGGGCGCCACCCCGCTGCAGGCGGCCAAGACCGCCAAGCACTTCGTCACCGAGGGCATCAAGGCGCGGGTTTCCTCCCACGCCCCGTTCGACGCACTCTGGCAGGGCGGCGCCGCGCTGTCCTGACCGGCCGCCCGCGGCGGCCCTCACCCGCCCTCTTTAAACGACGACGGCGGCGCCCTCCCCCGGGAAGCTCGCAAGCCCCCGGTGGGTGGGCACCGCCGTCGTCAGCGGTTTAACGGAATCAGACCGTCTGCACGGCGATTTCCGCGTCCAGCCGGGGCAGCCGCGGGAACCAGGGGTTCTCGCCCGGGGTGCCGACGTTGACCACCATGAACGTGCGGTGGGAGGTTCCGGCGTTGAAGTCCTCGTCGATGCCGGCGGCGTCGAAGGCGCCCATCGGGCCGGCGTGCAGGCCCACGGCGCGGACGGCCATGATGAAGTAACCGGCCTGCAGCCACGCATTGTTCTTGGCGACCTCGGCGCGCATTTCGGCGTTGTCGTCGAACATTGCCTTGCGCTCGGGAGCGTGCGGGAAGAAGGTCTCGAAGTGCTCGTGCCAGTCGGCGTCGTAGCTGAGCACGGCGACCATCGGAGCCGTCAGCGTCTTGGCGCGGTTGCCTTCCGCCATGCGTGCGCCCAGCTTTTCGCGGGCCTCGGCGGAGCGGACCCAGGTGATGCGCAGCGGCTGGTTGTTCATCATGGTCGGGCCCATCTTGGCCAGCTCATAGATGGCCGCGAGCTGCTCGTCCGAGACCGGCTCGGTGGAGAAGGTGTTCGCGGTGCGGGCTTCCAGGAACAACTGGTTCGCGGCCTCGCGGTCCACGGACAGTTCGTTTTCCAGGCTGACGTCTACGGTTTCGACGCTCATGTGACTCCTTAGTTGCGGGATGGGTCTACAGGGTTGAACACCGCCCCTCCACGCCGGAATTTCCTGCGGGACTGTGAGGTTCCTTACGTCACCGGTTCCTGCCCCAGGCCGTTGCGCCGCGGGTGAAACGGTTGGGGACGGCGGGGGCCCGCCTGCCGAGCGCGACGGGGGAAACGGCCGGCGGCGGGAGCTGCCTGCCGAGCGCGGGTCCCCGTTCCGTGCGAGCCCTGGGCCATAGGCAAGGCAACGGCCCGCCACTAGGGTGGAGCGAAAACAGGAAGGCGGCATCCGTTGGTTAAGACCATGCAGGCCATGACCTACTCCCGTTACGGCGGGCCGGAGGTGCTGGAGCAGTCGGAGGTTCGGCGGCCGAAGGTGGCACCGGGGTCGGTGCTCATCCGGGTCAAGGCGGCCAGCGTGAACCCGGTGGACTGGAAGGTGATGTCCGGCGGACTGGACTCGATGCTGGACGTCCATTTCCCGGTGATTCCCGGCTGGGACGTGGCCGGAGTCGTCGAGGAGTTGGGACCGGACACCCCCGAATACGCCCCCGGCGACGAAGTCTATGCCTACGGCCGCCGTGACACCGTGAGCGGCGGAACGTACGCGGAGTTCGTGGCGCTGCCGGTGTCCATGGTGGCGCGCAAGCCGGAATCGCTGGGCTGGGAGCAGGCCGCGGGACTGCCGCTCACCGGCATGGTGGCACAGCGGACCCTGGACGCCTTGGCCCCGTCAACCGGCGAGACGCTCCTGATCCACAACGGCTCCGGAGGAGTCGGTCGAATCGCCATCCAGCTCGCCGTCGAGCGCGGCCTCCGGGTCATCGCCACCGCTTCCAAGCAACACCACCAACGGCTGCGGGAGTTCGGCGCGGAGCCGGTGGAATACGGCGACGGGCTGGTGCACCGCGTCCGCGGGCTCGCTCCGCAGGGTGCGGACGCCGTGGCGGACTTCGCGGGACGGGTCCTGGAGGACACCTTGGCCGTGCTGCGCAACGGCGGGCGGCACGCCTCGATCGCCGATCCGGCCGCAGCCAAGCACGGCGGCCACTACATCTGGGTACGCCCGGACGCTGAAGAACTCGCGCGGCTGAGCGCACTGGCCGACGCCGGCAAACTCACCGTGGACATCGACCGCACGTTTGGCATGGACCAGGCCGCAGAGGCGGTGCGCTACAGCCAGGAAGGCCACGCCGCCGGCAAGATCGTGCTGACGCCCTTCCCGGGACACGTCGGATAGGGCAAGGCCGGACCCCGGATAAGGCACGACCGGAAAGCGGCAGGTGGGACAGGATGGCGGAGCAGTTTGCGACGGTCGACGATTACATCGCGTCGTTCCCCGAGGACGTCAGGATCATCCTGCAGGAGATCCGGCAAACGATCCACAGCGCCGTCCCGGGTGCTGACGAGAAGATCAGCTACGCCATGCCGACCATCATGTTCGAGGGACACTACCTGGTCTACTTCGCCGGCTGGAAACACCACGTCTCGCTCTACCCCGTGCCGGAAGCCGATGCGGCGCTGCAGCACGACATGGAACCGTACCTGGCGGCCAAGGGAACCCTGAAGTTCCCGCTGCGGAGGCCCGTTCCGTACGACCTGATCACCCGGGTCGTCAAGGCTCTGGCCCGCCAGCGCGGCCACGACGCAACCGACGCCTAACACCTCGGACGGCCCGGATTCCTCACGACGACGGGCCCGCCCCTCACCGCTAAGCTGCGGGGCCGGCCCGTTACGACGACGGGCCCGCCCCTCAGCGGTTAAGCTGCGGGCGGGCCCGGTGGCGCAGTCGGCGCTGGTCAGTCCTTCCGGGACGCCCGTCCCTTCGGCGCCAGCTCGGCCAGCAGCTCCTTGAGCCGCGCGTCGGTCAGGTACGTCATGCCGGTGAGCACGTCGGTGATCCGGCGCCGGTCCTCCGGCCTGAACCGCGTGCTGTCCAGCATGTCCGAGACCCACAGCCCGTCCATCGCCAGCCGGACGATGATCCCGATGATGCCGACGGGCTCGCGCGGGTCAAGGTCCTGCCGGTCCAGCCGCTGGTTAAGGTAGACCAGCGACTCGGCCAGGTTCGGCTGCCGGATCGCCGTCGACAGCAACGCCGTCTGGTTGCGGTCGTTGTTGGCCTGGGCGTCGGAAAACGCCGCGATGTAGGCGCGCTCCTCGGCGCCCAGCGGCTCCGGATCGGCGTCGGCCCGCTCGCCCAGCTCGTGCACCAATTCCATGATGATCGCTTCGACGTCACGCTCGACCTCGTCGATCGGCGCCCCAGGTTCGAACATGTTGCCCTCCCGTAGTTCCCCGGCGGGTTTGCCGCCTTGGCCAGTCTATCCACGGTGGCGCGGTGCTGCCGCCCCTCGGCATTGTGCGCCGAGCCCGCCCGGCTCCGCCGATATCGTAGTCAACTATTACGACGCCGGCGCCCGTCTTACGTGCCGAACGTCACCCTTCTCCGGCCGCGGATAGTCTGTACGGGCAACTAATCGAACCCGCCGGAAAGGAGCAGCGTGGCCACGACCAGCGCCACCCGGCCGCGGGCAGACGCGGCATGGATCGTCGTCGTCCTGGCCGGCGTCACGGCCGCGATGCACATCTGGAAGCTGCCGTCGGCCATTCCCGTGATCCGGGACGAGCTCGGCATGTCCCTGGTGGAGGCCGGGGTGCTGCTGGGAGTGGTGCAGGTGGCCGGCATGATCGGCGGCCTGGCGGTTTCCCTGCTGGCGGAACTGATCGGCGCACGCCGCTGCCTGCTCGCCGGCCTCTGGCTGCTCATCATCGGATCGGTCATCGGGGGCTTCGCCGACTCGGCCGCCGTGCTGATGGCCTGCCGCGCACTCGAAGGAGCGGGCTTCCTGCTGACCACGGTGGTGGCGCCAGGGCTGATCCGGGCGAACACGCCCGGGGTCCGCGTCAATCTGGCGGTTGGCTTCTGGAGCGCGTACCAAGGCTTCGCGACCTTCGCCGGTCTGGTGGCCAGCGCGCTCATCCTGCAGGCCACCAGCTGGCACACGTGGTGGTGGATCATGGCCGCCCTGACGCTCATCCCGATCCCGCTGGTGCTGAAGTTCGTGCCGCAGGACCCGCGGCGCGACGGTTCCGGCCTGCCCGCCGCCACCCGACGCATCGGCCGCACGGTCCGGTCGCCCAAGCCGTGGATCGCCGGCGTGGTGTTCGCCTGCTACACCGTCCAGTGGATGGCCGTGGTCGGCTTCCTGCCCACCATCTACGAGCAGAACGGTGTCACCGGGATCTGGCCGGGCATCCTGTCCGCGGTGGTGGGCGGGCTCAACGCGTTGGGTGCCATCGGCGCCGCTCCCCTGTTGCAGCGCGGCGTCCCTCCGCGGCTGCTGATCATCCCCACCTTCATCCTGATGGGCACGACGACGGTGCTCACCTTCGGCATTGACTGGATCGTCGCGCCGGGCGGCATGGCCATCCAGTTCGCCTGCGTGGCGCTGTTTTCCATGGTGGGCTCGGTGATCCCGTCCACGCTCACCCGCATGGCCGTGGACCTGGCGCCGGCGGACGGGTCCCCGCCGGCCGCCATGGGGTTGATGCAGCAGATCTTCAACGTCGGCAACTTCACCGGCCCGGCCATGATCGCCTGGCTGGCCACGGTTACCGGCGGCTGGCAGTCCACCTGGTGGATGACCTGCGCGTTCGCGGCCCTTGGCATTGGCCTGAGCGTGTACTTGAGCGAGAAACGCCTGGGGCTCAGCTTCGCCCACCGGTAGGGGCTGCGCGTGCGGCCGGGCCGGGGCCGGGTGGGGCCGGCGCGGGCTCGGCGGGGTCCGGCGTGAACCTCCCCTCCCGCGTGAACCTCCCTTCCGGCGTGTTCGCTCCCATGTATCGGAGTAACTTCCCGTCTTTGGCGACCGCTAAAGCGCGCTGACTAGGCGAAACGCCAGGAGCCGCCGCCGAGACGTGGGAGCGAAAAGCACAGCCCCCGGCCACTCCCCGCGCAGCTCGGCCGCACCGCCGTCGGACTCTTGCCCTCGCCCCGACCGAGGAGGAAGCTGGAATCACGGCAAGCGGCCACCCTCTTTTCCTAGGAGTGATCAGTCATGACCGATGCGGCCCAGTCCCCGGACCAGCCCCTGACCAACCGCCAGGGCCACAAGGTCTACGACAACCAGAACACGCGAACGATCGGCGCCCGCGGCCCGGCGACCCTGGAGAACTACCAGTTCCTGGAGAAGATGAGCCACTTCGACCGCGAGCGCGTGCCCGAGCGCGTGGTGCATGCGCGCGGCACCACGGCCTTCGGCTACTTCGAGGCCTACGGCAAGTGGGGGGACGAGCCGATCACCAGGTTCACCCGCGCCAAGCTGTTCCAGGAAGCGGGCAAGCGCACCGATCTCGCCATCCGCTTCTCCACCGTGGCCGGCGGCCGTGATTCCTCCGAGGTGGCCCGCGACCCGCGCGGATTTGCCGTGAAGTTCTATACCGAGGACGGCAACTGGGACATGGTGGGCAACAACCTGGGCGTGTTCTTCATCCGCGACGCGCTCAAGTTCCCCGACTTCATCCACTCCCAGAAGCCGGACCCGGTGAACTTCGAGGCGTCGGTGCCGAACCGGGCGATGGACTTCTTCAGCCAGTCCCCCGAATCCATGCACATGGTCATGCTGGTCTTCAGCCCCCGCGGCATCCCTGCGGACTACCGGCACATGCAAGGCTTCGGCGTGAACACGTACAAGTGGGTTAACGCCGCCGGCGAGACGGTGCTGGTGAAGTACCACTGGATGCCCAAGCAGGGCGTGAAGTCGCTGACCGCTGAGGACGCCGCGAACGTGCAGGCGCAGACCCTCGGCTCACACACCAAGGACCTCTACGACGCCATCGAAGCCGGCAACTACCCCGAGTGGGAGCTCGTGGTGCAGATGATGTCCGACGACGAGCATCCCGAACTCGACTTCGACCCGTTGGACGATACCAAGGTCTGGCCCGAGGAACAGTTCCCTCCCCAGCCGGTCGGCCGGATGGTGCTGGACCGCACCGCCAAGAACTTCTTCGCCGAGAGCGAGCAGATTGCGTTCGGCACCGGCGTGCTGGTGGACGGCTTGGACTTCTCCGACGACAAGATGCTGGTGGGCCGCACGTTCTCCTACAGCGACACCCAGCGGCACCGGGTAGGCCCGAACTACCTGCAGCTGCCGGTCAACAGCCCGAAGGTGCCGGTGGCCACCAACCAGCGGGACGGCCAGCTGGCGCACTTTGTGGACACGGCGCCGGGCCAGAACCCGCACGTGAACTACGAGCCGACCATCACCGGCGGGCTGCAGGAGGCGGAGAAGGATTCCGGCTACCACCACGCCATTGGGCCGGAGGTCAGCGGCCGGCTGACCCGGGAACGGATCGAGCGGACCAACGACTACCTGCAGGCCGGCCAGCGGTTCTATCTGCAAGAGGGCTGGGAGCGTGAGGACCTGATCACTAACCTGACCAACGCCTTGTCCCAGTGCGACAGGCCCGTTCAGGAGCGCATGCTCTGGCACCTCTACATGATCGCGGACGAGCTCGGCGAGGGTGTGGGCGGCGGCATCGGCATCTCGCTGGACGAGGTGAAGGATCTTGGGCCGTTGGCCAGCCAGAATCTCTCCGAAGCGGAGCAGCAGTGGATGGCCAACCTCGGGAAGAACGGGCCGCGGGACGTTTCCGGGCTGACCATGACGCACTGCGTGCCCAACGAGCGCGTCAAAGTGGAGCGCTAGCCTTCACCGCGCGACCTAGACGTTTAAGCGGGGGCTGACCTGCGGAGATCCCCGGACCGCAGCCGTATCCTGCCCGGATTCCGGCGGTCAGCCGCCGCACCGGCCCTCGCCAAGGCGTGGCATCCGCGGTAGCGTCTGTCCATGCGAGTCGCGGTGGTCGGAGCCAGCGGGAATGTCGGTACAGCAGTGCTGCGCCGGCTGCAGAAGGCGCGTGGCGAACGCGCGGACGACGTGGAGATCGTCGGCATTGCGCGGCGCCTGCCCGATGCCACGACGGAACCGTACGACGGCGTCACGTGGGTTTCCCTGGACATCGCCTCCCGTGATGCCCGGGAAAGCCTCACGCAGGCCTTCAAGGGATGCGACGCCGTCGTCCATCTCGCGTGGCTGCTGCAGCCGAACCACGATGAATGGCAGTTGCGCCGGGTGAACGTGGACGGCACCGCGAACGTGCTCGCCGCTGCCACCAACGCCGGCGTCGGGCAGGTGGTCTGCGCCTCGTCGGTCGGCGCGTACAGCCCGGGTCCGAAGCACTCCCGGGTCCGCGAGGATTGGCCGGCCAGAGGCATCGCCAGCTCGCACTACAGCCGGTTCAAGGGCCAGCAGGAAGCGCTGTTGGACCAGTTCGCCGACGACCACCCGGAAATCAAGGTGGCACGGCTGCGGCCCGGTTTGATATTCCAGGCCGAGGCCGGCAGCCAGATCGGCCGCTACTTTGTGGGCCGGTGGATCCCCAAGTTTTTCATCAACCGGCTGCGGCTGCCGCTGTTCCCGTTCCCCGAGGAGTTCATCTTCCAGGCGTTGCATGCCAATGACGTGGCGGACGCCTACTGGCGGGTGCTGGACCAGGGCGCGAGGGGCGCCTTTAACGTGGCGGCCGAGCCGGTGGTAACGCCCGGACTCGTCGCCTCCCTGTTCGGTGCCCGGCGCTGGCTGCCCGTTCCAGTGCCGCTGGTGCGGCAGTTGGTGGGCGTGGCGTGGTCCCTCCGGCTGCTGGCCAGTGACCCCGGCTGGGTGGACATGGCCCGCTACGCTCCGGTCATGGACACCAGCCGGGCCAGGGACGAACTCGGCTGGATACCGCAGGTGGATTCGTTGTCGGCGATCCGTGAAGTGCTGGCGGGGATGGCCGGGGCCGGAGGGGTCACGGAATCCCCTGCGATGCGCCCGCGCAGCCGCTGGACCCGTGCGAAGCCGGGGACCGGCGCGTAGTGTGGCCCCATGGGAAGCCGCGCGAAGAGCGCAGCTGCCCGGTCTGATCCCACAGGACGACCCGCTCGAGAAGGAGGACCTGATGAATCCGAACGAGGAGCGCCGCCCGGAACACCCGGACGACGCGCATGACGACACTTTGACTCCCGCCGACGCAGGCGGCATCGACAAGGAAGTCAACGAGGCCAGCATCCCGGTCCACGGGGACGAAAAACTCGCCGACGACCTGGTCAAGAAAGCCTACGGCGATAAGGATAAGGACGGCCGCGGGGACGCGCCCAACGCGCCGTTCCCCGGCTGACCTGGCACCGCCCGCCAACAGTCCACCCAGCACCGCCCATCAACCGTCTACAGACAGGAGCACGCTGTGAAAGGGAAACTTACATTCGGCGCCGGCATCGCCCTCGGATTCGTCCTGGGTTCGAAATCCGGAAGGTCCGCCTACGATTCTTTGAAGGCCAAGAGCCAGGAGTTCTGGCAGAATCCAGCGGTGCAGGAAAAAGTCCACGAAGCCACCGACATGGTGAAGGAAAAGGCACCGGGTGTGGCCGACCGTGTCACCGAAGCGGCCAAAAAGGCAGGATCCGCGGCGACCTCCAAGCTGCCCGGCAACCACGGTTCGGGTAAGGACGACGGCGGCACCACTGGCACCACCGGCCCGACGACCACCCTCGGCGACACCGTCTCGGATCCGGCGCACAGCGACGAACTCGGGCAGAGCTGGACGGGCGAGGGAGGCGCCATGCCGGGCGGACCCGCCACCAGTAACAGGGACGACCTGCGCCCGCCTGGAGTTTAACCTGCCCGGGATTTCCGCAGGCGGGGCCCACGCCGGGGTCCGCTTGCATCAACGGCAGAAGGAAGGACTGGCATGACCGAGAACGACACCGGCCAGGTCAAAGGTCCGCGGGACCAGCCGGCCACCGCGGCCGATCCGCCGGATGCTCAGGAGCAGCAGACGGCTGATTCCGCCCCCGAGCCCGAGGGCAAGGAAGGCATGAACATCGCGCCCGGGCCGGCCGAAGAGAAGGACCGGGAAAGCGCGGACGACCGCGGGCTAACCACCGACACGAGCCCGAGCGACTGATCCACCGCGGGCAAGGCAGCGGCCGTCGAGATAAACGGCCGCTGCCTTGCCCCGTTTCACCGCTGCTGCCGTGCCCCGTTGCACAGATAATTGCTACGCCTTGACCACCGGCAGGTCGCTCCATTCGGTGGTGTAGCGCGGCGAGGAAAATTCGCGTTTCATTGACCACGCCGCGGGGGCGGCCAGCCCGCCCTGGCCGAGGCCGATCGAGGCTTCGCCGAACTTGGTACGCACCGCGCCCAGCAGGTCGCCGATGTGCCGCTGTTCCACATCGCTGACGAACGGGTCGAAGGTCTGCTGGCCGGCCGCGGGCTCCAGCCCCGACAACAGGACTCCTGCCCGGACATAGTGGGCGCCCGGAATCAGGCAGCCGCGCATGGCAGCCACGGCAGCCTTGGTCAGCTGAATCGGGTCCTGCGTAGGCGTCGCCAAGTGGACGCTGGCTGCGGGAAACGATGCCTCGCCGCCGGCGAACCTGCTGGTCCCCGCCGTCACCGTCAGCACCGAGGCGCGCAGTCCCTCGGCCGCCATCCGGGCCGCCCCGCGTTGGGCATAGACAGCCATCACCTGGTCCATCTCCTCGAGAGTGGTCACCGGTGTGGAGAAACTGCGCGAGAACATGATCTGCTGCTTGTCGGCCCGCTCCTCCGTGTGCGGGATGCAGGGCGTCCCGTTCAGTTCCAGCACGGTTCGCTGCAGCACCACGGAGAACTTCTTGCGGATTGCCTGCGGGTCGGCGGCCTTGAGGTCTGCGATCGACTCGATCCCGAGGGCGTTCAGCCGTTTCCCCGTCCGTTCGCCCACGCCCCACAGCCCGGTTACCGGGACGCGCGACTGGATCCAGGCAACGTCGGAAGCAAGCATCGAGCCCAGCGAGCACACCCCGGACATCTGGGGATTCCGTTTGGCCACGTGGTTGGCGAACTTCGCCAGCGTCTTGGTCTCCGCCACACCGACGCTGACCGGCACGCCCACCTGACGAACCACTGCGGCACGGATCCGGCCGGCTGTCTCCAACAACTGGGGCTCGTCGCCGGGCAGGCCCAGGAACGACTCGTCGATCGAATAGACCTCCTGCCAGGCCCCGAACCGGCCGAGCACTTCCATCACCCGGGCGCTCAGGTCCCCGTACAGCTCGTAGTTGCTGGAACGCGCGACCAGCCCCCAGGCCTTGGCGCGCGGCGCCACCTGGAACCACGGCGTCCCGGTCTTCAGCCCCAGCTGTTTGGCTTCCTCGGAACGCGCCACCACGCAGCCGTCATTGTTGGAGAGCACGACGACGGGGCGTCCCTCGAGGGACGGATCGAAAACCCGCTCGCAGGAGACGTAGAAATTGTTGACGTCCACCAGCGCGATCCGTTCCCCGGGCACGGGAGCGCTAGACATGGTGCAGGCAACGGGTGGCGACGCCCCAGATGCTCAGGTCGGCGAGTTCGCCCACCTCGGTGGGGACGCCGCCGTCGTCCGTCTGCAACCGCACGCCGTCCGCGGTCAGATGCAGGCGCCGCACCACCAATTCTCCGTCCAGCACCGCGATCACTACCGAACCGTCGCGGGGCGTCAGCGAGCGGTCCACGATCAGCTCATCGCCGTCGCTGATCCCGGCCGCGGCCATCGAGTTTCCGGCCACCCGCATCACGAAGGTGCTGGTGCGGTCGCGGATCAGGTGCCGGTTCAGATCAATGCCGCCGTGGAAGTAGTCTCTGGCCGGTGACGGGAAACCGCGGGCCTCCTCGGGCGTGCCGCTGCCCATCTCCGGGCCGGCCGACGCATTAGACGGCTGCTCCATACCGAACATCCCGACCCCCGTCTTCGAACAAAGCTTCGAACACAACACTAGCACCGGCCCACCTCGGACCACACGTGAGTCAGCCGCACTCAAGTTTAGGAAACTTCTGGAATAATCCTGCCCTGAAGGCGTTAACATGAGTCGAAGGCACTCACGTTCCACAGGAGGATTATCCATGCCACTGTTCTTCGGACCAGCTTCCGGCAACGGTTCATTCGACGAGTTCCTGGCCCGCTACCTGCAGGGCCAGCGGGCGGCCCAATCCCGCACGGTCGACCTCACTCGGCTGCTCAGCCGCCGCACCCATGAGGTGCTCGCGCAGGCAGCCCGGTTCGCCGCAGGCCTCGGCCACATCGAGGTGGACGCCCTGCACATCCTGCACGTCATGGTCGGCCAGGAGCCGGCCGCCAGCCAGATCAAGCTGACCGGCGCGGACCCGCAGGCCATCGCGCGTTCCGCGGAGCAGGGCCTGCCGGAAAAGACCGGCCCGACCCGGGAAACGCCGACGCTCACGCCGTCGGCGCAGCGTGCCCTGCTGGACGCCCACCAGGTGGCCCGCGCGTTCGGCTCCACCTACATCGACCCCGAGCACCTGTTCGCGGCCTTCGTTCTGAACCAGGAAACCCCCGCCGGCCAGATCCTGGCCGGCGCGGGCGTCACCCCGCAGGCACTGCAGCAGGCGGCAGAGGAAGCCGCGGAGCAGCCCGACGGCCCCACCCCTGCAACCGGCCCGCGACAGAGCACCGGCACTCAGGCGGAAACGCCCATGCTGGACCAGTTCGGCACCGACCTGACCGCTCAGGCCCGGGAGGACCGGCTGGACCCGGTGATCGGTCGCGCGGACGAAATCGCCCAGACCATCGAAATCCTCGCGCGCCGGACCAAGAACAACCCGGTGCTGATCGGCGAGGCCGGTGTGGGCAAGACCGCCATCGCCGAGGGGCTGGCGCAGGCCATCGTGGCCGGCGACGTCCCGGAACAGCTGCGCGGCAAGCGGGTGGTGTCGCTGGATCTGCCGGGCATGCTGGCCGGCACCCGCTACCGCGGCGACTTCGAGGAACGCCTGACTAAGACCCTGGACGAGATCAGCGCCGCCAGCGGCGAGCTGATCGTGTTCATCGACGAACTGCATACCGTGATCGGCGCCGGCGGCGGCGGCGAGGGCGGCATGGACGCCGGCAACATCCTCAAGCCCCGGCTGGCCCGCGGCGAACTGCACCTGCTCGGCGCCACCACCCTGGGCGAGTACCGCAAGGTGGAGAAGGACCCTGCCCTGGAGCGGCGCTTCCAGCCCGTCATGGTCGGCGAGCCCTCGATCGAGGACGCCGTCCGCATCCTGTCCGGCCTCAAGGACCGCTACGAAGAGCACCACCAGGTGGCGTACACCGACGCAGCGATCCGCGCCGCCGTCGAGATGTCCTCCCGCTACCTCACCGACCGGTTCCTGCCGGACAAGGCGATCGACCTGATCGACCAGGCCGGCGCACGACTGAGCCTGCGACGCGGCCCGCGCGTTGACGTGGAGGCCTTGCGCGGCCGGCTGGCCGAGCTGGAGTCGGCCAAGAACGCCGCCGTCGCCGAGGAACGCTACGAGGACGCCTCGAAGCTGCGCGACGAGATCGAAGAGCTGAAGGTCCGGCTGGAAGCCGCCTCCGCCCACCAGCAGGCCCCCGAAGCCGCGGAAGGTCACGACGGCGGCGCCCCAGGCGTCGCGCCCTCCGATGTGGTGGGCGAGGCCGAGATCGCCGAGATCATTGCCCGCGCCACCGGCATACCGGCCGCCCGGCTGACCCAGGGCGACCGGCAGCGGCTGGCCCGCTTGGAGGAGGACCTGCACACCCGGGTAATTGGCCAGGACGATGCGGTGACCGCTATCGCCAAGTCCGTGCGGCGCAACCGCACCGGCATGGGGGACGAAGGCCGCCCCGTCGGCAGCTTCCTGTTTTTGGGCCCCACCGGCGTGGGCAAAACGGAGTTGGCCAAGGCGCTGGCTAAGTCGCTGTTCGGGGACGAGGACGCCATGGTCCGCTTCGACATGAGCGAATACGGCGAGCGCCACACCGTCTCGCGGCTGGTCGGTGCCCCTCCTGGCTACGTCGGCTACGGTGAGGCCGGCCAGCTGACCGAGCGCGTCCGCCGGCACCCGTACTCGGTGGTGCTGCTGGACGAGGTGGAGAAGGCCCACCCGGACGTGTTCAACCTCCTGCTGCAGGTCCTCGACGACGGACGCCTCACCGACGGGCAGGGCCGCACCGTGGACTTCCGCAACACGGTGGTGATCATGACCTCCAACCTCGGCTCGGAGTTCCTGGCCAGCAAGGGCGGAGCGCTGGGCTTCACCGCCAACAACGGGGTGGACGGCTTCGGAAGCGAGCAGGATCTGCGCGCCCGGGTGATGGGCCGGCTGCGCGAGACCATGCGGCCGGAGTTCCTGAACCGGATCGACGAGATTGTGCTGTTTCGCAAGCTGGAGCAGGAGCAACTGCGTTCCATCGTGCGGCTGCAGTTGCGCAAGACCGAAGCCCGGCTGGCGGCACAGGGCATCGCGCTGGAGGTGGGCGAGGACGCCGTGGCCTGGATCGCCGAGGCCGGCTACGAGCCCGAATACGGCGCCCGGCCCCTGCGCCGCGTGATCCAGCGCGAGCTGGATGACCGGATAGCGGACCTGCTGGTGGCCGAGGCCGTTGCCGAAGGCGGGCGGATCCGCGTGGCCGCCGGCGAGGACGGGCTGCGGGTGGCGGCGGACAACATGGCCGCGGCGGCCTAGCGCAGCGACCGCATGCCGGGCGCGGTGGCCGCATATCGGCGCACCGACCGCACCACGAGCGCGGCAACCGCGCCACCGGAGCGATGGCGGGGCACTCTACAGGACGGGGTGTCCCGCCGCTCCGGCTCAGGCCAGCGACAGCGCGTAGGACAAGACGAACCCGGCCGCCGTGCTCAGGGCGACCGCCGGGCCACCGTGTTCGTAGGCCTCGGGCATGAGGGTGTCGGCCAACGAGGCAATCACCGCCCCGGCCGCGAAGGCCAGCGGCAGGGAGATGGATTCCGGATCGGCCCCGGACAACGGGCCCGCGCCAATCATGACGGCGATGACCAGCAGGGCTCCGCAGGCGCTCCAGAGCCCGATGACCGCGAGCGCCGACTTGCCCTGGCTGCGCATGGAGGCGGCTCCCACCAGCGCCTCGGGCAGGTTGGAGACGAAGATCGCAGCGAGCAGGGCCAACCCGCCGGTTCCCTCACCCAGGGCGACACCCAGCGCAAGGTTCTCGGGCACGCCGTCGAGCGTTACCGCTGCCAGCAGAGCGAGTCCGGCGGTGCCCCGCACGGTCTCAGCCGTCGGGGCATGCTCCGTGGCGGCCGCATTGGTATCCAGCTTGGCGCTGCCCTGATACTCGGCTGCCGGCGTGGAACGGGACGATGGCTGCGCCCAGCGGTCCAGCAGCGCGCTCAGGGTCGTGAACACCGCAGCACCAGCGCCCAGGCCGATCACCGCCCGCCAAATGCCGCCGCGCTCGTAGGAGTCTTCAAACAGTTCAAATGCCAGCGCCGTAATCAGCGCACCGGCCGCGAAGGACAGAAGGATCGCCAGAAGACGCTTGGGAAGCTCGAACTTCACACCGATGAACGCGCCCAGCACCAAGGCGCTGGAAGCCACGACGCCGAATAGCACCGGCATTCCCATCCCGCCAGTATAGGAAAACGGAAGCAGCGGCGGAATAAAGGCGGGGCCTCACCGGCCCTCCGGCCTCCAATCCGCGTTCCACCGTTTCAGCCACCACGGCCTCGCCCGCGACCCCGTGGCTCAGGGCGAGGGTGCTTCGGCCCGTTCCGTTGGCTCTTCGCCAGTCCCGGATCGGCCCTGCAGCGACGCCGCCAGCCCGCCGATAATGAGGTCGAGGCCGAACTCGAACTCGTGGCTGAAGTCGTATCCGGGCTGCAGCACATGCTCCACGGCAAGCTCCCGCAGGTGCGGATAGTCCTGGACGGTGAACATCTCCACCATCGGCCCGCCGACCTCCGCCAAGCTGTCCGGCCCATCGAAAGGCAACGACGCCTCCTGGAGAGCCGTCCCGTAGACGTAGGCATCGAGCACCGCATAGGCGTGTGCGGCCAGCGGCAGCGAGAACCCGGCAGCCCGAAGGGTGCCCAGGATCGCATCGTGGTGGCGCAGGTTTGCCGGCCCCGGCGTGGTGCGCGATTCCATTAAGGCTATGGCCCACGGGTGGCGGCGCAGCACGTCGCGGGCCGAGGCGGCACGCCGCTTCAACTCCGCCGCCCACTCCCGGCCCGGCACCGGCAGCTCTATCTCTTCGAAGACGGCGTCGACGATGCCGTCCAGGATCTCGTCCTTGTTCCGGACGTGGTGGTAGAGCGACATCGGCTTGGCGTCCAAGGCCCGGGCCAAGGAACGAATGGTCAGGCTCGCCAGCCCGCCGCCGTCGGCGATGTCCATCGCGGCGCGGAGCACCCTTTCCCTGCTGAGTGGTTCACGTTGCGCGGGGGCGCTGCCCGGTTTCTTGATCATTGTTCCCGCGACTATAGCATTCTCGTACTTTGTACGGTAGCTTCGTACTTTGTACGAAGTACTTGGGCTCCACGTCATCCACATCCTCGAGAAGGAAGTCCCATGGAACCAACAGAATCCTCCCCTTCGGCCGCGAGCACGGAGTCGCTTCAGGGCAGCGCCTCCCCCGGCCCGGCAAAACCCACCATGCGCGCAATAGTGCAGGCCCGGTACGGAATCACCGATGCTTTGCACCCCGCCAATATCGCGGTACCGGAGGTCGGCGAAAGCCAAGTCCTCATCAAGGTCCGCGCCGCAGGCCTGGACCGCGGGACATGGCACATGGCCACCGGCCTGCCGTATCCGGTCCGCATTGTCTCCGGGTGGAAGTCACCCAAGAATCCGGTCCCCGGGCTTGACGTCGCGGGAACGGTAGCGGCGGTAGGCAGTGCCGTCACGAAATTTTCAATCGGGGACGAAGTCTTCGGTTTCGGCAAGGGCTCCTTCGCGGAATTTGCGGTGGCAGCGGAGTCATTGCTGGCCCCCAAGCCGGCAGAACTGACCTTTGAGCAGGCAGCGGCCCTTCCGGTCTCCGGTGTGACGGCGCTGCAGGCGCTGCGGGACATCGGCCGCGTCCAAGCCGGGCACCGCGTACTCATCACCGGGGCCTCCGGCGGCGTCGGCACCTACGCCGTGCAGATAGCCACGGCCCTGGGCGCGACGGTCACCGGCGTGTGCAGTGCCGCCAAGGCGGAGCTGGTGCGGAGCCTCGGCGCCGAGACCGTCATCGACTACGCCCGCGAAGACTTTGCGGCAGCAGGACACCTGTTTGACGTGATCGTGGACATAGCCGGGAACCCGTCCCTGTCGCGCGTGCGCCGGGCCCTTGCCCCAGACGGCACGGCGGTCATTGTCGGCGGCGAGCACGGCGACCGCTGGACGGGCGGCCTGTACAGGCCGCTGGGCGGAATGTTCCTGTCCCTCTTCAACCGGCAGCGTGTTGTCATGTTCATGGCTCGCCAGGCGGCCTCGGACCTGGAACGGCTGAGTGAGCTGATCGCCTCGGGGCAGCTGAAACCAGTGCTCGACCACACCTATCCGCTGGAGCAGATGCCGGAAGCACTCCGCCGCCTGGAGGCCGGCGAGGTGCGGGGCAAGGTGGTCATCAAGGTCTAGGGGAGCCGACACACAACGCCAAATAGTGGTGCTCGGCACGGCCGGGTAACAGACTGGGAGCGTCACCAGTTCCGGCAGCCCCGCGAAGGAGCCACGGCCATGCTCAAGACTCATCTGCGTCTCAAACCTGTCCTCGAAATCCTGGCGGCGGCAGCCGCAACCGGCACCCGGCCGGACGCCAGGGAGGTCATCAGCGAGGCATTGCGGCACGTTCCGCCGACCGCGCACGAGAAGGAGTTGCTCAGCGGCGGCGTGCCCCGCGGATTCAAAAACCTGACGACGGCGACCGCCCGGCTGGTGAAAGCCGGCTGGATGTCCAAGGGCCGCGGCGGGTGGGCCATCACCGAGGACGGGCTGCGGGCCGTCACCGCCTTTCCCGATGCGGCCGAACTGGCCGCGGCCCTCGCGGCGGGAACCCCGCTGCCGGAACCGTCGCCGCCGGCAGCGGAGCCCGTTGTGCCCGCCGACCAACCTGCGGGAGTCGCCGTGGGTGGCGACTTCGGCGTGTTGCTCGGCGCCGACCACGATTGGGACCCGGCCGACGGGGCAGTGCAGATGCGCTTCGACGCCACCGACGGCCTGTGGAAGCTGGACGCCGAGCTGCCCGCCGGGCGGTATGCCTTCAAGTTCGCGCTGAACGGCTCGTGGGAGGAAAACTACGGGGCGTATGGCGTGCTTGACGGCGCCAACCACGAGTTCCAGCACGACGGCGGCGCGCTCACCATCGCGTACGACCACGCCATCCACGACCTGGCCGCGACGTCCCGACTGGTCCGCGCCTGACCGTTCGGGGCTTGGCGCGTCATGCGCGCCGCCCGTCCAGCCTGCCGCGCGCCGCCCGCCAAGCCCGCCGGCGCCCTGCGCGCCGTCGTCGTTCAGGCGCTGGCCAGGGGCTCCACCTCCGGTACCGAACCGGCCGCCACGGCGTCGAGGATCTCTTCGGCTTCCTGCAGGTCGATGCCCCTGGACAGCGCAATCTCCGTGACGAGCGGCTTCTTGGCGTACTGCAGCATGTCCTTCTCGGCGTGGGACATGCTGCCGTTCGCGTGAAGCCGCCGGGAAAGGTCGCGGACCAATCCGGCGATCACGAAGATGTCGCCGGTGCGGAGCCGTTCCTGGTTGTCCTTGAAGCGCCGGGACCACTGCGGATCCTCCTCCCGCGAGGCGGCGCGCAGCACGTCGAACAGTGCCTCCAGCTGTCCCTCGTCGAAGACCGGCCGCAGGCCGACTTGCTCGGCACGCTCCAGCGGGACACCGACCGTCAGGTTCGAGTTCTTGACCTCCAACATGACGTAGCGGCATTCCGCGTCCTGCCGCAGGGGCCGGGTCCTGATGCCGCGGACAACGGCCGGACCGTGGTGTGGGTGAACAAGGGTTTGACCTTCAGCAAACAGCATTCAAGAGTCCTCTGATTCGCACGAGCGCCACACTCGACATCAGTGGACGGAGCGCCCCGGGGGCCCTCGCGCCAGACGGTCGTCCCACGCATCGTAACTGCGGTCCGCAAACCGGAGCTTCGATAATGTGAGCACGCGGATCGGCTCAGATCCATGCGGATGGACCCGCCCCTGCCCCGCGAGCTTGGCTGCCTCAATTATCTCACGCGTGCGGCCGATGTTCCCGGGAATGCCGGCCGGTGGAGCCCCTCTCGGCCCCGCACCGGCGCCGCAGAAGGGCCGCCGCGGCCCCGCTCAACGGGATGACACTGCCCCTTGACTCCCCGGCACAGCGACTGCCACCATGGCAGTCTCACATGGCGCAAAGTTGCGCATCATGCGCAACTCCTCAAGTCCGGCTGGCGCCAGAACCTCGAAGGAGGAAGCCCCTATGTCGGAGATTCTCGATTCTGGCTCCGCCCAGTTCAACGGCACCGATTCGTCCCGCGTCAACCCCAACCCGGCCGTCACCCTTTACACCCGGCTGCGCAAGTCCCCGTACTTCTGGAAGTCGCGGGAGCACGGCGTCGCGGCCTACAGCGTGTACAACCACACGTACCATCCGCGCCACTACGGCGACCCGGTCAGCGAGTACTGGTCGCTGCTGAACGACGTCACCCTGTGGGACGTCGGCGTGGAGCGGCAGCTGCAGATCAGCGGCCCGCAGGCCTTCGACTTCACCAACATGCTCACCCCGCGGGACCTGACCAAGTGCGAGGTCGGCCAGTGCAAGTACGCCTTCATCACCGCCGCCGACGGGGGCATCATCAACGACCCCATCTTGCTGCGCGTGGAAGAGAACAAGTTCTGGCTCTCGCTGGCGGACAGCGACGTGCACCTGTGGGCCATGGGCCTGGCGCACGCCGGCGGCTGGGACGTCACCGTGGAAGAGGTGGACGTGGCGCCCGTCCAGGTCCAAGGCCCGAAGGCCAAGGGGCTCATGTCCGACCTGTTCGGCCCGCAGATCCTGGACATGCCGTACTACTACATGCAGCACCACACCCTGAACGGCATGGACGTGGTGGTCAGCCGGACCGGCTACACAGGCGAGGTCGGCTACGAGATCTACCTCTACAACGCCACCGAAAACGCCGGGCGCCTCTGGGACACCGTCTGGGAAGCAGGCCAGGCGCACGACCTGCGGGTCATCGGTCCCTGCCACATCCGCCGGATCGAGGCGGGCATGCTGGCCTACGGGTGCGACATCACCCTCGGCACCAACCCCTTGGAGGTCGGCTACGACTACAACTGGATGGTCGATCTGGACCAGGAAGCGGACTTCGTGGGCAAGGAAGCGCTCGGCCGCATCCGGGAGAAGGGCATCGACCGGCTGATGGTCGGCGTCGAGATCGGCGGCGAGCCGCTGGGCAGCTACAACGACGGCTCCATGATCGAGCCGTTCCCGGTCTCGGTCGGCGACGGCCCCCCCATCGGGGAGGTCACCAGCGCCTGCCACTCCCCGCGGCTGCAACGGAACATCGGCCTGGCCATGGTGCCCATCGACCTCAGCGGCGAAGGCACCGCGCTGTCCATCCACACGCCCGAGGGAGTCCGCGAAGGACAGGTCGTCCGAAAGCCCTTCGTCGACCCGGCCAAGTCCACGCCCAAGGACTGACCGGTCAAAACCACAACGACGGCGGAGCCCACCTCGCGTAGGCGGGCCCCGCCGTCGTTCGGGGCTACGTCTCGCCGAGGCGGGCCCCGTGGTCGTTCGGGCTACGTCTCGCGGAGGCGGCGGGCCTCGCCGTCGTTCGGGGCTACGTCCAGGCGACGGCCCGGACCGGGGCGCCGTCCGCTCCGGCGAGCTTGAGCGGGAAGAAGCCGACCCGGCAGCTGGCGGGCAGCGAAGTGGCGTGCCTGATGTTTTCCACGATTAGGCCGTCGGAACCCAGCACCAGCTCATGCACCGGGAGGCTGAAGGTCTCGGCAGGCTGCAGGGTGCGGTCGGGATTCAGCGTGTCCACGGCCAGCACGCGCATGCCCCGGTGCACCAGTTCATCCGCTGCCGCCCGGGACAGCACCGGGTGGTCCAGGTACGCCTCGGTGCCGAAGTGCCGGGCCCACCCGGTGGCCACCACCACGATCGCGGGCACGCTTCCCGGCACCTGGCCGGCCAGCCGGTGCCATCGGATCTCCTCCCCCGCGGCGAGGTCCGGAACCTGCAGCACCAGGGCGTCGCCTACAAGTTCGTCGAGGGGCACCTCGGAGGTGGTGCGGCCGCCGTCGATGCTGTGGCACGGCGCATCGAAGTGGGTGCCGGTATGGCTGCCCAGCTGCAGTTCGGAGACCTCAACCCCGTTCTGGGTGATGGTCAGCGCACGGCTGATCTTCACCTGCGGGTCCCCGGGGTAGACCTGCATCCCCGAGGAGACGGGGTGGGTCAGGTCCACGCACCCCACGGCGGGCTCAGTCTCCCCCGGCGCTGGGCAGCTCGGCGCCGGGCACTGCCCCCGGCTGCTCCGCCAGGTGCCCGGCCCGTTCGCCGGCGAATCGTTCCCGGCTCTTGATGGACAGGGCCAGGTACAGCAGGAAACTGAGCACGAAGGCCGGGATGGTTGCGCCGACGGGGCTGGGCCACAGGTAGGTCAGCATGTAGGAGGCCGCAGCACCGATGACCCATACTCCGATGGCCGCCCAGTTCACCCCGCCGGTGTACCAGTACCTTCCGCCTCCTTCGCTCAGGATGTCGCGGCTGTAGCTCCGGCGCTTGATGATGTAGTAATCCACGATCATGATCGCGAACACCGGCACGAAGAACGCGCTGATCGTGACCAGGAAGTCGGTGAACTGGTTCAACAGGGCCAGCCAGGTGGACCCGGCTATCGAGATGACGCCGACCACCAGGGCTGTGGGCAGGAACCGGAGCTTCCACCGGGACTGCGCATTCACGATCGTGGTGACCATCCCGTAGACCACCATCGTGTTGGTGGCCATGACGGACATGAAGATCACGATGGCCAGCGGGGTGCCGAAGGCGGCCACGATGACGGTCGGATCGAACTCGGCAGCCGGCTCGCCCGAGAGGATCACGTAGCCGATGGCGGTGGCGCCCAGCGACATGGCCAGAACCGTGGAGATGGTGTAGCCGATGCCGGAGCCGAGGATGCCGGCGCGGCTGGACTTGGCCAGGCGGTTGAAGTCGGCGGACAGAACGGTCCAGGAGATGGCCGTCGCGATCACGATGTCCAGCACCACGAAGCTGGTGTAGCCGAGCGTCGCGTCGACGCCGATGCCGCCGAACTCCGCCGGGCCGAACGTGGTGAAGGCGGTGGTAAAGACGTACACCATGATCGCGAGAATGACGACGGCGAGCCACGGTTCTACCTTCGCGATGCCTTCGTGTCCGAGGATGGCAAGGCAGACGACCAGTGTCTGGCACAGCACGGCGAACAGGATCGGGTTGGAGAAGCCGGTCAGCTGCGCCACTACGTAATTGACGGTGACGCCGGCAAGCATGGCCTGCACCCAGCTCCAGCCCATCAGGATGATCACATTGGCGGCCACCGGCAGCAGGCTGCCGCGGGTGCCGAAGGCCCCGCGGGTGATGGCCATGGTGGGCAGGCCGGTCAGGGTGCCGATGTTGCCGATCAGCGTCAGCACCACGGCGCCGGCCAAGGTGCCGATGACGATGAGCCAGATGGCGGAGCCGAAGTCGATGCCGGGGATGAAAAGCGTGCCGGTCAGCAGGGTGGTGACCACAAAGTTGGCGGCCAGCCAGATCATTCCGATCCGCGGGGTGGACAACGTTCCCCGGATGGGGCCGAAGCCGTCCGCGTTCTGCTGCAGGTGGGTATCGAGGCGCTGGTAGAGGTTCATGGTGGTCCTCGGAACGTAAGGATTTAGGTAGGCGGGGCCTGGACCTGCCCCGGAGGCGGCATCGGTGAGAGATGCTCGTGCACCGCGATAAGACCGCCGTCCTCGTAGCGGAAGACGATCGTTTCGCGCTCAAGGTACGAGTCTTCGCCGTCCGGCAGGGCAACGGTCGTTGCCACATCGTGCACGAAGACCGCGCCGCCGGGAAAGGCCGTCACGTGCTGGTTGGTGGATCCGCAGGCGACCACCCGCCACCCCTCGGCAAGCCACCGCGCCCACAGCACCTCGTACCCGTCGCGGCTGTCCAGGCGCGCCGGTTCCGTGTGGAAAACGAAGCTGGCGTCCGGGGCGAATGCCGCGAAGTAGCGGTCGGTGTCGGTAGCTGCGAAAGCCCCGACAATGCCTGCCGCGGCCTCCAGGACTTGATCATGGGAGGGAGTATGCGGAGCGGCGGCGCCCATGGCGGCCTCCTTGTTGCAGCATGGCCGACTGCGACGGGGAGTTTCCCCCGTGAAACAAGTGTTGCCAAGAGCGATCTCCGCCGCAAGGGGCGGCCGCTGCGGCAGCGCGGGGCGGCGGGGGTTACGGCTCTTGCCGGGCGCCGAGGGTGGCACCTTGGACGCTGGCGTTATCGGCTTTGGATTCATCGTCTCGGGGTGGACCGGCGACGGGCAGGGTAAACGTGAAGACGCTGCCCCTGCCGGGCTCGCTCTCACAGCTAATGCTGCCGCCGTGCCGTTCCACGATGTCCTTGGACAGGGCAAGTCCGAGGCCCAGCCCCGGGATGGAACTACGGCGGGCTGCTGGACTGCGGAAAAACCGCGTGAAGACGTTGCGGCTCTCCTCGGCACCCATCCCCATGCCCCGGTCCGCCACCTCGCACCGAACCATTTCGTCGTCGCCGGCGCAGCTGACCGTGACGTCACCGCCCTGCGGGGAGTACTTGATGGCGTTGGACAGCAGATTATCCAACACTTGCCGGACGCGCGCCGGGTCGCAGACCACCCGCAGGGCAGGCGGGGCCTCTACGGCGAATGTAATGCCGCCGGCGGCGGCCCGGGGTTCTGCTGCTGCTACGGCCTGCGCGACAATATCCCCCAGATCCGCAGGAACCGGCTGCAGGTCAGAGAATCCGGCGGCCGTGCCCAGCAAATCCTTGACCAGTGCGAGCAGCTGGTCCGAATTCCGGAGGATGGTGTCCAGGCCTGCGGCCATGTTCTCCGGCAGGTCCGGTGTCAGGGCCAGCAACTCGGCATACCCCTGGATGGAGGTCAGCGGGGTTCGCAGTTCGTGGGACACGCTGGACAGGAAATCGCTTTTCGCTTCCAGCGCGGACACCAGTTCCGTGACGTCGTTGAAGGCGAGTACCGAACCTTCGCGCCGGCCGCTGCCGTCGACCATCGCCTGGGCGGACGCGGAGAGTACCCGTTGCCGCGGGGGCCGGCCGAACCAGACCAGGTATTCGGAAAACGACTCGCCCCGTACTGCGCGGCAGATGGGCCGATTCTGGACCGGCATGAGCGATTTGCCTCCGTCGGCGTAGAGCTCGAGCCTGGACTCCGGCGCGGCCTCGTCGCCCGGGGGCAGCACTAGGCGGCGCAGCTCTTCCTGCCGACGGTTGCGCAGGATCGTATTGCCGTCCTCATCGACGGCCAGGACGCCCACGTTCACCGCGCTGACGACGGTCGACAGGAGCCGCTCGCGCCTGTCGCTGGCTTCCAGCAGCGCCCGGAGCTTGGCGTCCTTGGCCTCGACCACACGCTGCTGTTCCATCATGCTCGCGGTCATGACCCGGACCGTAATGCCGATGGCCAGCATCATAAACGGGATGAGCAGCGGGTGGATTAACGCTTCGAATGTGACGGCAGGCTGCTTGAGGAACACCGGAATCCACACCATCGCCAGGGCGGCCAGCGCACCCCCGATCACGGACAGCCGCGGCAGCTGACCGGAGGCCGCCAGCCAGATCACCGGGAACGCGGCCAGCAGCCCTACCCCTGTCAGGAGCGACCCGGCGCCTTCGCGCAGCAGTGCGATGGGAATGAAATCCAGCAGCGGAATGATCAGGAAGGACGGGTAGGGCAGCTTCTCCCACGGAACGAAGAAACAGGCCGCCAGCAGCACGGCGTTCAGCACCATGCTGAGTTCAAAGAGCGGATTCGCCAGGAGCGGGGGAGAAAAAAGCCACGTGCCCACGCCCAGGAACAGCATGGTGATGGACAGCGGCAATTGACTCATCACAACCCGCCCGCGCAGGGAGAGGGTATGGAACTTCACGCGGTTCAAAATCAGCAGATCGAGGATTTTTTCCATGGCGGCGACTCCAATATCGTCGTCACAGGCGGATTCTGCAGTGACGGATGTGACAAACGGGAAGATAACCGCCTTAATGAAAGCATGCCAGCTGCCCCCAGCAACCGCCGTGCCGTTATAGTCGAGGACAACGCGGACATCCGCCGGTTGCTGGCCCAAATCGTCACCGACCAAGGCTTCACGGTTGCGGAAGCAGAAAACGGGCGGGACGGTATCGAGCTGGTCCGCAACGGCGGCGCCGACCTCATTACGTTGGACTTGAACCTGCCCGATCTGGATGGCATTGAAGTCTGCCGGCAGGTCAGGACTTTTTCGGACGCCTACATACTGATGATCACCGCGCGCGCCGAGGAAATGGACCGGCTCAGCGGGTTGAACACGGGCGCCGACGATTACATCAGCAAGCCGTTCAGCCCCCGGGAACTCCAGGCAAGAATCGGAGCGCTTTTCCGCCGCCCACGGTCCCAACCCGTAGAGGCGAAGCCAAGCGAAGATCAGGAACGCGCCGCCGAGGTTCAGCGCAGCCTGCTGCCCGCCGAACCCCTGAAACTCCAAGGCTACGAGATCGGCGGCCGTTGCCGGCCCAGCCGTAGCGTGGGCGGGGACTTTTTCGACTGGTGCGCCACGGAGAACGGACTGCAACTGACGGTCGCCGATGCCATGGGTAAGGGCATGGGCGCCGCCCTCATCGCCGCGACGGTCCGTGCGGTGCTGCGTGCCTCCAACGGGCACCCGGACATAGCCCCGGCCTTCCACGCGGCAAGCCAGGCGCTCGAGAGCGACCTGACCCAGTCCGACTCCTTCGTGACGATCTTCCATGCCAGGCTGGACGCACGGAACTCAACGGTTGACTACGTGGACGCGGGGCACGGGCTTGGGCTGCACGTCTACGACGGCGGCCTGCGCCGCCTGCCCTCGGGTGGTCCTCCCGTCGGCGCCGTCCCGGGCAGCACGTGGGCCGCAAGCCGTCTGCTGCTGGAGCCCGGGGAGTCACTCCTTGTGCTCAGCGACGGGCTTCTCGATGCCTTCGACTCGGTGGATGCAGCCATGGACGCGGTCGCCGCCGTGGCCAGCTCCGGTGATGATGCCCGGGACGTCTGCGATGCCGTGTTGGACCTGGCCGGCGCCGCGGTAGCGGACGACATTACTGCCGTGATGCTGCGTCGATGCCCGGCAGACAACCCGGTCCGCACGTGAAACGTTTCGCCATTCGCCTGCTGGTGGTTCTGACGGTCATCCTCGGAACCAACTACCTGGCGTGGCGATGGCTCGACTCGCTTAACTGGTCGGCGTGGTGGATAGCCGTCCCCCTGGTGCTGGCCGAGACCTACAGCCTGATCGACGTCGGACTCTTTGGCCTAACGGTCTGGCGGTTCCGGGAGCGCAAGGCGCCGCCGCCACCGCCTGCGGACGCCACCGTCGACGTTTTCATCACCACCTACGACGAGCCGCTGGACCTGGTCATGGCCACCGCGCTGGCGGCGCGGGATATCCGTTACCCCCACAGCACCTGGATTTTGGACGACGGCGCCAGGCCGGAGCTGGGCGAACTTGCCGCCAGCCATGGGCTGGGCTACCTGACCCGCACGGGTGATTGGGCGGACAAGCCGCGGCACGCCAAAGCGGGCAACCTGAACAACGCGCTGATGATGACCCACGGGGAATTCCTCCTGATCCTCGACGCCGACCAGATCCCCCGGCCCGACATTCTGGACAAGACGCTGGGGTATTTCAACCAGCGCCGGGTCGCGCTCGTCCAGACCCCCCAGTACTTCAGCAACGTGCCGGCCGACGATCCGCTGGGCAGCCAGGCCCCGCTGTTCTACGGGCCCATCCAGCAAGGCAAGGACGGGTGGAACGCAGCGTTCTTCTGCGGTTCGAACGCCCTGCTCCGGCGCGAAGCATTGATGCAGCTGGGCCTGGCCGGCTATGTCACCGAAGTCGAGCGCGGGGTTCACCGTGCGCTGGCAGGGGCGCGAAGTGCCATCCGCAAGGCCCGAAGGTCCCCAGAGGCGGCAGATCCGCTCGTGGCAATGCTGCTCGACGACGTGGAGGCGGCCACCGACACGGCCCGCGCCAGGCTCCGCAGCGGCGGGTCGCTCAGTAAAATCACCTATGACCTCCGGAAGAAGGTCGACGACGCCGTGCGGTCCCTCGTTGCCGAGAACTTCGCGGCCGTGGAAGCGGACCTGGCCGAGATCGCCGCAATGGAACTCGGGGGCCCGGTGGCTGCACCCGAGCCGGACGAATTGGACGGCGCGGTGGAGCGGATGTCCCGGCGCGATTGGTCCCCGCTGGGGGCGCTGGGATCAGTGCAGGCCGTGCTGGACGCAGTCTCGATAGAACGCCCGGACGAAGCCCAGCCGGTGATGCCGCTGGCGACTATCTCCGTGACGGAGGATATGGCGACCTCGATGCGGTTGCACTCGATGGGCTGGCACAGCGTCTATCACCACGAGGTTCTCGCCCACGGCCTCGCCCCGGAGGACCTCAAAACCATGCTCACCCAGCGGCTGCGCTGGGCCCAGGGCACCGTCCAGGTCATGCTGCGCGAGAACCCGCTGGCGCAACGCGGACTGAGGCTCGGCCAACGGCTGATGTACTTCTCAACAATGTGGAGCTACCTCAGCGGCTTTGCCGCAGTGATCTACTTCGCCGCGCCGGTCATCTACCTCACCCTGGGCATCCTCCCCGTCAACAGCCTGAGCTCGGACTTCTTCATCCGGTTCATCCCGTTCATGGTGGTCAACCAACTGCTGTTTGCCGTGGTGGGCAAGGGCGTCAGCACCTGGCGCGGGCAGCAGTACAGCCTCGCCCTCTTCCCTACGTGGATCAAGGCCTGCACGACGGCGGCTCGGAATGTGTGGCTGGGACGCCCCCTCGGCTTTGCCGTCACTCCGAAAGCCCGCCAATCCGGGGGAAGCAGCTGGAACCTGATCACACCCCAGCTGGTCACCATGGCTTTGCTGGTTGCTGCCCTCCTGACGGGAGCGGCAAGACTGGCCGCCGGGCTGAACGAACCGGTGGGCACACTGGTGAACGTGGCCTGGGTTATCTTTGATTTGCTGATCCTGAGCGTGCTGGTCAAGGCCGTTAGGTACAAAGGGTTCAAGCCCGACGAAAGGAACGTGGATGCAGTTCACCGTTGAGACCACGCCCGCCTATGCCGAGGTCAACGGCAGCGGCCGGCTGAACATGGTCGCAGCACCCCGCCTCCGCGAAGTGGTGGCCGCCGTCGTGGCTGAAGGAAACCACCATGTGGTGGTGAATATGGCGGGTACCGAGTTCATGGACTCGTCCGGGCTCGGGGCACTGATCGGCTGCCTGAAGATCGCCCGGCAAGCGGGGGGCGACCTCCGCATCGCGAACGTGCAGCCGCAGGTCAGGATGGTGCTTGAGCTGACCAGCATGCACCGCGTGCTGACTCCCTACCAGAGCGTCGACGCGGCGTTTTCCGATGACTGAGGTCCTCGCCCGAACGTCACGCCAGGGGCTGGCCACGGCAGAAACCGTCGAGGCCCTGCACGAGGACTTCGAGGCGCTGTGGACGAAAGCCGACTTCGTTCCGGACCTGGACCGCATGGCCTTCTCGACCGCCGTGATCGAGGCCGCCACGAACGTGGTCCAGCACGCCGTCCCCGCTTCCGAAACTCCCCTCCAGCTCGGCGTTGAGATCACCATCTGGTCCCGCCGGTTGGAAGCACGCATTTCCGAAATCGGCGCAGCACCTTCCAGCCCCGGCATCACGAACCCCCAAGGGCACGACATCGACCCGGAGTCGGAGTCGGGCCGCGGACTCGACCTGATCCACGCCCTGGTCAGCACCGTAACCTTCGAACGCCACGGGGAGGACAACGTCTGGGTTCTCTGCCGCAATTCTGCCGACTAGCGCCCCTGGCTAGTCAGCCGCGAGCTCCCCGACGACCAGCCGCCGCGCGACTTCGGTCAGCAGTTCCACCCCGCGCAGGGCGTCGTCGTCCCGGGTGAATTCGGCTTCGTTGTGCGAGATGCCTTCGACGCTGGGAACGAAGAGCATGACCGTCGGGACAACATCCTTCAGGTTGGTCGAGTCGTGGCCGGCCACGGTCATGATGTCCGTGTGGCTGAACCCGAGCCGCTCCGCGCTGGCGGTGCCGAGCGCCACGCCCGCGGGCTGGTAGGACACCAGTCCCCACCGGTGCGTCAGCTCGAGGCCGACCGTGGTGCGGGACGCCGCCTCCGCCTCGGCGATCTTTTTGTCCAGCAACTCCATGGCGCGGGCCAGGACGTCCTCGTCCGGCGACCGCAGGTCCAGGTTCATGACGGCCTGGCGCGCAATGGTCACCGGCGAGTTGGGCAACACGTACATCTCGGAGACCGAGGTGTGCAGTTGCCCGGGGTCGAACTCCGCGGCGAGGTCGCGGGCGGCGGAGATGACGAGGGCCGCTCCGTAGAGGGCGTCCCTGCGGTCCTCCATCCGGGTGGAGCCGGTATGCGACTGCTCGCCGTCGACCGTGACGCGGTACTTGCTGGCCGCCCACGTACGGTCCACGATTCCGACCTGCGTGCCGGTTTCCTCGAGGCTCCGGCCCTGCTCAATATGGATTTCGGCGTAACGGGCCACGTCGGCGAGCCGGGGGGCGCCGTCATCGGCGGCGCGGTGGCCGGCGGCCAGCGCCCCGGCGACCGTCGTCCCGGCCGGATCCGCGGTGGCGAGCGCCCGTTCCAGGGGCAGCTTGCCGGTGAAGACGGAACTGCCCATCATGCTGGGTGTGAAGCGGCTGCCTTCTTCGTTGAACCAGTTGACCACGGCCACGTTGTAGACCGGGTCGATCCCGCCGGCGGCAGCTTCGGCCGCGACGCGGGCCGCGGCGTGGGCTCCGGCCAGCACGCCGTAGGCGCCGTCGTACCGCCCGGCCAGCGGCTGGGAGTCCAGGTGCGAGCCGAGCAGGACATAGGGAGCACCGGGAACGAGTTCGAGAGTTCCGAACTGGTTTCCGGCGGCGTCTACCTTTTCGGTGAAGCCGTGCCGCGCCAGCCACCCGCCGAACCACCGGCGGGTGGCGTGGTCCTCCGGCGTACCGGCCTGCCGGTCGACGCCGCCGCCGGGGGTCGCGCCGAAGCCGGACATGGCGGCGAAGTCGTCAAGAAATTCCTTACCGGTCGTGCTCATCGAATTTCCTCCCCCGTCGACGCCATCGCCGCGTCCGCGGGTTCCCGTGCCGGGAAGTTGTCCGCGCCGAAGCGGATGTCGCCGCCCACCATGGTGGCCAGCACCTGCGTGGCGCTGATGCAGGACGGCTCGACGGCGGTGGGGTCCTGGTCCAAAAAGACCAGGTCGGCCAGCATGCCCGGAGCCAGCCGGCCCTTGGTGTCGCCGGCTCCCGTGGCCGCCGCGGAACCGACGGTGTAGGCGGCCAGCGCCTCGGCCGCGGTAATCCGCTCGTCGGGGCCGTAGACCTCTCCGGACGGGGTCAGCCGCTGCACGAACGATTGGATCACGTCGAGCGGTCGGCCGTTGGACACCGGCCGGTCCGAGCTGCCCGGCAGGGTCGCGCCGCGCTGCAGCAGGCTGTTGGCCGGGTAGGACGTGGCCGTCCGCTCCGGACCGAGCAGCCGCGCCATGCCGTCGCCGAACTCGGTAATGAAATGCGGCTGCGGCACCAGGACGATGCCGGCCGCGGCGATGCGGTCCAGCTGCTCCGGCCGGATCACGCCGCCGTGCTCAATCCTGTTGGGCAGCGGCCTGCGGCCGTAGGTTTCCTGGGCTTCGGTAATAATGTCGATCGCGTGGTCGATGGCGTGGTCCCCGATCGCGTGCATCGCGATGGACCAACCGGCCCGGTACGCCTCGAGGGACGCTGCGCGGAGCACGTCGGCGTCCATTTGCAGGTAGCCGTGGTTGTGGGGGCAGCCGACATACTCCTCGGTGACGTAGGCGGTGCTGCCCAGCAGCGATCCGTCGCTGAAGATTTTCACCGGTCCCAGCCGGAGCCAGTCGTCCCCCAGGCCGGTGCGGATGCCGGCATCAAGGCCGCGCGAGACCGGGTCTGCGTCGTGCCCCGGAACCTCGTGCAAGGCATCCAGGACCAGCATGGGTTGCATCCGGACGCTCAGCAGCCCCTTGTCCCGCGCACTCTGGTAGGCGCCGAACTCGCGCGGTGAGTAGCCGATCCAGCCGCCGGCGATGCCTGCGTCGGTGACGCTGGTGATGCCCTCGGTCAGATAGTGGGTGGTCGCGAGGTCCAGCGCACGTTCGATGGTCGCCAGCGGGTAGGGCAGCATGATGTCCTGCACCAGCCGCATGGCGTTCTCTTCCAGCAGCCCGGTGGGCCGGCCCTCCGCATCCGTGACAACGACGCCGCCATCGATCGGCGCGGCAAGGTCGGCGCCGCGTGCGGCGATCAGATCGAATGCGGCGCCGTTGACGTTGCAGGCGTGGCCGGAGGAGTGCTTGATCCATACCGGGCGGCCGCCGGCGGCAGCATCGAGCCGGTCGCGGTCAGGCTGGGCTCCGCCGTGCAGCAGCGGGCTGTACCCGGAGGCCACCACCCATTCGTCCTCCGCCAGCGTGGACGCGGCGTCTGCTATCACCGCATAGGCGTCTTCGAGGCTGGCGACCGTCCCCAGGTTCGCTTCCATCAGGCCAAGCCCGAACCAGACGCTGTGGGCGTGCACGTCATTAAAGCCGGGGACGATGACCGCGCCGGCGGCGTCGACAACCCTCCGGGCCCTGGGCGCGGCCTGCGGGTCGACGTCGAGTGCCAGCACCTTCCCGTCGTGGATCAGCAGGTTTTCTGCCACCGGATGTCCGGGGTCCTGGGTCAGTATGCGGGCGTTGCGGATCAGGAGATCGACGAGCATGGGTCCTCTTCGTGCTTTCGCTGCGGCGTGCCCGGAGCGGTAGATGGCGCGGCCGGCCGTGCAGGGCGCCGCCTCCATTTCAACACTGGAGCAATGTCACGCTCAATGGACAAAAGACGCCATCTCCAGCGGAAGGATTAGGCGATTGCATAAGATGGGTGAATGAGCGAGCCGCGCGTAGAGCCCTTCCCCCACAGCGCCAGCCAGCACCGGGACTTCAATCCCGACCCGTCTGCCGAACCTGCGTGGACCGAACTTATCCGCCGCCTGTGGCAGGAACGCGATTTACTGGTCAGCGACTTCCTGGAGCGCTTCGCCGCCATCTCCTACGAGGGGGCATTGGTTCCGGACGAGGATGTCCGCCGGACGGCGGTGGACACGATGGAGATGTTCCTGTTCCAGATGGCCGGCCTTGAGTTGCCCCCCGATCTTCGGTCCCTGCCGAGGGACGTGGCTTCCCGCCGGGCACGCCAGGGGGTCCCGTTGGAAGCCTTCCTCAGCGCGGTACGCAACGACTTCAGGGTCTTATGGAAAGGCCTTGAACGCGTTGCGCGGGGGCACGGCACCGACGTGCTCGTTGCCAACATGGACCGGGTCTTGGACACTGTGGAGAGATACGTCAGCAGCATTCAGCAGGCGTTTTCGGAAGAGGAAGCCCTGCTGGCCCGCGACAAGCAGCTGCACCGGCAACGGCTGCTATCGCGGCTCTTTAACACCGATACTCAAAACACCGGCGAGGTCTCCGACATAGCCGCCGGCTTGGAAGTAGAGAGCTCGGACGTGTTTGAACTGATTGCGGTCACCAAGGAGGCCGCGGCGAAGCTGCCGGATCAGCCTGCGGCCGACCGTCACACCTTCTCTTACGAACGCGCCGGCGCCCTCTACCTTTTCCGGGTAAGCCGTGCCGGGCGAACCTGGCAGGACGATCCGCCCGAATCTCCGGCCGGTTACATGCCCGGCGTGGAGGGCCTGGCCGCGATTCCGCAGGCTGCAGCGGCGGCTTTGGTGTTGGCCGCCAAGCACGGTGCCGATACGGGGTTGGCCACCATCGCGGGCACCTGGATGTCCATTGCCCGGGACCTCCTGGAGAAAGCGCTCCCCGGATTCTCGCTCCCCGTCACAACGGCACTGGACCATTGCACGCCGCATGAGCGCCAGCGGTTGCTGCAAGTGGCGCAAAGTTACGGCCGCACCGGTTCGATTAAGGAAACCGCGGAGGAACTGTACTGCCACCGGAACACGGTGGTCAACCGGTTGCATTCGCTGGAGGAAGTCATCGGGCTGGACATGACGGTTCCGGCGCAGGCAGCGCTCGCACTGGTGGCACTGGCGGACTACAAAAATGGGCACAAATTGTGAAAAGGCACAAGTGAGCGTTGTCAAGCCGGTGTGTATTGTCATTGTTCAGGGGAATGGCACTACCTTACAGTCGAGAGGTACTTCACAGCTCTACCTCGGGATGTCCTCCGTTCAGGGCCATAGGAATTACGGGCTGCCGCTGCCTCCTCCAACGGTGCCGGCCCCGCACAGCTTGAAAGGCAATACGTGACGACGCCGCAATCTCTCAACACCCCCGGCGCTCCGCCGAAAGTCTCCGGCAAGGACGCAGGCAAGATCGCCCGGGCCGCCTTCGTCGGAACGGCTCTCGAGTGGTACGACTACTACCTCTTCGGCACGGCCGCGGCTTTGGTGTTCAACCGCCTGTTCTTCACGGAACTGGATCCCACGGCCGCGTTGCTGGCTTCGTTCGCCACTTTCGGCGTCGGCTTCGCCGCCCGTCCGATCGGCGCCATGCTCTTCGGCTACATCGGCGACAAGTACGGCCGCCGGCCCGCCCTGCTGACCACCATCGTGATGATCGGCGTCGCCACCGGCCTGATCGGTTTGCTGCCCGACTTCGGCAGCATCGGCCTGGCTGCCCCGATCCTGCTCGCCGTCCTGCGGCTCGTCCAGGGACTGGCCGTGGGCGGCGAATGGGGCGGCGCGGTCACGATGGCCGTCGAGCACGCCCCGGTCGAGAAGCGCGGCCGATATGCCGCCCTGGTGCAGGTCGGCTCCCCGGTGGCGACCCTGCTGGCCTCCACGGCGTTCACCCTCGTGCTGCTCTTCCCCTCCGACGTCTTTGACGCCTGGGGCTGGCGCATTCCCTTCCTGCTGGCCTTCCCGATGCTCCTGATCGCCCTGTGGATCCGGCTCAAGGTGGAAGAATCCCCGATCTTCAAGGATCTCCTGGCCCAGGAAGAGACCTCCAAGGTCCCGGCCTTCGACGTCTTCCGCAATGCCGGCGGCCGCCTGGTGGTTGCCGTGCTCGCCGCCCTGCTGGGCGTGGGCGGCTTCTACATGATCACCACCTTCGTGGTCAGCTACGGCGTCAACACCCTGGGAGTGGACCGCAACGTGATGGTCAACGCCACCCTGATCGCCGCCGTCGCGCAGATCATCGTCACCATCCTGATGGGCCGGCTCGCGGAAAAGATCGGCCCGGGCAAGGTCACCATGTGGGGCGGCGTCCTCACCGCCGTCCTGGCCTTCCCGTTGTTCGCCATGATCGACACCAAGTCCCCGCTGCTGATCACCCTGGCCATCACCTTCGGCATCATGCTGATCGCCGTGGCGTACGCCGTCAACGGCGCGCTGCTGACCGACCTGTTCCCGGCGAAACTGCGTTACTCCGGCGTGGCCCTGGGCTACAACATCGCCGGCGCGACCAGCGGCTTCATGCCCATGATCGCCACCGCCATGCTTGGCGTCTCCGGCAACCAGTCCTGGGGCGCGGCCATGATCCTTGCCATCATCGCGCTGCTCACCGCCCTCGGCGGGTTCCTCGGCGAGCGGCTGCGCGTCAAGGACAAGCAGATCGTCGCCGACAGCTAAGTCCCCTCGCCCGCCCCACCCCGGGGCGGGCTCCGGCCTCCGGTGGACACCGCCGTCGGAAGCCGAACTCTCCACCACCTCGCGGGGGAGCCGTCCAGCCGGGCGGCTCCCCCGCGCCATATCAAGGAGCATTCGGATGATCAATGACGAACAGTCCCAACGTATTCTCGATGCCGTCGACGCCGCGTTCGACGCGCAGCTGGCCTTCACCCAGGAGCTGGTGAAGCACCCGTCGCTCCGGACCGCCGAAGGCAGCGCCCAGGACCTGCTGCACACGGCGATGGCCGCCCGCGGCCTGGAAATGGACCGCTGGCAGCTGGACCCCGACGAGCTGGCCACGCATCCGGGCTTCGGCCCCGTCACCGTCTCTTACGACGACGTCGACAATGTCGTCGGCACCTACCGGCCGGCCGCCGAAACCGGCCGCTCGCTCATCCTGAACGGACACGTCGACGTGGTTCCGGAAGGGCCGGAAGAGGCATGGTCGCGCTCCCCCTGGGATGCTCCCATCATCGACGGCTGGATGTACGGCCGCGGTGCCGGCGACATGAAGGCCGGCCTGGCCGCCAACCTCTTCGCGTTCGACGCCGTCAGGGCGGCCGGCCTCGAACCGGCCGGCCGCATCCACTTCCAGTCCGTCGTCGAAGAGGAATGCACCGGCAACGGTTCCCTGTCCGCACTGATGCGCGGCTACCGGGCGGACGCGGTCATCATTCCCGAGCCCGAAGAGGACATGCTGGTCCGGGCCAACGTCGGGGTGCTCTGGTTCAAGGTGCGTGTCACCGGCAACCCGACCCACCCGCGGGAGATGGGCACCGGGTTCAACGCCATCGACGCCGCCTACACCGCCATCACCGCCCTGCGCGAGGTCGAGGAGAAGTGGAACGCGGAGCGGGGCCGGCACCGCTACTTCGAGGACCTGGAACACCCCATCAACTTCAACTTCGGGCAGATCATCGGCGGGGACTGGCCCTCCAGCGTGCCCGCCTGGTGTGAATTCGATGTGCGCGCGGCCATCTACCCCGGGACTCCGGCGGAGCAAGCCTGGCGCGAACTGCAGGAATGCCTCGCCCGGCTAGGGACCGGACCAGAGCCGATCAAGGCCGTCGCGACCAAGACCGGATTCTTCTCCGAAGGCTACGTGCTGGAACCCGGCAGCGAGGCCGAGTCCCTGCTGGAGAGCACGCATGGGCAGGTCTTCGGCAAGGAGCTTCGCAGTTTCACCACTCCCGGCTACCTGGACGGCCGCGTCTTCGCGCTCTATGCCGACACGCCCGCGCTTGTTTACGGCCCGGTCTCCGAAGCGATCCATGGCTTCGACGAGCGAGTGTCCATCGAATCGGTCCGTCGAATCACCAAGAGCATCGCGCTGTTCATCGCCAACTGGTGCGGCGTGGAAGAGCGGGCCTGACGCCGGCCGCCGGCACCCGCTTCCTGCCGGTGCCGGCGGCCGCCTAGCGGCCCCGCTTCCGGACGGACTCCATCCGTTGCCGGTTTTCCCACCACTTCAACGTGTGGTTGATCAGTGACCCCAGCACCAAGGACACGGCGATGGCGAGCAGCACCGCGAACTCGGTGGACAGTTGCGGCCACACGCCCGACGCGGTGCCGATGCCTACCGAGTAGGCGGACCACAGCACACCGGCCAGGGCGGAGTGCGCCAGGAACCGGCGGCCGGGCTGGGGAATCATCGCGGCGGCCACATTGAGCGTCACCCGCCCCATGGGAACAAACCGGGACGTCAGCACCAGCGGCAGCCCCTTGCGGCCCAGCCCGGTGCGGGCCTTGCGAAAGCCCGACTGCCAGTGTCGCCCGGAAAACATCTTCCGCTCGGCGAGGTTGAAGCGGCGCACCAGAAAGAACGTGCCGGCGTCACCCGCTACCGCGCCGGCCAGCATGGCGGCCGCCAAGACGTAAGGGTCGAGGTGGTCCGAGTGCACCGAGAGCGATCCCAACGCGACGAACAGCGTGGTGCTCGGCACCGGAGGAACCAGCGCGGAAACGGTCACGAAGAGCGCACCGGCAGGGTAGATCCACCAGTAATCCAGGCTGCGCAGCAGTTCGCCGAGTTCTTCCATCCCCCCATCCTCCCCGATGCACGGCGGTGCAGGTGCAACGCTGCATCGGGCGGCACGCCATGGGCCCCCGTCTAAACTGGGGTCATGAGCAACTTGGAGGCCGCACCCCGGGAAGTTGTCTGCTCACTGGAAGCAGACTCCGCCGATGCGGAGGTCCTGGCGCCGCGGGACGTGCCGCTGGGCGGCGTCCGCGCCATGAACGTCCGCCGCACCCTGCCGCAGAAGCGGCGCAGCCTGATCGGTTCCTGGTGCTTCCTGGACCATTACGGGCCCGATCTGGTGTCCGGCACCGGCGGCATGCAGGTTCCCCGCCACCCGCACACGGGCCTGGCAACGGTCAGCTGGCTGTTCTCCGGGAGGATCTCGCACCGGGATTCGGCCGGGTTTGAAGCCATCGTGCGCCCGGGGGAAGTGAACCTGATGATCGCCGGCCGCGGCATCTCCCATCAGGAGTTTTCGACGCCGGACACCACCGTCCTGCACGGCGCGCAGCTTTGGTTTGCGCTTCCGGAGTCGACCCGAAACATGCCGCCGACGTTCGAGCATTACGCCCCGGAACCCGTCGTCGGCGACGGGACGGAGTTGCGGGTCTTCTTCGGTTCGCTGGCCGGCTCCACGTCGCCGGTCAACACCTACACTCCTCCGCTGCTCGGCGCCGAGGCCACGCTGCGGGCGGGGGCCCGGCTGGAACTCGACCTGGACGCCGGGTTCGAACACGGAATCCTGCTGGATACCGGCGACCTCCGGCTGGACGGGAACGAGGTCCCGGTGGACCACTTGGTTTACCTCACCCCCGGGCGAAAGCACCTCGTCCTCGAGGCCGGGGATGCCCCGGCCCGGCTGATCCTCATCGGCGGCCAGCCGCTGGGCGAGCAGATCATCATGTGGTGGAACTTCGTGGGCCGGAGCCATGAGGAGATCGTGGCGTACCGCGCCGCCTGGCAGTCCGAGATCGACGTCGACCCGGCGCCGGAACCCGAAAACGGCACCTATCCGGACGGCGCCCCGTATCCCCGGTTCGGCCCCTTCCCCGACGGGATGCCCGCACCGCTGCCCGCCCCGACGTTGCCGACCGTCCAGCTGCGGCCCCGCGGCTAAGCCGTGGAATCCGACGCACCCATCATCGTCCGCCTCAATACGGAACGGCGCCGCTACGAACTGGTGGACGGCGGCAAGGTCATCGGCAAGGCCCACTGGTTGCCGTCAGAGGGGCCGGCCGGACCCGAACGGATTTTCTTCCACACAACGGTCGACGAGGAGTATGCCGGGCAGGGACTGGCCGGACGCCTGGCCCGCTACTCGCTGGATGACACCGCCGCCGCCGGGGTGTCCGTGGTGACCGTCTGCCCCTATTTCAAGTCCTACGTCGAAAAGCACCCGGAGTACCTGGACCAGACCACCCCGGTGCGGCCCGAACATGTGCAAGCGGTCGAACGCGTCGCCGGTTAGGGAACCGACGGAACTCTCTGCGGCCGCCAGCAGTTCTTAACGGGGAGAGATCACCCGTGCACCGGCTTCCACCGGGCAGGCAAGGAGCGGAACCGTGGGAATGTTCGACAAGCTGGTCCAAAAGGGCAAGCAAAAGGCTGTCCAGTACGCCAAGGAGCAATTGGCCCAACGCACCGGGCAACAGCGCCCGCCGCGGCCCCAGGACTCCGGCCGGGAACCGGGCTACGGCCAGGATGCAGGCTACGGTCGCGGGCAAAACCGCGAGTACGGCCAGGACCGTGGTGACGACGGCGGCTACAACCGCGGCTACGGCCAGAACCGTGGTTACGGGCAAGACCGCAGCTACGGCGAGGACCGGGGTTACGGGCAAGACCGTGGTTACGACGGCGGGTACAACCGAGACGGCGGCGACGGCGGCCAGCGGTATCCGTCCCGGCCGCAGCCGCGCAACGGCCGGCCCGGGCAACCCGGCGGCCGCGACGCCGACCAGGCGGCCATCGCGAAATACAAGTACATGCTGCAGACGGCACCGCCCCAGGACATGGAGCGGGCCCACGCCGAAGCCTTCAACCGGTTGACCCCGCAGCAGCGCGCGATGCTCCGGGACGAGCTCAACAGCCAGCTCCCCGCCGCCGAGCGGGCCGCCTCCGACCGGCCCGAGACGCTGGCCAGGACCGCCACCCGCGCCGAACTGGCGCAGCCGGGCTTCATGGAACGGATCCTCGGCCGGACCGGATCGGGCCGGGGCGGCGGCCGCCTTGCCGCCGGAGCCGCCGGCGCCGCGGGAGGCCTGGGCGCCGGCCTGCTGGCCGGTGTGGCCGCCGGCTTCGTCGGCTCGGCCATCGCCGGTCCCCTGCTGGAAGGATTCTCCGGCATCGGGGAGGGACTGGCCGGCGCCGCCGAAGGATTCAGCGATACCGTCGCCTCCGCCGGTGAGGGCTTTGCGGACAATGCAGGCTTCGGCGGTTTCTTTGGCGACGGCGTCGAGGGGCTCGGCGACTGGGAGATCTAGCCCGTCAGGCACCCGTTTGGGGAACGTCGCCGTCGTCATCGGCCTCCAGGACCGGCGGCGTGATCAACAAGGCGGTGCCCGCGTAGGGTCCCAGGTGGAGATAGAAGCTGTGCAGGTCGTCCACCGTGCCGATGGTTTCGCCGCTGAACGCGTCGGTCACTTCGGAGCCCAGCTCCAGGGCTTCGGAGCGGACGGTACCGGCGATTTCCTGGCCGGAGAAGTTCAGGACCGTGACCTCTTGCCCGCCCGAGACCAGCTGGTGGACCATCACCAGCATGCCGCGGTGGGAGACGTCGGGAACGTCGATCAGGGCGCTCTTGGCGATGCCGTGCTCTTCCCGGACGGCCAGGATGCGTGCCAGCTGCCGGGCGAACGAGGCTTCGTCCTCGAGCTGCTCGGGCAACGTGCCGTACAGGGCCTTGCCCATGGGCATGCCGGAGGTTGACGTCTCGGCCGTCGGGTCGAAACCCATCAGGTCATGGGCGCTGCGGTTGATCCAGCGGGTGTCCCCCCGGGACATCAGCCGGGCCACCCGGCTGCGCTCCAGCGGCAACATCCCGCACAGATCCCAGCCGGAGAGCGCGAAGACCCCCGGCTGCAGCGCGTTGTACATGGCCAGCAGCAGGTGCACCCGGCGGATCTCCGCCGACTGCTCTTCGGTGATCGAATCCAGGTCGGTGATGCCCAGCACCGCGGTGATCACGCTGGCCGTGGTGCAGGCGATCCCGTTGGCCGTGAAGACCAGGTTGTAGGGGGCCGCTTCGCCGGTGATCCCGTCCCGCAGGGTCTGCTGCACCTTGTGGGCCAGTTCCGCGCCGGTGAGCTCCTCGCCGTCGAGCTCGTAGACGTCGTCCTTGTGCTTGGTGGTGAAGTGCACCAGTTCGTAGGTCAGCTCGTCGTGGTTCTGCAGTGCGTGCACCAGCGACGCCTGGTCCACGCCGATCTCCATGGCCAGGCGCAGCGTCAGCCGGAGGAACTCGGTGTCCGCGGTGACCAGGGCGTGGTGGTACGCCGGACGCGTCACGAAGTCGTAGGACAGGTCCGGGCCGGTTTCGGAGGTGGCCTTGATGTCGTCGATGGACAGGTTCAGCTCTTGGAAGGTGAAGCCGCCGACCTTGCGGACCATGCTGCCGATGATCTGGTTGGCGGCCGCCGAGAGCGGATGCCCCTCGGACCAGCCCGGCGTTTCCTCGGCGCTCTTCTCCACGCCCAGGAAGCCGTTGGCGTCCAGCCGGAGCGCCCCGGTCCCCAGGTCCACCAGCGAATGCAGGGCATCGCCCATCACCAGGCGCATGCCGGAGAAGGTGGGGTCCAGCCAGTTGATCGACGGCTGGCCGGCCTTGAAGTAGTGCAGATACACCCAGCGGTGGGGCTTGCCCTCTGCGTCCAAGACCGGCGGGGTGGCGCTCCAGTTGGTTTCCTTCACGCCGGGTTCGTAGAAAATGACCCGCTGGAGTTCGCCGATGATGTAGCCGGCCTGTTGGAGCCGGCGCTCGGTCGCGACGTCGATATTGACCGAGTCCTCGCCCTCGGGGACATCCGGCAGCAGGTCCCAGTCGGACTCCGGGATGTCGATCATGTGGTAGATGCCCGGATAGTCGCGGAAGTTCATCTCCGCCAGCCGGAAGTCTGCGCCCTTGCCCGTGTGGCCGGGCACGATGTCGTCCACGATCGTGCCGCCGTGCTCGGCGGCCACCCCGCACATGCTCCGGAACTCGTCCTCGGTGCCGAACAGCGGGTCGATCGCCATGCTGATGCGGTCGAAGTGCCCGTCCACGCTGGGGGTGTGGTTCCAGCCGGTCAGGCCGCCGGCCAGCTTCACCGGCCCGATGTGGATGGCCTTGATGCCGATCTGCTGGAAGGCCTCCCAGAGCGCGGCATCGCCCAGCGCCGCCAGGAAGGTCTGCCCGGGCCTGGTGATCAGCGATAGCGGGTAGGCGGTGAACCAGACCGAGGCCCGCTCCACCGCCGCCCGCGGGTTCGGATACGCGAACGGGTTCTGCCACATGCTCGCCTGCCCCGAGAGCTGGCGCCCCAAAACCTTCGCGTCGCCCAGCATGGACTGGTTGCGCAGCCACTCCACATAGACCTTGTTGCGGGCGTCCGGCTCGAACGGCGGTTGGCCGGGCACAAAATGGCGGCGGCGGGCCCTGGGCCGCAGCGACCGGGGACGGGCCGGGTAGAACTGCTCGTCAAAAGTGATGTCCGGCGCCTGGGGTTCGGCGAGGGGCTCGACGGCGGTGTTCCCGCCGTCTGCCGCGGCGGCACCCCCGTCTGCGCCCGCGGCGGCAGCCCCGTCTGCGCTCGCGGCGGCAGCCCCGTCTGTGCCCGCGGCAGCACCGCCGTCGACATGGTTGGTGCGGTCAAGGACGGGATCGTGCCCCAGAACCGAATCCTTCATGGCGTCATCTCCTTTGTGCTCGACTGCTGGAATTTTCCAGACGGGCTCTACCCCCAACATTGCCAGACGGCCGGGGCCACCACTACCCCGGCCACCGGTCAGCCGGGCAGTTCCAGCTCTTCCACCCGGCGCTGCAGGTGACGGCGTTCCACCTGGTTCCGGCAGAGTTCCAAAGCCAGCCTGTAGTGCTCGGCGGCTTCGGCAACGCGTCCGCTGCGGCGCAGCAGTTCGGCGCGGACTCCCGGCAGCCGATGGTTTCCGCGCAGTTGGGCCTCCAGCCCGCCCAGCAGTTCGAGGTTTGCCGCCGGCCCGTCCGCTTCGGCGGCGGCCACCGCCCGGTTGAGCCGGACCACGGGCGAACCGGTGAGGGCGTCAAGCCTGGCGTAGAGGCCAGCGATGCTCGTCCAGTCCGTTTCTGCGGCGGTGGCGGCCGAACAATGGGCGCCGGCGATCAGCGCCTGCAGCCGCAGTTCCTCGGCGTACCCGCTGTCCGGCGGCTGGTCGATCAGCAGTCCGAGCGCCTCGGAAATCTCCCGGTGGTGCCACCGGCTGCGGTCTTGGTCCGGCAGCAGCACCAGTTCCCCGTCCCGGATGCGCGCGTCGCGCCGGGCATGCTGGAGCATCAACAGCGCCTTGAGGGAGCGCAGCAGCGGCGTGTGCGGCATCAAGTCGTTCAGCAGTCCCGCCAGCCGCACCGCTTCTCCGGCTTCTTCGGCGCGCAGCAGGTCGGCGCCGTCGCCGGGGAGGTAGGCGCTGGTGAAGGCCAGGTAGACCGTCCGTGCCGCGTTCTCCACCCGGGCCGGAAGGTCACCCGCGTCCGGCAGGCCGAATGGAATGCCGGAGCCGGCGATCTTCTTCTTCCCGCGGGTTATCCGGGCCGCCATGGTGGCGTCGCTGACCAGGAACAGCCGCGCAATCCGCGCCGTCGGCAGGCCCATGACGAAGCGCAGCGCCAGCCCGGCCTGCGCCTCGGGAAGCAGCGAAGGATGCGTAGCCATGAAGATCATCGGCAACCGCTCGTCCGCGTACTCCACGTCGCCGGCGCCGCCGGCGGTACCTGCGTCAGGTGCCGCCCCCCGGAGCCGATCGGCGACCAGCAGCGGGAGTTTCCGGCCGGCCACCTGCTCATGCCGCAGCGCATCCAACACGGCGCGCTCCGCGGTGCGGTAGAGCCAGGCGGGCGGGTTGCCGGGAGTGCCCTCGGCCGGCCAGCGGGCGGCGGCCCGGGCGAACGCCTCGGCGAGCGCATCCTCGACCAGGTCCAGCCGCCGGAAGCGCGAGAAAAGCAGCGCCAGCAGCCTGCCCCACTCTTCCCTGTGGATCTGCTCCAGCCGCTCCATGGGTCAGGCCGAATCCGGTGCCACCATCGCACGGACCTCCACCGGGGCGTCGCCGGCCAGCAGCGCGCAGATCGACACAAGATCGTCCAGGTTGTCCGTCTCCACGGTATAAAAACCGCTCAACTGTTCCACCGACTCCGCATAGGGCCCGTCCGTGACCAACACCCCGTCCGGGGTCGCCCGCACGGTCTTCGCCGTCCGTGAATGCTGCAGCTCTGCGCCACCGGTGATCGTGTGCCCGTGTTCCTTCAGCAGGGCGGCGAATTCCCCGTGCCGCGTATAGGCCGCCGCGCGCTGCTCCGGCGTGCTCTGCTCCCAGCTGTCCTCGTTATCCGGCAACAGCACCATGTACTCGGTCATCTCAACGTATCCCTTCGCCGGCCGCGCATCCTCTGCGCGGCGCCCGTGTCGACGTGATCGGTTCGACACTATGATGACGCGCGGCCTGCTGCGGATTCGACAACCCTGCCGTGTCACTTTCCGTGACGGTACGCGGCGTCCACCTGCGAACCTGTCAGCTGGCGCGGAGGTTGCGGTTCTCGTCGACGTATTCCGCCGTCACCAGGATCGGCAGGTGGTCGGACTGGCCGCGCGGCAGGGTTTCCACGCTTTGAATGTCCAGGCCCAGGGAGGTGGCGAAATCGAAGTGGCCGCGGAAAAGTTTGTAGCGCGTGTAGGTCCGGCGGTTGCTTAGGGTGAGCTCGTAGCCCGTTTCCTTGAGGTGCTCAATGAGGCTCTTTGTGAAAAAGGGGTAGTTGAAGTCCCCCACCATCAGTGTCATCTGCTCGCCCGTGCCGCCCATGCCCAGCAGCGCTTCGTGGCCGGCCTTGATCTGGTGCCGGCGCAGGGAGTTGGTGGCCGTCAGCGGCGCGGCGTGAAAGTCACCGACGACGATTTCGTGTTTGCTCTCGTTGTCCACCATTTTGACTCCGAGCAGCCGCTCGTGGGCGGGCGCCAGCACATAATCGTGCAGCGACTTCTTGAGTTCGAAGGTGTTGGTATCGAGTGCGGAGAACCTGTTCTCGTCGTAATAGACGGCCAGCCCCAGCCTGTTTCCCTTGGTCGAATCGGCCAACCGCAGGTGTCCCAGCGTGTGCGGAAGTTTCTCTGTGTCCGCTTCCTGCAGGCACATGACGTCGACGTCGTAGCGGTCGGTCAAATCCTCGAGTTCCGCGCTCGCACTGTGTTTCCGCAGGTTGTAGCTGATGGCTCTCAACAAAGAATCACCCTTCCGTCGCGGTCGCTGTAGCCTGCGCCCATACTACAGAGCCAGCCTTGCGGTTACATTCGGCTGCCGCCTGCCGGGGCGGTCAAAAGGGCGGATTCGCCCCGCATAGACGCCGGAAACCGGGCACGGATTTCCTTCGACGGCGCGTGCCGGCGGCGACCATCGAGGGTGCGTTCACGGGCAACGGCAGCCATCCCGTCGTGGCTTTAAGGACGGCGGTCCCTCAGGTTCCGCAGAAAGTCCGGTAGCTGCCGAAGTCGTCCGGCGCGGCGGCGGCGTAGCGCTCCAAACCGGGACGCTCGTCGTAGGGGCGGGTCACCGCGTTCAGCAGGCGGTTCAGCGGGTCCAGGTCTCCGTGCGTGGCGGTGTCGAGGGCCTCCTCGACCAGGTGGTTGCGGGGAATGTAGACGGGGTTAACCCGGTCCATCAAGCCGGCGTCCGGTTCGAGTGGCCGCCATCGCGCCACCCAGGCATCGAACCCTGCTGGGTCCGGAAACAGGTGCCGCGCCTCTTCGGTTTGGCCCCGGGCGGCCGCGCCGAGGCTGCGGAAGAATGAGGTGTGGTCTACCTTGCCCTCCTGGAGCATTGCCAGCAGGTCATTCACGAGCGGCGAGGCCGCAGCGGCATCGACCTCGCCGTCCAGGCCGATCTTGGCCTTAGCGCCGGCCAACCAGGCGGTGCTGTACTCGCTCCTGAAGGCGCCCAGGGCTTCTGACGCGAGCGCGGCCGCCTGCTCTTGATCGTCGTGCAAGAGCGGCAGGAGAGCCTCCGCGAGCCGGGCGAGGTTCCATTCGGCGGCAAGCGGCTGGTTGGCATACGCGTAACGCCCGCCCTCGTCGATGGAACTGAAGACGGAGGCCGGATCGAAGGCGTCCATGAAGGCGCAGGGCCCGTAGTCGATGGTTTCACCGGAGATCGTCATGTTGTCGGTGTTCATGACCCCGTGCACGAATCCCACGAGCATCCACTGCGCCACCAGCGCGGCCTGGGCGCCCAGCACCGCCTGAAACAGCGCCAGATAGGGGTGCTCGGCCTCGGCGGCCGCCGGATGGTGGCGGGCAATGGCATGGTCGGCGAGCCGGCGCAGGAGGCCGGCGTCACCCGTGGCCCGGGCATACTGGAAACTTCCCACGCGCAGATGGCTGCCGGCCACCCGCACCAGAACGGCTCCCGGCAACTCGGTGTCACGGTATACCGGCAGCCCCGTGGCCACGACGGCGAGGGAGCGCGTGGTGGGAATGCCCAGGGCATGCATGGCCTCGCTGACCACATATTCGCGCAGCATCGGGCCCACCGCGGCCTGGCCGTCACCGCCCCGCGCGAACGGCGTGGGCCCCGAACCCTTGAGGTGGACGTCGCGCAGCCGGCCGCCCACGTCGGTCAGCTCGCCCAGCAGGAGGGCCCGCCCGTCGCCGAGCCGGGGCGAGTACCAGCCGAACTGGTGTCCGGCGTACGCCTGCGCCACCGGAGTGGCGCCACCGGGGATCCGGTTGCCCGTCAACAGCTGCAGCCCGTCGGGGCTGCGCAGGGCCGCCGGGTCGATTCCCAATTCGGCGGCCAGCGGCTCGTTGAGAACCAGCAGGCGCGGGTCGGGGACCTCCTGCGCCCGCCAGGGGACGGCCAACTCCGCAAGCTCGCGGGCGAAGCGGCCATCAAACGCGAGGGTTGATTGTGCTGGAGCACTCATCCCCCAAGAATAACTAGGACACCACGGGCGGCGTCACCCCAGCCGGCAGATGCCCGGGAACTGCAAAGGAAAGACCACGATGAGCACGCACATCCACAGCATCCTGAACCGGGCCGGAGAAGAGATGGTGTACATCGGACCGGACCACCCCTCCTACGAACTGCTCGCCGGGCTGGTGGCCTCCGTGCACCAAGCCTGGCAGGAAGGCTACGACCAGGGTCGCAGCGGCGGCACGGACGAAAACCCGTACCGCGGCTATTGAGGGACGGTGCCGTTGGCTGCCTGCACGTTGCCACGGCCATCCGCGCAGCCGCGGGCGCTCGGGCACCACGGAATGGCGGCGCCAGCCGGAAAATAGGGCGCACCACCCCCTAGCACTCCCCCCGCGGATAGGCAAAGCTGAAGGCAGGGGAAACTGGCGCACACCACGCTCATGAGGTTGTCGCCTTCAGCCGGCCGGGGGCGCCGACGCTGAAGAACGTCGCTCCTGCAGTTCCGGCATGGGGCCGGAACGGTCAAAACACAGAGAGGTGTTTCGAGATGACTGACGTAGCAAGCACTACCGGCGAAACCGGCCAGGTGACTACCGGGCTCTACATCGGCGGCGAAGTCCGGGACTCCGGCGAAAAATACGCGGTAGCGGACCCCGGCAAGCCCGGTTCCGTGGTCGGCTACGCGGCGGCCGCCACCCGGCAGGATGTGGCCGACGCCGTCGCCGCCGCGAAGTCCGCCTTCCCCGCGTGGGCTGCGCTCGGCGCCAAGGAACGCGCCGCCCAGCTCGGCGCGGCCATCGAAGGCATCGCCGATCTCCGTGACGAGGACGCGGCGATCCTGTCGCAGGAAAACGGCAAGATCCGGATGGAGGCCTGGGTGGACGCCCTGGTCTTCGAGATCCGCTTCCAGCTCGCCCTCGCCCTCGCGGACGAGGTGGACCAGGGCAAGGTTTTGGAACCGGCGCCGGGCATCCCGGTGACCACCTCCGTGGCGTACCAGCCGCTGGGCGTGGTCACGGTGATTGTTCCGTTCAACTGGCCCATTGCCATCCTCGGCGCCTCGCTGCCGCACGCCCTGCTGGCAGGCAACACGGCGATCGTGAAGCCGCCGCCCACCACGCCGCTGGCGATCACCCGGGTAGTGCAGCGCGTGGCCGAAAAGCTGCCGCCGGGGGTGCTGAATATTGTCACGGGCCAGGACAGCGAGATGGGCGGCCTGATCCAGAACGACGACGTGGCGAAGGTCTGCTTTACCGGCAGCGTGGGCGGCGGCAAGAAGATGATGGAGATGGCGTCCAAGAGCCTGACCCGGGTTACCTTGGAGCTCGGCGGCAACGACCCGGCGGTGGTCCTCGAAGACGCCGTCCTGGACGACACGCACCTGGACCGGCTGTATGCCGCGGTCTTCGACACGACCGGGCAGATCTGCATGGCCGCCAAGCGCATCTACGTGCACCGCTCCCGGCTGGAGGAACTGGTCGCCGGGCTGTCCGAGCGGCTGGAGAAGGCCGTCGTCGGCTACGGCCTGGACGAGGGCACCACCATGGGCCCGCTGCACCAGCCCGCGCAGAAGACCTTCGTCGAAGAACTCATCGCCGAGGCGAAGGCCGCCGGGGCCGACGTCCGCGAATTCGGGGAACTGCCGGCGGACCCGGAGCTGCACGGCGGCAACTTCCTGCGGCCGGCGTTGGTGGTCGATCCGGACCCGCAGCTGCGCGTGGTCACGCAGGAACAGTTCGGTCCGGTCATCCCGATCCTCCCCTTCGACACCGAAGAGGAAGCACTGGCCCTGGCCAACGACACCTGGGCCGGCCTCTGCGGCTCGGTGTGGACCGCGGACACGGACAAGGCCAACGCCGTCGGCTCGCAACTGGTCTGCGGCTACGTCTGGGTCAACGACCACGGCGCGACCCGCCTGGACCTCCGGGCGCCGTTCGGCGGCATGAAGCACTCGGGCTTCGGCCGGGAACAGGGCATCGAAGGCGTCCGCGCGTTCCAGGACACCCGCGCCATCGCCCACCTGGACGAGGCGGCAGCCGCCGCAGGCCACTAACTACGACGACGGCGGCGGGCTGACCGCGGCGGCGGGCGGCCCTTCCTCCGCCCGAAGCCGAGGCACCCGAGGAACGGGCCGGCCGCGCCTGCGGCCGGGTCCCCCGGTTCAGACGGCCTGGGCGGTCCGCCAGCCGCCGCGGTATTCCTTGCGCGCGGTCACGGAGTAGGGCGCGGGGCTGACCACGGCCCGGACTTCCAGCTGCCGGTGCGGTTCCACGGTGGTCTTGCGGGTGCCGCCGTCGGGCTCGCCCCAGACCACGTTCACCTCGGTGCCGATCTCGACGTCGGGGTTGACCGTGGCCAGCGACAGCGCCCGCCGCTCGTTGGCGCTGTAACCGGTGAACAGGGACAGGCCCACGTTCGTGCCGCCGGCGTCGACAATGGAATCGTAGTTCGAGGAGCCGTAGTTGGCGTTGGGCAGGTCGAAGTACTTGTAGGGCGTCCCCTCCGTGTCGAACAGCGAGGCGAAGATCTTGGTCATGTCCTCGGCGTTCCAGGCCAGCGTGACCTTCTTCCGCTGCTCCTGGCCGTCGATCTTTTCCAGCGCGTCGCGGCCGATGAAGTCGTGGTCGAACTTGACGAAGGAGCCGTAGCCCAGCTCCCACGGGTTCAGGTAGTAGTCGTCGATGTTGTCGGAGACGAAGCTGCCGGCCACGGCGTTGACGGCTTCGTAGCTGTCCGCGCCCAACCATTCCCGGTACGGGCGAAGCTCTTCCCCGGAGTAGATGGCCGGCAGCGGGGACGGAATCCAGCCCGATTCCAGGGTGTTGGACGAGTATGCCCGGGCGCCGACGGCCAGCAGGCCGAACTCCCGGCCGGCGTCCAGGATAAACTCGCGGACGCGCTCGTAGGACTCGTAGGGCCCCCAGAGCTCCAGTCCGGGGGCGCCGGCCATGCCGTGGCGGAGCGTGCGCACCTGTGCCCCGGCCACCTGCATGTGGTCCATGCTGAAGAATTTCAGCTGCTCCACGGTGCCGCCGTTGAGCTTTTCGATGACCTGCCACGCGTTAGGACCCTGGATCTGGAACCGCCAGTACCTGCGCTGCACGGGCTTGCCCATCGGCCGCGACGGCGACCGCCGGTCCACCTCCAGCTCCACGTCGTACCCGCCGGTCTGCCCGTGGAAGAGCAGCCAGTTGGCCGCGGGGGAACGCCCCACGTAGACGAACTGGTCCTCGGCCTCGTGAAAGAGGATGCCGTCGCCGATCACGTGCCCGGACGGCGTCGTCGGCACATATTGCTTGGCCCTGTTCACCGGGAAGGTGGCCACCGAGTTGACCGCGGTGTCGGAGATCAGTCTCAGGGCATCGGGGCCCTTGATGAACAGGTTGTCCATGTGGTGGGACTGGTCGTACAGCACGGCGGTCTCCCGCCAGGCCCGGACCTCGCTGCGCCAGTTGGTGAATTCAGGTGCCACCACCGGATAAACATAGGCGCCGATCTGCGAATTGCGCAGCAGATCCACCGTATTGCCAGCCTGGTCCAGGACGTCCTGCAGGTTCTGTGCACTCATGATTCCCCTATCCCCGCCGGCCGGGGCCGGCGTCTCTTCCATGCCCCCGTTGGCCGAAGGCATGCTGTTCGATTGCGGGCGGCAGGGGAACCGGCTTCTTTAGCGGCCGGGCTCCTCGGCCGCCCGCGTGATGGCATTGGCGACGCTCTTGAGGTGCTTATCCATGGCTGCGGCGGCCCGTTCCGGATCCTTGGCGCAGACCGCGTCCAGAATCTCCAGGTGTTCGGGCAGCGATACGGCCGGCCGGCCCGGCTGCATGGCCAGCCGGAACTGGAAGCGGACGCTCTGGCCGCGCAGGCGCGCGATCAGTGCCGCCGCCGTTTCGTGCCGGCTCAATTCGACGACCCGGCGGTGCAGGGTCTTGTTCAGGTCCGAATACTGCAGCAGGTCGCCGGCGGCCACGGCCCGGCTCATGGCCTCGCCCAGGGCCTGGAGTTCCTGCACGTCCTCGTCGGTGACCTGTTCGGCGGCCTTGGCCGCGCAGATGGCTTCCAGGGCGGCGCGGACCTCGGTGATTTCCACCGCTTCCTCTACCGCGACCGCGCGCACCCGGGCGCCCCGGTTTTGGATGCGCTCCACCAGCCCCTCCAGCGTCAGCTCCGCCAGCGCCGCCCGGACGGTGGCCCGGCTGGCATGGAACTCGGCGCAGATGTCCGCCTCCACCAGTCGCTGGTTGGGCACGAGTTCGCCCCGGTCGATCGCCCTTTTCAGCCCGGCGACGACGGCGGCCGAGTCGGTTGATCGGGGTGCGGCAGTTTGGCTGGCGGTGCTCACGGGAGGTTGCTCCATGCTTGGATAGTGTGCTGACAAAGTTGTTGCCAATAACCTAGCCCATCGGTTCTCAGTGCGTGTCCGGCACCTCGACGGGCGGTGTGCCGTGGGTATGGAAGGTCGAGATGGTCTGCATCCCCCAGGCCTGGCCCTTCTTCCGTTCCGTCTCGGTCCAGACCACCGGTTCCCAGTCCGGTGCCAGCAGGAGCCGCGCGCCGGCGTTGGCGAACTCGATGCGGTTTCCGCCCGGCTCGTAGACGTAGAGGAAGAACGTCTGGTTGATGGTGTGCTTGTGCGGGCCGGACTCGATGTGGATGCCGTTCTCCAGGAAGATGTCGGCGGCCTTGAGGATGTCTTCGCGGGTGTCCGGGGCGAAGGCGATGTGGTGCAGGCGCCCGGAGGCGCCCAGGTGGTCGGCCGAGTAGACCAGGTCATAGGACTTCTGGCCGAACCGGAACCAGTGGGCCGCGATGCGTCCGTTGTCCAGCCGGATCAGTTCGCTGTCCTTCAGGCCTAGGACGTCGGCCGAGAACTTCGCGTTCTCCTCCACGTTGGCCGCCAGGTAGTTGATGTGGTCCAGCCGGCGGGCGTTGACCCCGTGGCCGGGGAAGCGGGACGCCTGGTTTTTCAGGGCCGGCTTGTCGTCCGTGGCCCGGTACCACTCGGTCTCGTAGTAGACGGACATTGGGTGCCCGTCCGGGTCCGCGAAGTGGAACGACGGCCCGACGCCGAATTCCCCGTCCCGCCACTGTCCGCCCCGCCCGGATTCCTGGATCGAAGCCACCAGCCGGTCCAGCGCCTCGGGCGAGGCCGCCCGGTGCGCGACCAGTCCGACGCCGGAGGCCTGCCGCGGGGTGAGCTTGATGCTCCAGTTTTCGTAGTCGTCCCAGGTGCGCAGGAAGACCGAGTCTCCAGCGCGGGCGACCTCCCGCATGGCCAGCAGGTCGTTAAAGAACCAGTAGCTCTCGTCGAACTTGTCCGTGAACAGTTCGATGTTGCCCAGGTGGGCGATGTCCCGGTGCTGGGGTGTCATGGTCTTCCTTCACGTGGTTGCGGGGCGGCCCGGTCTCGGGGAAAGACGGTGCCGTCGAACAGCTTCCGCGCCGTCCGCAGCACCGTGGAGGAAGTGGTGGTGATGCCGGCGGGGCCGTCGGCCAGTTCCGCGCCGACGTCCAGGTAGCCGGTGGGGTGCTCGAGCCGCAGCGGCCTCCCGCCGGCGGGGAGCCGGGCCAGTTCGTGTCCGACGGCGTTCGGCAGCTGGATGCCGGCCGCGACGGTGGTGGCGCCGAGCACGCCGAGGGACGTGTGGCAGCGCACCGGCAGGAAGCTGCGGGTGTTGACCGTGCCCCCGTTCCGCGGCGCGGAGAGCAGCACCAGCTTCGGCACGGTCTTGCCGGACACGTCGCCCATGCCCATCAGCTTCGCCGCCTCCCGTCGGATCCGGGCCAGCCGGTCCGCCAGTGCGGTGTCGGCTTCCAGTTCGGCCGGATCCTCGTAGCCGGTGACCCCGAGGTCGGCCGCCCGCAGCAGGACCGACGGCATGCCGTTGTCCACGCAGGTAACGTCGACGCCGTCCGCCACGTCCTGCTCCTGACCGGTGGGCAGCAGCGCCCCGGTGGAGGATCCGGCCGTGTCGGCAAAGTCCAGGGTGACCGGGGCGGCCGTACCGGGCACGCCGTCGATGGCTGCGTCCCCTCGGTAGTCCACCCGGCCGCCGGGCGTCGGGAAGGTGGCCGTGGCCCTGCTGTCCGAATTCACCATCCGGATGCGCACCGCCGTCGTGCTTCCCTGCGCCGAAAGCAGGCCGCGTTCGACGGCGAAGGGGCCGACGCCGGCGAGGATGTTGCCGCAGTTCTGGCTGTCCGTGACCGTCGCCTCGTCCACGGCGACCTGCAGGAACAGGTAGTCCACGTCGGTCTCTTCGCCGGCCGACGGCGAGATGACCGCCACCTTGCTGGTCAGCGGGTGCGCCCCGCCGATGCCATCGATCTGGCGGGCGTCCGGGCTGCCCATGATCCGCAGCAGCAGGTCGTCGCGGTCGGCGCTGTCCGCCGGCAGGTCCCGGGCCAGGAAGTAGGCGCCCTTGGACGTGCCGCCGCGCATCAGCATGCAGCGGACGCCGTGGTCGTAGTCCCCGCCGGCTCCGGAAGGTGCGGCCGCGCCCAAGGGCCGGGCATCGCCGTCGTGCTCAGCCGTCATAGTCCTCGGCCGCCACGTACTGAACGCCGAGCTTCTCCAGCACCGGCCGCAAACCGTAGTAGTCCAGGCCCAGCGTCCCCTCCTGGAACCGGGACCGGGTCTTCTCCTCCTTGTCCAGGCGCGCCTGCGAAGCCTCGACCGCTGCCGGTGCTTCCAGCCGCGGCACGCAGACCACGCCGTCGTCGTCGGCCACGATCACGTCGCCCGGCCGGACCGTGACCCGGCCCAGGGTGATGGGAACGTTGACCGCCCCGGCGCTCGCCTTCACCGTGCCCTGGGCGTGAACGGCCGCGGACCAGGCGGGGAAGCCCATCACCTGCAGTTCGGCCACGTCGCGCACCCCGGTGCTGGTGACCACGCCGCGGACGCCGCGGTACTGCAGGGCGGTGGCGAAGAGTTCGCCGAACAGGCCGTCGGTGCATTCGGACGTCGTGGTGACCACCAGGATGTCCCCGGGGCGGCACTGCTCAATGGCCGCGTGGATCATCAGGTTGTCGCCGGGCCAGCAAAGCACCGTGACGGCGGTGCCGGCCACCCGGACGCCGGACTGGATCGGCCGGAACTGCGGGCCGGCCAGGCCGGTGCGGCCCATCGCCTCGTGGACCGTGGCCACGCCGAAGCCGGCGAGCGCGTTGGCGTCGGCCAGTTCGGCGCGGGGCGGGTTGGTGACGATGACGTTCTTCATGCCAGCGTGCCGGTCACTTGGGGGTAGTAGCGCATGTAGGCCTCGCCCTTGGTGTCCGTGGGGAAGCCGAGGTTGGGGCCGGCGTTGCGTTTGACCTGCACGCCGCGGCGCGTGGCCAGGTCCGTGTAGTAGTCCCACATGTGCTGCTGCGCCGGCAGGCATTCCATCGCCGTGCGTTTGGCCGGGAAGGCCGCCGTGATGTCGAGCAGGACGTTGGGCTTGAAGTCGCTTTGCTCCGGCTGGTGCGGTTCGAAGAAGAACACCGGCGGGGCGCCCAGCGGGTCGCCCGGGGCGTCGTAGCCGATGGCCTGCGCCAGCACCCGCGCGTCCAGCGCCATCCGGGCCGCGGCCGGGTGGTCCCCGTTGTAGGGGTCGGCCAGCGGATGGGTCAGCACCACCGTGGGCTTGACCTCGCGGTAGATCCTGACCAGTTCGTCCACCAGTTCCCGCGTGGGCACCAGCGGATAGTCGCCGGCGTCCAGGAACCGGACCTCGGCGCCGAGCGCCGCGGCGGCGTTCTCCGCCTCCTGCCGGCGGATCGCCTTGATCTCTTCGAGTTCCTTGCCCTCGCGCCAGGCCTTGGCGGACTCGCCGCGTTCGCCGTAGGAGAGGCACACGACGACGGCGCGTTCCCCGCGCTGTGCCGCGGCGGCAATGGCGCCGCCGGCCCGCCAGACAAAATCGCCCGCGTGCGCGCTGACCACCAACAGGGCCGGCTCGGTGTCGCTCAAAGGTCCTCCCGGGGTCGTTGTCCTAGGGGAAGTCAACCACCGGGAACCAGAATCGTCAACAATTCTGGTTTCATTTCCCGCGGGCGCCGCCAGACCGGCAAAATATGCCCTACCCACCAGGAGCCTCCGGGTCCCGGGCCTGCTAAATTGTTGGCAACAAACTGCGAGCCCTCGGAAGGCAGGGCGCCATGACTACCTACCCGCAGAAGCCCCCGGCAGGAGCGCCCTCGGCAGAAGACCAGGGGCGGTTGATCGTTCAGGGCACCGACCGGCCGGGCATCGTCGCCAGCGTTTCCACCCTGCTGACCGAGGCCGGCGCCAACATCGTCTCGCTGGATCAGCACTCGACCAATCCCGAAGGCGGCCGGTTTTTCCAACGGACGGTTTTCCATCTGCCCCATCTGACGGCCCGGGTGGAGCAGTTGGCGCACAGCCTGGAGCAGCAGCTGTCCGGCGACCCGGACCTGTCGTGGCGGCTGGTGGAAGTCAGCCGGCAGAAGCGCGTGGCGATCTTCGTGTCTAAGTCCGACCACTGCGTGCTGGACTTGCTCTGGCGGCAGCGGCGGGGCGAGCTGCCGGTGAGCATCGCCATGGTCGTCTCCAACCATCCCGATCTCAGCTCCGATGTCCGCCAGTTCGGGATCCCCTACTTCCACGTGCCGGTGGACAAGGACGACAAGGCCGCGGCCGAGAGGCGCCACTTGGAGCTGCTGAAGGGCAACGTGGACCTGGTGGTCCTGGCTCGGTACATGCAGATCATCTCGCCCGGCTTCCTGGAGGAGGTGGGCGTCCCGGTGATCAACATCCACCACTCGTTCCTCCCCGCCTTCATCGGCGCGGCGCCCTACCGCAAGGCCAAGGAACGCGGCGTCAAACTCATCGGGGCCACGGCCCACTACGTCACGGAAGACTTGGATGAGGGGCCCATCATCGACCAGGACGTCATCCGGGTCTCGCACGGCGACTCCGCCGAGGACCTCGCCCGGCTGGGCGCCGACGTGGAACGCAGCGTACTGTCCCGCGCGGTGATGGCCCACTGCGAGGACCGGGTGCTGAGCGACGGCAACAGCACCATCGTGTTCTAGCAGGCGGCGGCGCCTCCGGGCCACGTTGCTGCCGCCGCCGCTGGCCCGTCGATCGCGGCGCGGCCGCGCGCCCGGGGGTCAGGAGCGGTAGGTCTTCCGCGCGAAGTCGGCGTACGGCACCGGGGCGACCGTCGCCCGGATCTCCACCTGGCGGTGCGGCTCGACCTGGGGCTTGCGGGTATTGGGCTCCTCGCCCCAGAGCACGGTGACTTCCGTGCCCGATGCGCTGTGCCGCTTCTCCACGGTGGCCAGCGAGAGGAAGGCCTGCTCGTTGGCCGCATAGCCGCAGTCGAAGGACAGCCCGGCGGGTTCCCCGCCTGCCAGCACCTGGTCCACCTGGTAGAACGCGTAGCGGGCCTTGGGCATGTCGAAGTACTTGGCCGGTAGCCCGTCCTCGCCGAGCGACCTGAACACGCCGGCCACGTCGTCGCTGTCCCAGACCAGGGTGACCTTTTCGCGGACCGGGTCCTCCCGCATCCGCTCCAAGGCGCTCCGGCCCAGGAAGTCATGGTCGAAGGAGACCACGCGGCCGTAGTTCAGGTCCCACGGCGTCAGGTAGTAATCCTCGATGTTTGGAGAGGCGAAGCTGCCGCCGAGCGACCCGGCGGCCGCGAGCGGCAGCCACTTCCGGTAGTCGGCGAGCCGGTCCCCGCTGAAGATGGCGGGCACGGGCGTCGGCACCCATCCGGAGCCGAGCGGGGAGGTGGAATAGGCCTTGGCTCCCACTTGGCGCAGGTCAAGCTCTTCGCCCGCCTCGAGGATGGCCTGGCGGACGCGTTCGCCCTCCTTCCACGGGCCGAAGATCTCGAATCCGGCCTGGCCGGCAATGCCGTGCCGGATCGCCCGGACCCGGCAGCCGGCGATCCTGAAGCCGGTCATGTGGAAGAACTTCACGTCGGGGACCGGTCCACCGGTGAGCTTCTCCACCAGCGGAAGCGCCTGCGGCCCCTGCAGCTCGTACCGGTAGATCTTCGGGTTGCCGGTCCGGACCAGGGAGTTGCCGTCGCGCTCGGCGGTGGCGTCGTAGCCGGAACTGCACCCAGTCCACGACCATGTGGTGGCCCACCAGGTTGAAGCTGCCCTCGGCCAGGCAGGCCAGGATGGCGTCACCGATCAGGTGGCCGTCCTCGTTGACGGCGACGAACTGCTTCGCGGTGTCCGGCCGGAAGTTGGCGAAGTTGTTCACGCCCAGGTCGCTGAGCAGCTTCAGTGCGTCGGGCCCGTCGAGGAACAGGTCGGTCATGTGGTGGGACTGGTCCAGCAGGGCGACGGACCGGTCCCAGGCCCGTTGCTCCGACCGCCAGTTGGTGAACTCCGGCTGGATTGGAAAGACGATGGGCGGCGCGGGCAGGTTCCGCAGCAGCTCCACCGGGTTGCCGGTGCGCTGGATGGCAGCTTCGAGGTTTTCGGCAGGCATGTCGTTCTCCGTTCGGTGATCTGGTTCTTCGGCCGGCCGCCGGTTCGCGCGGCCCGGGCAGCGGCCGTTTCGTTTAGCAGGGGGTTTCGGCGAACACCGGGATCACCAGGTGCGAGGCGGACTGCCCGCCGGTGTGGATGCGGTGCTCCCCGCGGTTGACGGAGTCCTCGTGCCGGGCGTAGAGGTCGGGCTTGGGGTAGCGCATGACGTCGGATCCCTGGACCACCAGGACCAGGGTGTCCCCGGCCTCGAAGCGGGTACCGGAGGGCAGGATCTCGACCTCCAGCCGGACCGGGCCGTCCTGGGGCAGCGGCAGGGCCCGCCGGTGGGCCAGCACCGGGAGGTAATCGGTGGAGCGGTCCGGATCGAGTTCGCGGTGGGAGGCGCGCTGCCAGCCCACGGCGACGGGGCCGTCGTCGAAAATGGCGTAGTAGGGGAACCCGACCACCGTGCCGTCCCGGTCCTTCTTAAACAGCGCCACGAAGACGTCCAGGTCCCCGGCGTCCGGGGCAGACAGGAAGAGCACGGCCTTGGCGTGGCCCACGAGCATGGCCTCCTCGCGGAAGGCGAGGCTGAATTCCGCCCGGTGCGGCCGCAGCCCGCTGCCCAGTGAGTCGTAGCCGGCGGCGCCTTCTGCGGCGGGCGGCTCGTCCGTGAGCGAGCCGGCCGCGGCATCGAGGTAAAGGGTGCGGTACCGGGTCTGCGGCGCCGGCCAATCCGCGGCAGTGTAGGTGCTCCCCTCGTAGAAGCGGTCCCGCACCTCCAGCCGCACCCGCGGCCAGTCCGCCAGGCCGCCGTCCCGCCCGTGGAGGAAGTGGTCGAAGAAGGCCCGCTGCTGCTCCACCATGCCGGGGCGGTAGTACTCGGCCCACTTCTTCCGGCCGTGCACGTACAGCCATTTCTCCTCGGAGGCGATCCGGCGGAAGCCCTCCAGCGTCCCCCGCGTGTGCAGCCCCTGGTCCGACCAGCTGGCGACGACGAACGCCGGCACGGTGACCTTCTCGAGGTCGGCGCTCTTGGACTCCCAGAACGCGTCGTAGAACGGATGCGCGGCCGTTTCGGCTTCCAGGTCTTCGATGGGGCCGGTGGCGTAGCCCCAGCGTTCCCAGATGTAGGGCCAAAACCACGTTTCCGGGATGCCGCCGTGCCGCGCCACTTCCCGATAGGTATCGGTCCAGCCTTCCCAGGGGTTGATCGCGGCCAGGTGCGGCGGGTTCAGCTCCGCCACGCGCCACTGGGACACGGTCAGGTAGGAGACGCCGGACAGTCCGACCTTGCCGTTGCTCCATGCCTGCCCACCGGCCCACTCGATCAGGTCGTAGAAGTCCCTGGCTTCCTCCGGAGAGCAGTAGGTGGCCGCGCCCTCCGAGTACCAGGTGCCCGGAATGTCGGCCACGACGACGGCGTAGCCGTACGGCACCCAGTAGGCGGGGTCCGGCGCCTCGAAGGTCGTCAGTTCGCTGGTGTATCCGGCCCGCACCCCGCTGGTGGGGCGGACGACGCCCAGCTGCTCGGTGATGTGCTTTCCGTACGGCGACCAGCTGACCAGCGGGGCGGCGGGCTCCGCGCCGTCGGGCCGGTAGACATCCACGCGGATCACCGCGCCGGACGAGGCGGCCACGGCGACGTCCCGCTCGATGACCATGCCGGGCAGATGTTCGGTCCGCGGCTGGGGCGGACGGCCGCCGCGCTCTTCCGGAGCGTGACGGTGCCCCCTGAACAGATACGGGATGGAGCCAGACATCGTGTCCGCCTTTCCGCAGTCCAGCCGTGGCCGCCGCCGAACGCGCGCTGTTTCGCCTGCCCCGCGGCGGGCCATAACGTTCGCATCACGACCTTGACATGAGATAGATCACATCGTTAGCTTCAATGTCAACATTCTTGTTAGCACCACCGGCCAGCGGCGCCGGAATCGAGCAGTCTCCCGCCTCCAGGAAGCGTTGTATCCATGTGGCGAATGGCAGAGAGTGTGCGGCCATGGCCAGGCTGACCGTTGAGGATGTTTCTCTGCACTTTGGCGGCATCAAGGTGTTGGATTCCGTTTCCTTCGAGGTGGAGCCGTCGACGGTTTTCGGGCTCATCGGCCCCAACGGCGCCGGCAAGACCTCCCTGTTCAACTGCGTCAGCGGGCATTACAAGCCGTCGTCGGGGTCCATCGGCATCGACGGCGCGGACGTCCTCTCCCGGGCACCGTCCGCCCTGGCGCGGATGGGACTGGCCCGCACGTTCCAGCATCCCGCGCTGCAGCTGGACCAAACGGTGCTGGACAATGTGCTCCTCGGCGGCCACTCACGGTTGTCCGGCGGCGCGCTGTCCTGGGCGCTGCGGCTCCCGCACGCCGTCCGCGGCGAGCGCACGCTCCGCCGGCAGGCCCATGACGTGCTGGCGCGGTTGGACCTGGACTGGGCCACCCGCCTGCCGGCGGGCGAGCTCGCCCACGGCTTCCGCAAGCGGGTGGAGTTGTGCCGGGCGCTGCTCAGCCAGCCCAAGCTGCTGCTGCTCGATGAGCCGGCCGCCGGGCTTTCCCACGCCGAAGTCGAAGACCTGATCGGCTGGATCAGGAACCTGCGCGCGGAATTCGAGCTGACCATCGTCGTCGTCGAACATCACATGGGCCTGATTGCCGCGGTGACGGACCGGTTGGCCGTGCTCAACCAGGGGCGGAAGCTGGCGGAGGGCACGGCCGCCGAGGTCCGGCAGGATCCGCGCGTGGTCGAGGCGTACCTCGGGCAGGGGGCGGCGTGACGGGCCTCCTCGAACTCTCCAACGTGCGCGCTTGGTACGGCCGGGCCGTGGCGCTGCACGGCATCAGCTTGAGCGTGGCCGACGGCGGTGCCACCGGCATCCTGGGGGCCAACGGCGCCGGCAAGACCACGACGCTGCGCACCATCAGCGGCCTGGTCAAGACCAGCGGGGACATCACCTTCGACGGCCGCAGGATCACCGGGATGCGGCCCGACCAGGTGGCCCGGCTGGGCATTGCCCACGTGCCGCAGGACCGCGGCACCCTGGCCAACCTCAGCGTGCAGGACAACCTGCTGGTCGGCGCCTACCGGCGCAAGGACCAGCGCGGCGTCGCCGCCGACCGGGACCACTATTTCGACCTCTTCCCGCAGCTCGCGGCGCGGAGCAAGACTCCCGCCGCCGCGCTGTCCGGCGGCGAGCAGCAGATGCTCGCGATCGGCCGCGCCTTCATGTCCGCGCCCAAACTGGTGCTGCTGGACGAGCCGTCCCTGGGGCTGGCGCCCGGCACCGCCGGCCAGGTCTATGAGGCGATCGCGAAACTGCGTACCGAAACGGGGCTGTCCATGGTGGTGGTGGAACAGAACGCCGCCCTGGCCTTCTCCATCGTGGACGAGGCCACTGTCCTGGAAACCGGGCACACCGTGCTGTCCGGGCCGCGCGAAGAGCTCATGGGCATGGACGCCATCCGCAAAGCGTACCTGGGAGGGTGAGCCGTGGATTCACTGTTCCTGCAGCTCATCATCGACGGCCTGGGCAACGGGGCCATCTACGCCGCCCTGGCGCTGGCCATCGTGCTGGTGAACCGGGCCACCGGGCTGATCAATTTTGCGCAGGGGGCCATGGCGGTCTTCTCCACCTTCCTGGCCTGGACCCTGTGGCAGGCAGGCATTCCGCCGGCGCTCGCCATTCCCCTGGCCATCCTGGTCTCCGCGCCGCTGGGCGCCGGGGTGGAGCGCCTGATCATGCGGCGCTTCGAGCGCGGGCTGCCCGATACCGCCATCATCGTCACGGTGGCCCTGCTGGTGCTGTTCACCGGGCTGGCCGGCCTGTTCTGGGGCTACAACTCCCAGCAGTTCCCCTCCCTCTTCCCGCTGGGCACCTTCCAGGTGGCCGGGGCCTTCATCAGCTATCAGTCGCTGGGCAACATCGTGGTGCTGCTGCTGGTGGTGCTGGCGCTGCAGCTGCTGTTCAAGAAAACCAAGCTCGGCCTGGCCCTGCGGGCGGTGGCGGACAACCCGGAGTCCAGCGCGCTCTCGGGCATCCCGGTGGGCCGGCTGCTCATGGTGGGCTGGGCTTTGGCCGCGGTGCTGGGCGCCATCGCGGGCGTGTTGATCGCCCCGAAGGTCTTCTTGTCCCCGCACATGCTGGACCAGGTGCTGGTCTACGCGCTGGCCGCCGCCATCCTCGGCGGCCTCAACAGCCCGCTGGGCGCGGTGGTCGCCGCCGGCCTGATCGGCGTGGTGGAAAACCTGGCCGGGGCCTACATCGGCTTCATCGGCGACGACCTCAAGATCGCCGTGCCGCTGATCGCCATGTTCATCGTGCTGCTGGTCAGGCCCCAGGGCCTCTTCGGGCAGAAGGAGGTGGTGCGGGTATGAGGCGCAAGGTGTTCGCCTCGCGCTGGTTCCGGATCGCCGCCGCCGTCGTCGTCGTGGTGCTGGCGGTCCTGGCGCCGCTGCAGCTGATCCCCTACGTGAACTACCAGCTGACCGTGGTGGCCGCCTTCGCCGTCGCGATCCTGGGGCTCAACCTCGTGACCGGTTACGCTGGGCAGATCTCGCTGGGCCAGAGCGCGTTCGTGGGGCTGGGCGCCTACGTCACCGCGTACGGCGTCACCGAGGGCTGGCCGGTGCTGCTGACCTTCGTGCTCGCCGCCCTGATCCCCGCCGTCGTCGGTTTCCTGGTCGCCCTGCCCGCGGTCCGGCTGCGCGGGGTTTCGCTGGCCATGGTCACCATCTCGCTGCCGATCATCGCGGACCGGCTGGCCAAGCGGCTGGACGATTTCACCGGCGGCTCCGTCGGCATCACGGTGCAGTGGATGAACGCCCCGGACTGGAGCGGCCTGGCCGACGACCAGTGGCGGTACTACGTGGTGCTCGGCATCGCCGCCGTGCTCTTCGTGCTGGCGGCCAACCTGACCCGTGGCCGGATCGGACGGGCCTTCGCCATCGTGCGCGAGAACGAGGCCGTGGCCACCGCGATGGGCGTCTCCAACTACCGGTACAAGGTCCTCGCGTTCACGGTCGCGTCCCTGTATGGCGGGGTCGCGGGCTTCCTCTACCTGGCGGCCGTGCAGTACATGTCCCCGGCGACGCTCAGCTTCGTGGTTTCGATCAACATGCTGGCGGCCATGATCATCGGCGGGTCGGCCAGCATCATGGGCTCCCTGCTCGGCGGAGTCTTCTTCGTTTTCATTCCGGTCCTGGCCGGGCAAATCGACGCCTCGCACACGCCGATCATCTACGGCGCCGCCCTGCTGGTCATCTTGTTCCTGGCCCCGGGCGGGCTGGTGACCCTGCCGTCGCTGCTGCGGCGGATGCGCCGCAGACGCGCGGAGCCCGAGGCCGCCGTCAAGGCTCCCGATACCGGCCCGGAAGTCCATACCCCGACCACCACCGCGATGTGAGCCGGCAGGGGGCCGGCCCACCGATCCAGCACAAGGCCCACAAGGCTAAGGAGAGAACAATGCGAACACGGCATATCGGACGCGGCGCCACGGGTGCCGTGGCCGCCGCGGCAGCCCTCACGCTCGCGCTCAGCGGTTGCGGCCGGGGCGACGGCGGCAACTCGCCCGAGGGCAGCCCGGGCGCTACGGAGGGCGGCGGCGGAGCCGAGCAGGGCATCACCGACACCAGCATCCTGCTCGGCAGCACCACCTCGCTCAGCGGTGTGGCCGGCGCGCCGGGCAGCTGCCTGGTCGCGGGCATGGAGGCCTACTTCGGCGCGGCCAATGCCGACGGCGGCGTGGAATTCGGCGACGGCAAGACGCGCACCGTGGAACTCAAGGCGTACGACGACGCCTACGATCCCGGCCGCGCCGTGGCGAACTTCCGGCAGATGATCGCCGAGGGCGTCTTCGCCAACGTCAACGGCCTGGGCACCCGCACCAACCTGGCCGTCATGCCGGTGGCCACCGAGGAAGAGTTCCCGCAGGTATTCGTGGCCTCCGGAGACTCGGTGTTCAGCGAAGACCCCGAGGCCAACCCGTGGACCATCGGCTGGATGCCCACCTACTACGCCGAAGGCAACTCGTTCGGCAAGTTCCTGGTGGACTCCGGCACGGCCGTCACCGTCGCCGTGCTGGAACAGAACGACGACGCCGGCAACGAGTTCGTCGCCGGGCTTGAGGACGCCATCGAAGGCTCGGAGGTGGAGATCGTCCAGCGGGCCACGTTCGAGCCGGGCGACCCGACCGTGGACGCGCAGATGGCCCAGCTGGCGGACAGCGAGGCCGACGTCTTCTTCTCGGCCAACACGGTGCCGGCGCTGACGGCGTCGTCGATGGTCCGGGCGCAGGACCTTGGCTGGACCCCGTCCATTTTCCTGGCGGCCGTAGCGGCAAACGAGCGGGACGTGCTGGAACCGGGCAATGCCAGTGCCTTCCCGAACGTGTACAGCACCGGCTTCACCAAGCAACCCACGCAGACCGACGACGAGGAAGTGAAGCAGTTCCTGGCGGACATCGAGGAGTACGCCCCGGATACCGCCGACCAGATCATCCCGCACTGCCTCTGGGGCTACGCCACCGCGGCCACCCTCGAGGAGGCGTTCAAGAACATGGCCGAGCCGACCCACGAGGCGCTGATGGAAGCGGTCCGCAACGTCAAGGACTTTGAGCCGCCGCTGCTGCTCGACGGCCTGAGCGTGGACACCACCACCACCATGGCCCCGATCTCCGAGGTGCAGGTCCAGGAACATACGGGCGAGGGGTACGTGCCGGCGGAGTCCTACGCGCCGTAACCCAAATCCGGTGCGCCGGGACAGCACCGGCCGTCTCCGGCGGCCGGCGCTATCCGCTGAACAGGACACGCCACGGACAGGGCGTTTCCCGTTCAACGATGGCGCGGCGTACATGCGATATGCATAAATTCGGTTTGCCTAACCAAACTAATTTGGGGTAGGCTTGTGGTGTCCCACCCGGCGTGGAAGAACCGGGCGCTGAACGTATTTTGGTATGCATCCAACACGTTCTTGGACGAACGCTTGAATTTGTCGAAAAGGAGTATTGATTGGCGGTTAGCTTCTCTCAGAATCAGTTTGGACCCCTTGATGAAGCGCTGATGCGAACACGGTCGGAGAAGCGGTTCAGAACGCCCTTCGAAGCCGCGTTCCTGGCGCAACTGTCGCCGGGCGATGCACCAGGCACAGTCTTTGGGCAGTACAACAAGGGGCCAAGCGGCGAGGAAGTTGGTCAAGAATTCAACGGTGTCGAGCTGGCGCATCCCGGGCGTTTCTTGCGGCAGCCTCGGGCGAGGACTGCGTCGCATTAAGCAGTGCTTTTGCCGACGGATGGATCACCCGGGCAGCCAAGCCCGCTGGGAGTTCGACCGCTTGGCCCTGCCTGCCTGAGCGCCACCGGCAAACCCAGCGATGTGCCCGGTACCCCCAGGTGTGACCCGTCCACGCCGAGCAGTCGACAGGGCACCGCGGGTACGGAGCGTGACTCCCTTCTGTGACCAGACCGAGTCAGGAGAGGATGCTTATGAACGGAACGGATGCGGTGGCTACTTCCATCCCCGAGGACCCCGTGGGGCAACTGAACTACGCGATGCAACTGGTCGGCCAAACGCTCGTGGGAACCCTCATCGCGGTTGGTACAGTCCACCTCTTGAGTGCACTTCTCGTGCTGACAGTCGCCGGAAGGGGGCGACCCTTCATCCGGATAGGTCTCACAGCCGCGGCGCTACTGATCCCTGTACTGGGCCCTGTGGCGGCAGTGATGGTCCTGTGGGACAGGATGGGCGGCAGCCCCCACCGGCGCCGACCGCAATATATCCGAAACGCTAAGAGCGCCTAGGCCGCTAAATTCGTTGCCGCCGCAGTCGGCCCCCGAGTAGGCTCGCGCTTGTCTCCACCACGCACCCTTTGAACAGGAGCCAGCCATGCCCAAACCCACCCTCGCCCCCGGCGCACCCTGCTGGGTGGACCTGATGACCTCCGATCCGGAGAGAGCCGAGCAGTTCTACACCGAGCTGTTCGGCTGGAGCTACGAGACCGGCGACCAGGAGAAGTACGGCGGCTACATCATGGCCTTCAAGGACGGCCATGCCGTTGCGGGCATCATGCAGAGCCAGCAGGCGGGAACCCCGGACACGTGGACCACCTACCTGCGCGTGGACGACATCGACACCACCACCAGCATTGCCGCGGCCCACGGCGGCCAGGTCTACGTTGAACCGATGGAGGTTCCCGAACAGGGCAAGATGGGCATGCTCGCCGACCCCGGAGGGGCCGCCGTCGGCCTCTGGGAGTTCGCCGGGCATACCGGCTACGAGCTGGCCGCCGAGCCTGGCTCCCCCGCCTGGCACGAACTCTTCACCCGCGACTACCCCGCCACCGTGAAGTTCTACCAGGACGTCTTCGGCTGGGACACCGACGTCATGAGCGACACCGACGAGTTCCGCTACACCACGCTCGGCTCCGGCGACACCGCGGCGGCCGGCATCATGGACGCCGGGGCCTGGCTGCCCGAGGGCGTCCCGGCGCACTGGCGCATCTACTTCGCCGTCGAGAATGCCGACGCGGCCGTTGAAAAGGCCGCGGCCCTGGGCGGGAGCGTGGTCCAGCCCGCCGAAGACACGTCCTTCGGCCGCGTCGCCACCCTGACCGACCCGACCGGCGCCATGTTCCTCGTGGTCCAGGAACTGCCGCACGCATAGCCCTCGGGATGGCGGCCCGCCCATCACGTGCGGTCCGCTCAGGAGCCGGTCCGGCCGTTAGCCCAGCCGCGGGGTCCGGGGCGGCTCCGTGCGGCGGGCGCCGGTCGCCTCGAAGGCGGCCGCCACGGCCAGCAGGGCGTTGTCGTCGTAGGCCCGCCCCGCGAAGGTGAGTCCCACGGGCATGCCGATGTCCGCCGTCGTGCCCATGGGCACGGTGACGGTGGGAATGCCCAGGTGGCGCGGGACGAGGTTCCCGTTGGCCACCCAGACGCCGTTGCGCCAGCCGAGGTCTGCCGAGGCCTGGTTGACGTCCATGTCCGCGGGGCCGATGTCCGCCACCGCCGGGAAGACGACGGCGTCCAGCGCGTGGTGGTCCAGCCAGGCCTCCAGGTCCACCCGGCGGGTTTCCTCGAGCCCCCGCAGCCCCTCCTCCAGATGGGGGATCTCGGTGAACGAGGCCACGCCGTGTTCCCGCACGTGCGCCGGGTAGGCGGCGATGTCGTCGAAATCGTCGAAGGGGTCCGGCAGGGCTCCGGGCGGGTGCGGGAAAATCTTTGCCCCGTCCACGTCGGCCAGGGTCCGAAGCGCCGGGTCCCCGTTGGCGGCGAGGAAGTCATCCCACGCCCGCGCCGAGAGATCCATGATTTCCCGCCGCAGGTACTCCGGGCTGACCAGGCCGCGGGTGCCGATTTTCGGGGTACCGTGCCGGTCGCCCTCGTAGTTGGAGACGACCGGGAAATCCACGGGAACCACCTCCGCGCCCGCGGCCTCGAGGTCGCGGCGGGCAGCTTCCCACAGCTCGATGACGGAGGCCCGGGTCTCGATCCGCTGCCCGGTGGCACCGCCGATGCCGGGGTCTTCGCCGGTGCCGGCATCGGGGTCGGCGTTGATGTACATGCGGGGCACGCCGAACCGTTTTCCCTGCAGCGCGTCGCGTGCCTGCTGCAGTCCGCGGGGAGCCAGCGCCGGGTAGGAGGCGGGCCGGATTGACGAGGCGGCTGGGAGGGGCACCCAGGGCTGCAGGCGCCAGAAGTCGCCGCGGGTTTCGGGGTCGTCCGCCACGACCACGTCCAGCACTTCCAGCAGGTCGGCCATGGTCCGAGTGTGCGGCACCACCACGTCCATGGTGGGAACCAGCGGCCAGTTGCCCCGCACCGAGATGATGCCGCGCGACGGGGTGTAGGCACACAACGCGTTGTTCGATGCGGGCGCCCTGCCGCTGGACCAGGTTTCCTCGCCGAGCCCGAAGGCGGCGAAGCTTGCCGCCGTAGCGGTTCCGGAGCCGTTGGATGAGCCGGAGCCGAAGGCGGCCGTCAGGAAGTCGGCGTTGTAGGGGCTTTCGGCGCGCCCGTAGAGACCGCGCTGCATGCCCCCGTTGGCCATCGGCGGCATGTTGGTGAGTCCCAAGAGCACCGCCCCTGCCGCGCGCAGCCGTTCGATGGCGAAGGCGTCGCGCCGGGCCACCAAGTGCTCGAAGGCGGGCGAGCCCGCGGCGGCGGTGAGGCCTTCGGCCAGGTAGCTGTCCTTCGCCGTGTAGGGGATGCCGTCCAGCGGTCCCACGGCTTCGCCGCGGGAACGCCGCCGGTCGGATGCGCGGGCGTCCGCGAGCGCCTCGGGATTCATGACGACGACGGCGTTCAGCCGGATGCCGCCGTGGTCGTAGGCGGCGATGCGGTCCAGATAGGCCTGCGTGAGTTCCTCGCTGGTCGCCTGCCCCGTGTGCAGCGCCTCGCGCAGCTGGGCAATCGAGGCCTCCACCACGTCGATCCGGCTCATGCCGCCGCCTTCGCGCCGGGCTTGGGTTGCTGCTGCGTGATGCAGTGGATCCCGCCGCCGCGGGCCAGTATCGGCCGCGCGTCCACCGTGACCAGGCGGCGGCCGGGGTAGGCCTCGGCAAGGATTTCGGCCGCCAGCGCATCGGCGCGTTCCTCGCCGTAGCCGCAGGCGATCACGCCGCCGTTGACCACCAGGTGGTTGACGTAGCTCCAGTCGACGAACCCCTCGTCGTCCTCGAGGGTGTCCGGGGCGGGCAGCTCGATGATGTCGAATGGCTTGCCCGCCGCGTCGACCTGGGTCTCGAAAAAGGACCGCAGGGACCGGCTGACCTCGAAGTCGGGGTGTGCCGGGTTGTTTTGCATGTGCAGCAGGATCCGTCCGGGCGAGGGCAGGGCGGCCACCATGTCTATGTGCCCGCGCGTGCCCAGGTCCTCGTAGTCACGGGTCAGTCCCCGGGGCACCCACACCGTATGCGTGGCGCCCAGCGTGCGGGCCAGTTCCGCCTCCACCCGCCCCTTGTCCGCATACGGATTTCGATCGGGGTCGAGCTGCACGGTCTCGGTCACCAGCACGGTGCCCTCGCCGTCGACGTGGATGGCGCCGCCTTCGTTCACCAGCAGGGACGTGACGAGTTCGGCGTCGGCCTGCGCGGCGACGAAGGTTCCGATGCCCCGGCTCTTCTCCCACTCGGCCCAGGCCGGCGCGCCCCAGCCGTTGAAGGTCCAGTCCACCGCTCCGAGGACGTCCGGCCGCTCGTCGTCGATCACGAAGGTCGGCCCGATGTCGCGCATCCAGAACTCATCCAGCGGCGCCTCGATCCGGTCGATGCCGCTGTCCAGCATGCGGCCGGCGCGCTCCCGCTCCGTCGGGTCCACCACCATGGCGACCGGTTCGAACTCCGCGACGGCATGCGCCACCGCGGCCCAGGCGCCGTACACTTCCTCGGCCGACGCCGCGTCCGCGCCCAGCGTCAGCCCGGCCCGCGGGAACGCCATCCAGGTGCGCTCGTGGGAATCGGTTTCCGCCGGCATTCTCCAAGCCACACAGGCCTCCGTCTCGTGAGGAACAGCAAGGGCCGTCCGGCCTGCCTTGTTGATCGCGTGATCAATAATGCAGCGAAATTACTCTAGACTGATCTGTGATGTCAAGCACACCCAAACGCACCCCGCGCAAGGCGCCCGCCGAGCGCGGCGCGGAAATCGCCGAAGCGGCCCGGGCGATCGGGCTCGAGCAGGGCCTTTCCGCGATCACGCTGCGCAACGTGGCGGGCAGGGCCGGCGTGGCCCCGGGCCTGGTGGCGCACTACCACCCCACCATCGATGTCCTGGTGGCCGGCGCCTTTACGTCCATCGTCGCCGCGGAAATCGATGAGGTGTCGGCCATGGTGGCGGCCAGGCCCACGCCGCAGCAGGGCCTTGGGCTGCTGCTCGACACGCTCCTGGACGACCGCCGGCTGGATGTGACGGCGGTGTGGGTGGAAGCGTGGTCCCTGGGCCGCCGGAACGAGGCGCTGGCGGTCAGCGTGCGCGCCCAGATGGATGCGTGGCAGGCGGTGATCCGGGAGTTGCTTGAGGCGGGCGTCGCCGCCGGCGAGTTCACCACGCCGGACGCGGAAACCGTGGCCTGGCAGGTTCTGGGCATGATCGACGGGCTGAATGCCCAGGGGCTGGTGCGCTGGAACGGGGTCAGCGACCGGCACACCCACCTCGCCCGCGCAGTGGAAGTGATGGTCGGAGCGGCGCCGTCGTCGCTGTTGCCCCACCCGGCGCCCGCCGCGGACAAGTGACGCGCGGACGCATGCCAAGGTGCGGGACGACGGCGGAGGCTCGCCTTGGCAGGTGAGCGGCCGCCGTCGTTATTTTGGGATTCGATTCACTTGTTTTGGTTGATGCGGATCATGTTGCCCGAGGGGTCCCGGACGGCGCAGTCGCGCGGTCCCCACGGCTGGTCCATGGGCTCCTGCAGGACCTCGGCCCCGATGGACACCAGCCGTTCGAAGGCGGCGTCCAGGTCATCCGTGCGGAACACGAGCATGGGCAGTACGCCCTTGACCAGCAGCTCCTGCAGCTGGTCGCCGTCGGCCTGCGAGCGCCCGGCGTGGGGTGCGGACAACACCAGCTCCAGTTCGGGTTGGTCGGGACTGCCCATGGTAATCCAGTGGAAGCCGTCGTTGGCGACGTCGTTGCGGACCTCAAGCCCGAGGCCGTCGCGGTAGAACGGGATGGATTCCGCAGGATCGTTGACCGTGATGTTGCAGTACTGAAGTGAAATAGTCATGCGGCCAAGCTACGCCCGGGCCGGCGCGGCCGCTTCTTCGATCCTGCTCGATCTCGGGTCCACGGGCCGGGTGAGCAGCTTCGCGATGCACGGCGGCATGGCCTCCGCCGCCGGATGCTCCCGGGCCCGATAGGCGCTGGGGGTTTCGCCCACCAGCTGGCTGAACCGCGTGCTGAACGATCCCAGCGACGTACAGCCCACCTCCATGCACGCGTCCGTGACGCTCGCGCCTGCGCGGAGCAGCGCCATCGCGCGCTCAATCCGGCGGGTCATCAGGTAGTTGTAGGGCGTCTCCCCGTACGCGGCCTTGAAGCGGCGCGAAAAATGTGCCGGCGACATCAGCGCCTTCGCCGCCATCGTCGGCACATCGAGCGGCCGGGCAAAGTCCCGGTCGATCAGGTCCCGCGCACGGCGCAAATGCGCCAGGTTGGCCAGCTCCTCAGGAGTCACACGTTGAGGTTAGCCCCTGCCCGCATCGGCGGGTAGCCGTGCCGGCGGCGGCCGGCGGCCGCCGCGTGCTTTCCCGACCCCCGGATGGCAGCTATGGCGGGCCGTTGGCCGTTTGACGTCGCGGCCGGCAATTACCGGGTGACAGTCCGCGATCCGCCCCTCCACTCTGGCGCAATCCCGGGACCCCCGGCTAGCGTCTCGTTACCGGCAGTTCCCTCGAGCTGCCGATTCCGCCAGCGCAGCCGCAGTAGCCGGCTGCGCTGGCGCATGAATCGCTCAACCTGTGGAGGACATGCAGTGAAGCACCAGCCCAAGAGCAGCATCAACGTCAGTTCGGCCAAGCCCCGGCGCTACCGCAGCCTGGCCGCTGCGGCGGCCCTCGCCGTCGTCATTCCGTTCAGCGCCGCAACCCCTGTTCTTGCGGATGCCAACTTCCCCTCTCCCGAGGGCAACACCAGTACCGCCAGCATTCTGACCTACGACGACCTGGTGAAGGAGCTGCAGAAGCTGGAAAAGAACAGCCGCTTCGGTGTGGACGCCTTCACGCTCGAGGAGGCCGGCACGCAGGTCAACAAGTCCGAGCAGGGCCGCGACCTCTGGGTGGCCACCGTCGGCACCGGCGCCGAGCACGTGTGGATCCAGGGCCGCATCCACGGCAACGAACCTTACGGCACCGAGTCGATCCTGGCGCTGCTGAAGGACCTGGGCACCAACGGTTCGACGGACTATCAGCTGCTGCGCGAGAAGTTCACCTTCCACTTCATCCCGATGTACAACCCGGACGGGTCAGAGGCCAACATCCGCCACACCGTGCTCTGGGACCAGGCCGCCGATCTGCCGGAGTTCGGCGCCAACGGGCGGGAACAGCGGATAGACCTGAACCGGGACTGGACGCCCAACGGATTCGTGGCCGACGAGTCGCTGGCCTTCTACGAGTACTGGACCGACGTGAAGCCGGCCTATGCCGTGGACATCCACCACCAGGGCCTGAAGAAGGAATGGGGCACCGGCGACGATGTCACGCTGTCGCTGGGCATCTCGCTCGCCCCGGGCGGCCCGACCCTGCCCGGAATCGAAGGCGGGGCCTACGACGAGCTGACCCGCCAGATGCACGTGCACGTCTATGACGAACTGTCCAAGTACGGATCCATCAACATGGACCGTTACCAGGTGGGCAACGGCCTGGAAATCGACATCAAGGGCGGCGTGGTGTCGGCGATGATGCTGGGGCTGGACTACCAGGGGATGAACCCGGAGGGGCACTCCAACCCGGTGGTCTTCTTCGAAACCTCCGGCAACACCTCAGACGGCAGCCTGGGCCAGAAGGCCCGCGGCAAGAGCGTCAGGCAGAACGTGCTCGCCATGAAGGAACTGCTGCTGGGCCTGGCCACCGGCGAAGTCCAGCAGGAGGACGCCGACCGCTGGAAGGAGATCCCGCATCAGCCGGTCACCGGCTACAACACCGACTACGCCGGGACCATCCCCGTCCCGTAGCCGGCCTCGCCAGCAGTGGCGCAGCGTTTCCGGCGCTGCGCCACTGCGCCACCAACGACGGCGGTGCGCACGCCAGCGGGCCGCGTTCCCGCCCCAGGGGGTGCGCCGCCGTCGCAACGCCCATTGCCATGCGTCCACGGTTGCGCCACGCTGATCCCGTGGCACAACCCCGGGACGGCGAACCGCCCGCACACGGCGCGCCTCCCAAAGATTCCGCGGAACGTTCCGAGCAGCCGGAGCGAAACTCCGCCATGTTGGCCCGGGAGTCCAGCGAATTTGACCGAGGCATCGGCTTTTACGACGTCATTTACGGATTCGCCATCACGCTGCTGATCACCAACCTGGATGCTCCGTCGGCGGAGGCGTGGCAAGACCTCCGGTCGCTGGCACGCTCCGGCCTGGTGCATCAGCTTGCCGGTTTCGCCCTGAGCTTCGTGGTGATCGCCGTGTTCTGGCGGATGAACCTCCGCCTGATTAAACGGCTCGCGGCTCTTGATTCCGCAACGACGACGGCGAACCTGGTGGCTGCCTCATTCGTCATCCTGATTCCGTTCACCACGCAGGGCATCAGCGACCCCGAGACATCGTCCTTGGCACTCTCGACCGTGCTGTACGCTGCCAACCTTGCCCTGGCTGCCCTGGCACAGCTGGCCATGTTCGAGATCGCCCGCAGGAACCGTCTCGAGATCGAGCCGATGAACCGCAGGCAGCATCGGGCGTTCGTGCTCGATTCCCTCGTCCCGCCGCTGGTTTTCGCCGTGTCGATTCCGGTGGCCTTCGCCGCGGGCGGGACGGCGGGAAAGCTCACCTGGGCCTCGCTCATTGTGCTGGGGCCGCTTTCGGGCAGGCTCGCCGCGCGGGGAAGCCGGCGGCCGACGGCTGGTTCACGGCTGAGGGTGCGCCGGTGACCATGAATTCCTACACGGTGCAGCGGAACCCGCCGCCCCTCGGCCAGTGAGCGGGAGGCAGGAGCGCTCCTTAAAAGGTGGAGGGACGGACGGGCTTGCGCCCGTGTCCGTCCCTCTCGGCTTCTTCGCTGTGGCGAACGGGCCGGTTACGCCTCCACGATGATGACCGTGACCACGGGCTTGCGCCGCAGCGCGCGGTCGGACCAGCGGATCAGGGCCTGGGCGATCGCCTTCTCGGCGTCCGGGCCGGTCTTGTCGCCGCGCAGTTGCATCAGCGTCTTCTCGACGATGCCGGTGGCCTTCTCCAGCTGCTCGATCGCCGGGGCGAAGCCGACCGGGAAGAACTCCGGCTCTTCCTCCAGCCGCCCGGTGTCCGGGTTGACGATCAGCAGCGCGGTGACGGCGCCATCTTCGGCCAGCCGCAGCCGGTCCTGCAGGGAGGCTTCGGTGGCCGCGCCGGCCACCATGTTCTCCACGTAGACGTAGTCGGCGGCGATCTGGCCGGAAACCCGTGCCACGCCGTCCTTCAGGTCCACCACTATGCCGTCTTCGCCGATCAGCGCGCGCTTCGGGTCCACGCCGGTGCGGACGGCCAGTTCGGCGTTGGCCTTCAGGTGGCGGTGCTCGCCGTGGACGGGGAGCACGTTCTTCGGCCGGACCAGGTTGTAGCAGTAGACCAGCTCGCCGGCGGAGGCGTGGCCGGAGACGTGGACCTTCGCGTTGCCCTTGTGCACCACGTTGGCGCCGCGCTTGGTGAGGTCGTTGATCAACCGGTAAATGGAGGATTCGTTGCCCGGCACCAGCGAGGAGGCCAGCAGTACGGTGTCGCCCTCGGTCAGGTCGATCATGTGGTCGCCGCCGGCCATGCGGGCCAGCGCCGCCATCGGCTCGCCCTGGGAGCCGGTGCAGATCAGCACGGCCTTGGTGGGCGGCAGCTTCTCCAGTTCCTTGAAGTCCACCAGCACCCCGCGCGGGATGTTCAGGTAGCCGAGCTCGCGCGCCGTCGTCATGTTGCGCACCATGGACCGGCCCACGAAGGCGACCTTGCGGCCGTACTTGTGTGCCACGTCGATGACCTGCTGGATGCGGTGCACGTGGCTGGCGAAACTGGAGACGATCACGCGGCGCGGGGCGGTGCGCATGACCGTATCGATGGCCGGCACCAGATCGGCCTCGGCGGCGAGGAAACCGGGAACTTCGGCGTTGGTGGAATCCGGCAGGAACAGGTCCACGCCTTCGTCGCCCAGCCGCGCGAACCCGGCCAGGTCGGTGATCCGGCGGTCCAGCGGGAACTGGTCCATCTTGAAGTCGCCGGTTGCCAGCACCAGCCCGGCCCCGGTGCGGATGGCTACGGCCAGTCCGTCCGGAATGGAGTGGTTGACGGCCAGGAACTCCAGGTCGAACGGACCGAACTTCTTCCGGTCGCCCTCCTTGACCTGCACCATCTTGGCGTTCAGGCGGTGTTCCTGCAGCTTGGTCTTCACGAAGGCCAGCGTCAGCTTCGCGGAGATCACGGGGATGTCGGCGCGTTCCTTCAGCAGGTACGGCACGCCGCCAATGTGGTCCTCGTGCCCGTGGGTGAGGACAATGCCGACGACGTCGTTGAGGCGTTCGCGGATGTAGGAGAAGTCGGGCAGGATCAGGTCCACGCCCGGGTGCTGCTCCTCGGGGAACAAGACGCCGCAGTCCACGATCAGCAGCTTGCCGCCGAACTCGAACACCGTCATGTTCCGGCCGATTTCGCCCAGTCCGCCCAAGGGGACTATGCGCAAGGCGTCCTTGGCGAGTTTCGGAGGAGTCTGCAACGGCTTGGTGTTCATGGATTCCGATCTATGGTGCGGTGTGTTGCCGGGCATCAACGCCCGAAGCCGGAGTTGCCGGCACTGAAGTCTTAGGTGGCCGATGCGCCCGAAGCGCTTCGACGGCGTTCCGCGCAGCGGGTGCGGACGGAAAGCATACTTCTCCCGACTTTACCACCGGGCAGAAGGAATCCCGCCCCGGCCCGGGCCCGCCCGCGAATAATGACGGCGCCGGCGCCCTCCGGGTAAGTCATCAACGGAGGCGAGGATCGCTTCGGCTAGGGTGGCTGGGAGGATTTCCCCCTGCCCCCAGCACGACCCGAAGGAGCCAGCCACGGTCCGCGCATTCGCCTCCCGGCCGGCCTTGCCGTGGGTGATTCTGGGCATCGCCATCCTGGCTCTAAGCTTGCGTGCACCGATCATCGCGCCCACCGCCGTCGTCGGGGACATCCGGGCCGACACCGGCCTGTCGGCCGCGGGGGCGGGTCTGCTCACGGGCCTGCCGGTGCTGCTCTTCGCGCTGGTCACTCCCCTGGCGACACATACGATCCGGCGCTGGGGCCCGGAAGCCACCGTGGTGCTGTGCCTGGCCGGCGTCCTGGCCGGAACCGTCATCCGCTCCCTGGGCCCGGTATCGGCGGTGCTTGCAGGCACGGCAATCATCGGCGCGGCACTTACGCTAGGCAACATCGTGGCTCCGGTGCTGATCCGCCGCGACGTGCCCTGGAACCGCGTTTCCGCTGTCACCGGCGTCTACTCGGCCACGATGAACGTCGGGTCCATGGCGACCCTGCTGGGCACCGCACCGCTCGCCGCGCTCGTCGGATGGCGGTGGGCGCTGGCGGCCTGGGGTGTGTTGGCCGTCCTCGGCCTCGCCTATTGGCTGCCGACGGCGCGACGACGGCGCGCGGCGTTGGCACCCGGGCCGGTCGGCGCGTCCGGTGAACCGCCCGCCAACACCGCCGCGGCCAGACCCGCTGGCAACGATCGTTCCGGGACGGCGGCGGTGCCGCGCCCGGAAACCGGCGGCGGGCGCCGCAACAGGTGGATCATCGGGTTGCTGACCTTGGCCTTCTGCGGCCAGTCGGCCGCCTACTACGGAACCACCACCTGGCTGCCCCTGCTGCTGTCCGAAGTCCGGAGCATGTCCATTACCGCCTCCGGAGCCACGGCCTCTCTCTTCCAGGTGGCCGCCATTGTCGGCGCTTTCGGGGTGCCGCTCGTGGCAGCACGAACCCGGCTCTGGGTGCCGACGGCAGGCATCGCCATCTTGTGGATGACACTCCCCCTCGGCCTGCTCCTGGCACCCGACGCCTACATTCTCTGGTCCATCACGGGCGGGATCGCCCAGGGCGGCGGGTTCACGGCCATCTTTTCGATCATTCCGCGCGTGGCCCGCAGCGACAACGAGGCGGCCTCCGCCTCTGCCCGGATCCAGACGGGCGGATACCTTGCCGCGACCTGCGCTCCGCCGGTGGCCGGATGGCTGAACACGGTAACCGGCGGCTGGACCGCTCCGCTGCTGCTTGTCCTCGCGTGCACGGTGGCTTTCGCCGCGGGCGGCCTGCTGGCCGTGCGGGCGTCCGAGCGGCAGTAGGCCGCGGAATTATTTCTGGCCTGCCCCGCCAACAGGTGTCAAGACGCTGGTGAACCCCTCTGATGAATCGTATAATTCTGCTGCTGTCGTCGTTCGGCGATGCCGAATTGGGGTAGTTGGGGGAAGCAGATGCAGCACCGGGCAGAGGGACTGGCGAGGGACCCATCCCCCGGCGCGAAAACCCCGTTGAAGCAGCCGGATGTTAAGCGGTCACCCAGCGGGCGAATCCCGCAGTGGGCGTTGGACGAGGCACTGGGAACCCCGTCCCCGCCCCGGCCCGCCGAGGGGCGCGCTGCCGGCAGGCCGTCGCTTGCGGCAAAGTCCCGCCCGCGTTCCGTGCAGCGGGGTACCTCCCCGCGCGGCGCCAGCCGCCTGTCGACCGGGCTGGCCCTCGCCTTCGTCATCGCCCTGTGCTTCGCCCCGGGCGTGTTCAGCCGGCACGTCATGCCGGCGGTCGCCCCCTACCTTCCCGGCGCAGACATCCCGCCCCGCGGCGTCGAGGCCTCCGCCAGCCCCCTGGGCCAGCCGCCCGCCGTCGCGGAGTCGGATGCCTACGAGTTGTACGCAACACCGCCGGAGTCCTCGCAGCCCTTCCTTGCCTATGACCCCTGCCGCCCCATCCACTACGTGGTCCGCCCGGACAATGCGCCGCCGGGGTCCGACACGCTCATCCAAGAAGCCATCGCCGAGGTCTCCGCGGCCAGCGGACTGCAGTTTATTTACGACGGCCCCACTGACGAGGCGTTCGCCGAGGAAGGCCGCGAACGCTTCCAACCGGAGCGGTACGGCAAGCGGTGGGCGCCGGTGCTGATCACGTGGTCGGATCCCGACGAAGTGTCCCGACTGGACGGAGATATAGCCGGCCTTGGCGGCAGCTCCTCGGTCGGCGCTCGGGGAACCCCGCACGTCCTCGTGGCCGGCCAGGTCACCTTGGATGCGCCGGCGCTCCGGAACGTCCTCACGTATCCCGACGGGCGGGAGCTTGTGCGCGCCGTCATCATCCACGAGCTCGGCCATGTGCTGGGGCTGGCGCACGTGGATGATCCGGAGCAACTGATGTATGCCGGGGCGAACGACGTGACGTCATTGGCCGACGGCGACCGGGCGGGCCTGGCGCTGCTGGGCACCGGGCCGTGCGTGCCGGAAGTATAGGCCGGCGGCATAATCAGGACTGCTGGTCTATCCGGAACGCTGGGACAACGAGGACCGGCCCAGGCAGGCTAGGAGGCCGTCCGCATGCAGGAGAAGCTGTGGAGCAGGAACTTCGTGCTGGCCATCGGCGCGAATCTGTTCATCTACATCGTGTTCTACCTGCTGATGACGTCCATGGCGCTCTACGCGGCCCAGCGGTTCCTGGCATCCGACGCCGGGGCCGGCTTTGCGTCCAGCGCCTTCATTCTGGGGGCGCTCTTCTCGCGGTTCTTTGCCGGGCCCCTCATCGACAACGCGGGCCGGCGGCGGATGCTGCTGATCAGCCTGGCCGCCTTCGTCGCGGCTTCCCTCTTGTACATTCCGGCGGACTCCCTCGCCTCGTTGGTGGCCCTGCGGCTGGCCCACGGTGTGGCTTTCGGCCTCGCCAACACCGCCGTCACGGCCGGTGCGCAGGCGCTGATTCCGCCCGCCCGCCGCAGTGAAGGCACCGGCTACTTCGCCGTTTCCACCACGCTGGCAACAGCCCTCGGGCCGCTGCTGGCGGTGGTGCTGGTTGTTGACGGTAGTTACGAGGGCGCGTTCCTCTTCTGCGCGGCCTGTTCCGTCGCGGCTTTGGCGGTGACCCTGATCCTGAGACTGCCGGAAGCGCCACCGGCGCCGGCCGCCGTCGTCAATCAGCGCGGTCCGGGCGGCGAGCCGGAAAGGGAGCGCCGGACGCCCGCCGTCCTGCTCGGAAAGGTGTTCGCGCCGGAGGTCCTGCCGATCACCACGGTGCTGCTGGTGAGCGGGCTGGCTTTTTCCGGCATCCTCTCGTTCCTGACCTCGTATGCGGAGGCGGCGGGCGCGGCCGATGCGGCGGCGCTGTTCTTCATGGTGTTTGCCGCCGCGGTGCTGGTGTCGCGGCTGACCGCCGGCAGGGTCCAGGACCGCCGCGGCGACAACGTGGTGCTGTATCCCGCGCTGGCGCTGTTCGCCGCCGGCCTGGCGCTGCTGTCGCTCGGGCCGGACACCTGGATAGTCGTCGTGTCCGCGGTGTTGAGCGGCCTCGGGTTCGGGACCCTGCTGCCCGGAACGCAGGCCATTACCGTCCGGCTGGTTGCGGAACGGAGGTTCGGCACCGCCCTGGCCACCTACTACCTGATGCTGGACATCGGCACCGGCTTCGGCCCGGTGCTGCTGGGCCTGCTGGTGCCGCTGACCGGCTTCGAAGGAATGTACGGCTGGCTTGGCCTGCTCATGCTCGCCTGCATCCTGCTGTACTACCTGGTGCACGGCAGGACGGCCAGCCGGGCGGCCGCCTGAGCCGAGGCCGGCGCCGGCGGGCGTGCCGGAATTACCTCACAGTCTTATGCCTTTTTGATCGGCCGCAACGCGCCTACCGTAGTGAGTGAGGCCGTGCAACCCGGGGCGGCCCCAGGATGGAAGGAAGTGCCATGACCGTGACTTCACACGTCAGCGAATGCGCAGTGACCAACTGTTCCTTCAACGATCACAGCGAATGCAACGCCGCCGCAATCACCGTGGCGGGCGGCGAGAACCACGCCGAATGCGCCACGTTCATTGATACGGGCGTGCACGGCGGACTCCCCAAGGTGCTGGCCAGCGTCGGCGCCTGCCAGCGGAGCGAGTGCACCCACAACGACCACCTGATGTGCCAGGCACCCGAAGTGCACGTGGGTCCCGGCGCGGACAACGCGGACTGCCTCACGTACGAACACCGGTAACGAGGGCCTCGCGCGGGTTTCGTAATAACCCAGGCCGCGCTCCCATCGGCCCTCGCCTGCGGAACCACCTGCCGCGCCGGCATACCACGGCCATGGCCCGTGCCCGCGCACTCGTCGTCCGCCGCCCGGAGCCCGCCGCCCTGATCCGACCATGCCCCGGGCCTACCCGTTGGCGCGCCGCGGTCGCCGACATCACACCCATTTCCGGAATGCAACCGGTTTTTATGCGTTTGCATAGATGTGGGCACCTGTACGAGCGCCCACTCCATTCAGGAAGAGGGAAAGTATCATGCAGAGATTCTCTGGCAAGTCGATCATCATCACTGGCGCAGGTTCGGGCCTGGGCCGGTCGGCAGCACTGCAGATCGCCAAGGAACAGGGCAACCTGACCCTGGTCGACCTCAACGAGGCCGGCCTGAAGGATGCGGTCGAGGAAATCCGCCAGGTCGCTCCGGACGCCGACGTCCTGACCGTCACCGCGAACGTGGCAGACGAGTCCGCCGTCGAGAATTATGTGGCCCAGGCCGTCGAGCGCTTCGGCAGGATCGACGGCTTCTTCAACAATGCCGGCATCGAAGGCAAACAGAATCCCACCGAGGACTTCGGTTCCGACGAATTCTCCAAGGTCGTGTCCATCAACCTTAACGGCGTCTTCTACGGCCTCAAGCACGTCCTGAAGGTCATGAAGCAACAGGGCTCCGGCGCCGTCGTGAACACCGCATCCGTCGGCGGCATCCGCGGCGTCGGCAACCAGTCCGGCTACGCAGCCTCCAAGCACGGTGTGGTCGGCCTGACCCGCAACTCCGGCATCGAATACGGCCAGTACGGCATCCAGGTCAACGCCATCGCGCCCGGCGCCATCATGACCCCGATGGTCGAAGGCTCGCTCAAGCAGATGGACCCGGAGAACTGGGAAGAGGTCGGCAGGGGCTTCGTCGAGCCCAACCCGATGAAGCGCTTCGGCAAGCCCGAAGAGGTCGGCCAGCTGGTCGCCTTCCTGCTGTCCGGCGACGCCGGCTTCATCAACGCCGCCGTCATCCCGATCGACGGCGGCCAGTCCTACAAGTACTGATATCTCCAGGTGGGGAGCCGAGCGGCACCGCGCGGCACCCCGCCGGAGGGCGATCACCCGGGAGGACGACGGCGGCGCGCGAGCACCGCCGTCGTCCTCCCGCTTGAGGATGCAAGCGCCCGTGCGGGCCACGGCCGAACCCGGGAGCCCGTGTCCGCCCGGACTACTGCGGGTTACCCGGTTTACTTGTTAGCTGCGTCATGTTTGCCGTACAGTATCTGCAACCGAACGGTTATTCAGTTATAGAACCCGGTGTTCAAATATAGAACACCGGCGACGGCCGCAGATGCAATAGAAGTGAGGACACCCGTGCAGTTTCACCACCACGGTTACGTATCCGGAGACCCGCGCGTCAAGCCGGCAGCCGGCGTAGGCATCGACCGCCCCGAGGAGCTTCCCGACGAGGTCGACGTGCTCATCGTGGGCTCGGGTCCGGCGGGCATGCTCGCGGCCGCGCAGCTGGCCCAGTTCCCGAACATCACCACGCGGCTGGTGGAACGCCGGGACGGACGGCTGGTCCTCGGCCAGGCCGACGGCATCCAGGCCCGGAGCGTGGAAACCTTCCAGGCCTTCGGCTTTGCCGAGCGCATCACCGCCGAGGCCTTCTGGCTCACCGAGATGAACTTCTGGCGCCCGGGCACCGAGAACCCCAAGCACATCGTCCGCGGCGGCCGCGCGGTCGACGACGAGATGGGCATCAGCGAGTTCCCGCACCTGATCGTCAACCAGGCGCGCGTGCTGGACTACTTCGCCGAGGTCGCGGCCAACTCGCCCACCCGCCTGACGCCGGACTACGGCTGGGAATTCAAGACCCTCGAGGTTGCCGACGAGGGCGACTACCCGGTGAAGGTGACGCTGATCCGCAGCGCCGGCCCGGACGCCGGCTCCGAGCGCATCGTGAACGCCAAGTACGTGGTGGGTTGCGACGGCGCCCGCAGCAAGGTCCGCGCCGCGATCGGCAGCACCCTCGCCGGCGACAGCGCCAACCACGCCTGGGGCGTCATGGACGTGCTGGCCCAGACCGACTTCCCGGACATCCGCACCAAGTGCGCCATCCAGTCGCACGACGGCGGCTCCATCCTGCTCATCCCGCGCGAGGGCGGCTACCTGTTCCGCATGTACGTGGACCTCGGCGTAGTGCCCGACGACGACAACGGCAAGATCCGCCAGACCTCGATCGAGCAGATCATCGCCAAGGCCAACGAGATCATGACCCCGTACACGGTGGACGTGCGCAGCGTCGCCTGGCACAGCGTGTACGAGGTGGGTCACCGCCTCACCGACCGGTTCGACGACCTGCTGCCCGAGGACGTCGGCACCCGCACGCCGCGCGTCTTCATCACCGGCGACGCCTGCCACACGCACAGCGCCAAGGCCGGCCAGGGCATGAACGTCTCCATGCAGGACGGTTTCAACATCGCCTGGAAGCTGGGCCACGTGTTGGAGGGCCGCAGCCCGGAGAGCCTGCTCTCCACCTACTCCGCCGAGCGCCAGGTGGTGGCGAAGGACCTCATCGACTTCGACAAGGAATGGTCGACGATGATGGCCAAGAAGCCCGAGGAGTTCGCCGATCCCACGGAGCTCGAGGACTTCTACGTCCGCACCGCCGAATTCCCGGCCGGCTTCATGACCGAGTACGCCCAGTCGATCCTGACCGGCGCGCGCAGCCACCAGGACCTGGCCACCGGCTTCCCCGTCGGCAAGCGCTTCAAGTCCGCCAAGGTCTCCCGCGTCTGCGACACCAACCCGCTGCACCTGGGCCACCTGGCCGAGGCCGACGGGCGGTGGCGCATCTACGTCTTCGCCGACCAGGCGCAGGCCGGCGAGTCCACGGCCGTGGCCAACCTGTCCGAGTGGCTGGTGACCGCACCGGATTCCCCGCTCGCCGCCCGGCCGGAGGGCGCCGACCTCGACGCCTGGTTCGACGTGAAGGTGATCTACCAGCAGCATCACGAGGAGGTGGACATCAACGCCGTGCCCGCCGTATTCAAGCCCCAGGTGGGCCCGTTCCAGCTGACCAACCTCGAGAAGGTCTTCGGCACCGCCAAGGACGAGGACATCTTCGACGCCCGCGGCATCTCCCGCGACGGCGCCATCGTGGTGGTCCGGCCGGACCAGTACGTGGCGAACGTGCTGCCGCTGTCCGCGACCGCTGAGCTGGCCGAGTTCTTCGCGCCCCTGCTGAAGGCCCGCGAGCCGCAGCACTGATCCACCCTAAAATGGAAGAACGACGACGGCGCTTGAGTGCCGTCGTCGTTCTTTTCTTGAGAACAGATCACCACCGTTGGCCCCGCGCTGCCCGTCTCCCGGGCGCGGGAATGAGGAGATGGATATGAAACGGCCCGTTGTCGCCGCCGCGGCGCTTGGCCTGATGCTGACTGCCTGTGCCCCGGCCCCCGGGGCCACCCCCGCAGGGGTGACCACGGACGCCGAATTCCTCGCCGGCTTCGGGCTTGAGGAGATGGACGCGGTTGGCATCATCGACCACCTCGACCGGTTGGACACTGCCGAACGGCCCACCGACCTGATGGCATCTGTCCGGCAGGGCGATTTACTGCTCACCGACGGCCAGAACGAGGTCACACTGGACCTGCCCGAGGACCGCTCCTACATCTCGGTCGCCCCGTATCTCACGCAGACCCACGACTGCTTCTACCACAGCCTGACGACCTGCCTTGGCGAGCTGGGCAACGAGGACATGAGCGTCAAGATCGTCGACGCCACCACCGGCAAGACGCTGGTGGATGAGCGGAGGGAAACCTTCAGCAACGGGTTCGCAGGGTTCTGGGTTCCCGGCGACATCCAGGGCACCATCGAAGTAACGTACGACGGGCACTCCGGCTCGGCGGACTTTTCCACGACCGACGACAGCGCCACCTGCATCACGGATCTCCGGCTGACCTAAGGACGCCGGGAGCTTGCCCTTGAGCACCCACCGGGTCCGCGGGCGTGTTCCCCGGTCCCCAAGTCTCAACCCTCCGGCCGCAACAAGTTCTCGCAGCACCCCACTAGTTCCTCGACGAGGTCCGCGGGTGCGTCCTCAGCCGACAATGCCATGAGCCTCCGGGAAAGCTGCAGCTCGGGCACCTGCACGGCCGTCACGCCGGTTGGCCGTGCACCCATCGCCAGTTGGGGCACCATAGCTGCCCCATGGCCGGCCGCGACCAGCCGCAGCGTCGCGTGGAAGTCGTCGCTGGAAGCCACGATCCGCGGGTGCAGGCCAGCGTTGGCCAGCACTGCGTCCACTACATTCGCGTCGCTGGAACCGCGCAGGTGGATGATCCAGGGCATGGCGCCCAGCGTGTTGACGTCCATCCGCTGGCCCTCCCGGTACCCCGCCGCGGCGGGAACAACGACGCGGAACGGGTCCTCCCCCAGCCAATGCCGCGTCACGCCCTGGGGCAGGACCAGCCCGGATTCCCCCACTTGGTACACGAGAGCCGCATCCAGCTCCCCACCGGCGCGCACGCCGGCCACGACGGCACTCGGTTCCCCGATGGAGATTTTCAACTGAGCACCCAGCTCCCGCCACTGCGCTGATTCCAGAACATCCCCCAGGATGAACGTCGCAGCCGAGGGGAATGCCCCGATGCGAAGCTCGCGCACGGTATCTCCGCTGGCGGCCGCCCCCGCGGCCAACAACCCGTCGACGTCGCGCAACAGCTTCACCGCATGTTGACCCACCGCATGCGCCGCCTGCGTGGGCTGCACGCTGCGTGCGCTGCGCACGAACAACCGCGTACCCATGTCCTTCTCCAGTGCGGACATCTGCTGGGACACCGCCGAGGCCGTATATCCGAGCCGGTTGCCGGCCGCTGTGAAGGAACCGAGCCGCAGCACTTCCACCAGGGTGCGCAGGTGGGTCAGGTTGAGCATTAGCGTTCCTTGAACTGAGTTAGTCGAATCACCACTGTGTTGTACGTCATAGTTTGCTACACCGTCGCTTAGAGTGTTGCGAACGGGACGCAGAAGTTCCGCAAGACACGCTTGGGCATGCCGCATTCCGCGCTAGCATGCCGCAAAGGATTAGGAATGCTTGAGCAACGCCTGTACGTCAATGCCACGTTCTACACCCAGTGGTCCGGGCTTCCGCGGGCCACCGCGCTGCTGGCCCGCGGCGAACGCATCCTCGCCGTGGGCACACCCGAAGAACTGCGCGCCCACGCCACCGGAACATTGGAAACCATCGATCTCGGTGGCGCCACAGTGGTTCCCGGCCTGACCGACTCCCATATTCACACCGCGAACTTCGCCCGCGAAATTGCGGCCTTAGACCTTCGCGGCGCCACCAGCCTCGAGGACGCCCTGGACAGGGTTCGGCACTACGCAGACGCGCTGCCGGAAGGGGCGTGGGTCTTCGGCGGACGCTGGGATTTTAACGCCTGGGACGTGCCGGTACAACCGGACCGCAAGGCGCTTGATGCGGCGACGGGAGGCCGGCCCGCCGCATTGCCGAGCATCGACGGGCACACGGTTTGGGCAAACACCTCGGCGTTGGCGGCCGTCGGCATTGATGCCGCAACGCCAAATCCCGTGGGTGGTGAAATCGTCCGCGACGGCGACGGCCATCCAACCGGCATCCTGCGCGAGACAGCCCATGCCGCGCTGAGCGACATCATGCACAGTGCCGAGGCCGGGGACTTGGAGGCTCAGCTCGCCGAGGCCCAGCACCGCCTGCTAGCCGTCGGACTCACTGGCATCCACGACTTCGACGGCGAGGACTGCCTGCAGGCCTACCAGTCTCTGCGCGAGAACGGCAACCTTCATTTGCGCGTACACAAGGCGATCCCGCGGGTCGCCTTGGATCAGGCGATCGACGAAGGCCGGGCCACGGGCAACGGCGACGCCTGGCTGCGCACCGGCCCGGTGAAGCTCTTTTCCGACGGCGCCTTGGGTTCCCACAGCTGTCACATGAACCAACCATTTCCCGGCGAGGACGGAAACACCGGCATCGAGGTCATCCCTTACCTGGACCTGCTCTCGCTCGTTCGCCGGGCGGCCGGCGCCGGCATCGCGGTCGCAACTCACGCCATCGGGGACCGCGCCAACCAGTTGGTGCTGGATGCCTATCAGGACCTGGTGCGCAACCCGCTCGACGCCTCTTCCGGCATTTCGGGCCGCACCGAACGAGCAGCCAGCCGATTGCGGCACCGCATCGAACACACGCAGCATTTGCGCCCCGCGGACGTGCAACGCGTGGCACGCCTCGGCATCGTGCCCTCCATGCAGCCCACACACTGCACTTCCGATATCCCGCTGGCCTCCACCCTGCTCGCTGGCCGCGAATTGGCCTCTTACGCTTGGCGCTCGCTCATCGACGCCGGCGCACTTCCCGCTTTCGGCTCCGACGCGCCCGTGGAACTACCCGACCCTCTACACGGGATTCATGCCGCCGCGACCCGGCAGAACGGTGACAACGAGCCCGCCGGCGGTTGGCAGCCAGGCGAGCGGGTGAGCGTGGACGAGGCGATCGCCGGCTTCACCACCGGCGCCGCGTACGCCTCCGGGGAAGAGGAGACCAAGGGCCGGCTGCGCCCCGGGATGCTCGCTGACTTCACCGCCCTCGGGGCCAACCCCTACGCCGTCGACCCCGACGAGCTGCGCGACATCCCGGTCATGGCCACCGCCGTCGGGGGATCCCTCCGGTACCGGAGGGACCGGTAACCGACCCCTCCCCCACACCCTGCCGGCCACACACGTCCCGCCCACCATCCGCTCCACCCACCCGCACCAAGGAGACCGTATGAACACCACCCGAGTCCGCACCCTCCGCTCCGGCTTCCTGGCATCCGCCGCGTTGCTGGCTCTGCTGGCCACCACCGCCTGCGGCGGGCAGTCGCTTTCCTCTACCGACGGCGATGCGTCCGGCGACGACGGCACATCCTTCAGCCCCGCGCCGGCACCCGATGAGGACCTGGCCAAGTCCGTCATCGACGGCATTACGCCCAACGCCGATTTGACCGCCGCCCTGCCCGAGTCGATCAAGGCCGAGGGCATCAAAATGACCACCTCCGAGGGCTACCCGCCCATGGAACTGCTCGCCGAGGACGGCAAGACGCTCATCGGAGTAGACCCATCCCTCGGCAGGGCGATCGCGAACAAGCTCGGCGTAAAAATCACCATCAACAACGAGGACTTCAACGCGCAGATCCCGGGCATCACCACCGGGCGCTACGACATCATCATGTCCTCCATGACCGACAACGAAGAGCGGCGCAAGACCGTCACATTCGTGGACTATGTCCAGGCCGGCAACGGCTGGGTCGTCAAGAAGGGCAATCCCGCCGGCATGGGTGACCCGTCGACGGCGTGCGGCAAGACGGTGGCCGTCGTGGACAACGGCTCCTCGCTCGCCCTCGCGGAGGGCTTCGACAAGGACTGCAAGGCCGCCGGGAAAGACGGACTGGAGATCCTGAAGTTCTCCGGCGACCAGGACGCCATCCTGCAGGTGCGCAACGACCGCGCCGACGCGGGGATCAACGACTACCCCGTCGCCGCCTACCGCGCGCAGACCTCCGAGGGCGTCCTGGAAGCCGTGGCCATCGAAGGCGATGAAAGCGTCTGGGGCATCGCGATGAAGCAGGATAACAAGGAACTGATCGACGCGATGCAAAAGGCCCTGCAGGAGCTGATTGACGACGGCAGCTATGGGAAGATCCTCGCCGCCTGGAACGTCCAGCAGATGGCGATCGACACTGCCACAATCAACGACGGAAAATAGGGGGCGCAGATGAGCCAAGCGCTCCGACGCAGCAATCGGCCCAGGCAGCTGAGTGGGCCCGACGGCACCCCCGTAACCGTGGTCCCGCTCCGCCACCCCGAGCGGTGGATTTTGGGGGCGCTGGCCGTGGTGGTCTTCGCCTGGCTGGCCTTCACGCTGGCCACCAACCCCAACATCCGCTGGGGCAAGGTCGCCGAGTACCTCTTCTTCCCCAAGATTATCGACGGGATCTGGGTCACCCTGATGATCTCCGTGCTCGCCACGGTGCTCGGTCTGGTCCTCGGCGTCATGCTGGCGGTCATGAAGCTCTCGCACAACCCGGTGCTGAACTGGCTATCCACGCTGTACATCTGGTTCTTCCGCGGCACCCCCGTGCTGGTGCAGCTGATCTTCTGGTACAACCTGGCCTTCCTGTTCCCTTCGCTGATCATCCAGATCCCGTTCACCAACATCGGCTACATGTGGAACACCAATGACGTGATGACCGGGTTCAACGCGGCGTTGCTCGGGCTAGGGCTGAACCTTGCGGCGTACTTCGCTGAAACGGTGCGCGCCGGCATCCAAGCCGTCGACGCCGGCCAAAGCGAGGCCGCGTACGCGCTAGGCATGACCCCCGGCAAACGGATGCGCAAGATCGTGCTGCCGCAGGCGCTGCGCATCATCATCCCGCCCACCGGCAACGAGTTCATCTCCATGCTCAAGACCACGTCGCTGGTCTACGTAGTCGCGGGCAACGACCTGATGACCAACGCCAGCCAGATTTACAAGCAAAACAACCTGATCATGGAACTGCTGATCGTTGCGTCGCTCTGGTACATGGTCATGACCGCGATCGCAACCTTCTTCCAGTCCAAGCTCGAGGCCCGTTTCGGAGCCGACGCCGTGCGCTTGGTCCGCAGGCCGGGCTTCCTGCTCAAGACTGTCACGGCCAAGAGAACGACGGCGGAACCGCGCGCGGCGGATGATGTCGCCACGGCCGGAAAGGATCTCCCATGACTACCGAACCCAATAGCCTTTCCGCCTCCCCTGCACCCCGCGCCGGCGAACCTGTCTCCGCGTCATCCCCCGCGACGGCCGCCGGCGGTACCGCCTCCACGGCGCGGGCGCACAAGCTGCACGTGGAATCGCACGGCGTCACCAAGTCCTTCGGCGCCCACCAGGTGCTCACCGGCGTGGACTTCACCGTCGCCGCCGGCGAGGTCAACTGCATCGTCGGGCCCTCCGGCTCGGGCAAGTCCACCTTCCTGCGCTGCCTGAATGCGCTGGAGGCGTATGACGACGGCACGCTGCTGGTCCACGGGCGGCACGTCGGGTACGAGTACCGGAATGGACGCTACTACGAGTGGACCCCCAAGCAGTTCGCCGCGTTCCGCTCGCGCATAGGAATGGTCTTCCAGCGTTTCAACCTCTTCGGACACCTGACTGCCGAGGAAAACGTCGCCTGCGCGCTGACCGAGGTCCGAGGCGTCTCCAAGTCCGCCGCCCGCACCCGGGCATTGGCTGAACTGGCAAAGGTGGGCCTGGCCGACCATTCACAGAAACGCCCGCACCAGCTTTCCGGCGGACAGCAACAGCGCGTGGCGATTGCGCGCGCTCTGGCCATGGACCCCGAAATCATGCTCTTCGACGAACCCACTTCCGCACTGGATCCGGAGTTGGTCGAGGAAGTCCTTGAGGCGATGAAGGCACTCGCCCGTGCAGGCATGACCATGGTGGTGGTCACCCACGAGATGGGTTTCGCACGTGAGGTTGCCGATATCGTTCATTTCTTCGACGCCGGGACCATCGTCGAATCCGGGGCGCCGGCTGATGTGCTCGCCAACCCGCAGATGGAGAGGACGAAGGCGTTCTTGGCGAAGGTGCTGTAGGCGACGGCGGCTGACCCTTGAGTCGCCGTAGCCGCCTAAGACCCGCTGAGGGGGCGACTCCGGTGCGGGTTTTCCCCAACGGCGCCGCTAACGAGCGCTCAGGCTTTCGCCCGCCTGTTGACCATCTCGTTGATCCAAATAGGTGCATACGGGGACGTGCAGTTCGGCGGCGTCGGGTAGTCCTTGAGCACCCCGAGGCGTTCGCCAATGTCGATCGCGCGGGCGCGGTGCTCGGCGTGCTCGATGCCGATCTGGGCGAGGGTGTGGTTCATCGCCCACTGCAGGCGGTTCGGCGCGTCCTTCATCTCCGCCTCGACGGTGTCCAGGAGTCCCTCGAGGTCCAGGCCCTCGGGCTTTTTCGCCACCCGTTCCGTGGTCAGCGCCCACCCCGCGCTGGCCACCACCGGCTCCGCGTCGCCGGTCCAAGCCACGCGGAGCTCCTCGGCGTGCGGACTCTTCTTGACCACGTAGTTCACCAGCCAGTCGTGCACCTTGGGGGCGCGAGCCTCGCGCAGCATGGCGTCCAGTTCGTCGCGTCCAAAATCCTTCGGCCGGCAGACCAGCAGGGCCAGCAGCCGGGCCGCCGTGTTGCCCGTGGCCCACAGCCCGCGCGCCAAATCCTGCTGGGTTTTCAACCGCTTGGCGACCGCGCGCAGCTTGCCAAGGTTCACGCCGTGGTCGTCGCCGCGCTTCTCATTCGCTTCGCGCACCTTCGGGTCCTCAAGCGCGGCCAGCTCGGCCATCACCTCGGTTATCGTCGTCTCGGACATCCACCCTCCCGGTTACTCACGTCTGAGATCCAGCGTAGTGGTGTTTCAATCGCGGGCGCTCAGGTGCTCCAAGGCCCAGGGGGCCGGGTGTTCCACGCCTCGCCGGGCTCTGATGCTTTAGGCCCCTGTGCCCTGGTGATCCAAGCCTCACGGCCCTCGCCAGGTCCTAATTCAAAGGCACCGGCGTCGAAAACGGCCTATATCCGACAGGACGACGACTTTATCGGCCCGTTTCGGCGTTTTCGGCCGCTGTCGATGGGACCAGGATGCAGGGCTGCCCTCCGACGGCGCATATTCCCGCTGACGTGCGACAACGTGCACCACCGAGGGCCATCAAAGCGCCCGCCTGACGCGGAATGGCGTATGGTCAAGGGTACGGAACAAAATCTTTGTTCCCGTTAGAGCGCAGCAATCTTGCTGGCGCCAAGGAGGCACTCATGGCCGACAAATCTCCCCGACAGACCGCTTCAAAGAAATCGGGCAAGTCCATCAAGGAAAAGCGCAGCGACAAGAAGGCCAAGGCCGCCGGCGCCGCAGCCTCGGAGACCCTGACCTCCATCAAGAAGCGCTGAGGCTTTTGACTCTGCTCTCGCTCGGAGTCCTGGCAACGACGCGCAAGCCCGATGAGCGCAGGCTGGCACTTTATCCTGCGCACATCGAGCGCCTCGACGCCGACCTCCGCGAGCGGATCATCCTCGAACGGGGCTACGGCGAGCGCTTCGGCGTTTCCGACGCGCACCTGGAACAACTGGTGGGACGGATCGCGCCGCGCGAAGAACTCATCGCAGCAGCGGACGTGGTGGTGCTGCCAAAGCCGCAGCCGGAAGACCTTGCCGAACTCCGTGACGGCCAGATCCTCTGGGGCTGGCCGCACTGCGTACAGGATCGTGCCATCACCCAGCTGGCCATCGACAAGCGGCTGACGCTGATCGCCTTCGAAGCCATGAACCATTGGGCCGCGGACGGCAGATTCGCCCTTCACGTCTTCCATAAGAACAACGAGATGGCCGGCTACTGTTCGGTGCTGCATGCGCTGGAACTGGCAGGGTCCACCGGCGACTACGGCCGCCCGCTCACTGCCGTCGTCATTGGTTTCGGCGCCACCGCACGCGGCGCGGTCACCGCGCTGAACGCGCACGGCATCCACGACGTCCAGGTCCTGACCAACCGCGCGGCGGCCGCCGTCGGCTCCCCGATCCACTCCGCACGGATTACCCAGTTCGACCAGGACGCCACCGCCCCGCATCTCAGCCACGTCATCACCGACGACGACGGACGGGTGCCGCTGGCTCCGTTCCTCGCGGAGCGGGACATCGTGGTCAATTGCACGCTGCAGGACCCCAACAACCCGCTGATCTACCTCGACGAGGCGGACCTGGACGGCTTCCGGCCGGGCAGCCTGATCGTCGATGTCTCCTGCGACGAAGGCATGGGCTTCAGCTGGGCGAAGATGACGACCTTCGCCGAACCCACCTTCCAGGTCGGCGACCACGTGAGCTACTACGCCGTGGACCACACGCCGTCGTACCTGTGGAATTCCGCGACCTGGGAGATCAGCACCGCCCTGATTCCATTCCTGCGCACCGTGATGAGCGGACCCGGCAGCTGGCTCGAGGACGACACCATCAGCCGGGCCATCGAAATCCGCGACGGCGTCATCGCCAACCCGGCGGTTCTCGCCTTCCAGAACCGCTCGGAAGAGTACCCGCACCTGCCCGCTTAACGACGACGACGGCGGGCCGCGGATCGGCGGTCCGTCGCTCCGGCGGCGCTCGCGCTAGGCGGTTCTCGCACCTCGGCGGCACACCGCGCGGAATAAGTTGATGCTTCAATCGATTGCACCAAGCAGAGGCCAAGCCTTTTGAAAGACAGCACGCCAACGTAAGGACAGCATGAAGATCGGAATCATCGGAGCCACGGGCAACGCCGGACGCGCCCTCTTCCACGAGTCGGCCAAACGCGGCCACCAGACAACAGCCATCGTCCGGAGCGCCGCCAAGGCCGCGGACGTCCTGGGCACGGACGCCGCAGTGCTGGAACGCGACGCCTTCTCCCTCGACGCCGACGACCTCGCCGCCTTCGACGTCGTCGTCAATGCCTTCGGCACTGCTCCGCACGAGGCCTACCGGCACGTTGATCTGGCCCGCTCGCTGGTTGAGCTCGCCGGGGAAAGCACTCCCCGCCTGGTCTTCATCCTTGGCGCCGGCAGCCTGACTACCGGCGACGACGACCACCTGTTCGTCGAGGACATCCGCAACATCCCCGGCGCCGAGGCGTGGATCTCCATCCCGGAGAACCAGCTGAAGGAACTCGAATACCTGCGCGGTGTCAAGGACGTCGACTGGGTCGGGGTGTCCCCCTCGGCGCTGTTCACGCCCGGCGACGCCACCGCCCCGGTGCTGGGTAGCGACAGGCTCCTCTATGCCGGCGACGGCGAATCACACACCACGACCGGCACGATGGCCGTGGCCATCCTGGACGAGATCGAAAAGCCCGCGCACCGGCAGACCCGCTTCACGGTCAGCGACAACTAAACCTCTCCAGCCACAACACGACGGCCGCCGCAGCTGGTCCTGCCCGGGCATCCTGTCCGGTCGCAGGCAGCGCGGCGGCCGTCGTTCGCCGTCTCGACAGGCGCCTGTCCACGCGCCCCCCGCCGGTGGAAGATCAGCGCCGGTGTCCGCGGCCGGTCCGGCGGGTACCGGCACCGGCCGGTGCTTTCTTCTGCATGGCCAGCAGCTTCGCCAGCGCGTAGCGGTTGACGGTTCCCGCCTTCTGCCCCTGCAGCAGCCAGTGGCCGATGCCGTCGACGCCGGCCTGCACCCCCGTGATGGGGATGCCGGTGGGAGAAATCTGGTGCTCCGGCGTGAACGTGATCGGCCCCGGCGCGTTCGGATGGGCAATGACGTGGCAGGCGACCTCGGCCGCAACCCTGGCCGTGCGCGGGTCGGTCTGCACAACGTCCATGTGAATAATCCGCCGCCTGAACCCGCGCGGATGGACGGAGGCCAGCGTCTCCCGGTCGATCCACTGGTATTGCCCGGGTTTCCAGAACTTCGAGTCGATATAGACCACCCGGTCCCCGTTGATGACGGCGTGGTCGATGTCCGCCACGTGGCTGCCCGGGAACCGCAGCCCGTGGAAGATCCTGGTCCCGGGGATGGCCAGCAGAGTCTCCAGCGCCTGCGCCGTCCACCGCTCGCCTTCCGCGCCCTTCGCGATGTCCTCGCGCCGGAACCGGGACCAACCGCCCGATAGGGCCGCGCCGCCCTGGCCGAAGACCAGTTGCCGGGCGACCTTTTTCGACGCCGCAACGCCCCAGTGCCTGCCAATCGCGCCAAGGCCCAGGAAACAGGCTGCCGCCAGGACGACGGCGACCGGCCACTGAGGGGGAGCATCGCCTAAGGCGGCGCCGGCCAGCATCGAGATGAGCACCAATGACTGTCCGAAACCGATCAGTAATAGGACGACGACGACCAGAACGCGAAGGCCGTTGTAGCCGCGGCCGATGCGCTCCGCGGGCGCGGGCTGGTTCCGCCACGACAGCCGGCCCGGATCGAATTCCATGAACGGCGAATACAGGGTTTCGGGTCCAGCCGGCCGGCTGGCGGCCCCCCACTGTTCCGGACGTTCCATGCAACCTCCCCCGTTCACGTTCAGCAAGGAGCCCCAGTATGTCCCCGCCCCGCGCCGGGGGCCAGAGGTGTCATGCCGTGGAGCCGCCGCGAGTGCCAAATCGATAAACCATGGGGAGTCGTCCCCATTCAGTTCCGCATTCCCGCATGGGACAGTGTGAGCAAACGGTTAAACGGGAGGGCGGGCGGATGGGCAGCTGGCGGATCAATCCGAGGCAGCTCCACATGGTTTTGGTGGACGTGGCCGCGGACGGCCAGTCGCTGGACAAGGCGGCAGGCGACACGGCGGCGGCAGGCGACGAGGCGTCGTCGTCGTTCGGCAGCGCCACGGAAGTGGCCGACGCGTTCGCGGGGTTCTGGTCGCCGCGCCGGGACGTGGGCCACCGGATTGCCGGCCTCGTGTACAATAAGTCCCGGGTGGTCGCCGAAACCGCCGAGCTCTTCATCGACGCGGACGGGCGGATGTCCGGCGCCGCCGCCGCTTTCGCCGAGTCTTTGAACGCCGGCCGCTCGGCCGTCCTCACCCCGCGCGGCTTCGGGCCGGTGCCGGAGCCGTGACGGTGCGGCTGGGCAGCGTCCCGGAGATCAACGTCCCCTGGGACCAGCTCGGCGATGCGGTCCGGGAGATGTCCCTGCGCGCGGCGTCCGCCGCAAACTACCTGGTCGATGCCGGTGCCGCCTGGGCCGGGCTGAGCGTCGCATATCAGCAACCGGAGACCGAACTGGAGGTCCATTCCGCCCTGGACGAGCTGGACGGTCCCTTGCGGGAATGGACTGCGGCGCTGGCCGCTGCCCGGGAAGCCGTCACGGCCTTTGTCTCCTCGGGCCGGGCGCTGCAGGCGGAAGCCGAAGAACTCGCGGCGGCACGCCCCGGCCTGGCCCGGGAGCTGAACGGCGCGGAATCGCAGGAGGGGGATGAGGCGGACCAAGCGGAGCAGCGGGCGGAGGCCTTCAACGGACGCGTCCGCTCCCTGCGGGCGGACTGGCAGGCGCTGGCCGCGGAGACCGCCGCGGCCCTGCGGGCCATCGGCGGCGGAACCGTCGACTCGCTGCCGCCCACCCCGCTGCTGGCCGCCGCTGCTCCTCCGTCCTCCCCGCCGTGGGCCCGCTTCACCAGCGGGCTCGACGAGCGGTTCGGCCCGCTGACGCCGCAGTCGTACCTGCCGTCCCTGACCGGGCTCACCGACGAGGAACTGCGGGCCTGGGCGGCGGCCAACCCCGAGGGCGCCGCCCTGCTGGCCGCCAACAAGCTGCCTGTGTGGCGGATGCCCGGCTCGGCCGAGGCCGTCATGGCGGAGGCGATGGCCGGCGACGCCGCGCTGACCGAGGGCGGGATCGCGGGAATCCGCGAGGCTTGGCTCACCCTGGCGCCGACCGATCAGGAACGGCTGCTGCTGCTCTACCCCGCGGTGTTCGGAAGCCTGAACGGCATCCCCTTCGCCGGCCGGATCCGGGCCAACACCGTCACCGCCGCCGGCTACCGCGAAACCGTGGCGACCCGACAGGCACAGTTGGGCCCGCAGCCCGACCTCAGCGACTACCTCGCGGCCGCTGGCAATCAGCAGGGCCACCCGCGGATGGTCTACCAGCGGGCCTACCGGCAGTACACCGCCGACCTCGAAACGTGGCAGTCCGAACACGACCGGCTGGCAACGCTCAGGACGGGGCTGGACTACGCCGTCGGCCATCGCTCCCAGGTTGTCCTGGTCAGCCTGGACGGCGACGGCCGGATCGTCACCATGAACGGCACCCTGACGCCGGGCACCAGGACGGTCGCCGCCCTGGTCCCGGGCACCGGCGCGGACCTGGGCCAGCTGGAGGCCTACTCGCGCCGGCTCGACGCCGTGAACGGAGAACCGCCCGCCGGCACCGTCTCCTTCTACTGGCAGGGAACCGACCTGCCGGATGAGGTCCCCGACAACATCACCACCTCGTTCAACGAGCGGGGCGGACCCCTGCTGGCCGCCTTCGACCACGCCCTCGACCTGGAGACCCGGCCCGACGCCCGCACCACGTACATCGGCTACAGCGCCGGCGGCTCGCTGCTGGGCACCGCCGAACGCGAGGGCCTGGATTCCACCAACATCGTCTACGTCGCGCCGGCCGGCACCGGGCACAACGTGGGCAGCCCCGCGGACACCGCCAACCCCGACGCCCACCGCTACTGGCTGCAGACCCGAGACGACCCGATCAGCGCGGCCCAGATTCTCGGCGGCGGCTACCACGGAGCGTCGTTCTGGCGCGGCGGCAGCCCCACCGCCATGGACCCGGTCCGGCTCGAGACCGGCTTCCTGAAGCCGGAGGACCCGGGCTCGCTGATGGACGGGCACACGGACTACTTCTGGCCGGGCTCCACCTCGGCCACCAACATTCAGGGCGTCGTCGAAGGCACGAGCGTCAGCCCGTTCGTTCCGGACCGGATCCAACAGACCTACTCCCCCTACGGCCCGCTGATCACCAGTCCGCTCGAGCAGAATCCCGAGGACTACGCATATGGCAACCTTGAAACCGTGACGGTCGAAAGTCTGGAGAAATGAATATGCGGGCTCACTTTCCCTGGCACCGCCCGGCCCGCCCGCGCGGCGAAGAACGACGGCGGCGCCCCGGCTTCGCCGCCGCCCTCACCGCGACTGCCGCCCTTTCCGCCGTCATTCTAGGAGGCTGCGCCATGCCGCAGGAGAACCAGCCGCAGGAGATACAACCGACGTCGCAGGACTACGGCCGCCAGCTCGAGCAGCTGCTCCCCCAGGCGATCGCCGAGACGTCCGCCGCCGCCGACCTGAAAATCAACCTGCTGCGCGAACAAACCTGCCTGCGCCCGGAAGACGAGCGGCCGCAGACCCAGACCGCCTGGATCGCCCGGGCCACCGGCAAGGTCGCGGACGCGGACCAGGCCAACGCCGCCCTCGACGCCGCCGCCGGCTACCTCACCGCGCACGGCTGGGAGCAAAAGAACGAGGCGACCGCCGAAACCGGCGACGTACGCACCCTCTACTTCCGCAACGGCGATCTCGGCGCCACCGCCGCCCACCACGTTGCCGGCGGCGTGGGCGCCGTCGTCCTCTCCTTCACCAGCCCCTGCCTGGACCACCCCGAAGACCACCGCATGATCCGCTCCGAACAAGACCCGGAGTTCGGGATGAACAGCCAGTACTACGACGACGGCGCCTGACGCATCCCCTTCTGGTGGCGCCCCACTGACCGCCCGTAAACAGAACACGCGGGGCAATCGACGTGAACCTCGTCACTTCATGAGGTGATCCTCCTCACTTGGTTCATGTGCTATACGCGCGCATGCGGGTAAATTCCTGCTCTTGCTAGCGTCGAGAGTTGCCCTCACCCGGCCAAGACAACAGCGAGACCGCGACCAGCATTCCTACGATGTGAGGTACGAGACCGATATGAGTACGCCGCCCGAGACCGACGAGCCTAAGCTCGACGGCGAAGACAGTAAGCGCCCCGTCCCCGGAACGGCTCCGCCGGAGTCCCCCGCCGGCCCCACCGTCGAGCCACGGACGCGGGTGAACTGGACCGTCTTCATCGGCTCCGCGGCGGGCGTCCTCGGCATCGCGCTGTGGGCCATCCTGGACCGCGAGTCGGCCGATGCGGTGATCGGCACCGCCGTCGCCTGGGTGGGCGAGACCTTCGGCTGGTGGTACTCGCTGATCGTCGTCGCGGTCCTGGCGTTCGTCCTGTTCGTGGCCGTCTCCCGGGTGGGCAAGACCCGGCTCGGGCCCGACCACTCGCGCCCGACCTTCAACCTCTTCACCTGGACCGCGATGCTCTTCGCCGCGGGCATCGGTATCGACCTGATGTTCTTCTCGGTCGCGGAGCCGGTGACGCAGTACCTGGCACCGCCGACGGGCGACGGCTCCACCGTGGAGGCCGCCCGGCAGGCCGTGGTCTGGACCCTGTTCCACTACGGCATCCTCGGCTGGGGCCTCTACGCCCTGATGGGGCTGGCGCTGGGCTACTTCGCGTTCCGGCACAACCTGCCGCTGAGCATCCGCTCGGCGCTCTACCCGATCCTCGGCAAGCGGATCCACGGCCCGGTGGGCCACGCCGTCGATATTGCGGCCATGCTCGGCACCATCTTCGGCATTGCCACCAGCCTGGGCATCGGCGTCGCCCAGCTCAACTACGGCCTGAGCTTCCAGTTCGGCATTCCCGAGAACACGGTGGTGCAGATCGCCCTCATCGCCGTCGCGGTGCTGATGGCAACCATCTCGGTGCTGACCGGGATCGAGAAGGGCATCCGCCGGCTGTCCGAGCTCAACGTCGTCCTGGCCATCTCCCTGATGGTCTTTATCCTGATCACCGGCTCCACCCGGTTCCTGCTGGACGGGATCGTGACCAACATCGGCGACACGCTCTCCCGCTTCCCGTCCATGGCGCTGGACACCTTCGCCTACGACCGGCCCGACGAGTGGCTGAACGGCTGGACGCTGTTCTTCTGGGCCTGGTGGATCGCCTGGGCGCCGTTCGTGGGCCTCTTCCTGGCGCGCATCTCGCGCGGACGCACGCTGCGCGAGTTCGTCGTCGGGGTGCTGGTGGTGCCGTTTGCCTTCATCCTGCTGTGGATCTCGATCTTCGGCAACAGCGCCCTCGAGATCGTGATGGGCGGCAACGCCGCGTTCGGCGAGGTGGCCATGAGCCAGCCGGAACGGGCCTTCTACGGGCTGCTGGAGCAGTACCCCATGGCCCCGCTCAGCGCCGCGATCGCCACCTTCACCGGGCTGCTGTTCTACGTCACCAGCGCCGACTCGGGTGCCCTGGTGATGAGCAACTTCACCTCCTACCTCAAGGACGCCGATTCCGACGGCCCCAAGTGGCTGCGCGTCTTCTGGTCCGTCGCCACCGGCCTGCTGACCCTGGCCATGCTGCTGGTGGGCGGGGTGCCCACGCTGCAGAGCGCCACCGTCATCATGGGCCTGCCGTTCTCGGTGGTGCTGGTCTTCATCATGCTCGGCCTCTACAAGGCGCTGCGGCTGGAGAAAGCCTTGGCCGACAGCTACCAGGCCGGCCTGCACTCCGTGCTGAACTCACGCACCAACGTGCCGCACGGGGCGGACGGCCGCCGCGGTTGGCGCCAGCGCCTGGCCCGGGCCATGAACTACCCGGGCCGCCGGCAGGCCCAGCGCTTCGTGGCCGAGGTCGCCATGCCCGCGCTCAACGACGTCCGCACCGACCTCGCCGCCCGCGGGCTGGAGGCCACGCTGAAGACCAGCACCGTCGACGCCTTCGGGATCGACACCGCCGACCTCTGCGTGGAGCTCGACGGCGAACGCACCTTCAAGTACCAGATCTATCCGGTGCAGAACGACGTCCCGTCCTATGCGCGCTCGTCCGCCGCCGGCGGCAAGTACTACCGGATCGAGGTGTTCTCGCTCGAGGGCAGCCACGGCTACGACCTCATGGGGTACAGCAAGGACGAGGTCATCGCCGACGTGCTGGACCACTACGAGGTGCACCTCGAGTTCCTGCACCAGCACCGCGCGACGCTGCCCTACAGCACCGCCGCCGAAAACGTCCCGCCCAAGGCGGACTGGGAAACCGATTACGACACCGTCGACGAACCCGTCGCCGCCGTCCCAGAACCCGTCGCTGCACTTTCGAAGGAGACACCATGACCACCACAGCCTCCACCCTGTTTATCAACGGCGCCTGGGAGCCGGCCGCCGACGGCGCGGTGCGCGAGATCCGCAATCCGGCCGACGGCCGGGTCGTCGCCACCGTGTCCGAGGCCGGCCGGGCCGACACCGAACGGGCCATTGCCGCCGCCCGCGCCGCCTTCGACTCCGGCGTCTGGGCCGCCGTCCCGGCGCCCGAGCGGGGCGACTTCCTGCTCAAGGTGGCCGCCGGCCTCCGCGAGCGCCGCGAGGAGTTCGCCCGCGCCGAATCGCTGGACACCGGCAAGCGGATCGTCGAAAGCCGCATGGACATGGACGACATCGCCGCCTCCTTCGAGTACTTCGGCAAGATCGCCTCGCAGGAGGCGGGCCGCGTGGTCGACGCCGGGGACCCCGCCGTCGTTAGCCGGATTGTCTACGAGCCGGTGGGCGTCTGCGGCATGATCACGCCCTGGAACTACCCGCTGCTGCAGGCCGCGTGGAAGATCGCGCCCGCGCTGGCCGCCGGCTGCACCTTCGTGCTCAAGCCCGCCGAGCTCACCCCGTCCACGGCCATCTTGACCATGGAACTGCTCAAGGACCTGGGCCTGCCCGACGGCGTCGCGAACCTGGTCACCGGCCCCGGCGCGGAGGCTGGCGCACCGCTCTCCGAACACCCCGACGTCGACCTTGTCTCCTTCACCGGCGGCCTGGTGACCGGCAAGGTAGTGGCGGCGGCCGCCGCCGGCACCGTGAAGAAGGTGGCGCTGGAACTCGGCGGCAAGAACCCGAACGTGGTGTTCGCCGACGCCGACTTCGACGCCGCCGTCGACAACGCGCTGAACGCGGCCTTCGTCCACTCCGGGCAGGTCTGCTCCGCCGGCGCCCGCCTGCTGGTCGAGGAGTCGATCGCCGAGCGCTTCGTGGACGAACTCGTCCGCCGCGCCGAGGGCATCCGCCTGGGCGGCCCGTTCGACGAGGCCGCGGAAACCGGGCCGCTGATTTCGGCGGCACACCGGGAGAAGGTGGACGCCTACGTGAAGCGCGGCGTGGAGGAGGGCGCGCGGCTGCGCTGCGGCGGCGCCGCCCCCGAGGGCCCCGAGTACGACGACGGTTTCTACTACCTGCCCACCGTCCTGGACCGCGTGGAGCGGGGGATGTCCGTGGTCGTGGACGAAGCCTTCGGCCCGGTGGTGACCGTGGAGACGTTCCGTGACGAGGAGGAGGCAGTGGCCACCGCCAACGACACGATCTACGGCCTGGCCGGAGCCGTCTGGACCCAGGACGCCGGCAAGGCCCAGCGCGTGGCCGGCCGACTGCGCCACGGCACAATCTGGATCAACGACTTCCACCCCTACCTCCCGCAGGCCGAATGGGGCGGCTTCGGCCAGTCCGGCGTCGGCCGCGAGCTCGGCCCCACCGGCTTGGCCGAGTACCAGGAAGCTAAGCACATCTACCAGAACACCAGCCCGCAGGTGACCGGCTGGTTCGCTGACCACGGCAAGGAGAACTGATGCACATCGACAACGTCGAGAACCTCGTCGACCGGGACTTCGACTACATCGTCGTCGGCGGGGGATCCGCCGGCGCCGCCGTCGCCGCCCGCCTGAGCGAAGACCCCGCGGTGTCCGTGGCGCTGGTGGAGGCCGGCCCGGACGACCGCGGCGTGCCCGAGGTCCTGCAGCTGGACCGCTGGATGGAGCTGCTCGAATCCGGCTACGACTGGGACTACCCGATCGAGCCGCAGGAGAACGGCAACTCCTTCATGCGCCACTCGCGCGCGAAGGTCATGGGCGGCTGCTCCAGCCACAACTCCTGCATCGCCTTCTGGGCCCCGCGGGAGGACCTGGACGAGTGGGAGTCCAAGCACGGCGTCACCGGCTGGAACGCCGAGGCCGCCTACCCGCTGTACCAGCGGCTGGAGACCAACGAGGACGCCGGCCCGGACGCCCCGCATCACGGCGACTCCGGCCCCGTGCACGTCATGAACGTCCCGCCAGTGGACCCGACCGGCGTCGCACTGCTGGATGCCTGCGAACAGGCCGGCATCCCGCGGGCCAGGTTCAACGACGGAACCACCGTGGTCAACGGCGCCAACTTCTTCCAGATCAACCGCCGGGCGGACGGCACCCGCTCCTCCAGCTCGGTGTCCTACATCCACCCGATCATCGAGCGGGAGAACTTCACCCTGCTGACCGGGCTGCGCGCCCGCCAGCTGGTGTTCGACGCGGACAAGCGCTGCACCGGCGTGGACATCGTGGACAACGCCTTCGGCCGCACGCACACGCTGTCCGCACGGCGCGAGGTGGTGCTGTCCACCGGCGCCATCGATTCGCCGAAGCTGCTGATGCTCTCCGGCATCGGGCCGGCCGCCCACCTCGCCGAGCACGGCATCGACGTGGTGGTCGACTCCCCCGGCGTCGGCGAGCACCTGCAGGACCACCCCGAGGGCGTGGTCCAGTTCGAGGCGAAGCAGCCGATGGTCAACGAATCCACCCAGTGGTGGGAGATCGGCATCTTCACGCCCACCGAGGAGGGCCTGGACCGCCCGGACCTGATGATGCACTACGGCTCGGTGCCGTTCGACATGAACACCCTGCGGCACGGCTACCCCACCACGGAGAACGGCTTCAGCCTGACCCCGAACGTCACGCATGCCCGCTCCCGCGGCACCGTCCGGCTGCGCAGCCGCGACTTCCGTGACAAGCCCATGGTCGATCCCCGGTACTTCACCGACCCCGAGGGCCACGACATGCGCGTGATGGTCGCCGGCATCCGCAAGGCCCGCGAGATCGCCGCGCAGCCGGCGATGGCGGAGTGGGCCGGCCGGGAGCTGTCGCCGGGCGTCGAGGCGCAGACGGACGAAGAGCTGCAGGACTACATCCGCAAGACGCACAACACCGTCTACCACCCGGTCGGCACCGTGCGCATGGGGCCGGACGACGACGCCATGTCGCCGCTGGACTCCGAGCTGCGGGTCAAGGGCGTCACCGGCCTGCGCGTCGCCGACGCGTCGGTCATGCCCGAGCACGTGACCGTCAACCCGAACCTGACCGTGATGATGATCGGCGAACGCTGCGCGGACCTCATCCGCGGCAGCCGGACGGCGGAAACAACGACGGCGGCGGCCGGCGCCGGCGCGGCGCACGCCTGATCGGTGGTTCGGCGACTGCCTTCCCCCTGAGGAGATAGTCGGCGCCGGCGGTCGCCAAGACGCCAGCGGGTGGCGGAAGCAAACACTGCTTCCGCCACCCGCTGCTTTCAGCTCACTTCAAAAATTTGGACATCCGCCGGTCCGCCAGCAGCTTCCCGCCCGTCTGGCAGCTGGGACAGTACTGCAGCGAGGAATCGGCGAACGACACTTCCCGGACCGTGTCCCCGCACACCGGGCAGGGCTCCCCGGTTCGGGCGTGCACGCGCATGGCCTTGCGCTTGGAATCCTTCAGCTCACTGGCCGGTCGGCCGGAGGCGTGGGCGATCGCCGACTCGAGCACCTGGTGCATCGCCCAAAACAAGCGCTCCACGTCCTCGGCGTCCAGCTTCGAGGCGTTGGCGAACGGCGAGAGCTTCGCCGCGTGCAGGATCTCGTCGCTGTAGGCGTTCCCGATGCCCGCGATCGCCGACTGGTCCCGCAGCAGTCCCTTGATCTGTCCCGAGTGGGAGGCGAGCATCCGCGCGAACGCCGCGTGGTCGACGTCGAGCGCGTCGGGTCCGAGGCGGGCGATGCCCGGGACATCCATCGGGTCCTTGACCACGTAGGCGGCCAGTGATTTCTTGGTGCCGGCTTCGGTCAGGTCGAACCCGGGCTGACCGGCGCCGTCGGCGGCGGCGAACCGCACGCGCAGCGCAATGGGGCCCTTGCCCGGCCGCAGGGGTTCGCGCTTCAGCGCATCCGACCAGCGGAGCCACCCGGCCTTGGCCAGATGCATCACCAGGTGCGTCTGCCCCGCGGTGATGACGATGAACTTCCCGCGGCGCGAGACCGCGGACACCGGCTCGGCGCCCATCAGCTCCGGCGGCACGTCAGCCGTTTTCAACACGGAGAAGGACAGCACCTCCACCTTGGCCACCTGGGCCGGCGGGGCGTCGGGCGGGATGAGCTTCAGCCGCAGGAAGTCGACGAGTCCCTGCACTTCCGGCATCTCGGGCATGCCCTAACGATAACGGAAGCTTGCCCCTATGACCGGGCGGGTTGCTCCTGGCCTAACCCCGACTCGATGATCATGCGCGCGACGTTGCGCGCATGCCTCACCGGAGCGGCCGGAGCTCCCCGCAGCAGGCTGCCCAGGACGCCGTTGTAAAGCAACAGCAGCGCTGAAGCCAGCGCGTCAGGGTCGGGGGAGCCCGCTTCCTGCGCCAGCCGCGCCAGCCGCTCGGTAACCATCTGCGTGTCCTGGCGGATCAGTGCGAAGACCGGGTCGGCCTCACCGTCCTTGGGTGTTGGCCGTTCCGAGGCGGTGGCCAGGAAACTGCACCACTGGGTCGGGTTTGCTGCCGCACGGAAGGACTCGACGGCGTCAAAAACCGCGAGTAGCCGTTCCTCCGCGGACGCAGCGGCCGCTACGGCGTCGTCCCAGTGTTGGCTCCAGGCCTCGAGCCGGCGGGAGAGCACTTCGCGCAGGAGGTTGTCCTTGGAACCGAAGTGCTTGTACAGGGTCACGATCGCCACCCCGGCCGATGCGGCAACGCGATCCACCCCCGTGACGGCGATGCCTTCTTGGAAGAAGTGCATCTCGGCGGCATTCATGATGCGGTCGCGGGTAGTCAGGAGGTCAGGCATGGGGCTAGTGTAACGCTCGTTATGGCGTAACGGGCGTTATGGGTGGAGGTGCCCGGCATGGGCAGGACCGCGGCGGGTCGCCGAGCAGGCTCCGGCCTCAGCGTGGCGCTGGCCGGAATGCTGTTGATCGCGGCCACCTACGGCATGGCACGGTTCGGGGTCGGCCTCTTCGCCCCGCTCTTGGCCGCGCAGCGGCCGGAACTTACCGGGGTACTGGGATGGGCTGCGGGCGCGCAGTTCACCTCCTATTCGGTGGCTGCCGTGGCGGCCGCCCGCTTCGTCGACCGCGCGCCTCGGGCCGGTCTCATCCTCGCCGGAGGCACTGCTGCCCTCGGCTGCCTGGGAGTGGCCGTTGCCTCATCCCCGGGCACGTTCGTGGCGGCTGTGTTCGTCGGCGGCATGGGCGGGGGCTTCGCCTCACCGGCATTGGTGCCGGTTATTGACGCGCTCGTGGCACGCCGCACCAGTGCGACGGCACAGTCCCTGGTGAACTCCGGAACCGCTGTCGGCGTCGTGGGAGCCGGCATAGTCGCCTCAGTGGTCACTTCGATTCGCTGGGCATGGGTGCTCATGGCGCTGTTGTGCGCGGCGACGGCGATCGCGGCGTGGTATCCCGTCCGGGCACGGGCGGATCTTGGCGCCTCTGCCCGCCCGGCCTCCGCGCCAGCCTCGATCCCCGAACGTCGTGGCCCGTGGCATCTTCTCATCGTCCCCGCCGGGGCCGCGGTCATTGCGGGCGCCGGCTCGGCCTTGATCTGGACGTTTGGACCATCGCTGGTTACGGATGCCGGTTCCGTGGCTGCCGCTCGGGTCGGATGGCTGTGGATCGCCTTGGGCCTGGGCGGGGTCCTCGGCATACTCACCGGGGCCCTGGTCCGGCGCATGGGAATGCAGGCAGCGTGGTCCTTTTTCGCCATTGTCCTGGCCATCGCCACTGCAGGGGTGTCGGTATCAGCAGCCACCGGCAGCGCTTGGGTGGCCTATGCCGGCATGGCCGTATTCGGTGCCGGCTACATGAGCCTGTCCGGCGTGCTCATCCTCTGGGCGCGCAGCGTGTGGCCCGGCGGTGCCGGAGCGGGGACTTCGTGGCTCTTCATCGCGCTGGCCATTGGACAGGCGCTGGGCTCCGCCGGTTTTGGGCTGGCTTACGGGGCCTTGCCGCCCGGTGTGCTGGCGTCCCTGGCCGCGGGCCTCCTCGTCCTCGGCGGTCTCACCGGTTTGTTCCGGTTGCGCCACCGCTAGGAGATCCTCTCCCGGAAGGAGCTCCCAGCGGACACCGGGTGGGTTCCGAAGCTCCAATCGGGCAGCCTGGGTTTCACCCCACCGCAAGTCCGGCCCCAAGCCGTGACTCTGTTGCCAGTCGGGGTTGTCAGTCGGCGAGCTCGACGACCTCAAACTCGAGCAGCTCCGACCCACTGGCCACCGGGGTCTTCGAGCCGTGATCCCGTGGAGCGCGGTTGTCGCGCCAGTTCTCGAAGTCCTCACGCGTGGCCCACTGGGTGTACACGAAGTAGCGGTCTTCACCGGCGACCGGACGCAGCAACTGGAAGCCTTCGAACCCCGGTGCAGAGTCGACGGCGTGCTTGCGTGCGGAGAAGCGCGCCTCCAATTCGGTGCCCGAGCCTTCGGGGACCTTGAGCGCGTTGATGACGACGATGGACACGATGCTGCTCCTTTCGGGTCCGAACCGCCCGGACCATCATGGGTCCACGCTATCGCGTCCGGGCCGTCGCGTTGCCGCGCGTCCCTACGTTACCGGCGCTGCCGAATGGCAGGCTTTCGGAAAGCCGGCGACTGTTGGATTTAGTGATTCGCTGCACATAGGCTGCGTCCAAGGGCACGACGTCGGGCCGGCGGAGCCGTCCACGGTACCGACCGCAGGGTTCGCGACGTTGGAGGAGCAGACGAGTGACGGGCAAGAAGAAGACGGTTCTCGAGGCGACGCTGGAAATGTTCCGCGCACACGGGATGACCACGATTTTCGGCAATCCCGGGTCGAACGAGCTTCCGTTCCTCGCCGGCCTGGGCGGGGACTTCGACTTCGTCCTCGGATTGCACGAGCAGGTGGTCGTGGGCATGGCCGAGGGCTATGCCCGTGCCACGGGCCGGCCGGCACTGTTGAACCTGCATGCCGCCTCTGGGTCGGGCAACGCCATGGGCGCGCTGACCAACGCCCACTGCGGGCACATCCCGATGGTCATCCTCGCCGGCCAGCAGGTCCGCCGCACCGTCGGCCAGGAAGTGATGCTCGCCAGCGCCGACGCCGCGGCCCTGCCGGCACCGCTGGTCAAGTACTCGCACGAGCCGCTGGCCGCCGCCGACGTGCCGCGCACCCTGTCCCAGGCCGTGTTCGAAACCTGCGCCCAGCCCCGCGGACCGGTCTACGTCTCGGTTCCCCTCGATGACTGGGCCGAGCCCGCCCTCGACGACGACGCCCTGCTCACCGACCGCTCGGTCGCCACCGCCGGCGGCCTCACCGAGGACCTGGCCCGGGAACTGATCGCCGCGATCGACGGCGCCAAGAACCCGGCCCTGGTCGTCGGCCCGCAGGTAGACGCCGCCGCCGTCGAGGATCCCAGCGTGTTCGACGCCGTCGTGGCCCTGGCGGAGAAGGCCGATGCCTCCGTCTACGTCGCGCCCTCTCCCTCGCGGGGCCCGTTTCCGACCACCCACCCGAACTTCGAGGGCGTCATTGTCCCGAACATCCAGTCCGTGCGCGACCGGCTCGCCGGCCACGACGTCGTGCTCGTCCTCGGCGCCGCCCTCTTCCGGTACCACCGCTGGGAACCCAGCAATTATCTCGAAGAAGGAACCCGCGTCATCCACCTCACCCAGGACCCGCGCGAGGCCACCCGGGCACCATTCGGCCGGTCCGTCGTCGCCGACGTGGCAGGGGCGGTCAAGACCCTGGCCCAGGGCGTGAAGGACCGCGGCCGGCGGCGCGGCGAACCGGGCACCCGGGAGCTGCCGGCGGCCAAGACCTCCCCGGACGGCATGACCGGCACCGAAATCCTCGAAGTCCTCAACACCCACGTCAACGACACCGTCGCCTACGTCAACGAGACCACCACGCTGGACCTGGACTACCTCGAACGCATCGCCATCGACCGCCCGGGCATGTACCACTTCCCGGCGTCGGGCGGGCTGGGCTTCGGCCTGCCCGCGGCCGTGGGCATGTCGCTGGGCGCCCCGGAGAAAACCATCGTCGCGACCGTGGGTGACGGCTCCGCCAACTACGGCATCACCGCCCTCTACACCGCCGCCCGCCGGCAGACCCGGACCGTGTTCGTCATCGTCAACAACTCCGGCTACGGCGCCCTCGCCGGCTTCGCCCAACGCATGGGCGTGCCCGACGTCCCCGGACTCAAGCTCGGCGGCATCGATTTCGTCTCCATCGTCGAGGGCTACGGCGTCCCCGCCGAACGCACCACCACCCGCGAAGAATTCGAGGCCGCCTACCAAAAGGCGCTTGCCGCCAACGGCCCGATCCTCATCGACGCACAGGTGGCCACCGGCTGACCCGCCGTCGGCCGGGCTACCGCCAACCGCCTACTTGAGCTCGATCTCGACGAACACAAAGTCGTCGTCGGACTCGTTGACAACGTTGTGTTCGCTGCCCGCCTTGCGCGTGTAGGAAACGCCGGCCGTCAGCTGGCTGGCCGACGCCCCCTCGCTGGTCTCCAGGGCCAGGGTACCGGTGCTCATGGGGACCACGACATAGTCCACGGGATGCACATGCCAACCGGTTTCCGCGCCGGGAGGAAACCGCCACTCCGTGACGGTCACCCGGTCGTTGTCGATCTGCACGGTGGCCACCGCGGCTGGGCGCCCGCCCGCGGTCTGTTGGTCCACGAAACCGGCCTGCACGTCGCGTTGCATGTTTCTCCTTCGGTCAGGAAATGGCTGTTCGTGGCCACCCTATCCGGCGCCTCGCCCATCCTGCAGCAGCTCTCCACGCTGGCGCCCCTCCCCTGGTCAAAACAGGGTAGGCCGGCCTCTACCGAAGGGGGTTTTGAGCTTCTACGATTTTCTCTACTGCTCCACTGCGGGGAAGGAGGGGTGTGGGATCCATCGTCAGGAAATGCTCCCCAACGCCCCGCCTGGAGGCTGCGCGCGGATGCATCCGTCACTTGGATTTCCCGCATAACGCATCATGTGGCCCTTTCGACGAAACAGGTTTCAACAGGTCGACTTCGACGAACTGATGGCGTCTGCCCGTCGTCCGAAGAAGAAGCTCCGGCGTCGGCGCCTCGACCTGTGGCTGGTGAGCGTTGCCGTCGCGGCCTTGGGGGCCGGGGCGATCGTCGCACCCGCGGCGGTGGGCGTGTCCGCCGTCGGCAATTCGGTCCTGGACATGTGGCAAGAGCTGCCGACCGATCTGCCGGTGGAGCGGCCGCTGCCGCAGCACACCGTCCTGCTGGACAAGGACGGCAAGGAATTCGCCCGGCTCTACAGCGAGAACCGGATCGACGTCGAGCTGGACCGGGTGTCGGAGGCCTTTGAGGAGACCCTGATCAACACGGAGGATGCCCGCTTCTACGAGCACCGCGGAGTCGATCCCCTCGGCATCACCCGCGCGCTGATCAACAACGTCACCAGCGAAAACGTCCAGGGAGCATCCACCATTACCCAGCAACTGGTTCAGAACATCCTGGTTAACCATGCCCGCAATGAAGAGGAAGACAAGGTCGCCGTCGGCGATACCTATAACGCCAAGCTCCGCGAGATGAAGTATGCCGTCGCTCTGGAAAAGCAGCTGTCCAAGGACGAGATCCTCACGCGCTACCTGAACGCCGTCTATTTCGGCAACCGGGCCTACGGCGTGGAGGCCGCCGCCCGTGTGTACTTCAGCACGACGGCGGCGAAGCTCGACCACGCGCAGTCCGCCCTGTTGGTCGGCCTGCTCAAGGCGCCGGTCACCTACGACCCGTTCACCCAGCCGGACGCGGCCAGCGCGCGGCGGAACACCGTGCTCCAGGTGCTGGAAAAGGAGGGCGTCCTGTCGGCCCGCGAGGCACAGACCGTCCGCGAGGCCCCTCTGGGTGTGAAGCGCGGCTCCATGCCGTCCAGCTGCGGCGGCTCCAAGTATCCGTTCTACTGCGAGGTGGTCCGCGAAGAATTCCTGGGCAACCCGGCCTTCGGCAAGACGGCCGACGCCCGGCAGGAGCGTTTCTACCTGGGCGGGCTGACACTGACGACGGCGCTGGACCGCAAGGCCGCCGACGCGGCCCAGAAGGCAGTCAAGCGCGCGCTCGGCAACGACAACCGCGCGGCCCTGGGGACCGCGATCGTCCGGCCGGGCAAGGGGCACGTGGTCGCCATCGCGCAGAACCGTGCCTGGGGCGAGGGTGATGGCAAGACACAGGTTGTCTACGCCAAGCACGCCTTCCAAGTCGGTTCGGCCATGAAGCCGATCGTGCTCGCCGCCGCACTTGAGCAGGGCATCCCGACCTCCCAAAAGTTCAAGGCGGACGGCCCCTACCGCTCAAAGAAACTGGACAATCCGAAGGGCGGCTACATCAACTACGACAACGAGGACTACGGAGTCATCAATGCGTACCAGGCGATCCGTGCCTCGGTGAACGTCTACTTCATCAAGCTCGTCGAGCGCGTCGGGGTCGTCAAGGCCGCTGAAATGGCCAATACGCTGGGCATCACCTCCATCGACCCCGAGAAGCTTGGCGGCAGGGAAGGTTCCATTGCCCTGGGCGCCTACGAAGTCAACCCGCTGGAAATGGCCAACGCCTACGCCGCCTTCATGGGCGACGGCACGGTGTGTCGCCCCGTCACGGTCATCAAGGCAGTCCGCACCGGCACCGAAGAAAAGCTGCCGGTCCCAGACCCCGGCTGCCACCGCGCCATCGATCCGAAAGTCGCGGACACCGTCGCGGACGTACTCAAGGAACCCTTTAACCCGAGGGGAACCCTGGGACCGCGCCTCGAACTCGACGGCAACCGGGAAGCCGGCGCCAAGACCGGAACCACCAATGACTTCGCGGCCAACTGGATTGTCGGCGGCACTCCCCAGCTCACCGCCGCCGTCTGGCTCGGCGATCCCCGCGGCGGCGCAGAATACCCGCTCACGCGCCTCACGGCGTACGGCAACACCTACACCGACCTGACCGGCTCCGAAGTCGCCGCCCCGGTCTGGAAGGAAACCATGGACGGCGCGCTCAAGGGCGAGAAGAAGGTCCCGCTGCCGGAAGCCCACCGCTCGATGACGAGGTAGCCGCTGCTGCTGGCCACCGATGCTCGCGAAGCCACGACGACGGCGCGGCAGCGGGCGCTCATCGGCGCGGTCATCGCTTTGCACGGCGGAGTCTTTCTGCCGCGCTCCTCGTAACGCTAGCGGACACATTCCGCCAACCCGCCGCAAGCTTATTTACTTAACGTTGCTTAAGGCTTCGCCGTGCTCTGTAATGGTCATCACAGCTTCGATCGTGACGAAGACGACAGAGAGGAGGCGTCCATGAGCGGTGCATCCCTTGCGACTGCGGTCCGCCCCCATCGCGTCTCGGCGGCCGAGGTAGCTCGCGCCTGCGGTGTCTCCGCGGCAACCGTCAGTTATGTCATGAATGGCAAGGGCGGGGTCTCGCAGGAGACAAGGCGGCACATCATCAACGTCGCCAACGAGCTCGGTTTCCGTCCCGGTAACGACGCCAAGAAACACCGGGATGCCCCGTACCTGAACCGGGTCGTCGGGCTGATCCTGCCCAACATCGTGAACCACATGTACACGGGGTGGGCGGAAGGGATCATCTCGGCAACCGCCCAAGAAGGATTCGAAGTATTCGTAGCCACCACGCAGGACAAACCGGACACCTTGGCGCAGGTAGCTTCGGCCTTGGCTGCACGCAACGTGGACGGCGTCATCACGGCCGCAACGCTGCGGGAGGATTCACGCGCGCTGCGCACGCTCCGGCAGCGCCGCATCCCCTATATCTATCTGTCGCGCCGATCCGACCACCTTCCGGGCGACTTCGTCGGCATCGACGATTTCGCGGCCGCCTCCCAACTCATGCAGCACATCCTGGACCACGGGTATCGAGAAATCGCTACGGTGATCGGCCCGCGTTTTTCCACCGCTTCGCTGGCCCGCGAACAAGCATTTGTCGCCACCGCCGCAGACCATGGAGTCGCGATCACCGGCGAGCGCAAAATCAGCACCCGCCTCAACCGCGACGGCGGCAGGGTCGCTGCCGAAAAGCTCTTGGCCTCCCCGACCCCGCCCCGCGCCATCGTCTGCGGGTCTGACGAGATCGCCATCGGTGTGATGGAGCATGCCCTCGCCCGCGGTGTGCGGATCCCCGAGGACATTGCGGTAGTAGGCAGTGACGGGCTCCCGCACAGCAGGTCGGCCCTGATCGGCTTGACCACGATCGTACAGCCGGTACAAGAAATGGCAGAGAAGTCCTTCGAGCTGCTGCTGGCCCAGATCACGAATCCAGGCGACGCCTTCACCCACACATTCTGCAGACACCACCTGCATATCGGGCGCACTTGCGGCTGCCAGCCGACAGCCCCACCGAAGCCCTAATCCTCATAGCCCAGACCAACCAGCCGGCCAGGCCCGGCTATACAACCACGCCCTTCGACAGGAAAGACACGACTATGTCCACTACTTCGCAGGCTACGGCAAAGAGGCCGCCCGCCGTCATCAACAAGATCATCTTCAGACGCGTCATGCCCCTGCTGATCGCCGCCTACGTGATGGCGTTTTTGGACCGCACGAACATCGGCATGGCCAAGGACCGCCTCGAGATCGACCTCGGCATCTCCGCCACGGCCTACGGCATTGGCGCCGGCCTCTTCTTCCTGACCTACGCCTTGTCCGAGGTTCCCTCCAACCTGATCATGCACAGGGTAGGGGCCCGCTTCTGGATCATGCGCATCATGATTACCTGGGGCCTGATCTCGGCGGGCATGGCTTTTGTGCAGGGAGAATGGTCCTTCTACCTGCTCCGCATGCTGCTGGGGGTGGCCGAAGCCGGACTCTTCCCGGGTGTAATTTACTTCTTGACTCAGTGGTTCACAGTTAAGGACCGAGCCAAAGCCAACGGCATGTTCCTGCTCGGCGTCTCCATTGCCAACATCGTCGGCGCTCCGCTCGGCGGCCTGCTGCTGACCATGGACGGTATCGGCGGACTGCACGGCTGGCAGTGGATGTTCATTATCGAGGGCCTGCCCGCCTGTGCCCTGGCATTCGTGGTCTGGAAGTTCCTGCCCGACAAGCCGACCGACGCCAAGTTCCTGACCCGTGCCGAGGCCGAAGACCTTGAGTCACGCATCGCTGCCGAGGAAGAAGCCGGCGCCCGGGCGGCCGGCAACTCAAAATTGCGCCATGTGCTGAAGGACAAGCAGATCCTGCTGGTCGTCGCCATCTACTTCACGCACCAGATCGCGGTTTACGCCCTGAGCTTCTTCCTGCCGTCGATCATCGGCAGCTACGGTGCACTGAACAGCATCCAGATCGGTTTGCTCACATCTATCCCGTGGATTTTCTCCGCCGCCGGTGCCTTGCTGCTGCCTCGCCTGGCCACCAACGCCTCCCGGTCGCGACTAATCGCCACCTGCACCATGGTGGGCATCGTCGCCGGCTTCACGCTCGGAGCGATCAGCGGACCCGTCCTGGGCCTGATCGGGTTCTGCCTGGCCGCGTTCAATTTCTTCGCCCTGCAGCCGATCCTGTTCACCTACCCCGCCACCCGGCTCTCGGGTGCGGCGCTGGCCGGCGGTATCGCGTTCGTCAACACGGTGGGGCTGTTCGGCGGATTCCTTGGCCCGTACGTCATGGGCTTTATGGAGGAAACCACCGGCAACACCCTCTCCGGACTCTGGTTCATCGTCGGCATGTGCCTCATCGGTGCGCTCCTGACCCGCCTGCTCAAGCGCGGCGCCGAGGATCACTCCAAGGCAGCCATCAGCGGCCACTGACTTAAGGTGACGCGTACGACGGCGGTGCCGCACCGCCGTCGTACTGTCCCCTATGCACTCCCCCACCTGCACTACCCAAGGAGCACTCAATGGATTTCACCGGACGCAAGGTCCTGGTCACCGCCGGAGCGGCCGGCATCGGCCGTGCCATCGCCACCCGCTTCCGTGACCTCGGCGCAGACGTCATGGTCACGGACATCAACCCGGAGGCGGTGGATGCGGCCAAACAGGACGGCTTCGCCGTGGCGCTCAGCGACGTCTCGGACGAGTCGCAGGTCCAGACGCTGATGCAGGAAGTCCGCACCAAGCTTGGCGGGCTGGACGTCCTGGTCAACAATGCCGGCATCGCCGGGCCCACCGGCCCCATCGAAACCCTGGACTCGCAGGCGTGGAAGACCACCTTCGACGTGAACGTTCACGGCCAGTTCTACTGCATCAAGCATGCGCTGCCGCTGCTACGCGAGGCCAAGGACGCCGCCATCGTCAACCTCTCCTCGGCCGCCGGGCGGCTGGGCATGGCCGGACGAAGCCCCTACTCGGCCTCCAAGTGGGCCGTCGTCGGGCTGACCAAGACCCTGGCCATCGAGCTGGGGCCCGAGGGTATCCGCGCCAACGCGATCTGCCCGGGGGCAGTGAATGGCCCGCGCATCGACGCGGTGATCGAGGCAAAGGCCGCCATGCTGGGCCGTCCCCTCGAGGAAGTCTCAGACCTCTACCACAAGCAGTCTTCCCTGGAGCGGCTGGTGGAGGCGGAGGACATCGCCAACATGGCCGCGTTCCTGGCTAGCGATCTGGCCCGCAACGTCAACGGCCAGGCGATGGCCGTGGACGGCAACACCGAAAAGCTCTACTGATCCACCCGGTACCACCTAAGGAACATCATGGCCCGCAAGCGCAAAGTCATCATCACCTCCGCCGTCACCGGCGCCATTCACACCCCCAGCATGTCCCCGCACCTGCCGGTCACCCAGGATGAAATCGCCGAGGCAGCCATCGGCGCCGCCAAGGCGGGCGCCGCCATAGTGCACATGCACGCCCGCGATCCGAAGGACGGCCGTCCGTCGCAGGACCCGGAGCACTTCGAGCCCATCCTGGCCAAACTGAAGGCCAACACGGACGCGGTCATCAACATCACCACAGGGGGCTCCCCGCACATGAGCGTTGAGGAGCGCATGCGGCCGGTCGCGGCGTTCAAGCCGGAGCTCGCGTCGCTGAACATGGGCTCGATGAACTTTGGCCTCTACCCCATGCTGGACCGCTTCCAGGAGTTCGAGCACGAGTGGGAGCGCGAAGGGCTGGAGAAGTCCCGGGACCTGGTCTTCAAGAACACGTTCCAAGACATCGAGACCATCCTGAACATCGGCAACGGCAACGGCACCCGGTTCGAGTTCGAGTGCTACGACATCTCGCACCTGAACAATCTGGCCCACTTCCACAACCGGGGCCTGGCCCGCGGACCGCTGTTCGTCCAGTCCGTCTTCGGCCTGCTTGGCGGCATCGGCGCGCACCCGGAGGACCTGATGCACATGCGCCGCACGGGCGACCGGTTGCTGGGCGATGCCTACGAGTGGTCCATCCTGGGCGCCGGCAAGAACCAGATGCCGCTGGCCACTATCGGCGCGGCCATGGGGTCGCACGTCCGCGTGGGACTGGAGGACTCGCTCTGGATCGGCCCCGGCCAGCTCGCCGCCTCCAACGCCGAGCAGGTTAGCCGCATCCGCACCATCGTCGAAGCACTCAACTTCGAGGTCGCCACTCCGGACGAGGCGCGCGAGATGCTGGACCTCAAAGGCCGCGAGAACGTCGGGTTCTGAGCAACGGCATGAAGATCCTCATCGCGCCCGACAGCTTCAAGGGCACCTACACCGCCGCCGAGGTGGCCACCCACGTTGCCGCCGGTGTTCGGGAAGCCGGCGGCACCGCCGTCGAGCTTCCCGTGGCCGACGGCGGTGAGGGCACCTACGAAATCCTCCAAGATGCCACCGCGGCCACCTTGGTGGAGGCGGACAGCGTGGGCCCGTGGCGCGATCCGATCCGCGCGGCATACGCGCTGAGCGCTGACGGGACGGCCGTTATCGGACTCGCCGCCGCCAGCGGCATCACGCTTCCCTGCTCCGGCGAGCGCGACCCGCTGGCGGCGGACACCTACGGGACCGGCCTGCTCATGGTGGACGCGGTCCGCCGCGGAGCATCAACCATCCGGGTGGCTGCCGGCGGGAGCGCGACGACGGACGGCGGCGCCGGGGCGATTGCCGCCATCGAGGAACACGGCGGGTTAAAGGGCGCGGGGGTCCGTGTGCTCACCGACGTCACCACCGTCTTTGAGGATGCCGCGGTGGTGTTCGGACCGCAGAAGGGCGCCGACCCGCAGCAGGTCCGCGAACTGACCGAGCGGCTGCACCGCCAGGCCGCCGCGCTCCCCCGGGATCCTCGCGGCCTGCCGCGCACCGGAGCCGCCGGCGGTTTCAGCGGCGGGATGTGGGCCCAGTACGACGCGGAGTTGGTGCCAGGCCCAGAGTACATCCTGGACGCCGTCGGTTTTGACTGGCTGGCGGCCGAGGCGGACGCGATCGTCGTGGGCGAAGGGCGGCTGGATTCGCAGACCGGGCAGGGCAAGATCATCTCCGCCATCCTGGCCCGCAACCCGGGCAAGCCCGTCCACGCTGTGGTGGGCTCCGTCAGCGATGACTTGGGCCGCTACGCCGACAACTTCTCCACCATCATCGTCGCTACGGATGCGAAAGCCATGGCGGAGGCGGGCACCCGGATTGCCCGCGCCGCGCGCCAGATGGTTGCCGAGTCCGACAGTCGCTGACCGGCAAACCCCGGCCTCCGACTGGATATAGCTTTCGGCGCTTGGCCAGTCCCGTCCTCGTCCCGTCGCTTGTCTGACCGCTGGCGCGCAGCACCGGGCAGCGGTCACAGACCCGGCCTAAGAAGTAACTCAGGTTCACCAACGACGGGCGCCGGTCAGCCCACCCGGCGCCCCGCCGCAGCAACTCCTCCATGGCGTCCACCCCGGCAGGTGCTCCCCCGGCGGCGGCGTAGCCGACCGCGATTCGACTGCGCCGCGCGCTTGGGCTACTTCCGGGCTGGGCCGTTCCGCGGCCGCCGCTAAAAGGGTTCCGGCGAGAGAGCTAGTAACCCATCACGACGGCGCTGCCCGCCTCCTTCCTAGGGGCAGGTTTCAGTCACTTCAGATACGTCTCGTCCCACTAAAGACGCAGGTTTTGGGAAGCTGCGACAACGTTTCGGCAGGTTAGCCGCAAGGAGGGCCTTTGCGGCGGTCGGACTCGTTATTTTCGAAGGGTGGCGGGCACTGGGCCGGCCACCTCATCCGAACACGGAGTACACATGACTGCAATCCGCAAGATCGCCGCCGGCTTCCTCGCAGCCGCCCTCCTGGCCGGCGGAAGCGCCACCGCCGCGTCCGCCGCTAACCTTGAGCCCGTCACCGAACCGGTTATCACCGCACCCGTCAGCGCCGAGCCGGTCGTGACCGAGGCTGACGTCAAAGCCGCCAAGGCCGCCTTCAAGGCAGCGCAGAATAATGCCCGCACCACCGAACAGCAGGCCCGCGCCACCGCAGCCGCCGAGCTGAAGGCCGTGTCCAAGAAGGCGAAGCTCGCCAAGGGCAAGGCAGTGAAAGCCGCGCAGCTGCAAGTGAAGAACTTGCGCGCAGCCCAGACCGCTGCCCTGAAGGACCTCCGCGTCAAGAACCGCGTGCTCGTCAACGAAGCCCGCACTGCCTACCAGGCCGTTGCCGATGCCTACGAAGCACAGCTCGCCGCCGCACAGCCGGTTGTCGAAGACCCGATCGTCGAAGAGCCCGTCGTCGAAGAGCCCGTCGTCGAAGAGCCCGCCGCCTAACCTGCGGACAGTCATAAGGGGTGCCGTCCCGGTGGGACGGCACCCCTCATGTCTGTCCGCAGCCTACAGCGGGTGCCGGACCCGCTCGCTGGAAGCCGTCGGTTCGGCCGGGGAGAGTCGGGCCAGACTCGCTCGCCCGGTGAGCACCTAAACCGCCATGTCCGTCTCGGGGGCGGAAGGACGAGTGCGTGTCGGGATGGCCGAAAGTTGCATAGTCTCCTGCTCGTTGCAGGCGAAGCGGCCCCCTCGTTTGTAACACTCTGGGGACCGCTTCGCTCCATTTGCACTGTCGAGCTAAACCCTTAAAGTCGGACAACCTTCTTGTTCATGAACTCGTCCATGCCGAGCGGGCCGAGTTCGCGGCCGACGCCCGAACGTTTGATGCCGCCGAAGGGCAGGTCGGCCTGCGAACCGCCTGCCTGGTTGATGTAGACCATGCCGGCCTCGATCTGATCGCCAATTCTCCTGGCCCGTTCCGGGTCGGTGCTGAAGACGCCGGAGCCAAGCCCGAACTCCGTATCATTGGCCAATGCGATGGCTTCTTCCTCGCTGGAGGCGCGGAAGACAATCGCAGCAGGACCGAACACTTCCTCATGGTAGGCCGCCATCTCCGGGGTGACATCTGTGAGCACCGCCGGCTGTACGTAGGCACCCGGGCCTTCGATCCGGTAGCCACCTGTCCGCAGCGTCGCACCCTGTTCCACTGCCTGCTGGATTTGGCGTACCACTTCGTCCGCCGCTGCCACCGATGACAGCGGTGCCAACGTGGTCGACGGATCACTGGGGTCGCCCGGGGCGAAGGCAGCCATCTTTTCGGTGAGCTTTTCCACGAATTCGTCGTAAATATCGGCCATGACAATCATGCGCTTGGGCGCGTTGCAGGCCTGGCCCATGTTCCCCATCCGCGAAGCTACCGCGACGTCCACGGTCTCATCAAGATTGTCGGAATCGAGGATGACCATGGGATCCGAGCCACCCAGTTCAAGGACCACTTTTTTGAGGTTTCGCCCCGCCTCAGCCGCGACGGCGGACCCGGCGCGCTCGCTGCCCGTGAGGGAGACACCCTGGATGCGCTTGTCAGCCAACGCCGCAGCGATCTGCTGGTTGGTGGCGTAGACATTGATGTAGGCATCCTCGGGCACCCCTGCTTCGCGAAGCACGGACTCAATTGCGGCGGCGGACTTCGGGCAGTTGGAGGCGTGCTTGAGCAAGATGGTGTTGCCCAGCATCAGGTTCGGTGCCACGAAGCGCGCCACCTGGTAGTAGGGGTAGTTCCACGGCATGATGCCCAGGATCACCCCAACAGGGCGCTTTTGAATCACGGCGGTGCCGCCTTGGATCTCCAGCGGCTCGTCGGCCATCAAACGTTGGCCGTTCTGCGCGTAGTAGCTGAAGATTTCGAAGACGGTGCCGAGCTCGCCCTTGCTTTCTTCGATCCGCTTGCCCATCTCCTGGGTGATGATTGCGGCCAACTCGTCCGAGCGCTCCTTGAAGACCTCGGCAACCCGCTGGACGATCTTAGAGCGGGTTTCTACCGGGGTGTCCTTCCAGGACAGGTAGCCCCGATGCGCCCGGTCAATGGCTTCCACGATCTGCTCATCGGTGGCTGTGGGGAATTCCTCGATGACTGTGCCTGTGGCCGGGTTCGTAACTTTATACACGAAGTCTCGCTTTCGTTGTCGTGTTCGTGGGGAAGGTAAACGTTCAGATAAGAGAGCGCTGACGCAGGTTCTTGATAAGAGCCCAGATACCGAACTCCCAGCGGGGGGCTGTTTCCGAGTGCTGCACCTGGTTGATCAGCGCACCCAGTCGTGGATTCGAGATGCTGACGGTATCGCCAAGTTCATGGGTGAATCCCGCCCCCGGCGCTTTTCGGTCCTGGGTCGGCGAGAACAGGGTGCCGGTGAACAGCACGAAGCCGTCGGGATACTGGTGGTGGTCGCCGTATGCATGTCCGATCAGGCTGGCTGGATCACGGCTGATGTTCTTCATCGAGCTCTGCCCGTCGAGCGTGAATCCATCCGGTCCCTGCACCCGCAGGCTGATGTCAAGTTCCCGCACGTCGTCCATTCCGAACGAATCGTCGAAGAGCCGGATGAACGGTCCGATCGCGCAGGAGGCGTTGTTGTCCTTGGCTTCCGTGAGCAGGAGCGCACTGCGTCCTTCGAAGTCGCGGAGGTTGACGTCGTTGCCCAATGACGCACCCACTGCAGTGCCGTCGGAGCGCACGGCCAGCACGACTTCCGGTTCCGGGTTGTTCCACGTGGACCGGGACAGGACCCCAATCGGCTCGCCGGTGCCAACCGCCGAGAGGACCGGTGCCTTGGTAAAGATCTCCGGATCAGGTCCGATGCCGACTTCCAGGTACTGTGACCACAGCCCTTCCGCTTTGAGGATCTCCTTAACCCGCGCTGCTTCCTCTGAGCCTGGCTGCACGCTCGAAATGGCACCGCCGATGGCGTCGGCCAGCTGCTCGCGGATGGCCGCCGCCTGGCTGGCGTCCCCCTTGGCTCGTTCTTCGATGACGCGTTCCAGCATGCTCTCCACGAAAGTCACGCCGGCGGCCTTGATGACCTGCAGGTCGATCGGTGCAAGGAGTCGCGGCTTGGCGGCGTCGGCATCAACAGTGGCGGCGATGACATCGTCCAGTGCCCACCGGCGGCGGTTTCCCAGATCCTTCACAGCCAAGAGCAAGTCGGCCCGTTCTAAGAGGGACGAGACTGTCGGCTCTACGTCGGTGATGTCAACGACGTCCGTTCCGTCGACGACAACGACGCACGGCCCATTTGCTTCCGGGTCAAAGATTCGGCCGATGAGGGTGGCTTGCTCCGCGTCGAGCGGCAGGAGGTCGGATACAGAAATAGTCACGTTAGTTTCCAGTCGTTCGGTGTCGGATAGTCAGGAGGCGACGGCGGCGGTAGCAGAATCAACGGCGCCGGGCTCTCCGCCCTCATACCACGCGAAGAATTCCCAAAGCTCACCGCATGGCCCCGCCAAGTACAGGCACCGCGCGTTCCAGGGGTAGTCCTCAGGCTGGGAGTAGACCTCCACGCCACGCGCGGTCAGCTCCGCGTACATTGCATCGATTGCCGCGGGCGAATCGAGCTTTACAGCCAGCATTACCCCGTGCCCGGCGGGCTCGGTCATTTGGGACGGAACACCGGTTGTCTCGGTGATCTTGCTGGCCTCCCAGAGGGCTAGGATGACGCCCGGACCGGCGAAGTCAGCAAATCCCGGCATCCGGTGCTTGAGTGTGTAGCCGAGTTTCTCCGTGTAGAACGCAATTGAGGCGTCCAGATCGCGGGTGATCAGGCAGATGTCGGTAATCGTTGGCTTTTCCATTAGTTTCCTTCACTCGTCGGGTCGCCGACCGTCCAGTTGTTCTCATGCGGGAACATCCACGGCTCGGGCATTAGGGTCTTGGAGGGCACCTTGCGGACGGCCCCGCGCAAATCGATGATGACGTCGGCATCCGGGCAGTAGGTACCCATGAGTTCCCGGCAGACACCGCATGGATTGGTCACCACCACGCGGCCGGCGCTGTCCTTACAGACGGCAACCACTTGGGTGATGTCTGAATCGGCGGCCATCTGCGCATTGGCAATGGCCGACGACTCCGCACAGACATTCACGCGGCGGGAGCCGATGTGCAGACCCAGGTAGACGGCTCCGGTACGGGTTCGCACCGCGGCCGCCACTTGGTGTCGCTCGCCGTGATGGGCCCTCGTCAGCATGGCTTTGGCCTGTTCGAAGAGGTCGACATCGGCGGCCGTCAGGGATTCGTCGTTCATGCTTCAGTCCTCCAGTACCGGGGTTGCAATGCGTATGCCGCCGTCCTTAGCCGTGCGGGCCAAGATGATGAGGCCCACGAATGCGACAACATACGGGATCATCTGGGCGAATTGGGGTGGCATCACCGATGCGTTTACTTGTACTGCGACGGCAGACGAGAGACCGAAGCCCACCGACATGAGGGCGAGCAGCAGGACCTTGCCGCGGCAGAAGATGACGGCTGCCAATGCAACGAATCCAAGTCCGCTCGTCATGCCTTCGGTGAATAGGGTGAGCTGGCCCATGCTCAGCTGCACTCCCGCCAGGCCGCACAGCGCAAAGCACCAGACCTGGGCGAGAATACGCATCCGGGTGACGTTGCCGCCCGCCGCGATCAAGGCAGTCGGATGCTCCCCTGCTGCCTTCAAGTGCCTGACCAGGACGGTGTAACGGACCGCGAGCACTGCCGCAACGATAATGGCCCAACTGGCGTAGGTCAGGATTGAATGACCCGACAGGACAGCCCCCAACACCGGGATACCGTCGATGCCGGGGATGCTGACCGACGCCATGGCGGGGATTCGGTCGTCGCTGAGGGTTCCCTTGACGCCGAACAATGACCGCAACAGGTAGACCGTGGCGCCCGCGGCGAACACATTCAGAACGATGCCGGCCACAAAGACGTTCACCCGCAGGTACGTGATGAGATAGCCAAAGGCAGCGCCGCAAGCCGCGCCGATTAGGACGGTAAGTCCCACAGCTGCAATCCCGGATTCGGTGGACATGCCTATGACGACGCCGGAAAAGGCACCAAAGAGCATGGCCCCCTCGAGCCCAACATTCAGGTCCTTGGTCCAGGCGGTGGGAAGACAGGCCAATGCAGCGAGCAGGATCGGTGTGGTAAACCGAATCCCCGAAGCGAGAAAGGCATCAATCCAATCCATGTCTCAGTGTCCTTTCAGGTGGGCGAACCGCTGCTTCAGGGCGGTGAATTGACTAAAAATACCGGCACGGGCGGCGGCGGCGATGATGATGCCGGAAATCAGGACCAGCGACAGTTCCGACGGCACGGTGGACACCTGCTCGATGCCGCGCGCGGCGGACCTCATGACGCAGTACACGGACACCCAGATGATCGCTGGCACTGGACGCGCCCGGCTGATCAAGGCGATCAGCACGGCATCCCAGCCGATGCCCGTCCCGATTTCGGTCCAGAAACGGCCTTGGGACGCGGTGACCAGGAGTGCGCCACCGATGCCGCAGAGGGCACCACTGGTCGCCATCGACGCGATACGGGACTTTTTCACACTGATGCCCGAGGCGGCGGCGAAATCCGGGCTCTCGCCGGTCATCCGCCAGCGGTAGCCGGCCACCGAGCGTTCGCTGAGCCACCAGGTGGCGGCGCAGAGGACGATCACGACGAAAAGCGCGGAGGTCAGCTGGGTGCGCGGCATGATTTCGCCAAACATGGCGGTATCGAACACTTCTCTTGTTGTGCCGCTTTGCCGTGCCGGATCCCGCAACGGGGAGGTAGCCAGGTAGGCGCAGAACAGCATGATGATGTAGTTCGATAGCAGGGTGGACAGGACTTCGTCCACCCCCCAGACCGCGCGGAGCCATCCCAGACCTGCCGCTATGAGTCCGCCTGCTACAGCCGCGAAGACCAGGCAGAGGAGCAGGTGAAGGCCGCTGAACATGGGGCCGATATACGCGCCGGCCACGGCGGCCGCCATGGCCCCTGCATAAATCTGTCCTTCGGCTCCGATGTTGAACATCCCCGAGCGATACGCCAAGCAGACGCCGATCGAGGCGACAAACAACGGCAGCCCCCACGCCAGGGTCCGGGCAATGCTGGCCGGATCGCCCAGCGCGTAGCTGAGACCTGCGGCCAACGTGGAGAAGGGTTCGTAACCTTGGGCTGAAATCAGCACCACGGCCATGAGCAAGCCGGCCACAAGAACGAACGCAGGCTGGATCAAGCGGCGTGCCAAGGGCTTGGCCGCCAGCCCGCCCTGGGTCTTCGCCCGGTGCCGCCGGTCATGCTCGGGGACCGGGTTTGCCGTCGGAGAGCCGGTCTTCTGTGCGGGAGCGGTCTGGGTGTTCATTCTGCTGCTCCTAAGGCTTTCGCACCGGTCATATGCATGCCGAGATCCTCGCGTGTGGTTTCGGTCGCCTTTTCCTCGGCGACAATCCGCCCCCCGTACATCACCAGCACGCGGTCGGACAGCCGGAGGATCTCGTCCAGGTCTGCCGAGATCAGCACCACCGCACAGCCACGCGCCGTTGCTTCGGCAATGCGGTCATAGAGGAATTCAATGGCGCCGAGGTCCACGCCCCGGGTTGGCTGTGCCAGCACGATGCATTTGGGCTGTTCTTCCAGTTCCCGGGCCATGACAATCTTCTGCTGGTTTCCGCCAGAGAGGGTGTGGCACTTGGCGCTGCGGCCCGACGTCCTGATGGCGTATTTGCCGATCATCTCGGTACCCCACGTCTGCAGCGTGCGCGGGAAGGCGTTGGCAAGTACGTTCCAGCCCCTGTGCCGGCGAAGCCGGCCGGCCGCGAGCCCCTCGAGGACAGACCCGTTGATGGGAATGCCTTCACGGTGGCGGTCCTCGGAAACGTAGGAAAGCCCCAAGTTCCGGCGCAGCGACACCGCCAGCCTGGTCAGGTCGCTTCCGGCAAGTTCAATTTTTCCGGCGAGCGGGACCGCGGTACCAATGAGGGTTTCGGCCAGGGCAGACTGGCCGTTGCCTTCAACGCCGGCGATTCCGACCACTTCTCCCGCCCTGACGTGGAAACCGACCGAATCCAGCGCCGCATCGTGCTCGAATTTTCCGGTGCTGAGCCCGGAAACCGACAAGACGACGCCGTCTTCCGGCGCGTTCCGGGTGATTCGTCCCAGGTTGACGTCGCTGCGTCCCGTCATGGCGGCCACCACGGCGGCCGCGTCGAGGTCCTGGGCAGCTGCGGTGCTGACCGTGCGGCCGTTGCGGAGGACCGTGATGCGGTCGGCCACGGCAAAGACCTCCCGCAGCTTGTGCGAGATGAAGATGATGGACGAACCGTCAGCTGCAAGTTTCTTCAGCAGGACGAAGAGCTCGTCGGTCTCCTGCGGGGTCAAGACTGCCGTGGGCTCATCCAGGATGATGATTTTGGCTCCGCGGTACAGAACCTTCAGGATCTCAAGCTTCTGCTGCGTCGCCACGTTGAGACTGCCGGTGATCGTGTTCGGGTCGAGCACCATGCCTAGGCGTTCCATCGGACCGCGGATCGCATCCTCCGCTTGCCCTCGATCGAACAGCCCGCCGCGGCCGGGCTCTGCACCGAGGGTGATGTTCTCCAGGACCGAAAAGCTCGGCACCAGCATGAAGTGCTGGTGGACCATGCCGATGCCGTGCTCAATGGCGTCCATGGGCTTCTTGAGCTCGACTTCTGTGCCGGCGAGCCGGATGCTTCCGGCATTGGGCCGGTACATGCCGAACAGAATCCTCATCAGCGTGGTCTTTCCCGCACCGTTCTCTCCCACCAGAGCATGGATTTCACCCGGGTGCAGATCGAAATTGACGTTTTCATTGGCGACGACGTGGCCGAACGTCTTAGTGATTCCGTGCAGTTCCAGCACGGGGCTGGTGTCATGGTTATTGGACATCGATGGTCACTTCTCCGCTGGCGATCTTCTTTTCCAAACCGGTCAGCATGGCCGCGTTGTCGGCACCAACAAGCTCCTCGTCGTAGACCATCGCCCAACCGCCTTCGGCAAAGCCGTAGCTCTGCTGCGATCCGTGCTCCAGGTTTCCAGCCGCGAAGTCTTCGGTGAGCTGCTCGATGACCGCATCGACCTTCATTTCCACGCTGCCGGGCACTTTGCCCGGAGCGAGTGCCCCCTTGTCAGCGACGATGCCGATCGGAGCAATCTCGACGCCGGACTTTGCCGCATCGAAGATGCCTGCTCCGGAAAGACCCGCGTAAGCGTACTGTGCGTAGGCGCCCTTGTTCTTCAGGGCCAAACCGATCTCCCGGCCCTTGGCGGGATCCACGAAGGAGCCCACGTATTGGGCTGCGACCTTCATCTCGGGTGCGATGTGTTCAACGCCTTGGACGTAGCCCGATTCGCAGTTCTTGATCACGGGGGCGTTGACACCGCCGATGAAGCCGGCGGTGTTTTTCCCTGCGTCTTCATTGACCGTCGCCGCCAGTGCACCGGCCATGAAGCAGCCTTCGGCCGTGCGGAACTCTGCGGAAACAACCTCGGGACTGTCCACCACACCGTCGAGGAAGACAAAGGTCGTGTCGGGGTTTTGCTCGGCAGTATCGACCATGGCGTCGATAGCCTCGAAGCCCAGGACAAACACCAAATCGTTGGCATTCGCGGCGTCCTGCAGCAACGGGGCGAAGTTCTGCGCCTGCAGCTGCCCCTCGTAGGTGTTGACGACCGTTCCGTCGGCTTCCAAGGACTCTTGCGCCTTGGCCGCCTGGTCGAAGAAGTCGCCGTCGCCGAAGGCGTTGTCCACGAAGATGCCGACGCTGAGCCCTTCCTCCCCCTCTCCAGCAGTCGCAGGCGCTTTGCCGCCGCAACCGGTCAGCAGTATGCCTGCGCACGCCAGACCCGCTACGCCCGTCCAGGCTTTGAAGCTCAGAGCGCGGCGGCGCTCGGTAGGTGATGCAGCATGGGTTTGGATGGCGTTCATGGTCGTGCCTTTCATACGGGTGAACGGGGACTAATTGGCATTTACCGTGGTCTTCTTTCCAAGAAACCGCATGGCTTCCCGTGACTGGTGTCACACGCTAACATACAATCATCATATGATGTGATCAACTGGTTTACGGGATCATTACTCTGCTCAGCGAGTAGGACCTAAGCCTCAACAAGAACCTAGGGAGATGAAGCGATGAAGCGAGTTGTCGTAACAGATCACGCGTTCCGCGATGTCACGATCGAGGAATCGGCAGCAGCGGAGATCGGCGCCGACTTCGCCTGTTTCGCCTGCACTGATGAGCAGGAAACTGCTGACGCCGTGGCGGGCGCGGACGTCGCCATCGTGAATTTTGCTCCGATCACTCGTGCCGTCCTGGAGCGCATGCATCCCGGCGCGACGGTGGTCAGGTACGGGATCGGCTATGACAACGTGGATCTGGAGGCGGCGCGCGAACTCGGCGTGCAGGTGGCAAATGTTCCGGATTACGGAGTGGAGACCGTGGCCGATCACGCCGTCGCTTCGCTGTTGACCGTGTCCCGGCGCATCCCCCTTTACAACCACAGAATTCAGGCGAACGGTTGGGCCCGGCCCGGCGACGTAGGACCGATCCCGGGGTTCCGGTCCATGACGGTTGGCTTGGTGGGGATGGGGCGCATTGCTCAGGCCGTGCACAAGCGGCTCACACCATTCGGCTTCAGCTTCGTTGGCTTCGATCCGTTCTGTCCGCCCGAAGTCTTCACGGATCTAGGGATCGAGCAGGTGGGTCTCCAGGAACTGGCCGCACGCTCCCATGCCGTATCCCTGCACGCTCCGAGCACCCCGGAAACCCATCACATGATCGGCCCCGATTTCTTCGCGCATGTTCAGGGAGGCATCGTCCTGGTCAACACAGCACGCGGTCCCCTTGTCGACCTTGACGCCTTGGCCTCGGCCGTTAAAGACGGAAAAGTGGCTGGCGCCGTTTTAGACGTCACAGATCCTGAACCATTGCCGGCGGACTCACCTCTCCGTCTGATGCCCGAAGTGGTCTTTACACCCCATGCTGCCTTCTACGATGAAGATTCCTTACGTAGTCTGCAGCAGTTGGCCAGCGATGAAGCAGTCCGGGCTGTGCGAGGAGAGGAACTACGTTGCCGGGTTGCCTAAAGGGACCATTTTCCACGTCAAGCAGAGGGGAGCTGCCGCGATGGTAGCCACGAACAGCGCTGGGACCGTGGCTGTACCACGCAGCCAGTCCAAGACGGCACGTAATCGACGAAACCGTTTGTCGGACCAGATCGCCGAAAAAATCAAGAACAAGCTCATTGCCGATGGGCTCCAGCCCGGCGACAAGCTGCCCACTGAGCCGGAACTGGCCGATCTCTACGACGTTAGCCGCAGCGTGATTCGTGAGGCCGGCAGGATTCTCGACGAGCGCGGCCTGGTCGACATTCGCCCCGGCAGGGGGATGATTGTGGCCGAGTTTGACGGCACATCGATTTCACGGCAGTTCGAACTCATGCTTGAACTGAAGCACGGCGCCTTCCCGGACCTGATGGAGATGCGTCTGGTGCTGGAAGTCGGCATGACGGAACTGGCCGCCCAAAGGCGGACGGCGGCGGACGTAGCCCGGATACGCACTGCCCTGGATGAATTCTCCGCTGCCGGGGATGACCATGTGGCGGCCCTCGCATGGGACCTTGAATTCCACGAGGCCATTGCCGCGGCGTCCGGCAACCAGTTTTTCGTACACATCGTCAATCCGATCAACGAATACCTGCACCGCGTGTACGAAACGAGTCTCGGCTACGAGGCCGCGCAGAACCAGACGATGACGGAGCATACGCAGATTGCCGAGGCAATCTTTGCCGGCGACGCCGCAGCCGCACGCGAAGCCTCCTTACGCCACCTCACCCGCATCTACGACTCGGCTGAGCAACTCCTCGATCCACGCAGTGACGCCTAAGCGCTTGCCTCGGGCCTCCATGCAACTTCCGCTTACCCACCCTCTAAGGAGCAATTCATGACACAGGTCGCTGCCGACCCCACGTTCCCGGAAGACCTCGCCTGCACGCCATCGGACTTCAGCCTGTCCGGACGCCATATCGTGGTCACCGGTGCCGGCCGCGGGCTAGGCCAGGGCATGGCTCTGTCCGCAGCGCTGGCGGGTGCCCGCGTTACCCTCGTCGCCCGCTCGGCTAATCAACTCGAAGAAACTGCCGATCTGGCAAGGCGTGCCGGTCGTCCCGATTGCTTTGCCCATCCTGCCGACTTATCGAACCTTGAAGCGATCCCGGAACTTGTCGAAGCCATCAGTGAACGTGGCCCGATCGATGGCGTAGTACACGCCGCAGGCGTCCAACGCCGCAAGGACGCAGTGGACGTTACCCCTGAGGACTGGCGGTTCGTCCAGACGATGAATGCGGAAGCACCCTTCTTCCTCAGCACCGCCATCGCCAAGCGCCAACAGGCCGAATCCCGGCCAGGTTCCCACGTCTTCATCGGCTCCCTGAACAGCACAATTGCCCTGCCCCGGATCGCGCCATACGTGGCCTCCAAGACAGCCATGGTCGGCATCGCCCGCATCCTGTCAACGGAGTGGTCCCGCTTTGGCATCCGTTCGAACGTTATTGGACCCGGCTATTTCCAGACCGCATTGACCGAGGACCTGTTCAGCCAGCCTGGACAGCGCGAACGGATCATGGGCCGTATCCCGATGGACCGCTTAGGCACGCCGGCCGACCTCGGCGGGATGGCGGTCTTCCTGCTCTCGGACGCCTCCCGCTATGTGACCGGCCAGCTCCTGAACGTCGACGGCGGATGGCTCGCCGCCTGATCCGCCTTCAAATCAGCCACCCCTTCCCTCATGACTGAAAGAAACAACATGCCCATCACCGGACGATCGATCATCGCCAGCGAGCCCACCATCGGTTCCCACGGCCGCACCCGGGCCATCAACCCGGCCACCGGGCTAACCCTCGACCCCGAATTCACCTTCGTCGGCCCTGCCGACGTCGACGTCGCGGCGAAACAGGCAGCGGAGGCATTCGACACATACCGAACCACGACGCCAGACCAGCGCGCCAAGTTCCTCGAAACTATTGCCGCCAACCTGGACGACATCAAAGATGAAGTCGTCCAACGGGCACATGAGGAAACCGGGCTACCGCTGGCCCGGCTGCAGGGCGAGCATGGCCGCACCACGGGTCAACTACGGATGTTCGCGGCCGAACTCCGGTTGGGTGCCCACCAAGAGGTCCGGATCGACCATGCACAACCCGACCGGCTTCCAGCGGCGGCACCAGATATCCGACAGCGCCAAATTCCTTTGGGGCCCGTTGCCGTCTTCGGCGCCAGCAATTTCCCAATGGCTTTCTCTACCGCCGGCGGCGATACCGCCTCAGCCCTAGCGGCCGGCTGTCCCGTGATAGTCAAGGCACATAATGCCCACCCCGGCACGGCCGAACTCGTCGGCCAGGCCCTAACGCGGGCTGTCTCAGACAACGGGATGCCTGCCGGGACCTTCTCCATCCTGTTCGGCTCCGGCCGCACCATCGGTCAGGAATTGGCGGCCCACCCCGCCATCAAAGCCATCGGTTTCACCGGCTCCCAAGCGGCCGGAACCGACCTCATGCGCACAGCTGCGGCCCGGCCGGAACCTATCCCCGTCTACGCCGAGATGTCCAGCATCAATCCGGTGGTTATTCTTCCCGAAGTTATGGAGGCAGATACCGAGTCCCTCGCCGACGGATTCGTCGGATCGCTGACTTTGGGAGCGGGCCAATTCTGCACCAACCCCGGCCTCGTCTTTATCCCAAAGGGGTCGCAGCGGTTCCTTGAACGCGCCAGCGCAACGATCACCGAGGCGCACGGCCAAACCATGCTGTCCCCCGGCATCGCCGCATCCTACGATGAGGGGCTCGCGGCCCTGAATCACGCCGGAGTGGAATCGTTGGCTGCTGGCCTCCCCGGGGACACTCGCAACGCTCCTGCCCCTGCTCTCTTCCAGACCACGGTGAGTCACTTCCTGCAGACGCCTGAACTCCAGGAAGAAGTCTTCGGCTCGGCCGCGCTCCTGGTCGAGTATGCAGATGCCGCAGAACTACGCGAGGCGCTTGAGGGGCTCCAGGGCCAACTAACTGCCACCATTCACTCGGCAACAGGTGACGGGACGCTGGTCCATGACATCCTGCCGGTATTGGAACGTAAGGTTGGGCGAATCCTGTTTAACGGGTGGCCAACCGGAGTGGAAGTCAACCACACCATGGTTCATGGCGGTCCGTTCCCTGCTACGTCGGACAGCCGAACAACGTCCGTCGGCTCATTGGCTATCTATCGATTCCAGCGGCCTGTCAGCTATCAGAACGTGCCGGCCGAGTTCTTGCCCCCGGCCCTCCAGGAGGACAACCCGTGGTTGCTCCCCCGAAGGATCGACGGGGCCCTCCAAACCAACTGACGTTAGGACGCCCGAACATCCAGTGACAACAGCGGGGAGACCCTGGGATGGTCTCCCCGCTGCGCCGCAGTAAGGTGTGGTGCATGGGAAGGCGGGGCCGAGCATCTGCCCGGCCCCTCCTTCGCCGCCTGTCCACCTTGTATCGAGTGCTACCCCGCGAGGACGGGCTCGGACGGCCGCACCGGTTTCCACCGCAGGTGAGCGTTGGCCGTCGGGTCGTCGGTTTCCTGCAGCAGCGACAGGCGCGGGCGGACGGCGTCGGTCCGGGCGCTCGGCGGCTTGCGCCGTCCGGCGCGGAACTGCGGGACCCAGGCCACTCCGTCGCCCCGGTATTCCTGCTCGGCGGCTGCGTGCAGCGTCCAATGCGGGTCGTAGAGGTGGGTACGTCCCAGCGCAATCAGGTCGGCGCGGCCGGCCAGCAGGATCGAATTGGCATCGTCGTAGGTGGAGATCGCCCCTACGGCGATGACCGCGATCCCGGCCGGAACGGCCACTTCCTGCCGGATCCGGTCCGCGTACGGCGTCTGGTAGCTGCGGCCGAACCGCGGCTTCTCGCCCTTGGCAATCTGGCCGGTGGAGACGTCGATCCCGTCGGCACCGTGGTCGGCGAAGGCCTTGGCGATGTGGACGGCATCGTCCAAGGTATTGCCGCCCTCGATCCAGTCGGTCGCCGAGATGCGCACGGTCAGCGGCTTGTCCGCGGGCCAGGCCGCACGGACGGCGTCGAAGACCTCGAGCGGGAAGCGCAGGCGGTTGTCCACGCTGCCCCCGTACTCGTCGGTCCGCTGGTTGGCCACCGGGGACAGGAAGGACGAGAGCAGGTAGCCGTGAGCCGCGTGCACCTCCAGCAGGTCGAATCCGGCCTCCTCGGCCCGCCGTGCGGCGGCGATAAAGTCCGCGACGACCTTGTCCATGTGGGCACGGTCCATCTCCCGCGGGACCTGGTTGTCCGGCCCGTAGGGCAGCGGCGACGGGCCAATGACTTCCCAGTTGCCCGTCTCCAGCGGCTGGTCGATGCCTTCCCACATCAGCTTGGTGGACGCCTTGCGGCCGGCGTGGCCGATCTGAAGGCCGATCTTGGCCGCGGAGTGGCCGTGCACGAAGCCGACGATGTCCTGCCAGGCCGCACGCTGCTCGTCCGTGTACAGTCCGGTGTCGCCCGGCGTAATGCGGCCTTCTTCCGAGACGCAGACCATCTCGGTCATGACCAGTCCCGCGCCGCCCATCGCCTTGCTGCCCAGGTGCACCTTGTGGAAGTCGGTCGGCACCCCGTCGACGGCGGAGTACATGTCCATGGGCGAGACCACGATGCGGTTCTTCAGCTCCAGCCCGCCGATGCGGTACGGCTGGAACATCGCCGGCGCGACGGAATCCAGGCCCTGCGAAGCGGCGAAGTGCTCTTCCACCTGCTGGGCGAACTCGGGATCGCGCAGCCGCAGGTTGTCCTGCGTGATGCGCCGGCTGCGGGTGAGCAGGTTGAAACTGAACTGGACCGGGTCCTGGCCGGTGTACTGCCCCACGCGCTCGAACCACTCCAGCGATGCCTGCGCGGCGCGCTGGGTGGACTCGACCACCGGGCGCCGCTCGGTTTCGTAGGCCTCCAGCGCCGACTCCAGGTGGGGGTGTTCGTGCAGGCAGGCCGCCAGCGCCAGCGCGTCCTCCATGGCCAGTTTGGTGCCGGAGCCGATGGAGAAGTGCGCGGTATGCGCCGCGTCGCCCAGCAGCACCACGTTGCCGTGCCGCCAGCTGGTGTTGCGGACGGTGGTGAAGTTCAGCCATTTCGAGTTGTTGGCCAGCACCTTGTGGCCCTGAAGTTCGTCGGCAAAGATGCTGCGGATCTTCGCAATCGCCTTCTCATCCGAGACGCCCGGCGGGAACACCTCGGTCTCGGTCTCGTCGAAACCCGCGGCTCGCCACGTGTCCTCCGGCATTTCCACGATGAACGTCGATCCCTCGTCGGAGTACGGGTAGCCGTGGATCTGCATGACCCCGTGCTCCGTCTCCTTGATGAAGAACTTGAAGGCCTCGAATACCAGGTCCGTGCCCAGCCACATGAACTTGTTCGGCCGCGGATCAAGCTCCGGCCCGAAGGATGCCGCGTACTTGGAGCGGATCTGCGAGTTCACCCCGTCGGCCGCCAGCACCAGGTCGTAGCCGGCCTCGAGTTCCTCCACCGGCGGGGCCAGCGTGGAGAAGCGCACGTCCACACCGAGCTCCGCGCAGCGGCGCTGCAGCAGTTCCAGCAGCTCCTTGCGGCTCATTGCGGCGAAGCCTTGGCCGCCGACTGTGACCGTCTCCCCCTGATAGTGGATGTCGATGTCGGCCCAGCGGGCGAAGCGGCGGCTCATATACTCGGCCACCACCGGGTCCGCGTTGCCGATGCCGCCCAGCGTCTCGTCCGAGAACACGACGCCGAAGCCGAACGTGTCGCTGGCCGCGTTGCGCTCCCAAACGGTCACCTCGTGCGCCGGGTCCAATTGCTTCATCAGGGCCGCGAAGTAGAGGCCGCCGGGGCCGCCTCCAACGATTGCGATTTTCATGTCTGTTGTCCTTAAGGTCTGTCTACGCCGTGCTGCCGGCCAGGTCGGTTTCCTGCTTGCCGACCTGCTCACGCAGTTTGAAGTGCTGGAGTTTTCCGCTCGGATTGCGCGGCAGCTCGGTCACGAACCGCACATCCCGCGGGTACTTATAGGGCGCTATGGCCTTCTTGACGAAGTCCTGGATGTCCTTGCGCTTGGCATCGTCGCCGACGACGCCGTCGCGCAGCACGATGAAAGCGCAGACCACGCTGCCGCGCTCCTCGTCGGGCCGGCCGACGACGGCGTTCTCCACCACGTCCGGATGCTGGTCGATCGCCGCCTCCACCTCGGGGGCACCGATGTTGTAGCCGGAGGAGACGATCATGTTGTCCGACCGCGCCTGGTAGACGAAGTAGCCTTCCTCGTCGCGCAGGAACGTGTCGCCGGTGATGTTCCAGCCGTTCTGCACGTAGTTGGCCTGGCGCGGGTCGTCCAGGTAGCGGCAGCCGGTCGGTCCGATCACCGCGAGCCGGCCCGGCTGGTTCACCGGCGACTCGTTGCCGTCCTCGTCCAGCACCGTGGCCCGGTAGCCGGGGATGGCGACGCCGGTGGCCCCGGGCCGGATGTCGTCTCCGGCGGCGGAAATGAACACATGCAGCATTTCCGTGGCGCCGATCCCGTTGACCAGGGCGAGCCCGGTGGCCTCGTGCACGGCCTCCCATGTCTCCTTCGGCAGGTGCTCGCCGGCGGAGACCGCGATGCGCAGGCCGCGCAGCAGGTCCGCCCGCCCTTCCTTCAGGATGGCGCGGTAGGCGGTGGGGGCGGTGAACAGCACCGTGGCCCCGGCGGCGGCGGCTTGTTCGGCCAGTTGCACGGGGGTGGACCGTTCCGTCAGCAGTGCCGAGGCACCGAACCGCAGCGGGAAGACCACCAGCCCGCCCAGCCCGAACGTGAAGGCCAGCGGCGGCGAGCCGGCGAACACGTCGTCGGCGGTCGGCCGCAGGATGTGCCGGGCAAAGGTGTCGGCGTTCGCGAGGATGTCCCGGTGGAAGTGCATGGTGATTTTGGGCGTGCCGGTGGTGCCCGAGGTCGGTCCGAGCAGGGCCACATCGTCCGCGGCGGTCGGAACGTCGTCGAACAATCCGCTCTTGGCGGCGCAGCGGGCGGTGAGATCATCGGCGTCGTCCGATCCATAGGCGACGACGGCGGTGCCCTCCCCCACGGCCTCGGCCATGCCGCCCAAAAAGCGGGAGTCGCTGATCGCCACGGCCGGTTGGGTCAGGCGGCAAATGGTGGCCACTTCGTTGGCGCGCAGCACCGGCATGGTGGTGACGACGACGGCACCGGCCTTGAGCACGCCCAGCCAGGCGGCGACCAGCCAGGGATTGTTCGGTCCGCGCAGCAAGACGCGGTTGCCCGGGACAACGCCGAAGTCCTCGGTGAGCACTTGGGCGACCTGGTTGGCCCGCTGCAGCAGTTGGCTGTACGTCCACACCTCGCCGTCCGGAGTGAGCAGGGCCGGCCGGTCGCCGCCGAACTGGGCAGCGGCGTCAGTAATCAGGACCGTCGCGGCATTGAGACGGTCGGGGTACTGGAGCTCGGGGAGGGTGAATTCGAAGACGGGCCACTGCTCGTCGGGGGGCAGATGGTCGCGCGTGAACGAGTCCACATGTGCTGACGGGGACAGTTCCATGGCGTTCCTTTCAGTGGGTTGAGTGGACGGCGTGAGTCCGCCCTCCATCCGAGGGCCCGGATGGAGGGCCGGGTCTCAGCGCGCGGGGCGGATCATGCCTTCTTGCGCCACGGTGGCCAGCAGCCGCCCTTCGCGGTCGAAGAACCGGCCGGTGGCCAGGCCCCGGTTGTGCTGGCCGGAGACCGCTTCCTGGGCATACAACACCCAGTCGTCGGCACGGCCGTCGCGGTGGAACCACATGGAGTGGTCCAGGCTGGCGGTGACCAGTCCCGGCTCGGCCCAGTAGTGCCCCTGCGCGCGCAGGATCGGCTCAAGGATGGTGTAGTCGCAGACATAGGCGAGCGCGGTGCGGTGCAGGTCCCGGGTCGCACGGTCATCGGCCTGGTCGGGCAGCTGCGTGAACGCCTTCACCCAAACCGCCTGCTGCGGCACCTGCTCGCCCTCGACGCGCACGTACACCGGGCCGGGGACATGCCGCATGTCGAAACTGCGGCCATGGGACCAGTAGGCCGCGGCGTCGCCCTCGACGCCCGTCAGAACCTCGGCGGCGCTGCGCAGCGAGTCGGGGTCGACGGTGGCGGGCATCTGCGGCTGGAACTCCGGGCCGTCTTCGGGCACGTGGAAGGAACCCATGGCTGCATACACGGTCTTGCCGCCCTGCCAACCGCGCACGCTGCGGGTGGAATAGCCGCGTCCGTCCCGCAGCTTCTCCACCTCGTAGCGGACGACGGCGCCGATATCCACCGGCCGCATGAAGTAGCTGTGCATCGAGTGCAGCTGCCGGTCATCGGTGACCGAGCGCATCATGGCCGCGGCGGCCTGGGCGACCATGTCGCCGCCGTAGGCCTTCGGCCACGGCACGTACTGGGTGGTGGCCTCGTAGGCCTCGTCGTGGATTTGAGGTTCGACGGCCGTCAGTTCGACGGCCTTGAGGAACGTCTCGGCCGTGGGAACCTGGGTCTCGGAGGCGCTTGCGGCGTTCATGCCCGGCGGTATCCTTCCAGCATTTCGTCCGGAACCTCGTCCAGGTTGACCACAATGTTTTCCGGCGTGCGCGTGGTCAGCCAGACCAGCTCCTCGGTGACCGACATGTTGGCTTCCACATGCTGCATGAACGGCGGAACGAAGACCCAGTCCCCGGCCTTCATGTCCAGGTATTCGGAGTAGTTTTCGCCGAAGTAGATCCGGCCATGGCCGCGCAGTACGTAGCCACCCGTTTCCGCCTCACCGTGGTGGTGCGGCAGGGAGCGGTAGCCCGGGACGTTGGAAACCTGCCCGAACCAGATCTTGGTGGCCGGGGTGTGCTGGATGGAAACACCCGAAACACGGATGCAGTCCCCCGACTGGGCTGTGTTGGTGTCCTCGCTCCCCGCGCGGGTGACAACCGGGGCGACCTTGCCGTCGGCGCCTGCGTACATCGAGTTGTCGCCTTCGGTGCGGTATTCCGTTGTCGCATCCGTCATGATCGTTCTCCTTCTCGAGGGGTTAAAATGGTGCCTTAAGCGCGGGCGGCGGGCTCCGCCGTCGTTGTTCCGCCGAAGGGCGTCGTTGTTCCGCCGAAGGGCGGTGCCGGCTCGTGCGTGGAGCCGGCCGCGTGGATCCGGACGCGGTTTTCCAGCCGGCCGATGCCGTCGATCTCGGTGACGAGCACGTCGCCGTCGGCCAGGAAACGCGGCGGGGTCATGCCCATGCCCACTCCCCCGGGCGTGCCGGTCAGGACCACGTCGCCCGGGCGCAGCGTGGTGAACTGCGAAATGTAGGACAGCAGCCGGGCGGGACCGAACACCAAAGTGCCGGTGTGGTCACGCTGCACCAGCTCGCCGTTGACGTAGCCGCGGACCTCAACATCGGTCCCGTCGACCTCGTCCGGCGTGACCAGCACGGGACCGAGCGGGGTGGTCGCGTCGAAGGCCTTGCCTTGGAACCACTGCAGGGTCCGGCGTTGCCAGTCCCGCATCGAGACGTCGTTGGCCACCGTGTAGCCGGCGATGGCGGCCGCGGCCTGGTCTTCGTCCGCGCGTGTGAGGGCGGTTCCGACGACCACGGCCAGTTCGGCCTCCCAGTCCACGCTTTCGCTCCCGGTGACCGTCAGGTCGTCCGCCGGCCCGGCGAGGGTGTCCGCGAACTTGGCGAACAGCGTGGGGTACTCGGGCAGGTCGCGGCCCATCTCCTGGATGTGGTCGCCGTAGTTCAGTCCGCAGCAGATCACCTTGCCCGGGCGGGGCACCACCGGAGCCAGCTCCGTGGCCGAAACGCTGACGACGGCGGTGCTTGCGGCGGTGCGCACCGCCTCCTCTGCCCGTGCCCGCCAGTTCGGGTCCGCCAGCAGGGTTCCCACATCGGATGCGGGCAACGGCAGGTAGGCGCCGTCCGCCAGCTGGACGGCGGCGGTCGTGCTCTGGGGGCCGGTTCGCAAGGTGGCCAGTTTCATTCGGAGTCTCCTTCGGATTTTCATGTGTCGACTTTTTTACGGCCGTCACATATGCTCAACCTACACGATCGCAACGATCTGCACCAGAGTTTTTTCCGACGAATCAAACCGGCATTCCCATCGCCAAGGAGAGAGCACATGAGCAACGAGACAGCCCTCGGAAACCGCACCATCAACCCAGCGTCACTGCCCAAGCCGTCGGGCTACGCGCACGGCATCCTGGCCGGAAACACTGTTTACCTGGGCGGCCAGACCGCCCTGGACAAGGACATGAAGATTGTCCCCGGCGGCATCGTGGAACAGTTCAAGCAGGCATTTTCGAATGTGCTGGCCACCTTGGTAGAGGCCGGCGGACGCCCCGAAGACCTCGTCAGCGTCACCATCTACCTGACCGATGTGGACGACTACCTGGCCAACGGCCGGGAGATCGGCCGCCTCTGGCGTGAAATGGCCGGCACCGAATACCCGGCGATGGCCGGCATCGGCGTCTCCCGGCTGTGGCAGAAGGAGGCTCTCATCGAGATCCAGGGAGTTGCCGTTATCCCCACCCGGTGACCGAAGCGCGGCGCGGCGCGCCGGGGTACCGAACATCCGGGGGTACCGAACAACGGCGGCAGCCGGTCCGTGGTTTCCCCGGACCGGCTGCCGCCGTGAGCGACGGTTACGCCACGCCCAGGAGGGTCCGCGCCAGCGGCTCGTTCCGCCGGAAATCCGCCGTGCTGCTCTCGTGAACGATCTCTCCCTTGCGCATGACCGCGAGCCGGTCGGACACCGTGAAAGCCAGCCGCAGGTCCTGCTCCACCAGCAGGATTGCCATGCCGGTACCGGCCAGGTCCAGGATGATGTTCCCCACCTGCTCGACCACCGCGGGGGCCAATCCATCGGACGGCTCATCGAGGAGCATCAGCCGGGGCGAGCCCTGCAGCGCCCGCCCGATGGCAAGCATCTGCTGCTCCCCGCCGGAGAGCTGCGAGCCGAGGTTCGTCCGGCGTTCACGCAGCCGCGGCATGAGCTCGTAGACCCGCTCAACCGTCCAGTCCCCGGAACGCTTGTGCAGCGCAATCTCGAGGTTTTCTTCCACGGTCAGCGGCGCGAAGACGCGCCGTCCCTGCGGCACTATCCCCACGCCCGCCCGTGAGAGCACATGCGGGGCCTTCGCGGTGACATCCTTGCCGTCGACCCGGACGTGGCCGCCCTTGGCGCTCACCATCCCCATGATGGTTTCGACCAGGGTGGTCTTCCCGGCGCCATTGCGGCCGAGCAGGGCCACCGCCTCGCCCGAATCGACCGAGAGCGAGACCCCGCCGAGCACGCGGCTGCCGGCATAGCCGGACACCAGGTCCTCAACCTCCAGAAGCGGCCGCCCGCTCATGGTGTCGCCTCGAAGAGGTCTACGCTTTGCGTGCGCCCGAGGTAGGCCTCCTGCACGGCATCGCTGGTCCGCACTTCCTCCGGCGTCCCATCGGCGATGAGCCTTCCGGCCGCCAGCACGCTGACGCGTTCGGCCAGGCGGAAGACGATGTCCAAGTCATGCTCGACGACGACCACGGTCACCTCTCTCGGTAACGATTCCACGATTTCGGCGAAGCGGTTGGTCTCCGCCACGGACATCCCTGCCGTCGGCTCATCGAAGAGAACCATCCGGGGCTCGCATGCCAGCACCATGGCCACCTCGACCTGGCGCCGTTCACCGTGGGACAGCGCGCCGCACAGCGACGAGGCCCGGTCAAGGAGCCCCACGTTTTCCAAATGTGCCATGGCGGCATCGGTCACGGCACGGTCGGCGCCAAAGCTCGGCCAGGGACGCTTGGGCCGGCTCGTGGCCCGCTCCACCGCGAGGCGCACGTTGTCCAGCACGCTCATGTTGAGGAAGAGGCTGGAATGCTGGAACGTCCGCACGAGGCCGGCCCGCGCACGGCCCGCTTCGCTGAGCCCCGTGATGTCCTGCCCGTTAAACATGAGTGTCCCGTCCGTGGGGCGAAGGCGCCCGGCAATGACCCCGAAGAGTGTCGACTTGCCCGCCCCATTCGGCCCGATGAGCGCGTGCCGAACACCCCTAGGGATGTTCAGCGTCACCGCGTCAACCGCAGTGAGCGAGCCGAATTTGAGCGTGAGGTCGCGGATTTCCAGCATCGGTTCGTCCGCCGTCGTCATTTTGATTCACCTGCCTTTCGTCGCAGGGGACGCCAGCGGACTCCCGCGACACCCTTCGGCAGGACGTAGACGCCTATGACGAAGACAATCCCGAGCAGGAGCGTGCCCCGGCCCTCGAGGTATCCGCCCAGCCAGTCGCGCACGAAGATGACCAGGGCCGCTCCGATGACCGGCCCCCAGAGGCTCCCGGCCCCGCCGAGCACGACGCTGAGGAGCGCGAACGCGGCCATGTCGAAGCCCAGGTCGCCGGGGGAGATGAACTGCGTCTGCGCAACCCACGCCGTTCCCGCGGCACCGGCGATTCCCCCGGCGATGGTGTACGCGAGCAGCTTGACCGCGTACGTGTTCTGTCCCAGGGCGCGCAGTCGAAGCTCGCCGTCGCGCACCCCGCGCATGGAGCGGCCCAGAGGCGAGCGGCTCAGGAGCATCGCCGCACAGTAGCCGACGACGAATACCGCCAGGATCCACCAATAGACGTAGCCGGGCACGATCAAGGGCTCTCCGCCGGGGAACACGCTGATGGGCGGGATGCCGGTCAGGCCATTGCTCGCGCCGACCACTTTGAGGGAGTCGGCGCCGCGGTGGGCGAGCTCACCGATCGCGAGAGTGACCATCAGGAACACAATTCCGGCCGTGCGCACTGCCACGGCCCCGGTCACGAGCGCAAGCACCGCTCCCGCGGCCATGCCCACGATTACTTGGACCAGGCCGCTCGCGGAGAAGTGGATGCCCACGAGGCCGGCGGAGTAGGCGCCGGCGCCGAAGTAGGCCACCTGGCCCAGGGTCGGCATGCCCAACACGCCGGTCACCAGGTCGACGCTGACCACCAGCAAACCGAAGGCCAGCGCACGCCCCGCCAGGCTGAGGGGGTATGGCGCCAGGAAGAACGGCAGTGCCGCGAGCAGGAGGAGGATGACCACCCCGATCGCGCACTCCAGCATCGTGCGCCGGGGATCGCGGAGCAGAGGCATCCGCGCCTGCCCCCGCCCAGTAGCGAGGCCTGAATCTGTCACCGTCGGACTCATGCGTGCGCTCCTGCCCGTGCCGGCAGCAGCCCCTGCGGCCGGAGCAGGAGGACCACCGCCAGTGCTGCGAAGAGAAGGAAGGTAGCAAACTCGTGGACCATGACCACTCCGACCGTTTGCACCTGTCCGACCACCAGCGCTCCGAGCAATGCTCCGCGCAAGGATCCGAGGCCGCCGATGACCACGATGACCAGGGCGAGAAGGAGGATCTGGTCATCCAGGCCCGGCTGCGCACCCAGGATGGGCGCGGCCAGCAGGCCACCCACGGCAGCCAGCGCCGCCCCGCAGCCGAAGACGAGGGTCAGGACGACCTTGGTGCGGATGCCGATGGCCTCGACCATGGCCCTGTCCGCCACCGTGGCCCGCACGATCGCCCCGGCGCGGGTGCGCTCGAGCACGATGTAGAGGACAACGGCGACGACGATCCCCGCGCCGACCATGGCGAGCCGATAGACCGGGTAGGGGTTGCCGAGCATCGTCACCGTGCTGGAGAGGAAGTCCGGCGGGGGTACGGACCGCACGTTCGCACCGAACACTTCCTGGATGAGTTCAGCAACAATAAGCGCCATTCCCAGCGTCAGCATCGCCTGCCTGAGATGGTTCCGCACCGGCGACGTCATCGCCGCCAGCAGGCCGCCGGCGGCAAAGCCGATGACGGCCGCGACGACCACGGCCAGGAAGAACATCCCCGCTGCCGGCGGCGCACCAAACATCGCCACCCCCACATAGGCACCCACGAGCGACACGGCCCCGTGCGCCAGGTTCAGCACATCCATCGTGCCGAAGACGAGGGACAATCCGATGGCGATCAGGAACAGCACGGAGCCGAGTGCCAAGCCGTTGAGAATGGTTGCGGCGTTCGCATCAAGCCAACCCACGTCTGGCTGTCCTTTAGCCCTGTAGTTCTTGGAGGACGACGTTCTCGAGCGTGCCGTCGACGTCCTTGACCTCGCGGAGATAGTACGGCTGGTCGGGATCATGGTTTTCGTTGAAGCTCCAGGGGCCACGCGGGCTGTCCGTGAACTCCCCCACCTTGCCCAACGCGGCGGCGATACCTTCACCGTCAACGGACTCGGCCACTTCCAACGCTGCGGCGACGGCGGCGACGGCATCGTAGGTCGCCATGGCGTAGGTCGTCGGAACTTCGCCGTAGGCGGCCTTGTAGGCTTCCACAAACTTTTTGTTTTTCTCGGAGTCGATCGTATGGCTGTAGTTCAGCGAGGTCTGGATGCCGAGGGCGGCCTTGCCCTGGGCCTCCAAGACGTCGCCCTCGACCAGGAACCCATTGCCGTAAAGCTGGATATCCTTCGCCAGACCGAAGGTGGAGTACTGCTGAACGAAGTTGGCGGCTTCCGCTCCGGCGTAGAAGGCAAAGACGGCAGACGCCCCCGAATTGCGGATCTCACTGAGGTACGGCTGCCAGTCGCTGGTCGTGCCGAAGGGGGTGCGGGTTTCTCCGGCGATCTTGCCGCCGGCGGCCTCAAACTCCTCACGGAATGCTGAGATGTGCTCTTCCCCGGCGGCATAGTCGGCCGTGATGAGGTAGACCGATCCGTCTCCGACTTCCTCCGCCACGTGCTTGCCGATGATCCCGCTGACCATGCCGTTGCTGTACGACGTGCGCCAGATGTAGGGGGAGGGCTCGGCCGTGATGTCGTTGGCGCCCGCGTTGGCGAGGATGAGCGGCACCTTCGCCTGCACGAAGGTGTCCTTGAGGCCCAGGGCAGTCGCGGAGTTCACAATGCCGACGACGACGTCGGCCTGGTCCTGCGTGACCAGGCGAGAGGCAGCCGGGACACCCGTTTGCGGGCCCTCACCCGTGTCGGCAGAAACCACCTTGACGTCGTGGCCGCCGAGCTTGTTGCCCGCCTCCTCCAGGTAAAGCTCAAAGCCCTGCTTCATGTCCTCGCCGAGCCCCGCGTACACGCCGGACTGCGGGACGGCAAGGCCGATCGTTACGGCTTCACCGCTGTCTTTGCCGCCGCTGCCGCCGTCGCCGCCGCCGGTGTTGAGGCTCCCGCCGCCGCACGCTGAGAGCAGCATCATCGCGAGCGCGCTGGAAAGCAGGACGGTGGTGCGGCGTCCCGGGCGAGAGCCCTTCGAGAATGTTTCAGGCATGGTTGCATTCCTTCTGCGCATGCAATGCGCGGGTCGGTGCGTCAGTGAGATGTCGACGAGCGCGAGACCGTCTGGAACTGCGTTGTCCCTTCCTTCAGGCCCCAAGGCTGAACCCCGGCCGTGATGTGGGCCCTTCGCCATCTCGTGGTGATGAGTCTGGTGTTCCTCAGCATCGCACCGCTGCGCGTGATATGCAACACATATTGCGGGCGTAATTTTATCGTGATATCGGGGCGCCGAAGTTGATTCCCGGAGATGACCGGATCCCGCCATCCGGACGTGGCCGGGTGTCCGCCTTTTTTGTGCCGGCTCAGGCTGCCGCTGAGGATTCCACGAGGGAGAGCGCATGCGCCTCAGCCAGCGGGCCGATGAGGCGGTGAATGCCGAAAAACACTTCGCGGGCTTCCGGTCCGCGCCAGCCTTCGGGCAGGTACTTTAATGGCAGGCCGGGGTCACGGTACGGCAGCCGCCGCCACAGTGTCAGCATCGGAACGTAGTAGCGGAAGGCATCACGGCTGGCCTCCGGACCGGAGGCCGCCAAGGCGGCGGCAGGGTCCTCGCCAACGCGGGCGGTCCAGGCGGCCAGCGCTTCGCCGTAGTAGTCCATGAACTCGTCGATCTGGCCCGCGAGTGCCTCCAGGTCCCACCATTGCGCGACCTTGTCGCGCATATTTGATTCCTCTGAGTAGTCTCCGGTGAAAAATTCCACGTACTCGGCCAGGCCGCGTTCCGTGAGCCGCCTGCGGGCACCCTCGCGGACAGCGGCCGGCGCGATCCCCACGCCCGCCGACATCGAGCCGAAGCCGAGCCGGGCCAGTTCGGCGCGCAACTGGTGCCGGCGTTCGCGCATCGATTCGGGCACGGAGAAGATCGCCAGCACCCAGCGATCGTCCGAGTCGTCCGGGTGCGGATTGAAGATGCGTTCATCGCCTTCGCGGACCATTTCAACAGAGCGCGGCGACAATTCGTAGCGGGCGGCTCCCCCGCTGCGCACACTGTTGAGCACGCCCTTGGCTTTCATCCTCGACACCGCCGAGCGCACACCTGGCGGGTCGTGACCGAGGTCGCCGAGCATCTCGATCAGGACGGATACCGGAAGCGCGGATCCTCCCCGGCGCCCGTACAAACCGAAGATGGTCAGGATCAACTGCTGGTGCCGGAGCGGAGGCGCGGGAATCTGCATGGTTTGTTCCCCCTTAGCTCAGTACGCTCGTGCCGCAGATCGCAGTCCTGATGTTTTCGGGCCAGGGCTGCGCCTTGTCGCTGCCGGCAGGAACGAAAACGGTGGTGAATGTCCCGTCGGCAGCGAGCCCGCCGGCCGACTTCTCGTGTGGGTGCCCGTGCACCTCGAAGCCAAACGTCATGGACGTGCGCCCCATGTCCTGCACGGACAGGTTAACGGACACACGCTGTCCGAACCAGAGCTTGGCCCGGTAGTTGATGACCTGCTGCACGCGCGGGGCCTGCGGAAAGTAATCGGGCAGCTCCAACCGACGGATCAGTTCGGCCTCGGCCGCCTCAACCCAGCGCATCACGACCGAATTGTGCTGGTGCCCGGACGCATCCGTGTCGACCCACTCCACTGTGCAATCGATGTTTATCTCGACCAGGCCGCCCGCCTTCCCGCCCATCGTTTTCCCTTCACCGCCGAAACTCACCTGAAACCATCATATGGCCCAAAGATGACGGGCCAGATATCCGGTCGATATCCTGCCCGCAGTTCATCACGTGCTTAGCCTTCCTGGTCGCCGGCCTACTCTTTCGAGCCGATTGCGCAGCTCCGGAAAACCAACCGACACCGTCACCCACAGTGCTTGCTCGTCCACGCGGTCGTAATGGTGCACGATGAAGTCCCTGTTCCTGGCCGCCTGCCGCCAGATCGGCTCGAAGAAGGTCACGGATTCCGCGGTAAGGAGCCTTTTGCACAGGTCTCCGACACGGTTGCACAAAGCCTCGAAGGCCAGACGAAGCGCGGGATCGGAATCGAACGCTTCGCGGCCCCGGTTCACGAGCTCGGCCGCCAGATCAAGGTTGACCGCCAGGTCCTCCAGCCATCGTTGCGTCCGATCGGGACGGTCTGTCACAGGGGCATCGCTTCAGCCAGGATCGTCGCGTCGCGACGAGAATCCAGCTCCCGGCGCGAGACGACATCCACCCGGCGGGAGACCAGTTGCTCCATATCCTCGGCGAACTGCGCCAGATCGAACAGGCTGGCCTCATCGCATGGATCGAGCAATAGATCCACGTCGCTGTCCGGCTTTTCTTCTCCGCGGGCGACCGACCCAAACACTGCAACAGCTTCAATGCGGTTAAACGTAGCCAGGCGGGAGATCAGCCGGCGCCGCTGCCTGAGGAAATCCAGCATCGGGAGCGCTTCGCCGCCCCGGCCGGCGTCCATGCCGCGGTAGAGACGGATCGGCACAATCGCGGCATCAGCTTTTCGATGGGATCCAACCAGTACGGGGCGCGCACCCGGGACCGTTCGGAAGTGCCGCAACGTTGCCGGCAAGGCGGCGCGAGCCTCAGCTACCGTAAGGACGTCAGCGTCCGGCTGAACATCCAGTTGGTCTGCAGCAGCCTTCAGCTCATTCCGCATAAGGCCATCCTAGTTCCGGCAGTGGAAGATGAACATAAATCTGTACGTCTTCTCGCGCAGCGGATTTGCGAGGGGCGGGCGTCGAACGCGACGCCGGACCTCCAATATGGGTCGGCGGAGAACTCTGCGGTCCATGGCTCGTCGCAGACAAAGCGACGACGCTTGGCTCCAACGGCGAAGCGGTCCCCGGATCCGAAGACCCCAGGGACCGCTCCGCCCCAAAAGTTTCGCCGTCGAACTACACCTCAGAGTCGGACGACCTTCTTGTCCATGAATTCGGCCCCTGCCAAGCGGGCAGAGTTCGCGGCCGACGCCCGAACGCTTGATGTCGCCGAACGGCAGATCGGCTTGCGATCCGCCTGCCTCGTTGATGTAGACCATACAACTCGTCCGAGCGCTCATTGAAGACCTCGGCATTTCGCTGCACGATCTTGGAGCGGGTTTCTACCGGGGCGTCCTTCCAGGACAGGTAGCCCCGATGCGCCCGTTCGATGGCTTCCACGATCTGCTCATCGGTGGCTGTGGGGAATTCCTCGATGACTGTGCCTGTGGCCGGGTTCGTAACTTCATACACGAAGTCTCGCTTTCGTTGTCGTGTTCGTGGGGAAGGTAAACGTTCAGATAAGAGAGCGCTGACGCAGGTTCTTGATAAGAGCCCGAGTACCGAACTTCCACCGGGGGGCTGTTTCAGAGTGCTGAACCTTGTTGATCAGCGCGGTCGTGGATCCGAAACGCTGACGGGTATCGCCAAGTTCATGGGTGAATCCCACTTCCGGCGCTTTTCGGTCCTGGGTCGGCGCGTACAGAGTGCCGGTGAACAGCACGAGGCCGTCGGGATACTGGTGGTGGTCGCCGTAGGCATGTCCAATCAGGCTGGCGGGATCACGGCTGATGTTCTTCATCGAGCTCTGCCCGTCGAGCGTGAATCCATCCGGTCCCTGCACCCGCAGGCTAATGTCGAGTTCCCGCACGTCGTCCATTCCGAACCAATCGTCGAAGAGCCGGATGAACGGTCCAATCGCATAGGAGGCGTTGTCGTCCTTGGCTCCGGTCAGCAGCAGGGCACTGCGTCCTTCGAAGTCGCGGAGGTTAACGTCGTTGCCCAATGACGCACCCACTGCAGTGCCGTCGGAGCGCACGGCCAGCACGACTTCCGGTTCCGGGTTGTTCCGCGTGGACCGGGACAGCACCCCGATCGGCTCGCCGGTACCTACCGCCGAGAGGACCGGTGCCTTGGTAAAGATCTCCGGATCAGGTCCGATGCCAACTTCCAGGTACTGTGACCACAGCCCTTCGGCTTTGAGGATCTCCTTGGCCCGCGCTGCTTCCTCCGAGCCTGGCTGCACGCTCGAAATGGCACCGCCGATGGCGTCGGCCAGCTGCTCGCGGATGGCCGCCGCCTGGCTGGCGTCCCCCCTGGCTCGTTCTTCGATGACGCGTTCCAGCATGCTCTCCACGAAAGTCGGTCGGGCGGCCTTAATGACCTGCAGATCGATCGGTGCAAGGAGTCGCGGCTCGGCATCAACAGTGGCGGCGATGACATCGTCCAGTGCCCACCGGCGGCGGTTTCCCAAATCCTTTACAGCCGAGAGCAGGTCGGCCCGCTCGATGAGGGACGAGACTGTCGGCTCTACGTCGGTGATATCAACGACGTCCGTTCCGTCAACGACAACGAGGCACGGCTTATTTGCTTTCGGATCGAAGATCGTCCGATAAGGGTGGCTTGCTCCGCGTCGAGTGGTGGGCGCCCCGAAGACCTGGTCAGCGTCACCATCTACCTGACCGATGTAGACGACTACTTGGCCAGCGGTCGGGAAATCGACCGCCTCTGGCGCGAAATGGCCGGCACCGAATACCTGGCGATGGCCGGCATCGGCGTCTCCCGGCTTGGCAGAACGGCACCCCCGGCATTGGCTTCTGCTTGAAGCTGTAAGCTCCCTGGCGGAGAAGCCCGATTTGGGCATTTAGTGTCGCCACAGAACCGAGTGCAGGTCCTCGAAATGAACGACGACCCGACGGCCGGTGTGCGAGGCCTGCGACTACGGAGGTGTGGAAGGAGGGCAGGGGGAACCCGGCCCTCCTACTCTTGGCGGCCTAAGTTACGCCGCCTCCGCTTTTGACACCAGCGACATCGCGTGGGCCTCAGCCAATGGTGCGATCAGCGAATGCGTTCCGAAGAAGATGCGCCGCGCTTCAGGCCCCTGCCAGCCCTCGGGCAGGTACTCCAGCGGCAGACCCGGGTCACGGTAAGGCAACCGCCGCCACAGCGTAAGCATCGGCACGTAGTAACGGAAGGCGTCCCGGCGTAGCTGAGCCGAAGGCTCTGCCAGGGCTGTCACGGGATCATCGCCGACTAAGGCGGACCAACTGGCGAGAGCATTCCGGTAATAATCCATGAATTCGGCGATTTGACTGCGCAGAGCCTCCAGATCCCACCATTGAGCAACACGCTGGCGCATTTCCCCCTCCGCAGCGTAATCGCCGACGAAAAATTCCACATAGTCCCCCAAGCCACGGTCGGCCAGCCGCCGCTTCGCACCCTCGCATACGTCGGCCGGGGCAATCCACACGCCTGCCGCCACGGAACCGAATCCCAGTCGTGTCAATTCCGTTCGCAGCTGGTACCGCCGCTCCCGCATCGCCTCGGGAACCGAGAATATCGCCAACACCCACTCGCCGTCGGGCGATCCACGGTATGGGGCGAAGATCCGTTCATCGCCCTCGCTGACCATCTCGAGCGACCGTGGGGACAGCTCGTACTTTGCGATGCCACCGGACTTGACGCTGTTGAGGACACCCTTTGCCTTCAACCTGGACACCGCTGAGCGTACGCCAGGGGCGTCATGGCCGAGGTCGCCGAGCATGTCGATGAGGACCGATACTGGTAATGGACCTCCTCCACGGCGCCCGTACAAGCCGTAGATGGTCAGTATCAGCTGCTGGTGACGAAGAGGAGGAGCGGGGATTTCGATCATCGCACCAGACCTACCGTCAATACGAACGGCCGTATTCGGACCTCAGAGCCGTCTTGGCGGCCGCTCAGGGGGTAGTCCGTCCCAACGACCTTCGGGCCCCCTTCCCAACTCATCCGATGTTTCCCCCGGAGCTTCCTCCACGACAAGCCAGTCAACCTCCTTAAGCCAATGCCGAGTGGGCTTGCACTACTGCGGTGCGAATGTGCTCCGGCCACGGCAGTGCCCGCTCGGCTCCCGCCGGGACATAGGCAGTAGTGAATGTTCCGTAAGCGGCGAGGCCACCCTCTGACGTCCCGAGCGCCTGTCCGTGCACCTGGAAGGCGAAGGTCATAGATGATCTGCCCACGTTCTGCACGTGCAATTGAGCGGTAATTCGTTGCCCGAACCATAGTTTTGGCGCGATAGTTAATCACCTGCTGCACCCGCGGCGCGCGGGGAAAATATTCCGCAAGTCAAGCTGCCGGAACAGTTCAGCTTCGGCTGCCTCCACCCAGCGCATGATTGCGGAGTTGTGCTGGTGTCCCGCGGCATCAGTGTCGACCCATTCGACCGTTCGCTCCACACTGGCTCTAGCCGTGCCACCCGCTAGCTTGCTCGGCAACTTGCCCCCTTGTACTAGTACTTCTCCTTCACTCTATCCCCCAATATTGACGATCATCAATTGAAGATAATACCGCCCCCTGGGAAGGCGGAGAGCACTGACTGCGAAGGTGCTCGAAGAGGATGGGATGGTTACGCAGGCCACGAGCGTTCGAGGACCATGTGATGCCTTCACTTTGAGGAAGCGGGAGCCGCCCGTCCACAAAGGAGGCCAACGGACCGAGGACGCAGAGTCGGCCTGCGCCGAGAAGGCGCCACAAAACGAGGCAAGGGCTTCCCTCAGTCACTGAGGTTCCTTTTCCACGGGCTGGTATGTGGGAGACGATCCGCAGCCAACCGGACGGATGACCTGAAATCTCAAGTCGTATGGCCGGGGTCAGGAGGGAGGAGAGTTCGCGACGGGAATCGCACAGAGCTAGGTGTTGGGCCGTTATAGTTACCTGTCACTATCTGCCCTCACGCCCCAGTGTCGGCGGCGAATGTGCTTAATCCAGGTGGCCGGCGGCTAAGCTTGCGTGACCATACCTACCAACGGAGACCGCACATTCAGTGCGCGGCCTCCGTTGGAAGTAATGTCGCAATCTGTGCCGGTATCAGAATTCAGTCGACCCTCGACGCCCGATGGTATTCATTGCGAGCAGTTGAATTACGATCACCGGGCAGGGTCGCCCCGTTTCGTGACTTCAATCAGTCATGCGTTGTGATAACCACAACTGCGAGGACACCAGCAAATTCTCATTAGTTGAAGTATCCATCCGGGTCGTGCACTGCCCGACCACCCATCACTGTGAAGGCAGGAGACAAGGAAGGCAGATCGTCCAGATCGACTTGAAGCGGATCCTCCCGGTAAGCGACTATATCCGCCGAATAGCCCGGCATAAGCCGTCCCCGTACATCCCCCTCTCCGGTGAGCCGCCATCCGGCTTCAGTGTAGAGAGAGAATGCGGTGCGTCTGTCGATCGCCTGACGGGGACCTTGGACTCCCCCGACCTTCGTGTCGCGGGTGATGAACCCCCATATCGCAAGCAAGGGGTCATACGGAGCCACGTTGCAGTCCGAACCACCAGCGATAAGGCCTCCGTCCTCGAGCCACTCGGCTACGGGCATCACTTGTGCCGTTCGATCCGGCCCCCAGTGTGTGAGCATGTTGCCGGCCAATGCATACAGTAAGGGATGCTGGACCGTCACCGGGATACCGGCTGCAACCGCCCGCGCTCGCGACTCGGCGTCGGCCATGAAGGCGTGTTCGATGACCAGTTGGCCCGGGCGAACTTTCCCAAGCCTATTGATCACCCTTTCGTAGACATCCAGCACGAGACGCACGGTCTTGTCACCCACCGCGTGCGTCCCTACCGTCCACCCTTCCCGTACGGCGGCCTCAACCATCGATTCCAGTTCGGGCTCCGCGAACATCGCATGGCCGCAGTAGTCGGGCTGGTTCGTGTAAGGCTCGGAGAGCCACCCGCCCTCGACGCCGCCATCGGCCAACAACTTTATGCCTTCAACACGCAACACATCGTCTCCGTCATGCTGGCGGACGCTAAGCGATCGGAGGTATTCGATGTTCTCCTCTGCCGGTTTGGCCGGGTCGAGCATGAAGAGAGGTCGTGCGCGGACGGTTAACTCTCCCCGTGCGTGCACTTCCTGGTACACACGGAAACTGGCCTCGTCAATGCCTGTGTCACGGACAGCGGTCAAGCCGCGCGCACTAAACTGGGCAGACGTCGCCGCGAGACTGTCCGTATTCACCCCGGCAAGAAACCCTGCCGCATTGTCGGAATCGGGATCCCCTCCGAGGATCGCGTGAATTGGAGCCATTGCAGGAAACTCAATAAGGGGCCCGAGAGGCGCGCCATCGTGATCCCTTACGATTGTGCCGCCCGGCGGGTCGGCACGCATGGAGTCGATGCCCGAAAGTCGCAGGGCTATGCTATTGGCCGTCCCCACGTGGCCTCCGCGCTGCACGAAAACCGGGTGGTCAGTGGACACTTCATCGAGTTCGCGTGCTGTTGGCAGCCTACGTTCAGCGATGGTCGACTCATGCCAGCCTCTTGACGCAACTACCCAATCGCCCGGTCTGGTCTTTGCGGCCCGTTCCCTCAATGTGCTGATTATTTCCGGGATGGAGCCACAGTTGGAAATGTCCACGTTGTATACGTCTGCGCTGGCCATAGTCAAGTGATTGTGTGTATCGAAGTACCCGGGCAGGAGCGTCAGTGACGAATCGTTTACGACTTTCGTCTCAGTGCCAATTAATGCTTGGACCTCAGCAAGCTCATCTGCAAAGGCGACCACCTCGCCGCCTTTCAGTGCGAGTACGCGTCCCACTGAATTGTCCGATCGGAAGTCATGCACCCGACCGGCAACAATGACAGTATCTGCTTTTTGTGACATCACAGCTCCTAGCTTTTCGATTTTGATGATCACCACCACAGCGTGGGGACCGTTTAGCACTGCTCAGATACGGATTGACCTAGACCATGTCACAGGCTCCGTCGAAATGAGCCTGGTCCCCTAGAGGCTCCGATCAACGTATCGCGGTCTTGTGGCGACAGTCAATACTACGCGATATGCAATTTGTTGCGGGGGGACACCAGGACAGAAAAGAGATGGCCGCAATCAGACTGCAGTTAGCAGAGCGTTATGACGGGCGCATAGGTAAAAGTGACTTCCGGAACTAGGCGTGCTATTTCCCGGGCCTTACAGAGGCCCTTTGCGGCCGCTATCGAGTCTGAATACCTAGGCTTGAGAGGCAGGCACGGAATTGTCCAAGAAACGCTGTTCCTGTTAGTCGGCGGAATTCCCATTCGCTCGACACGTTGCCTCTCGGGCTGGTCCTGCTGACCTGCATGTGCGGGCTAAAAAGGTGATGGACAAGCTCTGACTGCACCAAATATGCGACCAGGCCACAGTACTGCGTCCGACCGAGGTGCGGCTGACTGAGCCGCACTGCGGGAGGAGGGAGTCGTTCTGCGTGCAGGCAGCCGAGGAGTGTGGCGCGGTACCTTGCTGCAGGTCTTTCGACTACTCCCCTATATAGGATCATCCGGACCGTGACTGGCGCGTGCACGACAGCCACGGTCCGGCGCGCTCATTCGGGAAGCGCTTCTCTTGGCGGCTTGAAGACCGCGGAACAACGCGATCGACTCCTCAGGCTCTTCAAGCGTCGCGCCTCATTGAACACATGGACTATAGATCCCAAGCGCTGTTTCGCAACCCTTTCATTTAAGGGAACGAACAAACCGTGGGCAATGAGCTCTGATGTCGCGTCATTCCGCGACCACAGCTGCCGAGGTTTCGCGAGGATCTCCGGTTGCCTTATCGGCATTCCCGGAGAAGAAAAGTCGGGCCATTATCGCCACGATCACGCCGGCCATGAGGAGAGGGAGCGCAGTACCGAGGAGGATCATGCTCGCGGGCACCCCCAGAGCGAGCAACAATCCCCCGATAGCTGGGCCGACAATAGAACCAATTCGTCCAAGAGCTGCCGACCATCCCACGCCGGTTGTGCGGGCGGCCGGGTTATAGATCCGGACCGCCAAGGCTGACTGTCCCACCGTGCCGGTAATCTGGCCAGCACCGGACAATCCGACGAGGAGGAGCAGCCCAACTGCGCCGAGCGGTGCGAGCGCCACAATCCCGATCGCGAGGACAGCTACCCCTTGCCCGGCCGCTATCAGTCTCGGTGCACCAAAACGTGCAGACAGCAGCGCGAGTGCCAAGCCGCCTGCGAGTCCGCCGAACCCCAAGGCCGCCGTCCCGAGTGGAACTTGCTCGGGGGAGAACCCGTACTCGATCAAGAACGTCGGCATCCACGACTGCAGAATGTAGCTTGTTATGAAAGCGAAGAAGGCGAGGCTCCAGAGCAAGGAGGTGCGGGCGCGCAAGCCCTTGGCAAACAAGGAGAGGACGCCGATGCCGTTGCCTTTTTCTTGAACTGCAGCGCTGGCGAGCGGAGTCCGCGGCAACTTCCACCACATGAACGGAACGAGGGCCATCGCGGCGACGCCAGGAAACCAGAATGCAGCTTCCCAGCCGAAGTTCCGAATAATTACTCCGCCCACCAGTCCGCTGACAGTAATTCCGAACGCGAGCCCGAGAGTAATGAAGAGCGCGACGGCGTCGCGGCGGCGAGGTGAAACGAGATCGACGGCAAGCGAAACCGCCGCCGGGAGCACCGCTCCGAGTCCGATGCCAGTCACGAAGCGAAAGCCCGTGAGTTCTGCGACAGAGCTAGCCAGTGGGGTTAGAACGATCGCGACTGAGTAGAACGCGACAGATCCCCAAACCACTGTATGGCGGCCGAGGCGGGCGGAAAGACGGCCACAGGTTACATATCCGATAACGACGCCGAGGTTGGTCATGAGGAGCGGCAACGTCATATCGGACGGTTTCAACCCCCATTCCGAACTCAGTGTCGGGATAACGAACCCAAGGGCAGCCGTGTCGAATCCGTCGGCGACGATCGAGAGAAACAGTAGGAGGAGGGGCAACACGGCCCCAGTTTTCTTGAGAGGTGTTGCTTTGGCCATTTCCATTTAACACTCCTTAGCTTTGCAGAGTCGTCTTCGGCTCTTCGTCGAGGATCGGGACTGGTGTTGGACAGTGCGATGTCGTAAAGCTTGCTGCTCAGTTTTGGTGAGAAGGGGCGGGCAAGTCGCTAGAGTGACCTAAGTATGCGCCGATTTTGTAACCATCGTCAATACTTCGACATATAGAATTTTCGAGACTGCCGCGGGAAGGACGACTGGCCAAGGCTCGGAATTTCGCCTCAGTCCGAGCCCGAAATGGGATGCCGCAGCTGGCCCGACGGGTTATGCCCCTAAGGAGTTACGTAACTTAAAATTCTGCACAGCTCATCAGGTGAAGCATGCAGTCCTCTCCCGCATCCTGCCTAGCTGCCTCTGCCAGTGCGCCTGCGCCCCGATATCTCAAGGTGTAACCCAGCCGGTTAGGGGGTGGCCGCGAGCACGCCTCCACCACCGAGACTTACCAAATCGTCAGCGGCGACTTCCTCCGTGCGGTCTATGCTCGGCATACTTCACAGCCGTCTGTATGGCGTGGAGCTGTATGTAAGGGCAGCTGACATGCGTCTGAAAGGCTTTAGCCGCCGAACCTGGGCAGTCGCAGATCAACGGGTTTGGGTGATGTGCGAAAATGGCACCCGGCCTGCTGATGCCGACCGGGTGCCGTTGCGTGTTTGCGTGCCTGTGACTACCCAGCCGCCGCGGCGAGGGACGGGGATGCCGCGGCGACCGGGGTCTCCGGATGCCCGCCCTCCAGGCAGGCGATGATGTTCCTGGCTGGCAACGCCACGTATTCGCGCAGCGAGATGTTGCTGCGGTACGCCGCGTGGGGCGTGACGATCGCCGAGGGGTGGAGCACCAGCGGGTGGTCGGCCGGGGCCGGTTCCTCCGAGAGCACGTCCAGCATGGCCCCGGCGATGTGGCCGGAGTCCAGGGCGGCGCACAGCGCCTGTTCGTCGACGAGGGCGCCGCGCGACACGTTCACCACATAACTGCCCGCCGGCAGGACGGCGAGGTTCCCGGCGTCGAGCAGGTTCCGGGTTTCCTCGGTGAGCGGGGTGTGCAGGCTGACCACGTTCGACGCCGCCAGGACCTCGGCGAGCTCGCCGCGGCGCACGTCCGCCGGCCAGGCCTCGTCGGGGACGAAGGGGTCATAGGCGATGACGGACCCGAAGACCGGGGCCGCCAGGCCCGCCAGGTACTGTGCGATGCGCCCGAACCCGACGAGCCCAAGGGTCAGCTCGCTGATCCGCGGCGGCACCGGGATCCCCTCCCCCGTCCAGTCCCCGCGCCGGGTGGCCGCCTGGGAGCGCGGGAGCTCGCGGATGAGCGAGAGCATGCCCGCGAAGGCGTGCGTGGCCACGTCGCGGGTGGCCACCGAGGGCACGTTGCACACCGTGATGTTCCGGGCGGCCGCCGCCTCCAAGTCGACCATGTCGAAGCCCGCAGACATGGTGGCAACGGCCTTCAGGTTCGGCATGGCGGCGATCATCTCGGCGTCCAGGGTGGCGTAGCCGAGGATGATCCCCTCGCACCCGGCCGCGGCGTCGAGGATGGCGCCGCGGTCACGGGTGTTGAGGTACTGCGCCTCAATGCCGGCCTCGGCCAGCAGCTCCAGGGCAACGGAGTAGTCGAGGTCCTCGGCGTCGGTGATCAGGACGCGCGGGCTTCCCGTCATGCCTGGCCGTCCTGCGCGAACAGCTGCGCGGGGACATGGATCAGCTGGACTCCGCCGTCGGCCAGGGCCTTGCGGATGGCCGGGGCCAGCTCGGCGGCCTCGTGGATCCGCCGGCCGGTGCCGCCGAAGGCGGTGGCCAGGGCGGCCCAGTCGGGCTGCACGAGCTCCACGCCCACGGGCTCGATGCCGCGGTCCAGCTCGTTCTGGCGGATCTCGCCGTAGCCGCCGTTGTCGGCGCACACCACCACCAGGTCCAGGCGCTGCTCGACGGCGGTGACGAGTTCCTGCACCGCGAACATCAGCGCGCCGTCGCCCACCACGCAGACCACCGGGCGGTCCGGCGCGCCGATGCGGGCGCCGATCGACGCCGGCAGCCCGTACCCGAGCGTGGCGTAGGCCGGGGTGTAGAGCAGCGAATGCGGCCGGTCCTGCGGCACGAAGCTCGCCGTGCCCAGGTAGGTGGCCTGGGAGGAGTCGCCGCCGATGATGGTCGACGCCGGCACGGCGGCCGCCACCTGTTCGGCCAGCGCGGCGAACTCCGGGGACAGCGCACGGGCGGCGTCGCGCAGCCCCGGACGCAGCCGGGCCGCGCGGTCGGCGCCGCTTTCCGCGCGCGGCGGGACACCGCCGTCGTTGTTTTCCCGCAGTGCGGCGAGCAGTTGGGGCACGACGGCGGCGCTGTCACCGACCAGCGGAACGTCGGCCGCGATGTTCTTGGCCATCTGGCCGGGCAGGATGTCCACGCGGATCACCGTGCCGCTCGGCTGCAGCTGGTTGAACCACAGTTCGGCCTCGCCGACCTTGGAGCCGATCACCAGCAGGACGTCGGCCTCCTCGCAGAGCTGCTGCGCGGCGGGCAGCCGGATGTCCGAGCCCAGCGAGAGCGGATGCGATTCGGGGATGGCGCCCTTGCCGTTGAGCGTGGTCACCACGGGGGCGTCCAGCGCTTCGGCCAGCTGCAGCAGGTGCTCGACGGCCCGCAGCGACCCGCCGCCGGCCAGCAGCACCGGCCGGTGCGACTCGGCCAGCAGCTGGGCGGCGTGCCGGATGGCCTGGTCGGACGCGCCGGCCGGCTCACGCCGCGGCGCAGCCTGCAGCAGCTCCGCCGGCGCGTCGCTCGGTCCCTCGAGCACGTTGAGCGGTACCTCGATGTGCACCGGCCGCGGGCGCCCGTAGCGGAAGAGTTCGAAGGCGTCGTGGATGCCCTGGACCGCCTCGGTGGCGGAGGTGACGCGGCGCGACCACTCGACGATCGCGCCGACGGCGGCCGTGGCGTCCTTCGTCTCGTGCAGCGAGCCGATGTCGGCGAACTCCTCGCCCTCGGGCACACCCGGGGACAGGATGATCAGCGGGCGGGACTCGCAATAGGCGGTGCCCGCGGCGGAGAGCGCATTGAGCAGGCCGGGCCCCGACGTCGTAATGACGACGCCGGGCAGGCCGGTCTGCTGTGCCCAGCCGTCGGCGGCGTAGCCGGCGCCCTGTTCGTGCCGCGTGGTCACCGGGCGGATGCCCAGCGGCGCCAGGTGGCGGTAGAACTCCAGGTTGTGCGTGCCGGGGATGCCGAAGATGGTGTCGATGCCGTAGTTCCGCAGGACCGTCATGACGGCCAGGCCGGTGTTATCGGCGACGACTCCCTCGGGCAGCGTGACCGTGGGGGTGGCCGCCGGGGTGTGCTCAGACATGCTGGACCTCCGGGTTGAGGCGTGCGGGGCGGTCGGCCGTGAAGCGCTGGATGCCGTCCACCCAGGTTTCCAGCACCGGGATGTCGGCGATCTCGGCGGCGTCGACGGCCAGCGGGTCGCCCGCGAGGACCACGAAGTCGGCCCGCTTGCCCTCGGTCAGCGAGCCGAGGTCGTCCTCGCGGCCCAGGGTGTGGGCGGCGTTGATGGTGTGTGCCGCCAGCGCCTGGCGGGCCGTGATGAGCAGCGAGTCCGACCCGAGCTTGACGCCGGAGCGGGTGATGCGGTTGGTGGCGGCCTGGATGGCTTCCAGCGGCTTGGGCTCGGCCACGGGGGCGTCGGAGCTGATGGTCACGCGCACGCCGGCGGCCGCGAATTCGCCCAGCGGATTGAAGCGCTCGCCCGGGGTGCCGACGGCTTCCTTCACGCCCTCGCCCCAGTTGTAGTAGTGCTGCGGCTGGTTGACCGGGTGGATGCCGGCGGCGGCCATCCGGTCGATCTGCTCCAGCGTGGGCAGCCCGCAGTGTTCGATCCGGTGCCGGGCATCGGTGTCGGGACGCTCGGCCTGCGCGGCCTCGATGGCGGAGATGACCATCTCCAGCGCCGTCGGGGACTGCGCGTGGGTGGCGGTCTGCAGGCCCAGCCGGTGGGCCTTGGAGATCAGCGCGGCGTAGTCGGCCGGGTCGTGGTAGAGCTGGCCGGTGCGGCAGGGGTCCCCCACGTAGCCGTCCGGGAAGTACGCGGTCCAGCCGCCGAGGGTGCCGTCGGCGTAGAACTTGAAGCCGGCGAAGCTGAGCCGCGCGTTGCCGAACTGGCCGTGCAGGCCCATCTCGGCGGCCTCGTCCAGCAGGTGCGAGAGCAGGTACATGCTGACCCGGACCTTGAGCTGGTTTTCCTCCGCCATGCGCAGGTACATGTCGAACTCGCGCCGGGACACCTGGGCGTCGCCGATGGTGGTGACGCCGCCGGCCAGGAAGTTCTCCTGGGCGATCTGCAGCTGGCGCAGGTGCTCCTCGGGGGCGTCGGCGAGGTGGAAGTTCGGGCCGTGGTGGCCGATCTTCACGCCCTCGAGCCCGGTGAGGATGTTGCAGGCGGCGTCGGAGAGCTCGCCGGTCAGCTCACCGGAGGCGTCGCGGAAGAATTCGCCGCCGGCCGGGTTGGGGGTGTCCTTGGTGACGCCGTGCAGTTCGAACGTGTAGGAGTTCACCACGCCGCCGTGGCCGGAGGCGTTCATCAGGTACACCTCGCGGTCGGTGGCGACCTCGTCGAGCTCCTGCCGGGTGGGGTGGCGGCCCTCCGCCAAGTTGGTGTGCTCGTAGCCGAAGCCGCGCACGGGCAGGCCGTTGGGGGTCTCGGCCGCGCGTTCCTTCAGCAGCGCGACGATCTCGGGGATGCTGCCGGCGCGTTCCGGCCCGCAGTCCACCCAGGTCTTCAGCTGCCCGTACATCAGCGGGTGCGCGTGGGCGTCGATGAAGCCCGGCACGATGGTGGCCCCGCCGGCGTTGTGTTCCTTCGGGTCCGGCAGGCCGAGGTTGACGGCGGCGGCGCGGCACTGTGCCTCGGTGCCCACGGCGAGCAGGTAGCCGTCGTGCACGAGCATGGCCTCCGCCGTCGGGCGCTCTTCATCCATGGTGTGGATGGTGGCGGCCGTGATCAGCTGTGGGATGAAGCTGGTCGCGGGAGCGTCGAATGTCTTGAGTTTCCTCACCGGAAGGCCTCCAGGTTGGTGTTGCTGTTGTTCGTGGTTTCGGCGCCTTCGGCTAAGTCGGCGTCGTCGTGTTCGTCCTCGTCGCGGTGCTGGGGAGCGATCGCCAGGCAGACGATGCTCAGCACGCCCATGGCGCCGAACATGATCAGGACGGGCCAGATGCTGCCGGTGCTGCTGTACAGGTAGGTCGCGGTCAGCGGCGAGAGGGCGGCCCAGATGGCGTTGGCCATGCCGTAGGCCAGCGAGATGCTGGTGTAGCGGGCCTGTGCCCGGAACAGCTGGGAGAGGATGGTCGCGGTCGGCGCGTAGGTGGCGGTCATGACCAGGCGCATCGCGGCGAACGCCAGGAAGATCAGCCATTCCGGACCGGTGGACATCAGCAGGAACTGCGGAACGATGAGCACGATCGAGCCCACCAGGCCGACGAACATGACCCGCTTGCGGCCCCACCGGTCGCCCAGCCAGGCGACGCCCAGGGTGCAGATGAGCTCGACCAGGGCGGCCACGGACAGCGCGTTGAGGATCATGGTTTCGTTCAGGCCCACCGACGGGTCGGTGCCGTACGCGGTGGCGAACGTGGTGGCCAGGTAGTAGCCGCCGGTGGAGATGGGCAGCAGGCCGATGCCGATGAGGATCGGCTTCCAGTTGGTGACCAGCGCGTGCTTCAGCGGCAGGGACTGGACCTTGCCCTCGACCTTCTCCTCGAAGACCGGGGATTCCTCCACCCGGTAGCGGACCCAGAAGCCCACGCCAATCAGCACCACGGAGAGCAGGAACGGGATGCGCCAGCCGCCGTCCACCAGGAACGTGTCGCTGATCCCGGACAGGTAGGCGAAAATCAGGGTGGCGCCCAGCGCGCCGGCCGGGTTGCCCAGCTGCGCGAAGCCGCCGTAGAAGGTCTTGTGCTTCTCCGGCGCGTGCTCCACCGCCATCAGCACGGCGCCGCCCCACTCGCCGCCCACGGCCAGGCCCTGCAGCGCGCGGAGCACCACCAGCAGCACGGCGGCCCAGGAGCCGATGTTCTCGTGCGTGGGCAGCAGGCCCACAAACACGGTGGACAGGCCCATGATCAGCAGCGTGATCACCAGCGAGGGGCGCCGGCCGAACTTGTCGCCGATGTGGCCGAAGATGATGCCGCCCAGCGGGCGCATGAAGAACCCGACCGCGTAGGTGGCGAAGGCGGCGGCGATGCCGGTCATCCGGTCCGCTTCCGGGAAGAAGAGCGGGCCGAACACCAGGGCCGCGGCCGTGGCGTAGATGTAGAAGTCGTACCACTCGATGGCGGTGCCGACGAAGGCCGCGAATCCGGCGCGGCGGGCCCGGGCGTGGCTGAACTGCGGCCGGGCTGCTGATGTATGAGACATGGTCTTCCACCTTAAGGTGTGGGCATGAGTGCCGTTGTGATCTCTGCGACTGTAGGGCCTAAATCACAATCCAACAAGAGCAGAAATCTTGCGTTACGGACCCCTGAATTCACTTCTGTTCCGATTTCGGCGCATGTTTTTGCGCAAGCGCTTGCATGTGCGTCGTATCACTGGATAATTGACGACGGCGGTGCTCACTTGGGAGGTTAAGGAAACTTTGGCGGACCACACCGAAATGATCGACACAAAACTCGTCCGTGCCCTCCAAAAGGAGGGCCGGGCCAGCTACCAGGAGCTGGCGCGCGAGCTCGGCCTGCCGCGGGCCACGGTCTCTGCTCGGCTGCGGGAGCTGCTGGACAGCCACACGGTCCGGGTGGTGGCAGCGGTGGATCCGGCGTTCCTGGGCCAGCACGTGATCGCACACGTCTCTGTGGTGGCGTCCGGGCCGGTCCGCCATATTGCCCAGCGGCTGGCGGAATGGTCGGAGGCCGTGCTGGTCTCCGCGGTCGGCGGCACCCATGACCTGATCGCCGAGATTCGCGTCGCCACGCACGACGAACTGCACGCCGTGCTCACCCAGCTCCGCGAGCACCCCAACGTCGCCTACATCGACACCCTGGTCTACACGAGGGTGGTCAAGGGCCTCTTCATCTCGCAGTACGCCGGCGAGGTCGCCATCGACGGCGTGGACACCCACCTCATCGAGATCCTGCAGCATGACGGCCGCACCAGCTACCGGGACCTCGCCGCCGCCGTGGGGCTCACCCCCACCGCCGTGCGCTCCCGGGTGCAGCGGCTGCTGGACGCGCGGATCATCCGGATCAGCGCAGTGGAGTCCCGCGGCGCCGGCGGACGGCAGCTCTCCATGGGCGTGGGCCTGAACCTCTCCGGCGACAACGACGCCGTCCTGGAACTGCTGCGTGGCTCATCGCACGTGGAGTTCGTCGCGCAGACCGTCGGCCGCTTCGACGCCATCGCCACCCTCGCCGCCCAGTCCCCCCGCGACCTCCTCGCCCAGCTCGAGGAAATCCGCAGCCTCCCCGCCGTCCGCCGCACCGACTCCTGGCTTCACCTCGAAGTCGTCAAGGAAGACTACGCGAGGCGGATTTCCTAGAAAACATGTCCTCTAACTTCAGAATTCTCATGATCTATCGAACATCAAGAGTCGCCCCAGCGGAATTGACCGAGACATTCTTGGCAACACAATAAACAACAATCACTAGCTATCGTCGACTATCGGACACGCGACTTGATTTCTACAACGCTAGGTACCCATGGCCAGTAAGACCTGGAAAAGACGCTCATACTTACATGACCGGATTATCTCCTAGGCGTGAAGGTATAAATACCGCGGATCGAGCAGCGCTAACATAGGAGACAAGCCTGAGTAATCGTGATGCTTAGACGCTTCATTCATCTACATGAGATTCAGGCACCCATACAGTCGCACAATAACTGAACTGCTATGCAAGTATGTCATCATTATGCCCCTCAGACCCCACCAGCACGTGCAATTCAAGATCTACTGCCCTCGTGCGTTCATCCTCGACGGCCAAAACAAAGGAGACTGCGTCACCCACATTCAATCGAGAGTAAGACAGCCCTGCACCTAGACCCGACTTATGAAAGTAGACACGTTCCAATTGGGTCGAGCTTTCAATGAACCCATATCCGCCGAGAAGCGAATAGATCGTTCCCTCAAGCCGGGGTTGCACGGCAGCTGGAACACCACGAGCACTGTCCAAGTCGCCTATGGCCTTTAACAATCGAGACAAAGGGTAAGAAAGATGTCTTACGCTCGCGTTCCTATTGACGATCTGAACCAGATAGGGCCATTTATCGGAGGGACGCACCTGACTTACACGTCGGGTTAGCTTGTCAAAGAAATCCGGCATTGTGTCCACGTCACGTTCGAAGTCGCGGCACTGAAAAAGATACTTCATCGCACTGATCGCGGCCTCACACGCTGCATCCCGTAACTTCTTATCTGCCGCACCACGGTCAAGTTCGTCGGAAGCCAATTCGAAGGCAGCAATGGCGTCATAGGCTGCTTGGACGGGGTTCCGGGCTTCAGTGAAAGCCGAGCCAGCTCTTCTGCAATATGCATCGGCCAAGGCCGTAAGAACAATTAGTCGCAAGCGACCCTCAGCTTCAGCGACCGCCGTTTCCAGGAGATCAATACCTTCGTCAAACTTGTCATGCCAGACTAAAGTCGTTCCAAGAATATAGGCCGTATCCGGCACTTGAAGAACCTGATGCGCCTCTTTAGCAAACGGAACAGCCAATTCCGGTTCGCGCATGGTACGAGCCAAATGGCCGGCATAGTAAAAAGCTACGACCGCCTTATGCTCGGCAGTTTCCGCCATTTCATAAGCGACCAAGTACGATTCCCTTGCCGCGAGCTTGTCGCCATTTCCTGAATGCACGAAAGCTTCGACGCGGTGGACTTCCCAAAATTCCGGATTCAATCTTTTAGCTTCGTCAATGAGTATAAACGATTGTTCATAGTCCTTGACCCTAGAGGCACTTAATGCTCGGCGGAGTAACTGAGCACTTGGCGCATCGGTCTCAAAACGGACTCGAACGACATTTGGGCCGAGGGATCGCTTGCCCGCTTCCGCCGATCTGCGCTCCTCCTCCCGAAGGAAATCGGCTTCGTTCTTCTGCACCTTCGTGCGAATAGGATGATTGCGGGGGACGACCGTTGACGTGAATTGCCGCGCAGTATCTGTCAAAGATATCATTGTCGCCATAGCAGTATCGCCCGTGATCCAGGAGCGCACGAGTGATCCTCTAGTAAGTTCCCGGACAGATGACCCCACTTCTTGAACGGTTTTACCAAGTAAGACAACGAGATCATCCTGAGTGACAGGTCGGCGAAGTGCCTCCATGGCGATGAAGACCTCAGTTGCGGCACGGCTTAAATTATCGTATACGGATCTTACACAGTAGTTTAATAACTCATCCTGGTGCCGAATGGACGTAAGGGGATCATGCCCTGCCTCCGTAGCGAGAATGAACCAGCGAATGGCCAACGGCGAGTAACGAAGCTTTGATACGATAACTTTGCGAGAATCACCAGATATTTTCTTCAACGAAGCTACATCACGGTACCTAATAAGCTGGTTTAAGAGATAGAGTGCATCTGCTTCACCTAGAGGCCGAACATCAATCCTGCGTTCAATTTGCCCTACTCCCTCGCGACTTGTGATCAGAAAGGAAGCTTCGTCCGGCAATCCCTCGTAAAGCTGCAAAAACTCGTCGCCATTGAGCGTTTCTAGGTTGTCGATTATAATCAGAGGGCGGAATCCGTCAATAACGGACGACAGTTCTTGAATGCCGCCTAAAAAGTTTGGGGAGGCAGCGACACCTAGTGCTTGGGCAACGCCGACTAGGTCCGATGCGTTGTTTTTTAGCTCCTGCACTCCTGTCCCAGTTAACCGCTCACTCTTCAGCGAGGACCACAGAATCAGGTCAAAGGGTTCGTCGGGGTCGTCCAACAGCTGATATGCCACCTCAACGGCCAACGCAGTCTTGCCGATTCCGCCTTCCCCGCAGAGCGTTATGACTGGATCTCTTTTTCGTTTCAAGGCCGCACAGATACGCTTAACCTCATCATCACGACCAACCAGCCCAGTCTCGTCATAATCAGAGTGAGGAAGGTTGTGTCGAATTTTGTCTTCAAGCGGCTCAAATATATTCTCAGGCAGCCAGGTCTCATCAGCGCCTAAGATTTCAAGAACTTTCGCAGTCCCGCTCCAGAACTGGCGATCAAATTTTGTAAGTGAAGACCTTATCCGTTCGAAGTCGCCTGGCGCTAGGGGACGACTGTGCATGACCCTATGACGTATAGGGAGAATCACGTCCAATTCCGACGTGAGTTCACGTGCTTCACCCGCCAAGCTAGACGGCAGGTATCGGCGGTGCCGATTCAACAGATCATAGGCAGCCCGCAGATCAAGATACTCAATGAGCTCCGTCTCATTGCCCATAGGGTCGTCGTCGCGCCTCCTCTTGAGCTCGACAAGGTTTGCTCCGAAGATCGTTGCCTCGTCATCCTCGATCGGAAGAACAAATCTGTTGAGCAGAGAACGGACGTCCCTCTCAAATGCGTCGATGAGAGCATACATCTGTTGCGAGCTCATTCCCCCAGCTTTCCGTTACGTCATTCTCGACTGCGATAACGCTTTGAGCATAGCGGAAGCGATCCCAGACTCGCGTCATGACCATTACGCTGGGAAGACTGCGATAAATATTCGTTGCAATAGCGCAGCCACTGGGATTAGTCACTCGACGGCGGGTGAACCAAGTGAAAGTACTGCAGCCGTAAACCAAGTGGTCGAAGATGTCCGCGGTGCCGTAAAGTGAAATTGGCCCCCTAGACGGGTTTGGTCCCGGTCAGGGACCGGGACCAGCAATCCTAGGCGGGATTCGAACCCGCGACCTCGAACTACGTTTCAAGTAGGCGCTCTATCCGCTGAGCTACTAGGGCACGAAGTGCTGGCGAAATTCAGTTTCTGGGCCCTGAACAACACCAGCGCTCAGTGCGAGGTGGATTTACCCTATCAGACCTCACCCCGATCGTGTACTGTCGCCGACGAGATTCCCTAGATTGCAGAGATGACGCTGCTTCCTGGCAATCGGTAGCGCTCGCCAGGTCTAACGAAGTCCACACTAGTTAAATAAATAGGACAGCTTGGCGACGCAGCCAACTGATCGCATCTAGAACTAGAGGCATCTATAGGCGTCAGCCCTTAGATTCCGACAAACGCGAGCAAACTGAGCTGCAACAGTTTGAGCAGGCTATACCCAACCGGCCGTTGCGGCTCAAGCTGAAAGGTAATAGAGGTTGCCCTCCGCCATGAGCTCGTGCCGCAATAGATCTTCCAACGCCTTGAACGACAGTCCAGCCGGTTTGACGTCCTTGGAGATCACCGCGCCGATTGACAGCGAGTAGAGGTATTCAAGGCTGCGCTGCCGCAAGGTGTCGGGATTCTGCCCGGCTGGCAGGGCACCAAGGTGCCGCTTGATGGCCTCGAGAGCGATCTCCCCGACCCCTTCCAACCTGTCGGTCTGGGGGCGGGCTCCTGCCGTGAAGGTGATGACGAGGTCGTAGAAAGGGACAAGTTCGGCCCCACTTCGCCCTTTGTATCCCTTCATGGAGCGCTGCACCTTGTCTAGGACGCTGACGTCGGTCTGCACCAGTCCTGCATGGTCGGTGGCGCCGAGCAGCGCCGACCACACTTTGTCGTCCGCATTGTGGAAGACAACGCTGGCACGGGCTCCGGGGGCCAGCACTCTTCGGACCTCCTCAAACGACCTGGAGAGAAGTTTTTCGTAGTCATCAAGAGTCTTGCCGCCTGCAGCCGTCGGCAAGGACCGGTTTACCACGATTTCTTCGGCGAGGTCCGTGACGTCGCCCAGCCACGACTCCCATACAACATTGCAGTCGGCATAGAAGAGGTTTGCTCCGAAGGGAGGGTCTGTGAAGACATAGTCGATGCTGTCATTGGGCAGCCAGGAAAGGTCCGTCGCTGACGAGCGGCGGGCCAAGGCTAAGCCAGAGCTCTGCTGCAGATTGCCTAGTGCTGGGTGGGTCGCGTAAAACCGGCTAATTTGTGAGAGTTGGTGGCGGAAGATCTCGAAGACATTTCCCTCTGCCACAAGCTGCGGGATGTAAAGCGTCCCGGTCAATGGGCGCTGTCCACCGAAGGCGTTGTAACGGCGCATCCTAGTTGAGTGCCAGGCAGTATTCGTGAAAGCAAATTTCAGGGCTGGCTGGACCGCCCTATCAGCCCGGGTCGTGATGTATTGCCACAACTCGGTGAGGGCAAGCTGGCTGCGGTGGTTCCAAAAATCCGCCACTTCAGTAATTCCCCGCAGGTGCAAGGCGGACCGTCGATACATTTCACGGTCCGGGCCGAGTGGGACCCGCGGGAGCCAGTAGCGAACCGGTTTCTGGGCTAGCGATGCTAGGAGTTCAATGTCCCGCTCATTCGCCGGTCCCCGCTGAAGTTTGCGGCAGGACGTGCATGCTACCGCCTTTTCAGCAGGTTCCGCAGGCACACCTCGGATGCCTGACCGGCTTTGTTCATGACCACATGCCTGGCAAGTGAGTGTCCTGGAGGTACTACCGCTTTCCTGTCGCTGGTCCCACACACGGAGCGCGTGCCCGCATCTGGAGCACGAGTGCACGTCCGTCCACACCATGTGCCGCATCAAGTCTCGGCGACCGCAGGTTGGGCAGTCCGAAGCATAGAGAATCTTCTCCAGTTCGCTCATGGCTTGCGTGAGGGAGACCGCGGCTCCTGCAAGAGCCGCGACCGGCACAGGATGGCTATGGTTGTGGGCGAGGTGCACCGCACCGGGAGCAAGATCCGACATCAAGGCCCGACGACCGGTGTTCAAAGCTGCCAGTCCCGTCATGCCGGAACCACAGAAGGGATCGAGGATCACGGCGTCGGGCTGTGTGCTCGCCAGAATGAAGGGCTCTATAGCCCCGGGGGGGACTTTGGTGGGATAAGTGTGCACTTGGTAGGCGCTGCTGCCCTTCGAGGCGGCAGCTTCTAGCGGAACGGGCCGCTGCGCCGCGCCACCGGTTCCGCTCAGGATGCTGTTGAGTTGTTCGTGGCTTGACAGCTCTTCGCTGCTGGTAAGGCTCATGGCGTTCCTTGGGGAGTGGTGACGGGAACGGGCTCTTGGTTCCGGCGGAGCCAAGAGCCGTTTTCGTAGTCGAAGTGCGTGGTCAAAAGCGTCTCAACCTGGCCGTACGAGTAGCCGTTGAACGAGGCTCCGCGTTCCAACAGGTACCTCATGACGAAGGAATGGAGGTAGGGGGTGCTCCGCCGGCGGGCCGTAGCCCCGCCGATGTGTTCTGCAATCGCAGAGACGACGTCGATCTCCTCAACGGTTTTGGGAACGGAGGCGCGTCGGCTACTCCCGTGGCCAGCAGAGGAACGCAGATGGAGGACGAGGTCGAAGCTCGACACTTTCTCTTGTCGCGTCATCTGTTTGACGCCCTTGAAACTGGGCTGTGACTTGTCAAAGGCCACTGCTGACTCCAGCTTTAGGTCCGCGCTCTCGATGGCCCGTTCTAAACTGCTCCAGACTGCGTCATCGCTGCTGTGGAACATGACACTGGCCCAAGATCCTCGTTTGAGCACGCGGGTGATTTCCCGAAAACTCGCCGACATCAGCTTTTCGTAGTCGTCCAGAGTTTTACCGCCGTGCTCTGCGGCGAGCGAAGTGGAGACCACCGCTTCGTTGGTGGTGTCAGTGAATTGGTCGAGCCAGGACTCCCAGAGGAAGGATGCGTCAGAGTAGTAGATATTGGCCCCAAAGGGCGGGTCCGTAAAGACAAAGTCAATGCTTTGATCCTCGATATGGCTGAGGTTCGTGGCTGAGGAACGGGTTACTTCGCACGTACCGGGGGCTTGTGCCACGGTTTTCGCTAGCTGGACCACCGCGTTGACTTTTCGGCGCAGCAGGGAGAAGACGTTGAATTCATAGGTCAACGACGCAATGTAGAGCGTGCCAGAAAGCACGTTAGTGGGCCTCTTAGGATTCCATTGGTAGCGCCGGGATGCCCGGTTGACGATTGCGGTAGTGGCGAACCTGAGGGCGCCTCGCTCAGGCGAACTGCTAGCCGCCGCCCAGATTGCTGCCAGTGCTCGGAGGTTGCGCTCAGTGAAAAAGTCCGCGGCGGTGGCGATCCCCATCTTTCCGTGTTGTGCCCTCCACATTTCACGCCAGTCCTCCAGTGGCGCAGTGGGATACCAGTCAGTCATACCGGATCTATGGGGTCGGTGGGCGGTCGCAGTTTCGGTGGGCGTCAGGGGGCGCTGCTCCCGAGTCCGACAGCTACCACAGGCGACGGAAACGAGTACGGGGGAGCTCGAAAGCAGCTCAGCCTCGTTTTTGCGGAAGGAGCTCGAACACTGCGGACATTCAAGGTTTTTAGAAAGGGTTCCGTTAGCCTGCCGCGCGGCGTCCCAGAACAGAATCTCCCGCCGGCATTGAGGGCAGGACACGGTGTCCGACCACACGGTGTATTCGATCCGGGCGGCGCCGCTGCAGTGTGTGCAATGCGTTCCGTAAAGTTCCCGCTCCAACTCGGCAAGTCCGGTCAGCAGGTCCTTGCCTGCTGCTGCGACCGTCGCGGCCTCCTGTGCGGCGGTGTACCCGGTGGCGATGTGGACCGCGGCCGGAGAAAGATCGGAAAGGATGCCGTGGCGGCCGGAAAGCAGGGAGGCTACACCGGTCATGCCCGATCCACAGAAGGGGTCCAGCACGGTATCTCCGGGTGAGGTGTAGTGCTCGATGACTGGAACGATGCCTTCCGGCGGGACCTTCGTGTGGTAGCTGTGTGCCCTGTAGAAGATGGACCCCTTGGCGCCGGTGATTTCTTTACGGAACGGCTCCGTGACCTCACGACTCACTCGGCGTCCGCCAACGAGCCGAAACTTACGGTGTACACGACGCCCAGCGCGTCAGCGATCCGCGTTAGGGTTCCCATGGTGATCTCATGTTCCCCACTTTCCCACCGTGCGACGGTGGACTGTGTGGAGTTCATGCGAGCGGCCAACTGCTGCTGGGTCAAGCCCTGAGCTTCACGGCTCAGACGCGCCATCGAGGCAACTTCGGCCCTGGTCCCCCGGCACTGGTGAGCCGTCCTTGCGTAATGGTCTTTGATGGATTGCACAGCTCTCATGTTATGAGCTGATGGGAGTTCCAAATGGCCGACACGCTCTGCGAAGCAGGAGGATTTGTTTCCCACAGTCTTCAAACCGTATTCAGGTTCGAACATCAACCCGCAGTAATGACCGCTCGAGTGCTTCCGCGAAGGGCAGCCCCGGGTAGTGACGCGATGTGTGTCGTTGCCAGCGCGATGGGTGCCTGGGTTGCTCACTTACGGACCACAATCTGCTGCCGCCGGCCTCTAATTCGCCGTACAGCCAATCGAGTTGCGATCTAAAGTGCTGGCGAACCAAACCGGTTGGCTCCTGGCATCCAAAAGCCAGGAGGACGTCTGAGGCCCCGGTTAGCACCTCAGAGATCCCGCTTTGAGCAAATTTCCAAAGCTCAGAATCAGTACCGATCTCATTGACCTGCAGGACGCTGACCGTGGGCAGCGGAAAGAGGTTCGTGACTACGGCTTCCTCGTAGCCCAGAATCCGGGCAGCGAGTCTGACGCGGGCTAGCGTCCTCGAACCGCCGCCGGACGAGGGGTTGAATAGCACGGCCCTCAGCCCGTGCGTCACCTTTTCCCCCCGCCCCCAAGTGCCTTACGAAAAGCTTCCAGCCCGATGGCCGCCTCAAGCACCCGCGCCTCCCTACAGCTTGTCGATCCAGGTGTCTTCTTCACGGTCGTCCCACGCCGATCGTTTGGCCGTGCCTCTCTCTGGACTTTCTTGATGGCGCCGTCCTAACAATTCTTCAATGACCCTCAGGGCTTGAAACCGTGATAATGACCGGAGGCTGGCGACGCTCGACCCGATAACGGATTGCACCAGTGACCGTCGCTCAGCCTGATCCTCGATGCCCGCCACTTCGAAAAGCTCGCGGATTCGGCCAACCTGCTGTTCCATAATCGGTGCGGGACCAACGTCCGCGCCGGAAGGCGCCGACTGCTGGCGTGGAAGATCGAACAACCCGTCTGTCAATGTGAATCCCCGTCGTCGAGAGCAAGAAAACATCCATTCTACGAAGTTCCGGCACATCACACTTCATCCGCTGGCCGGTGCGCCCTACGGGTTAGCTGTCAAAAGCCCCTGGCAGGGTCGTAGCCGTTCCTGGCCCAGGGCTATTCCGGACGCTGGCGTGAACCAGTGAGCGCAGCCGGGTTGTGAATGCACAAGACTCGCATGGCGAAAGCCGAGATGAGCTTGTACAACTGGGACGATTCTGGACGGATTGTTCACGACGGAGGTCCGGGATGGCATGCATCTACAGTCAGGCGGGGTTTTGCCCGCGCTTGAGGAATACTTGGCGTGGCATCATGGCATTTCTAGATGGAAGAACAGGTTGCACCATAACGTGTTTGCGCCCGGCCAGCGGGCCGAAAGGATGAAGTTTGAAGACAAGGGCTGCCTCAATGGTGGTGAACGTCGACACGGGAGAGGACATTTGGGTACTCATTCTTGTAGCCGTCATCGGAGCTTTCGCTGTTCTTGTCTCGGCGTGGGTAGCTAATCACGGGCAACTGAGGAGAGATCGGCATTCTATTGCGCAACAAACTCGAACAGCTGCCATAGAAGCAGCCTCTACATCCATTGACTACTTGGGACAGATTAAGACCCTGATGGCCTGGTCGCGTAGTCCATCGCCCGACGGCCTGTCGGCGCATGCGAGCAAACAATTTCAGGCAGAGTACATGGAAAAGTTGAAGGAGCTCACGGCCGATGCAACGCGGGAGTACTCTCGGGCACTCAAGGCAGTCGCCTTGCTGGCAGGCGCCGCCGACATTGAGGTCGCGAAACAAGGTGCCATGTTGCGGGCCTCCCTTATCGGAATGTCGGACACGGTCATACCCCTCGTCAGGCAAAGAAAGTTTGCCGATGCTGCAGCAGAAGTTGAGGTGCGCGGCCCTGATATCGAGAGAGAAGCAAACGTACTGCTGTTCATGGTGCAGGCCGGCAGCCGGCTCGAAAGCACAAGGGCTTGGGGTCCGTACTTCTTTCGGAGCCGCGACCAAGCGAACGTGCACTACGACAGCGTGACCGCGCGCGAGTGAGTGCTGGAGCCAATGCACCGGGTGCTGCTGGGCTTGCCACATCACCTTAGCGCGCCCCATTGGCATTATTACGCGCCCCATTGGCATTATTATTAGTCCTCAGAGCCAGCATGCCCCGGGGCAACTACTCGACGGCTGACGTCTCGGCAGCGAGTGGGTCTAAAGATGCCTGCCCTCCCGCCGCTACCGACCCCATTGCCGATGAATGCAGGAGAGGAAGCTAGACGTCAATGGCTAGGGGACTATTTGCGCTCGTGATCTTAAAGACGTTGCAGGAGGCTGCATGCCTGCTCATAGATATGTCGATCGCACTTGTCGCTAACGCGGTTCCTAACGATGCCGATGGTGAGCAGCAAACACTAGATAACCGGGTAAGGTTACCGGATGCTTTCTACGTAGGATCAGAGCTAGGACTTGAGGAATGCTGCGCAGGGCTGAAAATGTAACACTCTATCATCGTCCCGGTTTTTGGACAGGGAAGGGCCCAGTTGAACTGACCATCGGCAGAAGAGTTTATCTGCTTGGCAAGCTATCGAGGGCTGAGTATGAAGATCGCCACCAAGCTCAAGGCCGACATCCTGCCGCAATCACTACTATCGGCGACCGGAGATACTGGCAATTCCAGAATAGGTTCTACTGGGAAAACGACGGCCTTACATCTGACGAAGTTTATGCTCTGATAGTCACCAGGGAGCAACGAAATCGACAGAGGATTGACCGTGCCCAAGCTACGGTGGCGATGGGATCTATGCCACGAAGTGCTTCGGCCCGAAGGGCCATTCCTGATGATCTGAAGCAGTACATTTGGACTCGCGATGAGGGCCAGTGCCGCAATTGCGGTTCGACCAGCGATCTGCAATTCGACCACATCATCCCTATAGCCCTGGGCGGGAGCAACACCGGCGAAAACTTGCAGGTATTGTGCGGCCCCTGCAATCGCTCGAAGGCTGCAGGTCTGACAGTGCGCCGCTGATGCGCATGACTACGATTTATCAGTAGACACAATAGAGTACGTAATTCCTGGGACTGACCACTCATGGCTGCGAGCACATGCATAACGCAAGGGCTGCCATAACTCCCAAGTCCGACAGCTGGTGCCACCCATGAAGCGGCACGAGAACGCAAGGATGAGTTCATGAAGCGAGCGTTCACGTAAATCGCCTTCCGACTCGTACCCCAGGACATGGAGCCGGGGTCCAACGACGTAGGGTTGCAAGCCTCGCATGAGACCCCTGCAGCAGAACCGCAAACGTGGACCAACAGTTGACTGCAGGATGCAAGCTAATAGGCGATGCCGGGAATGGTTTCGCACGCATGGTCCAAGACTGATCTGCCATTCGGTTGTGCATCAACCGCAAGGCCCCTGTGGTTTCCTGATACATGGACACCTGCGGACCTCCGTCGAGGCATAAGACTTGTCAGCACTTCGCTAGAATGCCTCGCTTAATCACCATGCACGCCTTGCGGAATTGGCGCCTTACAACTCCTGCCAGAATGGCGCGCCGAGCTGGACCTCCCAGTCAAACGTAGACTGATGCTCGAACGGGTCACAGGCATAACTACTGTGTGCGACACATTGGGCGTCCCTTCACGACGCCGGATGACGAACAGCGTGGACCCTCGTCCCCACAGAACGGAATATCATTCGAAAGGGACAAGCACCGATCTTCACAACGAAAATGGGCCCCGTGGAAGACATTGATCAACTGATGATGATCCAGTCGTCTTTCATTGGGGTCGTGTCGCTCTCGATTGATAGCTGCATCAACTTATAGCATCAGAACGGTGCCGGCAGATACGGAGAAGTCCTCGCGTTCAAGCCGCACAACAAACACCGAGGTTATTGGGTTCAAACGTGACGTCCGTCAGATGCTCTAAGCCGAGGTGTGCGTGGGCTATGGTCCACAGTGAACCAGTGCCATATCGCCAAGGGGGTCCCCACTTTGCCCGCGCTCACCAAGGCTGAGCTCCACGAGCGCATACTCGCGTCTCTAGGTTCCCATGTCGTAGTCCACGGCCCGGTTGACTCTGCACCACTCTGGCTTGAGGTCGCCGGCGTTGTGCCGCTAGCGATTTGGGCGTTCACGCTGACTAATCCCCCAGGAGGGCGGCATCCATCCGAATCCAAGATTCAACTCATTGTGCCTGGCCAGGGTCGTCGTGACCGCGCCAACCTGACCGGCCCGCCGGAATGCTTCAAGCTTCTTGTAGGCGTCCATCCGAGCGATAACCTCTATGTCCTCTGGGACGCCTACAAGCAAAGGGACTTCACTTGGTCCAAGAATGTTCAGGTGCGAGGCCAACTGCTATGGGACGCTCAGGTCGAAGGCATAGCGACCGGCCATCGTCGTCTTGCAAATGCAACCGAGACTGTGATCGTGGCGCGTGGTGATCAGCTTCGCGACGCCATCACGCTTCGAATTGGGACCGATTAATGACCGGCCTAGCGTGGCGCGCATGTTGACTGACGTCTCTCTGCGGAGGCGCTACAGCAGCGGGCGTGAAGATCTTACGGCGACCTTCTTCACGCCTTGCCTGGCCGAGTCAGTACGCTATGACCGTGCCGTCGGCTTCTTCAGCAGCACCCTCTTCGTGCTCGTCGGTGCGCAGGTGGCGAATTTTGCGCGCCGGGGCGGGCGGCTAAGACTCATCTGCTGCCCGCGTCTCAGCGTGAGCGATATTCAGGCAATTGAGCGGGGATACGAAGCCCGGACGAGCATTGGCACCGCGCTCCAACGAGAACTTGAAGAGGTCCTTCTCGATCCGGTCGGGAAAGCTGCTGCCACGGTGCTTGCGACCCTTATCGCTTGCGATGCCCTTGAGATCAAAGTTGCCTTCCGGGCCGGCGCGAGCGGGATCTTTCACGACAAGGTCGGTATCTTCACCGACTCTGAACAACACCAGGTCAGCTTCAGCGGCTCGCTCAACGAGTCATGGTCCGCCTGGTCCGGCGCTGGCAATTATGAAGGATTCCATGCTTTCAGCTCCTGGCGCGATCCTGAACGAACCCTGGAGGACGCCCAGTACTTCGAAGCCCTATGGCGTGGGGACGAACCAGGTATTGAAGTCATCCCATTCCCAACCGTGGTGCGTGACCAACTGCTCGCACATGCCGACCCCGACGGGCTCGTCATCGCCGAGGAGCAGCTCCGTGAGACCTTGGAACGAGAACGTGGCGAACAGGCTGCACGACTCCCACAATTGCGGCGCCACCAAACAGCGGTCCTCGCGGACTGGGAGCGTTCCGGTTTCCGTGGCCTTGTGGAGCATGCCACCGGCAGTGGCAAGACACTTACCGGACTCACCGCAATCCGGGCTGCTCTAGACGCCGGCCATGCAGTGCTCATCCTCGTCCCGGCAGTTGCCCTGCTCGACCAGTGGCAGCGCCATCTCAGCGCGCATTTTAAAGCAGGAACTACCCTTCTTGCTGGCGGAGGCCATAACGAGTGGAGAAACGGAGCTGTTCTGCGCAACTTCCTCTCCCCCGGACGACGACGGATCGTGCTCGCCACGATGGACACCGCTGCGAGCGAGGGATTTACGGGCCGAGTCCGCGGTCTCCACCCACTCTGCCTAGTAGCCGACGAGGTGCACAACCTCGGCAGCCCGCGACGCCGCCGCCTTCTCCAAAGCATTGATGCGGACTGGCGGCTAGGGCTCAGTGCGACTTGGCAACGCGAAGGAGATCCAACCGGAACCGCTGCAATCCATGACTACTTCGAGCACGTCCTCGCGCCCGTCTACACCCTGGCAGACGCAATCGCTGACGGGCACCTGTGTCAATACCGATACGTAGTCCACGAACTGGCCCTCAGTGAGACGGAACAAGCACAGTGGTTGGCTGAGACCAGGCGTATCGGCCAAGCGCTCGGCCGCGCGCAAGGCGAGATTACGGAAACGGTACAGCAACTGCTGATCCGTCGGGCACGGATCGTGAAACGTGCGACAGCAAAGACACGCCTCGCGGCCGATGTGCTCGTACATCATTACAAGGATGGGGATGCCTGGCTTGTGTACTGTGACGACACTTCACAGCTTCGCGAGGTGCGGAAAGCTATTGAATCGCGAGGACTAGCCTGTATGGAATATCACCGTCAGGCTTCCGGCGACGAGTCAGAGGCGTTGTCCGAATTCGAACGGAACGGAGGGATTATGCTTGCGATCAAGTGCCTCGATGAGGGCGTCGATATCCCTCGTATCGACCACGCATTGATTCTCGCCTCGTCGACCACCCGCCGGGAGTTCATCCAACGACGGGGCCGAGTTCTTCGAAATGCTGATCGAAAATGGCGGGCCGAGATACACGACGTGATCATTGGCGCGACTGGCTTCGACGACCCTAACGCTGCGTCGTTTCTCCGAACCGAATTAGGGCGCGCGCGCGAATTCGCCGCCAGCGCAATTGATTCGTCCGCAGCGCAGTACACCTTGGAACGACTTGAACGCGAGCTCGGCGCCGCTTCCGGCGCATTCACCGCGCCCAATTCCTTTGAAGTCTCGGAAGGAGACGACACATGACGGATGACCGACCGGACCCTTTCACCGCGCTCCAGACAGCGGTGAAAACCTTAGGGCTTGATCTTCCGGACGAACTTCTCAAGCAAGTCCTGGAGCTGGAGTTGGCCGCCGACCCACATGGCAACCGCGACGAACGGCGGGCTCGGCTGCGTCGGCTTCTTGAACAGGCCGGAGGGGCAGGCGAATGATTATCACACGACTGAAGGTCACCAACTTTGGCCGGTTCTATGGGGCTCAGCAACTCGACTTGGGCCAGGGCGTGTACGTGATTCACGGCCGAAACGGACTGGGCAAGACAACGCTGCTGAACGCTGTGCGTTGGGGTCTGTACGGGCACTACAGCGACCGACAAGGCCGCCCTGTCCCTCCCGCCATCATGCTCAACCGTGCCGCACGGCGCGAGGGCGAACGGCAATTCAGCGTGGAGCTTCATCTCCAAAACGGATCTGACGTCTACCTCATCCGGCGCACGCAGGTGGTATCCGACACCGGATCACCTGCGTCCGAACAGTACATCGAGCGCAACTCCGCCCCGCTTAGTGCAGCCGACCGCCGACGGGCCATCGACCACCTCCTCATGGAGGACATCTCACGCTTTTTCCTGTTTGATGGGGAACAGCTACAGCAGTATGAATCCTTGCTATTTCGGGACGACACCCGCAGCCGAACGATCAAGGAATCGATCGAGCAGATTCTAGGTTTGCCCGTGCTCGAGCAAACGATGACTGACCTCGAAGCGGTCAAAGATGACTTCGGCCGAAGCATGGCTCGCCATGCACGACACAACAATCAATTGCAACAGTATGCCCTGCGTGCCGAACAGCTCCAAGCAGACTATGAATCCAAACGCGAAGACCTCGACGAGCTCAAGGCGAAATGTTTGGTTCAAGAGGAGATCGTCGCTCAACGCGATGCCACCCTGCAACAATTCGACAATTCTGCTGCAGCCGTTGCAGAGCTCGACTCATTCGCTCAAAGGGGACGAGACCTTCGACAGCGCCGTGAAGATCTGGGCGACATGCGTGCCGCGAGCCTCCAACACGCCTGGCGAGATATGCTGGCGTCCGTCGTTGCGCCCGTTCGGGCACGCATGGAGGCCACGCACGCCCAGGAGCAGGAACATCTCCGTGCCCAATACCGGCAAGAACTGCTCCTCGAATCGATCAGCCATGGTCAGTGTGCGATCTGTGAAAAGTCGCTCGACGTCGCCCACCGACACAAGATCGAAGCAGAACTAACCCAGCCGGCACTGGGAAGCGACATCTACCTCAACGCCCCAGACGCCGCGCTTCTTACTCAACTGGCAAGCATCACCGATACAGGACAACTCAGTTCGGCAATCTCACTAGACGAACGACTGGCAAACCTCGACAGCGAGGAAATCGTGCTTCGTCAAGAAGAGGGCCGGTTACGAGCAGCCCTGCAGGAACTTCCCACTGCTGAAGTGCAGACCGCCGCCCGTGAGCGCGACCAAGCTCAACAGGAAATAGGGCGACTCCGTGAGCGGATCGACGAAGCCGAAGCCGTCTTGCGCGACATCGATAACAAGCTCCGCGACGCGCGGAGCCGGCTACGCGGCGGATCAAACGAGCCCAGCCTGGTTCGAGCATTCGATCTCGCCGCCGATCTTCAAGCCGTATTCGACGCCGCGAGGAGCCAGTTCCGCAACGAACTCCGGGAGGCGGTAGAGGCCACGGCCTCGGAGGTATTCAAGGAACTCACAACCGAACCCGCCTACTCAAGGCTCAGTATCACCGAAAACTACGGCCTCGAGATCCTTGGAGACCACGGAGAAGTAGTCACGGGTCGGTCCGCGGGCCAGGAACAGGTCGTTGCTCTCGCACTGATCGCTGCTCTGAACCGAAACGCCACTCGCCGTGCCACCGTCATCATGGACACGCCCTTCGGGCGCTTGGACCCCGGCCACCGCACCAATATGCTCCGCTATTCATCGCGCCTTGCCGAACAAGTCTTCCTCCTCGTCCATGGAGGCGAGATCGCCCCAAACGATCTGCAGTCGATCGCAGACAAAATCACAGGCGAATTCGAACTTCAATATGACGACCCCGATCGGACAACCCTCGCCACGCGGAGTGCCCTATGACCACGACAGCAGCACCACAGGATAAGACCCAGCTCGGGCTGAGTGTGCAGGCCTCTGATGACCTTGAGTACATCAGGGAACATCTAGGCTTGGCCCAGAGGCTCGACGCCTACCGGCTTGCCGTTGCCTCAGCCATGGCCCGAGAACTCGAACCCACGGACGAAAGCATCAGCCGCACCACGGCATACAACGCCACCGGCACCCTCGACCTCGACGGCGCTATTCGAGCCGCTGTGCTCGCCATCCGTACAGATCATCACGGCCGGCCTTACGCGCTGGTCGAGCGGCTCGCGGAAGCAGGACTTAGGGAAATCCGCGAGCATTTGGAGAACGGACTACCAATACGCGATTACCTCGCCACCATGAAACCATCGCCGACCTCCGCAGAGAGGGGGCAAGTGCTACCTTCCTGAGGTAGCAGTTGCAGTAAGCGTGGAGCATCCATATCAGGTCATAATGCCGAAACCCCCTCGTTGCACACCTAGAGAGTCTGGGCTTCGACTGTTGCCGAACGAAGTCCACCAACGAACGTAACGCTCCGTGTCGCTCCTCTTGAGAAAACTGCGTCCCTTCTGGACCCGGCTCATGCCGCGCTCAGAGCATCGTTCTTTGAACTTAGCCGGCCGTATCTGTCGACCGTGAATTAAACGCCATTTTTTTCGCGGGGCTTCCTGGGGGATCCGAAAAGCCTTAACAATAAACTCGTTAGGTTTGTGACAGCGAGCTTGCAGAGAAGCTAGGGAATTTTCGCCGATGCCAAGGAGACCGCGGCAGGTTTCCTCCTCAAACTAACTAACTGCCCGCGTGCGCCTTTAGGAATGAATACACTTCTGTCTCATCCACCCCCGGGAAAGCGCCGGGGGGCAGGGCCGCTAGGAGGTGGGAGTTGGCGCGGGCGCTGGGCCAGGCGTGGCCGGCCCATTGGGCGGCGAGGTCGGCGGGTGGGCGGCGGCAGCAGGATTCGTCGGGGCAGTTGGAGACGGAGCGTTCGGGGGTGTCGCGGCCGCGGAACCACTTCACTTCCTTGTAGGGAATACCGATGCTGAGCGAGTACTCACCCGACGAGTGCCGCTCGGTGATGGCCGTGCACCAGAAGGTGCCGGCCTTGGTGTCCGTGTACTGGTTGAAGGCGCGGAACTTGTCCGGCACGTCGAACACTGCCCGTGAGGTCCAGTTGCGGCACACAGGCTGGCCTTCGATGGCGCCGGTGTGGTCGGCCGGAAAGTTCACGCCGTCGTTCTCGTAGGCTTTATGGATGATGCCGGAGACGTGCACCTTCTGGAAGTGGCAGGTGATGCCCAGGTGATGAGTGGCCAGGTTGGTGAAGCGGTGGGCGGCCGTCTCGTAGGAGACGCTGAAGGCGTCGCGCAAGTCCTCGATGGCCAACTCCTTGGAGGTTTTGGCTTTCTGCAGAAAGTCCACGGTGGCATGCTCGGGCATCAGCAGGGCGGCGGCGAAGTAGTTGGTGTAGACGCGCTGGCGGAGGAAGTCCGCATAGTCGGTGGGCGCCTGGTGGCCCAGGACGTAGTGACCGACGGCCTGCAACAGGACGGACCGGGGATCGTGTTCGGACCGGTGGCCCTGGGTCAGGTAAATTCTGTTGTTCTTCAAATCCGTCACCGACCGGGTGGAATGCGGCAGGTCGCTGACGTACTGCAGGCTGAAACCGAGGTGCTCGGCGATGTCCGCGGCCACGTGATGGGAGAGCGGCCCGCCCTTGAACCCGACCGCCTTGAGCAGCTCCTGAGCCTGGGCCTCGATGTCCCCGTAGTGGTTGTTGCGCGAGCGCATTTCCGCCCGCAGTTCGGTGTTGGCCCGGCGGGCCTCTTCGGGTGTGGCGGCCTGCTCGTCCAGCCGGCGTTCCAGCTCGTGCTGCAACCCCACCAGTGACTCCAGCACGTCCAAGGGAAGCCGCGAGCTGACGCGGACCTTCGGCAGGCCGAGTGATTCGTACAGTGGCCCGCGCTGGTAGCGTTCCAGCTCGATCTCCAAGGCTGCCCGGCGGCTGGGCGGCTCCGCCCCCAGCAGCTGGTCGATCCCCACGCCCAGCGCCTTTCCAAGCGCCTGCAGCATGCCGAGCTTCGGTTCGCGCTTGCCGTTTTCGATCAGCGACAGCTGTGACGGCGCGGCGCCAACGGCGGCACCGAGATCGTCCAGGGTCATGCCCTGGGCCTTGCGCAGGTGCCGCACCCGCCGGCCCAGGCTGATGACGTCGATTTCGGGCTCGGCGGAGGCACCGCCGTCGTGCTTGGCGGGACGATTCCAGCTGGTGGTTGTCATTTCTTGAGAATACGAGAAGAAGTGCAAATCTTTCCAGCATTTTCTCTGGTTTGCGTGTTGCAGAGTGCGGAATAGTCGGTTTCACGAAGGATTTGGCCCGGACCGATCACCGAGGATCGGAACCTGCCGGACCCAACACCGAACAGGAGACAGCAATGACTGCATCATTTGAGCCGGCCCCGTTGAACGCTGAGGAAGCGGCCAAGGCACTGGAGCTCGAGTGGGCCGCCGATTCCCGCTGGGAGGGCATCACTCGTGACTACACCGCAGCGGATGTCGTCCGCCTCCGCGGCCGGGTCCAGGAAGAGCACACGCTGGCCAAGCGCGGCGCGCAGAAGCTGTGGAAGCAGCTTACCGAGGAAGCCGCCGAGGGCCGCTACACCAACGCGCTCGGCGCGCTGACCGGCAACCAGGCGGTGCAGCAGGTCAAGGCCGGGCTGCGCGCCATCTACCTCTCCGGCTGGCAGGTGGCCGCCGACGCCAACCTCTCCGGCCACACCTACCCGGACCAGTCGCTGTACCCGGCGAACTCGGTGCCGCAGGTGGTCCGCCGGATCAACAACGCGCTGATGCGGGCCGACCAGATCGAATTCTCCGAGGGCATCCAGACCGTTGAGGACTGGTTGGTGCCGATCGTGGCCGACGCCGAGGCCGGCTTCGGCGGGCCGCTGAACGCCTACGAGCTGATGAAGTCCATGATCGCCGCCGGCGCCTCCGGCGTGCACTGGGAGGACCAGCTGGCCTCGGAGAAGAAGTGCGGCCACCTCGGCGGCAAGGTGCTGATCCCCACCGGCCAGCACATCCGCACCCTGAACGCGGCCCGTCTGGCCGCCGACGTCGCCGGCACCCCTTCCGTGATCATCGCCCGGACCGACGCCGAGGCCGCCACGCTGCTCACCTCCGACGTGGACGAGCGCGACGCCGAGTTCATCACCGGCGAGCGCACCCCCGAGGGCTTCTACAAGGTCCGCAACGGGATCGAGCCGTGCATCGCCCGGGCCAAGGCCTACGCCCCGTACTCGGACCTGATCTGGATGGAGACCGGCACCCCGGACCTGGAGCTGGCCCGCCAGTTCGCCGAGGCGGTCAAGGCCGAGTTCCCGGACCAGATGCTCTCCTACAACTGCTCGCCGTCCTTCAACTGGAAGAAGCACCTGGACGACGCGACGATCGCCAAGTTCCAGCGCGAGCTCGGCGCAATGGGCTTCACCTTCCAGTTCATCACCCTGGCCGGCTTCCACGCCCTGAACTACTCGATGTTCGACCTGGCCCACGGCTACGCCCGCAACGGCATGAGCGCCTACGTGGACCTGCAGGAGCGCGAATTCGGCGCCGAAGACCGCGGCTACACCGCAACCAAGCACCAGCGCGAAGTGGGCACCGGCTACTTCGACACCATCTCCACTGCCCTCAACCCCAACGGCAGCACCCTGGCACTGGTCGGCTCCACCGAAGAGGGCCAGTTCCACTAACGACGACGGGGCTCACCACCGGCGCTGCGCCGGGACCCGCCGCGGCACGACCTTCCGACGGCCGCGGGCGGCCTTACGGAAGCTATTAGCCGCTTTCCGGGTCCCGGCTCCGCACCTCATCCGAAGGTCACCTTTGGCACCCAGGCCGGGCGCCGCCGTCGTACTTACAAAAGTTTTCTTGAGGAGTGAATGAGCGATGAACGATCCGATTACCTTGAACGGGATTACGTTGACGGCCCCGCCGGTGCGCCGGCAGGAGGAAGTGCTGACACCGCAGGCGCTGGAGTTCGTGGCCCGGCTGCACCAGGCCACCGCGGCCCGGCGGCGGGAGCTGCTGGTCCAGCGGGAGAACCGGCGCCGGTCGATCGGCCGCGGGCACGACCCGAAGTTCCTGCCCGGCACCCGGCACATCCGCGAGGATTCCTCCTGGAAGGTCGCTCCCCCGGCGCCCGGGCTGGAGGACCGCCGTGTGGAGATCACCGGGCCGGTGGAGAAGAAGATGACCATCAACGCGCTGAACTCCGGCGCGAAGGTGTGGCTGGCGGACATGGAGGACTCCTCCACGCCCAGCTGGTCCAACGTGGTCAACGGGCAGCTGAACCTGACCGACGTGCTGGAGCGGCGGATCGACTTCGTCTCCGACAACGGCAAGGAATACAAGCTGGTTGGCCAGACACTGACCGACCTGCCCACCATCGTGGTCCGGCCGCGCGGCTGGCACCTGCCGGAGAAGCACATGCTGATCGGCGGCGAACCGGTGGCCGGCGGCATTGTGGACTTCGGGCTGTACTTCTTCCACAACGCCCAGCGGCTGATCGCCCAGGGCCGCGGACCGTACTTCTACCTGCCGAAGATCGAGTCGCACCTGGAAGCCCGGCTGTGGAACGACGTGTTCATCCTGGCGCAGGACCTGCTGGGCATCCCGCAGGGCACCATTCGCGCCACCGTGCTGATCGAGACCATCACGGCCGCGTTCGAGATGGAGGAGATCCTGTACGAGCTGCGCGACCACGCCTCCGGGCTGAACGCCGGCCGCTGGGACTACATCTTCTCGGTGATCAAGAACTTCCGCGCACGCGGGCCGCGGTTCGTGCTGCCGGACCGCACCCAGGTGACCATGACGGCGCCGTTCATGCGCTCCTACACCGAGCAGCTGGTCCGCGCCTGCCACCGCCGCGGGGCCATGGCGATCGGCGGGATGGCCGCGTTCATCCCCAGCCGCCGCGACCCGGAGGCCAACGCCATCGCCATGGAGAAGGTGCACGCGGACAAGACCCGCGAGGCCTCCGACGGGTTCGACGGCTCGTGGGTGGCGCACCCGGACCTGGTGCCGGTCTGCCGCGAGGTGTTCGACGGCGTGCTGGGTGACCGGCCGAACCAGCTGGACCGCCAGCGCGAGGACGTCACCCCCGACGACGCCGCCCTGCTGAACGTCGCCGGCACCGAAGGCTCCATCACCGAGAAGGGCATCCGCACCAACCTGGAAGTCGGCATCCAGTACATCGAGTCCTGGCTGCGCGGCAACGGCGCGGTGGCCATCCACAACCTGATGGAGGACGCGGCGACGGCGGAGATCTCCCGCTCGCAGATCTGGCAGTGGATCCACGCCCACGCCGTGACCGACGACGGCGAGATCATCACCCGCGAATGGGTCCGCGAACTGCTGGAGGAAGAGTTCGCCGCCCTGCCGCGGTTCGACGGCGACCGGTTCGACGACGCCCGCGAGATCTTCGAAGAGGTGGCGCTCGGCGAAGAGTTCCCGGCCTTCCTGACGATCCCGGCCTACCAGAACTACCTGCTGGAGAAGCCGTCGTCGGTCAGGGAACCCGCCGCGGCCTGATCTGTCCGGCGGCGGGCCGGGGTCAATAGCCAGCCCCCGGTCCGCCGCCGGCACCAAAACTTTCCGCAGGGCCATCAGGTCCACGCATCTTTCGCCACAAGCAGCCCGATGGTCGGGCGGGCCGGCGGTCCTGCGGAAGCACAGCCACACGAAACGCCGGGTGCGGCTCTACGGACGGAGCCGCACCCGGCGTTTTGCATGTTCTGAGTTGATCGCCCCTAGGTCGCGGTTGATCACGAACCGAGCGAGAAGGACCACCCATCCGAGTCTTAGCTGGCCGGATCGTAGTGGAAGGCCCGCACCTCCTGGGCACAACGGCATGCGGTCGCAATCTTCGCGGCCCACGCCAATGCCGCATCGTACGAGGGCAGTTCCAGCACCGAGTAGCCGCCTTCGAGCTGCGACGTTTGCGGGTAGGTGCCCTCGCTCACGGCCCCTTCGCCGTCGACCATGACGGGAGGGATGCTCTCATCGATGCCGCCGCCGAACACCCAGACGCCGGCGTCCTTCGCCTCCTGAACCACCGCATGCGATGCATCGGAAACGGCCGGCAGCTCCTCCTTTGGGACGGCCATGGCGGCACTCGGAAACGAGATCAGATACTTCGTCATCGCGTCGACTCCTCCTTCGCAGCACGGGATGACCTGCATCCTTGCGGACCCCACCGTTCCGCACAAGGATGGCGGGTGTTCCACGGACGCCGGCGCCCGATTCCAGGTCTGCCGCCGGTCGGACACCGCAACGGGGACCGAAGCATGCACTGACCGAGCGCCCTGACCGGCGGTTCGTCACGACATTTCGTCGGTGAAGCGCTGTCGGTAGGACGTGGGGGTGGTGGCATAGGCGCTGACGAAGTTTTGCCGGAAGCCGACGGCGCTGCCGAAACCGCAGGTGCGGGCAATGCGGGCGATTGGCCAAGTGGTGGTCTCCAGCAGGCGGCGGGCTTCGTCGAGCCGCCGCGAGAGAATCCAGCGGGCCGGTGTGGTGCCGGTGGCTTCGGAGAATCTGCGGGTGAAGTTGCGCCTGCTCATGCCTGCATGAGTGGCCAGGTCATCCACAGTCAGCGGTTGGCCGAGGTGGTTGAGTGCCCAGTCCAGGGTGGCTCCTATGTGGCCGACGCCCCCGGGGTCGGGAACCGGCCGGTCAACGTACTGCGCCTGGTCGCCCTCGCGGTGGGGCGCAACGACGAGGTGACGCGCGACCTTGGCGGCCGCGGACGAACCGAGATGCTTGCGGACGATGTACAGACAGGCATCGATTGCCGACGCGGTACCTGCTGAAGTGAGCACGTCCCCGTGGTCAAGGTAGAGAGCAGAGTCCTTGACCGTCACGGCCGGCCGCCGGAGGGCAAGATGGGGTGCAGATGCCCAGTGGGTAACGGCCGTGCGGCCGTCCAGCACTCCGCTATCGGCAACGGGAAAAGCGCCAAGACAGAGACCAGCCACAGGCGTCCCGCCCGCGTGGGCAGTTCTGATCAGATCGGTGAGGAATTCATCCGCCGGGGGCAGTTCAGCGGGCCAGGCCGGGAACACCAAGAGGTCGGCGCCGGCTACAGCCTCGGGACCGGCCACGTCTTGGAGCGACAGCCCTTCAGCAGTCCGGACGCCGCGGCCGTCTCGGGTCCATACCGTCGTCTCCCACCCCGCCGCCAAATTTAGGCGGGAGACTTCGCCGAAGACCATCAGCAAGGATGCGAGGTGGAACATCGTGATGCCGTCGAAGGCGTGCACGGCGATTTTCATGTTGGCCCGAATCCATCCATAGTCGTCTTTTGCGCCACTCACTCTATCGCGATCGCGGCTGACAAACTCGTAGTCGCCAGCCGTTCGCCTGATAGAGGAGAGACACATGACCGCACCCCGCCGAGCGTTGATCGTCGTGGATGTACAGCAGGAGTATTTCGACGGGATCCTGCAGATCCAGCACCCGCCGCGTGAGGAGTCGCTGGCCAACATTCTGCGCACCCTCGACGCCGCCGAACAGCAGGGCATTCCCGTCGTGGTGGTCCAGCACGAGCTTCCGGAAGGCGCACCCGTCTTTGCGGTCGGTTCTGCCAGCTGGTCCCTGCACCCCGAGATCGAGAAGCGTGCCACCCCGTCCTGGAAGCGGGCGGCCAAGGACAAGGCCAGCGTCTTCGCGGGCACGGACGTTGCCCAGTGGCTGGCCGGCCAGCAGGTCGACACCATCACGATCGTCGGCTACATGACGAACAACTGCGACATCGGGACCGCCGCCGCGGCCGAGGGGCTTGGCCTCGCCGTCGAGATCCTCTCCGACGCCTCCGGCGCCATCCACCTCGCCAACGAAGCGGGCACGGTGTCCGCCGAACAGTTGCATGAGACTTTGCTCGTTTTGCTGCACTGCAACTTCGCCGCAGTGGCCAACACCGAGGCCTGGATCAGCGCGGTCCAGGCCGGCGAGGCGCTGCCGAAGAGCGATCTTGGCTCTTCAGCAATCCAGGGACGGGCGGCGTTTGAAGGCGCTGCATCTTCAGCCACTGCGTAAACCGTTGCTGCCACGGCGTTAAGGGCCAATCGGCGCTGCAATGCCCTGGCACAGGAGCTGTCTGGCCCGCAGGGCCGGGCAGCTCCTCGCTGCACGGGCACCTTCCGGTGGCCCTGCAGAGCGGCACGTAACAACCGCCGGACAGCCGCTTATTCCGGTAATGATCAAGGAGCTTCATGATTCCCCCACGCCCTTCGGGCACCGCCCCGTTTGTCCTTTCAATTCTCAACAACGCCCAGACCAGCGTCGGACAGACTGCCCAGGAAGCGTTCGGCGACATCATCGAACTGGCTCAGCTGGCCGAACGGCGGGGGTATCACCGGTTCTGGATGTCTGAACATCACGCCATGCCCGGTGCTGCGGCTTCTTCGCCGCAGATCATGCTCGCGCGTCTGACCGCGGCAACGCACCGGATCCGGCTCGGTGCCGGCGGGGTGATGTTGCCGAACCACGCTCCGCTGGTCATCGCGGAACAGTTTGGCATGCTGGACGCGCTCGCGCCCGGGCGAATCGACCTCGGGCTGGGTCGCGCGCCCGGCACCGACCTGGCGACAGCTGCAGCATTACGTCGCCATCATGACGCCAACGATGCGTTCCCCCAGCAAGTGCTGGAGCTGCTCGGGTTCCTCAACGACAACTTTCCTGACGGCCATATCTACGGGAATGTCCATGCAGTGCCCGGGCCGTGGCAGGCGGAGCAGAACCGTGTCCCGCGCCCCGAAACGACACCGGAGGCTTGGATTCTCGGCTCATCCCCTTACTCGGCACGCCTCGCGGGCCAGCTCGGTCTGCCCTACGCCTTCGCGTTGCAGTTCGGGGATGCTGACGCTGTCAGCGCAATGAAGCTGTACCGGGAGAGTTTCCAGCCATCCGATGTGCTCGACGAGCCTTATACCCTCCTGAGCGTGGGCGTGGTTGCAGACGACGATCCTCAGGAAGCCCGACGTCAGGCTGCTGTAGCCGCAATGGCCATGCTGCGGATGTTCCAGCGAAAGACTTACAGCCTGCTTCCGCCTGAGGAGGTCGAGGCCTACTCCCCCACCTTCCAGGAGCAGCAAATCCTCGACACCTACACCCGGCGCTTCCTCAACGGCACCGCACCCGAGGTGGCCGCAGCCCTGGAACGCCTGCATGACCAGACCGGGGTCGACGAAGTAATGCTCGTGCTGACCGGACACTCAGGTCGGGCCCAAGCGCGCAGCGTCCAGTTGATAGCCGACCACTACTCGCTCCCCGCGCAGTAAACCTGTATCGCGCGGGATGCCTCTTCAGATCCTTCGTCATCGCGTCGGGAGGAGAACGCCTGCAGATAGACCTTGACCTTGGGACCCGCACCTTCTCGACCTAGATCGTCTGAGGCTAGATCATCCGTAATTGGACTATCTGGTTTCCGTCGATACCATGGGAGCGTGATACCCAACGTTGATCTCGACACGCCTTCATTCAAGCCGTGTGCGACGGTGGACAGCCCTTTCACCAGCGACCTGACTTGGCTGATGCATCGTGCGGTCGGAGTTCTGACCGAGAACTTCGACGCAGCTTGCCGGGACAACGGCTTGCACGACATGCGTGACACGTTGGTGCTTGCGGTGGCCGGAGATGGCACTCCGCGCACTCAGATCGAGATCGCCACCACGCTCGGTCTCGACAAGTCCACGCTGATGTCGATTATCGACCGGCTCGAAAAGCAGGGCTACGTGGTGCGGGACGCCGATCCTACGAATCGTCGCATCCGCATTCCACGCACCACCGACGAAGGCCAGGCTGTGCTGAAACGAGCCCTTGCCGCACGCGACCGAGTAGTCGAGCAGACCCTTGCCGGCTTCGGCAAGGACGACGTCCGGCAACTGCGCACCCTGCTGTGGAAGATCGCCACCACCAAATAACCCGACCCGCTTCTCCCGCCGGCTGCCTCCCGCTGCCCGGCCTGCCCCTTTCCGCGTTCCCGCGCACCCCAAAACGAACCCCTAGTGAGGACTTGCCATGGAAACCCCTGCCAGCGATATCGCCGTCGATGCGCACTACGACCTGATCATCATCGGCACCGGATCCGGAAACTCCATCCCCGGGCCGGAGTTCGAGGACAAATCGATCGCGATCATCGAGAAGGGAACCTTCGGCGGCACCTGCCTCAATGTCGGCTGCATCCCCACGAAGATGTACGTCTATGCAGCCGACGCCGCGTTGGAGACCGCCCAGGCCGGGCGGCTGGGCGTGAATGCCCAGGTCAACTCCGTGGACTGGTCTGGGATGGTCACCCGCATCTTCGAAAACCGCATCGACCCGATCGCCAGCGGGGGTGAAGAGTACCGCCGCGGTCCGCAGACTCCCAACATCGACGTCTACGACCAGCATGCTGTTTTCGTCGGCGAACGCACGCTGCGCACCGGCCAAGGCCAGCAGCAGAAGATCATCTCCGGCGACCAGATCGTCATCGCCGCTGGCTCCCGCCCCTTCATTCCCAACTCCATCGCCGCCTCCGGAGTGCGGTACTACACCAACGAGGACATCATGCGCCTGCCCGAGCAGCCAAAGTCCATGGTGATCATTGGTGGAGGCTACATCGCCATGGAATTCGCCCACGTCTTCGATGCCCTCGGCACCGAGGTAACGATCATCTCTCGCTCTTCGCTGCTGCGTAGCCTGGACACCGAGCTGGGCGATCAGTTCAACGCCATCGCCGCCCAGCGGTACGAGCTCCTGTCCGGCCGATCCGCCGTTGGCGCCGAGGAAACCACCGAGGGAGTGACCGTCAGGCTCGACGACGGCACCTCCGTCACCGCAGAGGTACTGCTGGTGGCCACCGGCCGCGTACCCAACGGTGACCAATTGGACCTGGCCTCTGCCGGGATCGAAATGACCGACGACGGACGTGTCCGCGTCGACGAGTACGGTCGTTCGACCACCGCCAAGGGTGTCTGGGCCCTTGGCGATGTTTCCTCGCCGTACATGCTCAAGCACGTGGCCAACGCGGAGATGCGGGCCGTGCGGCACAACCTGCTCCACCCAGACGATCTGCGGAAGATGCCGCACGACCACGTTCCGGCTGCCACCTTCACGCACCCGCAGGTCGCCACGGTCGGGCTGACCGAGGAGCAGGCCCGAGAACAGGGCCACAACGTGACGGTCAAGGTGCAGAAGTACGGGGATGTCGCCTACGGCTGGGCAATGGAAGACACCACTGGAATCTGCAAACTGATTGCGAATCGCGATACCGGGAAACTGCTCGGTGCGCACTACATGGGCCCGCAAGCCTCCACCCTGATCCAGCAGATGATCACCGTCCTCGCCTTTGACCTAGACATCCGCGAATTCGCGGCCAAGCAGTACTGGATTCACCCGGCACTGCCCGAGGTCACCGAGAACGCGCTACTCGGCCTTGAGTTCAATTAGAACGAGGGAACGCTTTCCTCGTGGGTGCGGCTCTACCTCAAGAGCCGCACCCGGCATTGTTCGTTGCATCTTCTGGGGCCAAACGCCTCGCCGGGACCCGCAGATCGAAATCGACCAGTTCCTGCAGGACAGTTCGAGTTCTGATCCCGAGGTTAACGCGTTCCCTATCCCCCGCCTCTGGCTGGGGATGACGCGGCCATCCCGCCGTGCGGAGCCGTCTCAGGTTGTCGCGGTTCGTGTCGGCATTGAAGCACGGCCTCCTTCCTGATGATGCGAACCATGCAGACAGAGCGCTACTGCACCTTCCCGCAGGGCTGGGCACCGCCGTCGTTATTTCCAGCCCCGAGGGTCAGACCGTTTCGATCCCTTCCAGCACTTCGGTGGCGTAGTCCATGACCGCACGTGCGCGCGCGCTGAGGGCGACGCCGTCGGGCCATACGGCAACGACGGAAGTGATCCCTGCCCTGGGACGTAACGGCCTGGAGACTATAGGCAGCCCCTCTGTAGTCACGGGGATCTGGTTGGGCCGTGACATCAACAAGCTGTAGCCAAGCCCCCGGCCCACCAAGGCGCGGACCAGGTCAATCTGCGGCACGCGCGCCGCATATGTGGGAGTGAGTCCACGTTCGTCGAACATCAGCTGGGTGTAGCCGGTGCTGGGCTGCGATTCAAGCATGATCAGCGGTTCAGGAGCGAGCTCCGCAAGATCGACGTCCGGATTCTCAGCCAGCGGGTGCGACTCGGCGAGTATGGCCATCACTTCTGTCTTGTAGATCTCCTGCCGCTGCAATCTTGCCGGCATTCCGATCTCGTAGACGATGGCCGCATCCAAGGCCCCTGTCTCCAGCTTCGGCAACAGGTCCCTGTGGTCGCCTACCGTGATGCTGATGTCCACGCCAGGGTGCAACTTGCCAAAGCCTTCCATAACCGATGGCAGTACGTTGCTGGCGAGCCCGATGTAGCAGCCCAGTGCAACCGGTCCCCTCAGTTCCCCGCCGACGCCGGCGAGCTCACTGACCAGCCCGTCGGTTTCCTTCACGATGGTGCGGGCCCTGGCGGCAAGATATTGGCCCGCCTGCGTCAACCGCATACCTCGGGCTTTCCTGCGGACACACAGCTGCTCCCCTACTGCCGCCTCCAATTCGCTCAGCGCATGGGAGAGGGCAGACTCGGAAATGTGCAGCGCCGCCGCGGCAGAGCTCAACGTGTCATGGTCCGGAAGGGCAGCGAAGAGTTCAAGCTGCCGCAAGGTGAACTTTGGCATCTAATCCCAAGCAATCGAAGAAGTTATGCGAATATCCACAGTTTACTAGGGGATGTGACACGGGCGACACTAGTCACAAGACGTAGTTCAAACAGGAGGACAGATGTCTACCGCCCTCGAAGGCCGATGCCCCTTTGGCTATGGAACAGATTCCGAAAGCACTCCCGCCTCCGCGCTCCGGGAATCCCCGAATGCCCGAAAGGCTGCCGTTGCAACAACCTCCGTTGCCGGCGCCGTCCCGGACACTTCCTACCCGGTAGCCGAATGGGTTGACCCGGCGAAGATGATGTCCGACCCTTATCCGACCTACGAGCGGTTGCGGCAAGAGTCCCCGGTCGCCTGGGTCCCGGCGATCAAGAAGTTCCTCGTCACCAACTACGAGGGCTGCCACGCCGTCGAGATGGACCAGGAGATCTTCAGCGCCAACGTCAGCGGCGCCGCAATGAACCGGGCGCTGGGCGCGCAGCCGATGCTGCGCAAGGATGACCCGGAGCACGCCGCCGACCGCGCCCCGATTAATCCGGTGCTGCGCCCCAAGAACATCAAGGAAGCATGGGCGCCCGTCTTTGAACGCAATGCGCAGACTTACCTGGACGTGCTGGAGGAAAAGGGCCCGGACAACGCCGACCTCAACCGTGACTACGCGGCACCCGTGGCCTCGCAGAACCTGATCGACTTGTTGGGCCTCAAGGACGTCGCCGTCGAGCAGATGCGCCGCTGGTCCCACGACTTCATTGCCGGTTCCGGAAACGTTCTGGACGACCAGGCCATTTGGGACCGCTGCGATGCATCGCAGGCCGAGCTCGACGCCATCCTCGACGAACTCATCCCGTTCTACCAGCGGCATCCCAACGCGTCGATGACCTCGGCGCTGGCGAACAGCGGGCTGCCGTTTAACAACGTGGCCGCCAACGTTAAACTCACGATTTCCGGCGGAATGAACGAGCCGCAGCACATGGTGACCAACATTGTTTGGGCACTGAGCCGGCACCCCGAACAGCTGGAGAGAGCCCTGAGCGACGATTCTCTTTGGCCAGCAGTGTTCGATGAGACTGTCCGGTGGCGCTCGCCCATCGGCATGTATCCGCGCGAAACCACCCGGGAGACCACACTGTGCGGAGTCCGGCTGCCCGCAGGTGCAGGCCTCGGCGTCGTGGTCGGCTCGGCCAACCGGGACATTGAGCACTTTGGCCCCACGGCCGACGAGTTCAACATCTTCCGGCCCAAGACTTCCCACCTGGCCTTCGGCAGCGGCGTCCACCTGTGCGCCGGCCACTGGGCCGCCAAAACCTCCATCGGCCAGATCGCCGTACCGCTGGTGTACAAACGCTTCCCGGGCCTGCGCACCGACGACACCCGGGCGGAAAGCTGGGACGGCTGGGTCTTCCGCGGCCTCACCAGCCTGCCCGTCACCTGGAACTAGAAAGCAGAAGAACCAATGGCAAAAATCAGTTTCCACCACTCCGATGGCAACGTGGACGTCTTGGACGTCGACCCCGGCACTTCACTGATGCGGGCGGCGGTCACGAACGGCGTGTCCGGGATCGTCGGCGAATGTGGCGGCCAGGCGATGTGCGCCACCTGCCACGTCTACGTCCGGCCCGAATACCTCGTCGGGCTGCCGGAGATCAGCGATGACGAAGACGAAATGCTCGACTGCACCGCCGGCCCCCGAGACGAGTCCCGCAGCCGCCTCGGCTGCCAGATCACGGCCGGCGATGACTTCGAAACCATCGAGGTCGACGTCCCCGAAGACCAGGTCTAGGGCAAGCCATGAGCACGTTCGGGAACATCGTCATTGTTGGCAACGGCCAGGCCGGCATCCAGCTGGTGGATTCGCTGCGCAAGGAAGGCTACGCCGGCGCGATCACGCTGCTCGGCGAGGAACACCACCACCCGTACCAGCGCCCGCCGCTGTCCAAGGACTACTTGACCGCGGGCAAGGACCCAGTTCCGCTGCCGCTGCGCCCGGAAAAGTTCTTCACCAGCAACGACGTCGATGCCCGCTTGGGCGTGCACGTTACCTCCATCGACCGGACCGCCCGGACCGTCGCCCTCGACGACGGCAGCACCCTGGCTTATTCGAAACTGGCGCTGGCCACCGGCGCCGCCAACCGCGAACTCACCGTGCCCGGCTGCGATCTCGTCGGCATCCACGGTCTGCGCACCCTCACTGACGCCCAGACCTTACACGCCCGCCTCGACGCGGCGCGCTCCGTGGTCGTCATCGGCGCCGGCTTCATCGGCCTGGAGTTCGCCGCCGCCGCCCGCGCCCGCGGCTTGGACGTCACCGTGTTGGAATACGCCGACCGGCCGATGGCACGTGCCCTGACCCCGGTGATGAGCGGCTTCTTCGCCGAAGCCCACCGGCGCCTCGGCGTGAGGCTGCGCCTGGGCGAGGGCATCGCCTCCTTCGACGCCGACGGGGCCGGGCACGTCACAGCAGCGGTGTCCACCACCGGGCACCGCTACCCGGCGGACCTGATGCTGGTCGGGGTCGGCGTCACCCCGCGCACCGAACTCGCCGCCGCCGCGGGCCTCGAGGTCGAGAACGGCATCGTCGTGGAAGGCAGCCTGCGCACCTCCGACCCGGATATCTACGCTCTCGGCGACTGCGCGGCCTTCCCGAACACCCACGCCGGCGCCCGGACCCGGCTCGAATCGGTGCAGAACGCCACTGACCAGGCCCGCCACGCCGCCCGTGCGATCCTAGGCAGCGGCTCCGGCTCCGGCGGCGAGCCCGCAGGCTACGCCGACCTGCCCTGGTTCTGGTCCAACCAGGGCCACCTGCGCCTGCAGATCGCCGGCCTGACAGCCCCCGGCGACCAGACCGTGCTACGCGGAAACCCCGCGGAAGAAAAGTTCTCCGTGTTCTGCTTCCGCAACGGACTGCTGGCCGCCGTCGAATCCGTCAACCAGCCCGCGGACCACATGGCCGCCCGCCGCCTCCTCGCCGCCGGCGCCACCCTCACCCCCGAACAAGCCGCCGACCCCGCCTTCGACCTCAAGGCCCACTCCAAACTGCAGCCGGCGGCGCTCTAGCAACACTCACTTTCCGTTTTGCCCAACCCATCATTGTGAATATCGAAGAGGATAATCATGAGCACTGCAGTATCCGGCCAATCCTCCGCCGCGAATCAGCGTCGCGTCGCGTTTGCCACCATCATCGGCACCACCATCGAGTGGTACGACTTCTTCATCTACGCCACCGCCGCTGGCTTGGTCTTCGCGCACCTGTTTTTCGAACCCGCCGGTGAATCCATCGGGCTGCTCCTGGCCTTCGCCTCCGTCGGCATCAGCTTCCTGTTCCGGCCGTTGGGGGCCTTCCTGGCCGGACACTACGGCGACAAGCTCGGCCGCCGGGCGATGCTGGTGATCACTCTGATTTTGATGGGTGCCGCCACCACGCTGATCGGTATGCTGCCGACCTACGAGACCGTCGGGGTGCTGGCCCCGGTGCTGCTGCTCCTGCTGCGCATCCTGCAGGGCATCTCTGCCGGCGGCGAATGGGGCGGAGCCGTCCTGATGGCCGTGGAGCACGCCCCGCGTGACCGCCGCGGCCGTGCAGGCTCGTTCCCCCAGCTGGGTGTTCCGCTCGGCATGCTGCTCGCTTCGGGCGTCATGACTTTGATGACCGGCGTGATCTCCCCCGGCGAGGCCTTCCTTGAGTGGGGCTGGCGCATCCCGTTCCTGCTCAGCATCGTTTTGATTGGGGTCGGCTACATGGTTCGCCGGTCGGTGGACGAGTCCCCGGTGTTCAAGGAGATTGCCGAGAAAAAGCAGCAGCAGAAGGTCCCCATCGTGGAACTGTTCCGTAAGAACTGGCTGCTGGTGATCCTGGCCGCGCTGGTCTTCGCCGGCAACAACGCCGCAGGCTACATGGCCACCGGCGGGTTCATCCCCAGTTACGCCACCTCTGACGCAGTGGGCTTGGAACGAACCGATGTACTGCTGGCCGTCACGTTCGCCTCGGCTATGTGGTTCATTTTCACCGCCTTGGCCGGCGTCCTGGCCGACAAGATCGGCCGCAAGCGCACGTACCTTCTCGGGTTCGGCGCCCAGTTGGTGACCGTATTCCCGCTGTTCTGGCTGATCGACACCGGCTCGCTGGGCATGCTCTACCTGGCTCTCGGCCTGTTCACCATCGGTCTCGGGCTTGGCTACGGGCCCCAGGCTGCCTGGTACAGCGAGATCTTCCCGGCCTCCGTGCGCTACTCGGGTGTCTCCATTGCCTACGCACTGGGCGCGATCCTCGGCGGCGCGTTCGCCCCGACCATCGCCCAGGCACTGATCAATTCCACCGGGACCAGCAGCTCCGTCTCGGCGTACCTGTTCGGCATGACGATCATCTCCATCGTCGCCGTGCTGATCCTGCGCGACCGCCCGGGCATCGACCTCTCGATCAACAACCAGGCCGAGCAGGAAGTCGGCGCCACCGTCTTCGACAAGCGTCGCGGCGTCTCCACGGACGAAGCTGTGAAGGCAAGCGTCTGAGTCAACCCGCGGGTTGTTGCACCTAACTCCATAGGACCTGTTGCGGGTGTCCGGGCGGAATCATCCGGCCGGACACCCGCAACAGCATCTACCTCGTCTTCGTCGGGAGGAGCGGTCTAGATGTCGTCGCCGTGGGCCGATCCGCCTTCGCCTTCCCAGGTTTCCAAACGCGCGACCTTGGAAGCGTTGAACTTTCGACGCACTCCGTAGCCGCCCTGATCGTCGTCCTCGATGAAGACGACGCCGAACTGCTCCAAGGCACGGCGCAATTGCCAGTTCTGCTCCGGAGTCAGCGCCTGGTTGCCCTTCTCGAAATCGCGCACCTGTTTCTTGTCCAGGCCGGCTGCCTTGCCGATCACTTTGGATGAGACCTGGGACAGTGCGCGGGCCGCACGTGCAAGATCTGAAGGAATGATCATCGATGACTTACTCATGGCCTGATCATCCCAGTCTTTGAGAAAAGGTGCAGCCGTCGTTTCGACTTTCTGCCACGCCACCTCCAGCGTCGAGAAAGATACGGGCACGTAAATAGCTTGTTGTCCTCAACCACATCAACCGATGCATGCCCTAGGTTGGAGCCATGATCGCGCTGCAAGCTCCAGATCCGGTCGAGGTCGTGGTCCGCAATGACGCCCCTGATGCCTGGGATGTTCTCGCTTCCCTCGGTCCGCTGGCGATTCTCGTCGCCGCCTTGATAGCCGCCTACATCGGCTGGCGCAGCATGCGGGTTCAGGCCGAGGCAGATCGCCGTGCCCAGTGGTGGGCGCGGGCGGAGTGGGCGTTGGAAGCCTCAATGTCGCCCAGCATGGACCGGAAAGTCGTCGGGCTCGGCGTGTTGGCGCTTCTCGCCGAAAGCCATCTGGCCGGCGAGGAAGAGGCGCGGATTCTTCAGGTCGCCTCGACTGACAATTTGGCTCAACAGGTCACGGCTCTTGAGGATGTGGGGGTCGAGCCGCACTCCCGTATGACAACGGAGAATTCCCGGCAGGACAACGTCAGAGTCCAAGCGGCCAAGCTGCGGGTAGTTACGGACAAAAAGCAAGGACACGAGACACCCGAGTGGATCGTAAAGCTGGCTCAAACTTCGACTTAATCCACCGCCATGGCACAATGACGGCAGACTAAGCCCGGAGGAAAATGCATGACAACCCACGATCAAACCGCGCCAGAAACGCAGCAAAAGCCGAAAAACTACTTGGAGTGGAAGTTTTCCAGCGGCGGCAAAGTCTTCCGCGATCTGCTCGGGATTGGCTTTCTTTTTCTGTTCATCACCCTTTTCAATATTGCGGGGAACGGGTTTTGGATGAACCTTGGCGGTGCCATCCTCATCGGCTTGGCCCTCGATGCCGTTGAGTACCAGCACGAGGTACACCGGCGGCCCGCCGGCCGGAAAACCGTTGTGTTGTGGCAGGTGCTCGCTGCGCTTGCCGTGACCATTCTGTACATCAGCGTGATCCAACTGACCCGCTGACGATTCGCTGCCGGCCCCGGGCTCAACTGAACGGCGGCGCTCGGGCGAGCGCCGCCGTCGTTGTTTTCTAACTCCGGAACAGGCCGCTGTAGGCGTTAAGGGCCGGCTGACCGCCGAGGTGTGCGTAGAGCACGGTGCTCTCGGCCGGGATCTCCTTGCTGCTGACCAAGTCGATTAGGGCGGCCATGGATTTTCCTTCGTAGACCGGGTCCGTGATCATAGCTTCGAGCGAGGCGCTCAGCCGCATGGCTTCCAGCGTGGATTCGACCGGGATGCCGTAGAGGTCGCCGGCCCAGCCCTCCAGCACCGTGATCTCGTCGTCGTGCAGGTCCCGTTCGAGCCCGATCAGCTGCGCCGTGTTGCGGGCGATGCGGCCAACCTGGTCGCGGGTCTTGGACAGGGTAGCGGAGGCGTCGATGCCGAGCACGCGGCGCGGCCGGCCGCCGGCGTCCTGCAGGGCGGCGAACCCGGCGATCATGCCCGCGTGGGTGGAGCCGGTGACGGTGCAGACCACGATGGTGTCGAAGAAGACGCCGAGTTCCTTTTCCTGCTGCTGCACCTCGTAGGCCCAGTTGGCGAATCCCAGCCCGCCGAGCTTGTGCTCGGAGGCGCCGGCCGGGATGGCGTAGGGCTTGCCGCCAGCCGCCTCGACCTCGGCGATGGCGTTCTGCCAGGAGTCGCGGATGCCGATGTCGAAGCCGGCCGGATCGAGCCGCACGTCCGCCCCCATCAGCCGGGAGAGCAGGATGTTGCCGACGCGGTCAGTGAGCGGGTCCGGCCAGTCCACCCAGTTCTCCTGCACCAGCAGCGCCTTGAGGCCGAGGGTCGCGGCCACCGCCGCTACCTGCCGGGTGTGGTTGGACTGGAAGCCGCCGATGGACACGATGGTGTCCGCACCCTCCGCGAGGATGTCCGGAACGATGTACTCGAGCTTGCGCGTCTTGTTGCCGCCATAGGCCAGGCCGGAATTCACGTCCTCCCGCTTGGCCCAGACCTGCGCGCCGCCCAAATGCTTGCTGAGCCGGGGCAGGTGGTGGACCGGGCTGGGTCCGAAGGTGAGCGGGTAGCGGTCGAACTCCGTGATGGCCATGGGTCCTCGTTCTGCCGGGTTACGGCTGCTGCGCCGAGCCGGCGTTTTCCGGGGCGGTGATGTTCACCATCCAGTTCACGCCGAAGCGGTCAGTGAGCTGCCCGAAATAGTCTCCCCACGGTGCCTGCTCGAGCGGCTGGTTGACGGTCGCGCCGTCGCTCAGGCCCTCCCAGTAGTTCCGCAGCTTGGCGTCCTCGCCCGGGTCTTCGCCGCTGGAGCTGAGGCAGATGTAGCCGTTGGGCGATGACTGCATCTCCGGGGGCACGTCCGAGGCCATCAGCAGGAAGCCGCGGTCGACGAACACCGACGAGTGCATGATGTTCGCGCCGGTCTCGGGGTTGTCGTCGCCCATTCCCTCGGCGTAAGTCATCTTGCTCACCTCACCGCCAAACACGGAGTGGTAGAACTCAATCGCCTCCGCGGCGTTGCCGCTGAACTGCAGGTAGGGGTTCAGGTCCAGTGCCATGGGTCTGCCTTCCGTAGTGGATGCGGCGCGGTTCCGTGCCGCGTTCATTCTTGCGCCTTCAACGGCGCGCGGGAAGGGTCGGCGGGCCACGGCTGCACCTGCCCGTGAGGTGGAACGTCCAACCTGGACGTCCCCCGGTGCTTCCGCACCCTGTGCCAAGAAGTGGGGGTCCGTATTACGGGTCAGTAGGCCCGCTCGACGCCGAACTCCAGCGGCGGCAGTGCCGCGCGCCGCCGGACCAGGTCCTGCGCGTGGGCGGCCAACCGCCGGTCTTCTTCGGAACGCAGCACCAGTTGCGGAACCTTGGCGGCGTGCCCGGCGTCGTCCCTGGTGACGAAGATGGTCATGCACTGCGTGGTGTCCCGCCAGTCGCCCCCGCGCGGGTCGCGGGCCCGAACGTGGACGGCGATGTGCATGGAGTGCGGCCCGGTGTGGATCATCCGCGCGGAGAGTTCCACCAGGTCCCCGATGTGGACCGGGTTCAAAAAGTGGATGCCGCCGGAGTAGACCGCCACGGCGTCGGCGCCGCACCAGCCCATGGCGCAGGCCCGGGCCACCTCGTCGATCCAGCGCATCACGATCCCGCCGTGCGCATGGCCGCCCCAGTTCACGTCCGTGGGTGCCGCCAGGAAACGGAAGCGTTCGGAGGGCGTGGTGCCCGCCTCCGTGTAGACCTGGGCGCTCATCACCTCACGGATCTCGCGCCGGGCCTCCAGTCGGCCGGCGACCCCGCGCGCCAGCCGCTCCGACGCCTCGTCGGTCGGCGCCCACGCCGGAACGGGCCGGGGCCGCCGCTGCTCGTCCATGGCGACGAACACCAGGATGCAGTCCATGGCGGGGCGGAACTGCCGCTCGCGGACATCGGCGGCGTCGACGGTGACGACCACCTGCATGCTGGAACGGCCGGTGTGGGCGATGCGGGCGCTGACCTCGATCAGGTCGCCGTTGCGGATCGGCCGGGTGAAGTGCACATTGCCGACGTACGCGGTGACGCAGTAGCCGCCCGAATACCCGACGGCGCACGCGTACGCGGCCTTGTCGATCCATTCGAGGACTCTTCCGGCCTGCACGGTGGTCCCGTCGGCCGCGACGTCCGTGGGCGCGGCGAGGAAGCGCAGCGTGATCGAATCTTCCATGGCGCCCATCGTAGTCGCGCGGTGGCGGGCCGCGGGGCGGAAGGCCGGAGAGCGGGGGCCGCGAGAGCCGAGGGATGGCGGGCTCAGAAAGGACGCCCAACGGAAACGTCCGCTCCCCGGAGACCCCGGGGAGCGGACGTTTCAGTGCAGCCGGCAGCCGGTTCGGCTAGCGCCGGCCGGCCAGAGCGTCCTCGCGCCCGGCGAGGGCCGCCTTTTCCTCGGCGACCTTGGCGTCGTGTGCGGCGCGGATGGCGGTGTGCTCCGGGTTGCGGCGCAGCAGCAGGTAGCCGATGCCGAGCGCGACGAACCAGACCGGGGTGAACAGCAGGGCAGCCAGCGTGTCCGGCTGGGTGGTCAGTGCCCAGAGGATGAAGGCGAAGAAGGCCATGACCACGTAGGGCATGAACGACCCGCCCGGCATCTTGAACTTGCTGGCCTCGTGCAGCTGCGGCCGGCGGCGGCGGTACACGATGTAGCTGACCAGGATGATGGTCCAGACGAACATGAAGCAGAGCGCCGAGACCGTGGTGACCATGGTGAACGCCTCGGAAACGCTGCCCTCCGCGTAGAGCAAGACGACGCCGGCGAGCAGGAACATGCAGGAGAACAGCAGCGCGCTGCGCGGCACGCCGCGGCTCGAGAGCTTGCCGAAGCGCTTCGGGGCATCGCCCTCCAACGAGAGGCCGTAGATCATGCGCGACGTCGAGTAGATCCCCGAGTTCGCCGAGGACGTCGCCGAGGTCAGGACCACGAAGTTCACGACGCCGGCCGCGCCGACGAGGCCGGCGAGCGCGAACATGCCCACGAACGGGGATTCGTCGGCGTTGAACCCGGTCCACGGCTGGACGGCCATCAGGATGATGAGGGCGCCTACGTAGAAAATCAGGATGCGGATCGGAATGGAGTTCACGGCCCGCGGCAGGTTCTTTTCCGGGTCCTTGGTCTCGGCGGCGGTGGTGCCGACCAGCTCGATTCCGACGAACGCGAACACGGCGATCTGGAACCCGGCCACGAAGCCCATGAAGCCGGTGGGGAACATTCCACCGTGCTCCCACAGGTTCCCGAAGGAGGCGCGGACGCCGTCGTGCTCGAAGTTGGTGATGATCATGACCAGCCCGACGACGATCAGGGCCACGATGGCGATGATCTTGATGAGCGCGAACCAGAATTCGGTCTCGCCGAAGGCCCGCACGGTGGGCAGGTTCAGCGCGAGCAGCAGCAGGATGCAGGCGAGCGCCGGGATCCACAGCGGCAGGTCCGGCCACCAGAACGCCACGTAGTGGGCGATGGCGACGACGTCGGCGATGCCGGTGACCACCCAGCAGAACCAATACGTCCAGCCGGTGAAGAACGCCGCCCACGGTCCCAGGATGTCGCCGGCGAAGTCGCCGAAGTTCTTGTACTCGGTGTTGCTCAGCAGCAGCTCACCCATCGCCCGCATGACGAAGAAGAGCATGAAGCCGATGATCATGTAGACGAAGATGACCGACGGGCCGGCGACGGAAATCGTCTTGCCCGAGCCCATGAAAAGCCCGGTGCCGATCGCACCGCCGATGGCGATCAACTGAATGTGGCGGTTGGATAAAGACCGCTGGAGGTGCGGTTCGGTGCTGGTGGCGCTCACTATGTTCCTTACGGGTGGGACTGTGTAGCTGCGGGAGGTTCCGTTCAAACCGGTCCGACGCAGGCTCCATTGCCCGTCCGGCCAGACCGAGAGCAGGCCACCCGCCGCTCAGCCCGGAGGGGCCGACTGGGTGACCTACGCCACGAAAACCTATCCGCCGCGACTCGCGTGGGTCAAATCGAGAACAATCGGGAACATCGTCCCGGCTGGCCCGCGAAGAATCCCGCGGTGAACAAGGGCCGGTATTCCGCTGGCCGGCGGGTGGGCCGCGCTTTGCCGGATATAGTCGGGACGAAATAACGTTTCATCGAGAGAGTCGGTGTCGATTATGAGTGCGAGCGTCGGGGTCTTGAAGGGCGCGCTGGGAGTGGTTGCCGCGCTGGCCATGTTCCTGCCGCAGCAGGTGCCCGCTTGGCAGGTGCCCGTCCCGCAGTCTCCCGCTTCAGGATCCGAAGAGGCCGTGCCGGTGATGCTGATCCTGGACGCTTCCGGCTCCATGCTCAATCCCGACGCCGACGCCAGGGGCACCCTGCGGATGGACGCCGCCAAGGCCGCCGCCACGGAGCTGGTGGAGACCCTGCCGGCGGGATCGCAGCTGGGCCTGATGGTCTACGGCACCAACACGGACAGTTCCCCCGAGGCCCGGGCCGAGGGCTGCAAGGACGTGAGCGTGCTCTCCAAACTGGGCACCGCAGATCCGGGGAAACTTGTGGATCAGATCGACTCGATCAAGGCGTCCGGCTACACCCCGGTGGGCGAGGCGCTGCGCCGGGCCGCAGCGGAGCTTCCCGACGACGGGCCCCGCAGCATCGTGCTGGTGTCCGACGGCATCGACACCTGCTCGCCGCCGCCGCCCTGCGAGGTGGCGAAGGATCTGGCCAAGGACGGCGTGGACCTGGCCATGCACACCATCGGGTTCAAGGTGGACGCGCAGGCGCGCAAGGAGCTCGAATGCATCGCCAAGGCTTCCGGCGGCACTTACGCCGACGCGGACAACGCGGACACGCTGCGCGAGCAGATGGTGATCAAGACCGTGCGCGCCCTTAATCCCTACGACTTCGCCGGCATCCCGGTGACCGGCGGGAAGAGTGCGGCCGGGGCGGCGGACGTGTCCACCGGCCAGTATCTGGACACCTTCGCCACCGGCAGCAAGAGGACTTACGACGGCGGCACGCGCAAGTTCTACAAGGTGCACCTGGATGACGGCGAGCGCCTGCACGTCAGCGCCTCCCTGGTGATGCCGATCCGGGCCGGCAGCATGTCGACGTACAGCAGCCTTGAGCTGGAGGTGCTCGGCCCGGACGGGCAGGAATGCCTGACCCCGGTCCGCGAAGCCCGCGACGAGGCCCGGCTCTCCGACGGCCCGGTCACCGCGGTGCTGTCCACGCCCGCCATGGGCAGCGGCGACAAGGAGTGCCTGGAGCCCGCCGACGGCGGCGACCTGGTGGTCAGCGTGACGCGCAGCGGTCCGGGCTGGCAGGACGACGCGTTACCCATTGAGCTGCTCTTCCTGACCGAGCCAGAGGCCAACACAGCCGGTTTGCCCGAAGCCTACGACTCGGTGACCACGCTCGACCTGCTGAAACCGGGCACCAAGCCGCGGGAGACCACTCCCGGCAACAGCTTCAACTCCGCTCCCGAGCTGGCAGCGGGCAGCTACACTGCCACCCTCATCCCCGGCGAGGTGCACTTCTACAGGGTGCCGGTGGACTACGGGCAGCAGCTGCGCGCCGTCGCAAAACTCGGCGACTACGAGAGGGACATCTACAATCCGTCCTACCTGCAGGTGGGCGTTGCCAATCCGCTGCGCCAGCCGGTGACCATCACCGACGGCACCTCCACCGGCGCCTACGGCATGACCTCCATGGCCGACCCCGGGACCACCGTCGCCGCGAACTTCGCCTCGCCGGTGCGCTACCGCAACGCCGCCGAGGGCACGCACGACGTCCGCACCCTGCACCTAGCCGGTGACTACTACCTCCAGGTGGCAGTGGACCCGCTGTACTTTGAGGACGCCAAGGAAACGGAGATCCCGTACACGCTCACCCTGGATCTGGTCGGCGACGTCGAGCCCGGCCCCGGCACCGCCGAGCCCGATGCTTCGGCCGCGGCCACCGAATCCGCGGTGGCCGAACCGGCGGACCACCAGGCGGGGACGGCAACCATCGTTGCGGTGGCGGACGACGGCGAAGGCCCGGCTTCGGTCCCGGCCCTCGCCTGGGGCATCGGCGCGGCCCTGGTCCTCGCCGCCGGCGCCGCCACCGCCGTCGTGCTCCGCAGGAATCGCGGCGTGAAGTAACGCCGGGCTACCGGCTGTGGCTGTGGTCGGCGGGGTCCGTCTCGTCGGAGGAAAGCGCCTCGAGGCGCCGGAGGTCCTCGGGATGCAGCCCGGGCTGGTCCCGCAGTGCCTCGAGGAGTAATTGCATCTGCCGGTCCAGGGCGGGCGCGTGTTGGGGGTGGCCCTCGGCACGGACGTGAGCGGTGAGCATGCGCAGGACCCGAAGCAGCGCGGCGACCACCTCCGGCTGGTTCAGGCAGGTCTGGCGGAGCTGGTCGAAGGCATGGTTGACGTATTCGCCGTGGTCCAGGTTCCACGGCTGCACGAGGACCCGGCCTGCTCCGTCCCTGAGCGCCTCCGGAGCGAGCGGGGCGGTCAGGACCGCGCGCAGGAGGCTGCCCAGTCGCAGGATGACCTCCACGGCGGTCGTGGGGTCGTTGACGGCCGGGCTCAACGCCCGCAGGCCGATGTCAACGAGCTGCCGGATGGCGAAGTCGACGTCCTGCAGCATGGTCCGCGCGGCGGCCACTTCAATCGCACCGGCCAGCCTTTCCCGGCTGCGTTCCGACGGGGCCGGCCACACGGTGACCAGCGGCTCGCCGGCGTGGATGTAGGCCCCCACGCGGGTCTCCATCCGCACCGTTGTACCGGCAGGGACTGCTGCCAGAAGCTGGCCGCTGTCCACCTGGCTGACCCATCCGCTGGCTTGGCTGGGGACGACGGCGGCATCCTCGGGGACTGGGAAGTCTGCGGCGTCCACGCGCTGCAGGCCGGCGGGCACCCGGTCGCGGGCGGCAACGACGGCTCGGCCCTCGACCGCGATGACCCGGGCGACGTTGCCCACCTGCAGGCCCCGGGCGAGATGGTCCAGGTGGACGATGATCCCCACCACCGTCACCAGCGTGAGGACGACGGCGATCGTCAGGGATACGCGCGGCGCAGGCTCGGTGGGTTCCCCGCTCAGGCTCGGCAGGATGAGGACGCAGTAAAAGAACGTGGCAACCAGCAGGCCGATCACCGCCTGGCTCAGCCGGTCCCGGATGAACGAGCGCATGACGCGGGGGGAGAACTGATCGCTGGCCAATTGCAGGCTGACCACGGTGAGCGAGAAGACGACGCCGACCGTGGTGATCATCGCACCCGCGACGGTGGACAGCAGCCAGGTGGCGGCGTTGCTGCTCATCGCCAGCGTGAGCGGCACGGCAGCGTCGTGACCGAGGGCGTTGTCGACGGCGGTGGCACCGATCGCCAGTGCGATGCCGGCCAGCATCACCACGGCCGGGAAGAGGAAGAGGCTCTCCTTGAAGCGGTAGCGGAAGGCTGCGAGCCGCAGGCCCCAGGCCTGCCCCGGGGCCCGGTTCACCAGGCGGAAGCGAGGATCAGCGGCGACTGGCCCGGCAGCGAGCAGGTCAGGGTCAGGGCACTGCCCGGCCGTTCGCCCGAACCCGGTGCGCGGTAGACGCTCAGTGTCAGCGGGCTGGCGTCGATGGTGGTGACGCTGCCATCGGTGGCGGGCACCGCCGTCGTCGTGGTGGGCACGATGCCGCCGGGGCCGCCGCTGCCGCGCACCGGGAGGGTGCCGGTTGCCGGCTCGAGCTTTCCGTCCACGTCGCGGAACACCTCCGCGCCCGACCCGCCCTGGATGATGACGGTGGCCAGCGCGGTGGCGTACACCGGGTCGGCGCAGGCGTCGTAGATCCAACGGTCGCCGAGCACGGAGTGGTCCATGGTCCCGGCCAGGAACTGGTCGGCTCCCGGCAGCGGTGCGCCCCGGTAAGTCAGCGGGACGTGCAGCACCGGCCCCGTCCCGGCACGGACGAGGTGCGTTTCCATGCCGACCTCTCCGGCCGGATCGTCGAAGCGGAAGGCGCCAAGGTGCTCCAGCTCGGCGGCATCGGCCCCAAGCTGTTGGAACCACGGCTGTTCGGGCAGCCATGCCGCCAGCAGCTCCTGCTTGGTGGGATTCAACACTGCGTCGTAAATGATGGCCATGTTTGTAGCCTACGACGGCAACGCGCAGGATCAACGCCGGGTGCGGCTCCCCTAACGGGAGCCACATCCGGCGTTGATCCGGTGGAACTAGGAGGCGGTGACCTGCCAGAGGTGGTTGTCGGGGTCCGCGAAGACGGCCGAGTAACCCCACGGCTGCCGGCCGGGCTCCATGACGACTTTCGCCCCAGCCTGCCGTGCCGCGTCGGTGGTCGCGTCCACCTCCTCCGGCGAGGCGACCGGCAGGCCCAGCAGGCATTCCGTCTGGTCGCCGGTAGCCATCGGCCGGTTGGCGGTGACCCAGCCGAAGCCCCCGTGCGGTACAAACATCAGCCGCAGGCCCGCGTTGACCTCGAACTGCAGGGGCTCGGGGATGCCGTCGTCGGCGGGTTCGCCGACGGCAGCCAGGCCCAGTGCCCGGTAGAACTCGAACGCTGTGCGGCGGTCCGCCGTCGGCAAAGCCAGGACGGCGGGCTGGCCGGATGGTGCGAGTGGCACGGGTGCTCCTTTCGCTCGCGCTCGCGGGATGCCCGGACTCAGACGGACGCGGGCTCGGCGAGGATGGCGTCGATCTGGCCCATGGCTCCCTGCATGCCCTCGACCATCCCCATCTCGAGCATCTTCTCCAGCTGCTCGGCGGACTCGAACCTGGACTCGGTGGTCATTCGGGTGCGGCCGTCGATGGATTCCAGCGTCACGGTGGCGTAGGTGGTGCCCATGTCCGCCACGGGCTCTCCGTCGTCGTCGGCAAACCCGTCCTCGAAGGCCAGCCGGTGCGGGGCCTCGATGGCGGTGAATTTCCACCAGCCGCCGGCCGTCTCGCCGTCGGGCCCGGTCATGTAGTAACTGGCCCTGCCGCCGGGAGTGAACTCGTGCTTCTCGAAGGTGGCGGGCCACTCGGGCGGTCCCCACCAGCGTTCCAGCTGGCGCGGGTCTTCCCAGAGCTGCCAGACGCGCTCGACGGGTGCGTCGAACTCGGCCACGATGGTGAACTTCAGGCCCTCAAGGTCCTGCTTGGTGTCGGTGATCGGCATGACGGTGTCCTTCCTATCCCTTGGCGAGAATGTCCTGGATCCGGTCAACGCGTTGGCGCCAGAGCATCTCGTATTCGTCGAGCAGGCGACGCGCTCTTCGCACTCCTTCAGGATGAGGCCGCACCATCTGCTCCCTTCCGCGCTTCTCCTTAACCACCAGGGAAGCCCGTTCCAAGACCGCGACGTGTTTCTGTACCGCGGCGAAACTCATCTTGTACCCCGCCGCCAGACCCGACACCGAGAACTCGCCGGTGAGCACCCGGGCGACGATGTCGCGGCGGGTAGCGTCGGCGAGCGCCTGGAAGAGGCGGTCCAACTCGAGGTCACTGACTTGATCTACAACCATTTGGTTGCAGGTTAGTCCCGGAACGGCTGTGGGGTCAAGGGGTGGGGCGTAGAATTGATTGGCCGCATTTTCTACACCGGCCGTCTCCCTCCAGCAAGGTTGTTCTCGATGCCGCAATTCGCGTCCGCGCTCGCGCGTGGCCTGACTGTCCGCCACATCCGTTTCATGGCCCTCGGCTCCGCGATCGGCACCGGCCTGTTCTACGGCTCGGCTGCCGCCATCCAGGCCGCCGGCCCGGCCGTGCTGCTGGCCTACGCCATCGGCGGCGCCGCGGTCTTCCTGGTCATGCGGGCGCTGGGCGAGATGGCGGTGCGGCACCCGGTCTCCGGGTCGTTCGGCCAGTACGCCAGCCGCTACCTGGGGCCGTTCGCAGGGTTCATCACCGGCTGGACGTTCGCGTTCGAGATGGCCATCGTGGCGATCGCGGACGTGACGGCGTTCGGCATCTACATGGGCTTCTGGTTCCCCGAGGTTCCGCGCTGGATCTGGATCCTCGCCGTCGTGTTCTTCATCGCCGCCCTTAACCTGGTCAAGGTCAAGGTGTTCGGCGAGACCGAGTTCTGGCTGTCGCTGGTCAAGGTCGCCGCGATCATCGCCATGATTGTCGGCGGCGCAGCGATCATCGTCTTCGGCTTCGGGCTGCCGGACGGCGCCAACCCGGGCTTGGAAACCATGCTGGGGTCCGGCGGCTTCTTCGCCAACGGATTCTGGGGGCTGCTGGCCTCCTTCTCCATCGTGATGTTTGCGTTCGGCGGCATCGAGACCATCGGCATCACGGCGGGCGAGGCAAAAAACCCGAAGAAGGCGATCCCGGGTGCGATCAATACGGTGCCGGTGCGGATTCTGCTCTTCTACGTCTGCACCCTGGCTGTGCTGATGATGATCTCGCCGTGGGACCGGATCGACGGTTCCACCAGCCCGTTCGTGCAGATCTTCGACATGCTGGGCATCCCGGCGGCCGCGCACATCCTCAACGCCGTGGTGATCACCGCCGCCATTTCCGCCATCAACTCCGACACGTTCGGCGCCGGGCGGATGATGTACGGGCTGGCCGAGCAGGGCCATGCGCCGAAGGCCTTCGCGAAGATTTCCCGGCATGGGGTGCCGTGGATGACGGTGGCGACGATGGCCGCGGTGCTGCTGGCCGGCGTCGTGCTCAATGCGCTCCTGCCGGAGTCGCTGTTCCTGATTGTTGCGTCGATCGCGACGTTCGCCACCGTCTGGGTCTGGCTGATGATCCTGCTCTCCCACATCGCGATGAAGCGGGAGATTGCGCGGAAGGGGCTGCCGGCGTCGGAATTCCCGGTGCCGTTCTGGCCGGTGGCGTCCTACCTGGCGCTGGCGTTCATGGTGTTCATCGTGGTGCTGCTGGGCATCATGCCGGACACGCGGGTGGCGCTGCTGGTGGGCTGTGCGTGGATCGCCCTGCTGTTCGTGGCCTACCGCTTCGGCATCAAGGGCGCCGGGCGGCGCCGCGCGGAGCTGGTGGACGAGACCGGCGTGGACGTGGCCGCGGAACAGTCGCGGACGCCGGCGGAGCAGTAACTCAGGCCCCGATCACCAGGGAGCGTGGGGCGGCCTGCTCGGGGAACAGGTAGGCGCTGATGGCGTGCGCGATCTTGCGGCCGCCCTGTACGGAAGGCTCGATCGGGTTGGCGTAATCGTCGTCTTCGGGGCAGATGAGCCTCAGGTCCACCAGCGCCAGCCCCCGGGCGAAGACGGCCCGGGTGATGTGGTCGTTGAACAGGGCGGCGGCCGACCTGATGATCCGCTGGTCGGGCCCGGAGGGCGGGGTGTCGTAGATGGTGCAGGCCGCCGTCGGCAGCCCTGTCGCCGCGATGGCATCCAGCATCGCGGCATAGCCGGCGCCGAACTTATCCTGGGCATCGGCAAACATGGCCAGGGCCTCGGCCGCCCACACGGCCGGTTCATTGAGCAGGTAGGCGAAGCCCAGGGCGTCGTTCCCGCCGACGCTGATCACCAGGTGCGTGGCGTCCCGCGGGAGGGAACGGAGCTGGCCGGCGACCCCGCTGATGACGGCGCCGTCGAGGGCCAGGAGCGTGGCCTGCCACGCGCGCGGCAGCAGCCCCCGAAGGTGCGTTACGACGTCGGGGCCGCCGGCAACGTAGGCAGCGTTGTCAAACACCGAGTCGCCGAGCAGCACAACGTGGCCGGTGTTACCGGGTGCGTCAGGTGCCATGTCGCCCTCCTAAACCGGGGTCGGTGAGGCTTTTCGGGCCGGCGGGCGGGTACTCGGGCCGGTGAGCACACTTTATCCCCCGCCCGGGACAACCCGGTAGGTTCGCTCCCCGTCCTGGTGGGGCCGCCGGCGGCGGGCAGCGCGGCACAGGCCAGAGGACGAAAGAACCCGGGTGCAGTACTACGCACCCGGGCCCTTTCGCGGACCACTGCACTAGCCGAGGTAGGGCACGTCCTCCAGCGGCTCCCCCGCGGCGATCCGCTTCAGGATCGCCGGCTCGGCATCGTCCGAGGCGATGGCGGAATCGACGACGGCGGCTGCCACCTCGGGCGCCAGCACCACCACTCCGTTCTCATCACCCAAGACAATGTCTCTGGGATTCACGGTGGTGCCGCCGACAGTAACCGCGACACCGAACTGCGACCGGCCGGAACCGTGCCGCTTCGTGGTCAGGCACGTGGTGCCGCGCGCGAACACCGGCAACGCCGCGCCGTCGTTCACCGCCTGCAGATCCGTGAGGTCAGTGACCGGACCGTCCACCAAGATGCCCGCAGCACCGCGGGCACGGGCCGCGGCAGACGTGACCGCACCGACCGGGGCATGGCTCCGGTCCCCGTTCAGGTCCAGAACCAAGACCTCGCCGGGACGAAGCCGGACCAGCGCCTGGTTCACGGCCACCGCGTCTGCGTCGGGAATCAACGCGGTGGCGGCGACCCCCATCATGCGGACGCCCGGCACCATGCTCCGGATGTCCCCGCTGCAGAAGCCGTCCTCAAGGAAGTGGCCCAGGGTGGGGAGACTGACACGGCCGAGCTTCCGCAGCAACTCATCCATGGTCTGCCTCCGGAACCACTCCCACGCACTCGATCTCCAGGGACACGCCCCACAGGCTGACGCACACCGATGTGCGGGCCGGCCGGTGCGGGCCGAAGTACTCGTCGTACACGGCGTTGTATTCCTCGAGCTGGTCCGCACTGGTCAGGTAGGTGTTCACCTTGACCACGTGCTGCAGGCCGCTGCCGGCCTCGACCAGGACCGCTTCCAGGTTCCGGATGGTCTGGCGCACCTGCTCGGAGAAGCTCTCCGGCTGGTCGGCCAGACCGCCCGGCCCCGCCGGGATCTGCCCGGAGGTGAAGACAAAACCGTTTGCCACCACCGCCTGGGAGTAGGGCCCGACCGGCCCCACCGCACCCGGCGCGGCAGTGATTCGGCGAATACTCACGATTCCGCCTTGGCAAATGCCTTCACGGTGTCCGTGTTGTCCACGGCGTCGATGTCGCCGTGGCGGGTCTCCGTCAGGAGGTACAGCGCGATGAGGGAGAGTACCGCCGCGCCCATGATGTACCAGGCGATGGATGTGCTCTGTCCGGTGGCCGCCAGCAACGCCACGGTGATCGCGGGAGTCGCCGCGGAACCCAGCAGGCCGGAGAGCATGTAGGACACGGACAGTCCCGAGTAACGGACCTTGGACCCGAACAGCTCGGCGAGGAAGGTCGCGATCGGTCCGTAGTTGGCGGAGAAGGCGAGCATCATCAGGCCGTAGGCAACGAAGAGCAGCGGCTCAGATCCGGAGTTCAGCAGCCAGAAGAACGGGAAGGCCAGGAGGGCCTCGGCGATGATGCCGGCGAAGATGATGGGCTTACGGCCCACGCGGTCCGAGAGCCGCCCGAAGAAGGGGATGGCGACGAACGCCAGCGCGCAGGCGAACATGACCACCCAGAGCATCTTGTCCTTGGAGTAGCCGAGTTCCGCGGTGCCGTAGTTGACGCCGGAAGCCACCAGAAGGGTGAAGGTGCTGCCCGTGGAGAGGGTGGCGACGCCGCCCAGGATAACCTGCTTCCAGTAGCGCTTCATCAGGTAGGCGAACGGAAGCTTGGCCTTGGCCCCGGTCTCGCGGACCATCTGGAAGGACGGGGTCTCCTCGATGTTGAGGCGGATGTAGATTCCGACCGCAACCAGGACGGCGGAGAGGAGGAACGGGACGCGCCAGCCCCAGCTGAGCAGGGCCTCGTCGCTCATGGTGGAGGCCACGATGAGGAAGGCGACGTTGGCCAGCAGGGTTCCGATCGGAACACCGATCTGCACCATGGAGCCGAAGAAGCCGCGGCGGTTCTCCGGCGCGTGCTCGACGGTCATGAGCACCGCGCCGCCCCATTCGCCGCCGAGCGCCAGCCCCTGGATGAGCCTGAGCAGCAGGAGCAGCAGCGGCGCCGCCACACCGATGGTGTAGTAGTCCGGCACCAGGCCGATGGCAAAGGTCGCCGCGCCCATGGTCATGAGCGAGATCAGCAGCATGGACTTGCGGCCCAGCCGGTCGCCGAAGTGACCGAACAGGATGGCCCCCACCATGCGGGCAAGGTAGGCCGACGCGAAGGTCAGGAACGAGAGGATGGTGCCGACGGCGCCGTCGAGCTCGGGGAAGAAGATCCGGTTGAACACCAGCGCGGACGCGGTGCCGAAAAGAAACAGGTCGTACCACTCGACGGTGGTGCCGATGACGCTTGCCGTGGATATCTTCCGCATCTTCCGGCGGTCCAGGCGGGCCGCGGCCGCGCTGGTGGGTGTCACATGCTGGGACATTGCATCTCCAATAGGGGTGCGAGGTGGGTCGGGCGGCAAAGCCGCGTGCTCGTGCTGAGCGCATTCGAATCGTTTACCCACTATCCCGGCGTGTAGCGTGCCTCACAATCGCTAAGCACACACGTTTCGGGCCCCAAGGCTGGGCATCTGCACACCCGCGCCGGGGCAGCCCCTTCAGGCCCCCGGGATTTGCCTCATGCCCAGGCGACAACCGCGCGGGCCGCCTCCACGGGTTTCATCAGGTCGATCCCGGTCAGGTCCTTGAACCGCTTGAGCCGGTTCAAGATGGTGTTGCGGTGGCAGTAGAGGTGTTCAGCGGTTTCGGTCACGCTCCCGTTCCGCATGAAGCAGAGCACGGTTTCTTCCAGCCGGTCGCGTTCGTCCGGCCGGCAAGCTGCCAGCTGTGCCTCGAGTCCGGCCCTGACATCGATGCCGATTCCTGCCATCCGCAGGCGGGTCAGGCGGGTCCAGTTTTCATCGACGGTCAACGGTTGCCGGTCACTGCTGTTGACCAGATCGCTGAGCACGGCGGCGATCCTCGCCGCCGGCGTCAATTCCCCGAGTCCGAGCACGGGACCGTGCACGCCGCAGGGCACGGACGCCAGCGGGGCGGGGACCCGCACCCCGCCGAGGTCCTGCATCCCCTGCGTTTCGGGCCAGAACACGTACGTGTACTTGTCCGCCTGATGCAGGAATGCCGGCGCCCCGCGGTGTGAGTAGGACGCGAGCTGCCGCAGCGCCGCGGCGGCTTTCCCCTGCGCGGCGGCTATTCCGAAACGGCCATCCGGGTTCACATCAAACGCCGTGGCGAAGCGATTCCGGGTCTCCGGCAGCTGTCCCTCCGGCCCGAACAACGCGGCCACGAACTCGTGCCGCACGTCCGCTTCCTCCCGGGCCATGATTATGCGTTCGGCGAGATAGCTGGAATGGGCGGCGGCGGCGTAGTCGTCAACAACCTTCCAGACGGATTCCACCCGGCTTGTCAGCATGGCGGCGTCCTCGGGGCCCGACAGCGCAAGCAGGCTGCCCCAGATCACCGGAAAGTCGAGGCGCACGGCGGAGATCAGCGCCTCGGGCGGCACACCCTGACGTGCCCGGCGGGCGCCCAGTTCCTCCGCAAACTTCAGCAGGTCGGGATAGGAAGCGGGTTCCTTCAGGCAGTCCAGGATCAGCTCGAGCGACCCCGCCGCCGTCGACTCCAGGTCGTCGGGGCCGACCAGGTCGTGCGCGTAGCCAGGGATGCTCCGCACGCGGTTGACGAAATCCGTCTTCAACGGCCCGGCCTGCTGCCGCAGCCGCGCCACCAGCCCGGCCCAGGCCTGGTCGGACATCTCGTCAAGGGCTGTGTGCATGAGCACAGTCTAAACGCGGCAAAGGGGTTGGCTTCAGCTAGTTACTTCGCATCTGGGGCCTGCCAGCATGGAACGAGACAAAGACCGAAGGAAGGGAACAGCGTGAGCACTACAGCCATGCCAAAGGCCGGCAGGTCCGGCAGCGCAGGCGCGGGCATCAGCGCGGGACATCTGATCGTGGCGCAGCTCGAGGCGGCCGGGGTGAAACGTGTCTACGGCGTCCCGGGCGAGAGCTTCCTCGACGTCTTGGACGGCCTGCACGATTCCCCGATCACCACCGTGGTCACCCGCCACGAGGGAGGCGCCGGGTTCATGGCGTTGGCCGAGGGCCGGCTGACCGACCTTCCCGGCATCGCGATGGTGACGCGCGGGCCCGGCGCGGCGAACGCGTTCATCTCCGTCCACACCGCCTACCAGGACGCCACCCCCCTGGTGCTCTTCGTCGGTCTCATCCCCGTGGCCGATCGCGGGCGTGAATCGTTCCAGGAGTTCGACATCCACGCCTGGTTCGGCAGCACCGCCAAGAAGGTATTGGTCCTCGACCATGCAGCCTCGGCGGCCGCGATGGTGGACGACGCCATCCACACGGCCCTCAGCGGCCGGCCTGGCCCGGTGGTCATCGGCCTCCCCGAGGACGTCCTCACCCACCTGGTCCCGGGCGGGACCCCGGTGGTTCCGCGCGCCCTGGCGCGCACGGCGCCGTCGTCGTCGGCATTGCAGGAGTTCGACACGAGGCTGGCGCAGGCCAGCCGGCCCATGATCGTGGTGGGCGGCGAAAGCTGGACGCAGGAGTCCGGCGAGGCGCTGGCCCGCTGGGCGGCCGGGCGGGGAATACCCGTGGCCGCAGACTTCCGCGCCTATGATGCCGTGCCGCACCGGCTCGACGGCGGCAACAGCTACGTGGGGTCGCTCGGCTACGCCCGCAGTGACGCGCTGGCTGCGCGGTTCGACAAGTCGGACCTGCTGGTGTTCATCGGCTGCCCGCGCGCCGACGTCCTCAGCGACGGGTACACCGCCGGCCTGGACGCCGAGACCGTGGTGGTGATGCCCGGCGACACCCTGGGGCACTTCGGGCGGCTCGACCAGCACATCGTGGCCGATCCGATTGCGTTCACCGAGGCCCTTGCCGGGCTCGCGGCGACCGGGGCCGCCGAGCCGTCCTGGCTGCCCGACGCACGCGCCGAGTACGAGCGCTTCAGCTCCCCGGTGCCGCTCGACGGCGGCCGGGGCGTGGACCTGAACGAGTGCATGGCGGTGCTGCGCGAGGAACTGGACGACGACGCCGTCATCACCTACGGCGCGGGAAACCACGCGCTGTGGCCGGCACGCTACCTGCCGCACTCGGCGGCGGATTCGCTCGTGGCCCCGCGCAACGGCGCGATGGGGGTCGGCATCCCTGCCGCCGTGGCTGCGGGATTGATCTTCCCCGGCCGGCAGGTGGTCTCCGTGGCCGGCGACGGCTGCTTCCTCATGAACGGGCAGGAGTTCGGGACGGCCGCGGCGTACGGCAGCGCACCGGTGGTCATCGTGGTGGACAACGGCTGCTTCGCGACCATTCGCGAGCACCAGGAGCGCAGCTATCCGGGCCGCCCGTCGGGCACGGGGCTCACCAACCCGGACTTCGCGCAGTGGGCCCAGTCCTTCGGCGGCTACGGCGAGCGGGTGGAGCGGACCGCGGATTTCCGCGATGCCTTCCGCCGCGCCGTCGACAGCGGCAAGCCCGCCCTGCTGCACGTGCTGCAGGACCCATCCGTGCGGTCACCCCAGATCGGAGAACAGGAAGACGCGCGATGAGCGAACAAAATTCTCACGAAGACGCACGCTTCTTGCGGGACTTCGAGGTGCTGAGCGGGTTCGGGGCGACGGAGAACGGCGGGGTACACCGAATGGCCGCGTCGGCGGCTGACGGCGAGCAGCGGCGGTGGTTCACCGAACTGCTGGAGGCGGAGGGCTTCCGCGTGGAATTCGACCAGGTAGGCAACCAATTCGGCCTGCTGGAGTTGGTGCCGGACGCGCCGTACGTTGTGGTGGGCTCGCACTTGGACTCCCAGCCGACCGCGGGAAAGTACGACGGCGCCTACGGGGTCCTCGCCGCCGCGCACGCCGCCTTCCGGCTGGCCGCCGAATGGCGCTCCTCCGGCGTCGTGCCGCAGCACAATCTGGCGGTCGTGAACTGGTTCAACGAGGAGGGTGCGCGCTTCAAGCCCTCGATGATGGGCAGCTCGGTCTACACCGGAAAAATGACCGCCGCTGCCGCGTTGGCGGTGGAGGACCCGGCCGGCATTACGGTCGCGGAAGCGCTGCAATCCATCGGGTGCCTCGGGTCCGGCACGGGGCCGGCGGCGGCCTACTGCGCCGAGATCCACATCGAGCAGGGCCGGAGCATGGAGCGCGACGGCGTCACGATCGGCCTGGTGGATTCGAACTGGGCGGCGAACAAATACGAGTTCGTGGTGCACGGCGAGCAGTCGCACACCGGTTCCACGGTGATCGCGGACCGGAAGGACGCCCTGCTGGGGGCCTCGATGCTGGTGGTGGCGGCGCGGGAGATCGCGGACCGGTTCCCCGGCGTCCTGCACACCTCCGTGGGCCAGCTCGACGTGTATCCGAATTCCCCCGTCGTCGTGCCGTCCCGGGTGAACCTGTTGCTTGACCTGCGCTCTGCCGACGAGGCGGTACTGGCCGAGTCCGACCAGATGCTGCACGAGCGGATGCTGCAGATCGAGCGGGCCGCGAACGTGCGGATCGAGAAGGGCGGCTCCCACTGCTGGCCGGTGATGCCCTACCAGCCCGAGGGCGTGGAGCTGGCCGAAAAGGCCGCGGTCGACCTCGGCCTGTCCTATCGGAAGGTGAAGACCCTGGCCGGGCATGACTCGACGAACATGAAGGACATCGTTCCGACGATCATGCTCTTCGTGCCCTCGGTCGAGGGCATCTCGCACAACGAGCACGAGTACACCCGGGACGAGGACATCGTGGCCGGCCTGCACATGCTCACGGACGTGGTCCGGCGTCTGTGCCACGGCGAGCTGGACCGCGCGGAATAGCCGGCCCGCACTCTTTGTTGACGTGTCCATGAAGATTGAGATCTGGTCCGACATTGCCTGCCCCTGGTGCTTCATTGGCAAGCGCCGCTTCGAAACGGCCCTCGAGGGCTTCGAACACAAGGACCAGATCGACGTCGAATGGCGCAGCTACCAGCTGGACCCCACGCTGCCGGAACACTATGACGGCACCGAGACCGAGTACTTGTCCCGGATCAAGGGCATGCCCCAGGACCAGGTCAAGCAGATGTTCGCCCACGTCACGGCGCAGGCCGAAGGCGAAGGCCTGAACTACGACTTCGACTCCGTGGTGGTGGCCAACAGCTTCACCGCCCACCGCTTCCTGCACCTGGCGAAGGAACACGGCGTGATGGACGGGACCAAGGAAGCCCTGCTGTCCGGCCATTTCGAGCAGGGCAAAGACATTGGCGACGCCGAGTACCTGGTGGGCATCGGCGTCGAACTGGGTCTTCCGGAAGCCGAGATCCGCGAAACGCTGGCGGGCGACCGCTTTGCCGCGGAGGTGCGCGCCGACATCGCCGAGGCCCGTGCGCTCGGCGTGAACGGAGTGCCGTTCTTCGTGCTGGACCGCAAGTACGGGATCTCCGGGGCGCAGCCGGCCGAGGCGTTCGCGCAGGCGATCCGGCAGGCGTGGAACGAGCGCAGCCCGCTGACCGTGCTGCCGCAGTCGAAGACCGACGACGGCGCGGTGTGCGGCCCGGACGGCTGCAACTGACCTGACCGACCGGAACCGGCGGGCTGCTTCTCGGAGCGGCTCGCCGGTTTTCTTGTCTCCTGCGACTTTTTCGTTGCCTACGACGCCGGGTTGTCGGGCGGGCCATCGAGCACGGTGGGGACGTACTCGAGCAGCTGGAGCCGGCCGTCGAAGGTCCTGCTGTCCACCATCTCGAGCGAGACGTCCGGGTAGCCGTCGTAAATCCGCTCCCGGCCGGTGCGGCCCGTGATGACCGGGAAGACGACCAGCCGGAACCGGTCCACGAGGCCCGCGGTCAGCAGCGACCGGCACAGGCTGAGGCTGCCGAGGGTGCTGAGCTGCCCGGTCCCGGTGCGTTTCATCTCCGCCACAGCCGCGACGGCGTCCCCGGTGACCAGTTCGGAGTTCGGCCAGGTCAGCGGCGCCTGGAGCGTGGAGGAGAAGACGACCTTGGGCACGGCGGCGAGGCCGGTCAGGCTGGTGCCCTCATCCTCGGAGAATTCCGAGGACCCGGCCGCGGCGTGCTCGGACATGCCGGACATCAGCCGGTAGGTGTTCGCGCCGAGGAGGAAGGTGTAGTCCTTCTCCCCCTCCTGCTCGAGCCAGGCCAGATACTCCGGGCCCTCCAGCCCCCACCAGCCGGGCCAGCCCACGGCCGAGGCATAGCCGTCCAGCGAGATGATCAGGTCCACCATCAGGTTCGCCGATCGCGCCTGCCCAGTTGTCTCGCCCATCGCCTGCTCCTCGCTCTGCTCCCCGGCCCGGGTCCGGTGACTGCTGCTCCCGCCCCGCCCCTGCGGCGGCCGGCCCCCGGCGGCGCTTGGCCGACATGCTACTCCCGAAGTGACAGGTTGTTGAAGGTGCGCTGGACGCCCCTGCCCGGAGTTTCCCGTGTCCAAGCTCATATAGCTGCCCGCCCCGCGAAACAAGGACCCGCAGTAGAGTGAAAAGGCTTGGCACCTCGTCGCCGAGGACTCTGCCACGGACCCTCTTGAACCGCCTGACGGCACACTGCCGCCCCGCGAAGGTCCGCTTCCCTTAACTGTGGCGACCGCCGCCCCCTTGGGCGACCGCGGCGAAGCACCCCGGCTGCACACTGCGGTTCCACCGGCGTGTGCAGGTGCATGTACTGATTGGCTGGCCGACGGTTCGGCCCGATTGAGAGAGGACTGATAGCGGGATGGATCAGCAACCGACGAGGCTTTGGACCAAGAACTTCATTCTGGCCATCGTCGTCAACCTGTTCATCTCCCTGGTCTTCTACATGCTGATGACCACCATGGCGCTCTATGCCGTGGACCGGTTCCAGGCCTCTGACACCGCCGCCGGTTTCACGTCCAGCGCGTTCGTGCTCGGTTCGGTCATCGCACGGATCTTCGCCGGCCGGTTGCTCGACGTCGTGGGCCGCCGGAAGATGATCCTGGTGACCATGGCCGTGTTCGTGGCCGCCTCGCTGCTCTACATTCCCACCGGTTCACTGGCCTGGCTGCTGGTGCTCCGCATCGTGCATGGCATGGCCTTCGGCGCGGGCACCACCGCGGTGGCGGCCTCGGCCCAGACCCTCATCCCCCACACCCGGCGCGGCGAGGGAACCGGGTACTTTGGGCTGTCCACCACGCTCTCGACGGCGGTGGGCCCCTTCGTGGGCGTGCTGCTGGCGGGGCTGGGCAACTACGACGCGATGTTCTACTTCTGCGCCGCCGCCTCCGTGGTTGCGCTGGTGGTGGCCTTGTTCCTGCGGGTGCCGGAACTGCCGGCACCGAAGCGATCGGGCCGGTTCCGGATGAGCCTGAGCGATATTTTCGAGACGGCGGCCCTGCCCATTTCCTGCATCATCCTGCTGGCCGGGGCCTCCTACTCCGGCATCCTGATCTTCCTGACCTCCTACGCGGAGTCGCGGGGCTCCACCTCCGCGGCCAGCGTCTTCTTCCTGGTCTACGCCGGCGCGGTGCTGGTTTCCCGCCTGTTCGCGGGCCGGATCCAGGACCGCCGCGGCGACAACAGCGTCATGTACCCCACCCTGATCTCCTTCGTGCTGGGGTTGGCGCTGCTGATCCCGGACCCCACCTTCCTGACCATCATCGGCTCGGCGATCTTCAGCGGCATCGGCTTCGGTACCGTCATGTCCGGGGCGCAGGCGATTGCGGTGAAGGTGTCGCCGGCCATGCGGATCGGCACGGCCACCTCCACCTTCTTCCTGGCGCTCGACGTCGGCTCCGGGCTCGGCCCCATCCTCCTGGGCACGCTGGTCCCGGTGCTCGACTACCCGGGCATGTACGCCCTGCTGGCCGTGGTGATGGTGCTGACCACCGTGCTCTACTTCTTCGTGCACGGCCGCCGGAAGGGTGCCGCCGGCGCCGTCGGCGCCTAGGGCGCAGCGCGGCGGCGGTACGACGGGCAGTGCGTGCGGCGGGCGGTGCGTGAGGCGGCCGGTGCAGCGCCGCGGGCGGTGCGCCGGGCACCCAGGCCCGGCACCGCCGTCGTGCGTGAAGCGTTACTGTTGCTCCGCCGGTTCGCTGGGGGTGGGCAACAGCCGCGGGCAGCTCAGCGTCCCCGGCGTCTGGTCCACCCGGTTGGCCGGCACGAGTTCCTTGTAGCCGGCGCCGACCACCACGTCCACGCTGTCGTCGCCGCGGTCGTCGGCCACATATTCCGAGTCGGGAATGTTCCGCTGCAGGTTGAAGGCGTTGGCTTCGCCGGCCTTGCCGGATACGACGACGGCGCTCATCCCGTAGACGCTCAAGGTCTTGTTGCCAACGGAACCGATGTCGTAACCGCGGTCGGACAACGCCGCGGCCACCTTGCTGCCCAGGCCCTCCAACTGCGTGCCGTTGTAGACGTTGAGCCGGAACGAACCGTTGTCCGGGTAGTCGTAGGTGCCGGCCGGGCAGGTGACCGCTTCCGGTGGCGGCGGCGGGCCCCAGCCGGGAACCTTCAGGTCGCCGCGGGCGACGGCCAGGGCCGCGAGCGCCGCGGCGATGACCAGGCCGACCAGCAGCACCAACACCACCCCGTGCAGGATCCGCCGCTGGTAACTGTGCGGCTTCTCCACATTGCCGTCCTCGACGAAGACGCGGTCCAGATCCTCTTCGGTGATGACGCGCTGGCCCTGCCAGCTCAGTATCTGCTTGGGCTTGCGTCGGGGTGGCGGCGGGATGCTGGGTTCAGTCATCGACCACCAGGACCCGGGCATGCAGCACGGCCCTCTGGTGAAGCGCCGTGCGGACCGCGCGGTGCAGTCCGTCTTCCAGATAAAGGTTCCCCTGCCACTGCACCACGTGCGGAAACAAATCCCCGAAGAACGTGGAGTCCTCGGCCAGCAGGGCATCGAGGTTGAGCGTCGACTTGGTGGTGATCAGCTCGTCCAGGCGCACTTGGCGCGGCGGCACCTCGGCCCAATCCTTGGGGCTGACGTGGCCATGTTCGGGGTAGGGGCGGCTATCGCCCACGGCTTTGAAGATCACGAACCCAGCCTAAGGAAGTCGGCCCGCGAAGGAAACGCGCGCCCCAGCGTGCCGCGGACCCGTAGCCAAAAGGTTACTGTCCGTGTGCTGCACGCCTTGGGGCTATTGCTGCCTGCTTCAGGCCGCTGTCTCCCGTCTGTCAGGCCGCGGTGATCGGCACTTCGCGGACGCCCACGGTCTCGCCGGTGATCCAGTCCTCCCACTCGACCCGCAGCCGGTACTCCCCCCGCTCCGGCGGATGCAGCATCACGTCGTACCGCTCGGCCGCGCCGAACGCCAGCACATCGGTCATCAGCGGGTATCCGGCCTCCCGGCAGGTCGGTGAAGGCACTCCCGGAACCGAGGTGTCACGGAACGGCCGGCCGTCGTGGGCGATCAGCTCGGCCATCCGCACCGGCTCCCCGTCCACGGCCGTGAAGTACATGCGGTTGGGAAGGTAGTTGGCGTTCAGGATGCGCAGCAGCGTCGGCTTCTTCTCTCCTCCGGCCACGTTGGCCCGCAGCGCCGACAGGCTCCACACCCGGTTGTCGCCGGAGCGCCGCCGAACCAACTCGCCGCCCATCAGGTAGAAATGCCGGGGCTCGAACCGGTTCAGCCCCACGTCCTCGCCGGAGAGCCCGGCCGCATGGTGCATTTCGTGCCAGCGCGGATCCAGCGAATACGGGATCAGAATGGACTCGGTGTCGACGTCGTACTCCGGCCCGTCCACGAACGCCCGCCGCGCTCCCGGCGTCACCGGGTAGTCGGGGTGCACCACCGGATCCACGATCACGGGGCCGAACATCCCCATCTGCGCGTGCAGCACGGTGTTGACGTGGCAGTGGTAGAAGTAGGTGCCGGCCGCGCCGTAGTTGGGATCTCCGGGCCGGCCCGGCTCCGGCGCCCACTGGTACGTGTACGTGCCGCCGATCTCGAACGAGGTGTGGCCGACGCCGTCGTTCCGGGGGTCGGGTTCCAGTCCGTGCCAATGGATGGTGTGCGGCCCCATTGAGGGATGCACGGTGGCGTGGAAGATCTGCCCTTCCAACGGCCGGATCAACGGGCCGGGAAAGCCGCGGCCGGATTCCCGCGAGTCAAAGCTCCACATCTCGAACTGCGCGCCGTCGTCGAACCGCAGGTCCCGGTTGAAGACCTCCAAGTAGACAGACGAATGCGGGGTCTGCCGGAACTCCGTGACCGGGCGGTCCAGATCCAACTGGTCCGAGCTGAAGTCCACCTGGCTGCGGAATCTGTGCCGCGGGCGGTCGTCGTCGCTGGTCGGACTCGGGCTCGGCGTCGGCTGCGCGGTCGGCTGGGTCGGTTCACCGGTGGGGGACGACGTCGGTGCCTCCGAGGGCTCGTTCGTGGGCGTCGGCGTCGGCCCGGCGGTGGGCTGGCCCGTGGGCGAGGTCGTCGGTTCAGCCGTGGGCGCCGCCGTCGCCGTGGGCTTCGGGGTTGCGGTGGGCTTCGCTGTCGCCGTGGGCTTCGGCGTCGCGGTGGGCTTCGGCGTCGCCGTGGGCTTGGCCCTGCCCCCGCCCTTGCGGTCGTCGTCGTCCTTCTTCTTGCCCTTTGTCCGGTCCTCCTCGCGCCGACGGGCAGCTTCATCCCGCTTCCGCTCGGCCTCGGCCTGCTTGCGTTGCTCTTCGGCCCGTTGCGCGGCCTTGCGATTGTCGGAGCGCAGGGGCACTCTCGGGTTGCTCATCGTCCCTCCCCGGGAAGCGGCGCCTTCAGGTTCCAGTGAGCCACCAGCCCGCCCGGATACAGGCCGCCGGCGGCGGTTTGCGACGGTTCGGCGTGGCAGTGCATCGGGTACTCCCAGTCCGTGGTCCGTGCGTACCAGACCGGGTCCAGGGCATCCGGCGGCCGCTTGACCGGGATGATGCAGTCCTTCCGGTCCATCGGCTGCAGCTCCACCACGTCCTCCCACTGCTGCAGCACCACGTGGCCCTGCTTGTCCACGTACCCGTCACGCCGCGGCCAGTGGTAGTTGTTCCGCCGCACGGTCCACAAGTGGTTCCCGTGGAAGTGGATCTGGTGGTAAACGATGCCGGGGTTGATCAGCCGCACCAGCTGGCCGCCGCGGAGGGTGCCGGCGGTGGTGCCTTCGCCGAACTGGCGCACATCGAGCTGCCGCGGATACCCGGAGACCAGGGTCTCCTCGTCGCTGGCAAGGTTGAGCGCCTCGTTCCGGGTCATCGCCAGCGACTCGTAGCCGCTGCGCCCGTTGAGCGTGAAGTACCGCGGCACCGCCTTGGTCCGCCGCGGGTCAACGGTGCCGCCGGCGGCCTCGATGGCGGCCCAGTTCGACTCCACCGCGTGGCAGATCCACACCCACTGCCGTTCGAAGCTGGCCCTGCCGGGCGTGATGTCCCACTGGTGCACCGGGTCCATCACCACCAGCGCGCCGAACAGCCCGAGGGTCCGCTCGACCGGCGCGTTGGTCGGATCGCTGTAGATGTACGTGCCGGCCGGCGGGCACGGCAGCTCCAGCAGTGCGCTCCCGCCCGGCGCAATCGGACCGGTGCGGGCGTCCGCGTGGTCGGGTCCGACGTCGTGCAGGAGGAACTCATGGTCCTTGGCCAGCCGGTTGTGCACCCGGAAGCGCAGCGTCGAACCGACCTCGGCGATGATGGTGCGCGCCGGGAAGTAGCTGGCCCAGTAGTTGCGGCGGATGAAGTACTGCCCGGGGTTCGCGGGGTCGGGGCCGTATGGCTGCGGGGTGCCGCGCGGCGGGAGCGCCGCCCCCAGCGGATAGCTCCGCGACTCCACCAGCCGCCCGTCGGCGGTGAACACCTTGGGCGCTACGGCCAGGCTCGGCGAGGAATCGCGCAGGCCGGTGGGCCGGTCGCCGAAACCGCGGTGGTAAACCAGCGAGTCGTCCACCATCTTCAGGTAGCCCTCGTTGATGTAGAGGTCCAGCACGCCCGGGACGGGCACGACGGCGGAGGGCCGGGTTTGCGCGCGCCGCACACCTGCCACCGACGCAGCCGCTGCTGCCGGTACCGCGGCGGCCGGTGCTGCCGGTACCGCGGCGGCCCGTGCCGCCGCCGCTGCCGGTGCCGCGGCGGCACTGCCCGTCCCGCCGAGGGCAAGCGCGCCCAGCCCGGCGGCGGCCCCGTACTTCAGAAAATCCCATCGCCCCACATGGGCTGTCTCCGGGGAGTCCTTTGGCAGCTTGAGCTCCGCACCTTCAGCGCCGGTCCTCGAGGCAGCGCTACCCGAGGCGGCGCTATTCGAGGCGGTACTAAACGTGCGGCCATGGTCCCGCTCCGGTACGTGCTCAGCCATGATGCCCTCCCTCGTCGAGCCAGCCGGGCCTGAGCGCCACCCGCGGCAGTTCGAGCCACAACGGCGCCGCGTGCAGCCAGGGATCCGTGAACTCTGCGGAGAAGCGCTGCGCGTCCGCCGGCACCAGGAAGCTGATCCAGAAGCGCTCGGTACTCCAAGCTGCCAGCGCCACGGCCTCCCCCGAGTCGCGGTTGGTCACCGTCGTACCGCCCTCGCCGACCCTCAGCCGCAACTGCCCGGGGGCGAACAGCACCTCGTCCTCCGAAGCGTTCTGCACCTCCAGCTCCACCAGCACGTGGTCGCCCCACGTCATGTTCGCCGGCTGCGGTGCCGCCGCCATGATGGGGCCATGGCCGGCGTGCTCGGATCCACCCCCGGCAGTCCCCCTGCCCGCAGCGCCGCCAGCCGGCCCCGCCGCAGCGGAGGTCGCCGTGCCCAAGGCGGGAACACCGCCGTCGTACGCCAACCGATGCTGGCGCTCCGCGGACACCAGCCGCACGCTCCCGAAGGAGGTTTCCACGCCTCCCGGGCTTAGGTTGCCGGCCCGCAGGTGGCTGGCCGTGAGCAGGCCAGCGCCCCCCGTCACGCCGGCGATGCCGGCCCCAACAAGTACTCCAAATACACGCCGCGAGAGACCGGACGGCAGGCTCGCGCTGCTGTCCGGCCCCGGCACGACCGCGCTATCCCCATAGAGCGTCGTCATTGCTTTACCGCTTTCCCATCCCCCAAACCTGTAGGCACCCATCCTTGCCGGGCGGGCTTGGGAAAAACTGGTGGGATGCGAACGGCCGTGCCGCCCCGTCATACTGGGACCATGAGCCTCACAGCCGGTCTCCCTGCCCGCCCGGACCAGCCGCCCATCGGCCTGCTGCTGGACGTCGACGGCCCGGTTTCCTCGCCGGTGACCCGCACGGTGCCGTCGGAGATCATCCACTCGCTGCTGGTGATGGCCAAACGCGGCTGGCCGATTGTGTTCAACACCGGACGGTCGGACCAGTTCATCCGGGAGCAGGTGATGGAGCCGATGCTCGCCGCCGGGATGGCGCCGGGGGTGCGCTGCTACGCGGTGTGCGAAAAGGGCGCCGTCTGGTTCAGCTTCACCGCCGCCGGCCCGGGCACCGTCCATGTGGACCATGCGCTGGCCCCGCCGCAGGAGTTCGCCGCGGAGGTGCGCAAGTTGGTGAGCTCCGGCTACTCCAGCCACATGTTCTTCGACGAAACCAAACGGGCCATGGTCTCCGTGGAGCAGGTGGTGGGAACCGAAAACCGGGAGTACCGCCAGGTGCAGGAAAAGTTCGACGCCGAGGTCCTGGCCCTGATGTCCAGGTTCGGCATGGGTGCCACGCGCCTGGATCAGCACCTGCCGGACAGCGACGACCGGATTGACTACCGGGTGGACCCGAACATCATCGCCACCGACATCGAGTCGGTGCAGCTGGGCAAGGACCTGGGCGCCGAGCGGGCACTGGAAATGCTGGCCGCGGACGGCGTGGTGCCGCACGCCTGGCGGACGATGGGCGATTCGCGCACCGACTACGCGATGTCCGACCTGCTGCACCACAATGGGCACGCGGTGCTGCACGTGGATGTCCGCCCCGACGACGGCGTCCCGCAGAAGCCCTACCCGGTGCTGACCGCGGCCCACTTGGGCTTCCCGAAGGCCGTGCACGAAGAGGCCGGCGCGGCGTTCCTGCGGACGTGGGCTGCGATCGCCCAGACGTTGTAGAAGCTTCCCGAGCCGGCCGCGCCACCGTCGGGCCGTAACACGGCGAAATAGGGGGCGCATTCCACGCCGATTCCGGCCGCGAGTCAAGCGAAACCAGGCCGCCGCAGCAAAACGTAACGTCCGTAACAATTGACTCCGGGCCCGATGCTAGTCTGCCTTCCATGAACGCACTTCAGGGGAGCATTCCAGTACTCGACATGAGCACCGCCCGGTTGGCGGACGGCAGCTTCAACCCGGACTTCATCGACCAGCTGCGCGACGCCGCGCACCGGGTCGGGTTCTTCCAGATCACCGGCTACGGCGCTGCCGAGGGCCAGGTGGCGGAGCTCTTCGACGCGATCAAGCGCTTCTTCGAGCTGCCGCTGGAAGAGCGGCTGAAGCTGGACAACCGCAACTCCCCGCATTTCCGCGGCTACACCCGCATGGGCACCGAGCGGACCCAGGGCCGCGCCGACGCCCGCGAGCAGCTGGACTACTCGCCGGAGAGCGAGCCCGTGGCCGACTACCCGGAGGACCAGAAGTACTGGCTGCTCCGCGGCCCGAACCAGTGGCCGGATGCCGTGCAGCCGGACCTGCGCGAGAAGGCCATGGCCTGGGCCGAGCTGATGTCCACGGTGGGCCAGGACCTGCTCTCGGCCATCGGCGTCGGGCTGGGCCTGCCGGAAGACTACTTCGACGAGCCGTTCGCCGGCACCCCGCACTGGATGGGCAAGCTGGTGCACTACGTGGGCGGCGTGGTGGAGGAAGCCGGCGACCAGGGCGTGGGCGTGCACGCCGACTACGGCTTCGTTACCCTGCTGCTGCAGGACATGGTCGGCGGGCTTGAGGTGCGGCCGCCGGAGTCCGACGAGTGGCTGCCGGTCGAACCGATCGAGGGCGCCCTGGTGGTGAATCTGGGCGAAATGCTGGAGGTGGCCACCGACGGCTACATCACCGCCACCGTCCACCGCGTGCAGGCTCCGCCGCCCGGCGTGGACCGCTACTCCGTGCCGTTCTTCTGGTCGCCGCGACTGGATGCCGTGATCGACCCGGTGCCGCTGCCGGAGGAGCTCAAGGCCAGCTCTCGCGGCCGCACCGACGACCCCACCAACCCGATGCTCTCCAGCTTCGGCGCCAACATGCTCAAGGGGCGGCTGCGCGCCCACCCGGACGTGACCGAGAAGTTCTACCCGGAGCTGCTCGCCAAGAAGTAGGCGCGGCAGCTCGCCGGGGGCCGGGCTTCCAGGGTTGGGCCTTGGAAGCCCTCCTGCCCACCCGGTGCGCGGCCGTTCCCGCTCGCCCATAATGGGCTGTGTGGGCAACATCCTGACCCGCTGGCGAGACGAGCTGCGGGGCACGTTTTCCGGGCAGAGCGACACGATCCCGCAGTGGGAGCTGGACCTGGAGAATGGCGACGACGCGGGCTACTTCGCGCCCGATTCGGCTGTCTGGGCGGTTCACGGCTCGATGCCCACCCTGGTGGCCGGCATCCGTTCGCTGCTCACGCAAACGCTGCATCCCGGCGCGCTGGCCGGCGTGCATGACTTCTCCGCCTACCGCGATGATCCGCTGGGGCGCCTGGCCAACACCATTCGGTGGATATTCACTGTTACATACGGCGACACCGCGGCGGCGCGCTTAGCCTGCGACCTGGTCCTGCGCCTGCATGAACGCGTCCGCGGAACCTACACGGACTCTGCCGGCGGGCAGCAGCCGTACTATGCCAACGATCCCCATCTGCTGCGCTGGGTGCATCTGACCTTCACCGACGCCTTCGTCACCGCGCACCTCGCCTACGGCCGACGGCTGCCGCGTGGTCCGGACCGCTATGTGGCCGAATGGGCGAACGCCGGTGAGCTCATGCATATCTCGGACCCGCCCCGCACTTACGCGGAACTGCGCGCCCAACTGGCCGACTTCGAGCCGGAGCTCGCAGCGTCGCCCGCCATGGAGGAGACGGTCGCGTTTGTCAGGCGGCCCCCGCTGCCCCGCTCGCAACGGCTGGGGTACCGCATCCTGTTCGCCGCCGCCGTCGAAACGCTTCCCGAGGAGCACCGCCGCCTGCTGGGACTGCGCGCGACCACTCCCCTGCCGCTGCGCATCCTCATCAAGCCCGCCACCCAGATCGTCCTAGGCGTCGTCCGGCTCGGCCTGTCCAAGACCGGGCCCAGCGAAGCCGCCGCGCGCCGCCGCCTTGCCCGGCTCGCGCAGCAGGCCTGACGGCGCGGCCCACGGGACGCAACTGTCCACGTTTAAAACGGCCTCGAAACATACCCGCAGGTCAGGGGCTTTTCGTTCTCCAAAACGTGGACAGTTAGGGCTCAACATGGGCAGAAGCTGACCGATCCGCGGCTGACTCTCGGGCACGACCCCTTCGGCCGACCGCGCGCTGTGCATGAGCGACCGGCCCTGCCATGACCTGCGCAGCAACGACTGGCGTTCGATTTAACGCCAGCGGCCCCGGTCTGCATTGCAGATCGGGGCCGCTGGGTCTGGCGGAGGATGGGGGATTTGAACCCCCGAGGGCGTGAACCCAACACGCGTTCCAGGCGTGCGCCATAGGCCGCTAGGCGAATCCTCCAGATGCTTGCTCACAAGAGCAGATACCAGAGTACCCGAAAGCGGCCCCATGTGCCGAATCGGGCAGGAGTGTAGGGAGCTGGGCAAGGGAGTCCAGAAAGCTGAGCCGAGGAGTCCAAGAGCCCTAGTCCCCGGCCTCCCGGGGGCTGGGATGAGAGAGGCCAGGAGCCGGGGCGCGGAAGTTCAGGGAGCCCGGCGCGGAAGTTCAGGAGCTCCGTCGCAGGCGCCCAAGGGGCTGAGACGCGGGCCTCCCGGGGGCTGACGCGCGGACCTCCCGGGGCTGAGGTTGGGCGAACTGGGCCCGTCCGGAGACGGCCGCCACCCAGTCTGGACGGGCTCAATAATCGAATCCACGACCGTGCGGGTACGACCGCCCTTTGGCTCTGGAAGGCTGCGACCGGCAGTGGCAAACTTACGCCATGGGTGAGGTGAGGGGCTGGAGGCAGCCCCTTTTCTAAGGGGACTAAACAACATGGCCACCGGTACAGAGTCAGCGGTAGGCAGCGTGCCACCGGCACGCATCTTGGACTGGCTGCTGGCCGGGGATCCGTCAATCCGGTTCCAGACCCTGCGTGATCTCTGCGACGCGCCCGAAGGCGAAGTGGCGGCCGCGCAAGCCCAAATCGCCGACTCCGGCTGGGGTGCCCTGCTGCTCGAGGCGCAGGATCCGGACGGCAGCTGGGGCGGCGGCCTCTACAACCCCAAGTGGACCTCCACCATGTTCACCTTGCTGCTGCTGCACTGGCTCGGGCTGGCGCCAGGGCATCCGCAGGCCGTGGCCGGCTGCCGGAGGCTGCTGGACGGGGCAGAGTACTTCGACGGCGGGCTGACCTACGGCCGGCATCAGGACCGGGCCGAGAACTGCGTCACGGCAATGGCCGTGCTGGTCGGCTCCGAGCTGGGCCAGCGGCTCGGCGGCGATCCACGGATCGACAAGGCAGTGTCGTGGATGCTGGCCGAGGAACTGGACGACGGCGGCTGGAACTGCGAGGCCCACAGCTCACCGACCAAGCACGCCTCCTTCCACACCACCATCAGCACGCTGGAGGCGCTGGCTGCCTACCGGCACAGCGGCGGCCCAATCAAGGTGGACGTCGCCGAGGCACGCGGCCGCGAGTTCCTGCTGATGCATTCGCTCTACCGGTCGCACCGGACCGGGGCGGTGGCGCATCCTTCGTTGTCACAGTTCCGGTTCCCGCCGCAGTGGCACTACGACATCCTGCGCGGCCTCGAGTACTTTCGCGCCGAGGGCTGCCCGCACGATGACCGGATGTCGCCCGCCATTAAAGTAGTGGCCCACGGGCGGCGCAGCCCGGGCAACTGGGGCGGGTACCGCCCGTATCCGGGGCGGATGTGGTTCCGCTGGACCGCAGAGGACATCGGCCGCTGGGCCACGTTGCGGTGCTCCCGCGTGCTGCGCTGGTGGGATGCTCCCGACGCCGTTCCCGACGCCGCCGCCGGTGCCCCGACGATCCCCGGCGGTTGATCGGCGGTTGATTTCGGGCCGCCCTCAGACGTCAGGTAGACTGTTCGTCGGCCCCTCATGCGGTGTCATCCTGTGAACTCCCCCAGGACCGGAAGGTAGCAAGGGTAAGCGGGCTCTGTCAGGTGCATGAGGGGTCTTTACTTACCCCCATGCTGCCTATCCCCAGCCCGGCCGCTTCGGCGTGCACCGGCCCAGTTTCAACCGATAGGGTTTGATCGTGAGTACAGCCCTTTACCGTCGCTACCGCCCGGACACATTCGCGGACGTTATCGGGCAGGAACACGTCACCCATCCGCTGATGGCGGCGCTGCAGAAGAACCGCGTCAACCACGCGTACCTGTTCTCGGGCCCGCGCGGCTGCGGCAAGACCACCTCGGCCCGTATCCTGGCCCGCTGCCTGAACTGCGCGGAAGGCCCCACCCCCATGCCCTGCGGCACCTGCGACTCCTGCGTCGAACTCGGCCGCGGCGGCCCCGGCAGCCTCGACGTCATCGAGATCGACGCCGCCTCCCACGGCGGCGTGGACGACGCCCGCGACCTGCGCGAGCGGGCCACCTTCGCCCCGGTGCGCGACCGGTACAAGATCTTCATCATCGACGAGGCCCACATGGTCACGTCGGCCGGCTTCAACGCCCTGCTCAAGATCGTCGAAGAGCCGCCGGAACACATCAAGTTCATCTTCGCCACCACGGAGCCGGACAAGGTCATCGGCACCATCCGCTCCCGGACCCACCACTATCCTTTCCGGCTGGTCCCGCCGGAACCGCTGATGCAGTACCTGGAATTGCTGTGCCGGCAGGAGAACGTTCCGGTGGCCCCGGGCGTCCTCTCGCTGGTGATCCGGGCCGGCGGCGGCTCGGTCCGCGACTCGCTCTCCGTGCTGGACCAGCTGATGGCCGGCGCCGGACCCGACGGGCTGGACTACGAACTGGCCGTTTCCCTGCTCGGCTACACCCATGCCTCCCTGCTGGACGACGTCGTCGACGCCTTCGCCGCGGGCGACGCGTCCACCGTGTTCAGCGCGGTGGACCGCGTGGTGCAGACCGGCCACGATCCGCGCCGCTTCGTCGAGGACCTGCTCGAGCGCTTCCGCGACCTGATCATCGTGCGCGCCATGCCGGAAAGCGCCCACGCGATCCTGCGCGGCGTCCCGGAAGACCAGATCGCCCGGATGCAGACCCAGGCCAACCAGCTGGGCGCGTCCGAGCTTTCCCGCGCCGCGGACATCACCAACCAGGCGCTGACCGAGATGACGGGCGCCACCTCCCCGCGCCTGCACCTTGAGCTGCTGTGCGCGCGGATCCTGCTGCCCGCCGCCGACCAGGGCGAGCAGGGCGTCGCGGCTCGGGTGGACCGGATCGAGCGCCGGCTCAGCTACGGCGGTGCCCCGGTTTCCGCACCGGCAGCCGGCCAGCCGCAGGCACCTGCCGCGCATGCCGCCTCGGAGCCCCCGCTCTCCGGGCCCGAAGCCGCGCGCGCCGCGCTCCGGGGAGCCAACGCGCAGAAGGCCGAGCCCGCCCGCCCGGACGCCGAGCGCCTCACTCCCCCGCGGGTGAGCACCACCGACTGGCCCCGCGAAGACCAGCAGGGTCCCACCGCGCCCGCCGCCAACAACTCCCGGCCCGCAGGCCAGCCTGCCCAACAGCACGACGGCGGAGCTCCCGCTGCTTCCGCGGGTACGGCACCTGCGACGGCGGAAACCTCCGGATCTCCGGCCGCGGCCGGCACCGCGGCCGCAGCCGAGGCCCAGGCGTCTTCCGCCCAGCCGCCTTCCGCTCCGGCATCTGCCATCGATTCCAGCCGTCCGACTGTCCCGTCGTCGGTGTTCGGGAACCCGCGGGACGGCGGCAGGCAGGACTCCGGCGTGCAGGTCCCGTCCGACGCGGCCGGCCAGCAGAACGCTGCTGCCGGCTCCTCCGGCGAAAGCGCGGCCGACTGGGGCGGCACCTGGGGCGCCATGCCGGAGCCGGCTCCGGCAACCGAAGCACCGCGCCCCGCTCAGCCGGCCGGAGACCAGGCCCGTGGATCGGGTCAGTCGGCTCAATCTCCCCGGAACACTGCGGCGCCGGTAGCGGCAGCCAACGAGCGGCCGCAGGCACAGGGCCAGCCCCCGGCGCAGCAGCTCGCACCGCAGCGGCAGGCGCAGGCTCCGGCGCGCCCGGAACAGGTTGCCCCGCAGGCCCCGGCACGCCCGGATCCAGTTGCACCACAGGCGCAGGCCCCTGCCCCCGCCCAAGCGCCGGCACGCCCGGAACCGGTTGCACCGCAGGCGCAGGCTTCGGCACAACAGTCTCCCGCGCGCCCGGAACAGGCCGCGCCACCGGCGCAGGCTCCGCGCCAGGGCCAACCCGGCCCGCAGGCGTCCGGGCAGATCGAGATGATCCGCCGCGCCTGGCCGGAGATCCTGAATACGCTCAGCGGCATCCGCAAGGTGACGTGGATGAACGTCAGCACCAATGCCTCGCCGCTAAGCCTCGACGGCACCGCACTGACGCTCGGTTTCAAGAACCAGGGTTCCGCCACCAACTTCAACAACGGCGACCACGCGGACAACGTGCGCAAGGCCATCCAGCAGGTGCTCGGCATCGACGTGCAGATTCAAACCGTCGAAGACGCGTCGGTGACAGCGGGTGAGTCAAACCCAAAAGTACCTACTAGCCGGCCGCAGCCGGCAGACGGAGGTTGGTCCGCCAACACCGCTACGGTAGGTGCGCCCGCGCCGGTTCCGGGACCGGTTGGGCAAGCTGAGCCTCGGCAGCCGGCACCAGCCGCTGCCGAGGTGGCCGGCTTCATGGCCGGCTCGGGCTCGGTGCCCTCTCCGTCTTCTGCTGAACCGATGCCGGCTGGCACGGCCGAACCGGCCGGGTCGGCGACGTCGACTGGCTTCGCAACGTCCGGCTTCTCCGGTGGTCCTGCGATGTCGGGGGGATCCGGCGTAGCCCCTGCCTCGGCTGTTTCCGGTCCGTCTGCCCCCAGCGGGGTCTCCGCGCCTATGGGCCTTTCAGCCGCAAGCGGGATGTCGGCGTCTACCGCCGCTTCAGCCCCCAGCGGCATGTCCGCGGGCTCAAGCTTGTCGGCACCCACCGCCGCCTCGGTCCCCAGCGCTGCCTCCGCCGCGTCAGGGGCATCAGCACCCAGCGGCTTCTCCGGGTCCACCGCGGCGTCAGCGCCGTCGGCCGAATCACCGAACAGCGCCCCCGGCAATGGCCAGCGACCGCCCGCCCTGCCAGGGGAAAAGCCGGTGTTTGCGAAGCTGGCCGAGCGGATGGCGGCCCCGGGGGCTCCCACCGCTGTCCCCGTGGCAGCCGGTGCGCCATCGGCCTCGAACCACTCCGGCTCGGCGCTGGCCGGCTTCCCCGCCCCCGCAGCCCCCGCAGCTCCCACAGGTCTAGCGGCTCCTGCCTCTCCAGCAGCGGCGGTGCCCGGGGCTGCCGACCAATTGAACAGCCAGCCCACCGGCGCCCTGTCGGCAGCACCACCAAGCACGTCCGCCCCTTCCGCCCCGGCACAGGCTTCTCCGTACGACGACATCCCGTTCGCGAACGACGAACCGCCCGCCGAGGAATGGGAAACGACGCCGGACCGGCAGATGCCCGGGCAAAAGCGCAGCCGCTACCAGCAGTTGCTGGACCAAGCCAAGGCCACGCGGGCGACATCGGCCGCCGCGGCGCCGTCCCCGGCAGCCCGTGACCTAAACTTGAAGTACGTCGAGGACATCCCCAGCGAAGACGACGAGGCCATCGAAGATTCCGGACTGGTGGGCCGCGCTGCCATTGAAAGGCTCCTCGGCGGACGCCTGATCGAAGAACGAAGCCTCGACGGTTCCTAACCGCCCGCGGAGATTGAAGGTTCAGTGTACGAAGGTGCTGTCCAGGAGCTGATCGACGAGCTCGGCCGCTTGCCTGGAATCGGCCCGAAGTCCGCCCAGCGCATCGCGTTCCACATTTTGGAGTCCGATCCGGCCGACATGAAGCGGCTCGTTGACGCCGTCACCCACGTCAAGGAGCGGGTGAAGTTCTGCTCCATCTGCGGGAACGTCTCCGAACAGGACACCTGCAACATCTGCCGCGACCCGCGCCGGGATCCGACAGCCATCTGCGTGGTGGAAGAGTCCAAGGACGTCATCGCGATCGAGCGCACCCGGTCGTTCAAGGGCCGCTATCACGTGCTCGGCGGCGCCATCAATCCGATCGGCGGCGTCGGTCCGGAGCAACTGCGCATCCGCGAGCTGCTCGGCCGCCTCTCCGACGGACAGATCGAGGAAATCATCATCGCCACCGATCCGAACCTCGAAGGCGAGGCGACGGCGACCTATCTGGGCCGGATGCTCAAATCCATCGGCATCCCCGTCAGCCGCCTGGCGTCCGGCCTGCCGGTCGGAGGCGACCTCGAATACGCGGACGAGGTCACGCTGGGCCGCGCCTTCGAAGGCCGCCGCATGCTCACGTAACAACCCGGCGGCGTCTGGAGCCTCTCAGGCGGTGCCCGCCGGCACTGCGGCGCGGGCACCGGCGTCGTTATTACCCTGGCCGGTCATACTGGCCGGCCGCATTCTCCGCCCTACCCTTGGCGGCGCTAGAATTGCCCTTGCCGCGCCGTGTCCGCAGCCGGGATGCGCGGCAGCAAATCCATGAGCCCGGCGGCGCGCCCTGCGCGGCCGCGGTCCGGGCCCCAACCCAGGAGTTGTTTAGAGAACACATGAGCCTGATAGTGCAGAAGTTTGGCGGTTCCTCAGTATCGGACGCGGAGGGGATTAAACGCGTGGCACAACGCGTGGTCGACACCCAGGCCGCCGGCAACCAGGTTGTCGTCGTCGTGTCCGCCATGGGAGACACCACCGACGAACTGCTGGATCTGGCCAACCAGGTCTCCTCCAGCAGCAGCAGCGCCCGTGAAATGGACATGCTGCTGTCCGCCGGCGAACGCATCTCGATGTCGCTGCTGGCCATGGCCATCCAGGAATTCGGCTCCAAGGCCCAGTCCTTCACCGGCAGCCAGGCCGGCATGGTCACCGACGCCATCCACGGCAGGGCGCGGATTATCGACGTCTCGCCGCACCGGGTGATGACGACCATCGAAAAGGGCGAGATTGCCATCGTCGCCGGCTTCCAGGGCATCAGCCGGGAAAGCAACGACATCACCACGCTGGGCCGCGGCGGATCCGACACGACGGCGGTGGCGCTGGCGGCGGCCCTGGGCGCCGACGTCTGCGAAATCTACACGGACGTGGACGGCATCTACACCGCCGATCCGCGGGTGGTGCACAGCGCCCGTAAGATCGACACCATCTCCAGCGAGGAGATGCTGGAAATGGCGGCCTCCGGCTCCAAGATCCTGCACCTGCGCTGCGTCGAGTACGCCCGCCGCTTCGGCGTGAAGCTGCACGTGCGCTCGTCCTTCAGCACGAACGAGGGAACCTGGGTACTGCCCAACCCCCACGACAAGATCAAGATTCAAGAGGGAGAACCCTTGGAACAGCCCATCATTTCCGGCGTTGCCCACGACCGCTCCGAAGCCAAGGTCACCATCCTGGGCGTGCCCGACATCCCCGGCAAGGCCGCGGAGATCTTCGGCATCGTCGCCGGCGCCCACTCGAACATCGACATGATCGTGCAGAACATCTCCACCCGCGGGACCGGCAAGACGGACATCTCCTTCACGCTGCCCATGGTGGAGGGCAAGGAAGCCCTGGAGGCACTCAACGCGGCCCAGGACGTGGTGGGCTTCGAGGGCATCCTCTACAACGAAAACGTCGGCAAGCTCTCGCTGATCGGGGCGGGCATGCGCTCCAACCCCGGCGTCTCCTACAAGTTCTTCGAAGCCCTGCATAAGGCCGGCGTGAACGTGGACATGATCTCCACCTCCGAGATCCGCATCTCGATTGTCACGCACGCCGATCTGCTGGACACCGCGGTCCGCGCGGTCCACGCGGCATTCGACCTGGACACCGACGAGGAAGCCACGGTATACGGCGGCACCGGCCGCTGACGCCGTACGGGCGGAATCGGGAAGGGGCCGTCGGCATCAGCCGACGGCCCCTGCTTCCGGTGGCTGAGCCCGGCGTGGTCGGACCTGAAATCGGGGCGGGGATCAGGACTTGCGCGGCCGGCGGTAGGCATAGGCGTGGCCGGGTCCGCGCTCCACTTCGATCTCGGCCAGTTGTTCCTCGGACGCCTTCTCCGCTGCGTCGTGCCTGTGCACCACGGGAGAGTCAGCCTCGATCCGATCGGCAGGACCCCAGACCTTCGCCGCCTTTTCCGTGGCGCGCATAAAGCGGTCCATGAAACGCCCATTTCCAGCCATCTGAATCACCTTCTTGCTCAGAAGAATCCGTGGCATCAGTTTAACGAGGAGCGGTACGGAAGGACAGAGCGGGGCTGGCTAGGCCGGCTTCTTCGGCACGATGTACGTGCTGCCGTCCGCCCGGGTGACCGTTTCCCACTGCGACGCTTCGGCCTCGCGCTGCTTGAGCAGCGCCTTGTTCTCCTCGGTCATGGGATGGTCGACGCCGCTTTTCTGGGCCGGGCCGAAGACAATGCGGAACTTGCCGGTCGCCCGCATGAACGCGTTGACGCGGGACTTCTTCTCGGTCATGTGCGTGATCCTTCTTCCGGGGCCCGGTGGACTCCGCGGGCATTCAACACCATAATAGGGCACGAACAATTAGTGCACGAACTGATGGAGGGTGATGGCCGTGACAGCCACAGCGGGGACGACGGACGACCTGCTGCTGGAGCACCAGCTGTGCTTCGCCCTGTCGGTGGCCTCGCGCAGCGTGGTGGCCTCCTACAAGCCGGTGCTGGAGAAGCTGGGCCTCACGCATCCGCAATACCTGATGATGCTCGCCCTCTGGGAGCAGAGCCCGCGGATGGTCAAGGACCTGTCCGAGGCGCTGCAGCAGGAACCCGCCACCCTGTCCCCCATGCTCAAACGGCTGGAGCAGGCCGGCCTGGTGACCCGGGAGCGGGTGGAAGGCAACGAGCGGGCGCTGGCCGTGGGACTGACCGATGCCGGCCAGGCGCTGCGGGAGCAGGCACTGGCCGTGCCCGGAACCATGCTGGCGCGTTTGGGGCTTGAACGCGAGCAGTTGCGCGAGCTGAACGCCTCGATGCATGCGCTGATCAAGGCCGCGCGGGAAGCCAAGGACTAGCGCCGGGGCGCGGAGCTTCCGGAAGATGCGGCGGGAGGGGGTGGCGGTGGGTTTTGACCCCCGCCCCCAGCCCCCGATTTAGAGGTGTTTCTCGGCGCCCCCCGCCCCCACCCAGAATCTCCCGGGCCGAGGACCGGCGGCGCCGGGGGC
>NZ_JBNHGA010000007.1:0-455873 GCF_059090765.1 Arthrobacter sp. Cza30 | reverse complement strand
GGTCGGCACCCGGGCGGTCGGCCCGGGCGCCGAGGTCCGCCAGCAGAGCGTCCAGTTGGTCGTCGGTGGCCCAGCCGTTCAGGCCGATGGTGCCGTCGGCCGCGACCCGGATTTCGATCCGGTCCGGTTGGGCCGCGATGTCCTCCAGCAGGTCGCGGTAGCGGCCGGTCAGCGCGGTCAGGCCCTGGTTGGTGGAACCGATCCATGGCCGGTGTAGTTCCGGCTGGTCCCGCAGGTACGGTCCGTCGGCCAGCAGATCGGTGGCAGCGAGCAGGCCGGCGATGTCTTCGCGGTTTGTGGCCCAGCGCCGCAGGTCACGGCGCAGGTAGCCGGTAAACGTCATCACGGACAGGCCGGCCGCTTGGAAGGCGCGCGCGACGACGGCGCTGGCCGCCGCCTGTTCGAAGGGTTCGCCTCCCAGCAGGGTCAGGCCTTCGGCCCTTGCGGCCACCGCCTGGTCGACGAGCTCGGCGGCGAATTGCCCGGTCGGGACGAGCTCTGCGCCGCGGGCGGCCCAGAGGTGGGGGTTGAAGCACCCCGGGCACCGGATGGAGCAGCCTTGCAGCCAGAGCGCGGCGCGCCGGCCCGGTCCTTCGGCTTCGGTGGCCGGCAGGAACCGCGCGTGCCGGATGAGTCCGGCATCGGCCGGCGCCGGCGCGGAGCTGTTGTTGATGCGGGGCTCCAGGACCGGGCCGCCCGGCTGCCGGGGCGCTCCTGGGCTACCGCTCTGCTGACTCATTGTGGACGTAGTCGCTGGTGGTGACGGCGGTGCGGTTGAAGTCCTCGGTGTAGGAACTGGAGACGCTCTCGGCCTCCAGGAGATCCTCCAAAACCGTGATGTAGTCCAGGCACTCGGCGCCGAAGATGTTGCGCGTCTCGGCCGAAACCGCGCCGTCGGGCCTGACCGTGACAATCAGTTGTTGCTGATCCATAGCTTCTCCTTCGAGGAGTCGGGTGTTGTCTAGAAGTCCACGGTGCGGCCGCCGCGTGCCGGGTGCCCGGAGGCTGCGGCGGGCACGGCACCGGCGGGTGGCGCCGGGTCGATCTGCTGTCCGGCGTCCGCGTCCAGATCCTCGCTGCCGGTGGCACCGACGGCACGCAAGGCAGCCCACTGCCGGATGGCACCGACTTCCTCGGCCTGCGTGATGGCCAGCGGAATCATGTTGGCGACAGCCCGCTGCAGGTCGTCCAGGCGGACCGGGCGGTCTTCGGCGTAAGCGTCGAAGAGTGCGGCGACGACTGCCTGTTCGATTTCTGCGCCGGAATAGTTCTCCGAGGCGTCGGCGAGGAGCCCGACGGCGGTCGGATCGTTGGCGACGGCGTGCAGCTGGTTGGCGGCGGTGCCCTTGCCGGCCATCTGGATCTGCCAAATCACCCGGCGTTCGGCGTCGCTGGGCAGATCGACGAAGAAGATCTCGTCGAAACGGCCCTTGCGCATGAACTCCGGGGGGAGCCGGTCGATGTTGTTGGCGGTGGCGACCACAAAAACCGGATGGCGCTTCTCCTGCATCCAGGTCAGGAACGAGGCGAACACGCGGGCTGAGGTTCCCGAATCCCCCTCGCCGCTGGTGCCGGAGAAACCCTTTTCGATCTCATCGATCCACAGGATCGCCGGCGAGATGGCTTCGGCGGTGGCGATGGCGTTGCGCATGTTCTGTTCGCTGGAGCCGACCAGGCCGGAAAAGACCCGGCCGATGTCCATCCGCAGCAACGGCAGCCCCCAGGCCGAGGCCATCGCCTTGGCCGTCAGGGACTTGCCGCAGCCGGGCACGCCGGTGATCAGCACGCCCTTGGGTGCGGGCAGGCCGAAGTCGGCGGCGGCATCCAGCCAGGAGCCTTTGCGCTTGGCCAGCCACCGCTTGAGGTTGTTCAGCCCGCCAACCTCGTCCAGGCTGATGTTCACGTCCACGTAGTCCAGCAGCCCGGACTTGCGGATGGTCTGGCGCTTCTCGTCCAGCACCACCCTCACGTCGTGCGCGGTCAGCTCGCCGTCGTCGACCATTGCCCGCGCGAAGGCGTTCTCGGCTTCGGCCATGGTCAGGCCGAGCGCCGCCTGGACCATGTTCTCCTGGTCGGCTTCATTCAGGGTGACCTTGATCCGTCCGCCGTCGGAATTCTGGCTGATCATGTGCGCCAGCATGGCCTTGATCTCGTCGTGGCTGGGCAGCGGAAAGTCGACCAGCGTGACGGCCTTGTCCAGTTCGGGCGGAATTCGCAGCAGCGGGGCGACGATGATCAGCACCCGCCCGGTGGTGCCTTGTCGGAAGGCGGCAGAGAGCTCGCGGACCTTCCGGACCACCTCGGGGTCCGCCGGGCGCTGGTCGGTGCCGAAGTAGGCGTGCAGGTCGAAGAAGATGAAGACCCCCGGATCGTGCGCGCCGAGCACCCGGTCCAGGGCACGCGCCGGGGCCGTGGTGTTGGACTGCTGGCCGTCGCTGGGGGAGAGGAGCCCGCTGCTGGCGTTCCACGTCCAGACGGGGCGCGGGGTGCGCAGCGCGGCGGCGCACTTGAGCACTTCGGCGTGCACCCGTGCTTCTTCGTGGCTTTCGACGTACAGCACGGGGATGCGGGCCTTGAACGCTTGGTCAAGCGTTTCAGCAAAAGACATGGGTCTCTCCCCTTAAGGAACGGATCGGGATCTGGCTCTACTTTAGGCATAGTTGCAGGGACTGGGCGCTTTGGCCGCAGGTTCCGGGCCGCAGGTTCGGCACCAGTCCCTCAGCGGCCGATGTCCAGGCTCCAGTTGCCCTCGCTGGTGTCAATCAGGAAATACGTCACCGGGTACGGCTGCCAGGAGAACCGCGTGGTGCTGCTGCCGATCTTGTTGACCACCAGGTTCCGACGCGATTCCTGCCAGGTGTAGACGGCGATGTTGGCGTCACCGGTGTAGGTGAACTCGGCCAGTACCTCATCGCCCTCATAGCGAACCAAGGCAGGGCCGGAGCCGGCGACCGTACCGTCTTCCGGTACGGCGTAGGCGACCGGGCGGACCTCCAGTCGCCAGTCGCCGTCCGCCTCGACATGCAGTGAAAACTCCTCCCGCGCGGTGGCCAGGAGACCGGCCGAGGGTTCGTTCCGGTCGCCGGAGTTGTAGAGGAAATGGACCGGCCAGTCGGGGTTCTCCGGGTCGTCCACCGCTACGCTGACGTCCACGCCGCTGTCGATGACGATCTCGAACGGACCGTCGTAGCCGGCCGGCCGCTGGTAGCCGAGGACGGCGTTGCCGGATCCTGCATAGCTGCCGGGGCCGCCGGCTTCGGCCACGGTTCCCTCGCCGGCCGCCGCCGAAGCCGTGCCGGTCGCTTCCCCGCCGCCGGGCGCCGGGTCCGTCGCGGTCCCTGCCGCCGGTTCGGCCGCCGGACCGGGGTCATCACCGGGGGCGGCTGCGGCGGTTGAAAGGTGCGGCAGGAGCCGGGGGACGGCGAAGCCGATCGCGCCGCACAGAACCAGGAGACCCAGCAGCCAGACCACGAGCGAAAAACGACCGATCCGCAGTGCCGCGTCCTCAGTCATCGGTGCCGACATGTTGTGCTGTTCTCCTTTGTATGTCCCCATGAGGTTACCCACACCGCGGATCCGCTTCACACTCGGTGCCCGGCAGAGGCCCGGCGCTAGACTTGGAGCATCCCCGAATCCATTCTTCCTTGGAGATTTTGCGTGAGCCTGAAGCAGCTTGACCGTGTTCCCATCCGCCGCGCGTTGATCTCGGTGTACGACAAGACCGGGCTGGAGGGGCTGGCGGAAGGCCTGCACACCGCTGGGGTCGGCATCGTTTCCACCGGCTCGACGGCCAAGAAGATCGCCGCCGCAGGTATCCCGGTCACCGAGGTTTCCGAGATCACCGGTTTCCCGGAGTGTCTGGACGGCCGTGTCAAGACGCTGCACCCGCGCATTCACGCCGGCATCCTGGCCGACCGCCGCCTCGATGACCACGTCCGGCAGCTTACCGACCTCGAGATCGAGCCCTTCGACCTCGTGGTGGTCAACCTCTACCCGTTCGTGCAGACCGTGCGTTCCGGCGCCAGCCAGGACGAGGTCGTGGAGCAGATCGACATCGGCGGCCCTTCGATGGTGCGGGCCGCAGCGAAGAACCATCCGTCCGTGGCGGTCGTAGTGGATCCCGCCACGTACGCGGACGTGGTGGAGGCGGCGAATTCCGGCGGATTCGACCTGAAGACCCGCCGCCGGCTGGCGTCCTTGGCCTTCGCGCACACCGCAGCCTATGACACCGCCGTGGCCAGGTGGACCGCCGAGCAGTTCGGCGACGACGCCGAGGCCGTCGAGGCGGCGCCGGCATTCCCGCCGTACGCCGGCCTGGCACTGGAGCGCTCCGAGTCGCTGCGCTACGGCGAGAACCCGCACCAGGCCGCCGCGCTGTATGCGGAAACCGGCGCCGCGCCGGGCATCGCGCAGGCCGAGCAGTTGCACGGCAAGGCCATGAGCTTCAACAACTACGTCGACGCCGACGCCGCCGTGCGCGCGGCCTTCGACTTCGCCGAGCCGGCCGTCGCGGTGGTCAAGCACGCCAACCCCTGCGGCATCGCCGTCGCGTCCCCGGGCGCCGCGGATCCCATCGCGGATGCGCATGCAAAGGCCCACGCGACCGACCCCGTGTCCGCGTTCGGCGGCGTCATCGCCGCAAACCGGACGGTGACCGCCGGCATGGCCACTACCGTCAAGGACATCTTCACCGAGGTGGTTGTCGCCCCGGGCTTCGAACCCGAGGCCGTCGAGATCCTGTCGAAGAAGAAGAACATCCGGCTGCTGGTCCTGCCGGAGGGCTTTGCCCGGGACACGGTCGAGTACAAGCAGGTCTCCGGCGGCATGCTCCTGCAGGCCTCGGACCGGATCGACGCCGACGGCGACGACCCTGCCAACTGGACGCTGGCCGCCGGCGAGGCCGCCGACGAGGCGACCTTGGCGGATCTGGCCTTCGCGTGGCGCGCTGTCCGGGCGGCGAAGTCCAACGCCATCCTGGTCGCGGCCAACCGCGCCGCGGTGGGCATCGGCATGGGGCAGGTCAACCGGCTGGATTCCTGCCGCCTGGCCGTTGAGCGGGCCAATACCCTCGGCGTGGCGGTCGACGGCGGGGCCGACGCTGCCGGTGGCGCGGCCAATGTGCAGGGCTCCGGGGCGCCCGAGCGAGCCCGTGGCGCCGTGGCGGCATCGGATGCGTTCTTCCCGTTCGCCGACGGCCTGCAGATCCTCCTCGATGCCGGCGTCCGCGCGGTAGTGCAGCCCGGCGGTTCGGTCCGGGACGAAGAAGTGGTGGCAGCGGCCGACGCCGCCGGCATCACCATGTACTTCACCGGGGCACGCCACTTCTTCCACTGACGAGTCAGGCAAGAACAACGGCAAGATGCTCGAAGCTTGGCCTTAGCCCTACCACTCCTCCCACGGGGCAGCGGGGCCGGGGCGACGGGCGAGAATCCTTGCCGGCAGGGTGTCGGGCACGCAGGTTAAGGGAACCGATGTGCCCGGCACCGGCCGCCAAGCGGCGCGCCCCTCGGGAGGCGGTGCACCGCCGTCGTGCCGGGCGCGGCACCGGTCCGGACGGGTGTGGCTTCTGCGGCACGGCGGCTTCGCGGCGGCCTCGCGATCTGCGGTGTGCGCGTCTTCAACCGGCGCCCGGCAGCCCTCCTCGGGTAAATTGGAGGAGTTGAGTAACCAAAGAGACCCACTTTTGCAGGGAGACGCCTCACCCATGGCCAAGATTATCTATACCCACACCGACGAAGCGCCGATGCTGGCCACCTATTCGTTCTTGCCGATCGTTGAGGCCTACGCCTCCACGGCTGGTGTGGAAGTGGAGACCCGCGACATCTCGCTCGCTGGCCGTATCATCGCCGTCTTCGGCGACTACCTCACCCCCGAGCAGCGGATCGGCGACGCCCTGGCCGAACTGGGCGAACTCGCCAAGCAGCCGGAAGCCAACATCATCAAGCTGCCGAACATCAGCGCCTCCGTGCCGCAGCTGAAGGCCGCCATCAAGGAGCTGCAGGGCCACGGCTACGCGCTGCCGGACTACCCGGACGACCCCTCCTCCGACGAGGAGAAGGACATCCGCGCCCGCTATGACAAGATCAAAGGCTCGGCGGTCAACCCGGTGCTGCGCGAGGGCAACTCGGACCGCCGCGCGCCCCTGTCGGTGAAGAACTACGCGCGCCAGAACCCGCACAGCATGGGCGCCTGGACCGCCGACTCCAAGACGAACGTGGCCACCATGGGCGCCGACGACTTCCGCTCCAACGAGAAGTCGGTGGTCATGCCGGCCGACGACAAGATCAAGATCCAGCTGGTGGCCGAGGACGGTACCGTCACGGTCCTGAAGGACGCCTTCCCGGTGCTGGCCGGCGAGGTCATCGACGGCACCGTCATGCGCGCCGCGGCGCTGGACGAATTCCTGGCCGCCCAGGTGGCCCGCGCCAAGGAAGAAGGCGTGCTCTTCTCCGCGCACCTGAAGGCCACCATGATGAAGGTCTCCGACCCGATCATCTTCGGCCATGTGGTCAAGGCTTACTTCTCCGAGCTGTTCGCTGCCTACGGCGACAAGCTGGCCGCTGCCGGCCTGAGCCCGAACAACGGCCTGGCCGCCATCCTGAACGGACTGGCGGCGCTGGACCCCGAAGACCGCAAGGGCGTCCAGGGGCTGATCGACAAGGGCCTGGACGAGGGCCCGGCCATCGCCATGGTGGACTCCGACAAGGGCATCACCAACCTCCACGTGCCCTCGGACGTGATTGTGGACGCCTCGATGCCGGCCATGATCCGCACCTCCGGCCACATGTGGGGACCGGACGGCCAGGAAGCTGACACGCTGGCCGTGCTGCCGGACAGCTCCTACGCCGGGATCTACCAGGTGGTTATCGACGACTGCCGCGCCAACGGCGCCTACGATCCGACCACCATGGGCACCGTCCCCAACGTCGGCCTGATGGCCCAGGCGGCGGAGGAATACGGCAGCCACGACAAGACGTTCGAGATCCAGACCGCCGGTACCGTGCAGGTAGTTGACGGGTCCGGCACCGTACTGATCGAGCACCAGGTGTTCCCGAACGACATCTGGCGCGCCTGCCAGACCAAGGACCTGCCGATCCGCGACTGGGTGAAACTGGCCGTTACCCGCGCCCGCGCCAGCCAGACCCCGGCCGTGTTCTGGCTGGACGAAACCCGCGCCCACGACGCCAACCTGATCGCCAAGGTGAACGAGTACCTCAAGGACCACGACACCGACGGCCTGCAGATCGAGATCATGGCCCCGGAGAAGGCCACCGCCTTCACCCTCGAGCGCCTCCGCAAGGGCGAGGACACCATCTCGGTGACCGGCAACGTGCTGCGCGACTACCTGACGGACCTGTTCCCGATCCTGGAGCTCGGCACGAGCGCCAAGATGCTCTCGATCGTCCCGCTGATCAACGGCGGCGGCCTGTTCGAGACCGGTGCCGGCGGCTCCGCTCCGAAGCACGTCCAGCAGCTGCTGGCCGAGAACCACCTGCGCTGGGATTCGCTCGGCGAGTTCCTGGCCCTGGCCGTGTCCTTCGAGCACCTGGCCACCTCCACGGGCAACGCCCGCGCGCAGATCCTGGCCGACACGCTGGATGCAGCCACGGGCACGTTCCTGCTGGAAAACAAGTCGCCCAAGCGCAAGGCCGGCGAGCTGGACAACCGCGGCAGCCACTTCTACCTGGCCTTGTACTGGGCGCAGGAACTGGCCAACCAGACCGGCGACGCCGAGCTGGCCGCGGCCTTCTCCGGCATTGCCTCCGAGCTGGCCCAGAACGAAGGGGCCATCGTCGGCGAGCTCAACGCCGTGCAGGGATCCCCGGTGGACCTGGACGGCTACTACCGGCCGGACGCCGCCAAGGCCGCCGAGGTCATGCGCCCGTCGGCCACGCTGAACAGCATCGTGGCCACGCTGACCGACAAGAAGTAGGCGGCGCCGGGCGGTTTCGCCTGGCTTCAGGCGCTGAATAACGACGGTGGCCGGCGCACCTCCCGCGGGAAGGTGCGCCGGCCGCCGTCGTGCTGTCCGAGTCGGTCCGCTGCCGCCGCGTCGGCGCCCTGCTCTCCGGCTCAGTCCGTCACCGGCACCGCACGGTCATTGGCATAGCTGACCCCCAGCTGGGCGCGGACCCCGTCGAAGAGCCGCATGGTGTCCACGGTGTCCGCCCAGGACATGGTGGGGCTCTGCTGCAGGCCGGACTGGACGCAGCGGGTGACTTCGCGCAGCTCGAAAACGTAGCCGCGGCCGACGCTCGGGAAGGTTTCCACTCGGGGCTGGCCCAAATGCGGTTGGACCGCCAGCTCGGTGGGGTTGTGCAGCGGCGCGTTGCTGCGGAGCCACCCGCCGGTGCAGGCGACGGTGGCCGTGCGCGGCGAGGCGGCCTGCAACGAACACGCCAGCTGCGCCTGGGCACCCGAACCGTAGCTAAGCGTCATGGCGTTCTGGGCGTCGACGCCGTCGTCGTTGACCTGCCCGGAGGCGGCCACCGTCTGCGGGAAGCCCAGGGTCCCCAGAGCCCAGGTCAGGGGATAGACCGCCAGGTCCAGCAGCGCTCCGCCGCCGGCTGCCGGATTCCACAGCCGGGCAGCCGGGTCGTAGACCGCCGGGAATCCGAGGTCGGCCTGCACCCAGCGGACCTCGCCGAGTTCGCCGGACGCGAGGATGTCCCAGACGCGGTTGATGATCGGCAAGAAGCGCGTCCAGACCGCCTCCATCAGGAACAGCCCCCGCGCGGCCGCCAGTTCCGTCAGCTCCAGGGCTTCCCGGGCGTTAATGGTCAGGGACTTTTCGCACAGCACATGCTTGCCGGCTTGCAGCGCCCGTCCCGCGATCTCGAAATGCTGGCCGTGCGGAGTGGCCACGTAGACCACGTCCACGTCCGGGTCGGCGAAAAGCTGGTCGTAGCCCTTGCCGGCATCGCCGTCGAAATAGGCGGTGGCGAAGCCGAAACGCCGTTGGAAGGCCGCCGCGTTGGCCTGGTTGCGGGAACTGACCGCCTGCAGCACGGCATCTTCCAGCCGGGCGATGTCCTCGGTAACCCGGGTGGCGATGGCCCCGGTGGCGACCACGCCCCAGCGCAGTTTCCGGCCGGTGGCTGCGCGCGGATCCGGCGCGCCGGGCCGGGCGCAGGGCGGGGTGATGATCCGGGGCGGTTCTGCCATGGCTCCATCTTGGCGGCCGGCGGCCGGGACGTCCATGGGCACCGATTGCCCTTTGTCCCACCCCTCCCGCGCGCGTCCCCGCCCTACCGATGTGGACCCATCGATGGTACAAAGTAAGCAGGCTCAGTAATTTCGCCACAACGAGGAGGAGCCCGCACCATGGATACAGGCATGATCGTCGGAATCATCATCGCGATAGTTGTACTCCTGATCATCATCGGAGTCATTGTCTTCTTTGCGCAGAAGCGGAACACCAAGCGGAAGTTCGAGAAGCAGGAAGAGAACCGCAGGGAGGCAGCGGAGTTGCGGCAGGGAGCGCAGGTGTCCTCGGTCGAGGCGCGGGAGCGCCAGGCGGACGCCACCCAGGCGCAGGCCGAGGCCCAGCGGGCGGACGTCGAAGCCGAGCGTGCCAAGATTGAAGCCGACCGCCTTCGCCAGGCTGCCGACCAGCGGCAGGCGGACGCCCAGGGTATCCAGCAGGAGAGCGACGAGAAGCTGCGCCGCGCCGATGACCTGGACCCGGACGTCAACACCAAGGACCGGGACTCCCGGAAAGACCGCAAGCACGACGGCGGCGCCCACCGCGGCGACTCCGACCCCGACCGCGGTGTAGACACCGCCGCGGGGTACCGCGACGACGGCGGCCGGCATGCCGACGACGTGCGCAACGACGGCGCGCGGACTGCCGACGACCCCCGCCGTGCCGAGGGCGGCAGCCACAACATCTAGGCCGGATCACACAACACATGGCGCCTGCTTCCCCTGGGGAGGCAGGCGCCATTTGTTGTTGGGGGAGCCGCTCAACCCTTGACCGAACCGCTCATCAGGCCGCCGACGAAGTACTTGCCCAGGATGATGTAGACCAGCAGGGTGGGCAGCGAGGCGATCAGGGCGCCGGCCATCGACGCGGCGTAGTCGGTCAGCTGTCCGCCGGCCAGGAAACTCAGCGCGATGGTGACCGGGCCGTTGGAACCGGAGGAGAAGAACGCCGCGAACAGGTAGTCGTTCCAGGCGGAGGTGAACTGCCAGATGAGCACCACCACGAAGCCCGGGGCGGAGACGGGCAGGATCACCGAGGCGTAGGTGCGCAGCAGCCCGGCTCCGTCCATGCGCGCCGCTTCGATCAGCTCGGCCGGCACTGATTCGTAGTAGTTGCGGAAGATCAGCGTGCAGATGGGCAGGCCGTAGACGATGTGCAGGACCAGCAGCGAGGGGATGCCGTTGGGCACCCCGAGACCCTGCATCAGCTGGGTGAGCGGGATCATCACGGCCTGGTACGGGATGAACATGCCGAACAGGATGAGGGTGAAGACGACATTGGCGTAGGGAAAGCGCCAGCGGGAGAGCACGAAGCCGTTCATTGATCCGAGCAGGGCCGAAATAATCGAGGCGGGGATGACCATGGCGAAGGTGCGGCCCAACGCCGGGCCCAGGGTGTCCCATGCCTTGGCCCAGCCCGCGGTTTCCCACGTCGTCGGGAAGAGCCACGCGTTGGAGGGATCGGCGTCGGACGGGCCCTTGAAACTGGTAATGAACAGGACGTAGGCCGGAATCAGCACCACAAACACGAACACCAGCAGGATGGCGTACTTGAGCGTGCGGTTCATTTTCTGCCGGCCGGTGCGGGGAGCCGCGGGTCGGGGCCGGGCAACCTCGACGGGCGGCGGCACGGTTGCGGTAGCCATCAGCGCTTCTCCTGCCGTGAGGTGTAGACGAGGTACGGGACGACCACCAGCGCGACCAGCACCAGCATGATGGTGCCGATGGCGGCCGAGTCGGCGTAGTCGCTGCCGATGTACTTGACCCACATCATGGTGGCCGGGACCTGGATGTCGTAGGTATTGGCGTCGGGAACGATCGCCCGGATCAGGTCGAACAGCTTCAAGGACATGTGGCCGATGATGATGACCGCCGAGAGCATCACCGGGCTCAGCTGCGGAAAGATCACGTGTCGGTAGAGCTTCCACTCGCTGCAGCCGTCGATCCGCGCGGCTTCGCGCAGTTCTTCCGGGATGCCGCGGAATCCGGCCAGGAACAGGGCCATTACGTAGCCGGAGAGCTGCCAGATGGCCGGCACGGCGATGGCGGCAATGCCCCAGTTGGGATCGGACCACCAGCTGTTCTGCAGGAAGCCGAGCCCCGTGCTGTCCAGCAGCCGGTTCAGGCCGGTGGCACGGTCACCGCCGGGCTCGTTGGTCTGCAGGCTTGAGAGCAGCCAGCGCCAGACCACGCCCGAGGCGATGAAGGACACCGCCATCGGGAAGAGGTAGACCGAGCGGAACAGCCCCTCGCCGGCGCCGGGCCGCTCCAGAATCCAGGCCCAGAGGAAGCCGAAGATCAGCGTGCCCGCCAGGAACACCACCGTCAGCAGGAGCAGGTTGCGCAGTGCGTGCTGGAAATCTGCGTCCCCGAACAGCCGGAGGTAGTTCTCCAGGCCGACGAATTCCGACGACGGCCGGGCCGTGTGCTGGTTGGTCATCGAGATGCGGACGTTTTCCGCGATCAACGCGTAGACGAAGACCGCCAGCAGGATGAGGGTAGGGGCGATCAGGGCCAGCCCCGGTCCCCAGGTCTTCACTTTCTTCAACATGGACTTCTCCTAGTGCCGCCGTACACGCCGGTGTGACATGGAAGGGCGGGCGCGGTGGTGGTGCCGCGCCCGCCCTTCCGGACGTTTTGGCTTACTGCATGAACTTCTCGGCGATTGACGCCAAGGATTCCTGCAGGGCAGCCACGTCCTGAGGGCCGCCGAACTTGCTGACGGCGGTGCTCAGCTCGTTCAGCCAGGCCACCGGCACGGCGGCACCGTGGGCCAGCGAGGACACGATGGTGTCGGACGAGAAGTCCTCGATGGCGCTCTGCTGGTATTCGCCGAACTCGTCGGACGGCACGTCGGTGCGGGCCGGGATGGAGCCCTTCGCCGCGTTGAATGCCTGCTGGCCCTCAACGCTGGAAATGGTGGTCAGCCAGGCCTCGGAGCCGGCCGGGTTGGGAGCACCCTTGGGCAGCGTGAACGAATCGGCCAGGAAGTCGAAGACGCCGTCGGTGCCCGGGGTGGGGAAGTAGACGTAGTCCTCACCGGGCTTCTTACCGTCCTGCGCGAACTTGGCTTCGGCCCAGTCACCCATCACGTTGTAGGCGGCGGCGCCGTCCTCCACCAGCTGGGTGGCCGGACCCCAGTCGCTGAGGGTGTCGCGGTCGGAGTTGGTGTAGCTGAGGGTCTTCTTGTAGTTCTCGATGGCTTCGGTCACGTCCGGGCCGGACCAGTCGGTGGTGCCGTCCCAGAGCCCGTTGTAGCCCTCGGCGCCGAGGGTGGCAAGCAGGATGTTCTCGAACAGCTGGACCTGGGTCCAGGTGCCGGCCACGGCCAGCGGGGTCTTCCCCGCCTCCTTGATCTTGTCCATGTCCGCGAACCAGGCGTCGAGGTCGGCCGGCGGGCTGTTCGGATCCAGGCCGGCTTCCTCCAGCACGTCCACGTTGGCCCACACCACGTTGGCCCGGTGGATATTCGACGGCACGGAGTAGATCTTGCCCTCGACGGTCAGCCGGTCCAGCAGGTCCTGCGGGAACGCCTCGTTGAGCTGCGCGTCCTCGTAGAAGGAGGTGAGGTCCTCGAGCTGGTCGGCGGCGATGTAGTCCTGCAGCTCGGCTCCGGCATGCGCCTGGAACGAGTCCGGCGGATTGCCCGACTTCAGGTTGGCCGCCAGCACGCTCTTGGCCTGGCTGCCGGCGCCGCCGGCGACGGCAAGGTTGTCGAACTTCAGCTCCGGATACTGTTCAGTGAAGATTTCCACCAGCGCATCCAGCCCGACCTTCTCGGAACCGTCCGCCCACCAGGTGAAGACTCCTACCGACCCCGACGCTTCCTCAGGGTTGGCTTCGTCCACCGCGCTTCCGCCGCCGCATGCGGACAGGAGCAAACCCGCGGCCGCAACGCCGGCGAGCAAAGATTTGCGTCGCATAAACGCCTCCATCAATCAGCAGTCATGGCCACGGGGTCGGCAAGACCCGCACACGGATGTGTGGCTTAGTACCGAAGTTAACTCCGTCACACACCTTGTCGTCAAGAGTTGAACGCAAAGAGGGTCCCGGGAGGGTTTCGTCCGTGCTTAGGCGACGGGGAGTTCGGCCTGTTGCAGCACCAGCGTCGCGGCGCCCAGCGCCTCGGCGCGGCTGCCCAGGGTGGACATCGCCAACTCCGTGGATTCCCCGACGACCGGGACCGCGTGGCGCAGCAGCCCGCGCCGTATCGGGTCCAGCAGGATGCTGCCGAGGCCCGTCAGCGGGCCGCCGACCACGATGACCTCGGGATTGAGCAGGTTGCAGACGTTGGCGAGGGCGCGTCCCACCGCCACGCCCGCGTCGTCGACCACGCGCAGGACGGCCGGGTCGCCCTCCAGCGCGATCCGGACGATGTCCTCGGTTCCGATGGGCTCGCCGCGGCCGCGGCTGAGCAGGTCGATCATGGTGGAGGTGGAGGCCACCGTCTCCAGGCACCCGCGGTTGCCGCACCGGCAGATGATGCCGTGTTCAGCGACTGTGGCATGGCCGACCTCGCCCGTGACGCCGACGTGGCCGTAATAGAGCTTGCCGCTGAGGACCAGGCCGGCCCCGATCCCGGAGCCGATCTTCAGGAAGACCAGGTTTTGCGCGTGCTGGTAGGGGCCCCAGCTGACCTGGGCGAGCGCGCCCAGATTTGCGTCGTTGTCCACGAAGACGTCGGTGCCGAACCTGTCCCGCAGCCGGGCCAGCAGATTGATGCCCACCCATTCGGGCAGGATGGCGCCGTGGATCACGGTGCCGGTCCTCCGGTCGATCGGGCCCGGTATGCCTGCGCCCACGCCGATCACCGCCCGGGGGGAGACGGAGTTTTCATCCAGCAGCCGCTGCGCCAGCCGGGCGGCGGTGTCGATGCCCTGCTCCGCTCCATGGCCGAGGGGCAATTCGACGGCGCCTTCGGCGAGCACCTGGTGGTCGAGGCTGACCAGCACAACGTGCACGTGCCGGCGGCCGAAATCCACTCCGACGGCAACCGCGCCACGGCCATCGAGCAGGACCGACAGGGCGCGGCGGCCGGAACTCGTGGTCGGCGCGGTGCTGACCAGTCCGTCGTCGGCCATCGCCTTGACGATGTTGGAGACCGTGGCGGTGGAGAGCCCCGTTTGCCGGGACAGTTCGGCCTGGGTGAGCGGGCCGCGGGACATCAGCGCCTGCAGGACCCGTTGGCTGTTCCGCCGCCGCAGGGCGCTTTGGGACCCCGGCCGGAGCTGGGGTGCGCGCGGCACCGGAGGCTGCGCGGCCTCGAGGGTGGACGGCTGATCGGCTCGCATACAGAAAAGCGTGCGGCAGCGCCGCCTTGTAGTCAAGAAGTTAACGCAACTGGCCCGTCGCGGCACCCTGGGCGGCCGGGCCTTGCCACGGATCAGGGCCAACCATTCGTGAGCGTAGACTGGGCGCAACGCGCGGAGGCGAATGACATGGAAGACCTCAGGCTCATTGTCAACGATCTGGAACGCAACGCACGGCTTCCCTCCGGCGACGACGAACGGTTCGTCGGTTACGTCGTGTCGGGCCTGACGTTCTCCTCTGGCCACGTGCTGGGGCTGCGGCGGTTTCCGGTCACCTCGGTCGGCCCCGGTTACACCTCGGTGTGGCTGCGCGACCCCGCCGAAAATTGGAGCATCTTCACCACGGCGCCGGCGGAAACATCCTGTCCCCGGTATTTCGGCAGCGGGCTGCGGCATACCTCGGTGCACGCCATCGCGGTCGAATGGACCGGACCGCGCGGTTTCACCGTTTCCATCCCGGACATCGACTTCTCTTGGGAGGCAACCGTCTCGGACACCCCGGTGACCCGGCTCATGTCCGGAATGACGGCGAAGACGCCGGACCGGCTGTGGCAGAGTGGGCCCTTCCTGGCGGCCATGGGCGTCATGGCAGGCCCCGCGCTGCGGCTGGGGCGGATGCGGCTGGCGGGCACCGCGCCCAACCGGCAGCGGTTCCGCGCCGCACCGCGCCGGCTGTGGTTCATCGACCAAAGCAGTGCACGGCTGGGGGCAACGGACTTCGGGCCGCCGGGACCGCTGCCGGAGCAGGCCAGGCTGGGCGGCTTCTGGGTCCCGCAGCGCGGTACGTTCATGATCGGCACGGCCGCCTTTGAGACCCTTGATCCGGCCAGGCACCTGCAGCAATCCACGGCCTGACCGGGCTCTAGGCGGCTACGCCTCCGCGGCGTCGTCGATCGCGTCGCGGTGCACGGCGGCGATTTCCACGTAGCGGGCGGCGTTGTCCAGCACCGACTGGTACTCGTCCTCGCTCAGTTCGCGGCGGACCTTGGCCGGGACACCCGCGACGAGCGAACGCGGCGGAATCTGCGTGCCCTCCAGCACGACGGCGCCGGCTGCCACCAGCGAACCTTCACCGACCACTGCGCCGTTCATGACCGTGGCGCTCATGCCGATCAGGCAGTTGTCCTCGACCGTGCAGCCGTGAATCACGGCGGCGTGGCCGACGCTGACCCCGGCGCCGACGGTGCAGGGGAAGCCGGGGTCCGCGTGCAGGACCACGTTGTCCTGCAGGTTGCTGCGCTCGCCGACGCGGATGGGAGCGGTGTCGCCGCGGACGCTGACGCCGTAGAAGGCGCTGGAGTCGGCTGCCAGCGCTACGTCGCCGCTGAGCGTCGCCGTGGGGGCGACGAAGGCGGACGGATCGACGGCCGGCAGCATGCCGGAGATGGTGATGATGTGGGCCATCCCCTCAGCCTAGCGACACCGGACCCGCCGCAGGAGCTTCGTGACGGGCCTTCCGTGCCGCGGAGCCGGCCGGTCACGGCTTGGTCAGGATGAAGAACTGATAATGCCGGCCGAACTCCGGCCGCTCCCACGTGGTGAAACCCGAGATGAGGCCGTGCTCCCCAAAGAGCCGCCGGACGGTTGCGTCGCTGCGGCGGCTGTAGAAGCGGCGCGGTTCGAAGTCGTCGTCGGCAACGATGCCCTCCTCGTCGTCGCCGGACCAGAGCCCGACCGCCAGCGGAGCGCCCGAGACCAGCACCCGCATGGTCTCGGCGAGAACATCCGGCAGGTCCTGGTCGGGGATGTGCAGCAGCGTGCTCATGGTCCAGCCGGCCGAGAACGTTCCCCCGGCAAACGGCAACTCCCGGGCCGAGCCGACCACCGCCTCCAGGTGCTTCGCCCGGGCCAGCCGGACGTTCTGCTCGGACAGATCGACGCCGGTGTAATGGATGCCCGCGGCCTTGAACGCGAGCCCGTCCGTGCCGGTGCCGCAGCCGACCTCCAACACGCTGTGCCGCCGGGCCGCGACCAGGGAGGCAATGAATTCCTGCCGGGCTGCGTCCCTGCGGGGATCCCTCCAGCGCCGGTCGCGCTCTGGCGCCTGCCGGTCGTAGAACGCCTTCAGTTCAGGCTCATGGTTGCCCATCCGACGAGAGTACGCCCTGCGCCGGGCCGGGCACAGGGGCGGACACCGGCGTCGTCATGGGCGGCGGCGCCGGCCCCGACGCGACGCCGCCGCCACCCCGAGGCGACGTCGGCGTCACTAGTTGAAGACGACGGTGCGGGTGCCGTCGAGGAGCACCCGGTGTTCGGCGTGCCACTGCACGGCGCGGGCCAGGGTGCGCGCCTCGCCGTCGCGGCCCAGCGCCACGAACTGCTCGGCGGTGTGCGCGTGGCGGACCGGAATGACTTCCTGGTCGATGATCGGGCCCTCGTCCAGGTCCCCGGTGACGTAGTGCGCCGTGGCGCCGATCAGCTTCACGCCGCGGGCGTGCGCCTGGTGGTACGGCCTGGCACCCTTGAAGCTGGGCAGGAACGAGTGGTGGATGTTGATGGCCTTGCCGGCCAGTTCGGTGCAGAGCTCGTTGCTGAGCACCTGCATGTAGCGGGCCAGCACCACCAGTTCCACGTCGTGTTGCGCGGCCAGGTCCCGCAGGGCCTGCTCGGCCTGCGGCTTGGTGTCCGGGGTGACGGGAATGTGGTGGAAAGTGATGCCGTAGAACGCGGCGAGCTCGGCCAGGTCCTGGTGGTTGGAGACGATGGCGGGGATCTCGATCGGCAACGTGCCGGAGCGCTGCAGGAACAAAAGGTGGTTCAGGCAGTGCGCCGACTTGGACGCCATCAGCAGCGTGCGCATCTTCACGCCGTCGCGGCGCAGCTTCCAGTCCATGCCGAACTCCTGCGCGACCGGCTGCAGCCGGTCGTGGAGTTCGGTGTAGGACAGGTCCGTGGCAACAGCCACGCGCATGAAGAACCGGCCCGACTGCGGGCTGCCGTACTGCTGCGAGTCGGTGATGTTTCCGCCGGCCCCGGCCAGGGCGCCGGCAACGGCATGCACGATGCCGGGGCGGTCCGGGCAGGAAAGGATCAGGGTGTAGGCGGTGGCGGCGGGAGCTTCAATCACGCAACTAGGGTACCGGCTGGGCTTCGGCTTCTGCGGCAAGGTACCTGCCCGCGGCCACGGCGGCCGCCCGGCCGGCGCGGGTGGCCCCGACCGTAGACGCAGATGCGCCGTATCCGACCAGGAACAGCCGCGGCTCCTTCACCACCGAGACGCCGTCGTCGCCCATCCGGATCCCGCCGCCCGGTTCACGCAGCCGAAGCGGCGCCAGATGGTCCAGCGACGGCCGGAATCCGGTGGCCCAGAGGATGACGTCTACATCTTCGGCGGAGCCGTCGGCGAATTCGACGCCGTGCTCGGAGATGCGGGCCAGCTTGCCGCGTGAGACGAGCACGCCGTCGTCGATGCCCTTCCGGTACGTCTCGGTCAGCGGCAGCCCCGTGGCGGCAACCACGCTCAGGGTCGGCAGGCCGGCGCGCGTGCGCTCGCTGACCCTGCGTTCCACGTCGACACCCCATTCCATGTCGAACGGGGCCGCGGTGAAGTCGGGGTCGCGGCGGGTGGACCAGAGCGTGTCCGCCCCGGCCGCGTCCAGTTGGAGCAGGAACTGCAGCGCGGACGTCCCGCCGCCGACCACCAGGACCCGCTGCCCGCGGAACTCGTCCGCCGACCAGAAGTCCCGGGTGTGCAACTGGCGGCCGCGGAAGATTTCCCGGCCCGGGTAGTGCGGCCAGTGCGGCTTGTCCCAGGTACCGGTGCCGCTGATGACGGTTCGCGCCAGCCACTCGCCGCCGGTGGCGCTGCGCACGCGCAGGAAGGCACCGTCGTCGTCCACCGAGGTGACGCGCACGGGGCGGTGCACGGGGAGATGAAACTCCCGCTCGTAGGTGCCGTAATAACGGCGGACGACGGCGGAGGACGGCTCCTGCGGGTCCGGAACCCCGAGGGGCAGGCCGGGAAGGTCGTGCAGGCCGTGCGCCGCGTCGAAGGTCAGCGAGGGCCAGCGGTGGCGCCAGGCGCCGCCCGGGCCGTCGTTGGCGTCGAGGACCACGAAGTCCTGATCCGGGACCAGGCCGCGGCGGGCCAGCCGGTAGGCCGCGCTCAGCCCGGCCTGGCCGGCGCCGATCACCACCGCCTGCAGCGGCTGTTGACCGGTGCCGATTGCCTGGTCCGTCACGATACCCCTCCGATTTGTTGACGCTTCAACATCTGTTCGGTGCAACGATGGCCGGCGGTTGGGTATTCCGTGGCCAGCGGGCGGGGGAGCGAGGCGGGCCGGCGGGGGAGTATGGCGGCAGGGCCCGAGAGGAGCGTTTCGGGCCGGCGGGGAGAGTGTCGCGTGCCGGATCCCCTCGATGGCCGTAAGGCGTTTTCTGCCAATCCCGATGGGTCTAGGGTGGCAACAGCGACAACGGAAGGTCCGGTCCATGACGCATTTGGAACGGGAGAAAACGATCCGTGGTGCAGGGCGCGTGCTGCTGGCAGCCGCGCTCCTGGCGGGCCTGGCCGGGTGCACCGGCGGGACCGGCGGGGAGCCGCCCGCGACCGGCGGAGGGGAGCCGGCCGCGACCGGCGGCGGGACCGCGCAGGCGCCGGGGGACGCGGGAGGACAGCCCGCGGGAGCGCAGCCTGCCGGCGGCATTCCGGAGATCGTGGAGAACGTGCAGCCGTCCGTGGTGACGGTCTTCACCGACAACGGCCTGGGCAGCGGCGTGGTCTATTCCGAAGACGGGCTGATCCTGACCAATGAACATGTGGTCGGCGACAGCACCACGGTGGAGGTTGGCTTCGCCGACGGGCAACGCAGCGTGGGGGAGGTCCTGGCGACGGATGCGGTGTCCGATCTGGCGTTGGTGCGGACCGAGCGCGACGGGCTCCCGGCCGCCGAATTCAACACCTCGCTGCCGACGATCGGCGAACTCGCCGTGGTGATCGGTTCGCCGCTGGGCTTCGAGAATACCGCCACGGCAGGCATTATCTCCGGCCTGCACCGTTCCATCCCGGGCTCCGCCTCGTCGAGCCTGGCGCTGGTGGACCTGATCCAGACCGACGCGCCGATCAGCCCCGGCAACTCGGGCGGCGCCGTCGTCAATGCGCGGAGCCAGGTGGTGGGCATCAGCGAGGCCTACATCCCGCCGGAGGCCGGCGCGGTGTCGCTCGGTTTCGCCATCCCCGCCGCCACCGCCCGGGAAGTCGCCGAGGAACTGCTCGAAGACGGGACCGCCGACCACGCTTTCATGGGCCTGACTCCTGCCAGCATTACGGCGGCGATCGCCGAGCAGCTTGGCGTGCCCCAGGCGGAGGGTGTCCTGGCCCTGTCCGTGGGCGAGGGCGGCCCGGCCGACGAGGCGGGAATCCGCGCCGGCGATGTGCTGCTGAGCGTGGACGGCGAGGCGTTGGCGACCGCCGAAGACCTGCTGGCAGCCATCCGCCAGCACAATCCGGGCGACACGGTCAGCGTGGAAGTGCGCCGCGACGACGAGACCCGGAGCGTGCAGGTTGCGCTCTCGGACCGCCCGGTGCCGTGAGCGGCTGCTAGGATTGGCTCGCCGCGACTGGCGTTAGGTGGGGCACCACCAGGAAGTGGCAGCAGGGCCGGAGACCGTTGGTTACCGCTCCTGTATATACCGACCTCGGATCGCACGCCTGGGACGTAAGGTCACGTTCGGGCCGGAGTGTGTCCGGGGCAGGTCATGCGTCATGCGTGCGGGTGCCTGCAGCCGGTAATCTGGCCTGTAGCAGTGAGATAAGCCCCACCACCCAGGAGATTCTCCCTTGACTTCTACGCCCTCTGTGACCGATCTGCCGCTGTCCCAGGTGGATCCTGAAATCGCCGCCGTGATCGACGCCGAACTCGGCCGCCAGCGTGACACCCTCGAAATGATCGCCTCCGAAAACTTCGCGCCGCGTTCGGTGCTCGAAGTCCAGGGCTCGGTCCTGACCAACAAATACGCCGAGGGATACCCGGGACGCCGCTACTACGGCGGCTGCGAGCACGTAGACGTCGCCGAAAACCTGGCCATCGAGCGCGCCAAGTCGCTCTTCGGTGCGGAATTCGCCAACGTCCAGCCGCACGCCGGCGCCCAGGCCAACGCGGCCGCCCTCTCCGCCCTGATCCAGCCGGGCGACAAGATGATGGGCCTGTCCCTGGCGCACGGCGGCCACCTCACTCACGGGATGAGGCTGAACTTCTCCGGCAAGCTCTATCAGGTGGCCGCCTACGAGGTTGACCCGAAGACCTTCCGGGTGGACATGGACAAGGTCCGCGAGCAGGCGCTGGCCGAGCGCCCCAACGTGCTGGTGGCCGGCTGGTCCGCGTACCCCCGCCAGCTGGACTTCGAGGCGTTCCGTTCCATCGCCGACGAGGTCGGAGCCTACCTCTGGACCGACATGGCGCACTTCGCCGGGCTGGTCGCCGCCGGCCTGCACCCGAACCCCGTGCCGCACTCGGACATCGTTACCTCCACGGTGCACAAGACCCTGTCCGGCCCGCGCTCCGGCGTGATCCTGGGCAAGGAAGCCTTCGCCAAGAAGGTCAACTCGGCCGTGTTCCCGGGCCAGCAGGGCGGCCCGCTGATGCATGTGGTCGCTGCCAAGGCGGTGGCCTTCAAGATCGCCGCCGGCGAGGAATTCAAGCAGCGCCAGGAACGCGTGCTCGAAGGCGCCCGGATCCTGGCCGAGCGCCTGTCCGCCGCCGACGTGGCCGAGGCCGGCGTGTCCGTGCTGACCGGCGGCACCGACGTCCACCTGGTCCTGGTGGACCTGCGCAATTCCCAGCTGGACGGCAAGCAGGCCGAAGACCTGCTCCACGAGGCAGGAATTACGGTCAACCGCAACGCCGTGCCGTTCGACCCGCGCCCGCCGATGGTCACCTCGGGGCTGCGCATCGGCACGCCGGCGCTGGCCACCCGCGGTTTCGGGGCCACCGAATTCACCGAGGTGGCAGACATCATTGCCACCGCGCTCAAGGGCGGCGCCGATACTGCCGCCCTGCGGGCCCGCGTGAAGAAGCTCGCCGACGACTTCCCGCTCTACCCCGGCCACGAGGAGTGGTGACATGAACCTCTACACGACCCCGCCGACCGCCCGCGTGCTGGACGGCAAGGCCACCGCGGCGCAAATCAAGACCGAGCTCACGGAACGGGTAGCAGCACTCAAGGCCAAGGGCATCGTGCCCGGCCTGGGTACCGTGCTCGTCGGCGAGGACCCGGGCAGCAAATGGTACGTCGGCGGCAAGCACAAGGACTGCGCCGAAGTGGGCATCGAGTCGATCCGTCGCGAACTGCCTGACTCCGTCTCGCAGGAGGAACTCGAAGCGGTCCTCGATGAGCTCAATGCCGACCCGGCCTGCACCGGTTACATCGTGCAGCTGCCGCTGCCCAAGCACATCGACACCAACCGCATCCTGGAGAAGATCGACCCGGCCAAGGACGCCGACGGCCTGCACCCGATGAACCTGGGCCGGCTGGTTCTCAACGTGGGCGAGCCGCTGGACTCGCCGCTGCCTTGTACCCCGCACGGCTGTGTGGAGCTGCTGCTGCGCCACGACGTCGAGTTGGCGGGCAAGCGCGTGCTGGTCGTCGGCCGTGGCGTCACCGTAGGGCGACCCCTGGGCCTGTTGCTGACCCGCAAGGAGATCAACGCGACGGTGATCCTCGCCCATACCGGAACGCTGGACCTGGCGGCGGAACTGCGCGAGGCCGACGTCGTGATTGCCGCCGCGGGGATGCCGCACATGATCAAGGCAGCCGACCTCAAGCCGGGCGCCGTCGTGCTGGACGTTGGGGTCAGCCGCGTCGAGGACGAGGACGGCAAGGCCCGGGTGACCGGCGACGTGGAGCCCGAGGCCCGCAACGTGGCCAGCTGGCTCTCGCCCAATCCCGGCGGCGTCGGTCCGATGACGCGTGCCATGCTGCTGGCCAACGTCGTGGGAGCCGCCGAGCGCCAGGCTGGCTGAACCTTGCGCTGAACCTCAAGAGGGCGGTGTCCGGATCCCGGACGCCGCCTTCTTGGCGTTTCCGGCCACGCTGCTTGGTCCAGCTGGCCGTGTCCGGCAAAGCCGGCGGCCGGGGGCTTGGCCTCGCCTACGCGCGGCGGGAAAGCCGGCGGCGGCCGGACATGGAGCGGCGGCTGGAAAGCCTGCGGCGGCATTGAGCCGGCAGCCCATATGAGCGGCCGCCGAAACTGTACGGCCGGCAACTCGTGAGCGGCCGCCGAAGCGGTGGCAACTTTGGCGACAATCGAGCGGCGAAAAGTTGCAGCGACACGCCGAAGTTCGCTGCAGCTTTCCGCCACTCGATGACGCTGTGAATAACTTCCGCACGCCAGGGCGCCGGCTGTAGATAATGTCCGGATGAGCCCAGCACGCCGACCGGGACCCGAACAACGCCTGCCACGGCTGAGGCCGCTCCCGCCACACCTGCAGGCCGCCGCGTTCACGATCGAGGACGGCCTGCAATCGGGGCTGAGCAAGAGCCAGTTGCGCCATCCACGCCTCATCCGGATAAGCCGGGGCATCTGCACCGTCCAGCCGGCCGGCCTCGACCTCGCAGCCCGCGTGCGGCCGTTCACGCGGATCAGCGATTCCAGCGCTGCCTCCCATGAGACCGCGGCACGCCTGTGGGGCTTTCCCGAACCTGCCGCCGGCTTCGATCGGCGGATTCATATCTCGCGCCCGAGCGACCGCGCACGTATGCAACGTCCCGGCGTGGTAGGCCACCGCTCCCGGCTCGTTCCGGATGAAGTGGCTTGGGTGGATGGACTGTGCGTCACGACGCGCACGCGGACATGGCTGGACTTGGCGGAGTCCCTCGAACTGGCCGATTTGGTGGTGATAGCCGACTACCTCCTGCGCATTCCGCGGCCGGACTTCGAAGGGCGCGTGGCTCCATTCACCACTCAGGAGGACCTTCACACCCTGCTGAGCCGCCACCCCGGAAAGCGGGGCCTGCGCAAAGCTCGTGCAGCCTTGGCGTTGGCCCGGGTCGGAGCGGACTCTCCACCCGAAACCAGGCTCCGGCTGGCCATGCTCAGCGCTGGATTGCCGGAACCCGAGGTGAACAAGCCGATCAGGGACGACGACGGCGCTGTTCTGCACAGTCCGGACCTGTCGCTGCCTGAATACCGGATCGCCATCGAATACGAGGGCGAAGGCCACGGCCAGGCTGACCAAATCGCGCGGGACATCGAGCGGGCGGAACGGGCCCGGTCAGCAGACTGGGACGAGGTCCGGATCTCCAGACGACACATGGCCAACGGCGCAGACCGCGCGATCCAAAAAATCACCGCGGCATTGCAGCGGCGTGGTTGGTCCGCGGAGCAAGCTGCCTGAGCTCACAACCAGCCCTCCCGCAGCATGTTCTGGGAAGTACGACGCCGGTCGGTGCGCCCGAAAGATCGACGGACCGGACGGACACGACTGAGCTACGACGCCGGTCGGGCCCCGTAGAGGTCGACGGAACCGGCCGGACACGACCGAGGCGGGTGTCCGGCCGGAGTTTGTTCCGGCAGGACACCCGCCTCGATATCGAGTCAGCTTGAGTTACTCCAGCACGACCTTTGCTGGCTTAGACGCCGGCCTTGACGGCGTCGTCGGTGGAAACCCCGCGGCGCTTGTCGAAGACGGTAGCCCCGACTTCCTGCTCGGCCTGGTTGTTGATCGACAGATCGATGCCAGGGCGGTCGCGCAGGATCAGCACGGCGATGATGGAGATGATCGTCATGCCGAACAGGTACGCCGAGACGGAGCTGCTGGTCCCGGTGGAATTGATCAGGGCCTGGGCGATGGTCGGGGCGAACGCGCCGCCGAGGATCGCGCCCAGTGCGTAGGCGATCGAGACACCCGAGTAGCGCACCGAGGCCGGGAAGATCTCGCTGTACCAGGCCGCCTGCGGGCCGTAGCTCAAGCCCAGGCCGAAACTGAACAGCGCCAGCGCCAGGTACAGCATCCCCAGCGAACCGGTGTCGATCAACCAGAACAGCGGGAAGACCGTCAGCAGCTGGGCGCCGAAACCAATCAGGTAGGTGCGCTTGCGACCGATCTTGTCGGCCATGATGCCGGACACGGCGGTGAAGATGAACCACATGGCCGAGGCGAACGTGATGGCCAGCAGCACGTCGGTGCGCTCCATGCCCACCGCATCGCTGGTGGCGTAGCTGGGGATGAACCCGCCGGTGGCCATGTAGCCGGCAGAGTTGTTGCCGGCGAAGATCAGTGCGGCCAGGATGACCAGCAGCCAGTGCTTGCGGAACAGTTCCACGATGGGGACCTTCTGCTGCTGCTTCTTGTCGGCAATCTCCTTGAACACCGGGGACTCGTCCACCGAGCGGCGAACCATGTAGCCGATGGCGATCAACACGACGCTGAGCAGGAACGGGATGCGCCAGCCCCACTCAAGGAAGGCCTCGCCGGGGGAGATCACGCCGGTCATCAAAGTCATGACGCCCGAAGCGAGCAGCATGCCGAGCGGCACACCCAGCTGGGGGAACGAGCCTGCACGGCCGCGGCGGTCACGCGGGGCGTGCTCCACGGCCATCAGGACGGCTCCTCCCCATTCGCCGCCGGCGGAGATGCCCTGCAGGATGCGAAGCGAGAGCAGCAGCACCGGGGCTAGGATTCCGGCCGTCTCGTAGGTCGGCAGGATGCCGATCAGCGTCGTCGCTGCACCCATCATCATCAGCGTGATGACCAGCATGGCGCGGCGGCCGAGCTTGTCGCCGTAGTGGCCGGCCAGGAAGGCGCCCAGCGGCCGGAACAGGAAGCTGATGCCAACGGAGGCGAAGGCCAGGAGCAGCCCGATGGATTCGCCGGCCGGCTCGAAGAACAGGTGCGCGAAGACCAGGCCCGCTGCTGTGGCGTAGATGAAGAAGTCGTACCACTCGATGGTGGTGCCGATGATGGTGGCAAACGCGACGCGACGCTGATTAGCCGCGGACGATTGCCCGGAAACTGTAGTGCTCATAGTTGTCCTCTTGGGTCGGTCACACCGAGGAGGCCGGCGCGACCAGATGGGTGGAGCTTAGGCGGGCGGGAACGACGGGGCCGGGGTGTTCGGCCCGGATCGTGTGGTTCCGCCGCCGGGTCTGCTTGGCAGCCCGGCGATTGCCCGCCGGTTGGGATCAGCCACCGTTTGGGGCAGAACGTTGAACGTGACAACCATTGTGACACGCCTCGCAATCGTCGGTAAACTTCAGATAACCGACGAACTTCTTTGATTGGACTGAAGTACTGTGGTCGATTTCACCTTGCGCCAGCTTCAACTCTTCGCGGCCCTCCCGGACCATCCGACACTGAGTTCGGCTGCCGCCAGCCTCAACATCTCGGAGTCCGCGCTGTCGCAGGCCATCACGGCCCTTGAACGAGCCGCGGGTGAGCAGCTCTGCGTGCGGCGAAAGGCGCGCGGCCTCCAGTTGACCCCGTCGGGCCAGTTCTTCGCGCAACGGGCCCGACTGCTGCTGCGCGATGCGGAAGCACTGATGAACGACCTCTCAGGCGCAGCCGGCGAACTTAAGGGACCGGTGCGGTTGGGGTGCTTCGCGAGCTTCGCCAGCAGCGTCCTGCCCTCGGTACTCGATCGCCTGCCCGAACAGTATCCGGGCATCAGCGTGGACGTCACAGTCGGCTCCCACGACGACCTGCTGCCCGCACTGGACGCCGGGCTGCTGGATCTGGCCATGGTCTACGACATGGAACTCCCGGCCGGGTACAGCCAGCGCACCATCTATCAGACCGAGTTGCAGGCGGTGCTGCCGCCGGAACATCCCTTGGCCGAGCAGCCAACGGTGGATCTGGCGGACCTCGCCGCCGAACCCCTGATCATGTACGAGTCGAGCCCGAGCACGGCGAACACGTATCGCGTCTTCGAGGAACGCGGCCTGCGCCCGTACATCGCCACGTCCATGCCGCAGGCGGTGCTGGTGCAGGCACTGGTCGGGCGGGGGCTTGGGTACGCGCTGCTGATGTCACGGCCGGCCGCTCCGGCCGTGACGGTCGAAGGCCGGCCGGTCGCGGTGCGGCCGCTGTCGCCGCCCGTATCGCAGACGACCATGTGCGCGATCTGGCCGGACACCATGGTGCTCAGTCCCAGAGCCGAGGCGGTGCTGGGCCATGCCGTGCAGGCACTGGGCAGCGGCGCAGGCACCGCAACCTGACCCGCCGCCGGGCACCTGACCCGCCACCAGGCAACCCGACCCGCCACAACCTGACCCGCCGCGGGCAACCCAACCCGCCACAACCTGACCCGCCGCCGGCAACCCAACCCGCCGTCACCACCTGACCCGTCACCAGCTGACCTGCCGCCATCTGACCCGCCACCCGCCATCTGACTCGCTGCCTGCCGCACCGGCGGTGAAGCTAGAGCGCCGCCGGCTGCAGTTTGGAGTGGGCCTTGAGGTCGAAGGCGGGGTCGGCGGCTTGTTCCAGGGTGAGGGTGGCGCCGGCGGCGAGGAGGCGGCGGGCGGCCATGTGGTCCGCGGGCTGGTTGACGGATTCGACGGCGGCGAGGGTGCCGTTGCGGAAGCAGAAGACGGAAAACTTTTCGTCGGCGGGGTCGCCGCGGAGCACAACGTCGTCGCCGGGGGTGGCCAGTCCGGCGATCTGCAGGCGCAGGGGCCCCTGGTTGGACCAGAACCAGGGCAGATCCGCGTAGCCGCCGTACCCGGCGCCGAGGATGGCGCGGGCGGCGTGCCGGGCCTGGTCGGTGGCGTTCTGCACGGATTCGAGCCGGGTGCGGGTGCCGGCGTGGGCGTTGGGGAAGGACGCGCAGTCGCCGATGGCGTAGATGTCCGGGTCGGAGGTGCGCAGGGTGGCGTCCACGGTGATGCCGTTGTCCACCTCGAGGCCGGCGGCCGACGCGAGTTCGGTGCGCGGGATGACGCCGACACCGACGAGGACCAGGTCGGCGCGGTAGCGTTCGCCGGTGGTGCTGACCGCGGCGGTAACGTGGCCGGTCTCGTCGGCGTCGAAGGAGGCGATGCCTTCGCCCAGGCGCAGGTCCACGCCCAGGCGCCGGTGGGCGGCGGCGAAGAACGCGCTCATCGTGGGGGTCAGGGCCCGGCCCATGGGCCGGTCGGCGTACTCGAGGACGGTGACGTCCAGGCCGCGGGCGCGGGCGGCGGCGGCGAACTCCAGGCCGATGAAGCCGGCGCCGATGACGACGACGGAGCCCACCGTGTCGAGGCGGGCGTGCAGGGTCTGGGCGTCGGTGAGGGTGCGCAGGCCGTGGATGCCGGCCAGGCCGGCGCCGGGCACGCTCAGTTCGCGGTTGGCGGCCCCGGTGGCGAGCACCAGCTTCGTGTAGGACAGCGTGGCGCCGTCGTCGAGGGTGACGGTCCTGGCGGCCCGGTCGATGGAGGTGGCGCTCACGCCGAGGCGGGCGTCGACGTCGTTGGCGGTGAAGAATTTTTCCGGGCGCAGCGGCAGCGGGGCCGGGGTCTTTCCGGCAGCCAGGTAGTCCTTGGACAGCGGGGGCCGCTGGTAGGGGTGATGCGGCTCGTCGCCGAGCACGGTGATGGCCCCGGCGTAGCCTTCCTTGCGCAGCGAATCCACCAGCTGGATGCCGGCCTGGCCGTTGCCAACAATGACGATGTTTTCCGGGCTATTCATGGAGGGCCTTTCGGTGCGGGACATGAAGGCGGGCGCGGCGGCCCGGTTAACCCTGCTCGTCGGGGATGTCGACGTCGAGTTCGTCGAAGTGGTCGCCGGCGGTGAGCTGGCAGCCCAGGCGGCGGCGGCCGGGTCGCGGGGAGATGCGTTGCCTTGATCGTAGGCCAGCAGTCGGCCGTCGCGACTGTGTGGCGGCTTCGGTCAGCATTGGTTGCGGGCCGCTCACGCAGGATGCGGGGCCGTTCAACACGGCGGCCGCTGCACCGGCCGCCGTCGGCCGTAAGGCTTTAGATCTGGTCGTCGGGGACGTCGACTTCGATCTGTTCGAGGCCGTCGCCGACCGTGATCTGGCAGCCGAGCCGGCTGCGGGTTTCGTCGCGGGGGCCGGCGGTGCAGTCGAGCATTTCGTCTTCGTCGTCGCCGATTTCGGGCAGCCCGTCCAGGTATTCGGGGCGGACGTAGACGTGGCAGGTGGCGCACATGGCCTGGCCGCCGCATTCGCCGACGATGCCGTCGACCCCGTTGGTCACGGCGGCGCGCATCAGGGAGGTGCCGGGGTCGACGTCGAGCACGTCAACGTTGCCGTCGGAGTGGTGGAAGCTGATCTTTGCCATGGGAAATCGTCCTTGCTCTAGGCGCTGGTTATAAGGGAGTCGGGCGGGGAAGGGTGCCGTGCGGGCCGGTCTTAGCCCCAGAGCACCGGGAATTTGGTCATGCCGCGGAAGACCCAGCCGGCGTCGACCGGAGCGTTGTCCGGATCCAGACGGAGATTCGGCAGTTCGCGGAAAACCTGCGGCATGGCAATTTGTGCCACCGAAGCGCGGGCCACCCAGGCGCCGGCGCAGAAGTGGTTGCCGCCGCCGAATGCCAGGTGCGGCTTCTTCTCCCGGTTGATGTTGAAGGATTCGGGGTCCTCGAACACCGCCGGGTCGCGGTTGGCTGCGCCGACGACGATGCCCAGCCGCGCGCCGGCCGGCAGTTGCATGCCTTCCACGACGGTGTCGCGCGTGACCTCCCGCGGGTACATGCCGATGGGGGCGACCCAGCGCACGGACTCCTCGAAGGCGCGCGCGTAGAGGCATTTGTCGGCGAGCACCTGGGCCAACTGGTCGGGGTTGGCCAGCAGCGCCCACACGGTGGTGCCCAGGACGTCGCGGGGTTCGTTCAGGCCGCCGCCGATGGTCATCTTCATGTTCGCCCGGATGGCCTCGAGCGGGATCGGCATGGAGGTGAGCCCGGACAGCAGGCTGGCATCCGGATTCTTGCGCAGGTAGGGCAGGATTTCGTCGATCGCGTCGTCGACTTCGTTGTATGACTGTTCCGACTTGGCCCAGACGTCCGGGTCGTCGGCGTAGTTGCCGGTGCCGTCGATCATGGTCTGCGACCAACGTTGCATGTCTTCCTGGGTGGCATTGTGGAAGCCCATGATCAGCCGCAGGTTTTCCGCGGCGTAGGGGGCGGCATACTCCCAGACGAAGTCGGCGCCCGGGCCGGCCGCCTTCAACTGCGCCAGGTATTTGTCGCTGTTGGCCTGGAAGATGGCGTTCCAGTGCTCCTTGATGGCCTTGGGCCGCAGCACGTTCCCGTAGGATTTCCGGTCCACCTCATGCTCCGGGTCGTCCTTGCGCAGCATCGAGTGGCCCATGGCCCGCTTCATGAGCGAATTGGTCTCGTTGGCGGAAAAACGCTCCTGGTCCTGCTCGATCACGTGGCAGGCCTGGTAGCTGGTAACCATGTACCGGTTGACCGCGGGCACCCAGTGCACGGGCGCTTCGGCCCGCAGCTTCTGATAGATCGGATACGGGTTCCGGTAGAGATCCGGGATGGTGACCCAATCCGCGGTGGGAACCGGGCGGGCTTCGGTGGCGGCGGTCATTCTCGCTCTCCTCGTCGTGGTTGGTCCGGAATCGGGTTGCCGGAGCCTTGCCGGCGGTCCTCGCACCGTACCCGGCGTGAGGTGTATCTCCTCCGAGTGTGACAGCAAACATATCCGCCGGTAAAGTTCATAAAAAGGGGAAATATCCTCCGAAAAACCTTGGTTTACATTCTTGCGGCGCAGGAGGCACTTTGGTCCGGTACACGCTGCGGCAGCTGGCGTACTTCGTCGCAGTGGCAGAGGCCGGCACGATCGCCGCCGCCGCCGACGAACTCCATGTCTCACAGACGGCAGTGGCCGCGGCAGTGAAGGAACTGGAGCGTATTTTCGGCACCCAGCTCACGGTCCGCCGCAAGGCACACGGCGTCAGCCTGACACCTGCCGGCCGGCAACTGCACGCCCGCGCCGCTACCTTCCTGCGCGAGGCCGAGGAGCTGGAGCTAAGCACCAGCAGCGGCGGGGGAGAGCTGGCCGGCCCGCTGGTGGTGGGCTGCTACCTGACCCTGGCGCCGACTGTCCTGCCCGGGCTGCTGGAGCGTTTCACAGTCGAGCATCCCAAGGTGCAGCTGGACTTCGTCGAAGGCACCCAGGATGCCGTGCAGGACAAGCTGTTCACGGGGGAGCTGGACCTGGCCATCGTCTACGACATGGATCTGCGGCCGGGACTGGAGTCGGTGCAGCTGGACGCCATGCATGCCTACGCGCTGTTGCCGGCCGACCACCGGCTGGCCGGCCGGGAGGCGGTGAGCCTGGCCGAGCTGGCCGAGGAGCCAATGATCCTGCTTGATGCGCCGCCGAGCAGCCATCACACGATGTCGGTGTTTCGTGATGCTTCCGTCGTGCCGAAAATCAGGTACCGCACCACGGACTTCGAGCTGACCCGCTCGCTGGTCGGGCGGGGCATCGGCTACTCGGTGCTGGTGCAGCGGCCGTCCGGCGATGCCACCTATGAAGGCCGGACTTTTACCGCGTTGCCGATCGAGCCGGCGGTCCGCCCAGTCGGCGTGAAGATCGTCTGGCCCGAAGGGGTCAGGCTGACCGACCGGGCCGCGGAGATGGTCAGGTATGCGGTCGAGGCCCACGCGCCCCGCCAAGGTGGTGGCTCCGGCCGTTGAGTGCTTCCAGCTGCGACATCGAAAAGGCGAGACCCCGATTGGCTTTCCTCAATCGCTAGTGTGATCTAGGCTATAGCAGTGCCTCAAACATCGCTTTCACACCGGTTGCCTCAGCAAACCTCCGCAGCCGTCATTTCCGCCCGGAACGTCGTGAAGACCTACGGCGACTTCAACGCCGTCGACGGCATCTCCTTCGAAGTCCCGGCGGGGGAGTCGTTCGGGCTGCTCGGACCTAACGGTGCGGGCAAGTCCACGACCATGCGGATGATCGGCGGCGTCTCGCAGCGGACGTCCGGCGAGCTGAGCATCATGGGCCTGGACCCGGACCGGCACGGACCCGAGGTGCGGGCGCATCTGGGCGTGGTGCCGCAGCAGGACAACCTGGACGAGGAACTGAAGGTCCGCGACAACCTGATCGTTTACGGCCGCTACTTCGGGCTGCCGTACTCCTACCTGCGCCCCAAGGCGGACGAACTGCTGGAGTTCGCGCAGCTGACGGACAAGGCCAAGGCGAAGGTCGATGCCCTCTCCGGCGGCATGAAACGGCGGCTGACCATCGCCCGTTCGCTGATGAACGATCCGAAGGTGCTGCTGCTCGACGAGCCCACCACCGGACTCGATCCGCAGGCGCGCCACATCCTGTGGGACCGCCTCTTCCGGCTCAAGGAAGCGGGCGTGACCCTGATCCTGACCACGCACTACATGGACGAGGCCGAGCAGCTGTGCGACCGGCTCATCGTGGTGGACAAGGGCAAGATCATGGCGGAAGGGTCGCCGTCAGCCCTGATCCGCGAACATTCCACCCGTGAGGTCCTCGAGCTTCGGTTCGGTTCCGAGCGGAATACCACCGTGGCCCCGGAACTGGCGGGCATCGGGGAGCGGCTCGAAACGCTGCCGGACCGCGTGCTGGTCTATGCCGACGACGGCGAGGCGGCCCTCGAGCAAGTGTCCAACCGCGGCCTGCGCCCGATCACGTCCCTGGTGCGGCGTTCCAGCCTGGAGGACGTCTTCCTCAGGCTGACGGGCAGGAGCCTCATTGACTGAGCAACAGCCCACGCAGGTGCCGGGCGGGCAGGACATGGAGACCACGGCGCGCCCGGCCGAAGAAACCACCGCGCGCGCGTCCGAAGACACGCCGGCGCGCCCGGCCGAAGGAGCACCGGCGCCCACGGCCGGAGAGTCCGGGCGGACCGCGACCGCTGCAGCCTCCGTGCCGGACGCCGCGGCCGCCGCGGGCTCGGTCGATGCGCGGGCCCCGGAGCAGCTGTCGCTGCGGGAAATCGACGCGCTGACGCGGCCGGTCACCGGCCTGCGCTCGCCGCTGACCCCGCTGCAGTCGGCCGAGCGCGCCCGGAGCTTCGGTTCCGTCTACTTCCTGGAGCATTGGCTGCGGCAGTTGCGCGGCTACGGCTGGACCGTCTTGATGACGGCGGTCGGCACGCCGCTGGTTTACCTGTTTGCCATGGGCGTGGGGCTCGCCACGTTGGTGGACGCCAACACCAACGCCTCGCTCGACGCCGGAAACGGCCAGTCCGTGCCGTATCTGGTCTTCGTGGCGCCTGCCCTCCTGGCGACCGCCGCGATCATGGTGGCCAGCGAAGAGAACACGTACTCGGTGATGTCGGGGTTCCGATGGCGCAAGACCTACTACGGTCCCAACGCCTCGCCGCTGCAGAGCCACCAACTGGTCAACGGGCACTCGTTGGGCGTGCTGGCCCGCCTGCTGCTGACCACCGGCTTGTATTTCCTCTGCCTGGTCATCTTCGGCGCGGTGACCGAGGCCACCGCCTGGCTGATGGTCATCACGGCGGCCCTGGGCGGGATGGCCTTCGGGCTGCCGCTGATGGCGTACTCGGCCAGCATCGAAGAAGACCGCGGCCAGTTCGCGCTGGTGCAGCGGTTCATCGTGATGCCGCTGTTCCTCTTCTCCGGCACGTTCTTTCCGCTGGAGGCCATGCCGCTGGTGGTGCGCTGGATCGGCTGGATCTCGCCGCTGTGGCATTCGACGGAGCTGGGCCGGGTGCTCAGCTACGGCTATGTTGAACCGGCCTGGTTGACCGTGCTGCACGTCGCCTACCTGGCCGTCCTCTGCGCGGCCGGCTGGGTCTTCGCGCGCCGCATCTATATCAGGAGGCTGGGCAAATGAGCCAGCACGTTCTCCCGCAGCCGCCGCGGCTCGAGCCGGCGCGCCGCCCGTTTGGCTCGCTCTATGCCGGCAACGTGCGGGCGGTCTTCGCCCGCGGCGTCAAGGCGACCTGGGGAACCAACTGGGCGATCATGGTCAGCGGTTTCGTCGAGCCGGTCCTCTACCTGGTGGCGATGGGCATCGGACTGGGCTCGCTGATCGGCACGATAAGCGGCCCCGGCGGAACCGAGATCGGTTATGCGAACTACATTGCGCCGGCGCTGCTGGCCGTCTCGGCAATGAACGGCGCGGTGTACGACTCCACCTGGAACGTCTTCTTCAAACTGAACTTTGCCAAGCTCTACGAAGGCATGTTGTACACCTCCCTGGGACCGCTGGACGTGGCGCTCGGCGAAATCCTGCTGGCGCTGATGCGCGGAGCCCTCTACGCCACAGGCTTCACCGCGGTGATGGGGGCGATGGGGTTGATCACCTCGCCCTGGGCGCTGTTGATGATCCCCGCAGCCGTGGTGGTGGCCTTCGGCTTCGCTTCCTTCGGCATGGCCATCACCAGCTACATGAAAACGTTCCAGCAGATGGACTGGATCAACTTCATCATGCTCCCGATGTTCCTGTTCTCCGCGACTTTCTACCCGCTCAGCGTCTACCCGGAGCCGATCCAGTGGCTGATCCAAGCATTCCCGCTCTGGCACGGCGTGGAACTGCTTCGCCAGCTCAGCGTCGGCGCCTTCACCGCCGCCACGTGGATTCACGTCCTGTACTTCCTGGTCATGATCGTGCTCGGGCTGATCCTGACCACCGGGAGGCTGCGCAAGCTCTTCCTGAACTGACCGCGTGCTGGCGGGCGGCGGGGGAGGCCTGACGTACGGTAGGCGGATCTGACGTGCGGCGGGGAGTCCTGACGTACGGTAGGCGGACCGACTCGCGGCGGGCGACGCGCGGCGGGCATGGACCGACGACGTGCGGCGGCGGCCGCCTTGTCCTTGCCACACCCTTGCGGCGCATCAATGATGGAGACACCGTCCTAAGGCCCGAACCAACTAAGGAGCTGGCACATGATCGGCAAGTGGCAGGCACTGGTCATCGATTGTCCGGACAGCGATGTACTGGCCACCTTTTACGAGGAGCTGCTGGGCATGATCCGGGTCCAACAGGACGACGACGGCTGGATCAGCATCGGGGATGCCCCGGACCGGCCGGCCATCGCCTTCCAGCAGGTCCGGGATTACGAGCCACCCCAGTGGCCGGGACAGGAGCATCCCCAGCAGATGCATGTTGACGTCAGGGTCCGGGACCTGGACATCGCCGAAGGACTGGTACTCCAGCTGGGAGCCACGAGCATGGACTCGGGCACCGAGACCTTCAGGGTGTACCTGGACCCGGCCGGACACCCGTTCTGCCTGGTGCAGTGGTAGCGCGCTGAGCCGTGGGCGGACACGGCGCACGCAGGCGCGTGGATTTGAGAGAATAGGCCCATGCGATCAATTGGTCCCGAGTCTTCCGTTACGTCCACCGCCCGCCAGCTGCCGTTCAAGGCCGGCAACATCAGTCTGGCAGTGCTGGTGCTTGTCTTCCTGGTCGCGGTTATCTTTGCCGCCAATGAGAACGACGTCATCGGCTGGATCGTCGTCGCAGTGTCGCTGGCATGGCTGGCCCTGGCCGCCTTCGTGGTGTTCAGCGTCCGCGGTGCCACCCGCAAGGCGAAGGAGAAGCTGGCCAATGTGCAGGCCGATTACGCCGGGCGGGCCAACCCCGCTCCGGGCGGCGGCACCGCCCTCGTCGAGGAAGAACTCACCAGGGCGAATGCCGTGCGGGACGAAAAGCTGGACCACAGCTTCAAGATCATCCAGGTGCAGGCCAAGGTGATGCGCGACTACCGCGGCAAAGACGAGGGCATGGTGGACCGGGCGCTGGAAACGGTAGAGATTACCGCCCACAACGGGCGAAGCATGATCCGCAAGGACGACGGCGGCGGAACGGTCAGCGGCACAGTTGTTGGCTGAACTGAAGGGTTGGGTAAGGTAGTCGGGTGACTTTGGCAACCGTTTCCCCCGCACCGACCACCTCCCGCGACGCCGCCGGCGGACTGATCCAGGCAGGCAAGACACTGCGGATCGCCAGCGTCAACGTCAATGGCATCCGCGCCGCCTACAAGCGCGGAATGGCCGACTGGCTGGCCGTCCGGGACGTGGACATTTTGTGCCTGCAAGAAGTACGGGCGCCGGACGCGGTAGTACGTGAGCTGCTGGGCAGCGACTGGCACATCCTGCATGCCGAAGCCGAGGCCAAGGGCCGAGCCGGTGTTGCCATCGCCTCCCGCGTTGAGCCGACTGCCACGCGCAGCCACATCGGCGATGAATACTTCCTCTCCGCAGGCCGCTGGGTGGAGGCCGACTTTGCCGTGGACAGCGTCGACGGCGAAAAGACCCTGACGGTGGTGAGCGCCTACGTCCATTCCGGCGAGGTCGACACCCCCAAGCAGGTGGACAAATACCGTTTCTTGGACGCCATGTGCTATCGGCTGCCGCAACTGAAGGCCGAGCGGGACTACGCGCTGGTCGTCGGCGACCTGAACGTGGGCCACACCGAGCTGGACATTAAGAACTGGAAGGGCAACGTCAAGCGCGCCGGCTTCCTGCCCGAGGAACGGGCCTATTTCGACCGCTTCTTTGGCGAGGAGATCGGTTGGCGCGATGTGCACCGGTCGCTGGCCGGGGCTGTCAGCGGTCCCTACACCTGGTGGTCCTGGCGCGGCCAGGCCTTCGACAACGACTCCGGTTGGCGCATCGATTATCAGGTGGCCACCCCGTCGCTGGCCGATCTCGCGACGGCCGCCGCCGTCGACCGTGCCGCCACCTACGACGCCCGATTCTCCGACCACGCACCGCTGGTCGTCGACTACCAGTTCTAGGAAGCATCCCGATGAGCACAGGAACCACAGAACCCACAGAAACCGCCGTGCTGGCCGCCGGGCAGGCGGGCCGGCCGCAGGCCGAGCGTCCCAGGCTTCTCTCCGGCATGCAGCCGTCCGCCGACTCCCTGCATCTGGGCAACTACCTGGGCGCACTCGTCAATTGGGTCAAGCTGCAGGACGAGTACGAAACCTTCTACTTCATCCCCGACCTGCACGCCATCACGGTGGACTACGATCCGAAGGATCTGGCCCACCGCACCAGGGTCACCTGCGCGCAGTACATCGCCGGCGGCATCGACGTGGACCGCACGGCGCTCTTCGTCCAGTCCCACGTGCCGGAGCACGCCGAGCTGGCCTGGGTCCTGAACTGCGTGACCGGCTTCGGCGAGGCCTCCCGGATGACCCAGTTCAAGGACAAGACGCAGAAGAACGGTACCGACGCCGCAACCGTGGGGCTGTTCGCCTACCCGGTGCTGATGGCCGCGGACATCCTGCTGTACCGCCCCTACGGCGTGCCCGTCGGCGAGGACCAGCGCCAGCACCTGGAACTGGCCCGGAACTTGGCCCAGCGGTTCAACCACCGCTTCGGGGAAACGTTCGTGGTGCCCGAAGCCGTGATCCCCAAGGAGGGGGCGAAGATCTACGATCTCCAGCACCCTACCGCGAAAATGTCCAAGTCGGCCGAGTCGACCGCCGGCCTGATCAACATTCTCGACAATCCGAAGCAGGCCGCCAAGAAGATCAAGTCGGCCGTCACCGACGACGGCACGGAGATCCGCTTCGACCGCGAGGCCAAACCGGGCATCTCCAATCTGCTCACCATCTACTCCACGCTGACGGGCAAGACCGTCGCGCAGCTGGAGCAGGAGTACCAGGGCAAGATGTACGGTCATCTGAAGGTCGATCTGGCCGAGGTGGTCGTCGAAACGCTCGCGCCGGTGCAGGCGCGGGCCCAGGAGCTGCTGGACGATCCGGCTGAACTGGACCGGCTGCTGGCGCGCGGGGCCCGGAAGGCCCGTTCCATCGCATCGGTTACACTCGCTGATGTGTACTCCAAGGTAGGTTTCATGGCCCCCGGAGGCGAACGCTAGCCATGCGCCAGCAGGACCAGGACAGCATCGCCCGTGTAGAGCACGACGGCGATGCTGGCCGCGGTGCCCGGACGGCGGTCGGCTGCGTCGGCGTGGTCATCGGGGTCCCGGAGCCGATGGCCAGCGAGCTGCAGGGCTGGCGGGCCTCGTTCGGTGACCCGCTGGCCTCGGTGATACCGCCGCACATCACCCTGGTCACCACCACTCCGGTGCTGGACTGGGACGAAGCCGTCCAGCACGTCCGGGCCGTGGCCAGTGCGCAGTCCCCGTTCACCCTCTCCCTGCGCGGCACGGGCAGTTTCCGCCCGGTTTCGCCCGTGGTCTACCTGAGCATCGACGAGGGCTTCGACGAGTGCGTCGCGCTGCACCAAAAACTCCAGTCCGGCCCGCTGGAACGCGACCTCGAGTTCGGCTTCCACCCGCATGTGACCGTGGCGCACGACGTCAGCGAAGCCAGCATGGACTCGGCCGAAAGCAAGCTCGCTGATTATGACGCCGCATTCCGGGTCAGTAGCATGGGGCTCTACGAGCACGACGAGACTGGTGTGTGGATACTACGGGAAGAGTTGAGCTTTGGCGCCGGACCCGCAGGAGCAGGCTGAGGCAACGCCGGATCCGCTGGAACGGCAGCAACTGCTGCTCGCCGCCGTGAGGCAGCGGCGGGAAGCAGGCCGCGCCAAGCGCGAAGAAGGCGCCCTGCAAAGCAGCTTGGCCGCGGCCAAGTACAGGCTCGCGAAGATCAACTCCTGGCGCCTGATGCGGGTCATGAATCTCTACGCCCTGAGGCACGGGCCATTGCTGGCGGCCGGGTGCGCCTACAAGATGTTCTTCTCGGTAGCGGCGATGCTGGTGGCCGGTTTCTCCATCCTCGGCTTGGTGGCCGCCGGCAACCGCGACCTGCAGATGGCCATCGTACGGGTGGTGAACGAATTCGTCCCTGGATTGATTGACACCGGCACCGGGCCCGAGGGCCTGGCCTCACCCCAAGAGCTCTTCGCCCACGGCGAGGCTTTCGGCGTCAGCCTGATCATCTCCACCGCCGTCATGATCTGGACCTCGTTGGGCTGGATCGCGGGGCTGCGCACGGGGATGCGCGGCATCTTCGACCTGCCGCCCCTGCAAACGAACATCGTCCTGGTCAAGCTCAAGGATACCGGCACGCTGCTGATCGTGGCCGTTGCCTTGGTCGTGACCACGCTCGTCGCCGCCATAGCCAATACCGCGCTGGACCTGATCGTGGAATTGCTCGGCATCCAAGGCGCAGCCGTGGTGCCGCTGACCCGGATCGCCGGCATCGTGGTCATGCTGCTGCTGGATACGGCGGTTGCCGTGATCCTGTTCCGCGTGGCGTCAGGCATCCGGATGCCGCGCACGGTGATGCTCCAGTCCGCCTTGCTCGCCGGTATCGGCAGTACCGTGCTCAGGTACTTCTCCTCGTCACTGCTGGGCAACGTGGGCAGCAACTGGCTGCTGGCTCCTTTCGCCGTCATCCTGGGCCTGTTCGTGTGGTTCTACCTGCTCAGCCAGGTCTACCTGGTCGCCACCGCCTGGGGAGCGGTCGGCACGGCGGACGCGCTGGCCAGGCAGGCGGCCGGCGGGCGGGACAGCCGGTCGCTGCGGCAGCGGGCGTGGGGCCTGCGCCGGCGGAGGCCCCTGCCGGAATCTTAAACGCCGGTGGCGCCGACTCCCGAAGGAATCGGCGCCACCGGCCGGCGCAGTCCGAAGGGACCGCCCGGGTTGGCTACACGGAGCGGGCCAGGATCGCCTGGCGGACCTCGGTGATCGCCTTGGTCACCTGGATGCCGCGGGGGCAGGCCTCGGTGCAGTTGAAGGTGGTGCGGCAGCGCCACACGCCTTCCTTGTCGTTGAGGACCTCCAGGCGCATGTCGCCGGCATCATCGCGGGAATCGAAGATGAAGCGGTGCGCGTTCACGATCGCCGCCGGCCCGAAGTACTGGCCGTCGGTCCAGAACACCGGGCAGGAGGAGGTGCAGGCGGCGCAGAGGATGCACTTGGTGGTGTCGTCGAACCGCTCGCGGTCCTCCTGCGACTGCAGCCGCTCGCGGGTCGGCGCGTGGCCGTTGTTGATCAGGAACGGCATGATCTCGCGGTAGGACTGGAAGAACGGCTCCATGTCCACGATCAGGTCCTTCTCCACCGGCAGGCCCTTGATCGGTTCCACCGTGATGGGCTTGGCCGTGTCCAGGTCCTTCAGCAGCGTCTTGCAGGCCAGGCGGTTGCGGCCGTTGATGCGCATCGCATCGGAGCCGCAGACGCCGTGGGCGCAGGACCGGCGGAAGGATACGGAACCGTCATGCTCCCACTTGACCTTGTGCAGGGCATCCAGCACGCGGTCCGTGCCGTACATGGTGAGCTTGAACTCGTCCCAGCGGGCTTCCTCGGAAACTTCCGGATCGTAGCGGCGGACCTTCAGCGTAATGTCAAAGCTGGGGATCTCGCCGCCGCCGCCGACCCCGGGAGCCAGCTCGACCTTGGACGGTCCTTCGGGAATTTCGGTCGCGGTGCTCATCAGTATTTCCTCACCATCGGTTCGTAGCGCGTGAATACCACGGGTTTGGTATCCATGCGGATGCCGGCCGTCTGATCGGTCACGGCGTCGACGTCCAGGTAGCACATGGAGTGCTTCATGAAGTTCTCGTCGTCGCGGTCCGGGTAGTCCTCGCGGAAGTGTCCGCCGCGGGACTCCGTGCGGTGCAGCGCCGCCACGGTCATCACCTGGGCCATGTCCAGCAGGAAGCCGAGTTCCACGGCCTCCAGCAGGTCCAGGTTGAAGCGCTTGCCCTTGTCCTGGACGCTGATGTTCTTGTAGCGCTCGCGCAGCGAAGCGATCACGTTCAGCGCCTCGGTCAGGGACTTCTCGTCGCGGAACACCTGCACGTTGGCGTCCATGATGTCCTGCAGTTCCTTGCGGATCTGGGCGACCCGCTCGGTACCGGTGCCGCCGCGCACCGTCTCGAGCAGCTCCATCGTGTACAGCTCCGGGTTCTCCGGCAGCTCGACGAAGTCCGCGGTCTTGGCGTACTCGGCGGCGTTGATGCCGGAGCGCTTGCCGAAGACGTTGATGTCCAGCAGGGAGTTGGTTCCCAGCCGGTTCGAGCCGTGGACGGAGACGCAGGCCACCTCGCCGGCGGCGTACAGGCCCGGCACAACGGTGTCGTTGTCCTGCAGCACCTCGGCCTTGATGTTGGTGGGAATGCCACCCATGGCGTAGTGGGCGGTGGGGAACACCGGCACCGGCTCGGTGTAGGGCTCGACGCCGAGGTAGGTGCGCGCGAACTCCGTGATGTCCGGCAGCTTCGCGTCGATGTGCGCCGGCTCCAGGTGGGTCAGGTCCAGCAGCACGTAGTCCTTGTTCGGACCGCAGCCGCGGCCTTCCCGGACCTCCAGGGCCATGGAGCGGGCCACGATGTCACGCGGCGCCAGGTCCTTGATGGTGGGGGCGTAGCGCTCCATGAAGCGCTCACCGTCGGCGTTGCGAAGGATTCCGCCTTCGCCGCGGGCGGCCTCGGAGAGCAGGATGCCCAGGCCGGCCAGGCCGGTCGGGTGGAACTGGACGAACTCCATGTCCTCCAGCGGAAGGCCGCGGCGGAACGCGATGCCCATGCCGTCGCCGGTCAGGGTGTGCGCGTTAGAGGTGGTCTTGAAGACCTTGCCCACGCCGCCCGAAGCGAAGATGACGGACTTAGCCTGGAAGACGTGGAGCTCGCCGGAGGCCAGATCATAACTGACGACGCCGGCGACGCGCTTCTGCTTGTAGGGGGTGCCGTCCGCGCGGGTGGCGTCTTCCTCGACCAGCAGCAGGTCCAGCACGTAGTACTCGTTGTAGAACTCAACGTTGTGCTTGACGCAGTTTTGGTAGAGGGTCTGCAGGATCATGTGTCCGGTGCGGTCGGCGGCGTAGCAGGCGCGGCGGACCGGGGCCTTGCCGTGGTCGCGGGTGTGTCCGCCGAAGCGGCGCTGGTCGATCTTGCCCTCGGGCGTCCGGTTGAACGGCAGACCCATCTTTTCCAGGTCCAGCACCGCGTCGATGGCTTCCTTGGCCATCACTTCGGCGGCATCCTGGTCAACCAGGTAGTCGCCGCCCTTGATCGTGTCAAAGGTGTGCCATTCCCAGTTGTCCTCTTCGACGTTCGCCAGTGCGGCGCACATGCCGCCCTGGGCCGCGCCGGTGTGGGAACGGGTGGGATACAGCTTGGTCAGTACTGCGGTGTGCGCGCGCTGGCCTGATTCGATCGCGGCGCGCATACCGGCGCCACCGGCACCGACAATGACGACGTCGTACTTATGGACCTGCATACTGGATGCTCTTTCTGTTGAAACTGGGTTTTCTTCGCCGTGTGGGGTTCACGACGGGCAACGGCGCCGCGGTCTGTCGCGGGGACGGTTAGGGGGCCGGGCAGAACGACGGCAGCAGCTCGGCGGTGGCGTTGGCCGGGCACGGATCGAAGGTGAAGATCACCAGGGTGCCGAGCACGATGATGACGGCAGAGGCCACGTACAGGACCATCTTGAACCAGAAGCGGGTGATGTCCTTTTCCGCGTAGTCCTCGATGATGGTCCGCACGCCGTTGGTGCCGTGCAGCATGGCCAGCCAGAGCATGGCCAGGTCCCAGATCTGCCAGAACGGGTCGGCCCACTTGCCGGCCACGAAGCCGAAGTCGATGGCGTGGACGCCTTCGCCCACCATCAGGTTGACGAACAGGTGCCCAAAGACCAGCACCACCAGGATGAGGCCGGAGAGCCGCATGAACAGCCATGCGTACAGTTCGAAGTTGCCCTTGCGCCCCTTGTTGCGCATGTACTCGGGAGCGATGCGGGCGCTGCGGGGGGCCTGGATTTCAGAGTTGACCGACATGAGTTAGTGACCCCCGGTGAAAGCGAGCGTGAGGTGGCGGATGAGGAACGGAATCATGACGACGACCCAGAGGCCGACAACCCCCCACAGAAGCTTGGCCTGGTACTTGGGCCCCTTCTTCCAGAAGTCGATGAGGATGACGCGAAGCCCGTTAAAGGCGTGGTAGACGATGGCCGCTACCAAGCCGGCTTCCAGAATGGCCATGATCGGGTTCTTGTACGTGGCCATGACGGCGTCATAGGCGCCCGGGGATACCCGGACCAGCGCGGTATCGAGCACGTGTACCAAGAGAAAGAAAAAGATTGCGACGCCCGTGATGCGGTGTCCTACCCAAGACCACATGCCTTCACGGCCGCGGTATAAGGTCCCTGCTGGTGTCTTCGACACTGAATTACCCTCCCTGCATCGCAGAGGCGCAGCGTGGCTTCCACGCAAGAGTTGACGCCGGTGCGAGAGCGCTCTATAGCTCAAGACTAATCTAGGCTTCGCTGAGGGCTTATTCAATTCAGGTACAGCAGGGTGTGACCTTCTTAACAGCACGGGTTCAACCGCCCGTGCCGCACCGGCTTCCACGGGGCGGGTGAGGCCGGTCCGCGGCCCCGCAGGCTCTGGATTCCGACGGGGCGGCGGTTTGCGCTGTTACGACACCGGCAAACCACCCCGACGGCAGAAATCGGCCTGCAGGATGAAGGCGGTACCCACGTTGCTGGATTACCGTGGAGAGCGTGAACACTCAAGCAGCAGGCCGGGATGCGGCCGACGACGACGCCGTGCTGGACCGTTTTCATGCAGTTATTCCGGCCGGCGGGACCGGGACGCGGTTGTGGCCGCTGTCCCGCGCGGCGGCGCCGAAGTTCCTGCACGACCTGACCGGTTCCGGGTCCACGCTGATCCGCGCCACCTATTCCCGTCTCGAGCCGCTGTGCCAGGGGCGGACCCTGGTGGTAACCGGCAAGTTGCACCGGCAGGCGGTCTGCGCACAGCTGCCCGAGCTTCAGGATGCGAACCTGGTGCTGGAGCCGGAGCCGAAGGACTCGGCGGCGGCGATCGGTCTCGCCGCGGCGATCCTGTACCGGCGGGACCCGCGGATCATCATGGGCTCCTTCGCCGCGGACCAGGTGATCACCCCGGTGGAGGACTTCCAGCAGGCGGTTCGCGAGGCCGTGCACACCGCGGCCGAGGGCTACATCGTCACGATCGGGATCACGCCGACGCATCCGGCCACCGGATTCGGGTACATCCGCTCCGCCGGGGCGCTGCAGGTCCCCGGGGCGCCCTCCGCGCAGGCGGTGGTCGAGTTCGTGGAGAAACCCGACGAGCAGGTGGCCCGCGGCTACCTGGCGACGGGGGAATATTCCTGGAACGCCGGCATGTTCGTGGCGCCGGTTGACCTGCTGCTGAAGCATTTGGAAACCAACGAACCCGAACTCTTTGCCGGCCTGACCGAGATCGCCGAGGCCTGGGACACTCCCGCCCGCGGCGCGGTGATGCGCAGGATCTGGCCGGACCTGCCCAAGACGTCGATCGACTACGCGGTGGCCGAACCCGCGGCGGCCGCCGGCGACGTGGCGATGATCCCCGGTTCCTTCTCCTGGGACGACGTGGGCGACTTCGCCGCGATCGGGCGGTTGAATACCGCCAGCGAAACCTCCGGGCTCACGGTCCTCGGCGAAGGGGCGAGGGTCTTCGCGGAGTCGGCCACCGGCGTCGTGGTGTCCGACACCAAACGCGTGATCGCGCTGATCGGCATCGACGACGTCGTCGTGGTCGACACCCCGGACGCGCTGCTGGTCACCACCAAGGAACACGCGCAGAAGGTGAAGTCCGCCGTCGAGCACCTCAGGGCCAGCGGCGACACCGACGTCCTCTAAGGCGTACGGCACCCGGGACCGGCGGCGAAAGCCTGGTCCTGTGCAAGGCCGGCGACCGTCCTCGGAAGGTCGCCCAAATCGATAGAGTGCAGGTGTGCAGAAGATTTCAGAAACTCCGCTGGCCAATCTCAATATCGGCGTCTGGGCATCGCCGCTGCTGGATGAACTCCGGCGGTTCCGGCGGGACCTGCACCAGCATCCCGAGTTGTCGCACAAGGAATTCCTCACCACCCGGAAGCTGGCCGAGCGGCTGACGGCCGCAGGGCTGGAACCGCAACTGCTGGACGGCACCGGGCTGTTCGTCGACGTCGGGGAGGGCCCGCTGGCCATCGGGCTGCGCGCGGACATCGACGCCCTGCCGATCATGGAAGAAACCGGCCTCGACTACGCCTCGGTCAACACCGGCATCAGCCATGCCTGCGGACACGACATCCACACCACGGTGATGCTCGGCGTCGCGCTGGTCCTGCGCAAACTGGATCTGGATGGCGAACTGTCCGCCCGCGTGCGGGTCATCTTCCAGCCGGCCGAGGAGACCATGCCCGGCGGCGCGTTGGCCGTCATCGAGCAGGGCGTGCTGGAAGGGCTGCCGCGGATCCTGGCCCTGCACTGCGACCCGCGCATCGACGTCGGCTTGGTCGGCACCCGGATCGGAGCCATCACCTCCGCCTCGGACACCATACGGATTGAACTGCGCGGGCGCGGCGGCCACACGTCCCGGCCGCACCTGACGGAGGACCTGGTGTTCGCGCTGGCCGAGATCGCCGTCAGTGTCCCCGCCGTCATCAACCGGCGGATCGATGTCCGCAGCGCCGTCTCGCTGGTGTGGGGGCAGATTCAGGCGGGTGCGGCCCCCAACGCCATCCCGGCCGTCGGCTACATGGCCGGCACCATGCGCTGCCTGGACGGGGAAGCCTGGCAGGCCGCCGGCGAGCTGGTGGACGAGGTGGTGAACCAGGTGGCCGCACCGTTCGGCGTGGACGTCAAGCTCGAACACATCCGCGGCGTGCCTCCCGTGATCAACACCGAGCGGGAAACCACGCTGCTCGAGGCGGCGGCCCGGAGCGAGTTGGGGGAGGACGCGGTGACCCTCACGCCGCAGTCGATGGGCGGGGAGGACTTCGCCTGGATGACCCAGGAAGTGCCCGGCGCGATGATGCGGCTGGGCACCCGGAGCCCGGGCGGCGAAACCTTCGACCTGCACCGCGGCGACTACGCTCCCGATGAGCACGCCATCGGCGTGGGCGTGCGCGTCATGGCCAAGGCCGCCGTGCTGGCCGCCCGGCGTCACCGGGACACGGCAGCCGGTGCTACCCAAAAGTAACAACTTTTGAACAATCTGCGCGCGCCGGTAGCGATTGCTTCGCCGGTGGGGCGCGCGGGAACTACTGTAGGGTCATCAACTGTGCACCTGCAGGACAGGTGCTGTGCCACGCGGAGTACAAGTCAAACGCCGCACTTCTTGTGAAGCGACCATTGAACTGTGGCGGGGCAGACATTCTTTTATGGAGGAACATTGAAGACTTCACTGCGCAAGATTAAGCGCGGCACCGGCCTCTCCGCCGCGGTGCTGGGCGCGTCCGCACTGGTTCTGACCGCTTGCGGCGCACCGCCGGCCCAAGAGGGCGGCGCCAGCGGCAGCCCGGCAGCGGAAGGCACCGACTACCTCGGCTGCATCGTCTCCGACTCCGGTGGATTCGACGACCGCTCGTTCAACCAGTCGAGCTACGAAGGCCTGAAGATGGCCGAGGAAGAGCTGGGCATCAAGATCCGCGAGGCCGAGTCCCAGGCCGAGACCGATTTCGGTCCCAACGTGGATGCCATGGTGCAGGCCAACTGCGACATGGTCCTCACGGTCGGCTTCCTGCTGGGCGACGTGACCAAGGAAGCGGCTGCGGCCAACCCCGAGACCAACTTCGCGATCGTCGACTACAACGACCCGGAGTTCGGCGACAACGTCAAGCCGATCATCTACGACACGGCGCAGGCGGCGTTCCTGGCCGGCTACGTCGCGGCCGCAACCAGCGAGACCGGCAAGGTGGCCACCTACGGCGGCATGAACATCCCCACCGTCACCATCTTCATGGACGGCTTCGCCGACGGCGTGGACTACTACAACGAGCAGAAGGACGCCAACGTCGAACTGCTCGGCTGGAACAAGGAAGCCCAGAACGGTACCTTCGTCGGCAACTTCGAGGACCAGGGCAAGGGCAAGACCAACACCCTGAACTTCATCAACGAGGGCGCGGACATCATCATGCCGGTGGCCGGCCCGGTGGGCCTGGGCACGCTGGACGCCGTGCTCGAAGCCAACGCCGACGGCAAGGATGCCAAGGTTGTCTGGGTCGATTCGGACGGCTACGAAAGCGCCGGCAAGGCCGAGGAGTTCATCCTTACTTCGGTTGTCAAGGAGATGGGCGCCTCGGTAGAGGACGTTATTCGGACCGACTTCGGGGGCAACTTCGACAGCACCCCGTACATCGGAACCCTGGAGAACGGCGGCGTGGCACTGGCCCCGTTCCATGACCTCGACGCAGCGGTTTCCGATGAGACCAAGTCGGAACTGGAAACCATCAAGGAATCGATCATCTCGGGCAAGATCAAGGTCGAATCCAAGTCCAGCCCGCAGCAGTAAGCACGCAGCGGACCGTCGTCCTCCGTACCGGACACCGGTGCCGAGGGCGGCGGTCCGCGCTGTAATCGGCCGAACCGGTTTAGGCTAGGCACAGCGTCCGGGCAGCAGCACCGTCCGGCACCGCGCCGCTGGATGAGGACCGTCGTACCTACGGACAAAGAACAGGTGGGTTGGGGTTTGAAACTCGAGCTCAAGGGAATCACCAAGCGATTCGGCTCCCTGGTTGCCAACGACCACATTGACCTGGTGGTGCAGCCGGGACAGGTGCACAGCCTGCTGGGTGAAAACGGCGCCGGGAAATCCACGCTGATGAACGTCCTCTACGGGCTTTACGAGCCCAGCGAAGGCCAGATCCTGGTCGACGACAAGCCGGTGACCTTCGACGGCCCCGGGGATGCCATGGCGGCCGGCATCGGCATGGTGCACCAGCACTTCATGCTGGTCCCGGTGTTCACCGTGGCCGAGAACGTGGCGCTGGGCAACGAGGCGACCAAGGCCGGCGGCCAACTCAACCTGGAGGAGACCCGGGCACGGATCAGGGAGATCTCCGACCAATACGGTTTCGAGGTGGATCCCGACGCGGTGGTCGAGGACCTGCCGGTCGGAGTGCAGCAGCGGGTCGAAATCATCAAGGCCCTGGTCCGCGACGCCGAAGTGCTGATCCTGGACGAGCCGACCGCCGTCCTGACGCCGAAGGAAACCGATGAGCTGCTGGGCATCATGGGCCAGCTCAAGGCCGACGGCAAGGCCATCGTCTTCATCTCCCACAAGCTGCGCGAAGTCAAGGCGGTTTCGGACATCATCACGGTCATTCGCCGTGGCAAGGTCATCGGCGACGCGCCGCCCTCGGCCTCCACGACCGAGTTGGCGGAAATGATGGTGGGCCGCGCCGTCAGCCTGACCCTCAACAAGGAACCGGCCCGGCCGGGCGAGGAAACGCTCACCGTCGAGAACCTCACGGTGCGCTCGGCCACGGGCCAGCGCGTGGTGGACGGCATCAGTTTCGGCATCGCGCGCGGCGAGATCCTCGCGGTGGCCGGGGTCCAAGGTAACGGGCAGACCGAACTGACCGAGGCGATCCTGGGGCTGCAGGACCACGTGTCCGGCTCCATCAAGCTCGAAGGCCGCGAACTGGTGGGCCGCAAGGTCAAGGACATCATCGAGGCCGGCGTCGGTTTCGTGCCGGAGGACCGCAGCGTCGAGGGCTTGGTCGGGACCTTCTCGGTGGCCGAAAACCTCATCCTCAACCGCTACGACCAGCCGCCGTTTGCCCGCGGCCTGGCCATGAAGCCGGCCCTGGTCGCCCAAAACGCCGAGCAGTACATCTCGGAGTTCGACGTCCGCACCCAGTCCGCGGCGGCGGCGGCCGGTACGCTCTCCGGCGGAAACCAGCAAAAGGTGGTCATGGCCCGGGAACTGTCCAGGCCGTTGAAGCTCTTTATCGCTTCCCAGCCCACCCGCGGCGTGGACGTAGGCTCCATCGAATTCCTGCACAAGCGGATCGTCGCCGAGCGCGACGTCGGCACGCCGGTGATGATCGTTTCCACCGAACTGGACGAGGTGCTGGAACTTGCCGACCGGATCGCCGTGCTCTATCAGGGCCGGCTGATGGGCATCGTCCCCGCCGGCACCTCGCGCGGCGAGCTGGGCCTGATGATGGCCGGCATGAGCGCCGAGGAAGCACAGGCACACCGGACGGACGCCGAAGTACAGCAGACAGACGCCGAAGGAGGCGAGGAATGAGCGCGGACGAGTCCGGCAAGCACGGGAAGCGGTCGAAACACGCGGGAACGCCCATGGCGGAGGGCGACGAGCAGCGGCTCGAGGCGGCTGCCGCCCTCGGCGACGGCACCCAGGCACCGCCGGCCGTGTTGCCCACGGGGGAGAGCCTGCACCCCGAGCTGCGCGCGCATCAGACCGTCATGCAGCGGATCGTCTCCGGCAACGCGCTGGTGGCTGTCCTCGCCATCGTGCTGTCCCTGATCGCCGGCGGCATCCTGATCGCGTTGACGAACGAGGAAGTGGCCCGGACCTCCAGCTACTTCTTCGCCCGGCCGCAGGACATGCTGGCTGCCGGCTGGACGGCCGCCGCCAACGCCTACGCCGCACTGTTCCAAGGCTCGATCTTCAACTTCGAGGGCGCCACGTTCGCCCGGATGATCTACCCGTTGACCCAGACGCTGACCGTGGCCACGCCGCTCATCTGCGCGGGCCTGGGCGTGGCGCTGGCGTTCCGCGCGGGACTGTTCAACATCGGCGCGCAGGGCCAGATCATCATCGGTGCCACCCTGGCCGCCTGGGTCGGCTTCAGCTGGCACCTTCCGGTGGGCCTGCACCTGCTCCTGGTCATCATCGCCGGCATCATCGGCGGCGCACTGTGGGGCGGCCTCGTCGGCCTGCTGAAGGCCAAGACCGGTGCCCACGAGGTGATCCTGTCGATCATGCTCAACTACGTGGCCATCAACCTGGTGCTGTACCTGCTGACCATGCCGGCGTTCCAGCGACCGGGCTCCACCAACCCGATCAGCCCGCAACTGGATGCCACGGCCATGTATCCGCCGCTCTTCGGCGACACCTTCCGGCTGCACTGGGGCTTCGTGGTAGCCATCCTGGCCACCGTTTTTTGCTGGTGGCTGCTCAACCGCTCCACCATTGGCTTCGAGCTGCGCGCGGTCGGCTCCAACCCGCACGCCGCCCGCACCGCCGGCATCAGCGTCACCAAGGGCTACGTCGTGGTGATGGTGCTGGCGGGCGCCCTCGCCGGCCTGGCCGGAGTCGCGCAAGTGGCCGGCACCGAACGCGTGCTGACCTCGGGCGTCGCGGCCAGTTTCGGGTTCGACGCCATCACCGTGGCACTGCTGGGACGTTCGACGCCGTGGGGCACCTTCGCGGCCGGCCTGCTGTTCGGCGCCTTCCGCGCCGGCGGGGTGACCATGCAGACCAACACGGGCACCGGCATCGACATCGTGCTGGTGGTCCAGTCCATGATCGTGCTGTTCATCGCGGCGCCGCCGCTCGTGCGCGCGATCTTCCGGCTCCCCGAGCCGGGCAAGCTGACGGCAAGACCCCGTAAGACCGCAAGCACCGGAGGTGCAGCATGAGCACGGTTACCGCCGCCGCCCCGCAGCAAAGCCCAGCCGCTGCGGACACCGTGCGGAACTGGAAGACGCCGGTCATCCTGGCCGTCCTGGCTTTCGCGGCCGTCCTGGTGTTCGCGGTCGGGGCGCCGGACAACTCGGTGACCTTCCGGCTATCGGACCCCAACGACCCGGTGGTGCTGCCGTCGGTGGTGCTCTCGGCCGTCGTCACCGGCTGGGTCACGGCCGTCCTGATGCTCGCCGGCGCCGTCTGGTCGTTCATGCTGGTCCGGTCCGGACGAAAGGTCCCCGGCTGGCTGGTGGCCGTCTTTGCCGTGCTGTTCGTGGTCGGATTCCTCACCTGGGTGGTCGGCAGCGCCCGGACCCCCAACGTGGCCCTCTACGGGCTGCTGGCCGGTTCGGTCACGCTGGCCGTGCCGCTGATCTTCGGCTCCCTCTCCGGAGTGCTGTGCGAGCGCTCCGGCGTCGTCAACATCGCCATCGAAGGACAGCTGCTGTTCGGTGCCTTCTCCGCCGCGGTCGCCGGGTCGCTCTCCGGCAACGCGTTCATCGGCCTGGCCGCAGCGGCCGTCGGCGGCGTGCTCGTCTCGGCGGTACTGGCGGTGTTCAGCATCAAGTACATCGTCAACCAGGTGATCGTCGGCGTGGTGCTCAACGTGCTGGTTTCCGGCCTGACCGGTTTCCTGTTCTCCACCGTCCTCTCGGCCGACTCGGCCACCTGGAACTCTCCGCCGCGGCTGCCGATCATCAGCATTCCGGTGCTGTCCGACATCCCGATCATCGGCCCCATCCTGTTCGAGCAGTCGGTGGTCGGCTACCTGATGTACGTCGCGGTGGCCGTGATCTACTTCGGCCTGTTCCACACCAAGTGGGGCCTGCGCACCCGTGCCGTCGGGGAACACCCGAAGGCGGCGGACACCCTGGGCGTGAAGGTCAACCGGATGCGGTTCATGAACGTGCTGCTGGCCGGCGTCGTCGCCGGTTTCGGCGGCGCCTTCTTCACCCTGGTCCTTGTGTCCAGCTTCGGCCGCGACATGACCGCCGGGCAGGGCTACATCGCCCTGGCGGCGCTGATCTTCGGCCGCTGGAACCCGCTGTACGCGTTCTTCGCGGCGTTGTTATTTGGCTTCGCGACCAATCTGCAGTACGTGCTCAGCGCCCTGGGCTCCACGGTGCCGAACCAATTCCTGGCCATGCTGCCCTACGTGGTGACCATCTTCGCCGTCGCCGGCCTGGTGGGCCGCGCCCGACCCCCGGCCGCCAGCGGCGTGCCGTACATCAAGGGGTGACCGTGGAAGCACCAACGACGGCCCAGGTGGACTGGCACGCCCTCCAGCAGGCCGCGGAGGCAGCCATGCGGCTGGCCTACGTACCGTACTCGGGCTTCCCGGTCGGTGCCGCCGCGCTCACCGACGACGGCCGGATCGTCTCCGGCTGCAACGTGGAAAACGCCTCCTACGGCTTGACCCTGTGCGCGGAATGTTCGCTGGTGAGCCAGCTGAACATGACGGGCGGCGGGAAACTGGCCGCCTTCAGCTGCGTGGACGGGGAGGGCAACGCCCTGATGCCGTGCGGCCGGTGCCGTCAGCTGCTGTACGAGTTCCGCGCGCCCGGCATGCTGCTGATGACGCCGGCCGGCGTCAGGACCATGGACCAGGTGCTGCCCGACGCCTTCGGCGCGCAGCACCTGGCCTGACGGGCGGAACGCATCACCTAAGGAGCAGGACATGACCGAAACATTCGACGCCGTCGACATCATCCGGACCAAGCGGGACAAGGGAACGCTCAGCCCGGAGCAGATCGCCTGGACCATCGACGCCTACACCCGCGGTGCCATCGCCGACGAGCAGATGTCCGCGCTGAACATGGCCATCCTGCTCAACGGCATGGACCGGGAGGAGATCGCGCACTGGACGACGGCGATGATCGCCTCCGGCGAGCGGATGGACTTCTCCTCGCTCGGCAAGCCGACCGCCGACAAGCATTCCACCGGCGGCGTGGGGGACAAGATCACCCTCCCGCTGGCCCCGCTGGTGGCCGTATTCAACGTGGCGGTGCCGCAGCTGTCCGGCCGCGGCCTGGGCCACACCGGCGGCACCCTGGACAAGCTCGAGTCGATTCCGGGCTGGCGGGCCCTGCTCAGCAATGACGAGATGATGAGCCAACTGGCCGGCATCGGCGCCGTGATCTGCGCGGCCGGGGCCGGCCTGGCTCCCGCGGACAAGAAGCTCTACGCGCTGCGTGATGTGACCGGCACGGTCGAGGCGATCCCGCTGATTGCCTCCTCGATCATGAGCAAGAAGATTGCCGAAGGCACCGGCTCGCTGGTGCTGGACGTGAAGGTCGGCAGCGGGGCCTTCATGAAGGATGAGCGCAACGCCCGGGAACTGGCCGAAACCATGGTCGCCCTGGGGCAGGACGCGGGCGTGAACACCGTGGCGCTGCTGACCGATATGAGCACGCCGCTCGGGCTGACCGCCGGCAACGCCATCGAGGTCGAGGAATCGGTGGAGGTGCTGGCGGGCGGTGGCCCCGAGGACGTCGTGGAGCTGACCGTGAGGCTGGCCGAGGAGATGCTGCACGCAGCCGGCGTGACGGATGCCGACCCCGCGGCCGCGCTGCGGGACGGCCGAGCCATGGACGTCTGGAAATCCATGATCCGCGCCCAGGGCGGGGATCCCGACGCCAAGCTGCCGGTGGCCAGGGAGTCGGAAGTCGTCTACGCCGAGGCCGACGGCGTGCTGATGCAGCTGGACGCCTTGGCCGTCGGCGTCGCCGCCTGGCGGCTCGGTGCCGGACGCGCCCGCAAGGAAGACGCCGTGCAGGCCGGGGCCGGCGTGCGGATGCACGCCAAGCCCGGGGCGGTGGTCCGCGCAGGTGAACCGCTGATGACGCTGCTGACCGATACCCCCGAAAGGTTCGACCGCGCCAAGGAGGCGCTGCGCGGCGCCGTCGTTATTGCCCCGGAGGGGAGCCGGCCGGCCCGGCGGCTGATCATCGACCGGGTGGCGTGACTCACCCCTGACCTGGCCGCCGCGGGATCTCCGGCACCGCCTGCCTCCCTGGACCGGAGGGGCGTGCAACCCCCTCCGGGGAGCGGGAGACCCCAGCTGAAAACAACTGGGGCAGCACGGATATATATCCACCGGAGCAAGCTCTTCCCGGCGTTCCCCCGGCCCCGCTACGATGAAATGGTGCGGCCGGAGCGGGGGATGCCCCGGCGCACCGCGGGGTCTGCGGCGTTGAGCGATGGGGGCCCGGTCAGGGATCTACCCGATAGCGGCACAAGATGCGGCATGGCATCGTTGGACTAGGTATCCAGCGGACAGGAACACTTCGTGCAGACTTTCATGGACGCGCTCAGCGTCTTCATCATCGATGCGGCAGCGCAATGGTGGATTTACCCACTGCTTCTGGCTCTCTGCCTGATCGACGGCATCTTCCCGCCGGTGCCCAGCGAATCGGTGGTCGTGGCACTGGCGGCCATTGCGGTATCCGCCGGAGCCCCGAATATCTGGCTGGTGGCCGCCGTTGCCGCCATCGGCGCGATAGCGGGGGACAACATCGCGTACCTGATCGGTCGCCGCATCGGTGCAGACCGTTTCCGCTGGATGCAGCGTCCCCGGGTTGCCGCGGCCTTCGCCTGGGCCCGCAGGGAACTGGACCGGCGCGGCGCGCTGCTGATCCTGAGCGCACGCTACATCCCGGTGGGCCGCGTGGCCGTCAACATGACCGCCGGCGCCACCGGCTACAACCACCGCAAGTTCGTTTTGTTTTCCGTCGCCGCCGGCATCTCCTGGTCCTTGTACTCCGTAGCCATCGGGGCGCTGGCCGGGCGGTGGTTCCATGACAACACCCTCCTGGCCGCAGGCCTGGCGATCATCCTGGCGCTGCTGCTGGGCCTCCTGCTGGACCACGGCGTGAAATTGGCCAACCGGCGCCGTGCCGCGCGGCTGCGCGCCGCAGCCCCGGGCGGGTCCCGCGAAGCGGAGCCGGCCGAGGCGGGCCCGGCGGGCGAAGCCGGTTCGACGGCGCAAGCCGGGCCGGCGACGGGAGTGGGGCCGGCGGCGGAAGCCGGCCTCTCGGCGGCGGCAGGCGACGCGGGCGCGGCCGCGGAGAGCCCGGATGCAGCAGTAGTTGCACGGCGCGATCCCGCCGACCAGCTGCCGGCAGCGGGCTCGCGGACCGTCCGCTTCGAACCGTACGTTCCCCTGGCCGTGCCCTCCCGCAACCGTTCCGCCGCCGGTCTCGACGACTGAACCCGTCGGGGGCATCCGCGCCGGTTCAGGCGTGCCCGGTGCTCGCGTAAGGTGGTGCCTGTGACTGAGCCTGAATACTCCGAAGACACCGCAGCCGACCTCGACGTCGACATCCGCAGCCTGCCAAAGGTTTCGCTGCACGACCATCTGGACGGCGGACTGCGCCCGGCCACGATCATTGAACTTGCCGCCGCCGAGGGCCACGAGTTGCCCTCCACCGACCCGGTGGCGCTCGGGGAGTGGTTCCGCGAATCGGCGGATTCCGGCTCACTGGTCCGCTACCTGGAAACCTTTGACCACACCATCGCCGTGATGCAGACCAAGGACGGCCTGTTCCGCGTGGCCCGCGAATTCGTCGAGGACCTGGCCGACGACGGCGTGGTCTACGGCGAGGTCCGCTGGGCGCCCGAACAGCACCTGACCAAGGGCCTGACCCTGGACGAGGCGGTAGAGGCCGTCCAGGCAGGCCTGGAAGCCGGCGTGGCCGCCGTGGAAGCCAGCGGCCGCCCCATCCAGGTGGGCCAGCTGGTCACCGCCATGCGGCATGCCGACCGCTCGCAGGAGATCGCAGAACTCGCCGTCCGCCACCGTGACCGGGGCGTCGTCGGATTCGACATCGCCGGTGCCGAGGACGGCTTCCCGCCCTCGCGCTTCAAGGACGCCTTCACCTACCTGGCCGAACAGCAGTTCCCGGTGACGATCCACGCCGGCGAGGCGGCCGGGGTGGACAGCATCGTGGACGCGCTGGTCAGCGGCCGCGCGCTGCGGCTGGGCCACGGCGTCAGGATCGCCGAGGACATCCAGGTGGACTTCGGACCCGACGACGAGGACGGCGAAGAGGTTGGCATGGTCACGCTGGGCCGGGTCGCCTCGTGGGTCCGCGACCGCGGCATCCCGCTCGAGTGCAGCCCGTCATCGAACCTGCAGACCGGCGCGATCTCCGTCTTCGGCGAGGATATCCACTCCCACCCGTTCGACCTGCTCTACCAGACCGGGTTCAAGGTCACGATCAACACCGACAACCGGCTGATGAGCGGAGTCACGCTCACCGACGAATACGAGTTGCTGGTGGAAACCTTCGACTACGACCTGGACGACCTGCTGGAGATCACCCTCAACGCGGCCGAGGCTGCTTTCCTGCCGCTGGAAGAGCGTGAGGCGCTCGTCGAGTTCATCGGCGAGGCCTTCAACAGCCAGCTGGGCTGACGCCGCGATGCCTCACGCCGGACACTCCTGTGAACCGGGGCGGCTCCCGGACGCCCCCGCCGAGGCCGAATCCGGGCGGGGGGAGTTCCCGGACGCTCCCACCGCTGAGCCCGGCCGGGGCCGGGCGGTCGCCAGGCTGCTGGACGTCGTGGCACAACTGCGCGAGCACTGCCTGTGGACCGCGGCGCTGACCCACGAGTCGCTGGTCGACTACCTCGTGGAGGAAGCCCACGAACTGGCCGAAGCCATCGAAACCGGCCACACCGGCCGGGCCGATGTTGCCGAGCTCAAGGGCGAACTGGCCGACGTGCTCTACCAGGTGGTGCTGCACGCCCGCCTGCAGGAAGAGCGCGGACATTTTGATTTCGACGCCGTGGCCGCGGAACTGACCGCCAAACTCATACGGCGGAACCGGCATGTCTTCCGGCCGGACGGGTCCCTGCAGGAAAAGTTTCCGGAGACCATCGCCGAGATCGTGGCCGGCTACGACGCGGTCAAGGCGGCGGAAAAACCGGAGCGGACCACGCCGTTCGACGGCCTTCCGCACTCGCTGCCGGCGCTGGCGTTGGCAGCGAAATCGCTGGACCGCGCCGCCCGGGCGGGCAGCGGGCCGGCGGCCGGGTCGGAGCGGGGCAGCGCGCCCGGGGGCCCCGGCGCGGACGGTGCTGCCCGGACGGAAGACGACGTCGGCGAGGAGCTGTTCGCCGTCGTCCGCCGCGCAGTTGAGGCGGGCGTGGATCCCGAGCAGGCCCTGCGGGGCGCCGTCCGGAAATTCCAGCAGCGCGTAACGGAAGAAAACCGCGGCGGGTGATCTCGATTAGTCTTAAGCCGGACCTTGCAGCCGGCCCCGGCCTCGCCTGCAGACATTCCATCTTTTCGTTCCAACGAACAGGAGCTACTCCATGGCGCTGATCGATGCCATCCACGCGCGCGAAATCCTCGATTCCCGCGGCAACCCCACCGTAGAAGTTGAGGTGCTGCTCTCCGACGGCTCGATGGGCCGGGCCGCGGTTCCGTCCGGGGCCTCCACCGGGGCGTTCGAGGCGGTGGAACGCCGCGACGGCGAGAAGGACCGCTACCTGGGCAAGGGCGTCGGCCAGGCCGTGGCCGCCGTGGTGGACACCATTCAGCCGGCGCTGGCGGGCCTCGACGCCACCGACCAGCGGCTGATCGACCAGACCATGCTCGACCTGGACGGCACCTCCAACAAATCCGACCTTGGCGCCAACGCCATCCTCGGCGTTTCGCTCGCCGTGGCCTCGGCCGCCGCCGAATCCGCCAACCTCCCGCTGTACAAGTACCTGGGCGGCCCCAACGCGCACGTGCTGCCGGTCCCGCTGATGAACATCCTCAACGGCGGCTCGCATGCCGATTCCGACGTGGACATCCAGGAGTTCATGGTGGTGCCGCTGGGCGCCGCCACGTTCTCCGAGGGGCTGCGCTGGGGCGTGGAGGTCTACCACAGCCTCAAGTCCGTGCTGAAGGAGAAGGGCCTGTCCACCGGGCTGGGCGACGAGGGCGGCTTCGCCCCGAACCTGCCCAGCAACCGGGCCGCGCTGGACCTGATCACCGAGGCGATCACCCGCGCCGGCTACACCCCGGGCAAGGACATCGCCCTGGCCCTGGACGTGGCGTCCTCCGAGTTCTACCAGGACGGCGCCTACCAGTTCGAGGGCAAGTCCCTGACGGCGGCGGAAATGAGCGCCTACTACGCCCAGCTGGTGGCCGACTTCCCGCTGGTCTCCATCGAGGATCCGCTGGACGAATCCGACTGGGAGGGCTGGGCCGCCCTGACGGCCGAGTTGGGCGACAAGGTGCAGCTGGTCGGCGACGACCTGTTCGTCACCAACCCCGAACGACTGCAGCAGGGCATCGATGCCAAGACCGCCAACTCCCTGTTGGTCAAGGTCAACCAAATCGGTTCGCTGACGGAAACCCTGGAGGCCGTGGCCCTGGCCCAGCGCAACGGCTACACCACGATCACCTCGCACCGCTCCGGCGAGACCGAGGACACCACGATCGCGGACATCGCCGTGGCCACCAACGCCGGCCAGATCAAGACCGGCGCCCCGGCCCGTTCCGAGCGCGTGGCCAAGTACAACCAGCTGCTGCGCATCGAAGAGGAGCTCGACGACGCGGCCCGCTACGCCGGTCGCGGCGCCTTCCCGCGTTTCACGGCGTAGTTCGGCCCGACCCTCGGTAATGTCTTAAGCGGGGCCCGGCGGCAAAACCGGAGCCGGGCCCCGCACGACGACCACGGTGAGGAGCCGCGAATGTCCACCCGACGCCCCAACATGCCCCGGGCCGGCCGCCCGGCCGGCAGCGGGCCTGCTTCGGGCGGCGTGGACGGCAAGGACACCGACGCGCGGGAACCGGAGACCGGACAGGTGATCCGGGCCGACTTCGGCCGGCCCCCGACCCGCTCCGCTCCGCAGCCGGACGCCCGCACCCCCCGCGCGCCGGACGCCGGCCAGCAGCGAAAGCCGAAGCCGCCGGCGAAACCCAAACCCTCGCCGTCGGAAGCCCGCGCGGCCGAACGCCGGCAGCTGTCCGAGGCCATCCGGCAGCCGGCCGCACCGGCTGCCGGCCAAAAGCCCCGGCCGTCGGCCAGGGAAACCCCGGCCGACGCCGTGCCGGTCCCGGCGAAAGCGTTCTCCGGGCGCCTGCTGGCGCTGGCCCTGGTGCTGGTATCGATCACCGTGCTGCTGGCCCCGTCGGTGCGGATCTTCATTGAACAGCGGGCGGAACTCTCCGCGCTGCAGGCGGACATCGCCGCCAAGAAAGACTCCAATGAACAGCTGACCAAGGAACTGGCCCGCTGGGACGATCCCGCCTACATCAAGCAGCAGGCCCGGGATCGCATATTCTATGTAATGCCGGGGGAGAAGCGGTACATGGTCACCGGCGCGGAAGGACTGCGCGAGTCCAACAAACATGCCTCCGCCACCGCGCCCGAGGATTTGCCGTGGGTGGACGCCCTGTGGAACTCGGTGACCCGCGCGGCAACAGACTCGCCCGCAGCAGACTGACCTCCCGGCAGAGCCTGCCGGATCACACGGCCCTGCCCCACGGGCCGCAGCGCCAGGAAAGGACTGAGCCATGAACGACGCTCAGCGCACCCCCACCCCCGACGATCTCGACACCCTGAGCCGCCAGCTCGGCCGGCCGGTGCGCGACGTCGTGGAGATCGGCGCACGGTGCGTGTGCGGAAACCCGCTGGTCGCCACGACGGCGCCGCGGCTCCGGAACGGAATCCCTTTCCCCACCACGTACTACCTGACCCACCCGGTCATCACGTCCGCGGTATCCCGGCTGGAGGCCGCAGGGGTCATGACGGAGATGACCGAACGGCTGGAGCAGGATCCCGAATTGGCCGCGGCCTACCGCCGCGCGCACGAGGAGTACCTGGCGGCCCGCGACGAGGTCGGCCGCCGGGCCGGCATCGGCGACGTGCCCGAAATAGCGGGAGTCTCCGCCGGCGGCATGCCCACGCGGGTCAAATGCCTGCACGTCCTGGTGGGCCATTCGCTGGCCGCAGGTCCCGGCGTGAACCCGCTGGGCGACGAAGCGCTCGAACGTATCGCCGAATGGTGGACCGCGGACCGCTGCTACTGCTCCGGGGCCTGGGATGTGGACGGCACCGCTCCGGCCCGGGATCTAAGCCGGCACACCCGGACGCAGGGACTGACGGCCGAAGAGCTGGCCGCGAAGAAGGCCCGGCGCGCCGGCGGCACCGGGAAGGCGGCGGACGACGACGGCGGCACCGGCACCGTCGACGGTTCCATGCCCGGCGACGCCGTCGGAGGCAGGTCCTAGTGGCACGCGTCGGAGCCATCGATTGCGGGACCAACTCGATCCGCCTGCTAATCGCCGATGTCCAGGACGGCGGTCTCACCGACGTGGTCCGCGAGATGAAAGTCGTGCGGCTGGGACAGGGCGTCGACGCCACCGGGGCGCTCGCGCCGGAAGCGTTGGAGCGGACCTTCGCGGCGGCGGAGGACTACGCCGGCCAGCTGCGCAGCCACGGTGCCGAAACCCTGCGCTTTGTCGCCACCTCCGCCACCCGCGACGCCGCCAACCGCCAGGTCTTCGTCGACGGCATCCGCCAGCGCCTCGGCGTGGAACCTGAAGTGATCAGCGGCCGGGAAGAGGCCGAGCTGTCCTTCACGGGCGCCGCCAACGTCCTGGCGCCGCAACCGAGGGAGAAGGTGCTGGTCGTGGACCTGGGCGGCGGCAGCACGGAGTTCGTGCTGGGAACCGCCGACGGGGTGCTGGCCGCGCTCAGCACCGACATGGGCTGCGTCCGCTTTACCGAGCGGCACCTGCTCTCGGATCCGCCAACTGCCGCCGAGATTGCCCTCGCCGTGGCGGGCGCCGAAGAACACCTGGCGCGCGTGCTCGACGAGGTGCCGCTGGCCGACGTCGACCGCCTGGTCGGAGTGGCAGGGTCCGTCACCACGGTCACCGCCCACGCCTTGCAGCTGCCCGAGTATCGTCCGGAAACCATCCACGCGGCGCATCTGGACGGTGCCCGGCTGGATGCCGCATGCACCTCCCTCCTGGAGATGACGCGGCAACAGCGGGCCGCGTTGCCCTACATGCATCCGGGACGGGTGGATGTCATCGGCGCCGGCGCGCTCATCTGGCGGACCGTTTCCCGACAGCTGGCCGCACTGACCGGCGGCCGCGTGGACGGTGCGACCGCCAGCGAACACGATATTCTTGACGGAATCGCCCTGAGTGCGGCCACCCGGCTGCCGCACTGAGCTTCCCGGGTTCCGGGGACCAGACCGCTTTGCCAACGAAGGGACATCCATGCGCCAGCGCGACAGTGAACGGCCGGCCAGACGCGCGGCCGCGTCGAAGGCCTTCTCGCTGGGATCGGCGATCGCGGTACTCGCCTCGTTGGTGCTTGCCGGCCCGGCCCAGGCAGACGACACCCGCGGCAAGGAATACTGGCTGGACGCCTACGGGATCCGCGCCGCCTGGGACGAATCGCAGGGCGAAGGCGTCAAGGTAGCAGTGATCGACAGCGGCGTTGATGCGACGCACCCGGACCTCAAGGGTGCCGTGGTCGGCGGTACCGACGTCTCCGGCTCCGGTGATCCCGATGGCCAGCGGGGCATCGGGCAAACGCCGGAGCACGGCACCTTGGTTGCCACCCTGCTGGCAGGACGCGGCCATGCACCGGAGAAAGACAAAAAGGACGACAAAAAGAAGAACGACAAAGAGTCCAAGTCCAAGTCCAAGCACAAGGACGAGGGGATCGGCGCCGGCACGGACGGCGTGATCGGGGTGGCGCCGAAGGCACAGATCCTGACCGCCTCTACCTGGCTCGGAACGCCCAACCCCTCGGGCATCGGCGTGGACGAGCAGATTCCGGCGGCCGTTCGCTGGGCCGTGGACAATGGCGCGCAGGTCATCAACATGTCGTTGACCAGCTCCAGCACCTCCTGGCCGGAGAGCTGGGACGCGGCGTTCCTCTACGCCGAACAGCATGACGTGGTGGTCGTAGCCGCCGCGGGCAACCGCGCGGGCGGCACCGAACAGTCCGGCGCCCCGGCGACCATCCCCGGCGTGCTGACCGTGGCGGGATTGAACCGCGACGGCGAGGCGAGCCAGGAGGCCTCGGCCCAGAGCATCGTCATCGGCGTTGCGGCACCGGCCGAGAACCTGGTCGGCGGACTGCCCGGCGGCCTCTATGCCGACTGGTCCGGCACCTCCGGTGCCACGCCGCTGGTCTCGGGCGTGGCCGCACTGATCCGCTCCAAGTACCCGGACATGAGCGCGGCCCAGGTGATCAACCGCATCGTCAGCACGGCCAAGGACGCCGGTGTTCCGGGCCATGATCCGATCTACGGCTACGGCGTACTCGATGCGGACGCAGCCCTGAACGCGGACGTGCCGGAGGTCGCCGGCAACCCGCTCGGCTCCATCGCGCAATGGATCACGGTGCACCGCCGCGGCGAGGCCGCCGCGCCCCAGTCGGAGGCTCCGGTGCAGTCCAAGGCCGAGGCGCCGGATATTCCGGAACCGACCACGCCCGTGGCGGTCGCGCCGCCCAGCGAAGACTCGGTGCTGCCGGCCGTCCTCGTGTTTTCGTTCGGCGGACTGATCGCCGCCGTCCTGGTGTTGGGCGCCGTCCAGACCATGCGGGCGCGCAAGGCCGTGCGGCAGGGGACGTCGGCAGTCGAGGAAGCAAACACGGACTTCATCCCGCCGATCCGGGAAGAGATCCGGAAGCCCGCCAAGCGCTGATTCCCCGGACCCTTCGGGCCGTTCGGTCCGCCACACCTGCCGTCGGCGGGGATTCCTTCGGGCCGTCACGCCCGCCGCCGGTACTTCGTGAAAAGTTTCACAAAAGCGGCTATACTGGGGGCATGGCACTCACTCCTGCTCTGTCCGATCGTCCGCGCGTCCTGGTGGTCGGCGGCGGTTACGTTGGTCTTTACGTCGCGCTGAACCTCCAGAAGAAGGTCAAGCGGCACGGCGGGATCGTTACCCTGGTGGACCCGCTGCCCTACATGACCTACCAGCCGTTCCTGCCCGAGGTGGCCTCCGGCAGCATCGAAGCCCGCCATGTGGTGGTCAACCACCGGCAGCACCTGCGGGACACCGAACTCATCACCGGCAAGGTGACGTCGATCGACCATGCCGCGAAGAAGGCCGTGATCACCCCTGCCGTCGGCGAGGCCTTCGAGCTGGACTACCGCGACGTCGTCGTTGCCGCCGGTGCCATCACCCGCACCTTCCCGATCCCGGGGCTGGCCGAGGCCGGCATCGGCCTGAAGACGGTCGAAGAAGCCGTGGAACTGCGCAACAAGGTCCTCGAGCGGATCGAAACCGGTTCGTTGCTCCCGGAGGGGCCGGAGCGGACCCGCGCGCTGACCTTCGTCGGCGTCGGCGGAGGCTTCGCCGGCATTGAAGCCATGACCGAGATCGAGGACCTGGCCCGCGCCGCCGTCAAGAAGAACGGGCGGCTGCGCCAGGAAGACCTGCGCTTCGTCCTGGTCGAGGCGATGGGCCGGATCATGCCCGAGGTCACCGAAGACCAGGCCGAATGGGTCGTGGAGCACATGCGCTCGCGCGGCATCGAGGTCATGCTCAACACCTCGCTGGCCAAGGCAGAGGGCGGGGTGCTGGAGCTGATCAACATGCCGGACAAGACTCCCGCCGAAACCTTCGAGGCAGACACCCTGCTCTGGACCGCCGGCGTGCAGGCGAACCCGGTGGCGCGCAACTTCGGCTTCCCGCAGGACGAGCGCGGCCGGATCAAGGCCGACGCCACGCTCCAGATCATCGACGAGAACGGCCCGATCGACGGAGCCTGGACCGCCGGCGACGTCGCCGCCGTGCCGGACCTGACCGGCGGCGGGGTGGGAGGCTTCTGCGTCCCGAACGCCCAGCACGCCATCCGCCAGGCGAAGCGTCTTGCCAAGAACATCTACGCCGCCCGCTGGGGCGTGGGCACCGTCACCGAGTACAAGCACAAGAATCTGGGCGCCGTCGCCGGCTTCGGCCTGAATAAGGGCGTCGCCAAGATTATGGGCATCAAGCTCAAGGGCTGGCCGGCATGGATGGCCCACCGCGGCTACCACGGGATGGCCATGCCGACGGTGGAGCGCAAGATCCGCGTGATCTCGAACTGGTTCTGGACGATCTTCCTGGGCCGCGACACCACGCGCCTTGCCGACCTGCAGACCCCGTACCGCCAGTTCCGCGAGGCGGCTTCCCCCAAGCCGCGCCCGCAGGCCGCCGACGCTCCCAAGCCGGCAGGGGATGCCAAGGGCACCGAGGCGGACAAGGAACTCGCCTCCACGGGCCGTTAGGCACACCAGCAGCAAGGCCCGGGTACCGCTGTGGCGGTGCCCGGGCCTTACTGCATTCTGGAAGGTTTCCTGGGGCGGGGCCGCATAGAATGCTGCGGTGAGGATCAGGACAGAACAGCGGGACGACCGGCCCGCCGTCCGCCGGATGGTGGCACGCGCCTTCGCCGGCGACGACGGTGTTGAACCGGTGGAAGCCCGGCTGCTGGCCGAGTTGTACGACTGCGACGGCTTCCTGCCGCAGTTTTCGCTCGTCGCCGAGGAAGGGGGCGCCGTCGTCGGCCATGTCATCAGCACCCGCGGCTGGATTGGCGATGAGCCCGCGCTGGGGCTGGGGCCCCTTGCCGTGGAGCCGAACCGTCAGCGTGCGGGCATCGGGGCGGCCCTGCTGCAGGAAACGCGGCAGCGCGCCGAGGCCGCCGGGGAGAGCGTGATCATGCTGCTGGGAAGCACCGGCTACTATCCGCGGTTTGGTTATCGGCCGGCCAGCGAACTGGGCATCGGTGCCCCGGATCCATCGTGGGGCGCCAATTTCATGGCTCTCCCGCTGGCCGGCCGTCCGCTGCCCGCGGGTGTTTTCCGCTACGCCGAACCCTTCGGGCGATTGTGAACCGGCGCAGGCCCATCAAGTACCCTAGGTAGGTGCCGGAGTGCCAGCCCCCGTAGTCCAATGGCAGAGACAACCGACTTAAAATCGGTCCAGTGTGGGTTCGAGTCCCACCGGGGGTACGGATTGGGATGTGACGAGCGTTACAAGGATGTAACCCAAAACGCTTATTTTCAACAACAAATTGGACTAGTTTTCTCTGTAATCAGGAATACCTGGTGATCGCATCAAAGGTTCGCGGACCTTTCGATCGAGGAGAAAACATACATGACTGCAACACACAATGCAGTGCTTTTCGGCACCGGCGGCAACACCGCACGCGCGGGAAGGATGGCCGCGCTCGGTTTGGGGATCGCTTTGTTTGCCTCGGCGTGCGGCGGGGGGACGTCCACGCCCTCGGAGACCGGCGGGGGAGCCGGCACATCGGCACCGGCTGGTGCCTCCGGTTTGGTGTGTCCCGACGCGGGGGAGGGTGCGGGTCCCACGGCAGGCGCGACGGGTGATCCCTCGGCCGTTCCCGAGACGAAGGGCTCCACTGATACCCCGCTGAAGATCGGTACGCTGCTGCCTGCCACCGGCTCGCTGGCCTTCCTGGGCCCGCCGGAAGTCGCGGGCGTCGAGCTGGCCGTTGAGCGGATCAACGAGGCCGGCGGCGTACTGGGCAAGGACGTGGAAACCATCCAGCGCGACTCCGGCGATACCACCACCGACATCGCTACCCAGTCCGTGACCGAACTGCTGAGCGAGGATGTCAGCGCCGTCGTAGGCGCAGCGTCCTCGGGCGTCTCCAAGACCGTGATCAACCAGATCACCGGCGCAGGGGTGGTGCAGATTTCCCCGGCGAACACCTCGCCGGATTTCACCACCTGGGACGACAACAACCTGTACTGGCGCACCGCGCCGTCGGATGTGCTGCAGGGCCGCACGCTGGGCAGCTACATGGTGTCCTGCGGTGCCCAGACGCTGGGCATGATCGTGCTGAACGACGCCTATGGCACCGGCCTGGCGGAGAACGTCAAGCAGGCGTTTGAAGGCGCCGGCGGCCAGGTTGTGGCCACCGAGATGTTCAACGAGGGCGACTCCCAGTTCAGCTCGCAGGTAGACGCCGTCGTCAACGCCAAGCCCGACGCGATCGCGCTGATCACCTTTGACCAGATCAAGTCGATCGCACCGCTGCTGCTGTCCAAGGGAGTCACGCCCGACCAGATGTTCCTGGTGGACGGCAACACCTCGGACCTGAGCGCGGACCTCGATCCGGGCGCTATGGCCGGGGCACAGGGAACGATTCCCGGAACGTTCGCCAAGGAAGATTTCCAGGCGGCGCTGGCGGAGATGGACGACAAACTCAATTCCTACTCCTACGCAGGTGAGTCCTACGATGCGGTGAACCTGGTGGCCTTGGCAGCCGAGGCCGCCGGAAGCACCAAGGGCGAGGACATCGCCAAGGAGATGCAGGGCGTGTCCGCCGAAGGTGAAAAGTGCTTCGACTTTGCCGGCTGTGTCACGCTGCTGCGCAACGGTGAAGACATTGATTACGACGGCATCTCCGGCCCGATCTCGTTCGACGAGAACGGTGACCCGACCGAGGCCTACATCGGCATCTACGAGTACGACGACACCAACGTACCGCAGCCGAAGCGCGAGGAGTTTGGCCAGCTGTAAGGCCGCTCCAGCACTACGGGCAACACAGCAGAGGGTCCCGGCCGCCGGCCGGGGCCCTCTGCCGTGCTCCCGGGATCGGACGTCATGGACCGGGCTGCGAAGGCGGTGCGGGGCAACAGAGGGCCGCCGTGGGACCGGCCGGGCGGGCGGCGGGGCCTGGCATGGAGTAGCCGAACACGACGGCGGCGCCCGCCCGGGGGACAGGCGCCGCCTTCGAGGTGAGGCTGGGGTCTCAGGCGGTGTCCGCGAGCGTGCCAAGGTAGAGCTGGATGACCTTCGGATCCTTCAGCAGTTCGCGGCCGGTTCCGGTGTAGGCGTCCTTGCCCTGGTCCAGGACGTAACCGCGGTCGCAGATCTGCAGGCAGCGGCGCGCGTTCTGTTCTACCATGATCACCGAAACACCGGCCCGATTGATTTCGTGCACCCGCAGGAACGTCTCGTCCTGCTTGACCGGAGAAAGGCCGGCGGAAGGCTCATCCAGGAGCAGCACCGCCGGGTCCATCATCAGGGCACGTCCCATCGCCACCATTTGGCGTTCACCGCCCGAGAGCGAGCCCGCCCGCTGCGCGCGCCGCTTGGCCAGTTCCGGGAAGATACCCGCCACGAAATCAAAGCGTTTCCTGAAGTCCTTGGGCCGTTGGAACATGCCCATTTCCATGTTTTCTTCGATGGTCAGCGTCGAAAAAACGTTGTTGTTCTGCGGGACGAACCCGACGCCGCGGCTGACGAGCTTGTTCGCTTTCAGCCCCGTCAGGTCCTGGCCGCGCACCACGACGGTGCCGGAATGGACCTTGACCAGGCCGAACATCGCCTTGAGCAGGGTCGACTTGCCGGCACCGTTCGGGCCGATGATGCCGATCAATTCGCCCTGGCGGGCCTCGATGCTGCAGCCGTTCAGGATATTGACGCCGGGCAGGTAGCCGGCCACCAATTCCGTCACGGTGACCACCGGTTCCCCCGGCGCCACGGCTTCCGGAGTCGTTTCCATACGGCGCGCGTTCATGGCCGGTCCTTCCTTCTGGTTCCGCGGTCGGCGTTGCCTGCTTCTTCCGCGCTGGAATCCTGCTCGCTGATGTGGCGGCCCAGGACGCCCTCGGCATCCGTGCCCACGACCGACTCCGCGTCCTGCGCCAGCTCTTCCTCCAGCGCTTCGACGCCTTCGGCGTCGCCCAGGTCGACGTCGTGATGGGCGCCCAGATACGCGTCGATCACAGCTGGATCCTTCATGACCACGCCGGGCGGACCTTCTGCCACGATCCGGCCTTCGGCCATGACCACCACCCAGTCCGCAATGTGGCGGACCATATGCATGTCGTGTTCGACGAACAGCACGGTCATGCCCTCGGCCTTCAGATTTCTGACATGCTCCAGCAGCGACTGCGTCAGGGCGGGATTGACGCCGGCCATCGGCTCGTCGAGCATGACCAGCTTGGGCCGGACCATCAGGGCGCGGGCCATTTCCAGCAGCTTGCGCTGGCCGCCCGAGAGCGATGCTGCGTAGTCGTCCCGTTTGGTGTCGAGCTTGAACTTGGCCAGCAAAACGTCGGCCTGATCCGTGATTTCCCGTTCCTTGGGCCCCCAGATGTTCTTGAAGAGGGCCTTGAAGAGGTTCTCGCCGGACTGGCCCGTTGCACCCAGGCGCATGTTCTCCATGACGGAGAGCTTTCCCATGACCTTGGTCAACTGGAACGTGCGCACCATGCCCATGCGGGCCACCTTGTAGGACGGCACGCCGGCGAGGGAATGCCCCTCGAAGGACCACTCGCCGCTCTGGGGGATGTCGAACCCGGTGAGCAGATTGAACAGGGTGGTCTTGCCCGCCCCGTTGGGTCCGATCAGCGCCGTGATTTGGTGCCGCGGGATCTCGAGATATTCCACGTCCACGGCATTGACCCCGCCGAATTGCCGGGTCACGTTTTTCGCGACGAGGATGGGATCCCGTTTCCGGCAGCCGGGGCCCGGTTCGTCGGCAGCAATGGGACGCGTGTCCGTCATGTAGTCGGTGCCCGGCTGGTCGGCCTGTTCCGGGACGGCGGTGGCCCCGGCAGCGGTGGTGCGGTCTTGTTCGCTCATGTGAATGCCAGTTCTTTCTTATTGCCCAGCACGCCTTGGGGCCTGAAGATCATCAGCAGCATCAAGGCGATGCCAACCAGGATGTAGCGGAGCTGTCCTGCCTGTGTGGTTGTCAGGAAGGTGATGTAGTCCGCCTCGATGGCACCGTAGAGCAGTCCCTGGGTCAGCGAGAGGACTACCCAGAACAGCATGGCGCCGATAACCGGGCCGAGAACGGTGGCCATGCCGCCCAGCAGCACGCAGGTCCAGAGGAAGAATGTCAGCTCCGTCTGGTAGTTGGCTGGTTGTACCGCTCCGCGGGGGAGCGTAAACACCATGCCGGCCATTGTTCCGAACAGGCCGCCGATGATGAGGGCCTGCATCTTGTACGAGTACACGTTCTTGCCCAAGGCCCGCACCGCGTTCTCGTCCTCGCGGATGCCTTTCAGGATCCGGCCCCACGGGCTGCGCATCAGCAGGAACACCAGCAGGCAGCAGATCACCACCAGGCCCCAGCCGACGACGCGGATCCAGAGGCCGCGTTCGTTCAGGGTCACCAGGCCGAAATTGTAGGCGCCCTGCGGGAAGGGGTTCAGCGCGAAGAACCCGCCTTCGAAGGCAGCCAGGCCGTTGGCCGAACCGGTAATGTCCGTCAGGTCGTTCGTGGTGACCACGTACCGGATGATCTCCGCTGCGGCGATCGTGACGATGGCCAGATAATCCGCCCGGAGGCGCAGGGTGGGGATGCCCAGCAACAGCGCAAAGATCACCGAGCCGATCAGGGCTATCAAGACGCCGACAAAGAACGGCACGCCCCACTCGAGCGTGGGAATGGCGAAGCCGTAGGCACCGATAGCCATGAAACCGGCTTGGCCGAAGTTCAGCAGGCCGGAATAGCCGAAGTGGACGGCCAGGCCGAGTGCCGCCAAGGCGTAGGCGGCCGTCGTCGGGCTGATGATTTCGCCCAGGGCGTTGGTAAATATGTTTAGGAAATCCATGGTGTTGCCTCCTAACCCACGCGCTCTCGGCGGCCCAGGATGCCCTGTGGCCGGAACAGCAGGACGACGATCATGATCAGCAGCGCGCCCACGTATTTCAGGTCTGCTTCCAGCCAGAGCGTCGACAGTTCGACGAACATGCCGACGATGACCGAACCGACCAGGGCGCCGAACACGGTGCCCAGGCCGCCGAGAATGACGCCGGCAAAGACGAGCAGCAGGATCTGCTGGCCCATGTTGAACGTGACACCGGGGCGGTAATAGGCCCAGAGGATGCCGCCCAGCGCGGCCAGCACCCCGCCGACCGTCCAGACGATGCGGATGACGCCGTCAACATCGATCCCGGAGGCTGCCGCCAGCGCGGGGTTGTCGGCGACGGCGCGGGTGGCCTTGCCCAGCCGGGTCTTCAGCAGCAGCATGGCAATCAGGATGATCACTATCAGGCTGACAACCAACGAGAGCAGCGTGTTGCGGCTGATCGAAATCTCGCCAAATTCCAGGATGGGGCTTCGGGCCTGCGGCAGCTGCTGCGTGGCGCCGCCGAAGTTGAACTGGATGACATAGCGGGCAGCCAGGGCCAGGCCGATGCTGATGATCATCATGGGGATCAGTCCGGTACCCCGATGACGCAGCGGCTTCCAAAGCCAGGCGTCCTGGGCCCAGCCGAACGCGCCGCCCAGGACAATGGCCAACAGCATGGCCAGCCACACCGGAAGGCCGACAAGCGCGAGGCCGAACATCAGCACCGCGCCGACGGTGACCATCTCGCCGTGTGCGAAGTTGGTGAGGCCGGTGGTGCCGTAGATGAGGGACAACCCCACCGAGGCCAGGGCCAGCAGCAGGCCGAAGCTCAGGCCCGCAATGAGACGCTCGACGAAGACCTCGCCGAAACCGGCGCCCTGGAGCACGATGCCTTCACCGAGCGGAAAGATGGCCGCGGCGTTGGAAGTGTTGGTGAAGGTGACTTCCCGCGGATTCGGTGTGCCCTCGGCGAGCTCCACTCCCTCCGGGAAGGTCGAGACGTCCACTTCGACTTGGTAGGATCCACGTTTCGGGACACCGATCGACCAAGACCCGTTTTCGCCGGTGGTCGCCTCGCCGGTGAATCCTTCGCCCGTCGCCGTGATCCGCACCCCCACGACGGGGCCGTCGGCATTGCGCAGGACGCCGCTGATCGTATCGCGGAAGGGCTCCGCCGGCGCGGTCCCCGTCGTCGCGCCGGGGGTGGGCTCGGGTGAGGTGGTCGAAGCCAGTGAGGGGGGCGCGGACAAGATAATGCCCGCGATGATCGCCAGTAAGGCGAGCAGTGTCCCCAATGGCCGAACGAGCTTCGGCATCGCGATCAAGATATGAACCTCCACAGTGGGGGGTGTGGTCCGCCGGATCACCGGCAGGCGCTGACAGTGTCTGTGACGGAAATCACGGACGTGTCGTTTATGTTACCTGCGTCACGGGCGGCGGGAGGGTGCGTTCTGTCGCGATCAGGTAACAACTGTGAAGCCGTCATTTAGCATCGATGAAACGTATCGGCCTCTGGGAACAGGCGGGCTACCGGATGCCGGCAACCCCGCGGGAAACCAGAGGCGTCCCTGCGGGAAGCTTCAGGCAGGGCGCCCGGGAACTGCAGGAAGGGCCCCGAATTTACAGGTAGAGATCTAGAGGTAGAGCCCCGTGCCGCTGTCCGCTTCCTCGGGCTGGGAGACGGCCTGGACGTCGCGCTCGCGGAGCAGGGTGTAGTCGGCGGCGTTGACTTCGACTTCGGCGCGGTCCTCGGGGTCGAAGAGCACCCGGTCGCCGACCGCTACCTGGCGCACGTGCGGGCCGGCGGCGACTACCTCGGCCCACGCGAGGCGCTTGCCCATGACGGCGGTGGCCGGAATGACGATGCCCGAGGAGGAACGGCGCTCGCTGCTGTCCTGGTCCGGAGCCACGAGGATGCGGTCATGGAGCATGCGCAGGGGCAGCTTGGCCCGGGCGGAGGAGCGGGGCGCTTTGGAAGGACTGCGGGACGTCACCACAGCATTCTACCCGGGCAGGCGGGCCCCGCCGCGAGGCTGCCGCAGGGCGGCGCTGCTGCCGGCGCAGGTTTACTCCCCAGACAGGCCGCCGGAGGTCGACGCCGCTGCCCGACCCGGGTTCACCGGCCAGTCAAGGAATTTTCTGCCGTGTTGTTCGTTGGGATTGGTAGTCTAAGCAATAGCTCGCCCCCTGACGATGGAGGACAACAAGATGGCAATCGGAGGAAATCCGGTTTTCAACAACCCGAAGGCGTTCCGCGGCTCGCCCGCGGGACCTGCCGGAGCCGGCTCTGCCGTGCTCGCCGGCCAGACCCAGCTTTCCAGCCAGCAGCTGCAGGATCTGTACAACCAGCCGTCGGCGGGCCCCGCCCAGACCGGACGGATGACCTATGACGACGTCATCCTCAAGACCCTGGCCTGCCTGTCCCTGGTGGTCGTCGGCGGTGCGATCGGCTGGATGTTCCCGATCCTGCTGATTCCTGGCATGATCGCCGGCCTGGTGCTCGGGCTGGTCAACGCCTTCAAGCGGGAACCGTCCAAGGGCCTCATCCTGGCCTACGCCGCCGCCGAGGGCCTGTTCGTCGGCGCCCTGTCCATGGTCATCGACTCCATGTACGCCGGCGTGGCCCCGCAGGCCGTGCTGGGCACCGTGTGCGTCTTCGCCGTCACGCTGGCCCTGTTCAAGAGCGGCAAGGTGCGCGCCACCCCCAAGGCCATGCGCTTCTTCATGATCGCGCTGATCGGCTACGCGCTCTTCTCCCTGGTCAACCTGGGCCTGATGTGGTTCGGCGTGCTGGACAACCAGTGGGGAATGCGCGGCGCGGTGATCACTATCATGGGCATCGGCATCCCGCTGGGCGTCATCATCGGCCTGCTGGCCATCGGCCTGGCCGCGTTCTCCCTGATCGTCGACTTCACCTCGATCGAGCAGGGCGTCCGGCAGGGCGTGGACCGCAAGTACTCCTGGACGGCCGCCTTCGGCCTGACCGTGACACTGGTCTGGCTCTACGTGGAGATCCTGCGCCTGCTCGCCATCCTCCGCGGCGACGAGTAATCAGCCGTTCTCCCTACCAACCAACCGACCCCGGCCGTGCGCCGGGGTCGGCTGTTTAAGCGGCGACCCGCTACGGTGGAACCATGACGGGCCAGCGCAGCCGGGCAGCGACCGGCGAGCAGTTTGAACTGAGGCGCGCCGGATCGCGGGCCGTGGTCACCGAACTGGCGGGCTGCCTCCGGCTCTTCGAAAAACAGGGCGTGCAGTTGACCGAGACCTTCGCCGACGACAGCATTCCACCCTCGGCCTCGGGCATCCTGCTGGCGCCCTGGCCCAATCGGGTGGAGGGAGGCCGTTGGGAGTTGGACGGCGCCGTCCAACAACTGGACATCACGGAACCGGGCCGCGGCCACGCCAGCCACGGGCTGCTGCGCAACACCGGCTACCGGCTGGTCGACCGCACAGGGTCCGCGGTCGTGCTCCAGGCGGAGATCTTCCCCCAGCACGGCTACCCCTTCCGGCTCAGCCATGTTGCCCAATACTCCCTGGACGAGGCCGGCGACCTGACCGTCCGGCAGGAACTGCGGAACCTGTCCGCGGCCGCGGCGCCGGTGGCGCTGGGCGCACATCCCTTCATCCGGCTCGGAGACGAACCCGCCGACCGGCTGACCTTGACCGTGCCGGCGGCGCGGTACTTTCCCACCAACCGGCACACCATGATTCCGACGGCGGATGTCCCGGTCACCGGCCAGACCGACCTGCGCGGCGGAAGCCGGGTGGCGGAGCTGGACATCGATCACGGCTACACCGCCCTGTCCGCCGGCCCGGGCGGCCGCGCGGTGACCGCCCTCGCCTCGGAGAGCGGCTCGCAGGTCCGGCTGTGGCAGGACGAAACCTTCCGCTACGTCCATGTCCTGGTGACCACAAAATATCCGGGCCGGGACCGCGCCGTCGCGGTGGAACCGATGACGGCACCCGCCAACAGCTTCAATTCCGGCCTGGGGCTGGAATGGCTGGAGCCCGGTGCAACGTTCGGCGGGAGCTGGGGCATTACGGCGCAGCTTCACTGAACGCACGGCTGGGTCACAGTATGAAACTATTGGGTGTATGAACCGGTCCTTCCCCGAAAACCGTCCGCTGCCGGCCGGACGTTTGGCCGGAGTTGACGGCCAACACCACGTCCGCGAGGACGTTCCCTATGCGCTGCGGATCAGCGCGGCCTGGGCGTGGCGGGTGGGGTTGATCCTGGTGGTGGGCGGACTGTTGGTCTGGCTGCTCAGTTTCGTCTCGCTGCTGATCATCCCGTTGATGGTCGCGGCCCTGATCGCCGCCTTGATTTCCCCCGTCGTCCGGTTCCTGCAAAAAGCCAAGGTTCCCAAGAGCCTGGCGGTCGTCATCACCATCCTGGGCTTCCTCGGGCTGATCGGCGGGGCGCTCTCCCTGGTCGGCCGGCAGCTCTACATCGGCTTCAGCGAGCTGTGGGACCAGGTGATGCAAGGCATCGGCCAGGTCCAGGGCTGGCTGACCGACGGGCCGCTCCGCCTGACCAACGAACAACTCAACGACTACCTGAACGAAGGCCTGGACCAGCTGCAGAACAACAGCAGCGCGATCTTCTCCAGCGCCCTGAGCGTCGGGTCCACCGCCGGACACCTGGTCACCGGACTGCTGCTGACCATCTTCGCGCTGATTTTCTTCCTTTACGACGGCGACCGGATCTGGCGTTTCATGGTCGGCCTGCTGCCCAAGAAGGCGAGGGCGGCCAGCAATGGCGCCGGCCGCAAGGGCTGGACCTCCATGGTCCACTACATCCGGGTCCAGATGTTCGTCGCTTTCGTTGACGCCGTCGGCATCGGCGCGGGCGCGGCCATCATCGGCGTGCCACTGGCACTTCCGCTGGGCGTCCTGGTATTCCTTGGTTCCTTCGTCCCGATCGTCGGTGCCCTGCTCACCGGGTTCGTCGCCGTCCTCCTGGCGCTGGTGGCCAACGGCTGGGTCAACGCGCTGATCATGCTCGCCATCGTGCTGGGTGTTCAGCAGCTGGAGGGCCACGTGCTCCAGCCGCTGATCATGGGCAAGGCAGTCTCGCTGCATCCGCTGGCCGTCGTGCTGGCCGTGGCCGGCGGCTCCATGGTCGCGGGCGTCGCCGGCGCACTCTTTGCCGTCCCCTTGCTCGCGATCCTCAACGCGGTCGTGAAGTACATCGCCGCCCGCGGATGGGAAACAGACCCGGCCCTGGGCGCCCCGCCACCGGTGGAAGAGCCCTACCGGGCGCCGGAACCGGCACTGGCTTCGCCGGGTCCCGGAAATCCCCCCGAGCCCTCAGACCGGGAACCCTCCCGCCGACGCCGCGTCCTGCTGCACAGAAAAGAGACCGACAAGTGACAGTCACCGCCCAGCTTCCCGTCACGCTCGACGACATCCAAGCCGCCCGGAAAACCCTCGACGGGATCATCGCCAAGACGCCGATCGAACAATCCCGCGCGCTGGGCCGGATGGTCGGCTCCGACGTGTTCTTCAAATGCGAAAACCTGCAGCGGGCCGGGTCGTTCAAGGTCCGGGGTGCCTACGTGCGGATGGCCGGGCTGTCCGATGCGGAGAAGGCACGCGGCGTGGTGGCTGCCTCCGCCGGAAACCACGCGCAAGGCGTCGCGGTGGCGGCGGCCCGCCTGGGCATCAAGGCCCGCATCTTCATGCCGCTCGGCGTCGCCCTGCCGAAGCTCGCGGCCACCCGGGGCCACGGCGCCGAAGTCGTGCTGCACGGCCACAACGTGGACGAGGCCCTCGCCGAGGCGCAGCGCTACGCAGACGAGACCGGAGCGGTCTTCGTGCATCCGTTCGACAACCCCGACATCATCGCCGGACAGGGCACGCTGGGGCTCGAAATCCTGGAGCAGGTCCCCAACGTCGAGACCATCGTCATGGGCGTCGGCGGCGGGGGACTGCTGGCCGGGGTCGCCACGGCCGTCAAGGCCAGGGCGAAGGAGCTGGGCCGCGAGATCAGGGTGATCGGCGTGCAGGCGGAGAATGCGGCCGCCTACCCTCCCTCCCTGGCCGCCGATGCGCTGGTGCCGCTGCAGAAGGTCTCCACCATGGCCGACGGTATCGCCGTCGGCCGGCCCGGGCAGCTGCCGTTCTCCATCATCCGGGAACTGGTCGACGACGTGGTCACGGTCAGCGAGGACGCCCTGGCCCGCGCACTGATCTTCCTGGTTGAACGGTCCAAGCTGGTGGTCGAACCCGCCGGTGCCGTCGGCGTCGCCGCGCTCATGGAAGGTGTCATCCCGGACCCGGGCACCACGGCAGTGATCCTCTCCGGCGGAAACATAGATCCCATGCTGATGCTGAAGGTGATCCAGCGGGGGCTGTACGCTTCCGGCCGGTTCATGTCCGTGCGGATCATGCTCGACGACCGTCCCGGCTCGCTGGCCACGATCTCGCGGATCATCGCCGAATCGGACGCCAACGTCACGCGCGTGGACCATACCCGCATCGGCGGGTCCATCAGCATGGGCGATGTGGCCATCACCATCGACATCGAGACAAAGGGCCACGAGCACTGCGAACTGGTGCTCGGCAGCCTCCGCGCCGCTGGCTTCCAGCCCATCGTCGTCCACTGACCGTGGCCGCCGGAAGCCGTGGACTGCGCCCCGCCCCGGCGCTGGCCGGCGCCGGGGCACTGGCGGCACTGCTCTGGGTGGTCTTCCTGGTCAACATCTTCGCCGGCGGGTACTTCAGCCTGCTGCTGGGCATCGCGCCCCGCCGGCTCGACGGGCTTGACGGTGTGGTGTTCGCGCCGCTGCTGCACGCCGACACCGGCCACCTGTTGAGCAACACGGTCCCGCTGCTGGTACTCGCGTTCCTGACGCTGCTGGAAGGAATCCGGCGGTTTTGCGTGGTGCTCGCCTGCAGCTGGCTGGCCTCCGGGCTAGGGGTCTGGCTGACCGGTGCCGGCCTGACCATCGGCGCCTCCGGCCTGGTCTTCGGGCTGTTGGCCTACTTGTTGGTGCGTGGCTTCTACAATCACAGCTGGCGCCAGATCCTGCTGGCCGTGGTCATCTTTCTGTCCTACGGCTCGGTGTTGTGGGGAGTCCTGCCGACGGCGCTGCCCGGGATCTCCTGGCAGGCGCACCTTTTCGGGGCGGCCGGGGGAGTCGCCGCAGCCGTGCTGCTGCGCCGCAGGCGGGGCCTTCGCTGAACCCGTTCCCGGCGCGCGCGGGCTGACGCCTGCTGCCGCATACGCCGAAGGCGGGCTCCCGCAGGAGCCCGCCTTCGACGATGATGGTGCGTAATCAGCCGGCGTAAGGCTTGGCGGAAATGATCTCCACGCTGATCTGCTTGCCGTTAGGCGCAGCATAAGTGGTGGATTCTCCCGCCCGCAGGCCGTGGATGGCAGCACCCAGCGGAGACTTTTCGCTGTACACGTCCAGTTCGGATTCGCCGGCGACCTCGCGGCTGCCCAACAGGAAGCGCTCGGTGTCGCCTGCGATCTTCGCTTCGATGACCATGCCCGGCTCTACGATGCCGTCGTCAGCGGGTGCCTCGCCCACGTGGGCGTTGCGCAGCAAGTCGGTGAGCTGACGGATCCGGGCCTCGGCCTTGCCCTGTTCTTCCTTGGCGGCGTGGTAACCGCCGTTTTCCTTGAGATCCCCCTCGGAGCGGGCCTGTTCGATGCGGTCGACAATCTCTGCCCGGCCGGGGCCCGAAAGGTGATCCAGTTCAGCCTTCAGACGGTCGTAGGCTTCCTGAGTGAGCCAGGCGACGGGTGCGCTGGAAGTGGACACGTAGTTCTCCTTAATTGCTGCCGGTACCGCTGGAGGCGGGCCGGCACGGTGGCTCTTTGCACAAAAGGCCGCCAAGGTGGCGGCCACTCCATGCAAAGACCCCGCCGTAAAGGTGAATCATTCGTTCTGGGAGGTCCCAGTTCACCGGGGGGCGGGGCAATGTATTTGCTCAATTGTAGTCAGCCGACGCCGGTTTTCCCAATAACCCGGTGGCAAAAGAACCGCGACAGCCTGGAATGGCATGCCTCCGGGCGCGCCCGGCGGGAGGGTCAGCCGCCGGTGCCGGCGGGCCAGCAGCTGTCCACGCCGCCGGAAACGGCCAGGGATTCGGTCCTAAGCTGAACGCGGTGCGCGGTGGTATCGGCGGTATCCCCTTCCGCGGCGGGCCCGATCGTGGCGACCTTCCAGCCGACGACGGCGTAGTTCTCGCTCAGGGCCTGGACCGCGCAATGGACGGTGGCCTCGGGATCCTTGGTGACTTGGAAGTCCACGGTGATGTGACCGGCGTCGGCCACGGCAAAGCCCACGTCCTTGCTCTCGATCTGCGGCCCGCCCTGGCCCAGGGCAAAGAAACCGGCGCCGATGATGGCCACGCCCAGGGCCCCGCCGGCCAGTGCCAGTTTGCTGCGGCGGGACAGCGTCCGCCGCGGTGTGCCGTAACGTTCGGAAACCGTTAAGCTGGGGGGAGTCTGAGGAGTTCGGGGGCCGGAGGTGCTCACGCCCTCAAGTTTAGCTTCCCACCCACCCACGCAAGATTTCCCAGGAGCAGCCACGTGAGCTTCGATGCAGCCAAGCCGGCGCAGAGTGAGGGACTGCGCCTGCTGGCGGTCCACGCCCATCCGGACGACGAATCCAGCAAAGGCGCCGCGTCCATGGCGCGTTATGCCGCCGAAGGCGTCCAGGTGCTCGTCGCCACCTGCACCGGCGGCGAACGCGGAGACATCCTCAACGCGGAGGCCGCCTCCGATCCGCAGGCGCACCGGGACCTGGCCGGCCTGCGGCGGGTAGAGATGGCCCGGGCGGCCGCCGAGCTGGGCGTGCAGCATCGCTGGCTGGGGTTCGCAGATTCGGGCCTGCCGGAAGGGGATCCGCTGCCGCCGCTGCCGTTCGGCTGCTTCGCCACGCTGCCCCTGGAACGGGCTGCGGCTCCGCTCGTGAAGCTGGTCCGCGAATTCCGCCCGCATGTGGTGATCAGCTACGACGAGAACGGCGGCTACCCGCACCCCGACCACATCATGGCCCACAAGGTGGCGGTGGAGGCCTACCACGCTGCCGGTGACCCGGAGCGCTACCCCGACGCGGGCAGTCCCTGGGAGCCGCTCAAGCTTTACTATGACCGCGCGTTCAACCCGGAACGGTTCCGCGCACTGCACTACGCCTTGGAGGAAGCCGGGCTGCAGTCGCCCTACGCCGCACGCCTCGCGGCGTGGCTGGAGGCCGACGCCGAGGGGCACCAGCCGCCCATGCCCAACCACCGCACCACCACGCAGATCGACTGCGGCGACTTTTTCCGTCACCGCGACCGCGCGCTGCTGGCGCATCGAACCCAGGTGGAGCCCACCGGGTTCTTCTTCGCGGTCTCGGAGGAGATGCAGCGGACCGTCTGGCCGTGGGAGGATTTCTCGCTGATCCACGCCCGGGTGGTGACCAGCGTGCCGGAAACGGATTTTTTCGCGGGCATAAGATAGACCTTGCAGCCAACCAGCACCGGAGCGAATTTCCGGGACGCAGCGAGAAAGAGATTGAAACTTGCCCCTGATCCAGATCCTTGCCGCCGTCGCCGCCGGTGCCGGCGAACCCAATCTCCGGCCCGGCCTGGACGCTGACCAGGTTTCGCCCGGGCCCTGGGGCTTCTTCTTCACCTTTGGCCTCGCGGCCGTGGTGGTTTTCCTGATCTGGGACATGAGCCGGCGCATCCGGCGGGTGCGCTACCGCGCCCAGGTGGAGGAGAGCGGCGGCCAGGATTCGCCCGCGGCCGGCCCTGAAGCGTCCGGGCAGGCAGGCCCTGCCGGCGGGGGCGCGCGCGGGTACGCGGACGGCGGCGGCACCGAAACGGGGAGCCCGAACGAACGCAGCGGCCGCTCGGGCCGCCCGGACCGCCGGGAGTAACCATGGCCGGCAGACTGCGCTCGGAGGCTTCGGCCTACTTGCGGCAGCATGCCGGGAACCCGGTGGACTGGTGGCCGTTCGGTGACCAGGCCTTTGAACAGGCACGTCTGCGCGACGTGCCTGTTTTCATTTCGGTCGGCTATGCGGCGTGCCACTGGTGCCATGTGATGGCCGGTGAGTCCTTCGAGGACGAAGCCACGGCCCGGTACCTGAACGAGCATTTCATTTCGGTGAAAGTGGACCGGGAGGAACGCCCGGACGTGGACAACGTCTACATGGCGGCCACGCAGTTGATGACCGGCCAGGGCGGCTGGCCGATGAGCGTGTTTACCCTGCCCGACGGCCGGGCCTTCTATGCCGGCACCTACTTCCCGCCGCGGCCGCTGCCGGGCCAGCCATCCTTCCGCCAGGTGCTCCAGGCGGTCCATGAAGCCTGGGAGCAGCGCCGGGACGCCGTTGAAACCACTGCCGCCTCGCTGGCCGAGGCCCTCGCGCAGGCGGGCGAAGCCAACCGTGAGCTCGTCGGGGACCTCACTCAGGGGCCCGACGACGCCGCCGCCGATCGGTCCGGCGATCCGGGGCCGGGGCCGGGACCCGTACAGGTGTCCGCCGGCGGCTGGGGTGCGGGCCGCCCGATCCTCGAGCAGGCCGTCGAGGTCCTGGCGCGGCAGGAGGACACCGTCTTCGGCGGGTTTGGCGCGGCACCCAAATTTCCGCCGTCGGCCGTGCTGCACTTCTTGCTCCGGCATGCCGGAGCCTCGCGGTCCGACACGGCGGGCCAGGCCGCCGCACTATCGTCCCGGACGCTGCAGGCCATGGCCGGGTCCGCGTTGTACGACCAGGTGGAGGGCGGCTTTGCCCGCTATGCGGTGGACCGTCAGTGGTCCGTGCCGCACTTCGAAAAAATGCTCTATGACAATGTCCAGCTGCTGCGCGTGTATGCGCAGTGGGCCTTCCAGTCTTCGGTCGAGGCCGAGAGGGACCTGGGGCGCGCGGTCACGGCCGGCACGGCGGACTGGATGGTGGACCGGCTGCGGTTAGCGCACGGCGGGTTTGCGTCCTCGCTCGACGCCGACACCGTCGTCGACGGTGTCCACCACGAAGGCGCAACGTACCTGTGGTCCCCGGCAGAGCTGCGGGAGCTGCTCGGCGCCGACGACGGCGGTTGGGTCGCCTCCGTGATGGGCGTGCGCGAGCCGGGCAACGTCACCGCCACCGGCTCGACCTTGCACCCGGGACGGCTGCTGGAACCGGACGAGCGGCAGCGCTGGGAAGGGCTGCGTCCGGTGCTGCTGGCCGCCCGGCGGGAACGGCCGCAGCCGGAGCGGGATGAAAAAGTTGTCGCCGGCTGGAACGGCCTGGCCGTGGCCGGGCTGGCCGAAGCCGGCGAGCTGCTGGGGCGGCCCGACCTGATCGCCGCCGCGGTGGCCGCCGCGGACTACCTGCTGGCCGTGCACCTGGACGGCTCCGGCCGGCTTGCCCGGGTGTCGCACAACGGTACTGCCCAGCACTTCGAAGGTTTGCTGGAGGACTACGCCGGCTGTGCGGAGGGGCTGTTCTCGCTGTATGCGGCCACCGGGGAGCCCCGCTGGTATGCCGCCGCGGAAGCGCTGGTGTTGCGCGCGGAGGAGGTGTTCCTGGAGGCGGGACAGCTGAGCGACCAGGCGGCCCCCGCCGCCCAGGTGGCTGCCGCCGCCGGATCCGTTCCGCCCGCGGATCCGCTGGAGAGCGCCACTCCCAGCGGCACCGGCCTGTTGGCCGGCGCGTTGGCCACCTATGCCGCCTACAGCGGCTCCGCCCGGCACCGGGAGCTGGCGGGCCGGCTGCTGGGGTATCTGGAGCGGATTGCCGTGCGTGCACCGCGTGCCGCCGGGTGGGGCCTCGCCGCTGCGCAGGCTCTGGCGGCGGGGCCGGTAGAGCTGGCGGTCACGGGGGGACCCGACGCGGCCGCCGAGCTCATAGCCGCGGCGCGGGCAACCGGCAGCCCGGGTTTGGTTGTCGCGCGGTCCGGAGAGGCGCGGCGGCCGGAGGGGACGCCGCCGCTGCTGGCCGATAAGCCCGTCCCGGAGCAAGGTGCGCTGGCTTACGTGTGCCGCGGGATGGTGTGCCGGCGGCCGGTGGCAACCGTCGACGGCCTGCTGGCCGAGCTGGGCGCGGGAGCAGGCTGAGTCCGGCACTATTCCGGACGCCCGTGGTGACCGTCAACCGGAGTTGCCGAGCACCGCGATCATGATGGCGAGGTAATGGCAGACGAAAGCCACCACGGTGCAGGCATGGAACAGCTCGTGGAAGCCGAACCAGGTGGGAGAGAAATTCGGCCGCTTGATCCCGTACACCACCGCACCGCCGATGTAGAGGACCCCTCCCGCGCAGATCAGGACCGCCGCGGGGACGCTGGCCGCGAAGAAGTCGGGCAGGTAGAACAGCGCGGCCAGCCCGAGTGCGCAATAAACCGGGACATAGAGCCAGCGCGGCGCGTGGGGCCACAACACCCGGAACCCGACGCCCGCGATGGCGCCGGCCCAGATCAGCCACAGCAGCAAGGTGGCCTTCGCCGGTTCCAACAGTGACCAGGCCAGCGGCGTGTACGTTCCGGCGATGACCAGCATGATGTTGGTGTGGTCCAGGCGCTTGAGCACCAGCTTGACGCGGGGGCTCCAGTTGCCGCGGTGGTAGACGGCGCTGACGCCGAAGAGCAGCAGGCCCGTGACCGCGTAGACCGCGCAGGCCCATTTGGCCGCTGCCGTGGGTGCCAGCGCCACGAGGACAATCCCGGTCGCCAGGGCCAGCGGCGTGGCCCCCGCGTGCAGCCAGCCACGGAACTTCGGCTTGATGTTGAGCGCGTCGGCTACCTGCTCCACGGCCCGTTCGATGGGGCCGTCCGTCGCCTCCCGCCGGGCGGCGGAATCCTCGTAGCCGCCCCGGTAACCGGAGGGCCCGGTGGCGGCGCCATGTTCACTCATGCGGTTATTCTAGCGGCGGCCGCCACTCCTTGTTACCGGTCGGTAACAACGGGTGGCGCGGAACCGGCCGGGCGGGGGGATAGAATTCTAAGTCGTGAACGGGCGATCAGGAAGGCGGGGTGCGGTGTCTCTTCCCGGCGTCCTGTACCGCCTGTATGAGCGGCGCCTGCAACGTTCGCTGGCGCCCGACCGGATCCCGGGCCACATCGGCGTGGTCGTCGACGGCAATCGGCGCTGGGCCAGGCTGGCCGGGGCGCCCACCCGGGAGGGGCACCAGGCCGGAGCCGACAAGATCCTGGAGTTCCTGGGCTGGTGCGGCGACCTGGGCATCAAAGTGGTCACCCTCTACATGCTCTCCACGGACAACATGGGCCGTTCCGAAGACGAATTGCGCGAACTGCTGGGTGTCATTGGCAACACCCTGGACCGGTTGGGCGAGGGCAAGAACGTGCGCGTCCATCCCGTCGGCGCGCTGGAGACACTCCCGGCGGACCTCGCGGCCAAACTCAGCGACCTGGGGGAGCAGACCGCCGGTGTAAACGGCGTCCACGTGAACGTGGCCGTGGGCTACGGCGGCCGGCGGGAAATCGTTGACGCCGTCAAGGGCCTGCTGCGCCATGCCGACGCGGAAGGCAAGAGCCTTGCCGACGTTGCGGATGCGTTGGCGGTCGAGGACATCTCCGGCTATCTCTACACCAGCGGCCAGCCGGACCCGGACCTGGTCATCAGGACCTCGGGCGAACAGCGGCTCTCCGGCTTCCTGATGTGGCAAAGCGCCTACAGCGAATACTACTTCTGTGAGGCCCTGTGGCCGGATTTCCGGCGCTTGGACTTCCTGCGGGCGCTCCGCGACTACGCCAGCCGGCAGCGCCGTTTCGGCGCCTGACGCGGCCGGCGGAGCGGGCGGCGGGCCGGCATCCGTCCCCGTTACGCAGAATTCATTGAAACGATTTCTTCCGGACCCTTGTCTTGGTGAATTACATCCGCGTAATTTAGGACTATCAGTCGGCAAAACCGCAGATTGATCGGGAGGCCACCAGTTTGATGCGCACAGCGAAAGCCGCATCGGGGGAGGCCGGTTCCGGCCTGGTGGCCCGACCGTCCACGCCCCGCTTCACACAGTCGGAGCCGTCGCGCTCCGGACGGGAGCAAGCATGACCGCCAGCAAGAATCCGCATCCAGCCGCCACGACCGGACCCGGGAAGCAGCCAGCCGCTGCCACCTCGTCCGGTCGTTCTGTTTCCGCCGGGGAACGGGAAACAGCGCGGGCGTCGTTTGTCCTGGACACCTCCGTGCTGCTGTCCGATCCGCGGGCACTGCTGCGCTTCGCCGAGCACGAGGTGATCCTGCCGGTGGTGGTGATCACGGAGTTGGAAGGCAAGCGGCACGACCCAGAGCTGGGCTATTTTGCCCGCCAGGCGCTGCGTCTGCTGGATGACCTGCGCGTGCAGCACGGCGGCCTGGACCAGCCCATACCGCTGGGGCAGGAGGGCGGCACGCTGCGGGTGGAGCTCAACCATGTTTCGTCCGACGTGCTGCCGGCTGGATTCCGCGGCGGCGACAACGACAGCAGGATTCTGGCCGTGGCCAAGAACCTCGCCGTCGAGGGCCGCAACGTCACCGTGGTCTCCAAGGACCTGCCCCTGCGGGTGAAAGCGTCTGCGCTGGGGCTTCGCGCGGACGAGTACCGCAACGAACTGGTCAAGGACTCCGGCTGGACCGGGGTGGCCGAGCTGGATGTGGCCGACGACGACGTGACCGCGCTGTATGGTCACGAGCCGGTGTTCATCCCGGAGGCCGCGGAGCTGCCCGCCAACACGGGACTGGTGCTGCTCTCCACTCGCGGATCCGCCCTGGGCCGGGTGGGAGCCGACAAACAGGTCCGCCTGGTCAAGGGCGACCGCGACGTGTTCGGCTTGCACGGACGCTCCGCGGAACAGCGGCTGGCCATCGACCTGCTGATGGACCCCGAGGTGGGGATAGTCTCCCTCGGCGGACGGGCCGGTACCGGCAAGTCCGCCCTGGCACTGTGCGCCGGGCTGGAAGCGGTCCTGGAGCGTCGCGAGCACCGGAAGGTGGTGGTGTTCCGGCCGCTGTACGCCGTCGGCGGCCAGGAACTCGGGTACCTGCCCGGCTCCGAATCGGAAAAAATGAATCCGTGGGCCCAGGCGGTGTTCGACACGCTTGGCGCCCTGGTTTCGACCGAAGTGGTCGAGGAAGTCATGGACCGCGGCATGCTGGAGGTGCTGCCGCTGACCCACATCCGCGGCCGCTCGCTGCACGACTCGTTCGTGGTGGTGGATGAGGCGCAATCGCTGGAGAAGAACGTGCTGCTGACGGTGATGAGCCGGATCGGCCAGAACTCCAAGATCGTCCTCACGCACGACGTGGCGCAGCGTGACAACCTGCGGGTCGGGCGGCACGACGGCATCGCCGCCGTCGTCGAAACGCTCAAGGGGCACCCGCTCTTCGGCCACGTGACGCTGACACGGTCGGAGCGTTCGCCCATCGCGGCCCTGGTCACGGAGTTGTTGGAGGGCGCCGAGATCTAGCCGGCGTTCCCGTCCATCGGCGGGAAGCGGGCGGCCGCGGCGCGGCCCGCTTCCCGCCGAAGGCAGCCGGCCGTCGTCGCCTCACCGCGCCGGGGGGTTGCCGCTGGCTGCGCCCTGGCAGGCGCCCGGAAACTACTGCCCGGAAGGAAAGGCCATGACGATCCGGGTGCCGGCCCCGGGGGCAGATTCAACGTGCAGCGTACCCTCGGCTTCGCGGACGGTGTCGCGCATGATCCGCAGGCCGATGTGTTCGGCCCGTCGGGCGGCGTCAGGAGTAAAGCCGACGCCGTCGTCGACGACCTCCAGCACCACTTCATTGCTGGACTGCCTCAGCGAAACCTTGACCAGCCGGGCGGACGCATGCTTGGAAGCATTCGTCACGGCTTCACGTGCCGCCCGGTAGAGCAAATCGGGGCGGGCGAAAGCGGCGGGCTCGGGGAAATCGATCTCCAGTTGCCAGTCGGCTCCCCGTTGGCGGACCGGCATACTTAATCCGTCCAGCGCAGCCGGCAGGCCCTCAGCCGACAGGTCCGGCGGGTACAGCGTCAGCGTGAGCCGGCGCAAGTCGTCGATGCTGCCCTTCACCATGTTCCGTGCCAGCGCATGAAAGTCGCTGTCCGAAGCGGTCTGCTGCTGTTCGCGCGATTCCAGGCTGTAGGCCAGCCCCGCCAGCTCCTGGATGACGCCGTCGTGGAGGGTCCGGGCCAAACGCCGGCGTTCCTCCTCGGAGGCCGCCATCGATTTCTGCAGCAGTCCACGCCGGATTTCACTGGCCCTCCGCATGCGGCGCGCCATTCGAAGTGCCGGTCCGAGCTGGAGCAACTGCAGCACGGCCAACGCGACGAGGATGACAGGCAGGATGCCCAGCATCTCGTCCTGCATGCGGTTGATTTCGTTCGCCGGGTGAGTCAGTTCGAAGATGTAGTCCTTTCCATCCCCGGCCTGTGCCCGCATATACACGTTGACCAGCTCGGCGCGGCCCAGCCCGAAGATGTTGCCGTCGGGAGGATCTTCGACGACGCTGACGGGTGCATCCCCCTGCACTTGGGCCAGGAGCCGGGCCGGCAGGTCGATCTGCCGGCCGATCAGCTCATCGACGTCGGAATAGACAATCGAGCCGTCGAGATCCCGGACCGTGACCCGCAAAATGTGGCCGTCGTCGATCATCGGGTCCACTTCGCTGTCCAATTCGGCCAGGGCCTCCGGAACCCCGGCCAGCGCCGCCTCCGTGACGTCCTGGGCGAATTGGTGGTCGACGATTTGTGCCGTGCGTTCCGCAGCGTGGAGGAGGGCATGGTCGGCAGCCAGCGAGCGGGCGACCATGATCACCGGCACCGTGACGATGATCAGTGCCGCAAGCCCCGACAGTGCGAAGCGGCGCAGGGCCGCCTGCATTTCAGAGGGCTTCCGGCGGCGGGATCCAGAGGGTTTTTCAGCGAGGATGCTGCGCCGGACCTGCGCGGCCAAGTCAACGACCATGCCCGCCGTCCAGCAGTTCCAGCCGCTGGGCGGTGGCGACGGCTTCCAGCTGTGAATGTGCGCCGAGCTTGGCCAGGATCGACTTCACGTATCCCCGGCACGTGTGCGGGGATATGCCCAACCTCCGGGAATTCGTGCGGACATCGTTGCCTGCCGCCATGAGGGCCAGTACCTGGTGCTCGCGTTTGGTCAGGGCAGGCCTGTCCGCTGCCGTAGCCGGTGGAGCGGTGACGTATCGAGTGAGCGCGGACGGGTAGACCGACATGCTGCCGCTCCTGGCGTTCCGGACCGTCTCGAGCAGCGTCGACAGGGAACCGTCTTTGGGCAGGAAACCGCAAAGACCCGAGGCGGCGGCGCGCGCCAGTACATTCAGCGACGGGTTACCGGTCAACAAGATGATCCGTGTCTCCGGGGCAGCCTGCAGGATCTGCTCGGCCGCGCTGACCCCGTCGCCGTCGGGCAGGTGGTAGTCCATGATGACCACGTCGGGCCGGGCCCGGCGGCACAACGCAACCGCCTCGCTCACGCCGGCGGCGCTGCCCACATTGACCAGATCCGCTTCCCGGTCCAGCGCATCAGACAGCAACTCCGCGAAGGTCGTGTGATCATCCACGACGGCGATTGTTAGTTTTTGCTCCCCCAAAGAGCTCACTCCAGTTCCCCAACTCAAGACACGAAGGACTTGACCCCACCACGAGTATGCACGGCGCGCGCCGGGAAGTACATACCGGGTCCGGCGGGTTTCCCGCCCTCAGCTGGCTGCGAGCGCCTTGCGCAGGAACGAGCTGACAATGTCTCCCGCCGCCATGTACTGGGGTCCGGCCGTGGCGTCGACTGTGAAATGTTCCTTCCGGTGCCTTGCTGCGGACGGGGTCAGCCGTTCGTTGAGCAGCAGCAGCGCCGCCAGAACTTCTGAAAGGCCGGACTGGGCGTCAGCGGTGGCCTCCAGCAGCCGCACGTGAACCTCCTGAAGGGCCGGGCCGGGGGCACAACCGAGGTCGCGGCCGAACAACCGACGGCACCGTTCGTAGGCCTGCAACCCGTCGGCATGCCGTCCGCAAAGTTCCAGGCCTCGGATCAGGACTGTCCACGCCGCTTCATTCAGCGGAGAAGCAGCAACGCACCGCTGGGCCCAGAGCACGGCTTCGTCGGGCCGATGCAAGGCCAGCGCTGCCTCCGCAGCCAACTGTTGGGCGTGCTGCACCGTTTCCGCATGGCCCGAACGGGCCTCTTCCGCCCAATCGGGAGTCAGCTCGTCACCCAGCAGCGGCTCCGACGCGAGCGACAACGCCTCGACCAACAAGGGGTAGGCCCTCGGCGGTTCGGCAAACTCGGCGGCCCGCACCAGGGCCTGGAAGCGGTGCAGGTCGACGTCGACCATGTCCCGGTCAATCATGTAGCCGCCGTTGGCTGTGCGCAGCGGTCCCGTCTTTGCGCAGCCAGGCTGCAGGTTGCGCCGCAGGATGCTGACGTAGCTCTCCAACGTGGCCAGCGCTTCACCCGGGGCGCGGCCGCTCCACAACAGGTGCACCAGCCGGTCCTTCGACATCGGTGAACCAACGTGCAACAGCAAGATCTCCAGCACTTGACGCGGCTTCGGGCCGCCCAGTTTGTCGGCGGTCAACACGGTTTCGCCGCGACGTATCCGTAAGTTCCCGATCATTTGCACGGTCATGGGCATGGCCCATCCACTCAATTGCTCCACGATTCCCCCTCGCAGCACGCACCCCCCAATGAGTGCACTACCATCGTGCGCTGACTCCCTGACGTCGGGACAGCCGCGCCTGAGGGGTGCCGATACCCCTAATGTGAGGGGGACTGGGACGGCACCGGCTTTTTCCAAGGATGAACGGGGACTCTGAACTCGTGACCCCGGTGGCTTCGGCGCAGCACGGCCGGCCGGCCGGGCGCACGCCGCCGGGCCCTGGCCCCACCCCTCAACGCCAGGGCCCGGCCGCGCGTCCTGCACCGTCCGGACGACCGGAGTGCCACCGGGCGTGTTGCACCCGGGCGGCCGGCGTGTGCTGACGCCGGTGCTGGCCGGTGCGCTCCGCCGCGCCCTCAGGCGGGATTGGGGCGCACGGGCCAGGGAATGTGCTCCCGCACGTCGGTGAGGTTCATGCTGACCTCGAGGAACAGGTCGTCGAGCATGTATTCGTCCACCCCGAGGATGGTCAACGAATGACCGCCGCCCTGTTGGGGCCCGTCCATGGCCACCGCGGAAACACAGACGCCGGTCCGCCAGTCGACCCGCACCTCGGTGCGGCCCTCGGGAAGCAGCGGATGGCCGGCGTCGTACGGAACGTACGTCTGGTTGGGCGAGACGACCGCCTCTAACGCCCTCCGGCCCTGGTGCTCGACCTCGCGCAGATCATGGATCTCCACGGGGTTGGCGAAGGGCGCCTCATAGGCCACCGGCGCGTTGCCGGCCAGCTCAACCGGATCCAGCATCGCGGACCAGCGCCCGTTGCCGAAGACCGGCTCACCGTAGGCGGCCTCGGGCCGGCGGCGCACCAGATGGAGGTCGTTGAATACCGGCGTCACCAGATGCGGAGGCAACAGCCACGACTTGCGTGTCGCGCTGACGTAGAAACCGTCCCGGGAATCGTTAATGCCGGTGGTGCTGTACAGCAGCCTGCCGTCGGCTGACTCGACCCGAAGCGCTCCGGGGCGCCGGGTCCAGGCACGCAGCATGCCACCGGAAGCGTCCGGCTCCGGCGCATCCGGGTGGACGGCCCGGAGCTCAAACCGCAGCGATTCCCACTTCCACGGAGAAGAGCGGCAGAGGCACCTGAAGATCTCCGCGTTGCCGGCGGCGTCGCCGGCCTTGAGCACGCTCCCGCCGTTCATATCCACAGTGTAGCCGCCGGCTCCCGGGGATCAGGCGGGTGCAGTAGGTTGGGTCCATGGTCGAGCAACTGGCGCTGCTGTGGCCCGGCCGTGCATTCGCGTTTTGGATGCTGTTGGCCGCCGGCGGCTATCTGCTGGTGATCGGAGCCCGGCTGAGCTGGATCGACCTGAGGACGCACCGGCTGCCGAACCGCATCATTTTCCCGGCCTACGCGGTATCCGGGGTGCTGCTGCTTGCGGCCTCCCTCGGAGGATACGAAGCCGGCATGTTCTGGCGGGTGCCGGCCGGCGGCGCACTGCTCTGGGTCTTCTATTTCGCCGTCCGGCTCATTTATCCAGCCGGCATGGGATTCGGCGACGTCAAACTGGCCGGGGTGCTGGGGATGTACCTGGGCTACCTGGGGTTTGAACACCTGCTGCTGGGGACGTTTGCGGCCTTCCTGCTGGGCGGCGCGTACGGGGTGTTGCTGGTAGTGCTGCGGCGCGGATCGCTGCACAGCGACATCCCGTTCGGGCCGTTCATGATCGCCGGCACGTGGGCGGCGCTGCTGCTGCCGACGTAGCCTAGGGCCATGCCTACTCCCGACTTCATCCTCCGGTTGCGCAACAAAATCGGCCACGACCTGCTCTGGTTGCCCGGTGTCACCGCCGTTGTGCTGGATGGGCGCAACCGCGTCTTGCTGGGCCGGCGCGCCGACAACGGGCGGTGGACGCTGATCACCGGCATCCTGGACCCGGGGGAGCAGCCCGCCGCGGGCGTGGTGCGCGAGGTCTGGGAGGAAACGGGCGTCGTTGCCGAGGTCGAGCACCTGGCCGAGGTCCACGCGGGCGGTCCGATGGAGTTCATCAACGGGGACCGGGCCCAGTTCCTGACGCTGACCTTCCGGTGCCGGCAGGTGGGCGGCGAAGCGCGGGTCAACGACGACGAGTCGTCCGAGGTCGGCTGGTTCGGGCTGGACGAGCTGCCGGAGCTGACCGACTACCATCGCGACCGGCTGAAGGCGGCCTTGCGGGCCGGGGGCGTCCCGGAATTTGTCCGCTGACCCTATTGGATATCGGAGTCGGGAGGGGGCAGGACGAACTGCCGGTCCTCGTCCACGGACTCGACGCCCTCGATTCCGGCAACAGCGGCACGCTGTCCCTCCGGCAATGAACCGGTAATCATGCCCAAGGTGGACAACACGTTTTCCACCCGCATGCCGCCGGCTGCCAACTGCTCGGCAATCCGCCCGGTATCGGAGAGGTAGTCGTGGCGCACCGTCACGGTGATCTGCATACCCCCATGATAGGTCCGGCGCCCCCTTCCGGGGGAAGCAGGTCACTGCGGGGCAAATACCAGCCCCGCCCCGACGTCGACGGAGGGCACGGGTAACCGCTCCGCTTCCTGCACCAGGGTGGCCCATAGTTCCAGGCCGCGCCGGCCGGTAGCCTCTGACCACAGGGCCGCCACGCCGGCGGCATGGGGCGTCGCCATGCTGGTGCCGCTGATGGTGTTGTACCGCTTCGGCATGGGCCAGGACGAATACACCTGGAACCCGGGGCCGGCGCAGTCCACCTGCCCGCCGCGCAGGGGAAGGCTGCGGGCGGAAAAGAACGCGACCTCCAGGGCCTTGTCCAGCGCGGCTACCCCCATGATGTACGGGCTGTTCGCCGGGGCGCCGACGAACCCGAGCTCGCCCTTCCGGCGGTCGGCGTTGTTTCCCGCGGCGGCGATGATCAGGGAACCCTGCTCCAGCGCCCGGCTCCCTGCGGCCGTGTAGGGCGGGTGGATTTGTGCGACGTCGGCTCCCAAGGACATGGAGATGACGGCACAGCCGTTGCCCACGGCCCAGTCGATCCCGGCGAGGATGCCGGCGTCGGTCCCGGAACCGGCGTTGCTGAGCACCTTGCCGGCGAAGATCTCCGCTTCGTAGGCCACGCCGTAGCGCGGGCCGGTGCCGGGGGCCTTGGGGCCGCACGCGGTCCCGATGCAGTGCGTGCCGTGGCCGTGTCCGTCCTGCTGCGGCTCGCCGGGGATGAAGGAGGCGCTGGTGATGCTGCGTCCGGCGAAATCCGGATGCGCCTCATCGAATCCGGTGTCCAGCACGGCGACGCGCACGCCTTGGCCGGAATAAGGCGACGAGACGGCCCTGGTGGCCTGCTGACCCCAGGTGAAATTGTTGTTGTCGGCGAAGCCCGCCGGCGCGGGGCCCGCTTCGTAGCGCTCGTGCCGCCGCGCGGCGAGCCGGCCGGACAGGTCGGTCACGCCGTCGCGGTAGCCGGCGGCGTAGTCCTCGGCCGGACCGAGCACGTCGTGGATAAGTTCCGGCGAGACCGAGAGGACACGGTGCCGGGCAGCGGAACTGACTTGGAGCGAACTGATCTGGTCCGGTCCGGCGGCGACGACGGCGATGCCCAGGTTTGCGAAGACCGTCGCGTCGGCGCCGGAGGCCGCGTCCGGGTCCACTCCGCGGGTGCCGAAATCGCGGCTGTCCGCGACATTCGACAGGCCGGCGGCGTCGGCCAGGATACCGGCACACTCCTCGGCCGGGCCGTAAAAGACGACGACAAAGCGTCCGGTGGTCTTCGGCTGCCCCGGCAGGGAATAGTCGGCCGTCGCCAGGGACGGGGGCTGCGAATCGCCAATCACGGAGACCTCCTGGACACTCTTCCACCGGGTCCCCGACGGGCCGGCAGGCGGCCCGGAATGGGCCGTTAACCCGCCGTCCACGGGGACGTGTGCGCCTCATCCTAGTCCCGGAGGCCGACGGTTCAAGCTCCAAGGCAATCGTTTCAGCCGGTCGGGGCCAAAAAAGGCAGCAGGGCCCCTTCCTAATGCCGATCCGGCCCAGGTGAGCGGCGGCCGGCGGCACCGTGCACGCTGAAGGGCGCCCCTGCCGAAGCAAGAGCGCCCTTCAGGATCCGCGATGGACCGGCCTGCTATTTGGCCTGCGGCGGGACGGTCATCGAGAGCACGTCCAGCGCAGAATCCAGCTGCTCTTCGGTCAGTTCGCCGCGCTCCAAAAAGCCGAGCGCGATGACCGATTCGCGCACGGTCAGGCCTTCCTGGACCGAGTGCTTGGCGATCTTGGCGGCGTTTTCGTAGCCGATGTATTTGTTCAGCGGGGTCACGATCGAGGGGGAGGCCTCGGCCAGGAAGCGGGCGCGCTCCACGTTGGCGGTCAGCCCGTCGATCATCTTGTCCGCCATGACGCGCGAGGTGTTCGCCAGCAGGCGGATGGACTCGAGCAGGTTGGCGGCCATCACCGGGATGCCCACGTTCAGCTCAAAGGCGCCGTTGGTGGAGGACAAGGCGATGGTGGTGTCGTTGCCCACGACCTGGGCGGCGACCATGATCGCCGCCTCGCAGATCACCGGGTTGACCTTGCCGGGCATGATCGAAGAACCCGGCTGCAGGTCGGGGATGGCGATCTCGCCCAGGCCGGTGTTCGGGCCCGAACCCATCCAGCGCAGGTCGTTGTTGATCTTCATGAACGCGTAGGCGATGTTGCGCAGCTGCCCGGAGGCCTCGATCAGGCCGTCGCGGTTGGCCTGCGCCTCGAAGTGGTTGCGCGCCTCCGTCAGCGGCAGGCCGGTGTCGGCGGCCAGCAGTTCGATCACGCGCTGCGGGAAGCCGGCCGGGGTGTTGATGCCGGTGCCGACGGCGGTGCCGCCCAGCGGAACCTCGGCCACGCGCGGCAGGGATGCCTCGATGCGTTCGATGCCGTAGCGCACCTGGGCGGCGTAGCCGCCGAATTCCTGCCCGAGGGTGACCGGCGTCGCGTCCATCAGGTGGGTGCGGCCGGACTTCACCACGTCCTTGAACTCTTCGGCCTTGCGCTCCAAGGAAGCGGCCAGGTAGTCCAGCGCGGGGATCAGCTCGTTGATCAGGGCGGAGGTGGCGGCCACGTGCACCGAGGTCGGGAAGACGTCGTTGGAGGACTGCGAGGCGTTGACGTGGTCGTTCGGGTGGACCGTCTTGTCGCTGCCGGCGTCCCGCAGCGCGCGGGTGGCCAGCTCGGCCAGGACCTCGTTCGTGTTCATGTTCGACGAGGTGCCGGAACCGGTCTGGAAAACGTCGATCGGGAAGTCGCCGTCGTACTTGCCCGTGGCTACTTCGTCCGCCGCCGCGGCGATGGCCTTGGCCAGCTCGCCGTCCAGGACGCCCAGTTCGGCGTTGGCGGTGGCGGCAGCCTTCTTGATCCGGGCCAGGGCCTCGATGTGGGCGCGCTCCAGCGTTTTGCCGGAGATCGGGAAGTTCTCGACGGCGCGCTGGGTCTGCGCACGGTAGAGGGCGTTGACCGGAACGCGGACCTCGCCCATGGTGTCGTGTTCGATGCGGTATTCAGCAGAATCAGCAGAAGTCATGGCTCCAAGCTTATGCCTGCGGCGCACCGGTTCCGAATTGTGTTGCGGCACGGCGGCGGCTTGGATGACGCGGCGCCGACCGAGCCTGGGGCCACCGGGCGGGGCGTCCCGCCAGTGCGTCGCTAAAGGGCTCCGTGCCCTGCGACGAGCTCGGCGCGGCCGTCCGCCAGCCGGTAGGCCACGCCGACGACGGCCGTGCGGCCGGCCTCGACCGCCTCCGAAATGGCCCGCGAACTGTCCAGCAGGCGTTCGGAAGACTGCCGCACGTTTTCGATCACCATGTCGTTGAGGTCTTCGAGGCCGGCACGCCGGGCGGCGAGCACCGACGGCGTGATCCGCTCCACGAGGTCCCGCAGGCCGCCGCGCGGCATTTCACCGGTGTCGATCGTGTTTTTTGCCGCGGTCACGGCGCCGCAGCTGTCGTGGCCCAGGATGACAATCAACGGAACGTTGAGCACATCCACGCCGTACTCGAGCGATCCGATCACCGCGTCACCGAGGACGTGGCCGGCGGTGCGGACCACGAACGCATCGCCGAGTCCCAGGTCGAAAATGATTTCGGCGGCCAGCCGGGAGTCGGAACAGCCGAAGATGATGGCGAACGGATGCTGCTCGTTGACCAGCGAACTGCGCCGGGCGGCGTCCTGGTTCGGGTGGACTGACGTGCCTGCCACGAAGCGGGCGTTGCCGTCGATGAGTTTTTGCCAGGCCTGGGCGGGGGTCAATGAGGTGGGCACGAAGCAACCTTACTGCTTCGTGCGTCCCGGCCCGCGCACCGGTTTCCGTGTCGGGGAGGGATTACTTGCTGTCCAGGTCTTCCACGATCGCGGTGGCCAGGACATCGAATTCGTCCAGCTCCGCGGTGCCGGTCAGGATGACGGTGAATCCGCCGTGCTCCAGCACGAGGCTGCGCTCGCCCGCGCCGGCGTCGCGCAGTTCCCAGGTGGCACCCGCTTCGCGGTCGCCGGTGACCGGCGCGTTGTCGGTTGTCTGGCCGACCCAGGTGGGGTTGGCTTTGTCGGTCTGGATCAGTCCGATGTACTCCTCGCCCGGCGTGATGTAGCCGACTTCCCACGCCGCCACCTGCGCGGTTCCCCCGGTATTCCACCGGGCGTAGTTGGACGTCCAGCCCGCCGGGAGGTCGACGGCGAGCGGCAGGTAACCGGCCGTGGATTCGGCCTGCAGGGCGACCCCCGGGACGTCAATATTACGTTCGTAGACGTCGGGCTTGCTGCCCGGGTTCAGGAACATCACCGGCAGCAGCACGGCGAGGGAGAGTCCCACGGCCATCAGCATGCCGACCACCGGGGCCTTCGCGCGGTTGGCCTGCTTGGCCGTCAGCACTGGCTTGACGGGCAACTCGGTCGATTCTTCTGGACGCGCTTCACTCACCGTTCCATGATCTCAGATGCCCGCCCCTGTGCGCACACGCCCGCGGCACCAGAGGGCGGCCCGGGCGGCCCGCGCGCTGGCCCCCGTGGCGGCGACGACTATGATCGAAAGCAATGGAAGATGTCCGCACCGCAGATGCATCCATCACGGCACCGCAGCCGGTGCTGTCTGAAGAGCTACTCGAAGATGAGGTCGAAGTGTCCCACGAAGCCCAGGCTGACCCCTTTTCCAACTTTCCGCCGTCCATGCGCGTCGGCGACAACGAGCCGGACCGAAACCTGGCGCTGGAACTGGTGCGCGTCACCGAAGCCGCGGCGATTGCCGGTGGCCACTGGGTCGGCTACGGGGACAAGAACGCCGCCGACGGCGCCGCCGTGGACGCCATGCGCGCGTTCCTGTCCACCGTCAGCTTCAACGGGGTGGTCGTCATCGGCGAGGGCGAAAAGGACGAGGCCCCGATGCTGTTCAACGGCGAAAAGGTCGGCGACGGCACCGGCGCCGAGTGCGACGTCGCCGTGGACCCGATCGACGGCACCCGGCTGACGGCGCTGGGCATCAACAACGCGCTCTCCGTGCTGGCCGTCTCCGAGCGCGGCACCATGTTCGACCCCTCGGCCGTGTTCTACATGGAAAAGCTGGTCACCGGGCCCGAAGCAGCGGACCTGGTGGACCTGCGGCTGCCCATCAAGCAGAACCTGCACCTGATCGCGAAGGCCAAGAACAAGAAGGTCAACCAGATCAACGTGATGATCCTGGACCGCGACCGGCACAAGCCGTATGTCGAGGAGATCCGCGCCGCCGGCGCACGCACCAAGTTCATCATGGACGGCGACGTCGCCGGCGGCATCGCGGCCGCCCGCGAGGGCACCGACGTCGACGTCCTGATGGGCATCGGCGGCACCCCCGAGGGCATCATCACCGCCTGCGCCATCAAGTCCCTGGGCGGCGTGATCCAGGGCAGGCTCTGGCCCACCAGCGACGAGGAAAAGCAGAAGGCCATCGACGCCGGGCACGACCTGGACCGGGTGCTGACCACCGATGACCTGGTCACCAGCGACAACTGCTTCTTCGTGGCCACCGGCATCACCGACGGCGACCTGCTGCGCGGCGTCCGCTACAAGAACCACAAGGTCCTGACGCAGTCGATCGTGATGCGCTCCAAGTCGGGCACGATCCGCATCGTCGAGGGCGAGCACCAGGAATACAAGTGGGACCGCTTCGAGCGGAAGCTCTAGCGAACCGCACGGAGAATGAAAACCCCGCACCGGCCCGAGCCGGTGCGGGGTTTTCCTCTCTTCGTCCCGGGACGGATCCGCGGGGCGGTCAGCGGGGGAGCGTGCCGCGCAGCTTGCGCACGGCCGGCACGACGGCGGCGCGCGCCTTGCCGGCGGCCGGCAACACCGCGGCGCGGACCTTGTGCACGGCGGGCGTTACGGCTTCGCGGGCCGAGCGCGTGAGCAGGTAGGCCCGGTACATGAGCTGGTTGACAGGCAGGTCCCAGCTGCCCGGATAGCTGACCTCGTAGCCGCCGAAGGAACGCTTGAACCGGGAGAAACCGGCCCACGGGTGGTCGGGCTCGTCCTCGGGACTGACGCCCCACATATCGAAGTGGCGGATGCCGGCGGCGCGGGCGTCCATCATCATCGTCACTACCAGCGGAATCCCGGCGTTGAGCTTGCGGTGGGCGTCGTCCGCCGCGGCGTGCGCATACACCCGGGTGGCCTCCGTGTCGTAGGACAGCGCGGCCGCGATCGGCTGCCCGTCCAACCGGGCGATGAAAAGTTTGGCCGCGCCGGCCGGAACCAGGGTTCGGGCCGCGTGCCGCAGGTAGTCATCGGACTGGGCCTTGAACTCCGCACGCTCGGAGACGTCGCGCAGGAAACCCAGCAGGATATCGATGTCCTCCGGGTCGGTGGAGACATCGAACGTGACGCCCTTCTTGTGGATATTGCGGTACAGGTTACGGCTGGTGCTGCGCATGGCGGCCAGCAGGTCCTCTTCCGGCTGACTCAGGTCCAGCATCCAGGTCAGTTTCGGCTGGACGTCCACCGGTGCCTTGACCAGGCCCAGCGACTGCAGCGCCGCCTGCGGCCGCTCGCCGAGGTCCGTGCCGACCGGTTCGATCCTTACGTAATGGGCGCGTTGTTCCGCGGCCAGGGACTGCAGTGCGGCCAGCGCGCGGATCAGGGCCGCGTTGTCCGCCGCGGCCGGGCCGTACGGTACGTACAGGAACCGGCCCAGGGGCGTCTTTTCCGCGATGGCCAGGAAGTTCCAGCCGTCACCGCTGCGTTCGAAGACCTGTTTGCCCAGGCTGCGTTGAAAGTCGGCCCAGGGCGCGGACTGCAGGATCGAAGCAGTCAAAGTGTTGCTCCCGTTCGTTGTTGATCGAATTCATGTATGCCGCCAGAGGTGGTCACCGCGAACAGCACCGCGCCCGTTCCGGTGTCTCCGGCCGGATGGACGTTCACCGGTTGTTCCGTGTCGGGGATGAACGCCGCCTCGCCGCGGCCAAGCATCAGGTCGGACTTCGGGGAGTCCAGCAGTACGCTGCCGGATACGGCCAGCACGATCGCGGGACCGTGCTGGGCCAGCGGCACCGGGCTGCCGCCGTCGGCCAGTTCGATGCGCTGGAGCTGGAACTCGGCAAAGGGCGGGCAGTACAGTTCCTGGCCGGCATCGGTCATGGTGGGTTTCACCATGGGCGGGGCGATCGGCCGGAAGTCGGTAATTTTCACCAGTTCGGGCACGTTGACGAACTTCGGTGTCAGGCCGCCGCGCAGCACGTTGTCCGAGGCCGCCATGACCTCCACACCGAGACCCTGCAGGTAGGCGTGGATGTTTCCGGCCGGCAGGCACAGTGCCTGGCCGGGGGAGAGGACGACCAGGTTCAGCAGCAGCGAGATCAACGCACCGGGATCGCCCGGATACAGTTCGCCCAGGCGGGCGACCGCTGCGTATTCGGTGCCCAGGCTGCCGGCCGGCGCGTCCGCCAGCAGGCGGGCCGTGTCCGCGGCGAGCCGGGTGGAGCGCTCTCCGCCGTCGAGCAGCGCCAGGAAGGCGCCGCGCAGGGCCGTCTCCTCGTCGGCGCCATCCAGCAGCTCCAGGACCTCGTCCAGGAGCTCCAGGGCCGCCCCGGCGTCCGCCAGCCGTGGTTTCAGCCCGGCCAGCAGCCGCGCGGCATCGCGCGGGGGGCGGAAACCGCACAGCGCCTGGAAGTCGCTGAGCGCGAAGATCATCTCCGGCTTGTGGTTGTCGTCGCGGTAGCTGCGCTGCGGGTCGTTGAAGGAGATGCCGGCGGCGTTCTCCGCGGCGAACCCCGAGCGGGCCTGTTCGAGCGTGGGGTGGACCTGGAGCGACAACGCGGAATCGGCGGCCAGGACCTTGGTCAGGAACGGCAGCGTGGCGCCGAACATGCCCAGGACCGTCTCGCCCAGGGCGGCGCCGGGATTCTCCTTGATGAACTCGTCGAGCGGCCGTTCGCCGCCGGCCAGCTGCACCCGTGACGGGGAGTCGGGGTGCGCGCCGATCCAGAGTTCGGCTTCCGGTCCGCCGGACGGTTCCCGCCCGAACAGCTCGGCTATCGCCGTCGTCGAGCCCCAGGCATAGGGACGCACTACATTCGTCAACCGATACATGTGAAGCCTCTTCCTCGTCCTTGTTCCAACGATCCTCTCAGACCCCGTGCCGTTGCAGCATTCCGCCGGTCCGCCCGGCACCGGGGAGATGTCGCCTGACCGGGCGCGGCATCAGGCCCGGATCAGGGGACCGAGCACTTGCCGTTGTTGGCCACCAGGGCACCGAGCGTGGTGGTATCGCCGATCTCGGCCAGCTGCTGGAGGTACTCGGCGGTGATTTGGGGTTCCGCCGGCGCCTCCGGGGCGTCGGCCGCATCCGGTGCCGCCTCGTCCGCGGGCCCGGCCCCGCCCTCGCCGGCATCGGTCCCTCCGCCGCCGGAGCCGTCGTCGCCGTCGGTGCCGCCGCCGTCGTCGTTGCGCTTTTTCTGCCCGGTCTGCTCTTCCTGGTTGAACATCTCCTGGACCCGGGGGTGGATCACCGAGAAGTCGGGGTAGGTGACAAAATTCTCCGCGGCGGTGCCGAAGTCCGGCGGTCCGATGGTCAGGCGCTTCACCTTCTGGTCTTTGGCCTTCAGCGCCAGCGAGACGAAGCTGCCCAGCTGGGAACTGGGAATGTCCGTCTCGACGACCTGTTCGCCGGCCTCGGCCAACTGCTGGAAGCGGGTCAGCACCGTTGCCGGGTCCAGCTGCTTGACCATGGCCGACATCACGCACTGCTGGCGCTGGACACGGTCATAGTCGGTGGCGAATTCGCGGGAGCGGGCGTACCAGAGGGCGTGGTAGCCGTCGAGTTCCTGGACGCCCGGGGCGATCCAGCCCTTCGGCGGGTAGTGCTGATTGGTGCCGGGGATGGTCCTGTTGGAGATAGGCACCCAGCCGCCGGCCTTGACCGTGATGCCGCCCATCGCGTCGACCAGGGCTTCGAAGCCGTCCATGTCCACGAGGGCATAGGCCTGGATCTCGATGCCCAGAATCCCGCTCACGGCGTCCTTCATGGCTTCCGCGCCCGGGTTCTTGGCGTCAGGGTAGCGGTCGGCGTGGTTTTGCTCCACGTCGACGTAGAGGGCGTTGATGATGCACTCGTCACCGCAGCTGAAGCCTTCCGGATAGACCTCGCGCATTGGCGAGTCCGCCGGGAACGGGGCGTTTTGGAAGTTTCGCGGGATGCCGAACATGACGGTCTGGCCGGTCTTCGCGTCGACGCTGACCACCTGGATGCTGTCCGGACGCAGCCCGACGCGTCCCGCGCCGGCGTCGCCGCCCATGAGCAGGAAATTGTAGCGGCCGTCCACCGGGTCGAACGCGGGCCGGGTTTCGAAGATGGAGCTGAAGGCGTTGCGGCTCACGTTGAGCAGGTAGGCGGCGTAGCCCAGGCTGCCGCTGGTGAGCACCATCAGGGCAACCAGCGTCACCGCCACCGCCGGCTTGGCGCCCGGGGCGAGCAGGTTCGGCCTGATGATGCGCAGGGTATTCAAGAACAGGAACGCCCAGAACAGGGCCAGCGCGGCCAGCACCACAATGAGGGCCAGCGAACCCCACCGGTCGGTGGCCAGGTTCACCAGCAGCGGCCAGTTCACCAGGGCCATGACGGCCGCGGCCAGGATGGCCGCCCAGGCCAGCAGCGTCACGGCCAGGCCGCGCCGGCCCAGCCGGCGGTCCCCGGCCACGATCTGCGCGCTGCCCGGGACGAGCAGGGTCAGCAGCAGCAGGACGAAGGCGCGCTTGGTGCGCACCGGCGCCGGAGCGTGCTGGGGGTAGCGGACCGGATCGGTCACCCCGCGCGCCGAAGACCCCGACGGCTTCCTCGGCGGCTGGGGACCCACCGTCCTAGGCCTCGCCGGAGCCTGCTGCGCGTTCACGCAGCGCGGCTCCCTTGTCGTAGGCGGCCCGGCGCAGGCCGGACGCGAACTCGAGCAGGGCCGGCTGCAGCCGCCCGGCCAATTCGTCACCGCCGGCTGCCAGCATCCGCACGGCCAGCAGCCCGGCATTGCGGGCTCCACCGATGGACACCGTGGCCACCGGCACGCCGGCGGGCATCTGCACGATGGAGAGCAGGGAGTCCATGCCGTCCAGGTACTTCAGGGGCACCGGCACCCCGATCACCGGCAGCGGGGTGACGGAGGCGAGCATGCCGGGCAGGTGCGCGGCGCCGCCGGCGCCGGCGATAATGATCCGCAGTCCCCGGGAGTGAGCGTCGCGGCCATAACCGATCATGTCCTCGGGCATGCGGTGCGCGGAGACGACGTCGGCCTCGTAGGGGACGCCGAATTCCTCCAGCGCCCGGGCGGCGGCTTCCATGACGGGCCAGTCGGAATCCGAGCCCATCACCACGCCGACTATCGGCTTGTTGCTCATGGTTTGCCTTCCTGGGGGTCCACGCCGTCGCGGACAATCGCAGCGACGCGGTCCGCGCGCCGGCGCAGTTCCTCCACCTGGGAGGCGTCGCGGCCCACCACGTTGACGTGGCCGATCTTCCGGCCGGGACGGACGGACTTGCCGTAGCCATGCAGCTTGACCGACGGTTCGGCGGCCAGCGCGCGCGGGTAGGCCGAGAACAGGTCCGTATTGGCGCCGCCCAGGTAGTTCTTCATGACGACGGCGCCGCCGAGCAGGGACGTATCGCCCAGCGGCAAATCCAGGATGGCCCGCAGGTGCTGCTCGAACTGGCTGGTGACCGATCCGTCCTGGGTCCAGTGGCCGGTGTTGTGCGGACGCATGGCCAGTTCGTTGATCACGAAGCCTGCTCCGCGTCCCGGGGTGGCGAACAACTCGGCGGCCATCACGCCGGTGACGCCCAGCTCGTCGGCCAGCCGGAGCGCCGCCTGCTGGGCCGCCTCGGCGACGTCCGCCGGCAGGTTCTGTGCCGGCGCGATCACTTCGTCACAGACGCCGTCCACCTGGATGGTGTGCACCACCGGCCAGGCCCGTGCTTCGCCGGACGGAGTCCTGGCTACCAGCGCTGAGAGCTCCCGACTGAACTCGACTTTTTCTTCGACCAGCAGCGCGCCGCCGGTGAACCAGTCGGCTGCCTCGGCGGCGGCGTTCGCATCGCGGATGATCCGCACTCCCTTGCCGTCGTAGCCTCCCCGCGGCGTCTTCAACACCACCGGCCAGCCAATCCTGGCGCCGAAGGCAACCAGCTCGTCGACGCCGGAGACGGAGGCCCACACCGGGTTTGGCAGCCCCAGCTTGTCCACCACGGCGCGCATGACCAGCTTGTCCTGCGCATGGATCAGCGCGTCAGGATGCGGCTGCACGTTGACGCCCTCGGCAATGAGGGCCTGCAGATGTTCGGTGGGGACGTGCTCGTGATCGAAGGTCATCACGTCCAGGCCCTCCGCGAAGCCCCGCAGCGCCTCCAGGTCGCGGTAGTCGCCCACCGGTGCCGTGGCCACGGCGGGGACCGCGGAAACATCGGCGGCCTCGGCCAGAACACGCAGTTCAAAGCCGAGCTCTACCGCACAGGGGGCCATCATTCGGGCAAGCTGGCCGCCGCCCACTACGCCGATCACGGGAAAACTCACCTAGTCAGGGTACCGAACAGGCACCGGACGAGCCGCATTGCGCTTCGCGCGGCGGGGACGTCCTAGGTAACGCCCAGACTGGCGCAATACAATAGTGCGTCGGCCGGCTCTGCTCCGGCATCCGAGCGAAAGGGATCCACCTTCGATCATGAACCGAACTATTTCCGAGCGCCTGCACGCCATTGTGTCCCTTTTTTGGCGGGAAGTGGCGAAGTTCGGCACGGTCGGCGGGATCGCCTTCATCGTGGACAACGGCGTGTACTGGTGGCTGATCAACGGGCCCATGGACGACAGCGTGGTGAAGGCGCGGTTCGTTTCCGCCTCCGTGGCGACCCTGTTCTCCTGGGTAGCCAACCGCTATTGGACGTTCCGACATCGCCGCCAGGCGAACGTGTTGCGCGAACTGGTGCTGTTCGTCGTCATCAACGTCATCGGCATGGTGGTCTCCGCCGGCTGCGTCTGGATAGCCCGCTACCCGCTGGAGGTGACGGACCGGACCATGCTGCTGTTCGCGGGCATCGTCGGCACGGTGCTGGCTACCGTCATGCGCTTCTTCGCCTACCGGTTCCTGGTGTTCAACGTTGAGCTGGACGCCGAGCCGGAGTTTGCCGAGGACCGCAAGATCTTCGAGCGCCACCCCGAGGAGCATGCCGACCAGTCTCCCGCGGACGCCGCGCCGGAGGTCGACGGCCCCCAGGCATCGGGCACGGCGCGCGGTTAGGCGGGGCCCGGGCCGGATCGAAGGTTCACAGTTGTACGGTGACCCGTTCGCTGTCCAGCAACCGTTGGGTCACCCCTACCTCCGGGTGCACCAGCACGACCGTGCCGCCGCCCTGCCAGGTTGCCAGGGCTTCGCGAAGCACATCCGGCCAGGGGGTTTGCGCCGGCACCAGCAGGTTCCCGGCGGCCGTCGGCCGGTCCAGAAGCCGGGCGAAGGTGAGTGCCCCGCCGTCGTACTCCAGGGCCAAGCCGTTTGCCGCCAGGGAATCGATTCCCAGGTAGTCGTCCGCGTAGGACCGGACCTCGGCCGCGTAATCGAGGACGCCGTCGGGCAGTTCCCCGGGCCAGCGCAACTGGAGCGCGCCCAGGGCGACCAGGACCTGGTGTCCGCCGCCGTCGCGCACCAAGAGGGCCGGATCCGCCGCCACCACCACATCGGCGGTCCGGGCGCCCTCGCCCAGCCGGACGGTGGCACCGGCCTGCCACGCGGCCAGCGCCCAGACCATCGACCGCCAGTGCGGCTCCATCAGAAGACCCACGCCCGTACCCTCGGCGGCGTCCAGTTCCTCGGCCAGCAGGTTCGCCGTCTTGGCCACCCAGTTGTCCAGCACGCGCCCGGACAGCTCGATGCGTTCGCCCTCCGGGCCGTACCAGACCAGGCAGGGGGACGAGCCCGGGCGCAGCCGGGCCAACAGGTCGTTGATCGTGGCGGGGGTGCTCACGGTGCTCCTTAAGGTCGGGTTCGTGGCTCAGCCGGAGGCCGGCTGGGGTATGCACGCGGTGTTTGTGACGTACATCACGGGGGCGGGCCCTCGCGTGGCGTACGCGGATTTCGCTGCCGGGTCTCTAAGATTTCCGCCGGCGCTTGACTTGAACGTATTACACCCATGTAATTAGTTATTAAACGTGTAACAGCATGCTTGTGTCCGGCACTGAGATCCAGCGCTGCACATGAATCTAGCACCATGCTGGTACAGGAACTCCGGGAGGGCTGATGGGGCAGGCAGAACGTAGTGCGCACCGGCGGGAGCTCGAAGCGCAGGCTTCGGCATCGCACGGATCGCGCGGCGTACCGGCAGACTGGTATGTGGATCCGGCAGATCCGACGGCGGCAGAACGCTTCCGCGAATCCAGCCAACAGACACTCGAGGACGCGGCCACCGCCTTCCTCGCCGCGCACGAAGCGTTGGCCGATGGACCCGGGGCCGAGGTGCTGGAGCTGGCTGCTCCGCGCCTGCTCCGGGAACCGGCCGAGGCCGACCCGGCGCCGAAACCGCAGTGGATCGGGCTGCCGGGCTTCGGCGCCGGCTATGAGGACGAGGGGGAACTCGGCTGGCAGGCCGATGCCCTGTGCGCCCAGACGGACCCGGAAGCGTTCTTCCCCGAGAAGGGCGGATCCACACGCGACGCGAAGAAGGTGTGCGGGGCATGCACGGTGCGCTCGCAGTGCCTGGAGTATGCGCTGGCTAATGACGAGCGTTTCGGCATTTGGGGAGGCCTGTCGGAGCGCGAGCGCCGCCGGCTACGGAAAAGAGCGCTCTAATTCAGCAGCAAGTTCGCGTCACCGCCGTCGTGGTAGCCCACGACGGCGCTTCCTGCCTGCCCGAAACCCTGGCCGCCCTGGCCCGGCAGACGAGACCCGCCGATGCCCACGTCGGGGTGGACACCGGATCGTCCGACGGGTCCGCTGACCTGCTGCGCGCGCAGTTGCCCGCCGGCAGCCTGGTGGCCGCCGCTTCCCACCGCGCCGCGTTCGGCGCCGCGGTCCGGGTGGGGCTGGCCGAGCTGCCCAAGCACGCCCCGGACGACGGTCCGGCCCAGGAATGGCTGTGGCTGCTGCACGATGATTCCGCCCCGGAGCCTGATGCGCTCGAGGAACTGCTGCTCGCCGTGGAAACGGCACCGTCGGTAACCATCGCCGGCTGCAAACAGGTGGACTGGGACGACCCGCGCCGGCTGGTCGACGTGGGCCTGACCGTGAGCCGCTGGGCCGAACGGCTGACCATGATCGACGTCGACGAGATGGACCAGGGCCAGTACAACGGCCGCAGCGACTTCTTTGCCGTCAACTCCGCCGGCATGCTGGTGCGCCGCGACGTCTTCGACCAGCTGGGCGGGTTCGATCCGGCCCTGCCCGGGACCGGTGATGACGTGGACCTGTGCTGGCGGAACCGGCTGGCCGGCCACCGCGTGGTGGTTGTTCCCACCGCGAGGGTTCGCCACGCCACCCGGACCGGCGACCACAGCACCGCAAGGGCAGCCCGCAAGGCGCAGATCCACCTGCGGCTCAAGCATGCGGCCTGGTGGGAGGTCCCGTTCCTGTGGCTCGGGGCCCTGCTCGGCGGGCTGTACAGCTTCCTGGCCTCGGTGGTGGCCAAGGACCCGATGCACGGGCTGCGGCAACTGGGCGCCACCCTTGCCGCCTTGTTCCGTCCCGCTGGCTTTTTCGCGTCCCGGCGGCAGGCCGCCAGGACCCGCAGGACCTCGCGGGCGATAGTGCGCCCGCTGATGGTCCCGCGGCGCGAGGTCTGGGCCTACCGGCGCTCACTGGCCGAGTCGCTGCGGCCCGAGCTCGCCGCCGGCGTCGTGGGCGACGGCTCCGGATCGGATGCCGGCAGCAGCGACCAGCCCACCGGCGGATCCGACGACTTCGCTGCCCTCGCCGCGCCCGCCCGGACCTGGGTGGGTACGGGACTGGTGACCGCCGCCGTCGTGCTGGCCCTCGTGTCCACGGTGGGCATGTTTGACTTTTTCGGGGCGCCGGCGCTGGTGGGCGGCGGACTGCTGCCGGTCTCGGCCACCGTCGCCGAAATCTGGCACAACGCGTCCAGCTGGTGGATTTCGCTTGGCTCCGGCGTCCCCGGGCACGGCGACCCCTTCGGCTACGTGCTGGCGGTCCTGGCCGTGCTGGGCCTGGGGAACGGTTCCGCCGCCGTCCTTACGCTGGTGCTGCTGGCCATGCCGTTGGCCGCCGCCGGCGCATGGTTTGCTGCCGGGGCCTTCACGCAGCGGCGCGGCCTGCGCTTCTGGGCCGCGATGTTCTGGGCGAGCGTGCCGGCGTTCCAGGTCGCGTTGGGTACGGGCCGCCTGGGCGCGCTGATCGCCCACCTGCTGATCCCGTGGGCCGTGCTGGGCCTGCTGCGCGCCACCGGCTCCGCCGTCCAACGCGCCGACGCCAACCGGCCCCTGCTGCCGCACGAAGCCGTGCACAAGCCCGGGATCAACGGGAATCCCTCCTGGACGGCGGCGGCAGCGGCGGGACTCTGCCTGGCCGGGATCACGGCGTCGGCACCGGCGCTGCTGCCGGTCGTCGTCGTCTTTATTGCCGTCCTGATGCTGGCCTTGCGCCGCCGGGCCAAGACCGTTTGGTGGGCGCTCATCCCGCCGCTGGCGCTCGCCCTGCCGATGCTGGTCGCCGGGCTGGACCAGCCGCGCGCGCTGCTGGGCGATCCCGGCCTGCCGCTGGCCTTCCACGCCGCCCCGCTGTGGCAGCAGCTGATGGGCTTCCCGCTCGCCTTCGGCCCCGCCGACGGGCTGGCCGGGGCCGGGATGCTGGAGGGACTGGCCCAGGGTCCGTGGGCGCTCGTCTACGCGCTCGTCGTCGCCGTGCCGGTGCTGGCGCTGGCCGTGGCCGGGGCGGTCACGGGCAAGGGTGCCGGCCGCGCACGGTTGCTCTGGCTCGGCGCGTTCCTGACCCTCGCGGCCTCCTTTGGTTCATCGCTGCTGGCCACCGCCGTCGCTCCGGGCGCCGTGGTCACACCGTTCACGGGTCCCTTTGTCTCGCTGGCCCTGTTCCTGCTCCTGGGCGCGGCACTGATCGCCGGGGACCGGCTGCGGCACGACCTGGCCGCTGCGCGGCGCCCGGCCTCGGGCCTGCGGCGCACCGTGGCCGTGGCCGCCGCCGTCCTCATGGCCCTGGGCCCGGCGGCGAGCCTGGCGCACTGGCTGGTGCCCCAGTTCACCGGCTACACACCGTCCAGCGAGGCGCGGACCCTGACGGACTTCGGCACGCAGATGGCGGTGGCGCCCGGGGCAGGCCGCACGCTGCCGGCCACCTCTGCGGACAGCGGGACCGGGCCGGAACAGGCCCGTGCGCTCGTGTTGACGGCGGGATCCGGCGGCGCGGTGACCGCTGCCGTGATGCACGGCAGCGGCACCACCCTGGACCAACTCTCGGCCATTTACTCGGCGCGGGCCCTGGCCGGTCCGCTCACCGAAGCCCAGGTGCGCTCCGACGACGACGCCGACGCCGAATTGCGGAACACGGTGGCGGTCATCGTGGCGGGCACCGGCGTGGATCCGCGGCCGTCCCTGGTGCGGCTCGGCGTGGACTTCGTGGTGCTGCAGGAATCCGATACGGCGGCCGAACTGCTCGCCGGCCGGATCGACGCCGTGCCCGGGCTGACGTCCGTGGGACGCACCGACTCCGGCTGGCTCTGGCGGGTCGTCGGAGCGACCGGTAAGGACGGCACCGCGGCCGGCCAACTGACCGCCCGGGTGCGCCTGGTCGATGCCAACGGCGACCTGCTGCAAACCGTGCCGTCCGGCTGGACCGCGGCGGCCGGCGAGATTCCCGCCGGCGAGCCCGGACGCCGGCTGATCCTGGCCGAGCGGACGGACCCGGGCTGGACGGCCACCCTGAACGGCCGGCCCCTGGAATCCTCGCAGGACGGCTGGGCCCAGGCGTTTGAAGTGCCGGCAGCAGCGGGTACGGTAAAGATCGGCTATTCGAGCCCGTGGTCGCCGTGGATTGGCATCCTTCAGGTGCTCGCCATCGGACTGACCGTCCTGCTCGCCATACCGATCCCGGCCCGGCGGCGGTTAGTGCCGCGCCGCATCGACCACATCAAGACCACCGGGGCGGATGCCCGCCCCGCCGAACTGCGCAGGGCGGCATTCGAAGACCCGGCCGACGGCGGCGCAGTTGCCCTGGCCGGAAAAGGACAGCAACGATGACGGAGACGGGTGGCCGCGGCGAGGAGCCGCGGGCGACAGAGGCGGCGACCGGGCCAGCGGCCGCTGCCGCATCCGCACCTGACGGCGGGCAGCCGGATCGGGAAAGCGCGGCCGAGCCCGTGCAGCCGGACCGGGAAGGCGCGGCCGAGCCCGTGCAGCCGGACCGGGACGGGGCGGCCGAGCCCGTGCAGCCGGTCGACCGCAAGGCCGCCAAGCGGGCCGCGCGGCGCGACCGCACACGCGATGCCGCCGCAGGCAAACCTGCCGCACGCTCCGGCAGTTCCACCGCCGGCGGCACGCCGAAGCGCGGCGGGCGGCGGATGCTGGGCGCCGTCTCCGGGGCGGGCCTTTTGCTGCTGACCGGAGCGGCGGTAGCCGCCGGCAGCCTGGTGGAGGTGCCGGGCGCGGCCGCCGAGCGGCCGCCCGTGTCCGCTGCCGTTCCGGCCGGAGACTACACGGCGGTCTGCCCGGAGCCCCTGCGACTGCTGGACAGCGCCGCCGAAGACACCGATCCGCAGTTCAGTCCGGTCTCCACCACGGCGCAGACCAGGGCGCGGGCCCTGGTGCTCAGCGACCTCGGCGGCAACGTCCCCGGCAGCGAGCTGACGGAACTGGGCGCGGGCACTCCGCTCGCGCGCATCGCGGAACCGACGGAAGAGTCCTCCGGCGAGACCAAGATGGTGGCGTCCGTGGTGTCCGGACAGGATCTGTCCGCTCCCACCGTGCTGCGGGCCGCCCCGCTGGGGGAGTCCACCGCGCTGGCCGGCGCCGCCATGACCTACCGGGCCTCCGACGGCGACCTGCGCGGACTGGCCGCTGCCAACTGCATGGCACCGGACAATGACTTCTGGCTGCTCGGTGCGTCCACCACCGTGGGAACCACGTCCGTGCTGAAACTGCACAACAGTTCCCAGACACCCTCTTCGGTCGACCTCGAACTGGTCTCGTCCGAGGGGCAGGTCCAGGCTGCCGGCACCCGCGGGCTGCTGGTCGCTCCCGGGGAGTCACGCTCCATCGTGCTGGCGGGAGTGGCCGCGAACCAGGAATCCCTGGCCGTGCGCGTGCAGTCCTCCGGCGGCCCGGTGACCGGCTTCATCCAGCAGAGCATCCTGCGCCAGCTGACCCCTGGCGGCGTCGAGTTGCTGCAGGCCTCGGCCCCGGCCGGCGCGCGCCAGGTGGTCACGGGAATCACCGTCCAGGACCAGAAACCGGCACGGGCGATCCGAACCCAGGACGGCTACGAGGACGCGGCGCCGGCGCTGGACGTGGCGGTGCCCGGCGTGACCGACGCCGTCCTGGAAGTGCGCGTCTTCGGTTCCGACGGCCCGGTCGGCCTCCCCGGCGGCGGAGTCGTCACCGCGGCGGCCGGCAGCGTCACCAGGGTCCCGCTGGAGTCGTTGCCCGCCGGCACGTATTCCGTCGAAATCAGCGCCGACGTGTCCATCGCTGCCGCCGCGCGGGTCAGCAGGGGAACCGAGGCGGGCGAACCGGTGGACTTCGGGTGGTCACCCGCGACCGGCCGCCTCGGCAGCAACCATCTGGCGGTCGTGCCGGGCGGTGTCAGCTCCCGGATGGCCTTCAGCGCGCCGTCCGGGGACGCCCGGGTGGAAATCACGCCGGTGGATCCGAAGGGCAAACTAGGGGAGAAGCAGGCGGTGACGGTGCCCGCCGGAACCACCGTGACCCTGGATCCCCGGGCAGACGGCGCCGACGCCGCGGCCCTGTTGATCAGCGCGTCCGGCGACGCCGTCTACGGCGCCCAGGTCCTGACCGACGGCGGCGCTCCCGACGTTGCGGTCCTGCCGGTGCCCGCCGGCACGCAGGCGCAGAACGCGGTGCCGGTCGATATCGGGTACTAGGGAAGAAGCGGCGCCGGGACCGGAACGCCGGTCAGGGGCGGGTCCGGCCGTAGCCGGGGTCAACCGCTTCCGGCGCCATGTTCAGCAGTTGCGCTGTCTGCTCCACCACCACATCGTGGATGAGCTCCGGCAGTTCGGCCCGCAGCCGGGCGGCCGCCTGGACCGGCTGCCGGAACACGGTCACCACTGCCGGGCGGCCCGGCGAGGCCGGCGTGAAGCTGCCCAGGGGCGCGGCCTGGCCGCGGGCCAGCAGCTCTTCGAGGCGGGGCGGAATGTCCTCGACCACGAATTGGGCTGCCTCGACCCGCTCCCCCCAGAAGTACGCCAGCCGCTCGGCGGACTCCGCGACCCACTGCTCGAACTGTTCGGACCTGGTCAGGTGGCCGGGCAGGTTGGCGGGCAGCAAGTCGCCGCGCAGCCCGCGGCCGCGGCGGTTCCGGCGTCGTGCGGCAAACGGACGACGCCAGCCACCGCCGTCGCTGTCCAGCGAGAGGGTCAGTGATGGTCCGTTTTCCATATACCGACTTTAAGCCCGGGAACCGGAATAAGGCACCCGGCCCCCGCGGCGGTGCGCCGAAGCGCCCCGCGGCGAGGCACCGCGCGACCCGATTGTGACCTAATCTTCCCGCACCGCCCCGCGCCGGTGGTCGGGAAGGCGGGAGGCCCGGAGTAGGATGCATTCTCGTGGGATCCATTCGTCAATGTTCACGCTCGGCCTGTCAGCGGTCGGCCATCGCTACTTTGACGTACGTGTATGCCGATTCCACCGCCGTGCTGGGCCCGCTGGCGACCTACGCCGAGCCCCACTGCTACGACCTGTGTGCCGAGCACGCCGAACGGCTGACCGTGCCCCGCGGCTGGGAAGTCATGCGGCTGGCCCTGCCCGAGCAGGCACCGGTCCCCAACCCCGACGACCTGTTGGCCCTCGCCGACGCCGTGCGCGAGGCGGCCCGCACTCCGGAGGTGCCTGACGAGGCGCCCCAGCCGCGCGGCCAGCGCGAGCCGTTGGAACCTCCCGCGGGTGCCGCAGGCACCCGGCGCGGGCACCTGCGCATTCTGCGCGGACAACCCTAGGGCGATACGCTGGGAGACGGGCAGCGCGCCGTGCCGGCAACCTGCCGTCCGCGGCCAAGCCCCGCGCCGCCGGCCGCCGCAAGCGGATGCAGCCGAAGCTGCTGGAGATCAAAGGACACCATCGCATGGCACATCTGACCCCCGAACTGCTGGCGGTTTTGCGCTGCCCGGCTACCGGTTCATCACTGGTCCAAGAGGGCGACGAACTGCTCTCGACCGGCCGCACCGCCGCCGGAGACCGGCTGCACTACAAGATCGAAGACGGCATCCCGGTGCTGCTCCCGCACACCGCCCCCGCCGGCGGCGCCCTTGATTCAACCAACGACGGCGCCGCCGCCGGTTCCGCTGACGACGCTTAGGAGCATGACTGTGACGTTCGATTACAAGGTCAAGGACCTCTCGCTGGCAGCTGCCGGCCGCCACCAGATCCGCCTGGCGGAGCACGAGATGCCGGGACTGATGGCCCTGCGCGCAGAGTTCGGCGAGGCCCAGCCCCTGGCCGGCGCCAGGATTGCCGGTTCCCTGCACATGACGGTGCAGACCGCGGTCCTGATCGAAACGCTGACCGCGCTCGGAGCGGAGGTCCGCTGGGCCTCCTGCAACATCTTCTCCACCCAGGACGAGGCCGCCGCCGCCGTCGTGGTGGGAAACGGCACGCCGGAGGAACCGCAGGGCGTTCCGGTCTTCGCCTGGAAGGGTGAAACGCTCGAAGAGTACTGGTGGACGGCGGAGCAGATCCTGACCTGGCCCGGTGCCGACGGGAATCCCGAGCTGGGGCCGAACATGATTCTCGACGACGGCGGCGACGCCACCCTGCTGCTGCACAAGGGCGTCGAATTCGAGGCCGCCGGCGCCGTCCCCTCGGCCACCGCGGAGGACCCGCACGAGTACACCATCATCCTGGACGTGCTGCGCGCCTCGCTGGCCAAGGACCCGCAGAAGTTCACCCGGGTCGCCGCCGGCATCCGCGGCGTCACCGAGGAAACCACCACCGGCGTGCACCGGCTCTACCAGCTGGCGGAGCAGGGCCAGCTGCTGTTCCCGGCGATCAACGTCAACGACGCGGTGACCAAGTCCAAGTTCGACAACAAGTACGGCATCCGCCATTCGCTGCCGGACGGCATCAACCGGGCCACCGACGTTCTGATGGGCGGCAAGACCGCCGTGGTCTGCGGTTACGGCGACGTCGGCAAGGGCGCGGCCGAGGCGCTGCGCGGCCAGGGCGCCCGCGTCGTCGTCACCGAGATCGACCCGATCTGCGCCCTGCAGGCCGCGATGGACGGCTATCAGGTCACCACCCTGGACAAGGTCGTGGGCGAGGGCCACATCTTCATCACCACCACCGGCAACAAGGACGTCATCATGGCGTCCGACATGGTGAAGATGCGCGACAAGGCCATCGTGGGCAACATCGGCCACTTCGACAACGAAATCGACATGGCGGGCCTGGCCGGCGTCGAGGGCGTGGAGAAGGTGGAGATCAAGCCGCAGGTGCACGAATGGGTCTTCGATGCCGGGCTGGCGACCGAGCGCTCCATCATCGTGCTCTCCGAGGGCCGCCTGCTGAACCTGGGCAACGCCACGGGGCACCCTTCGTTCGTCATGAGCAACTCGTTCGCCAACCAGACCATCGCGCAGATCGAGCTGTTCACCAAGCACGGCAAGCCGGCCGAGGATTCGGCCACCGGCGAGCCCGAGTACGCCAACCAGGTCTACGTGCTGCCGAAGGTGCTCGACGAGAAGGTCGCCCGGCTGCACCTGGACGCGCTCGGCGTCGAACTCACCGAACTGACCAAGGAACAGGCCGAGTACCTGGGCGTGGACGCCGCCGGCCCGTACAAGCCGGACCACTACCGCTACTGATCGAGGCTGGGAGGGCCGGCGGCGGGGCGCCCCGTCCCGCCGTTAGCCGTCCGGTGAAATGGTTACCGGATTGTTGGGCGGGCTCGCCCGCAATAACCCGTGCGTTCGGCGGCGCCCGCCCTACGATGGAAGCAGGGTGCTGTTGTGCCCTTCAGCGGCGACCGCCTGCCGCCGGGGTCTCGTGAGTTGGGTTGGGATGACTGAGGAACAGAAGAAGCGCAAGGGCCTTAAGATCGCCCTGCTGTGCATCGTCGGAGTGCTGGTGGCTGCCGCCGCGGCCGTCACGGCAGCAACCATGGCGTCGCCCACGTTCGCAGCCCAGTTGGGACGGGTGTTCGCCGCCGCTCCGGCCGAGCGGCAGGGCTTCTCCGCGCCGGTCGTCAAGGCGATGTCGGTCGGTGTCACCCCGGCAGACAAAGCCGTGGAGGTCAATCCCGCCACCGTGGCCACCATCACCGCCAAGAACGCCTCCATCAAGGATGTGGCGTTGGCGCCGGCAAAGGGCGGCGAACCGATCGCCGGGGAGCTGTCCGCAGACGGCAGCGTCTGGAAGGCAACGGAACGCCTGGACTTCCTGACCGAATACGAGTTCAGCTACACCCTCGTGGACCGCGCCGGCACCGAGACCGCGAAGCAGCAGAGCTTCACCACCGTGCTGGCACCCAACCAGGCCGACGGCTGGATGTACCCGCTGGACGGGCAAAGCGTGGGCATCGCCCAGCCGCTGGAGTTCAACTTCAGCGAACCCGTGCTCAACAAGGAAGCGGTGGAGGAGGCCATCGCCATCACCACCTCCGCCGGGCAGAAGGGCGAGTTCTACTGGTACTCGGACACCAAGGCCCGCTTCCGCGCGGAAAGATACTGGGAGCCGAACAGCACGGTGACCGTGGACATGAAACTGTTCGGCGTGGAGTTCGGCAACGACATGATCGGCATGAACGACGAGAAGATCACCGTCAACATCCTCGATGACCGCCGGGCGATCGTGGACAACAAGACCAAGACCATGAAGATCTACGTGGGCGGCGAGCTGGCCAAGACCTTCCCGGTGACGCTGGGCGACCCGAACTGGCCGTCCAGCAAGGGCATCCACCCGATCATGGACATGCATAAGTCGCTGCCGTTCAACCCGCGCAGCATCGGGCTCAAACCGGGAGACCCGGACTGGTACGAGCCGTTCGACGCCAAGTACGCCAGCCGGTTGAGCAACAGCGGCGAGTTCGTCCACACCACCCTGGACCCCTCGGCCCTGGGCGTGCGCAACATTTCCCACGGTTGCGTGGGCATGTCCGAAGCCGGCGCCCGGTACTTCTACGAGACCATGCGGACCGGGGACATCGTGGATATCCGCAACACCGACGGCGGTTTCCTGGACCCGACGGACGGCTTCGGGGACTGGAACGTGGACTGGAAGACCTGGACGTCGCAGGACAAGGGGTAGCCGTCCCGCGGCCGGCGGCCCGGTGGCGGGCGGGCGGACCGCGCGGCCGGGCCTAGTCCCGGAAGGGCAGCGAATGCAGCCGGGCGCCACGCCGGGCGGCGCGCTCCTGCTGCCGGGACAGCCGGACGAAGTCGCGTTCGCGCCGTTCGGCCATCACGGCCAGCAGGTACATTTCCGGCGGCGTCCCGGCCGGCGGCGGGGGAGAGACATAGCCGGACGCCTCGTTGGCCAAGGCCGTGGCCAACCGGGCCCGGGAGGCCGGAATCATCTTGGGCGCCTGGGAGAGGAACTGGATAATCCGCCGGGCCAGCGGCTCCGGCAGCCGCCCCATGTCGGCGAGCTTCACCCAGGGTGCAAGTTGCGGGGGGATTTCCGGCAGGATCTTCGGCGTGACCGCGACGCGTTCCCGCATGCTGTAGGTGCCCGCCAGCAGGTCGCCGAGCCGCTTGGACTTGTCATTGAACAGGGCCACCATGAAGGCCACCGAACCGAGCAGGATGTACAGTTCGAAGACCGCCACGAGGCCGCGGATGAGCGCATGCCGGAACCGGATGGCACCGCCGTCGTCACGCACGATCCGCAGGCCCATGGCCCAGCGGCCCAGCGACTTGCCGCGGGTAAGGGTTTCGACGGCGATGGGCACCCCGACCAGGAAGAACAGCACCACGGCGATGACCAGCGCCCGGGCGGCCGCGGCGTCGAACCCGACCTCGAGGGTCTCCGCCAGCAGCACGAAGGCGGCGATCAGCAGGATCACGTTGGCCACCACATCGATGATCGAGCTCAGCGCCCGGACGCCGAACGACGCTGGCCGCAGTTCCAGCACTACCGCCTCGCCGGTGATGACGTTGCTCATCGGATCCCTTTCCCGGGCGGCCTGTGCCGCGCCCGGTTCCACTCTATCGATCCGGGGCGGCGGGCCGGGCGGCGCCGCGGATCTTCCGCGCGCGGCGGCTAGGCTAGGAGCGTGGATATCGATGCCTTCGCCGCGGTGCATGAGCACGATTGGCAGCGGCTGGACGAACTGAGCGCCAAACGCAGGCTCACCGGCGCCGAGGCGGATGAACTGCTCGTGCTCTACCGGCGCACCTCGACCCACCTGTCGATGATCCGGTCGGTGGCCGCCGAGGGCCAACTGTCGGCGGCCCTCTCCACCCGCCTCTCGCGCGCCCGGACGCGGTTCACCGGGGCCCGCTCCAACTTCGCCCGGGACGTGGCGGAGTTCTTCGTGTTGTCGCTGCCGGCCGCGTTCTACCGTCTGCGCTGGCTGACCGTGATCATCGGCGCACTCTTCGTCCTGGTCGCCTGGCTGTTCGGCGCCTGGGTGGCGGGAACCCCCGAGGTCATCAAAGCGATGGGGTCCGACGAGGACATCCGGCAGTACGTGGAAGAGGACTTCGTCAATTACTACTCGGAGAATCCCAACGCCTCCTTCGCCGGCATGGTGTGGACCAACAACGCCTGGATTGCCGCGCAGGCGGTGGCCTTCGGAGTGACCGGACTGTGGGTGCCGTACATCCTGTTCATGAACGCCCAGGGGGTGGGCATGGCCGGCGGGATGATGGCCGCCTACGACCGGCTGGACGTCTTTTTCCTCTACATCCTGCCGCACGGGTTGATGGAGATCACCGCCATCTTCATTGCCGGGGCGGCCGGACTGCGGATCTTCTGGTCCTGGGTCTCGCCCGGCCGGCTCACCCGTACCGCCTCGCTGGCCCGGGAAGGCAGGTCGCTGATTACCGTCGCCCTGGGACTGGTCCTCGTCCTCCTGATCTCCGGCCTGGTCGAGGGCTTCGTGACCCCCAGCCAGTTGCCTGACTGGCTGCGCCTGGGCATCGGTGTGCTGGTGCTGGCCGCCTACTGGATCTATACCCTCGTCGTGGGCCGGCGGGCCTACCTGGCGGGGGAGCGCGGCGACCTGGGCCGGTTCGACGCCGGCGAGGCCGCCGCCACCGGGTAGCTGCCGTCCGGGCAGGCGACGGGGCCGGCAGGCGACGGCCGGGCGGGCCGCCCCCGGGGTGGCAACCGTGAAGCGCCGCCGGCCGGCGGTAGTCTCATAGGCAGAGAGGCCAGCGGTACAGAAAGAGGCGACGGACGTGGCAGTCGAAGACGTGAAATCCGGCGGAGACGAACGCAGGGCACGGACAGCGCCGGGAGAAGCCCCTGGCGCTGAACCGGAGCGCGCCCCCGCGCCTCCGGTCCCCGCGGTCAACGGCCGGTTTCGGGACGGCGCCAACCCGCTGCCCATGCGCCGGCCCAGTCGGCTCCCGGATTTGAGCGCCGTGGCGAACGGCCACGGCGCCGAGCGCGACGGCGGTGCCCCGGACGGCGCCGGAACGAAACCCCGGAGCGACGGGTCCACGCAGCCCGACGCCGAAGCGCCGGCCGCCGGAGGAGCGGGCGCCGCTGCCGAAGCCGCCCGGGTCGGAGCCCCCGTGCCTGCCGGCCGAGCCGCCGGCGGCTCCGCGGCCGGACGGCCGCATCCGGCCGACCCGCCGGCCGCCGCACCGGGCGACGGCCGCCGGGGGTCCGGCACAGCCGCCGCTGCCGACCAGGGCCCGGCTGCCCCGAAGCCGCTGCCGGCGCGCCCGCCCATGCCGCCCGCCGGCACGGCCGCAGCCGCCGCCGGCAGCGACGCCAACCCGGCGACCGGCGCGCTCTCGGTACGCCCGCCGCGTTCCGAGGTGGTCCGGCGCACGACCGAACGTGACGAGGCAATGAACGCCAAGCCGCTGGCCGGGCGAATCCTGCAGGTGGTCCTGGCGGTGCTGTTCCCGCCGCTGCTGATCATCGGGGCTATCCGGCTGGTGGCCACGCCGCTGTTCCTCTGGGCGGAATACCACCGCCCCGGGTTCCCGGCCGACAGCTTCGGCTTCAGCACCGAGGAGCGGATGACCTACGGCTCCTATGCGGTGGACTACCTGCTGAATTTCGCCGGCCCGCGATACCTGGGGGACCTCTCCGGCCCCCACGGCGGCAGCCTGTTTTTGGACTCCGAGGTCAGCCACATGGCCGACGTGAAGGGCGTGTTCCTCGCGACCATGCTTGCCGGGGCGGTCATGCTGCTGCTGGCCGTCGTCGCAGTGGTCTACCTGGCGCGCCGCTACCACGGGGGGATCCGGCGCGGCCTGTTCGCCGGTTCCGCCGCGACGCTGATCCTGGTCCTGCTGCTGGGCGTCCTGGGGGCGCTGAACTGGCAGCAGTTCTTCACCGAGTTCCACCGGATCTTCTTCGCCGACGGCACGTGGACCTTCTTCGTGGACGACACCCTGATCCGCCTGTTCCCGGCCCAGTTCTGGATGGACGCCGGAATCGTCATTGCCCTGCTGGTGCTGATGGTCTCCTCGCTGGTGCTGGCGCTGACCTGGCCGACCCGCGCGCGGCGGAACCGGAGCGCCGCTGCCGCCGAAGAACAGCGCCGCCGGCACGAACTGCTGCTCGCCCGCGAGCAGGACTAGGCGGCGGCTGCCGGCCAGGGCCTAGCGGTACAGGGAATCGATCTCGCCGGCGAAGTCTTCCAGCACGGTGACGCGCTTGAGCTTCAGTGACGGCGTCAGGTGCCCGGAGGCCTCGGTGAGCTCCTGTCCGAGGACCGCGAACTTCCGGATCTGCTCGGCCCGCGAAACCAGCTGGTTGGCCTGGTCCACGGCCTGCTGCAGCTCGGCCAGGACCGCCGGGTCTTCGGCGGCCTCGGCCAGGCCGACCGGACCGCGGCCGGCCGACGCAAGCCAGCCGGCCAGGCCCTCTTCGTCCAGGGACACCAACGCCCCGACGAACGGGCGTCCCTCGCCGACCACCACCGCCTGGGACACCAGCAAGTGTTCGCGCAGCGCGTCCTCCAGCGGACCCGGAGCGACATTCTTGCCGCCTGCCGTTACCAGCAGCTCCTTTTTCCTGCCGGTGATGGTGAGGTAGCCGTCGTCGTCCAACGTGCCGACGTCCCCCGTGCACAAGAAGCCGTCCCGGAAGTACTCGGCATTGGCGTCGTCGTTGTTGTGGTAGCCGCGGGTGATGCCGATGCCCTTGATCAGGACCTCGCCGTCGTCGGCGATTCTGACGGTGGTGCCCGGCAGCGGCAGTCCCACGGTGCCGATCCGGTTGGCCCCGGGCAGGTTCACCGCTGCAGGGGCAGTGGATTCGGTGAGCCCGTAGCCTTCCAGCACCGGCACGCCGATGCCGGTGAAGAAGTGCGCGAGCTTTGGATTCAGTGCGGAAGCGCCGGAGACGGTGTACTCCACGTGCCCGCCGAACGCCGCGCGCAGCTTTCCGTAGACGAGCCTGTCGAACACGGCATGCCGGGCCCTGAGCGCCAGCCCGGGCCCGGCACCGGTGCCGCGTGCCTGCGCATCCCGAGCCCGGGAGTAGGCGACGGCTGTCTGCGCCGCGGCGTCGAAGATCCTGCCCTTGCCGCCGTCGTGTGCCTTCTGCCGGGCGGAGGCATAGACCTTTTCGAACACGCGCGGAACCACCAGCAGGAAGGTGGGCTGGTAGGTGCCCAGGTCCTCGATCAACTCCGCCATGCTGGACGTGTGGCCCATCTTCACTCCGGCGGTCAGGCAGATCACCTGCACGGCCCGGGCCAGCACGTGGGCCAGCGGCAGGAACATCAGCGACTTCGCGTCCGGGCGCTTGAGGATGTCGGCCAGGAACTCCACGGTGTTGACCGCCAGTTCCGCGAAGTTGCCATGAGTGATGATGCAGCCGCGCGGCCGGCCGGTGGTGCCCGAGGTGTAGACCAGCGAGGCCGCGTCCTGCATGCCCCGGGAGGTCCGGCGCAGTTCAAGTTCCTCGTCCGTGATCGCGGTTCCGCGGGCTTCCAGCTCGGCCAGCCCCTCGGCCTTCCCGTCCAGCTGCCAGACCGGAAGCGCGGCCGGCAGCCCGGACATGGCCTGGCGCACCACGGCGGCCTTGGCGGCGTCCTCGGCGAACACCAGCTTCGCCGCCGAGTCCTGCAGGATCCACTGCACCTGGTGCGGGGACGAGGTCTCGTAGATCGGGACCACCACCGCGCCGGCGAACCAGCCGGCCAAGTCCACCACCGTCCACTCGAACCGGGTCTTGGACATCACGGCAATGGTGTCTCCGGCTTCGACGCCGGAGGCCATCAGGCCCTTCGCCACGGCGCTGACCCGGGCCAGGAGTTCGGCGGCCGGAACATCGGACCAGGCGCCGTTGCGCTTGACCGCATAGAGCGCCCGCTGCGGGTCGCGCTGATGCTGGGCCACCAGGATGTCCGTCAGGTTCGACCCGGCCGGCATCGCTGCCAGCACTTCGGTTACTGCTTCGCGCACGTCGTGCCCACTTTCTGAATCCGGTAAAAGTCGTGTTGTCTGGCCTGCATCAAATCCAACTCGGCATCCACATCCGCCAGCGCCACTGGTCGTAGCCGATCATCTCGGCGGTCCAGACCGGCAGGAAGAATGCCGACACCGCGAGTGCCGCCGCCACGAAGAGCCCGACCACCAGCACGCCTTGGCGCCGGCGCCACGGCGGATCCGTCGCCCGGCCCAGCGCCAGCCCGAGTACGTAGGTCAGGGCCAGGATGAGGAACGGCTGGAAGGAGATCGCGTAGAAGAAGAACGTGGTCCGGTCGGGGTAGAGGAACCAGGGCAGGTAGCCGGCCGCGACCCCCGCCAGAATCGCGCCCGCCCGCCAGTCCCGCCGCCCGGCCCAATAGAAGAGCAGCACCAGCAGCGACGCGGCCGCGGCCCACCAGATGAGCGGGTTGCCGACCACCGTGACCGCCTGGGAGCAGCGGGTGGCCGCCTCGCAGGCGCTCCGGCCGGCTTCTTCGGCATGATAGTAGAACGACGTCGGGCGGCCCATGAACAACCAGGTCCAGGCATTGGATTCGTACGGGTGCTCCGAATCCAGGCCGTTGTGGAAGGTGTAGGCGCTGCGGTGATACTCGGCCAGCGAGCGCAGCCAGTCCGGCAGCCAGCCCCAGGCAGCGGACGGGTTCGACGCCGCCCAGTTGCGGTCGTAGGCATCGTCCGAGCGCAGCCAGCCGGTCCAGGCCGCCAGATAGGTCACCGCCGCGGCCGGAATCATGGTGAAGAACGCCGGCACCCCGTCCCTGATCACGCCGGCGGAAAACCACTCCCTGATCCCCGCGGCACGCCGGGCGCCGAGGTCCCAGAACACGCACAGCAGGCCAAACACCGCGACGAACGCCAGCGCCGACCACTTGGTGCCCACGGCCAGCCCGAGGCAGACGCCCGCGGCCAGCCGCCACGGCCGCCAGAGCACCCAGGGCCCGTACAGCAGCCGCGAAGCGTGCGGCACCCCGGAGGGACCCGCCTGCCGGGCGATCTTCGCGGCCAGCCGGCGCCGTCCGTGGAAGCGGTCCAGCAGCAGCGCGCCGAAGGCGGCGACCACCCAGAACATGAGGAAGACGTCCAGCAAGGCCGTCCGGGAGTGGACCAGGTGGTGCCCGTCGATGGCCGTCAGCAAACCGGCGACCCCGCCCAGCGCCGGCGACTTGAACAGCGCCTGCGCGATCAGGGCGATCATCAGGATGGACAGCGTGCCGGCGAGCGCGGCGCCGAAACGCCAGCCGAAACCGTTGTCGGATCCAAAAAGCCACATGCCGGCGGCGATCATCCACTTGCCCACGGGCGGATGCACCACATATTCAGGGGTGTCGAGGAGGACGTCCGGATTGCCCGCGTTGAAGGAGTCGTTGGCGTCCTTGGGCCATTCGCGTTCGTAGCCGGACTGCAGGTAGGAGTAGGCGTCCTTGACGTAGTAGGTTTCGTCGAACACCAGCGAACCCGGCTCACCCAGGCGGTAGAAACGCAAAGCCCCGCCGAGGACGGCCGTGAGCACGGGGAGCAGCCACGCCCAGGGCCCGTACCGTGCCGGAAGGCCGAGCAGCCGGCGGCGCAGCACCGCCTCGCTGAACGCCCGTCCCGGCGATTCCAGCCAGCCGTGGCGGCCGGCAACCGCCGCCGGCGGTGGTGCGGTTCGGGTCACGGCCATCATGTTACCGGCCGGTAGGTGCAGGGGTGCGCGGCGCCACGGGCCGGGACGTCGGCTGCCGAACGGCGGTCCTCGCTGCAGTGGGGCACATACCGACTCTATATAAGGCGCCGCTGAAAGAGGGCAACGCCGCAGGTAGGGTTGTCCATGTGAATGAGCAGGAACGGGGCGCCCCGGCAGGGCGGCAGCCAGGGCAGATCGTGTTGGCCGGAACGCCGATCGGCAACGTCGGGGACGCCTCGCCGCGGCTGGTCGAGCTGCTCCAAACGGCGGATGTAGTCGCCGCCGAAGACACCCGCCGCCTGCACAAACTGCTGCAGTTGCTGGGTATCACGGCCACCGGCCGGATCATCAGCTACCACGAACACAACGAGGCGACCCGTACCGCCGACCTGCTGGAGCTGGTCCGTGCCGGCAGCACCCTGGTGATGGTGACCGACGCCGGCATGCCGGCCGTCTCGGATCCCGGTTTCCGGCTGGTGGAGGCGGCCGTGGCCGAGGGCCTGCTGGTCACTGCCGTGCCCGGGCCGTCGGCCGTGCTCACGGCGCTGGCGCTGTCCGGCTTGCCCACCGACCGCTTCACCTTCGAGGGCTTCCTGCCCCGCAAGCAGGGGGAGCGCGCATCGCGGCTGGAGGAGCTCGCCGCCGAGCGCCGGACCATGGTCTTCTTCGAGGCGCCGCACCGGCTGGCGGCCATGCTGCGGGCCCTCGACGCCGGGTTTGGCCCGGACCGGCGGGCGTCGGTCTGCCGGGAGCTGACCAAGCTGCATGAAGAAGTGCTGCGCGGTACGGTCCGCGAACTGCTGGAGTGGGCCGAAACCCATGAGGTGCGGGGCGAAATCGCCGTGGTCGTTGCCGGCGCGCCGGAAGCAGCACCCGAACAGCCCGAAGACCACGTGGACGGCGTCAACGCGCTGGTGTCGCAGGGTGCCCGGCTCAAGGACGCGGTGGCCGCCGTCGCGGCCGATGCCCGGGTGAGCAAACGCGAGCTCTACGCCGCGGTCCTGGCCACCCGTGCCCCCGGCGGGCGCTGAACTCCAAGCGGAGCCGGTGCGGCCGGCGGTCTTGGATGTCGTCATCTGCACGCTGTGTGACCCGCAACCGGCCCCCGGATTGGTATTGTCGATCTGCACAGTAGGGACCGTGGAACGTAGTGCACCCTCGCATTTACACCCGTGAAGCGGAACACCTACCGTGAAGGAAAACGGGCAACTGCGCCCACGGACTCAATCCCGAACACTTGGAGGCACCGCCATGGCTGAAACCGCAGCCCGCGAAGCAGAACTGCTCGCCAAAGTACCCACCGGCCTGCTGATCAACGGCGAATGGCGCGACGCATCCGACGGCGGGACCTTCGACGTCCACGACCCCGCCACCGGCAAGGTGCTGGCCACCCTGGCCTCGGCCACCAGCGAGGACGCGCTCGCCGCCCTCGACGCCGCCGACAGCGCGCAGGCAGCCTGGGCCCGCACGGCTCCGCGCCAGCGCGCCGAGATCCTGCGCCGCGCCTTCGAGCTGGTCACCGAGCGCTCGGAGGATTTCGCCCTGCTGATGACCATGGAGATGGGCAAGCCGCTGGCCGAATCCCGCGGCGAAGTGGCCTACGGCGCCGAATTCCTGCGCTGGTTCTCGGAGGAGGCCGTCCGCGACTACGGCCGCTACCTGACCACGCCGGAGGGCAAGAACAAGATCCTGGTCCAGCGCAAGCCGGTCGGCCCCTGCCTGTTGATCACCCCGTGGAACTTCCCGCTCGCCATGGCCACCCGCAAGGTCGGTCCCGCGGTGGCGGCCGGCTGCACCATGGTGCTCAAGCCCGCCAAGCTCACCCCGCTGACCAGCCAGCTCTTCGCCCAGACCATGATGGAGGCCGGCCTCCCGGCAGGCGTGCTGAATGTGGTCTCCTCCAAGAGCGCTTCCGGCATCTCCGGGCCGCTGATGCAGGACTCCCGCCTGCGCAAGGTTTCCTTCACCGGCTCCACCCCGGTGGGCAAGCAGCTGCTCAAGGACGCAGCGGACAACGTCCTGCGGACCTCGATGGAGCTCGGCGGGAACGCCCCGTTCATCGTCTTCGAAGACGCCGACCTGGATAAGGCCGTCGAGGGCGCCATGGCGGCCAAGATGCGCAACATGGGCGAGGCCTGCACGGCCGCCAACCGCTTCCTGGTCCAGGCCTCCGTGGCCGAGGAATTCACCACTAAGTTTGCGAACGCCATGAAGGCCCTCAAGCCGGGCCGCGGCACCGAGGCGGACACCACCGTGGGCCCGCTGATCGACGGCGGCGCCCGCGACGACGTGCATGCCCTGGTGACCGCGGCGGTGGAAGCCGGAGCGTCCGTCAGCACCGGCGGCGGGCCCGTGGAAGGCGACGGCTACTTCTACCAGCCGACCGTGCTGTCCAACGTCCCGAACGACGCCGATATCCTGCAGAGCGAGATCTTCGGCCCGGTCGCCCCGGTGACCACGTTCGAAACCGAAGAGCAGGCCATCGCCCTGGCCAACGCCACCGAGTACGGCCTGGCCTCCTACATCTACTCGCGCGACGTGAACCGCATGTTCCGCGTCTCCGAGCAGATCGAGTTCGGCCTGGTCGGCTACAACGCCGGCGTGATCTCCAACGCCGCCGCCCCGTTCGGCGGAGTGAAGCAGTCCGGCATGGGCCGCGAAGGCGGCGCGGAGGGCCTGGACGAGTACACCACGGTCCAGTACATCGGCATCGCGGACCCCTACGCCCGGTAGTTCCGATCCGTCGGCCGGCCGTCCCCCAGGGGCGGCCGGCGGCGGAACAGCGACGCCGGCCACAACAGCCCGGCCAGCCGCCGCCGCCATCCGGCCCGCTCCAGGAGCCTGACCTTGACGGTTTCCACATCGGACCACCGGGCGGTGCCGGCGCCGCCCGGTGGCGGCGTCTCCGGAGCCGCATACGCGGCCCGCTCATAGCCCGCCCGCAGCCGCGCCAGGGCAACGGAGGACTTCCCGGTGACCACGCCGGCGTCGTCGAGGCGTTGCTGGAAGGCCCGCGGTGTCTCCGTTGCCGCGGCCGCCCAACCGAGGTCTTCCGCGGTATCCACGGCTTCCGCCCAGGTGGCCAGGGCGGCGCTCCCGCCACCCCCGGCCATCGCTGCCCGGCGCCAGCCGGTCCGCCGCCGGCGCAGCACCAGCGGCGCCAGGAGGACGGCCAGCACCAGGGCCGCGGCCGCCGCCGACCACAGCCGTTGCGAGAGCATGTCTTCGTCCGCCAGGCCGGCGGAGCCTGAGGCAGTGGAATCCCGGGGGGTGTCGGTGGCGGCCGGCGGCGGCCCCGCCGGCCTGAGCGGGTCGTCGTTGGGAAGCACCGGGCCGCCGGCGGGTCCGGTCTGGGCGTAGGCCGGCAACACTCCCCGCGACGGCGTGGGCTCGAAGGCGACCCAGCCGATTCCGTTGAAGAAGAGCTCGGGCCAGGAATGGGCGTCCCGGGAATCGATCTCGAACTCCTCCAGCTCCGTGCCGGCACCGTCGTCAAGGACCGCACCGGTGGGACGCCCCGGCGCGTAGCCGACCGCCATCCGGCTGGGGATGCCCGCGATCCGGGCCATGATCGCCATCGTCGCGGCGTAGTGGATGCAGTAGCCGGACTTTTCCTCCAGGAACGCTGCCACGACCTCGAAACCGCTCTGGTCGTAGCCGCCGTCGACCGGAGCCTGTTCCGAGTACACGAAGCCGGACGTCCGCAGATACGTCTGGATTGCCATGGCCTGCTCGTACGGATTCTCCAGGCCCGCCAGCACGGTCGCCGTGGTGTCAGCGATGACGCCCGGCATGCTCTCCGGCAGCTCGGAGAAGACCGGATCGACGACGGAATTGGTCGACGGTTCCGATGCGCGCAGCGCCTCCCTGGTCAGCGCCGGCCTGACGCTGCGCACCTCGTACTCCTGGTTGGCGGTGGTGGTGCCGGACTCGCCGCGGATGTTGAGGGTGCGGGGATCCCAGCTCCACGTACCGCGGACGCCCGTGACCCGCGCCGGAGCGTACGGGGCTAGCAGCCAGGGGCTGGTGAAGGATGACGTACTGATCCGCGTGGTGGTCACCTCTCCGTCAGCCAGCAGGTTCCGCACGCTCGGCACCTCGAGTTCATCGATGCCGGTGCGGCGGTGGCCGTCGAAGTCGCTCGGGCTCCAGCGTGCGCCGGTCAGGTTTTCCAGCGTGACCGAGCGCAGATAGAGCGGTTCCCCGGCATCCGTGGCATAGGTCATCCTCCCGAAGGCGCCGGGCCGCCGGAGGTTGTCGCCAAGGCTCACGACCGGGTTGAGGCCCGTCGGCGCGCCCCAATTGAGCCGCGAGCCCTCCGGGAACAATCCGGACGTGAAGCCCGGGATGGCCAGCGGGAGCACCAGCGACACCGCGAGACCGGCCGCAGCTATGCCGCAGGCGCGGCGGATCTGCTCGACGGAGGCCAGCCGGCCCCTGCCGCTGCCGCCGGCGGCAAGCCACTGCGCGCAGCCCAGCACCAGCAGGTAACCCGCCGCGGCGGCCAGAAAACCCGCCGCTCCGATACTGTTCGGTTTGATGATGGCCGGAACGATGGCCAGGCCCAGCAGGCCCAGGCCGCTGATGGCAGGCATCTGCAGCGGAACCGCCAGCGTATCCACCAGCAGGGCGATCAGCCCCACACCCACGCAGGCCGCCAGCGCGATGCCGTCGTTGACCAGCACCGGAGCGACCTGCGAGACAACGGTGTCCCGGGCTTCCTCCAACATGGGATCAAGGGCAGCGAACGTGCCGGGGCCGGGGATCACGCCCAGGAAACCGGTCGGCGCCAGGAACATCGCCGTGACCGACATGACCAGTCCGGCCAGTCCCAGCAGTGCCCCGGCCAGCGGCGACCAGTCCAGCCGGCGTGCCAGCCCGGTGCCCGCCTCGGTGCAACAGACAGTCACGGCGGCTTGGAACAGCCAACTCCAGCCCTCCAGGACCCCGTGCAGGCTGGCCGCAGTGAGCAGGACGGCGAGTGCGACGGCGGCGCTCATCAACCATGGTGCGACGCCGGGGGAGGGCGGCCGCCCGCCGCTCCGGCCGGGTGCATCCGGGCCGCGGAGTTCCGTCTGCTTGTCGACCGTGAGGGTCACGTGACCGCTCCTGTTCCCACCGGATCGATCCGTTCGACCAGGTCGAAGTGCGCCCAGGCGGCCGGCAGCGAAGCCTTGGGGCTGACCGCCACGGCCCGCCAGCCGCCGGCTCGCAGCACGTCCATCGTCGCCCGGGCCTGTTGCGGCCGGTCGGTCACGATCAGGGCGAAGGCATGGGAGCCGAATTCGGCGGCCGGGGCCAGCAGGCGCGCTTCGCCGGCGCTGATCTGGCCCAGGACCGCGACCAGCGGCCCCTTGTACTTATGTAACGCAAGTTTGTCCATCAGCCGGTCCCCGAACGCCGGTTCTCCCGGATGCCGGTCGGACTTCCTGTGGTCTTCGGCCAGCCCCAGCGCGGCCAGCCCTTCGGCGAGGTCCTGATAGCCCGCCGGCCCGTCGAATTGCTCTTGGCCGGGCGACGGGGCCGAGGGGGACTCCAGGACTGCCGCCCGGGCCTGGACGTCCAGGAACCGGACCGTGTAGTTGCGCTGCAGGAAGTCGTTGGCGGCCGAGGCGACGGCAGTCACGGCCCACTCGAAGGAGGGCGAGGTGTGCAGCAGGTCCCCGTGCGGGTCGGCGCCATCGCCGAAGGAGGGCAGCAGCCCCGTGCCGTAGGCCGAGGCCCGGCGGTCCAGCACGATGGTCGCCTGCGGTGTGGTCACCGATTCTTCCTGGCGGACCATGAGCTCGCCGTGACGGGCCGTCGCCGCCCAGTGGACCCGGCGCATCGGATCCCCGTAGCGGTATTCGCGGGTCATCACGTCGTCGTCGCTGGGATTGGCCTGCCGCCGGGTGCTGGCCGTGCCGTCCGAACCCCGTGCGCCGGTCAGCGAGGTGGCCGGCAGTTCCACGGGGGACGGGGTCACCACCAATGGGCTGGTTTCGCCCAGCTGGTGCCGGTGGTTGGCCAGCCCGAAGGGGTCGGAAAAATCCGCCGTCACCGGCCCGATGGCGAACATCCCGCGCTTGCTGGATCGGAGTTTGTATTCGTACACGCTCGCCCCGGAACGGGACGGGTGCCGCGCCGGGAACCGGAAGGACGGGGCCTTGCCGAAGCGCAGCGGCAGCTGCTCTTCCATGTACACCAGCCCCGTCAGGCCGCCGCTGCGGCGCACCGACAACCGGACCTGGACCACGAGGCCGGTTTCGACGGCGGCGGGCCGGAACTTCCGCTCCACGGTGAACTGCGGCTTGAGGAGCACCATTGCCGCCGCGGCCAGCAGCGGCAGGCCGATCAGGAACACCGCCAGGGTCAGCAGGTCCCGGCGGCCCAGGATCTGCGCGAGCAGCAGTGCCAGCACGCCGGCCGCCAGCACGCCCCACCCGCGCAGCGTCACATACCTGGTGGGGAGCCAGCCGAACGCGTCCATGGCCGTCAGGAAGAGGCGCGGCGGGATTCGCCGCCCACGGGAACCTTGGCCAGCACGGAGGCCACCACGCTGGAGGCGTCTTCGCCGGCCGTCATCGCCTTGCGGTCAAGGATCAAACGATGCGCCAGCACTGCCTCGGCAACTGAGGCCACGTCGTCGGGCAGGACGAAGTCGCGGCCGTCCAGGGCCGCCGTCGCCTTGGCCGCACGCAGCAGCTGGAGCATGGCCCGCGGGCTGGCTCCCAGCCGCAGGTGCGGGTGTTCGCGGGTGGCCCGCCCGATGTTGACCGTGTATTCCTTCACGGCCGGCGAGACGTAGACATCGCGGACCATGGCCATCATGCTGCGTACCTCGCCGACCGTGACGACCGGGCGGACGGCCTCCAGCGGCGAGACGGACTGGTGGGTCTCCAGCATTTCCATTTCGGCGCGGGGATCCGGGTAGCCCATCGAGATCCGGGCCATGAAACGGTCGCGCTGGGCCTCCGGCAGCGGGTAGGTGCCCTCCATCTCGATCGGATTCTGGGTGGCGATCACCATGAAAGGCGTATCCAACGGATAGGTGTTGCCGTCCACCGTGACCTGGTGTTCCTCCATGCACTCGAGCAACGCCGACTGCGTCTTGGCCGAGGCGCGGTTGATCTCGTCGCCGATGACGATGTTCGCGAACACCGGTCCGGGGCGGAATTCGAACCGGTGCATGTCCTGGTTGTAGATCGAAACACCGGTGACGTCGGAGGGCAGCAGGTCCGGCGTGAACTGGATCCGGTGCACGCTGCAGTCGATGGTCTTGGCCAGCGTCTTCGCCAGCATGGTCTTGCCGACGCCGGGCACATCCTCCAGCAGCAGGTGCCCCTGGGCCAACAGCACCGTCAGCGCCAGCCGTGCCGCCTCCGACTTGCCGTCGATGACGGTCTCGATCGCGGCCCTGATCCGGCCGCAGGCGTCGTGGAACTCGGTCAGCGCGAGGCCCTCACCGGCCTCCAGGCCCTGACCTGTCCCCGGCCCCGCTGGATCGGAGCGGACGGTCCCGGCCTCTGCCATGTGCTGCTGCGTATCCATGAAGTACCTTCCGGTGTGCCTTCCCCGAGGGCCGGTTGATCCAACCCTACTTGCTGGCTGTGTGATGCGGTAGACACGCGGACCCGGCCCGGCCGGCCCGCCTGTCTTCACGCCGGAACCGCACCCGGCGCTTCAGTAGGCTGGAAACATGTCCAATCCCGCAGCCGCCGTTGCCGGCGAAACTCCTCCCGCCTACACCGCTGACAGCACCGCAGCCCGGACGACGGCGGAGCGGAGCCCCACCGAGGGGGACGGCCGGCGTCGTAATCTCAGCTATCCGCCGGCACCCGAGCCGCTGCCCGTGCCGGTGATGGACAACCACACGCACCTGGACTTCCGCGACGGGCTGGTGGCTGTCACGGTCCGGCAGGCGATGGACGCCGCCGAGGCGGTCGGTGTTGTCGGTGCTGTCCAGGTGGGCTGCGACCTGGAGTCCGCCCGCTTCACGCTGCAGGCCGTCCAGGCCGAGCCGAGGCTGTTGGGAGCGGTGGCCATCCACCCCAATGACGCGCCCCCGCTGGCCGACGCGGGGACGCTGGAGGAGGCCCTGGCGGAGATCGAGGCGATCGCCGCGCACCCGAGGATCCGGGCGATCGGGGAGACCGGACTGGATTACTACCGGACCGGCAGCGGAGGCCGGGGCGCCCAGCAGGACTCGTTCCGCCGCCACATCGACATTGCCAAGCGGCTGGGCCTCGCCCTGCAGATCCATGACCGGGACGCGCACGACGACGTGGTGCGCGTGCTGCTCGAGGAGGGAGCTCCCGAAAAAGTTGTCTTCCACTGCTTTTCCGGTGACGCGGCGCTGGCCAGGACCTGCAACGAGAACGGCTGGCACATGTCCTTCGCCGGAACCGTCACCTTCAGGAACGCCGACGGCCTGCGTGAGGCCCTGGCGGTCGCGGAACCGGCCCTGGTGCTGGCCGAGACCGACGCGCCGTTCCTGACCCCGCATCCCTACCGGGGACGGCCGAATGCCAGCTATCTGGTGCCCTACACCCTGCGCGCCATGGCCGAGGTCCTCGGGAAGGACCTGGCGCAGTTGTGCACCGAGGTGGCGGAAAACACGGGGCGCGTTTACGGCTCCTGGCAGCACGAATAACACGCGGGTAACTGTCCCGGCCAGACCCGACAACGGGCATGCCGGGAGGCCCGGACGGGGAAGCGACGCTCCCTGCCCGGTGCCGCCGACTGCAGGCGCCGCTTGTCGCCATGTCACGTTTCGATTACGGTAGGTAGCTAATGGCCGGGGTCGGGGAAGGCAACCGGACATTGTGACACCTGTGGCGGTAGCCGTTGGACGTTCCGTTCGTACGCCCAAACAGCCGCCGCGGGTGCTGCCTGCACTCGCACCGTGCCGTTAAAGCCGGCACGTCCCTCGCGCGTGTCTTGATGTCCCCGTGCCCGGAAACTGCAACAGATTCGGGAACCGTGACAAACGCACTGAAGAACCGCTGGGTGAAGATCGCCGGCCAGGTCGTCGTCATGACCGCCTTGGTCCTTGGGCTGGTGGCTTTTGTGGGCAACAACAAGTCGGTCACGCTGACCGTGGACGGGCAGGCGAGCACCGTCACCACGTTCGGTTCCACCGTTGCAGACGTCCTGGCCGAATCCGAGGTGCAGGTCGGCGAGCTCGACGACGTCACCCCTGCGGTGGGCGAAGAGATCACCGACGGTGCCAGCATCGAAGTGGTCACCGCCAAACCCGTGGACGTGAACGTGGACGGCGAGGCCTCCACCGTGCACACCACCGCCGCCACCGTCGAGGAACTGCTGGACGAACTGGAAGTCAACGAAAAGTCGGCCCTGTCCGCCCCGTTGACTGCCGAGCTGGCCTCGGTGGGCGCGGTGACGATCTCGACGCCGAAGAACGTCACCATCGCGGTCGACGGCAAGACCCGCAAGGAAATCACCACCGCGACCACCATCGGCGACCTGCTGCAGGAACAGAAGATCAAGCTGGGCAAGGAAGACAAGCTGTCCGTTGCCGAGGCCGAGCCGGTGACCGAAGGCACCAAGGTCAAAGTGACCCGGATCGACCGCGAACGTGTGGAGGAGGCCGAGTCCGTCCCGTTCGAGACGGCCACCACGACCAACTCCGCCATGTACGAGGACGAAGAGAAGGTCACCCGGGCCGGGGAGCCCGGCGAACGCGTCAAGGTCTACGAGGTCGTCCTCACCGACGGCAAGGAAACCGACCGGAAGCTCGTCAGCGAAAAGGTCACCCGCGAACCGGTCAGCCAGAAGATCACGGTGGGCACCAAGAAACGCCCGGCCAAGGTCAACAACGCCAACGTCGGCGGGACCTGGCAGGCGCTCGCCGAATGCGAGTCCGGCGGCAACTGGTCCATCAACACCGGCAACGGCTACTCCGGCGGACTGCAGTTCAGCGCAAGCTCCTGGCTCGGCGCCGGCGGCGGCAAGTACGCGCCCTACGCCTACATGGCCACGCCCTCCGAGCAGATCGCTACCGCCGAAGTGCTACGCAGCAACGGCGGCTGGGGCCACTGGCCTGCTTGTGCCGCCAAGCTGGGACTGCTGTAGGCATCCCGCCTGCCATCCACCGGCCTCGGGCCCGGGCTTCGCTGCCCGGGCCCGAGGTGCGTTAACCGGGCGGCGCCGCCACGGCCGCGGCCGCCGGCCCGATACGATGGCACAGTGACAGAACCCCAATCCGCCTCCGGTACCGACGCACGGCACGACGCCGGGGGAGCCGCGCCCGCCCCCACCCGGCCCTTGCTCGGAGCGGCCGACATCCGCCGGCTCGCGGCCGAACTGGACGTGCGTCCCACCAAGACCCTCGGGCAAAACTTCGTGATCGACGGCAACACCATCCGCCGGATCGTGGCTGCCGCCCATGTTGTCCCCGGCGAGACAGTCCTGGAGGTCGGGCCCGGCCTGGGGTCGCTCACGCTCGGGCTGCTGGACGCGGCCGGGCACGTGGTCGCCGTCGAAATCGATCCCAAACTCGCCGCCCGCTTGGAACGCACGGCGGCCGAATGGCGTCCCGATGCCGCCGGGCGCCTGGACGTGGTGCTGGCGGACGCGCTGCGGGTCAGGGAACTGCCCAAGGCCCCGGATGCGCTGGTCGCCAACCTGCCCTATAACGTGGCCGTGCCGGTGGTGCTGCACCTGCTGGAGCACTTCCCGTCGCTGCGGCACGGACTGGTCATGGTGCAGGACGAGGTGGCCGACCGGCTCGCGGCCAAGCCCGGCTCCAAGATCTACGGTGTGCCCAGCGTCAAGGCCGCGTGGTACGGCACCATGCGCAAGGCAGGGGTGATCGGCATGAACGTGTTCTGGCCCGCACCCAAGATCGCTTCCGGGCTGGTGGAGTTCACCTGCGGGCAGCCGCCGGTTACCCGCGCCCCGCGCCAGGAAGTGTTTGCCGTCATCGACGCGGCGTTCGCGCAACGCCGCAAGACGCTGCGCGCCGCGCTGGCCGGCTGGGCCGGCAGCGCCGCCCGGGCCGAGGAAGCGCTGCGGCTGGCGAACGTGGACCCCGGCGCCCGCGGAGAGGTGCTGGACATTGCCGCCTTTGCCCGCATCGCCGAGTTCAACCATCCGCTTGTCGGCTAGGAAGGTGGCGGCATCGATATGAGCAGAACACGTCCCGTCCGCGTCATGGCGCCCGGAAAGATCAACGTCTCCTTCCGGGTCGGCGGCCCGCGTCCGGACGGCTACCACTCGGTGGCCAGCGTCTATCTGGCGCTCTCGTTGTATGAGGAGGTCACCGCTACAGCGCGTGAGGATGATGCCATCACGGTCAGCGTGCGCAACGGGCCCGGGCTGGACTTCGATCTGGACGGCATCCCGCTGGATGCTTCCAACCTGGCGGTGCAGGCCGCCGACCTGCTCCGCGAAACCTCCGGACACCTGCAGGGCGTGCACCTGGACATCACCAAACGGGTGCCGATTGCCGGCGGCATGGGCGGCGGCTCCGCCGACGCGGCCGCGGCCCTGGTGGCCTGCAGCGCGCTCTGGAACACCGGCTACTCCCGGGACGAGCTGATCGGCCTGGCCGCCGGGCTCGGCGCGGACGTGCCGTTTGCGCTGCACGGCGGAGTGGCCGTCGGCCTGGGGGTCGGCGACCGGCTGACGCCGGCGTTGGCGCGCAGCGAAATGCACTGGGTCCTGGTGCCCGCCTCGTTCGGTTTGTCCACGCCCAAGGTTTACGCCGTGGCCGACGACCTGCGCGCCCGCCGCGGCCACGTCCCGGACGAGCCCGAGCAGGTGGACCCGGCGATCCTGCAGGCAATGCAGTCCGGCGACGTCCACCAGCTGGCCGGCTGCCTGCATAACGACCTGCAGGAGGCCGCCATCGAGCTGGCCCCCGAACTGGCCGATATCCTAGAACTGGGCGAGGCCGAAGGCGCGCTGGCGGGCTTGGTCTCCGGGTCCGGGCCCACGGTAGCCTTCCTGACCGCCGGACGGCGCGAGGCGGCCGAACTGGGGCAGCGGCTCGCGGATGTCGCCGGCGTGGTTGCCCTGCCGGTCCGCGGACCGGTGCACGGCGCCCGCATCATGGCCTGACCGCCCGGCCCCGCCCCTGGAACGCGGCGGCGCGTCCGCCTCTACCAACGCAACAGAAAGCAGCATCCTTGGTCCACCTGCTCGGCGCAGAAAACGTCAGCGTCTCCTTTGCCACCCGCACCATCCTGGACTCGGTGTCCCTCGGCCTGAACGAAGGGGACCGGATCGGCATGGTCGGGCGCAATGGCGACGGCAAGTCCACCCTGATGCGGCTGCTGGCGCACCGCTCCACGCCCGACGACGGCCGGGTCACCAAGCGCGGCGACGTCAACGTGGGCTACCTGGACCAGCAGGATGTGCTGGACGGAGACCTGCCGGTCGGCGTGGCGATTGTCGGCGAAGCGGCCGAGCACGAGTGGGCCTCCAACCCGCAGATCCGCGAAATCATGAACGGCCTCGTCGGCGACGTCGACTGGCACGCGACGGTGTCGTCCTTGTCCGGCGGGCAGCGCCGCCGGGTCGCCCTCGCCAAGCTGCTGATCGAGCCCCATGACGTGATCATGCTCGACGAGCCGACCAACCACCTCGACGTCGAGGGGGTCGCCTGGCTGGCCCGGCACCTGCAGACGCGGTGGCGCCCCACCGAGGGGGCCTTCCTGGTGGTCACCCACGACCGCTGGTTCCTGGACGAAGTGTGTACCCGCACCTGGGAGGTCCACGACGGCACCGTCGACCCGTTCGACGGCGGGTACGCCGCCTACGTGCTGGCCCGTGCGGAACGCGACCGGACGGCCGCCGTCGTCGAAGGCAAGCGGCAGCAGTTGGTGAAAAAGGAGCTCGCCTGGCTGCGCCGCGGTGCCCCCGCCAGGACCGCGAAGCCGAAGTTCCGGATCGAAGCGGCCAACGAGCTGATCGCGGACGTGCCCGAGCCCCGGGACGCGGTGGCCCTGAACAAGATGGCCACCGCCCGGCTCGGCAAGGACGTGCTGGACCTCGAGCAGGTTTCCTACACCCCGCCGCCGCGGCCCACGGACGGCGACGGCGGGCCCGCCGCGCTGTTCGACAACATCACGCTGCGGCTGGCACCGGGGGAACGGCTCGGCCTGGTCGGCGTCAACGGGGCGGGCAAGACCACCCTGCTGCGGCTGCTGAACGGCGAGATCCAGCCCACGGCCGGCAAGGTCAAGCGCGGCAAGACGGTGCAGACGGCCATGCTCACGCAGGAAGTCCGCGAACTCGACGATGTCGTGGACCTTCGTGTGGTGGAGGTGATCCAGCGCGAACGCCAGGTTTTCAACATCGGCGGGCGCGAGGTCTCCGCCAGCCAGCTGGTGGAACAGCTCGGCTTTTCCAAGGAGAAGCAGTGGACGCCGGTCCGCGATTTGTCCGGCGGGGAACGGCGGCGGCTGCAGCTGCTGCGGCTGCTGGTCGGGGAGCCGAACGTGCTGATGCTGGACGAGCCCACCAACGACCTGGATACGGACACGCTGGCGGCCGTGGAGGACGTGCTCGACGGCTGGCCGGGCACGCTGGTGGTCGTCTCGCACGACCGCTACCTGCTGGAACGGGTGACCGACCACCAGGTGGCGCTGCTGGGCGACGGCAAGCTCCGCGGGCTGCCCGGGGGAGTGGACCAGTACCTCGAGCTCCGCGAAGCGGCGCTCGCCGGCAGGCCCGCGCCGTCCCCGGGCGGCGCAAGCGCCGCCGCACCATCCTCCGGCGCCGTGCACAGCGAAGCCGACAAGCGCCAGGCCAAGAAGGACCTCAACCGGATCGAGCGCCAACTGGGCAAACTGGGCCAGCAGGAGGACAAGCTCAAGGAGCAGATGCACAAGGCAGGTGCCAAGGCCGACGTCGACTTCGCCGGGCTGGCGGAGCTGAACCGCAAGCTGCAGGAAATCGCCGAGGAGAAGGAAGGCCTGGAGCTGGAGTGGCTGGAGGTCTCCGAAATCCTGGAGTGATCCCTCGGCTCAGGACGACCTGCCGCTGTTCCCCCAGAGGCCCGCGTCGCGGATGGACTGCTGGATCTTGCTGGTTGCCGAGAGCAGCGCCTCGCGCTCCGCGGCCGAGAGCGGATCGAAGACGTTCTCGCGCACGAAGCTGACGTGGCCGGGGGCGGCCTGCCGGATGGCATCCCAGCCGGCGTCGGTCATCGAGATGTTGAAACCCCGCGCATCCGTGGCACACGCCACCCGCTCCACCAGTCCGCGGGCTTCCATCCGCTTGAGCAGGTGGGACAGCCGGCTGCGCTCCCAGTCCAACTGCTGCGCGATGTCCCGGGCCCGCATGACGCCCTCGTCCGCCTCCGACAGGGACGCCAGGACCGAATACTCCACGCCGGACAGGTCGGAGTCGCGCAGCAGCTGGCGGTCCATGGCGGACTCGAAGCCCCAGAGCAATTCCCGGAAGGCGCGCCAGATCTCTTGCTCGTGATCGTCCAGCCAGCGGGTGTCGGAGTTCACGACTGTCACTTCCTCGTCTTTGGTTGACAATTCAAGTTTCCGCCCTGCATAATTGACGTGTCAACAAAACCATGACGCGTCAACATTGTTGGCACGTCGGGACCAGACCTCGAAGGGGTTATTTATGACCAAGATCGCTATCGTTACCGGCAGCACCCGTCCGGGTCGTGTCAACAAGCAGGTTGCCGATTGGGTTCTCGCCCAGGCCGCCGGCCGCACCGACGCCGAGTTCGAGGTCGTCGACATCGCCGACTTCAACCTGCCCCTGCTGGACGAAGCTTACCCGGCTGCCTACCAGAACTACCAGAACGACCACACCAAGGCGTTCTCGGCCAAGATCAGCGAGTTCGACGGCTTCATCTTCGTCACCGGCGAGTACAACCACACCGTTACGCCGGCCCTGACCAACGCCCTGTCCTACCTGAACGTCGAGTTCAACAACAAGGCCGCCGGCATCGTTTCCTACGGTTCCATGGGTGGCGCCCGTGCCGCCGAGCACCTGCGCAACATCCTGTCTGAACTGCAGATCGCCCACGTGCGCAACCAGGTCATGTTCTCGCTGTTCACCGATTTCGAGAACTTCGCCGACTTCAAGCCGACCGAGCAGAACGCCGGCACCCTGGCTCCGATGATCGACCAGCTCATCCCGTGGACCAAGGCCATGGAGTCCGTCCGCGCCGCTGCTGTCGCCGCCAACTAACCTGCAGCCCCGGCGGCATCGCGCCGCTTGACGCTCCGCATCGCAGGGCGCTCCGATCTTCCCGTCAGGGAAGCCGGGGCGCCCTGCGCCGTTAAGGCGGGGACGGCCGGAACGGTGGCACCGGCGGGTAGGGTTTCGTAGGTACCGGGAGAGGGAGGGGCACGTCGTGGACGCAGGAAACGCTGCGGCCGGCCTGCGGGGGAGGACCCACAGCCGCCGCCGGATGCTCGACCATCTTGAGCAGGCCGCCTCGGCAGCAGGCTTCCGCCTCGACGAAGACCAGCACCAGGCCGCCCGCCTGCTCGCCGAAGCCGCCGCACCGCTCCGCGCCGGCCTGCCCGCGTTGCCGGGCTCGCGCCGCGGGCTGTACCTCTGGGGTCCCGTCGGACGGGGCAAGAGCTGGTTGGCCCGGGCATTCTTCGAGGCCATCGACGTGCCGGACAAGCAGCGCTGGCACTTCCACGACCTGTTCCGACAACTGCACGTCCTCCGCCGGGACGCGCAGGACCCGGAGGCCAGGCCGCCGGGCACCAGCGCCATCGAGGTGGCCATCGACGGCTTGCTGCGCGGCTGCGCCCTGCTGGTCCTGGATGAATTCCACGTCCACGATCCGGGGGACGGCCAGTTGCTGGCCCGGCTGCTGCGCGAGATCCACCGCCGCGGCATAGTGCTGGGCACCACCTCGAACTATCCGCCCGAGCGGTTGATGCCTGGCGAGGCCTTCCATGAGCTGTTCGAGCCCACCATCGCCCTGATCCGCCGCACCATGCACGTTGCCCCCGTCGCCGGGCCGGTCGACTACCGCACGCAGCCCGCCGGTCGGGCCGACGGCCGGCTCGACGACGGCGGTGCCCGCCCCGGCCGGTTCGACGACGGCGCCATGGTCGTTGCCCCGGACGGTCCCGGGGACCCGCGGATTGCCGAGGCAGGCCTCGACTGGCCGTCCGCGGCAGAAGCGCGCGAACTGCGGCCGGGGAGCTGGCCGCTGCCGGTCCTTCGGAGCACGCCGGCCGAATTGTGGTTCGATTTCCGTGACCTGTGCGAAGGCCCCACGGCCGCCTCCGACTATCTGGGCCTGCTGGCGCATGCAACCCACTGGATTATTTCCGGTGTGCGGCCCGGGAAGCGATCAGCATGAACGGCTGGCAGCGCTTCAGCAATATCGTGGACATCCTCTATGACGCCGACGTGCCGTTGACGGTCATCAGCGCGGAGCCGCTTGACCTGGCCCCGTCAGCCAGCCCGTCCGCCGTCGACATCTCCCGCATTGCCAGCCGGTTGGGCACGCTCGGCCGGGTGGGTGCCGCGCCCTGACTGCCGTTCCCGCCGGTCGCGCCGGCGGGACAGCGCTACGCCCAGCAGGCACACGCCGCCGCCGATGACGGCCAGCACGGTGGGCGTCTCGCTCAGGAACAGCCACCCCAACACGATGGTGACCGGAGGAACAAGGTAGGACGAAACGCTCAGTTGCCCGGCCGGCATCCGGGCCAGGGCATAGGCCCAGGTGCTGAAGGCCAGGGCCGTGGGCACCAAGCCCAGATACACCACGCCCAGGGTCGCTTCGGCCGGAGCGCTGCGCAGGTCCGCCAGGAGGTCTCCGGCAAACGGCAGCGACGAGAGTGCACCGATGCTGCAGGCCAACCAGGTGACCTGCCCGGCGGGCACGCTGCCCAGGGCAGGCTTCTGGAGCAGCACCCCGGCGGAGTACGTCACCGCCGCTGCCAACGCCCAAAGCAGCCCGACGCCGCCGGCGGCACCGCCACCGGTGCCGAAGCCGATCATGACGACTCCCGAGAAGGCGACGCCGGCGCCGATGGCCAGCCACCTGGGGATGCCTTCGCCCAGGAACAGTCCGGCGCCCAACGCCGTGAGCACGGGTGCGAGATTGACGATCATGGCGGTGGTGCCGCCGTCGAGCGTTTGCTCCGCGGTGTTGAGGGCGAAGTTGTAGACGCCGAACCACAACAGGCCGCAGCCTATGATCAGCAACCACGCCCGGCGGCCCGGCCTGACCCACGGCCGCCCGACCAACAGCAGCGCCAGTGCTGCCGAGCCGATGGCGAGCCGCATCAGGCTGAGCGGCCCGGGCCCGAAATGCGGCAGCACGCCGCGGATCACGACGAAGGCGCTGGCCCACGCCAGGACCGTCACGATGATGGCCGCAAGGACCGAAAACGGGACGGCGGCGATCCGCGGGACGTGTGTCATGGTCGCAACGCTAACCCAAGCGGCAGTGCACCGGCCGGGGCCGGAGCGGAATGTCCGCTTCCCGCGCCAGGTGTCGGGGCCCGCAACGGCCCTGCTGCGGCCAGGCGGGCGCGTCTCACAGGGTCTGCCGTTTGGTGGTCCGCACGCCGACGACCAGCCCAACCGCCGCGGTGAGCACCGCCGCGACCAGGCCCCACAGCGTGTCCGAGCCGATGGCGCCCGCGAACAACTCCCGCTCGGCATTGACCAGATACGTGAGCGGATTGAACCGGCTGAGCGCCTGCATCCAGCCGGGCCCGGCCTCTACGGGCAGCATGATGCCGGAGAGGATCATCAGCGGGAACAGCAGGGTCTGCTGCACGCCCCAGAACACCCATTCCGTCCCCTGCGTGACCAAGGCCAGCGTGTAGGAGAGCGCCCCGATGCCGACCCCGAAGATCCCGAGGATCAGCAGACCCAGCAGGACCTGCAGCGGATGGAAAACGAACCCGAACGGGATGCAGACCACGGCGATGAGCAATCCCTGCGCCACCAGCGGCGCCCACTCTTTCAGCGCCCGTCCGATCATGAGCGAGGAGCGGGACAGCGGTGTCGCCAGGACCCGCTCATAGGAGCCGGTCATCAGTTCGTATTGCAGGTTGGAGCCGGTCATGGTGGTGCCGAACAGGGAAATCATGACGACGACGCCCGGGAGGAACCACTGCAGCGAGCTCTCCCCACCGAAGGCCTCGGTCCCGACGGCCGCGCCGAGCAGGGGGCCGAAGAGGGCCAGGAAGATCAACGGCTGCAGCAGCGAGAAGATCAGCGAGAACGGATCCCGCAGCACCAGGAGCAGCTCGCGCCAGAAGACAAACTTGGTGTCCCGGACGATTTTGCCCAAGCCGGGTTTGATCACAGGGGCGCTCCCGCTGAGGTTTGCCGCGTCTGTCCGCTGCGGTTGCATCAGGCGTCGGATCCTTCCCGCAGGCTGCGCCCGGTCAGTTCCAGGAACACGTCGTCGAGGGTCGGCGGGTTGAGCTGGAGCGACGTCACCGGGGCGCCGGCATCGTCGAGCGCCTTGAGCAGTCCCGGAGCCAGCCGGGCGCCATCCGTGAGACGGACGCGGAAGCGGGCGGCGCCGTCGTTGCTGCTTTCTTCGAAGTCACCGTCCGCGGCAGCGCGGCCGAGGATGGCACGGGCGGACTGGGCGGAGTCCCGGGAAACCTCCACGGCCAGCAGGTCCCCGGCCAGGTTGGCTTTCAGTCGGGCCGCCGTATCGTCGGCAATGATGCGGCCGTGGTCAATGACGATCACCCGCTCGGACATGGAGTCCGCCTCGTCCAGATAGTGGGTGGTCAACACGATGGTGGTTCCGTGCTCGGCCCGCATCCGCATGATGTGCTCCCACAGATTCGCCCGGTTCTGCGGATCCATCCCCGTCGATGGTTCGTCGAGGAACAGCAGTTGGGGCGAATGCATGAGCCCCAGGGCCACATCCATGCGGCGGCGCTGGCCGCCGGAGAGCTTGATGACCGTCCGCTTTTCCAGTTCCTGCAGGTCGAGCGTTCGCAACAGTTCGCGGGCGCGCGACCGGGCGTCGGCGGCGTTCATCCCGTAGAAACGGCCCTGCATGACCAGCTCGTCGATGACCCGAAAACTGTGGCCGCCGCCGTTGCCCTGACCGATGTAGCCGATGCGTGAACGGACCCCTGCAGGGTCGGCCGTCACGTCCACGCCGGCGACGGTGGCGCTGCCCGAGGTGGGCCAGAGCAACGTGGTCAACATCCGCAGCGTGGTGGACTTGCCGGCGCCATTCGGGCCCAGGAAGGCCACCAGTTCGCCGGGCGAGACATCGATGTCGACGCCCTTGACCGCCTCCACCGTTTCCTTCTTGTTTTTGAAATGTTTGGTGAGTTTGTCCGTATGGATCACCGGGGGCTCCCAGTCGTTGCGATGGAAAAACGCTACGCCCGCCGGGAGCCTGGAGTCTACGGACACGAAGCCATCGCGGACAGCATCGGTCCTGAAGCGCGCACCGGCCTTTCGGGGCCGGCTACGGGGGAAGGGGGGTGCGCGCCGGAGGCAGGACGGAACCTCCCGTCGTACCGCTGAGAGCACTGCTACTCTTCATTCATAACGTCGGGGGGCCGGGACGACGCCGGGCCGCGTTCAATGCAGGAGGAATGCAGTGCGGACCGTTGCAGGTGAGCCCGGGGCGGCAGCGCGCCCAACCGTACTGGTCGGCGCGGTGGACCCTGAGACCCGCGGGTTCCTGCGCAGCGTCCTGAGCGATGCCGGCATATCGGTCGCGGCGTTGACTTCCGCGGCCGAGGTGCTGGCCGAGGTCCAGCGCAACCCGCCCGACATCCTCTTGGTGGACGCCGCCGACATGTCCCTGGCAGGGATGGAAGCCGTGCGACGGCTGTCGGACAGCCAGCCGGGCGCGCAGTGGCGGGTGATGCTTATGGCCACCGAGGACGAGCTGCACTTGGTGGAGCGCGGTTATGAGCTGGGCGTCTCCGACTACTTGATCAAGCCGCTGACGGCCGCCAGTGTGGTGAACCGTGTCCGCGTGACCCTCGCGAGATCGGAACACCGGCGACGGGAACGCAACGGGGTGGCCGTCCTGCGGGAGCGGATCCGGAATGTGTCCGACGGCATTCGCAGTACGAACGACCCGGATGAAATGATCAACCTCGCGTTGCGTGGCATCGGCGAGGCCTTCGAAGCCGACCACGTCTGGGTGCGAACCCTGGCGGACGAACGGGTGCCGCATACCACCGCTCAATGGATCAGCGAATCCACCCAGGGCTCCATGCCCTACCGCAGCGACGAACAGGTGCTGGAGCTGTCCTCGGCGCTCTGGGCCAAGCACAGCGTGCTCACGTCGGCCGACGACGGCGGCATCGACATCGCCGCATATCCCCATGTGGCCGAATGGCTCGCCACTCCCCGGGGCAAATTGTCCCTGCTCGCGCCCTTGGGGCAGGGCCCGCAGGCTTTCGGCTTGCTGTGCCTGATCCGCACGGGGCAGCCGCGGCCATGGTCGCCGGCCGAGATTTCACTGCTCCAGCACGTAGCCGGCAACCTGGCCCACGGTCTGATCCAGGGGCACCTGATTACAGTTCAACAACAGGTCGTGGAAAAGCTCCGCGAGCTGGACCAAGCCAAGTCGAACTTCGTGGCAACGGTCAACCATGAGCTCCGGACTCCGTTGACCTCTATCGCCGGGTACCTGGAGCTGGTGCTGGACGGAGACGCCGGTGAGGTCCCGGAATCAGTGGCACGGATGCTGAAGATCGTGGGTCGCAATGCCGCGCGGCTCCGCGAGTTGATCGAAGACATGCTCACCCTGTCCAGGATGGATTTCCAGAGCAGCGGGTTGAAGACGGAACCGGTGGACCTGCCACGCCTCCTGCGCACGGTTTCCACCGCGCTGGAGCCGGTGGCGCAGGCCAAGAACGTAAAGCTGGTCGGTGAGGGGCTGGACAGCCGGCTCGCCGCTGACGGCGATACCAAGATGTTGGAGCAAGTCTTCACCAACATCCTGTCCAATGCCGTCAAGTTCACGCTGCAGGACGGGGAGGTGCGGGTCACGGTCGGCCTCGGCGGCGAGAACGACGACGGCGTCCCCTGCGCCGTGGTCAAGGTCGCCGACAGCGGGATCGGCATCCCGGAAGAAGACCTGCCCCAGCTCTTCTCGCGTTTCTACCGGGCATCCAACGCCCATGCCATCCAGGGCACCGGCCTTGGCCTGGCCATCGTCAAGGGGATGGTCGACCAGCACCGCGGCGATATCTCCGTGGAGTCGAGGGTCGGCATCGGCACGACCTTCACGATTACACTGCCGCTAAATTCCGGACCGAAACAGCAACCCGCCGACGCCTCGGACGCAGTGGCTGTCTCTTAAACCACAAAGGCCGTGGCACGCGTCCGAAGATGCATGCCACGGCCTGAGCGGCGAGCGGGAATCCCGCTCTGTTTACTTACTTAGTGCGGCCAGTTGCCGGTCTGAATCGAAAAGCCACCAGAAACCGGTGCCGACTTGACTGTGGTGGCCGGTGCAATCGCCGTTTCTGCTGCTGATGCAGCCGTCGCGCCGGTAATGGCCAGAACTGCAGCAATGAGTACTGATGCCGAGAACTTTTTCATCGGGTGCTCCCTCGTTTTTTATGCATAGACTCGCAAATCGATGCAGTGGTGATGACACTGTTTAGTGTACAGACAGGTGGGCGTTCCAACTACCGGTTAAACGACACATTTCACGGGTTCCCCAGTTAGCGCGCCGGGCCTAATAGGATGATGCAGATGGGACCACTTGCCTGTCTGAATAAACTTCGATGCATGGAGGATAGGCACCATGGCTCCTGATCCGTCCGGAGATAGTTTCCTCATCGAGCTGCGCGCGCGGGAGGCTTTCGGCCGAAGGGACTTTCTGCACGGGCTGGAGCTTGCACTCCAGGCCGCGTGTCGTGCGAAACAGGCGGGTGATGAAACGGCATGGTGGCAGATGACCTTGTTCCAAGCCGAATGCCAGCGCGGCATGGGTGACATACGATCTTGCATTAATACGGCAGAAATACTCCGAAACCATCCCATCACGCTGGGGTCGCGAGAACTCGAATGCCGTGTACTCACCCTGCTGTCGGATGTTTGTCAAGCAGCGGGCGAGCTAGACCGAGCTGTTCAGTTCGGGGCCAACGCGGTCCACATTTCCTCGGACATAGACGTAGGTGAGAACCTCAGAATAGGTTCTTTTCTGGCCTTGATCGCTTCCCTCGCGGAGAGCGACGAATTGGAGCAGGCCTGGCAGGAGTGCCTGAAGCTTGTCGGAATCTTGGGGTCAGGCATCGATTCACAGGCTACAGGTAAGGGCTACTGGGTCATCGGTAATGTGGCCTTCCTGCGGCATGAGGCCGAGGACGGGATTAAATACCACAAGCTCGCAGCTGAGTACCTGTCGCCCTTGAATGATCTGGCTCTGTGGGCTTGGTTTAATCGCGCTTCTGCGTCAATGCGATTGTCGGCAGGTGTGGCAGACGCAGAAACAGAACATTGCATGGAGCGCGCTGAGTTGGCCGCGTCGATTATCGGTGAGGATGGCAGCGACCGGTTTAAGAACCGCTTGAACCGCGCCAACTGGCACGTCCTAAACCAGGAATTGGATCAAGCCGTGGCGATACTCGTCGCTATCTGCAGCGAGTCGGAGGCAATGGGCCACCAGACCGCGGGAGAAGCGAATCTTCTCCTCGGCAGGGCCCTGCGGGAGCAGGGCGACTTCATGAATGCGCTGCGTTGCCTTAAGGACAGCCAAGCCTATTTTAGCCAAGCGGGTGCGAAAGATCGGGCGGCGCAGGTCGCGGCTGCAATCGAAGAATTTCCGAGGGCTTCGTAACATGCATTCTTGATCGTGTCATTGAGCGTGTCGTGAACTCCGTTCGTTTACGCTGTGAACAATTGGCAGTTCTGAAGCAGTAAGTTCTGGATTTGTTGGACGGGAGCGAAAGCTTCCACCGAATCGTTGGGGAGCGGATGCACGTGCTAGGTCATGGCTGGCCCGAGAGGCTTGCAGGAGCGGTATCCAATGACGACGCGGCCGCATGAGGCGCGTGGTTGACGCGGCCGATGCCGTTGCAGCCGATGTAATCAGTGCCGGCGACGGCATCATCAGCGTCGATCTTCCGCGCGGAGCTGCCTTCACCGACGAAATCGCGGCCCACACGTCAACCCAGCTTCGCGTGCTTTCCGGCGGCCACCCTTGCCGCGTCCTGATGCGGATGACGGGTGTCACCTCGATTTCCCGCATGGCCCGGTCGATGCTGGGGCGGCAGACAAACGCATCCGCCATTGCCCCCGTGGGCGAGTCTCCGGTAGACCGCGTGATCGCCAACTTCGTGCTGGGAACCGAACCGTCCGAATGTCCGGTCCGCTACTTTGATTCCGAACCACAGGCCCTTGCCTGGCTGGAACGGGACAATGCCGCATAATTCCGACCCTCGGCTCCAGCAGTTAGTCGACGGGATGGTTCGCCTGGCCGGAGGCGATCTGACCACCAGGATCGCCCCCTCCCCGGCACGCGACGATATTGACGCCGTCATCACGGGCGTCAACCTCTTGGCGGAGGAATTGCAGCTTAGCTACATGGAATTGGAACAGCGCGTCGAGCAACGGACGGCCGAACTGCGCCAGGCCCATCGGGACATGAGCCGGATGGCCCTCACAGATGCCTTGACCGGGCTGGCGAACCGCACGGCCTTGGCAAAAGACATGGACGTCGCGCTCGACGATGCGCGGTCCGGCCAGCGCGCCCCGGCATTGCTCCTGCTGGATATGGATTCCTTCAAGCAGGTCAACGACAGTTTTGGCCACGACGCCGGCGACCGCGTACTTACGGTCGTGGCGAACAGGCTGAGGTCCGTCGTGCGCGACGGAGACACGGTCGCACGGCTGGGCGGCGACGAATTTGCGGTCCTTCTTCCGCGCGCGACGACGGACCTCGCGCTCCAAGTGGCCCAGCGGATTCTGGGCGTGCTCAATGACGAAATCCAACTGGACGAAGTCACCGTCTGGCCCCAGGCCAGCATTGGCGTCCGGGTGGCAGATGCGGGACAAACCGCGCAGAGCCTGCTGCTGGACGCGGACACGGCCATGTACGAGGCGAAAAAAGACTCTCAGAACCGCACCAAGGTCTTCCAGTCCCACATGCTCCAGGCGCGCCAACTGCACAATCAGATGGCGTCCGAACTCCGCGGCGCCATCGCGACCGGCGGTTTCGAGCTCGAGTACCAACCGGTGGTGGATCTGTGCACGGGCCTGCCGATCGGGGTGGAAGCGTTGATCCGGTGGAATCACCCGGTGCGTGGACGGGTGATGCCGACCGATTTCATCCCCATGGCGGAACAGACCGGCCTGATTGTTGACCTGGGCCGGTGGACATTGTCGGCGGCCGCACACCAGTTTGCCCAGTGGTCCGCCGATCTGAACCTGGACCCGGCGTTCCAGATCCGCGTAAACCTCTCGGTAGCCGAGCTCCAGCGCATCGACTTGGTGGAGCACGTTCGGGGCGTCTTGCGGGATTCCGGGATGCCGGCCGAGTCGCTGGTGCTGGAAATCACGGAGACCGGTTTGGTTACCGGGGGAGAAGTCGAGACCTACTCCTTGCTTGCCCTTCGCAAGCTCGGGATCGGCATCGAAATTGATGACTTCGGAACCGGCTACTCATCGATCAGCTACCTGCGCCGGTTGCCCGTTGACATGGTCAAGGTGGACCGGTCCATCATTGCTACGCATTCAGCCGACGGCTCCCAGCAGGACTTCATCGGTGCCGTACTTCAGCTCATTCGTGCTGCGGGGCTGGACGCGATCTTCGAGGGCATCGAGACGCGGGAACAGGCCGAACAATTGCGCGATCTTGGCTGTAGCGTTGGCCAGGGGTTCTACTTCAGCAAGCCGGTGTCGGCAGCACTCATGACCCGGCTGTTGCGCAGCGGTGCCAGCCTGCCGGCGGCCCTCGAGCCATCGTTTGGGGACGTACCAAGCCTGGCGACCGGGGTGGAGTGACCGGCACGAAAGCCATGTGTCGGCGGCCCGTGCCGCCGAGTCGCATCGAGGTTGGCAAACGTGGCAAAATGGACACTTGTGCCACCGGGTCGTGTTCTTGGCGGCACGGTCCGCCCTGGTGTAATGGCAGCACCCCGGCCTTTGGAGCCGTGGAGTATAGGTTCGAATCCTATGGGCGGAACGACCACCGGCCGGTAAACCGGAGGTGCCGCGGCAGGTAGGATGCCGTTAACCCAAATGCACCGGCCACACCGGAATCACCGCAGCGAGGAGTGCTACTTAGTGAGCCCCCAGGACGTCCCTGAACAAAACGTCACAAACGCTTCAACACCGGCAGCGGTCATCGTCCTGGCCGCGGGGGCGGGCACCCGGATGAAGTCCAAAAAGCCCAAGATCCTGCATGAGATCGGCGGCGTCTCCATGGTGGGCCACGCGCTCGCTGCGGCCCGCGGCCTGGCACCCACGGTGCTCGCCGCCGTCGTACGCCACGAGCGTGACCAGGTGGCGGAACACATTACTTCGCTGGATCCGGACGTACTGATCGTCGACCAGGACGAGATCCCCGGTACCGGGCGCGCAGTGGAGGTGGCGCTGGAGGCCCTTCCCGCCCAGCCGGACGGACCCGTGGTGGTCACCTACGGCGATGTTCCGCTGCTGACCACGGCGCTGCTGAAGGAACTCGTGGCCGAACACGCCTCCAGTGGAAATGCCGTTACCGTGCTGACCGCGGTCCTCGATGACGCCGGCGGATACGGGCGGATCATCCGCGCCGACGACGGCAGTGTCCAGGGCATCGTCGAGCACAAGGACGCCACGGACGAACAGCGCGCGATCCGTGAGGTCAACTCCGGAATCTATGCCTTCGATGCCGGCGTCCTTCGCGCCGCCCTGTCCAGGATCACCACGGACAACGCCCAAGGCGAGAAGTACCTGACCGACGTGCTGTCGCTGGCCCGGGCCGACGGCGGCCGGGTAGCTGCCGTCGTCACCACCGACCGCTGGCAGGTGGAGGGGGCCAACGACCGGGTCCAGTTGGCTGCCCTGGGGGCGGAGCACAACCGGCGGGTCTTGGACGCGGCCATGCGGGCCGGCGTCAGCATCGTGGATCCCTCCTCCACCTGGATCGACTCGACGGTGACGTTCGGCACCGACGTGACGCTGCTGCCCGGCACCCAACTGCACGGCGCCACGCACGTCGCCTCCGATGCCGTGGTGGGGCCGGACACGACCCTGACGAACGTGACCGTGGGCGAGGGCGCATCGGTCGTCAGGACGCACGGCACCGATTCCGAGATCGGGCCAGGCGCCACCGTTGGCCCGTTCACCTACCTACGCCCCGGCACGGTGCTGGGCGAGAAGGGCAAGATTGGCGCGTTCTACGAGACCAAGAACGTGACCATCGGCAAGGGCGCCAAGCTGTCCCACCTGGGCTATGCCGGGGATGCGGAGATCGGTGAGTATGCCAACATTGGCTGTGGCAACATCACCGCCAATTACGACGGCGAAAAGAAGCACCGTACCGTCATCGGCTCGAACGTGCGCACCGGCTCGAACACCGTCTTTGTGGCTCCCGTGCACGTGGGTGACGGTGCCTACTCCGGCGCAGGCGCGGTGATCCGCAAGGATGTGCCGCCCGGAGCGCTCGCGGTCAGCGTCGCACCGCAACGGAACCTTGACGGCTGGGTGCAGAAGAACCGCCCCGGCAGCTCATCTGCAGAAGCTGCCACCCGAACTTCCTCCACGCAATCCCCAACTGCAGAAAGTGATCCTTCATGAGCGGTATCAAGGCACAGGGCGAAAAGAGGCTGGTGCTGGCCTCCGGACGCGCCCATCCGGAACTGGCGCGGGAGATCGCCAAAGAGTTGGAGATCGACCTCCTGCCGACGTCCGCCTACGACTTCGCAAACGGCGAGATCTACGTCCGGTTCGAGGAAAGCGTGCGCGGTACCGACGCCTTCGTGATCCAGGCGCACCCGGCTCCCATCAACGAATGGCTGATGGAGCACTTGATCATGGTGGACACGCTCAAGCGGGCCTCGGCCAAGCGCATCACCGTGGTCGCTCCGTTTTACCCGTATGCCCGGCAGGACAAGAAGCACCGCGGCCGGGAGCCGATCTCGGCCCGTCTGGTGGCCGACATGTACAAGACGGCCGGCGCGGACCGGCTGATGTCCGTCGACCTGCACACGGCGCAGATCCAGGGCTTCTTCGACGGTCCGGTCGACCACCTCATGGCCATCCCGCTCCTGGCCGAGTACGTGCGTACACGGGTTGACCTGGACAACGTGACCGTGGTGTCCCCGGACACCGGCCGCGTCCGCGTTGCCGAACAGTGGGCCGAGCGCCTGGGCGGGGCTCCGCTGGCCTTCGTGCACAAGTCCCGCGACGTGAACGCGCCCAACCAGGCCGTGTCGAAGCAGGTCGTCGGCTTGGTTGAGGGCCGCACCTGCGTGCTGATCGACGACATGATCGACACCGGCGGAACCATCTCCGGCGCCGTCCAGGTCCTGAAGAACGCCGGCGCCAAGGACGTCATCATCGCGGCAACGCACGCCGTGTTCTCGGATCCCGCCGCCCGCCGGCTGTCCGAGAGCGGTGCCCGGGAAGTGGTGGTCACCAACACGCTGCCGATCCCGCCGGAGAAGAACTTCAAGGAGTTGACCGTCCTGTCGATTGCTCCGCTGATCGCCCGCGCCGTACGCGAAGTCTTCGAAGACGGCTCGGTCACGAGCCTCTTTGACGGCAAGGCCTGACAGCGGCGGCCTGACTTAGTTTCAACCAATCTTCACGGGTTCCTGAGCGGGGCCGGCGACGGGGGTGACTGCCTACTCCCGTGGTCGGCTCCGTTCCCGTCTCAGGAGGCTTCCCGTCTCCGGAGCCGTGGTCGCGGGGTGGAGTAGTCCTTCGAGACCGGGACTGCGCCTTCGCCGTCGTAAATCATCTGCCGCTGCCATTCCCGGCCCACCCGACTGCTGCTCGTGTACAAGGCCGGACTCGCTGGCTATGGTTAATTCCACGTCCGATGGGGGTCGGGCGTTGGGGGCAGGGGAAGAAAGACGGTCTCGCCATGAAGGCTGACACTTTATTCAGTCATGCGCTTGTGCCCGGCCCGGACACCGTTCTGATCGGCCGGGTGGAGGCCGCAGGAGCGGTTCTTGTAGCGCTGACGGACAGGGGATCCGCGGGCGCAGTCGTCGTCGCGCCCTCTGGATACGGGAAGACACTGCTGGCACGGCATGTGGTTGAACATCTTGGGGAACGCGTCCTGGTCGTCCAACTGCGCGGCACAGAGTACGCGCGCAGCCGCTCCTACGGGGCGCTGACATACTTGCTGGCCGAGTTGGATGACTCGCAACTGACGCACCCGATGCTGGTTCTGGACGGATTGTCACAACAACTGAGCCAGGCAGCCGGCGGCAGAGACATCGTCCTGCTGATCGACAATGCGGAGCATATCGACGGCGACTCCGCGACACTGATCGGCCAACTGGTCACGAGGGGAGACGTACGAACCATTATTCTCGCCCGGGATTTTTCGGCGGTTCCGCCGGCGTTCCTGAGCCTGGGCCACGACCCGCGAATGCGGCGGATCGACCTGCCCCCGCTGAATCAGTCGGAAGTTGGGCAGCTGGCTGCGACCGGGCTGGACGGACGGCTTTCACGCGAAGCGGCGCGGGTGCTGCAGGCGCATTCCGGCGGGAGTCCAAGGCTGGTTCCGTTGCTGGTCAGGGATTACTTATCCTCAGGTGCTCTCCGGGAACGGAACGGCGTATGGGTCCACACCGGAAAACCGGTCTGGCTGGGGCCGCCCACGGTGAGCACTGTGTGCGCGACCCTGAGCGGTTTGAACGACGACGTTCTGGATCTCGCCTGCCAACTCGCGGAATCCGGTGGTCTTCCCCTGTCCGATCTGCAGGCGACCGGGCGCGGCGGTGCCTTGGACCAGCTGCAGTATCGCGGGATAGTTGGCATCGGTTACCGTCCGGCCCCAGTGGCCGAAATCGCTGACAGGCTCATGGCCGAGGCCCTCCGCGCTACGTCGCCCGACGGCCACTATCGGTCCCGGCCAGCGGCCGTGACCCGGACGGCCCTCCACAGCCACCCGCAACCAGTCCGGAACGGCTTGGTGCCGCCGCTGGATACGGCCCGGTCCATGGTCTTCCAAGGTGAGTACGCTGGCTCGGTAGACCTGCTTCGGCGCTGTGCAGAGGATCCCTTTGTCCCGACGTGGCAGAGGCTGCTCAGCCGGGCCCTGCTCTGCGAGTCCTTGGCAGTCACCGGGCGCAGTGACGATGCGCTGGCGGTTGCCGACGAGCCGTGGCCCGACCTTGCAACGGTGGCTGAAGAACGCCGCCTGGAGATCCACCAGCACCGCGCCGCAGCCTACTTGCTGTCCGGCTCCTGGTTGGACTCCGCCGGGCATATCCGCCAGTGCGGTCGCCGTGGTGATCCCGGCGGTACGTGGGAGGAACTCGTTGACGGCATCGTGCTGGCCTTGACCGGTGATCTGCACCCTGCAGCGGGCCTGCTGCGCTCTGCCCGCGCGCAGTTGTCGGAAGCGGATCCCGACGGCTTGGGACCTTTGGCCGAAGCGGCCTCGGCTTATTGCCGGGCCATGCTCAATGAAGCCGGCGGCGAGGCGGGAACAAAGCCACCCGGCGGCGGGGCAAGCCCCTGGCTCATTGGCCGCTTGGAACGGCATTTTCGCGCCATGGCACGGGCGGCCAGCGGCGACGTCGAAGGTGCGCTGCGGCTGCTGCGGCAGCAAGCGGCTGCGGACCGGTCGGCGGCGGTCGGCGCACTCGAGATGATGGCGCTGGCGGCCATGGCGCGTCTATCCGGGGTGGACGAGGATCAACGGCTGCTGGCGCTTGCCACGCGGTGCCAAGGACCTTTCGCCGGTGTCTGCGAAACGTATGCGAAGGGCCTCGCTGCCGGAAACGCCAGCCTGCTTCTCCAAGCGGCCGAGCAAGCGGCTCGAGCCGGTCAACTGACCTTTGCCCGCGACGTGGCCGGCCAGGCTGAGGAGGCCGCAGACAGATCGGGACGGGCCGATGTACTCCGCAGGGTCAGGCGCAAGGTTCGTACACTCCTTGAGGACGGGACGGAATCAGGCTACGAGGCCGCCTGGCGCGGGCGCCTCACGGCGCGTGAACAGGCTGTTGCCAGGTTTGTTGCCGAGGGCCGCAGCAATCACGCTGTTGCCCGGGAACTGGGTGTCTCGACCAGAACGGTCGAAGGCCACTTGTATCAGGTATTTTCCAAACTGCTCATTCGCAGCCGTCAAGAGTTGGCCGAGATGCTGGCTCCGGAGTCCCCTGGCTCAACCGCATGAACGTGTCCGGCTCCGGGGGCGGGCGCCGGAACCTCGTCGATGCGGTGACCGCTTGCCTCGCCGGCCAGGCAACCGGCGGCGCGGTGCTTTACGGAGACGCGGGCATAGGGAAGTCCACTGTCGCGGATGAGGTTGTTCGGAACCTTGGGGACACGGTGCGGGTGCAGCGGGCACGGGCCGAACCAACCCTGGCACAGGTGCCCTACGGCGCGCTCTTTCCTTATCTGAGGGGAGTGACCCCCGCGGAGTTGGAATCTCCGCTGGCAGTCCTGCGGACGGTGCGCTCCTCCCTTGCCAAGGGCCCCGCAGGCGAGGCTCGTCCCCTGTTGCTGATTGTCGACGATGTCCATGATCTGGACGACGCGAGCAGCCACCTGCTGGCGCAACTGGTCATGGCGCGCTCGCTCAAGATCCTTGCGCTCTGTAGAAGCTGGAGCGCGCAGCCGCGGGAGCTCCTTGAATTGTGCCAGGACGGGATCCTGGAAGCCTTCGAAGTGTCGCCGCTCACGACGGCGGAAGTCCGCAACGCCCTTGAACAGATGTTCGGAGGGACCGTAGCGGGCGGGACGGTGCTGATGCTGCAGCACAAGTCTTTGGGAAATCCGCACCTCCTGAAGGCCCTGGCCGCCCACGCTGCTGCAGCCGGCAATGTGGTGCAGCACCACGGAGTGTGGCGGATGACCCGGGAGCCCACTGGCCTGGATCCAGGTACCACTGATCTGTTCAAGGGACTGGTTAACGGGCTGGAGGCATCTCAGCGGCGTGTGGTAGACATCGCGGCGTTGGCCGGCTCCGTGCCCGCTGCAGCGGCCGGTGCCCTCTTCGACAGTACGGCGATCCGATCCTTGGAGGAGATGGGGCTGTTGGCGGATATGCGCACCGGAAACCTCGCCGTGCGGCTTCGGTTCCCGCCGTACGCGGAGGTTATCCGATCCATGGTGCCCGCAGGCTGCAGCGGGGAACTTCTCAACCAATTTTTGGACGTCATGAACCGTCTGGAACCTGCGCCTGAGAGAGCCAGGGTGGAGCTGGTGCGCTGGCAGGTTGACGCCGGCCGGCCGCCGTCACCTGAAGAATCACTGCGTGCCGCGTGTGCCGCCAATGACGAGTGTGACCATCCGCTGGCCTTGAGGCTTGCCGATGCCGGCACCAACGGCCAGCCTGCCGCTCTGGTGGAACGAGCGCGCGCTCATTGGGGGCTGGGTGACAGCTCGGAGGCCAAAACGGCACTGGACCTGATCCATGAGAACGTGGACCATCGGACAATCGCGGCCGCCGCGCTGCTCCGGGCGTCCCTCGTGGAGCCGGAAGCCGGCTACCGGGCCCAGCTTGAAAAGATTTCCTCCGGTTGGATGGAAGCAGCGGGGGCGCAACCCTCGACGGCCCCGGGCGACGCTCCGGTCGCAGCGGCCGCGTGCCTGGATGCAGCAACCGGTGCTTGGTTGCTGCAGGCTTATGCGCACATGTTGGAAGGAGACTTCGGGACAGCCCTTGATCGGCTGGCGAACGCCCCTGCCCCTGGGCCTGAGGATGCTGGAGTTACCCGGCTGCTTGCCGGTACCGTCAAGGCGCTTTGCCTGGCGGAAACCGGCCGCTTCCGGCAGGCGGCGGAAGCCGGGACAGAGGCCCTGAAGTTGGTCGCGGCAACTCCCTCGCTGCGGGCCTTCTATCCCTTTGTCTTCTCCCGGAATTTGGAGTCCCTGTTGATCGCCGGCCGCTACCAGGAGGCCGAACGCGCCCTGGATGAATACAGCAGGACCGCGCCGTGCCGGCACCGTTGGTTTTCAGGCAATGAATCCGCTCTGCGGGGACTGCTTCTCTTTCGAAGGGGCCGGATGAAGCCCGCGGTCCAATCGTTGGCGGAAGGTATCGGCCCGCTGCGCCATGAGGATCAGGGGATGCTGCTTCCCTCCGTGCTCGGAGCTGCAGCAGCCGGAGCGGCTCTGTTGGGCAACGGCGGGCAAGCCAAGGACTTCCGGATTGGCCTGCAAGAAGAAGCGGGCGCCGGGAGCCGCCCGCGTTTGCTTGTAGCCTCTGCCTACGCTGCGGCTGCTGCAATAAACCGCGGGGGCCCGCGGGAAACGGCAGGCCCGAATCCTGTTTTTCTACTGGACGAACTTCAAGCCGGCGCGGCAACGGCCAGTGCCGCGGGATGGGTCAGCGCAGAGAAGGAGATCCTGGAGCATCAGCTCCTGCTCGGGGACGGTAGCGGGGCGGCCCGTCTCGCGGAGCTGTGCGCCCCGTTGGACGGACCCGAAACCCAGGCTTTGGCGGCTGTCGCGTCCAGCAGGGCCTCATCGGATCCGGGGGGTTTGATGGCAGCAGCCGAGGTGGCAACGCGGGCAGGCAAAGATCTTCTAGCGGCCACGGCGATGTCCTGGGCATCGGGCATCTACGAGCGGCAAGGGCTTCAACGCCAGCACAACGGTGCACTGCACCAATTGCGGGTAGCCCTGCGCCGACTCGACGGCGTCACGACTCCTGCGACCGAGCGTGCCCGGGGGAGTGCACCGGCATTGACCGCGCGGGAGCAACAAATTGTCCTCTTGGTGCGCCGGGGCGCCAGCAACAAGCAGATCGCCGAGTCCTTGACGCTCTCTCCCCGGACCGCCGAGGGACACCTGTACCGGATATACCGAAAACTCGGGGTCGAGAACCGCCAGCAGTTGATCCGGTATGCCGAAGTACTTGATCAGTGAGGGCCAACAGCGAGTATCTGACGCGCGGATCCAAGTACCGCCCGCGAAGCAGCAAGTAGGCCGTCGGTCATGCCGGGGCAGGAATCGGCCGGATTGTCGCTTTAAGTCGAGTGTCGGCTACTTGGGCATACAACGTAGCCGCTTCCTAGGCTGAAACTGTCGAAAGCTTCGGAAACACAAGGGGGCGTGAGGCTTTCGACGGTTATCGGTTTCCGGGACAGTCCGCGGGCATGCGTCGGCGGGCTGTGACATCCATCCCGGCAGCCGTATTGGGGTACGGGCCTCGCTTGGGACACGGGCAGCATCGCGCATCCCCGCAGGAGCACAGCGCGCGCTGGTCGATCGCAGAATCCGTCTGGCGGAACGGATTGGGGACCCGGTTGGACAGATTGGGGAATCGTCATGATCGAAGAACTCGTCAAGGTCTCGAGGGTATGCCACACGCATGTTCACACATGCGGCGGTCCCGCACGGTCCGAGGCAGCAGGACGGGACGCCGGGGTTGTCCGCGCCTGGATCCCGGCACTCACACGCTCCCCTCGCCCGAAGGAGACGTGCCCGGGGCGGCGGCCAACGACAGCTAAGGCAGGCAACTGATGGATATTTTTACCTCTCTGGAGTCGGAGGTCCGCAGCTACTGCCGGACCTGGGATACCGTTTTCGACTACGCCGCCGGGGACACGCTGCATAGCGAGGACGGCAGGGAGTACCTGGATTTCTTTTCGGGCGCAGGAGCACTTAATTACGGGCACAATAATCCGCTTCTGCTGGAGCCGCTGATCACTTACCTGCGCTCCGGGTCGGTCATTCATTCACTCGATATGAAGACGACGGCGAAGCGGCGATTCCTGGAGACGTTCCTGGAACTAATCCTGGCACCGCGCGGTCTCGACTATAAGGTCATGTTCACCGGCCCCACCGGGACGAACAGCGTCGAAGCAGCGCTGAAGCTGGCGCGCAAGGTTACCGGCCGTCACCAGGTGTTGAGCTTCACCAATGCGTTTCACGGGATGACCCTCGGTGCCCTGGCGGTAACGGGGAATTCACTAAAGCGCCAAGGCGCGGGAGTTCCGCTCAATAACGCCTCCAGCTTCCCTTACGACGGCTACTTCGACCAGCCCACGGAAGATTTCCTGTGGCTGCAGCATGCGTTGGAGGACAGCGGGTCCGGACTGGACAAACCCGCCGCAGTCATAGTCGAGACGGTTCAGGGCGAGGGAGGATTGAGGGCGGCCAGTGGAAGGTGGCTGCGGCGACTCTCTGATCTCTGTCACGAGCACGGCGTGCTTCTGATCGTCGATGATGTCCAGGCCGGTTGTGGGCGTACCGGCACGTTCTTCAGCTTTGAGGAAGCAGGTATCCACCCCGATATTGTCTGCCTGTCGAAATCGCTGTCCGGTTTCGGACTGCCGCTTGCCGTCATGCTGTTAAAGCCCGAATTGGACATCTGGAAGCCCGGGGAGCACAACGGCACCTTCCGCGGCCACAACCCGGCCTTCGTGACCGGGACAGCGGCCCTGGAGCACTTCTGGAACGGCCGGGGATTCGAACGCGACATCGCGGCACGGTCAGCACAGTTGCATGCAGCTCTGGCAACGATGGCGGCCGGCATCGAAGGCGCCCTTGTGCGTGGTCGAGGGCTCTTGGCCGGCGTGTATTTTCCGGACCCGACAATGGCACGAAAAGTTGCCGCCGAGTCCTTCGCCCGTGGCCTGCTGGTGGAAACCTCCGGGCCGGAGGGAGAAGTGCTCAAGGCCATGCCTGCCTTGACTATCAGCGCGGAAAACATGACGCGCGGGCTTGACCTGCTGGCAGAGGCAGTCCGGTCGGTCGCCGGTGAACGGCACGTCGAAGTGCCGGGAAACCGTGGTGGGGACGTGCCAAGGCCACGGGCGTCCAGCTCGGCGCTGCTGCAGGCAGCGGGCACGCCGGGCCGGGCACACATTGGCAAATAGGCGGATTGCTCTGGACGGGCGCAGCAGGGGAAGCCGGACTTGTGGCGGGGCGGCGACCGCACCCGAGGTGCAGCGGCAGCCCAGCAAGATTGGGGGTCAGGGTGAAAAACTTCAAGCGCATAGATGAAGCCATGGATGAAGCTGCTGTCCGCATGGCGCAGGACTCATTCGAGCTGCCGCGCAGCGCCCCGACGATCAGCGGGCCGCTGCCGTGGGGCGAACGACCGGCGGCGACGGTCGCGGCGGGACGACCAGCGGACATCATCGTGCAGAAGTTCGGCGGTTCGTCGGTAGCGAATGCGGACGGCATTCGACGCGCCGCTCAACGCGTGGCTGAGACACAGGCATCCGGATATCACGTCGTTGCGGTCGTCTCCGCGATGGGCGACACCACCGACGAGTTGTTGGATCTCGCGGCCAGTGTCTCGCCGCATCCCCCGGCCCGCGAACTCGACACCCTGCTGATGACCGGCGAACTCGTTTCCGCGGCCTTGCTGGCGATCGCCTTGGCCGATCTCGGCGTCGATGTCCGGACCTTCACTGGCAGCGAGGCGGGCCTCATCACCGACGACTGCCACGGCAAAGCACGCATTATCGATGTCGATCCGCGCCGAATACGTACCTGCCTGAAGAACGATGAGGTCGCCGTCGTGGCAGGGTTCCAGGGCAAAAGCCGCAAAGGGAAGACGGTCACCACTCTTGGGAGGGGAGGTTCGGACCTGACCGCCGTCGCGCTCGCGGCAGCCTTGGGTGCAAGCGTCTGCGAGATCTACACGGACGTCGACGGTATTTATACGGCAGATCCGCGGATCGTCCCCAATGCCCGCAAGATCGACGTGCTCGCCAGCGAGGAAATGCTTGAGTTCGCAGCCGCGGGGGCAAAAGTTCTCCACCTCCGATGCATCGAATACGCCCGCCGCTTCGGTGTTCCGATTCATGTCCGATCTTCGTTCGTGCAGAAGCGGGGCACCATGATCCTGCCCGGCCTCGACCAGCCCCTTTCGGATGCGCACGCAGGCGAACAGACTCTGGTTTCGGGCGTGGCAAGCGTTAACTCCGCGGCACAAGTCACGGTCGCCGGTATCCCAGCCTGCTCGAGGACAGCCTCACGACTCCTTCAGGAACTCGCCGGATCGGGTCTGAACATCGAAATGATTGCCCAGAATCCGCGGGACGCGGCGACCGAAATCGCCGATATCACCTTCACCCTCCCGTCCACGGAGGCCTCGGCAGCCCTTGCCGCCCTGGACGCGGCCCGGAGCCGCATCGGATTCGAAGCCCTGTATCACAGGGGAGAAGTGGGCAAGGTCTTGCTCACCGGACTCGGGATGCGCTCTTCGCCCACTACCCTCAGCACCTTCTTCAGGGCGCTTTCGGACGCCGGGATCAGTCCCGAAATGATCTCCATCTCGGAGCTGTGCATTGCGGCCGTGGCACGCGCCGATGAGCTTGCCGATGCTGTCCGCGCGCTCCAGAACGCCTTCGGCCTCGGGCCGCCGGAACAGGAAGCAGTGAGGGACCGTACGCCAGACACGCTTCCGCAGTTCGGGGTTCAGGCGCTCGCCGCTACGCAACCAGGATCTTCCGCATGATACCTGCCGGAAAGGAAAGGTCCGAGGTTAGGTGCCGTGCCGGCCTAAGAACTTCAGCTTTCTGTCCCAGCGAGCAGGGACTGGCCCCAGTGACCCCTTACACCCACGTGCACCGCCGAAACGGGAGGCACCAATGGCTCCAGCCGAGAACTCGTACCCTGGATCAGAGGACACGACCATGCTGGTCAGGCAGTCCCACGCACGGAGACCGTCGGCCGGGGCGCATAAGGCGTCGCCCAAAGAATTAGTCGCGCTGGCTGCTCCAAGGGACCATGCCCCGGCAGGAGCCAACGAGCGGGCCGGCAGCACAATCACTCCCGCCACCGGAGTGTACTCAGGGGGGCCTGCCCCGATCCCTCGAACTTTGCTGGACATTCTCTTTGGCACCGTGGACGAGTACCCGGACGCGGTAGCGGTGGATGACGGCACCACCTCATTGAGTTACCTGGCGCTGCTGGATCGGATCGAGTCCCTGGCCCTGGACCTGCGCGAACGCGGGATCAGTGCCGGAGACCGGGTCGGAATCCTGATGACCCCTGGTACGGTCGACCTCTACATCGCAGTGCTGGCCGTACTCGTTCGCGGAGCGGCATGCGTCCCTGTCGATCCTGACGAGCTCGGTGACCGGGCCGCGTTGGTATGGGAAGAGGCTAGAGTATGCGCGGTAGTCGGACCCGGGCTTCGGGTCCGTCCCGTCATCGGAGCGCCCGCCCATGGGGAAGCACGACCGCCCACCGCCGACGACGATGCATGGGTCACCGCCAGCTCAGGCTCAACCGGCCGATTCAAGGCAATCGCCGTTTCACACCGGTCGGCGGCCGCCTTCGTGGACGCTGAAGCGTCGGTCTTCTGCGCCGAGGACCCGCTCGGGCCCCGCGATCGTGTGCTGGCCGGTCTCTTCGGCAGGTCCGGCCTGTGCGACGAAATGTGGCTGGCCTGGCGGCACGGCGCCTGCTTGGTGCCGGCACCTCCCGAAGTCATCCGCTCCGGCGAAGACTTGGGCCCGTGGCTGGTGTCACGGGGTATCACCGTAGTCCCAACTGTGCCTGCCCTGGCTGCACTATGGCAGACGGAACAGCTGCAAGACGTCCGATTGCTGATCTTCGGCGAGGAATGCCCACCGGATCTTGCGGCGCGGCTGGCTGCCCCCGGCAGGGAAGTATGGACCACGTACCGTCCCATCGAGGCCGCCGTCGCCTGTGCTTTGGCCCATGGGGCGACCCCGGCACCCATCGGCCGGCCGCTTCCCGGCTGGCAACTGGCCGTCGTGGACAGGAACGACCAGCCTGTCGCCTGGGGCGAAGAAGGAGAGCTGGTCATCGGCGGGGTCGGCCTGGGCCGGTGCCTCGATCCCGGTGATGATGCCGAGAGATATGCCCCCCTGGACACCCTCGGCTGGCCCCGGGCATACCGCACTGGAGACCTTGTCCGCGCCGATTTCGAAGGCCCGGTATTTGTCGGCGGCACCGGCGGACATGCCGGACTCGCCGGACGCCGAGCCGGGCGCCCCGAGACGGGGCTCACCGCAGCGCCGCACGAGGTTCGCTCGGAGGATCCGGCACGAGCGGCTGACCTTATCCAGGAAGCGATGACAGCCACTTTGAACCCGTTGCTGTTGCAGTCCCCGCACCACCAGAGCGTGCGGTGGTCTCCGGGGGAGCGGCTGGAAGCGCTCTTCGAGAGCCGCTGCGACTCGTTGCGCCGCGAAGGCCGGGCAGGCCAGTTGGCCGTCGACTCCGAAGACTCGACCTTGACCTACGATCAGCTTGACGCACGGGCCAATCAGCTGGCCCGGTACCTGCTCGCCGACGGAGCCCACGCCGGCGACCGCATCGCGCTGCTGTTCGACCACGCGGTTTGGTCCTACGTCTCAATACTGGCGGTGCTGAAGATTCAAGCGGCGTATGTACCGCTGGACGCCGGATTTCCGCCGGACCGGCTGGGCTACATCATGGAGGACTCCGGGGCCAGCCGCGTGCTGACCCTGAGCCACCTGGCCGGTCTCTTGCCGGAGGACTGCCCGCGCGCCCTGAGTTTGGACACGGCCGCCACAGACATTGCCTCCCTGTCCGGCTCCCGGCTCACAGACAGTGAGAAGCCCGCCCCTGTCGAGAACTTGGCCTACGTCATCTACACCTCGGGGTCCACGGGCCGCCCCAAAGGGGTGGCCATTGAACACACCAGCATCTGCAACTTCGTCCGGGTCGCCGCCGAGGTCTACGGATATCAGAGCGACGACCGCGTCTATCAGGGACTGACGATCGCCTTCGACTTTTCTGTCGAGGAGATGTGGGTGCCGTGGATGGTCGGCGCGACCTTGGTGCCCAAGCCGAGTTCGAAGAGCCTGCTCGGGGCCGACCTGGAACGGTTCGTGATCGACAACCGTGTCACAGCGATGTGTTGCGTACCCACCCTGCTGGCCACACTGGAGCATGAGCTCCCCGACCTGCGTTTTCTGCTGGTCTCCGGGGAGGCCTGCCCGCGCGATCTGGCCGAGCGCTGGCACCGGCCGGGCCGGAGATTTCTTAATGTGTATGGGCCTACCGAAGCGACCGTGACTGCCACGTGGGACGTTATGCATCCCGACAAACCGATCACCCTCGGCCAGCCTCTACCGACCTACACGGTCATGATCCTGGACCCCGAGGAACCGCGGGCTTTGCCGCGGGGCGAAATGGGGGAGATCGGCATCGCCGGGATCGGGCTGGCCGTGGGTTACGTGAATCATCCCGAGAAGACAGATTCAGTCTTTATCCCCGACTTTCTGGGCATCCCGAACAACCCTTCGGGACGCATCTACCGCAGCGGAGATCTTGGGCGCATCACCGACGACGGGCTGATCGAGTACTACGGCCGGATCGATACCCAGGTCAAGATCCGCGGCTACCGGATCGAGCTGTCCGAGATCGAATCGGTGCTTCTGCAAATCCCGGGGATCGCGCAGGCAGTAGTCGAAACGCACGAATCAGCACCGGGGATGACCGAGCTTGCCGCGTTCTATACGTTGCGCAACGGCGTCTCCGCCCTCGCGCCCGAGGAGATCAGGGAGGAGCTCCGCGACCGACTGCCAAGCTACATGATCCCGGCCTTCTACGAGCAGCTTGAGACCATGCCGATGCTGCCCAGCGACAAGGCCGACCGGAAGAACCTGCCGACGCCCAGCAACCGGGTGAGCGCTTCGTCCGACGCCGAGTACTGCGAGCCGACGACGGACGCCGAGGCCGCTCTGGCCGAGCAGCTTGCCGCCGTGCTGGGATTGGGACGCGTCTCCGTCGAGGCCCACGTGTTCGACAACCTTGGGGCCAACTCCCTGTTAGTCGCGCGCTTCTCCGCCGCGCTGCGCACAAACACCGACCTGCCGCCGGTCGACCTGCAGGTCATCTACGAGCATCCGACGATCCGGGCGCTCGCCGCGGCGATCACTGCTCCGGCCGCCGCGGACGCGTGGGCGGAACAGGAACCGGACCCGCGGCCCAAACGAGGGCGGATCGCCACGTTCGACATCGCGCTTTGCGGTTTCCTGCAGGCGGCGCTCGCCATCGGTTACTCCTATGCTTTCATCACGGCGATCGTGGTCGGCTACACCTGGGTCATAGCAGGGGCCGGCATCCTGGAGATCTGGGGACGTGCGGTCGTCGTCGGGGTCAGTTTCTTTCTGGCCCTCAGCATCGTGCCAATCGTGCTCAAATGGCTGATCCTGGGACGGTGGAAAGAGCAGAACATCCGCATCTGGTCGCTGGCCTACGTCAGGTTCTGGTTTGTCCGTGCACTGGTCAGGCTCAACCCGCTGGCCTACTTCGTCGGCACCCCGATTCTTCCCTTCTACCTGCGGTTGATGGGGGCAAAGGTCGGCGCCAACGTCACCATCCTCACGCCCATCACTCCGGTGTGCACCGACCTGTTGACGATCGGCAGCGGGACGGTGATCAACAGGGATACGTTCTACCTGTGTTACCGGGCCCACAACGGCTGGATCCAGACCGGCCGGGTCACGCTTGGCCAGGACGTCTTAATCAGCGAGAGGTGCGTGCTGGACATCGGCACTTCGATGGGTGACGGAGCGCAACTGGGCCACTCGTCGTCGCTCCAGAGACAGCAGTCCGTCCCCGCCGGCGAAAGCTGGCACGGATCCCCCGCGGTCCCGGCCGACGTGAACTACCGGCTGGTCGAGCCGCTGAGGTGCAGCCGGGTGCGGCGGGTCATTTACAGTGCCTTCCTCCTGGTCAGTAACACGGTCCTGTTCGGCCCGCTGCTTCTACTGGCCATCGCGCTGCTTTTGCCGGCCTACGTGGGAAGCGGCCATTTGAACCATGCCAACCCGGGGTTCTACCTGGACCTGGCCTTCGCTTCTTTCGTCGTGCTGTTCGGGGGCATGCTCGCCGTTCTGGCGGCAATGTCGACGGTTCCTCGAGTGCTTAACCTCTTCCTCAAACCGGGGCGGGCCTATCCGCTGTACGGTCTGCGCTATGCGGCCCACCGACTCATCTTCCGGATGACCAATGTCTTCCAGTTCATGCACATCAGCGGGGACAGCTCCCTGATAGTGCACTACCTCCGTCTGTTGGGTTACAAACAGCCCAACCTGGAGCAGACCGGATCGAACTTCGGGACGGAACTCGACCACGACAACCCGTACCTGACCACCGTGGGATCCGGGACCATCATTTCCGACGGCGTGTCGATCATCAACGCAAACTACTCAAGTACGTCCTTCCAGGTTTCCGAGGTGAAAATCGGGGCAAAGAACTTCTTCGGTAACGACATTCCGTATCCCGCCGACGCCCGTGTGGGCGACAACGTTCTGTTCGGCAGCAAAGTCATGATTCCCATCGACGGCGAGGTCCGGCAAAACGTCGGCCTGCTCGGTTCACCTGCATTCGAGATTCCCCGGTCGGTCGATCGGGACACAGCGTTCCTCAGGATCGACCGCCGGGAGGAAATCGTCCGCCGGCTGCCGGCCAAGAACCGGCACAATGCACTGTCGATTGGGCTGTACCTCGCCAGCCGCTGGATCCTCGTCCTCACCGGCATGCTGGCGTTCTCCTTCGCCATCATCCTGTTCCCGGGTGTTCCGGGCCTCGGCCTCTACATGGGCACCGTCTGCTTTGGCGCCTTCATGATCGCCTTCTTCATCGTGCTCGAGCGTGCCGCGCAGGGGTTCAAAGCGATGGTCCCGACCGTATGCTCGATTTATGACGTGCAATTCTGGCGACACGAACGGTTCTGGAAGTTCATCACGTATCCGCTCTATTTCTTCGACGGGACCCCGTTCAAGCCCCTGTTCTGGCGCCTGCATGGTGTCCGGATGGGCAAGCGGGTCTTTGACGACGGGTGCGTCATCCCGGAGAAGACGTTGGTGGCCATCGGGGACGACACGACTCTCAATACCGCCAGCGTCGTCCAGTGCCACTCAATGGAGGATGGCGTCTTCAAACTCGACACCATCACCATCGGCCGGGGAGTCACCTTGGGGGTGGGCGCCTATCTGCTCTACGACGTCGTCATGGGCGACGGTTCGGTGCTGGAAGCCGATTCCTTTTTGATGAAGGGCAGCCAAGTGCCGGAAGGCACGCGGTATGGCGGCAACCCCGCACGGGAAATTGTCTAGGCACCGGAAGACAAGGACGACGATGGGCGCTATCCAGGACAGCCAGGGACGCGACGTCGACCCTGCAGGCGCTCAGGGGATGCAGAGCCGGAGGCGGCTGGCCGGCATCGACGCGGCCCGCGGACTGGCCCTTCTCGGGATGATCGCCATTCACATCTTGCCGGACGCGAACGAGGACACCGGCGAGCCGACCCTGGCATGGATCCTGTTCGCCGGGGACTCCGCCGCGCTGTTCGCCCTCCTCGCCGGAGTAGGCTTGGCCCTGGCCTCGGGCGGGTACAGACCGCACACCGGGCGAAGGATGGCGGGGGACCGGCTGGGACTGGCCGTGCGGGCCGTCCTGATCGGGGTGATAGCCCTGGCGATCGCGCCCTTCTTGCAGCAGGAGGATCCTCCCGCCTACGGCATCTTGATCTACTACTCGGTGTTCTTCCTGCTCGCCATTCCTTTCCTCCACCTGCGGCCAAGGACATTGTTCATCAGTGCGGCCGTCTTCGGCATCGTCTCGCCGATCCTGCTGCAGAAGCTGGATCCAATGCTCCCGACATCGTCGACGTTCAACCCCACCGTGGGGCATCTCTTCTTCGAACCGACCGGCGTCGCCTCGGATTTACTACTGACCGGCTCATATCCGGCGCTGCCGTACATGTGCTACATCCTGACCGGTATGGGGATCGGACGACTGGATCTGCGAAAGCCCAGAGTGCAGGGATACATCGCCGGTATCGGTGCAGGCCTGGCAATCTTCGCCAACGCAGCCTCAGCCATCCTGCTGTACGCCATGGGAGGCTTCGAGCAGTTGCTCGCCACCAGCGGGATGACGGAGGAAGAGCTGGACTATGGTCTCGTCTTTGGGCCGGGGATCATTCCGGACACCTCCGCGTGGTGGCTCGCCATCGCGACACCGCACTCCAACATGCCGCTGGCAATCGCCAGCAGCCTGGGCCTCGGCCTGTTGGTGACCGGCCTGTTCCTCCTCGCCGAGCGGGCGGACGGACGCGTGCTGGCACCACTTGCCGCGATGGGCACGATGACACTAACCCTCTATTCCGCGCACCTGCTCGCACTCAGCCCCGAGGTGCACTACGAGGCACCCTTCGTGTGGTTTATTGTGCATCTAACGGTCGCCGTGGCGTTCGGTTTGATCTGGCGCCGCTGGCTGGGGCAAGGCCCCTTGGAAAGACCGGTCGCTGCGGCCGCCAAAAACTTCGGGCAGATCGTGGACGACGGATCGTCCGGCGCCCCTGCTGCCTCAGGAACGGCTCCCCGCTGATCCGGGACCTCCTGCCTACCGGGGGGGTGCTTTGGGCTGCACCGACCCTTAGGTACCGCCTCATGATCCGGCCCCGGTTCCCCTCGGGTCTCCCTTCATTCCTGCTCATCCTGACGAGTCCAAACCTGTCATCGGACATTGCTTGGCCGATGGAGTCGGCAGCTAGAATGCTGTGGTGATGTTGCACACATGAGGACGACATGAAACTGCACTGGCCCCGGCGCCGGAGATCCCTTGTCGTCGTCGCGGCGCTCGGGCTGGTTGTTCTCCTCGGCGCGCTTGTCCTGGCCTCTGTGCGGGCGGAGCAATCCGGGCCGCAGGCGCAGGCTTCCACGGTGTACGAGCACCTGGAAGAGTTTCAAGCAATTGCGGATGACCACGGCGACCGAGCCATCGGCAGCGACGGATATGAGGCCGCGGCTCAGTACGTAGAACGGCAACTCGAGAGTGCAGGTTATGAAAGCACGCGCCAGTACTTCACGTTCGAAACGCGTGGCGAAAGCTACGAGTCGTTCAACATCATTGCCGAGACGGCTGGCGGCAGCGCCGACAACGTGATCATGCTTGGCGCCCACCTCGACGGGGTGCGGAACAGTCCGGCAATCAATGACAACGCCTCCGGTGCTGCGGCTCTTTTGGAGGCCGCGCAAGAACTCAGTCAACGGGGTGAACCCAACAATAAGGTGCGCTTCGCGTGGTGGGGGGCGGAAGAATTTCCGGAGGCGTTCGGCTCCAGGCATTACGTCGAGGACTTGGCGGAGCACGACAGCGGCGAACTCGACTACATCGCCGCCTATCTGAACATCGACATGGTGGCTTCACCCAACTACGTCATCGCCGTCTACGACCCTCGGGAACCCGATGACGACTCCTGGTGGAATGTACCCGACGGTTCGGTGGAGATCATGGAGTTCTTCACGGACTACTTCGACTCCCAAGCCCAACCCTGGGTGCCCACGGGATGGGAATTCTATTCCGATCAAGTGGCGTTCATCGAGGAAGATATTCCTGTGGGCGGTCTCTTCACCGGCAGCAACGAAAAGAAGTCGGTCCGGGAGTCTATCCTCTTCGGCGGCGCTGCACGGCAACCACGCGATCCGAACTACCACAAGCCGGGCGATGACATCAGCAACGTCGACCTGGAGGCGCTAAGCATCATGACCGACGCGATCATACATGCCGCCACCAGCCTGGCTGAGGACAGCAGCGCCCTGGAGTGACTGGCTGCAGGATTCGGGCCGGCGGCCTTACCCTGATAAACTTCTGGCATTGCCTAGGCGAGGGAGGGCCGGAACCGGTCCTCCGTTATCGACGGTGGCTAGCAGCTTCGTTTCTCTGCACTGGTATCGGTGCGGCGGGTCGGTCTCTAGGCACCCGCCTTAAAACCACCCAGCACAAGGAGAACATCATGTCCGATCAGAAGCTTGCAGCTGAAGTCCGCAGCGAATTCGGCAAGGGCGCCGCGCGCCGGGCCCGCCGCAACGCCCAGATCCCCGCCGTCATCTACGGCCACGGGGCCGAGCCGCTGCACGTGCTGCTCCCGCAGAAGGCCACCACGCTGGCGCTGCGTACCTCCAACGCGCTGCTGACCCTGGACGTTGACGGGAACGAGCACCTGGCCCTGGCCAAGGACATCCAGCGCGATCCCATCGCCCAGATCATCGAGCACGTTGACCTGCTCACCGTCCGCAAGGGCGAGAAGGTCCACGTCGACGTCAACATTCATGTTGAGGGCGAAGTCGCCCCGGGCGCTATCTTGGACCTGGAAGAGTTCACCGTTCTGGTCGAGGCCGATGCGACCGCTCTGCCGGAGGCGCTGACCATCAACGTTGAAGGCCGCGAGGTTGGCGAGCACGTTCATGCCACCGACATTCAGCTGCCCGCCGGCGTCAGCCTGCTGATCCCCGAGGACACCGTGATCGCCGCGGTTTCCGCTCCGACCGTGGCCGAGCCTGAAACCGCTGAAGAGGGCGCAGCCGCCGAGCCTGCTGCCGAAACTCCGGCCGAGTAACGACGCTGCCTTCAAAGCCCCCGGCGATGCCTTCGCGCATTCGCCGGGGGCTTTGGTCTATCCCTAGGATGATCTTGAATCCTTCGCATCTACCGTCCGAGGAGCACCCGTCTACGTGAGCACCGACACCTGGCTGATCATCGGTTTGGGCAACCCGGGCCCCGGCTACAGCGGCAATCGGCACAACGTCGGCCAAATGGCCCTCGACGAGCTGGCCGGCCGGGTCGGCGGTTCGTTTAAGTCACACAAGGCGCACGCGCAGGTCCTGGAAGGGCGTCTGGGAATTGGCGGGCCCAGGGTCGTGCTCGTCAAGCCACTGACGTTCATGAATCTGTCCGGGGGCCCGACGTCGGCGCTGTGCCGGTTCTTTTCGATCGAACCGGACCACGTGGTCGCCTTGCACGACGAGATCGACATCCCCTTCAATACGATCAAACTCAAGATCGGCGGGGGAGAGGGCGGGCACAACGGCCTCCGCGACATGTCCAAGGCGCTGGCGACCAAGGACTACTACCGGGTCCGCATAGGCGTTGGCCGCCCGCCCGGCCGAATGGACACGGCGGACTATGTGCTGCGTGATTTCTCAGGTGCCGAGAAGAAAGACCTGCCCTTCCTCCTGGACGATGCAGCAGACGCCGTCGAACTGCTCTTGGTAGACGGGCTCCTGGCCGCGCAGCAAAAGTTCCACGCCAATGCCAAGCAGGGGTGAGTGTCAGGAGACCGCTGGGGTATCCCGCGGTTCATAGGCGCAGCAACTTGGCCTAAGAACGAGTGGCGACTACTCGTGTCAGCTCACCCTCGCCTCTTTACGCTGGGAAAGTGGTGCTGCGCCGCCAAGGCGGTGCCGCCATACCGTGCGCGTGGGGCTCAAGTCCCACGCGCATCCAGCGGACCGGCGGGGTTGGTGAAAGCCAGAGGAACCGCGCAGGCGGAACCTTCCCCCCAGGCCCCGTCGGTCCTTGCTGGATAACCAAGACAAGCGGGCTCGCAGGAAAGACGGTCAGATGCGGGAGCAACAGGGATCGCCGTAGCGGACGTCAGCTGCGCCGCCGTCGAGCACAGGCTGCGATGGTGGGCAGGGCCCCCGCGGGCGTCACACAACCGTCAACTGGCACGTCGGCACCAACCGTGCATAAAATCGTTTCAGCCTGAGTGGCTCCCTGAGCGGGGCCGACGATGGGCGGCCTCCGAGACTGGGCCACCCCCATCCCATCGTCGGCCCCTTTTTCATGGCCGTTCCGATGCAGGCGTGCCGCTGGCAAACCTCGGCGCGGGCAAACCTCGGGTTGCGCTGCGTCGGGGGCATTTAACGCAGCGCAACCCTTCGGTCGGGGATTCTGCCCGCCTGCGCAGGCGGGCTCGTCCCCGTCTAGTGGGACTACGGCAGTTCCGGCTCGATCCGGACTGCCGCAGGCCTAGTTTCGGACGACGCGTGGAGTTTTCGCCCCCGCGTGTGGGTGAACCTCCTTCTGCCGCAGCGCCAGAAGCTGCCGGATACGGCGAAGGGCAATGGGCCCTGTGGGTGTCTTCTCCAGCCGTTCGACTTCCGCGCTGAGCCGTTCGGCAGCCTCGGCTGCCAAAGAAACGCGCGGCGTCGTACGAACAGACGAGGGGTCGAGCAGCGCCTTCTCGAGTTCGGCGGCCAATGACCGCTGGTCCTGCGCGAGGATCGCGTCGCCGTGCTGCGCCATCGTCTCGGTAAACGCGATCTGATGCCCGTCGACGACCTCCCGCAGTTCCGGCCGCCGGGGCACCGCGATCGGCAAGTGGCCAGCTTCACGGGCGTCCAGGATGGACCCTGGCCCGCCCTGGACGACGACGACGGTGGCAGTTCGATACAGTGCCAGCAAGTCCTCGCGCGGCATCCTGGTGACCCCGTCGGCGTGGCGGGGCGCACGGCTGGCTCCGTGCTGCACCAGGCACGACGGCGGATCGGGAACACCGGCCAGCCACTCGTCGATCCAGTCGACCAGGCGGTCGAACGTGTGATGGTCCGTTCCCAAAGAGACCACGATCTGCGGAGCGGGGTGCGCGCCGTTCACAGGACCGGTCCAATGTTCACGGCTTCGGGATAGAAGCGCCGCTGTTCTTCCCACTGGATGCAGAAGAGCTCGGATAACGGGTAGCAGAGGCGGCCGCTCAGGGTCGGCATGGTAATCCGGTCGAAGCACTCTATGTACACCGTGTGGATGCCGAGCAGGCGGGCGACCAGGAAGAACGGGACACTCACGCCGGCGCCAACGGAAACTACCACGTCGGGGCGCTCCCGGCGGAGCGTCGGCCAGGCCAGCAGCAGGTTTCTGACGGCATTGCGGACATTCCGGGTGGTGGGATAAAAGCACCAGGTGACGTTTTCGTTGTGCAAAGCAGCCTCGACCTCGGGCCGCTGGAACGTCACCCAACTGCGGGCGTGCTGGCTCCACCACTTATCCAACGGCAGCAGCTGGGCCAAATGCCCGCCCGCCGACGTCACGAACATGATTTTCATGCGCGATCCTCCCCCTACCGGGATGCGCCCCAAGGCACCCCGGATCACCGACCTCTGCGGTGATGAAGCGAGCCTATTGACCGGTGGCGGCGGATACACGAGTGGTGCTTACCGGGATCCAGGAGCTGCGCCGGCCGGGGCCGTTTCCGCTACCGGGTTTGCCGGTCAATCGGTCCGGGGAAACACGTTGCTTCCCCGGAGCAGGGCGGTAAGACACTCATCTTTACGGTGACTGCTACGGGCATTACCTGACCACGGCGCATCATTGCTACCTGCAGGTTGCACAAACGGAGGCGCTTTCTCCGTAGACGCCGCATGAAATCGGCTTTAGACTGTGGACCACACCGGTTGGGGATCGGGCCTTGCGGACCTTGGGGGAACGCGGCCTGCGGCCGGCGAAGGCATGGCCGGTAGTAACGTACCGCCGTGCCTGAGCGACTTTGGGGGGAGACGCTGATGACTGCTGTATTTAATGGGCCGATGAGTGGCCCGCTTACCGACTCTATCTCGCCGGGGCGCCGCCGCCTTGCAGAGGACATCTTCGCGGCACTGAAACCCGGACACCAGGGAGTGCTGCTGATCGGTGCTGCCGGCATGGGGAAATCCACCATCGCCCAGCAAGTGCTGAAAATGTTCGGCCCGGAGACGCACCTCGAATTTGTCCGGGGGAGCCACGCCTCGTCGCGCACCCGTTATGCCCCGTTGGGAATCCTGCTCCGGGGCGTGGGCGACGACGGACTGGAGCACCCAGCGCTCGTGCTCGAGGGAATCGCCGCCACGCTGCTGAACCGTGCCAAGGGCAAACGCATTGTCCTGTTTGTGGACAACGCTGAGAACCTGGACGCATTCACTTCAGCTGCCCTGGCCCAATTGGCACGCGCCGGAGTCGTCACCCTTGCGGTGGCCAGCCAGGGCGTCGCCGCCGGCGACGGCGCCTTCATGCAGCTGTGGATCGATGGAGATCTCCGCCGATTCGACGTTGCGCCGCTGGATCCGGCAGACAGTGAGGCGCTGCTGACCGAGATTCTCGGAGGCAACATATCTACCGTTGCGGCACGCTCGTTGTGGCGGAACACCGGTGGAAATCCCCGCTACCTGCGGGTCTTGGCTCAAGACCAGGTGGCAGCACGGACTTTGGTTGAGCAGGACGGGACATGGGTGCTGGCGCAGCCGCTCGTTTTCACCGGCGACATTGCAGACGTGATACGACCGCGGCTGCAACAACTGCCTCCGGGGCACCGCCGGCTGGTCGAGCAACTGGCACTGGCAGGCGGCATCACGCTCTCGGCTCTGCAGCGGTTGGCCGATCCGCTGGCTCTCGAACACCTGGAGGCCCGCGGCATAATCACGGTCGACCTGGGCGTCGACCCGCTGGTACGGGTGGGCGGACATTTCCTGGGCGGAGTCGTCAAGAGCACGCTCACTCCCGGCCGGACGCGTGAACTGTGGGATGAGGTGGCGCACGTCCTGCACCCGGGGGAAGCGCCGGAGCGCTACCTGCCGGATCTCGGCCTCTGGGCGTTGGCAGGAGGCGCCGCGCTGAGTCCGGAAGAGACCCTGCGGGCTGCTGCTGCCGCCAACGACGAACTGGAGCCGGGGCGCGCCCTGCAGTTGGTCAGGGCGCTGGGCCGGCAACAGCGCGGCGCGGCCGGCCTCCGGGAAGAAGTCCGGGCCCTGCTCCTGCTGGGAAAACCGGGCCAGGCCGCTGCCCTGCTCGCGTCCTCCGGTCCGCAGGACGGCAAGGAACCCGCGGCCGCCCTGGCCGCGCTGGCCGGCGAACGCCTCGCCGTTTCGCGGGCCACGGGCGGAACCGTAGGCGACGGATTGGAGGATCTGAAGCGCCTGCGCGAAAGGCTCGGCGCGGAAGTGCGCACGACGTTAGCGGTGGCCGACGACGGCGGCCAGGCACTCGGTGCTGCCGCCCGGACGAAGGACATACTGGAAACCGCGTTCGATGAATCCTTGCTGATCGAAGCAGAGCAGGCCGCTTTCGACGGCCGCTACGGCCGAGTCCCCGAGCTAATCCAGCTGCTGCGCGACGACTGGGATAAGCCTCCGCAGATCAGGCTCCGCGCCGGAGCCCTTCTCTGCGAAGCCTTTGCGGTCATGGGCCGGCAAACGGATGCCCTCAGCCTGGGAAACATGCTGATGGCAGAGCTGGCGGATCAGCGCTTGCCCAAGGGGCTGCGCAACTTCGTGGGGACCCGGGTCTTCGCGTCGCTCATCGTGGCAGGCCAGCTTGATGCGTGCCTGGACTATTGCCAAGCCTCCGCGGCGCAGGAGGGGGCGTCCCTGTGCGGCGACGGGAGCGAGCTCGCCTTGGGGCTCGTCCACGCCCGCGCCGGCCGGGCCGAAAAGGCACTTGCTGCCCTGTTGCCGGCCATCAGCCAGCTGAAGGTCACCGGCAACAGCGGCGGCGCCGGCCTTGCCAACGCCGCGGCCGCCTACGCCTACTCGCTGCTGGCGGACGAGAACAATACCCGACGCCACCTGGCCGCTGCCGCTGCTTCACCGGCAGGTTCACGCCGGCTGGCGCGGCGCGCCACCGAATACTTCAGCATCCTTGCGTCCCAGCGGCTGCGGCGGGGGGACGACGCAGCAGCGGTGCTGGATCAGACCGGTGCCGAGGAACTGGCCGCCGGAAATTCTGCCGCGGCCATGATTTTCCATGCGGCAGCCGCGCGGGTCGGCGGCAGGTCCTATGCACGGAAGCTACAGACATCAGCCGCCGCCTGTGACGGCGAAGCCGCACGGCTCTGCAGTGAGTACAGCGAGGGCCTGATGTCCCAGAACCCCGAGATACTGCTTAAGGCGGCCGATGCCGCGGCCGCCCTGGGCGACATCCTTTTCAGCTACGACGCGGCGCGAGCCGCCCAAAGCGCCGCGGTCACCGGAGGCGACCGCGCGGCGGCCCGCAAAGCACGCGCCATGGAAAACGCGGGATACCGCATGCTCCGGGACAGCAGCACCATCGTTGCGATGCTGGCGTCCCTGAGTCCCTTCGAGCTGACCTTGGCGCAGTTGGCCGCCGAAGGCAGCAGCAGCGCGGCACTGGGCCGAAGGCTGCACTTGTCGCCGCGGACCGTTGATTGGCACTTGGGCAAGATGTTTGCCAGGCTTCATGTCTCCGGCCGCGCCGACTTACGCGACTTGCTGGGAGCGGCGGGTTCGGCGTCATGATTGATGCAGGTCAAGGACGCCGGCTGGTGGGGCGGGACGCCGATGTCATGGCTGCCGCCGAGAACATCCGCAGTGGCAACGGGACCTGGATCGTTGCTGAATCCGGACTCGGCAAGAGCGCCCTTGCGACCGCCGTACTGCAGGAATTGGCGGACGACGTACGGCCGTTTCGCGTCCACGCCAGCCGGACCTTTTCCTCGGTCCCGTACGGCGCCTTGGCGCCGCTGCTCACAAACTTGACCGCGCAACAACTGGGCTCGCATTTCTCCACCATGCGCACGCTGACGGAGCGGCTGCAGGCCGACACAACCGGCTTGCAGCCAGCCCTGCTGGTGGTCGACGATGCCCACGACCTGGACGCGGGAAGCGCGGAAATTCTCGGCCAGCTGGTCGCCTCGATGCAGGTCAAAGCGCTGCTGCTCAGTCGACCGAGCCTGGCCGAACCGCCCACGGTCCTGGGAGAGGCGGTCGAGGGGCTGCTGCACCGCCGGTCGTTGGAGCCGCTCAGCGAGAGGCAAGTGCACCAACTGTGCAACCAGGTCCTGGGCGGGGAAACCGCGGCCAGTGCCAGTGCCATCCTTGCCCGGGCCAGCGGCGGTAACCCGCTCTTCCTGCTAAGCCTGCTGGATCAGGCCCGGCAGGCTGGGCGCTTGGTACAGACCCGCGGCATTTGGCTCGTGCGCGATGTGCTCCCGGAGGCGGACGTCCACCTCTCGGAGCTGATCGAACGGGAGCTGCGCGAATTGAGCGCCGACGAGCGCGAAGTATTGGATTTCGTGGCTCTGCTCGGGGCCGTCCCCCTGACCATAATGTTCGAATGCGGGAACGTGCAGGCCATCGACCGGCTGATGGAAAACGGACTCATCGAGATCTCGCCGCCGCCCGAACCTCGGGTTTGGTTGCGCAACCCGGTTCACGCCCGGGCACTGCCGGCTTTGGTTCCGGTGTTCCGAAGGCTGCGGCTGTACCGGAAGATGGAGGCGGTCCTACAGGACCGCGGGTCGGGCGAGATGCTGTTCCGGCGTGCAAAGTGGGCGCTCGACAGTGGTGTACAGCTGCCCGATGATGAGCTGGTGCAGGCGGCAATAACCTCCAACAACGCGGGCGAAACAGAGCTTGCCGTACGGTCGGCCGGCGCCGTGCTGACAGTTGAGTTCCGCTGGGCGGCACAGCTGCAGCGGGCCAGGGCGATGTGCCCTTCCGATCCCACGTCCGGGCCCCTCATCGAGGAGTTGGTTGCCGCGGCCGGTAATCCGGAGCAGGCTCGGGAGGCAGCACTGCTGGCAGCACAAGGGCCGCATCCCTTCCACCAGTGGGCGCACCGCAGCCTCAAGGCCTGGTCGGACGGGGCAAAGGGTGCGCCAACCCGCTCCGATTCAGCGCCTGGTATGGAGCAGGCCGGGATGCTTGACCGGAGCCTCCGGCTGCTCGAGTTGCGCGGTCTGATAGCCGACGGCGGATATACGGCCGCGAGCGGCCCCCTGGCGGCGCTCGTTGCGGAGGCGTCCACCGCCCAGGATCTGGAGTGCCAGGTGGTGGCCGGCGCGCTGTTGGCACAGGTCTATACGGTCACCGGGCGAGCCGATACCGCGGTAGGGGAAACGACCAAAGCGCTCCAGTCGCTCCAGTTGCATGAGCCGCGGGTAGCAAGCCGGGAATTTGTCGTTGCCCGGCACATCACTGCGCTGCTGACGGCGGGGCGCTGGGACGACGCCGCGGAAGCAGTGGCTGGATTTCGGGCCGCAAGGCCGAACGGGCTGGTCCATTACGGCGGAACGGTCGACCTGGCGGCCGCGATCATCCTCGGACGCCGGGGCGACTATGCCGAGGCTTACCGCACGCTGGCCGGGGCTGCGGTGGAACTGGAACACCACGACCCGTTGTGCCTGCGCCCGGTGGCGCTCGCCGTCGGCGGGTATCTCGCGATGTTGAACGGGCAGGATGAGCAGGCCGGGCGGTACTTGTCCGATTACGCGATGGCGGAGACCGGCAGCGCTACTCCTTCCGGCCTTTTCAGCGCCGGAATGGCTGCTGCCGCCCGGTTGCTGCAGTTTCCCGGCACCAAGGCGCTGTCCGAACTGCATTCCCTGGCAGACAGTGCGGGGAATCAGGGGTGGAGTTCCCTCGAACTCGCCTTGAGGTTCCTGGCTATTCAGCTGGGCGACCTGGGCAGGATCGGCCAAATCGGCACGTTGGCCGCTTCCATTGAGGGGAGTGAAGCCGAGTTGGCAGCCCTTTACTGCGAGGCGGCGGACGCAGGCGGACTGGAGCAAATGGTGCACACGGCCGAGGAGATGCATTCATCAGGGCTGGTCTCCCTTGGGCTCCACACCTTGTCCGAGGCGCTGCGGATTTCCAAGGCGGAACGCAACCGGCCCGCCCAAAGGCGCATCAACGCACTGCTGGCGCAGTGGCAGGAGGCGGCACCCGTCGCCCGGGAGGTCCCGTCCTCTACGTCGCTGACACGACGGGAACGAGACATCGCGGCATTGGTCATCGCGGGCAAACGCAATGCGGAGATCGCGGAAGCGCTCTCGCTGTCGGTACGCACCGTCGAAGGCCACATCTACCGAATGTTCGAGAAGCTGGGCATCAACCGCCGGGAGCAACTGGGGCGCGAACACCTGTAGCCGCAGCCCGAGGGGACGACCACTGCCAGAGACGAGTACGCCGCCGGTAGTGGTCGTTCCATGTGCAGGTATCCGGCGTCCCGATACCGGCAAAGGCCCCCTCTTCGCGCCCACTGCCGCTCCCTGCGCCGCAGAATTGGAGGCAGAAACGTGAGTAGCGCCGCAGAGAATCCGGTAGCCGATACGCGCACACCCTCAGGTGCGCTTCCGTAGGCTTCTGAGGGTACGGAAACACCGGCCCTGCAAGGGCGCAGGGAGTCCGCGGATTGTCGGGGGGCGTTACCCGTACAGGTATAAAGGACGGCTGCGGCATCCGCTGCCGGACAAGAGTGGGAAGTGCATTTCTGGGGGGAGATGTGCCATGGGGGATTCTGCGACTCGTGTGCTGCTGGTGGCTGCCGGAGGACTGGCCCGGGAAGTCCTGTCTTTGATGCGCTCTGCAGGTGGTTGGGACGTCGTCGGCATGATCGACGAGGACCCGGGCCTGCATGGTCGTTACCTGGACGGTGTGCAAGTCATCGGACCTGCCGAAGCGGTGCGCCGGTATCCGGATTGCCGGCTCCTGGTATGCCACGAATCACCGACCATCCGCCAGCAATTGGTGGACCGACTGGCGGAGTGTGGAGCCGGGTCGGAACGTTACGCCACCTTCATAGGCCTCCGAGCACCTCTTGCGGCCGGCGTACGGGTAGGCGCAGGCACCCTTGTCCTGGCGGAAAGTGTTGTGGCCGCGGGAGTGACCCTTGGAGAACACGTCGTCGTGATGCCGCGGGTGTCGCTGGCGCACGATGTCGTAGTGTCGGCATTTGCCACCGTGGGGGCAGGGGCTGCCCTGGCCGGCCAGGTGGAAGTTGGACGCGGTGCTTGGCTAGAGATGCGTTGTAGTGTCGCCTCCGGTGTTGCCATCGGCCGGGACGCCACGGTGGGCATGGGTTCGGCGGTTTTGGACGACGTGCCGCACGAAGAATGCTGGGCGGGAGTGCCCGCACGCCCGATAGCGGGCTCCGGAAACCGGCGGGCCCCACGGGAACTCTCTTATGGCGGGGGACCGCAGGATGCCACGTCCGGCCGAAGCGCGCAGGGAAGCGTCCGCCGCTCGGCTTTCGAACGACTGGCTGCGGCGGCAGCTCTGCAGAGGGCGTTATGAGAGCGGCAAAAACATCGGTTCTTTCCGAGGTCGCCGGCACGCCGACTCTGGCCGCCGCCGCTCCTTTCCGTACCGGTCCACGACAAACACGCCGGATTTTCCGGCTGGTGAAGGGAAACACGAGCCATGCATGATGCCCAGGTGTCCGCGGACGGCTACCTGCAACGCACGGTCGCCCCACTCGTGGGTGTCGCCGCGGAAACGTTCGGGTTCGAGACGCCGGCCACGCCCAAACTCGCCATCCCCACGCTCCCGAAGCCGGCTCTGCCACGCCTCGGCATCCGCGATGGCACGTCCAAGCCGTGGGCCCGTCGCTACCAGGCCAAACTGCTGGCAACGGACACGGCCATCATCCTGCTGTCGGTGGGGATGGCCCTGCTGCTCGCCGGTGAGCAGGTGACCAGGGGCGGTGCGGCCCTGGCCCTGGCCACCGGTGCAGTCATTGCGTGTGCCCTTGCAGTGGGCAAGACCCGGGACCTGCGGGTGATCGGTGTCGGAGCCAGCGAATACAAGAAGGTGATCAGGGCAAGCTCCGGTGCCTTCGGCATGCTCGCAGTCGTGCTCCTGGCCCTGCAAGCCGACGAGTTGGCCCCACTATTCGTGACGGGGGTACCCGTGGGCGTCGTCGCGCTGCTGGCGGGACGCTGGGGCTGGCGGCGGTGGCTGACGATGCAGCGGGAGAACGGGCACTATCTCTCGAAGGTCGTCGTCTTGGGTGCCTACGACGACGTCGTTTACGTCATCGACCAGATCGCGAAAAAATCCGGCGCCGTGTATCAGGTGGTGGGGGCAGCGCTGGACGGCGTTCCGGCCGACGGCAACGCCCTCGCGGCTCGGCAAGTCCCCGTAGTGGCCGGCCTGGACGACGTCGAACGAGCCGTGGGAATCCTGGGCGCAGACGCGGTCATCGTGGCCGGGCAGGTGGGGCAGCGCAGCGGCTACCTGCGGGAACTGGGCTGGCGGCTGGAGGAGAGCGCCACCGAGCTGGTGGTCGCGCTGTCGCTGACCAACGTCGCAGGCCCCCGGATCCAGATGCGTCCGGTGGAGGGCCTGCCGCTGATGCATGTCGAGATGCCACAGTTCTCCGGGTACCGGTACCTGCTCAAGCGGATCGTCGACGTCGTGGTTTCCGCCACCGCGCTTGTTATCCTGCTCCCGCTCTTCGCGGTGCTCGCCGCACTGATCCGCTGGGACACGCCCGGCAGTGTCATCTTCAAGCAACGTCGGGTGTGCCGCAGCGGACAGACGTTTGAGATGCTCAAGTTCCGGTCCATGACCGTTGACGCCGAAGCGCAACTTGAAAGCCTGAAGGCATTGAACGAAGGCAGCGGGCCGCTGTTCAAGCTCCGCTCCGACCCTCGTGTCACCAGGGTCGGTGCCTGGATGCGCAAGTACTCGCTGGATGAACTCCCGCAATTCCTCAATGTCCTGCGGGGCGAAATGTCCTTGGTCGGCCCCCGGCCGCCGCTGCCATCGGAGGTGGCGGGCTACGAGGGACATGTCGGCCGCCGGCTCTACATCAAGCCCGGGCTGACGGGGCTCTGGCAGATCAACGGCCGGTCCGACCTGAGCTGGGACGAAAGCGTCAGGCTCGACCTCTACTACGTGGAGAACTGGTCCCTGACCGGGGACCTCATGATCATGTGGCGCACGTTGAAGGTGATGGTGAATCCAACCGGGGCGTATTGAGGGCCCGCTGTCCATGCGATAAGCGCTCGCTGCAAGCAGGAACAAGCGGACCAAACGGTGAAGGGGGAAACGATGGGGGCGGAGATACAGGCGGTCAACCGCTTGGATTTGGGACGGTATGTCCCGGATACCGCGCTGGCGCCGGAGCTGGCGGGCAGGGCCGGGACCATGCTGCGGCAACTGCAATGGGACGCCGCGGCCCGGGGGTGGACAGCCGAGCGGCTGAAAACAGAAGGTGATGCCCGCTCGCATGATTTGCTGGCCGCAGCGCTTCGACGGTCCCGGCCGGAGGACCTGGTGCTCTCGGAAGAAGGCGAGGACGATCCGGCGCGCTTGCGGGCTGAGCGGGTCTGGATTATCGATCCGCTGGACGGCACCCGCGAATTCTCCGAAGGACGCCGGGACTGGGCGGTCCACGTGGCCTTGTGGTGCAGGGGAAACCTGCGCGCGGGGGCCGTCGCGCTGCCGGGACTTTCCATGACCCTGGATACTTCGGACCCTGCAGTCCGGTTGCAACCGTCCCGCTTCCCGCCGGCCCGCCGGTTGCGGATCGCAGTATCGCGGACCAGGTTTCCCGCCGTCATTGGCCGGCTGGTGGAGGAAACGGGCGCGGCAGTGTTGCCGATGGGCTCTGCGGGCTACAAGATCGCCGCTGTTATCCGCGGCGAGGCGGACGCATACCTGCACAGCGGCGGTCAATATGAATGGGATTCGGCGGCACCTGTAGCCGTGGCCCGTAGCCGGGGCCTGCATGCCAGCAGACTGGACGGCTCGCCGCTGCTCTACAACCAGCCGGGCGCGTTCCTGCCCGATCTGCTGGTCTGCCGGCAGGAACTGGCAGGCGACCTGTTGCAGCGGCTCAGCCTAGTGTCCCGGACCTAGCCCGCGGCGTACCGGCTGCACGAACAAAAAGGGGGAAGCAAGAAATGAACGATTCGACGGTCAAACCGCACTATAGGGTGAGCCACCTCAAGCTCCTCGAATCGGAGGCCATCTACATCATCCGTGAAGTCGCGGCCGAACTCGAGAAACCGGCGCTTATGTTCTCCGGCGGCAAGGATTCGATCGTCATGCTGCATCTCGCGGCGAGGGCTTTCGCGCCGGCGCCGATACCGTTCCCGGTAGTGCACATCGATACCGGCCACAATTTCGACGAGGTCCTGCAGTTCCGCGACTCCTTGGTTGCCGAACTCGGCGTGAACCTGGTGGTGGGCTCGGTGCAGGATGCCATCGACCGGGGGCTGGTGCAGGAGGAGCCCAACGGGTCCCGCAACCGCATCCAGACAGCGGTCCTGCTGGAGACTGCCGAAAAATACGGGTTCAACGCACTCATGGGCGGGGCGCGCCGTGACGAGGAAAAGGCCAGGGCCAAGGAACGGGTTTTTTCGTTCCGTGACGAATTCGGCCAGTGGGATCCCAAAAACCAGCGTCCGGAATTGTGGGGCCTGTATAACCCCCGAATCCATCTGGGCGAGAGCATCCGCGTGTTCCCCATTTCGAACTGGACGGAACTCGACATCTGGAGCTACATCGCGCACGAGCAGATCACGGTCCCGCCGATCTACTACGCACACGAGCGGGAAGTTTTCGAACGCAACGGGATGCTCTTCGGGGTGCATCGCTTCTGTCAGCCGCGAGGCAACGAGCGGACCTTCAGGGAGACAGTGCGCTACCGCACCGTCGGCGACGCCACCCTCACCGCCGCCGTCCGCTCCACCGCAACGACGGCTGCGGACGTGATCTCCGAGGTGGCGGCGACCCGCATCACCGAGCGCGGCGCCACCCGTGGGGACGACCAGGTAAGCGAAGCGGCCATGGAAGACCGCAAGAAGGAAGGGTATTTCTGATGGATCTGTTGCGCTTTGCCACTGCGGGTTCGGTAGACGACGGCAAGAGCACCCTGATCGGGCGCCTGCTCTACGACTCGAAATCCATTTTCAGTGACCAGATGGAAGCCATCGAACGCACCAGCCGGGAACGGGGCGACGAGTACACAGACCTGGCATTGCTGACCGATGGGCTGCGCGCCGAACGGGAACAAGGGATAACGATCGACGTTGCCTACCGGTATTTCGCGACGCCGAAGCGCAAGTTCATCATTGCCGACACCCCGGGTCATTTGCAGTACACGCGCAACATGGTGACCGGCGCCTCCACGGCGGACGTCGCGATCGTCCTGGTGGACGCCCGAAAGGGGTTGGTCGAACAAAGCCGGCGCCACGCCTTCCTCGTGTCGCTGCTGCAGGTGCCGCACCTGGTGCTGGCCGTCAACAAGATGGACCTGGTGGGCTGGTCGCAGGAAGTGTTTGAGCAGATCCGCGAGGAGTTCACCGGATTTGCCAGCAAGCTGGAAATCACCGACCTCTCGATCATCCCGGTATCCGCGCTGCAGGGCGACAACGTTGTCTCACGGTCGCAGAACATGCCGTGGTTTGAGGGGCCGTCGCTGCTGCACCATCTTGAGAACCTGCACATCGCGAGTGACCGCAATCTCGTGGACGTGCGCTTTCCGGTGCAGTACGTGATCCGGCCACACCAGAACCGCAACCACGACTATCGCGGCTATGCCGGCCAGGTCTCCGGCGGCGTCATGAGGGTCGGCGACGACGTGATCGTCTTGCCCAGCGGCCTGCCCTCGCGGATTTCCGCCATCGATACGCCGGACGGGCCGGTGGACGAGGCCTTCGCTCCCATGTCGGTTACCGTGCGGCTCGAAGACGACTTGGACATCTCCCGCGGCGACATGATCTGCCGGCCAAACAACAAGCCTGCCGTGGCGCAGGACATCGAGGCGATGGTGTGCTGGATGAGTGACAAGCCGCTGCAGCGGGGGCAGAAGCTTGCAGTCAAACACACCACCCGCAGTGCGCGGGCCTTGGTCAAGGACCTGCAGTACGGGCTGGACATTAACAGCCTGCATCGCCGGCCCGACCCCGACTCGCTCAGCCTCAACGAAATCGGCCGGATCAGGATGCGGACCACATCGCCGTTGCTCGCGGACGAGTACAGGAGGAACAGGCAGACCGGCGGTTTCATCCTGATCGACGAGGCCACCAATGCGACGGTCGGTGCCGGGATGATCGTCGCCACGGCCTGATACCGGCGCCTGCACCAGCAGCCCTGTCCGTGGATTCCAGCCACGGGCAGGGTTGCAGGCATCGTGGCCTGAACTCGAAGCCCTGTCGAAGGCCGGCGGGGGCGCTAGCCGTTGGAGGCAGTAGCCGGCATCTTCCCGGATACGACCAGGTTGAGGAGCTCCGTGACCGTCTCCTCGACGTCGACCCGGGAAGTGTCTACCGCGTAATCGGCGTCTTGCGGCGTCTCGTAGGGTGAACTGACGCCGGTGAAATCTGGAATGAGGCCGGCCCGCGCCTTCGCGTACAGCCCCTTCCTGTCGCGGGCCTCACAGATCTTTAGGGGGGTCGAGACGTGCACCAAAAGGTAACCGCCCGCCTCCCGGGCCATGGCCGCAACCTCCCGGCGTGTAGCTTCGAAGGGCGCAATCGGGGCGCAGACCGCTATGCCCCCGGCCCGTGAAATCTGTGCCGCCACCCAACCGATCCGGCGGACGTTCAGCTCACGATCGGCAGGCGAGAAGCCCAGCCCCGCCGACAACATCCGGCGCATTTCGTCACCGTCCAGCAGGATGGCTTCGCGTTCATCCAAACTTTGCAGACGTTCGGCGAACCGGCGGGCCAAGGTCGACTTGCCGGAGCCGGAGAGCCCCGTGAACAACACCACCAGGCCCTCCCGCCGCGCTGCAGCCGCAGGGGCGGCGAGCCGCGCGGGTGAGGTGCCGGGCACAGCATCCGCAGCGAAATCAAGGACAGCCGCAGCGCCGAGCCGTCCCAGCGCATGGCTCCGCAGCAGGGAATGGTCCTCTGCATCCGGTATGACCAGCAAACGCACCACGGCCCCGAAAACTTCTTGGGCACACGCGTCCAGGCCGTCCAGCAGGTTCCTGAGTCTCCCTGTGGCGGAGGCGGAGCTGCTGACCACGGCTGTCAGTAACAGGCGGCAGTCGGCCTCATATGCGGCGGCCACCGCCTTGGCGATCTGTCCCGGCTCCGGCAATACGCCGAACGCTGCAACCAGGGAGGGGCCGTCCGCCCCCGACAGGGGAGCGGTCAAGCGGAGTCTCCGCGCCGGCGGGTGCTCTGCCGGCTGTAACGGCTTCAGTGTTCCGCTCACATAGAGGACACCGTTGCCGCCCGGGCACGCCGCCTCCGCATCCGGCTGTCCGTGGCTGACGCATTCAACAACAGTGAGCCGGGCAAGCGGCGTACCTTCCGGATCAGACAGGAGAAGGGCGCCTTGGGCGGCGGCTTCCCGGGCGATATCGGACGGCACTGGCAACGTGAATTCGTGTGGCCAGCCGTCCGGTCTGTTGCCCGGCCGGCAGTAGCCGTCCGCCGGCGCAAACAAGCCGCCCGTGAGCAGCTCGAGCTCGTCAAGCCTGGCGCCGGACAACGCGAAAACCGGCTCATGCAGGGAGTCGGACCAGTCACTCACTGCGCCACCTCCGACGCCGGCTGGCCGGCGGCCGCGCGGACGCGTTCGTGCTTCTCGGTCCAGGCCAGGGCAGGGAAACCCCGGCGCCGGCGGACATACATCCACACCAGCGGTGCCACCAGCAAGACCGCGACCAGGATGAATCCCGTGGCGGTGTTCTCAACGCCGAGCATCTTCAGCGAGGAAGCCAGCAGGACGAAGGCCAGGGCCCGCCTGACGAAACCCCCGCTGAGCCGGGACGACATCTGCGCCCCCACCCAAACACCCGGAATGCTGCCCAGAATGAGTGGCAGGGCAATCCCCAGGTCCAGCGATCCGAACAGCATATGGCCGACGGCAGCGGCCATGACCAGCGGTACGGCTTGCACCAAATCCGTGCCCACCAGCTGGGAAGCCTTGAGCCCCGGATAGATCATCATGAGACCGATGATGATGATCGAACCGGACCCGACGGACGTCAGGCCGACGATCATGCCGCCGACGACGCCGAGCAGCACCGTCGGCAGGATCCGGGCGGCTACTTCCGGTTTATCCAGCGGCAGCTTCGCGCCCTGCCCGTCGCGTGATTTGGCTCGTTCGACCAACCGGATGTAGGCACGGACGACCAAAAGCACGGCGGTGAGCATCAGGGCGCAGCCCAAGGCGAGTTTGATTCCGTCTTGGACCCGGGCGTCGTCGCCGAGCGCCTTGAGTATCAGGACACCGCAGAAAGCCGAAGGAACGGCTCCGATAGCCAGCCACTTAACCAGCTGCAGGTTGACGGTCTTTCGGCGCAGGTGCACCGCCGATCCGACCGGCTTCATGACTGCGCTGGCCAGGAGATCACTGGAGACGGCCGTCAGCGGCGGAACATTGAAGAAGAGCACCAGCATCGGTGTCATCAAAGCGCCGCCGCCCATGCCGGTCAGCCCGACGACTATGCCGATGCCGAACGCGGCGAAGCCGATAGTAACGTCCATGAAACGATATTCTTGCAGCCCTGCCGCCGGGGAAATAGAGTATTTTCCCGTGCCGCTACTGGAGTAGCTACCCCAATTCCCGCGGCAGGAAAATGGGCCTGAATATCACACGCGTCCCATTGTTATTCACCCCGCAAGCCCGCGCCGCTGCCGCTTAAATCGTGCGCCAGACGGCACGCAGAAGGAGAATTCAGGACGTCTTCGCCGACGAATTCGCGAAAAGCGGCCAAATCGTCCGGATGCGAGTCAATGGATGTGTCTCCCACCGCGAGATGGTCTTCCTGTGTGGGGCCGGAATAGTTCCAGTAAATCAACGCGCGCAGCTTCGGCAATTCAGCCAGGTCATCGGCTGCGCTCCGGAAGAAGTCGGCCTTGGCGCCGGCCGGTGGCAGGTCGGCGGCAACACCCCACTCGGCGAGCATCTGTGGCTTGTCCGGGTAATGCTCGGCCGCCCAGTCATAGAAACCGGGCCAGGCCCCGCCACTTGAGCGGTTGACGAGCCCCGCCAGGTCGGTGGTGCCGGATTCGGCATAGGCGTAAGGATCCTGCGCAATCCAGTCGACCACGTCGTCGCCGGGGTACAGGTCGCCGAACCAGTCTTTCAGGGCCCACTTTTCGGCACCGGTGTAGTTCATCACCGTCACCACGTTGTCCGCGCCGTTGGTACGCAGCGTCGACACGACATGGCGGAAGAACCGACGGAAATCATCGGCAGTCTGGCCGGAATCCGGGTCCCTGTCCACCTCGTCTTCCATCTCCGCATTCAGCGACAGGAAAAACGGCTGATCCTCATGTGCGGCCAAGCGGCGGGCCAACGGGACAAGGAAATCATCGGCGTCGCCGTCTGCAACCTGGCGCCACGTCAGCCCGTCTGGTTTCCAGTTGTAAAAAAGTATCCTGTTTCGACCAGGTTCGCTGCTGCGTGCGAGCTCGATCTCGTCGGGAAACAACTTCTCCTGGCCTCGTTTGTAATAGCGCACCAGGTCCACATTCCGTCCGGCCGCTGCTTCAAAATCCGTCAGGGCGGCGTCCCAGTCCTGACCCGGCAGGGGGTTGGGGGCCACGCCGAGCAGGATGTTGCAGGCCGGCTGCGCCCGCCGATCCATCTGCGGAAAGTGCAGCGAGCAGGAGGCGAGGGACACCACGGCAGCAACGGATGCGACCAACACACGTCGTCTCATCTGCAATCCTCCTCCGGCGTGGGCATTCACAACGGATGAGTGGCAGCCTCCGCCGGGCTGACCGGGCTGACCGGGCTGACCGGGCCGCCCCGGCCGCCCGCGGGAGTGCCAGCCGGCCCGGCAGGGGCCTCCGGAACTTCCCGCAGCCGCGTTCCGTTCAGCAGGGATGCCCGGCGCCGCCAGACCGCCGCCGCATAAAGCACCGCGGCTGCCGCCAGCACCGCCACCTGGGCCGCCGGCGGCCAGACCAGCAGATGTGCGGCCAGCCACGGGGCCGCACCGAAGACCAGCAGCAGGAAGGCGGCCATCACCAGGACCTCCCGCGAGGTCGGCACCAGGTGCAGCGTCCGGTGCACCTGGATCAGGCACAGCACATTCTTGAGCACGATCGCCGAGGCCCACGCCGCCGCCGCACCGAAGATTCCAAGCACCGGGACCAGCAACAGGCAGAGCACCACATCGGCAGCCAGCGCCAGCGCGATGTTGATCAGCGACAGGCTGCTCCGGCCGGCCATCAACAGCAACACGTCCAGCGGACCCATGGCCGCGCCGATGAGCATGGCGCAGGCCAGCACTTGCAGGCTTCCGGCCGCGACGGCGAAGGACGAACCGAACAACAGCTCCAGGAGCCATTCGGCATACGCGGTGATCAAGAGGTACACCGGCCAGGTCAACATCACCGCCCACAGGGTCATCTTCCGTGCCACCATCTTGGCCTGGTCCAGTTGTCCGCGCGCCAGGAGCCGCGCCAGCTGCGGTTCACTGACCTGTTGCATCGCGCTGGTGGCCATCTGGCCCATGACCAAAAATCGCGTCACCGCGGTGTACAGTGCGGCGGCGGATGGACCGGCGAGCACCGTCACCAGCGCGATGTCCGCACGCTGCAGCCCGACCTGCGCCAGCCGGGCCAGGCCGCGGGGGACGGTAAACTTCCAAAACGCGGCGCGTGCTGCGTTGGCCTCGACGGGGTGGTCGACGACGGCCGTTCCCGACGGGGCGCCGGTCAGCAAGCCCGGCGTCACCCGCAGGATCCGCAGCAGCCCGGCCGCCGCCAGAACCAGGCCCAGCAGGTAGGGTGCCGTCCACGCCAGGGCCAGCCCCACGGCGTCGGCACCTGAGACGCCTGCCAGCAGGACGCAGGCAAGCTGCAGGCAGGGGCGCAGCAGGCGCTCGACGACGATCGTCGGCCGCATGTGCGCCAGTCCCCGTGAGACGGCCAACAGGAGCTCGTACGTTGCGCCGATAGGCAGCGCGGCCGCGAACACCACAATCACGTTCTGTATCGCCGGCGCGCCACCGAGCAACTGTCCGAGTGGGCCGGCCAGCAACATGCCGGCGGCCATCACGACCAGGCTGGCGGCCAGCGCGGCCAGCAGGCCCTCCACAACCAGCCGCCGGTTGTGCCTGCTCTCGTCGCGGGCGTTGTTCCACGCGATGAACCGGATGAGCCCCTGGTCCACGCCGAGCTGGCACAATGCCAAGGCAATCAGGAACAGCGACGTCACGGCGAACAGGGAACCGGCGGTCTCCAGGTCCCAGAGCCGGGAGATCAGGACGATGAGCACAAAGTTCGTCCCGGCAGAGACCCCGCTGCCCAGGATGTTCACGCTGCCGGAGCGTGCTATCCGGCGGACTGCAGCCTGGCCGTCGTCGTCATCCTGCCGGACGGGCCCGTTTCCCTTGGCGAACACGGATGACGCCACCGGGTCAGCTGCGGGAGAGCGGCCGGGACCGCTCACCGGTCTCGGTTGTGCCTGGTTCGTCGGACATGCTCCCATCGGCGTCGGATCCGCCGACCGCTACCGGTTCGGGGCCGGCAGCTTCCTGGCGCTGAAGCGAGGGCTGGGGCGGCGTGGCTTTGCGTCGCCGGGAACTCCGGCGGAGGAGCACCGACCCAAGCATTGCGGCACCACCGTTGCCCAGCAGTTCGCGGGCGGCCGCAGCTTCCATGGCCGTGGACCGGCCCAGTGCCGCGATCAACACCGCCTCACGGCAAGCGCGCATCAGCGAGCCGCCGGTGGCCGAGTCGACCGCCGGTCCAACAACGAGCACCAAATCCGAGGCGTCCTGCAGCGTGGCCAGCACCGTGGCCAGGGCACGGTGCTGGACCAGAGCCGACAGGCGCTGCGGCTCCCGCCCCGTTTCCAGCACAGACACGTGCTCGGAGACCTGCACCAGCAGCGTCCGGGCCTCGGTGGGCGGAAGTTGGCCATTCAGGAGCTCGCTCAGGCCATTTCTTGCCGAGCCGCCACCGTGGGCGGAAGCGGCCCGCTTGCCATTGATCAGTGCCGTGCCGTCCGCCATCACGACCACGGTGCGGAGACCGGCCTCCTCGAACGCCTGCGCCAGCCCTTCGGAGACCTGCCGCGCCGCCGTTCCTTCCGTGAGACCGGCCAGCAGAACAGTGTTGTTCGGCAGGAACGTCACCCGCTGCAACGCGTTGCTCAGCCGGCGATAGTCGTCCAGGGCGGCCTCCGCATTACCCTCTGCCGCGAGGGGTTCCACCGTGCCGAGCACCGGGCCTATTCCTGCGGCAACCAGATCCGGTCCGTCAAGAATCCGCTGATGAAGGTGCTCGCGCCACATAGCGAGCCCGATGCCCGTTGCCACGGCCAGGAGGACTATCCCCCCGGCAATCAGCAGCGGGTCCACGCCGTCAGGCACGGTGGGAAGGCTGGCCGGGTCGATAATGTCTCCGGGGTCCAAGGATCCCGCCTGCGCGTCCGAAGCCTCGAGCCTTATCTCCGCCAGTTGGTTGGCGTACAGGGAGACCTGCTGCTCGAGATCCAAGACGGCTGCTTGGTCTGGTTTTTCTGCGGTCCGCGCGGTGTTCAGGGCGGCGGAGGCCTGGTTTAGCAGTTGCGTCGCAGACGCGATCTGCTCGTCGTGCATCGCCGACCGGGCCTCCAGCACGTCAGCGGCCCGCTCGCTGCGGTACTGCAGGTAGGCCTCGGCCAACGCCCCGGCCACGGTCCGGGCCTGAGCCGGTGAGTCGGCGGTGTAGGTGATGTGCACTACCTGTGAATTGGACGGCACCTCCGTGGCGATGAGCTGCCCGGCGTCGTCGCCGAGCGCGTCGCCGACCGATTCCCTGGCGAGTTCAACCACGGCCTGCGTGTGGACCAACCCGGCCTCGGTGGTCAACGCGGCCAGCTGCTCGTTTCGCGTGGGCGGCGTCGCCGGCGAGAACGGGTTGCCCGCCAGCGGTTCCAGGAAGACAACGCTGGTCGATGAATATTTGGGCACGCTGCCCGCGACATATGCCCCGGCGCCAAGCAGCCCCAGCAGCACCACAGCCAGCAGCAACAGCCAATGCCGGCGCATGGAACGGCCAAAGAATGCTGGGCGCGCCGATGAATCGTCCATGATCAAACCCCCAACTTTTGCCGACAGGCTTTCGCCTCCGGCATCCCCAAAGTTTCCCCACAAAGCGCCCGCCACCTGCCCCCAAGCGATGCGTGTGGCCCAGTCTTGCACACAACCACAGAGTGCGGAATAGCCCGCGGCGGCAAAAATTAACGCTTTCATCAAGAGCTCCTTGGTTTTCCCGAAATCCTTGACAGGAATCCGTGCCCCGGTGAGTATGGGCAAATCTGGGGGCGAACGGACGGTGCATTCCCGTGCCGCGGGGGAACGGCTTCCAGCCATGGGGGAGTCGTGATGGGGATCAACATGCCAAGCGGTCGACCGGCCGTTAGGCCGCGGACGGCTGACGCGGCAAAGCCGGGGGGCGCCGGAGCGCCCCGCACGGAGCCCGCCACGCGGGGGAAGCACGCCGGCGCGCTGCAACGGCGGCAACGTCCGGCGGTCCTGATGCTCGGCGGATTCGGCCGCAGCGGGTCCACCCTGCTGGAACGTTGCCTGGCGGAATGCCCGGATGCCGTCGGCGTGGGCGAAGTGCTCCACCTCTGGGAGCGGGGGCTGCGCGACGACGAACTCTGCGGCTGCGGCCTGCCGTTCAGCGAGTGCGGGTTCTGGCAGCAGGTAGGCGAGGCCGCCTACGGCGGCTGGACGCGGGTGGACTCCGGTCGGGCGATCCAGGACCGCTTCGCGGTCGTGCGGAACCGCTTCCTGCCGGAACTGGCCTCCGGGTTACCGTTGCCCGGACACAGGAAGCCCAGGGAACGCCTCCTGCATCGGCTCGACTCGCTGTACGGGGCGATTGCCCAGGTCAGCGGTGCCCGTCTCATCATCGACTCCAGCAAACATCCCGCCTATGCATACTTGCTTCGGGCCGCCAATATCCGGCTCCGGTGCGTGCTGGTGGTCCGTGACCCGCGCGGGGTGGCGTACTCATGGGCCAAGACCGTGAGGCGTCCCGAGAGCACCGGCGCGGATGCGCTCATGCCCCGGTACTCGACGGCGGCCGCGGTCACCCGCTGGACCCTTTACGGGGTCCTTTTCCACGCCCTCACGCTGCTGCGGGTTCCGGTCATGACGGTCCACTATGAGGATTTCATGGCCAAGCCTCGCGAAACAGTTCAGGATGTCCTCCGATTCGCCGGCGTAAATCCTGGCGCGGACATGGAGCGCATCACGCCGGGAGAGGTGCAGCTCGCTGCCCACCACACGGTGGCCGGCAACCCGATGCGCTTCCGCACCGGCGCGCTGCCGATCCGACTGGATGAGGCCTGGCGGCGGCAGATGCCGGTCCGGGACCGGCGGATAGCCGGTGTGCTCAGCGCCCCGCTGCGCGCCGCCTATGCCGCGGCGCGCACCAGCACGATCCTCAAATCCCGCGGCCGCGGGCGTTGAGTGCCCGAACCACCGCCGGCGCCTTGACCAGCTTCAGCACCAGCGCCAGCGCAAGGTAGGCCCGCGGTTCCAGCAGGCTGCCGGCCAATGAACCGGCCGCCGTGCGCAGGGCATCCCTGCTGTTCCCCTGCGCGGCCAGCGCGAAGGCCCTCTGCCCCTGCATCCATGCCCGGCCGCGGCGGTCTGCCACGATCGCCGGGTGTTTGGCCATCAGATACTCCAAGCCGTCCGCCATCGCGTCCCAGCGGCGGGAAAAATATGAACCGTCGGGATGCCACAGGACGTCGGCTCCCACCTGCCCGAGCACCGCCACCTTGCCGTGCTGGGCGGCGCGCAGCAGCAGGTCGTAGTCCTCGCCGTAGCCATACGGCAGGTCCTCGTCCACCAACCCGACTCTCTCGAGGAGGTGCTCGCGCAGCAGGAGATAGGTCGACGGATGTGCCCCGGTCAACCTGCTGCCGGTGAGCTGACCGGCCGTGATCTCCCGGACGTTTGGCATGCGGACCAACCGTTTGTCCCCGTAATGGACTTCGATGCCGGTTACACAGGCCGTGGCGGCCCGCTCGACCATGGTCTGTACCTGCTGCCCCAGTTTGTCCCGGCGCCAGGCGTCGTCGTCGTCGCAAAACGCCACCAACGGTGCGTCGGCGGCGAGCAGGCCGGTGTTGCGTGAGCCGGCCAAGCCTGGAGTGCGCCGGTTGGACATGACCCGGACGTGGCGGCGGGGTTCGGTGCTGGCCAGGGCCGGGTCCTCAGCGCAACGGTCATGGACCACGGTCACGCGGATGTCACCGGGATAATCCTGGGCGATGACGCTGCCGATCGCCTGGCGGAGCAGTTCCGGTCGGTTGTGCGTGGCGATGATGACGTCGACGGCTGCATCGACCTGCAGCCCGGTAGGTGTGTTCATGATGTCCTTCCCTCATGCGGCCGGGACCGCTGTTCGTGCCGGCGTTGGCTGCGAGCGGCCACGGCCGCGGCCAGGGCCAAACCGGCGGCCAGGCTGGACCCGATCGCGGTGGGGAGCCCCAGGCGCTTGCTGCGGTCGGGCAACAGGGCCGGCCGGGAGATATAGCCGGGTTCCGGGTCGTGGACGCTCAGGGCAGTCAGTTCTGCCTCAAGTTGCGCGTGTTGGCGGCTGAGCGTGTTGCCCCGGACAGCGACGTTCGAAGCGGCCGTGATCGACCGGTCCCGCATGCTGCGTTCGATGACCCGCTTCTGGGCGGCGATTGTTTCCGCCCGGTCCCGAGTGGTCGCCGCGAGCGATTCGCTGCGCACCTCAAGAAAGTTTTCGGACAGCGCGGCAACCGCACGGTACGCAGTCCGCGCCTCGGGCGCCGAGACATAGAGCTGGAGGATCCGCGAGTTGACCACGGGCGACACCGTTACGTCATCCAGCAGCGCGGCAGCACCTCCCGGGTAGTCCATGCTGCGGGCCGTCCGCCCCAAGACCCGATCGGAGAGCAGTAACTGTACGGCCGAGTCGATGGAAACATCCACCACGAGGGCATCGCTGAGAGCCAGGTCCGAGACCGCCACGACCACGACGTCTGTGCGGGCGGTGTATTCCGGTTCCTTGGCCAGATGGAGTCCCAACCCGGCCGCCAACGTGGCGGCAAGCACGGCGCTGCCGGCCCGCCAGTTGGCGCGTATCAGGCCGCGGTATCTTGATCCATGTCCACCGTCCGGCTGCCGGACCGGTGCCTGCCGATGCGGGGGTCTGCCCTGAAGCTTCATCTCGGCCACCGCTATCTGCGCCAGCTGGGAGTGAAGCCCAGCAGCCGGGCGAGCCGTTCGTCGTCGGCGGCGAAATCGTCGCGGAGCCGGCGGCGCAACCGCTCCGGCATCGGCTGGCTGGGACGGGAATTGGAACGCACAGTCGTGGGCGGGCGCCCCTCGGGCAGCCCCAGATGCTCCAGCAACCGGCCCCACTGCGGCAGCCCCGGCTGGAAAAAGTCGTCGGCGTCCAGCACCAGTACGTGCTCCCGCCCGACGGCGTCGAACATGCGTTCCAGCTGTGCCGCATACCGGCCGCGGGCGCGGTAGGCGTGGTGCTGGTGCGCGAACGACTGATAGCCCGGGTCGGCGACGATCCGTTCTTCTTCACCGGCCAGGCGCCCCGGTTCGGCTGCCAGCGCTTCGGCGAAACCGAGGGCCTCGAATCCCCGGCCGAACTCTTGCTTGTAGGCGGAGAACGCCCGCTCGGCCGGGTCGCGGAGCAGCACGATAATTTTCACCGGTCCCAGCACCTGCGCGATCCGCCCGGGCGCCAGGGGGTGGAACAGGTAGTACGGGCTGGCTTCGCCGGTGATCTCCCGCCCGCGCCCGCGGCGCAGGGGAAAATGCCCGGCATAGAACCGCGTCCCGCGCCGGAACCGGTCCGCCGTGTCGAAGAAGTGAATGCCCTTGTTCAACAGCGGCGGGCGCACCCGGGGGTGCTGGGCCACCATGCGGAACAGGCTGGTGGTGGCGCAACGTTGGGCGCCGGCGATCAAGAATGACGGACGCATTCGGAAATCGGCGCTGAGCTGGCCCACCGACGTGGCCGCCGTGCGGGCCGCAGCGCGGGCGGGGCTGCTGAGCCGTTCGGTCAAAGTCATCGATCTCTCATTTCTTGCCGAAGGTGATGAGGGCGGGATGCTCCAGCCGGTCTGCCAGTACCCGTTGATGCCAGCGCGCCAAGGGGCGGACTGCGGACCCGTCCCCGGTCAGGCTGTCGAGGGTGAACCGGGCGGTAATCGTCAGCAGGTAGCCCAGTACCAGCGCGTCCAGTACCGCCGGGTCGCGGGCGGCGTCCCGTCCCGCACTGCGGCAGACTGCCTGGGCCAGCACCGGGCGGCAGCCGGAGCCCAAAGACCGGTGTGCGGCGGCCAGGTCGTCCACCGCCCGCAAGGCCGGGTGGGCCAGGTAATGGACCACGTCGCTGCCCAACGGGACGTCCCGGGCGTACCGTTCCCAGTCCCAGACCAGGGGCGGCCCGGCGGTGGCAGCCAGGTTCCAGGCGCCGAAGTCGCCGTGCCACGCGCCAAAGGGAACGTCCAAGCCGGCGAAGCGCTCGCCGTAGGCCTCGGCCAGCTCCGGCAGCACGCTCTCGCCCGTGCCGTGCAGCGTCGTTAGTTGCCGCCGCAGCCGGATGAACCAGGACCCCGACTCCACGGCGCCGGAGCGGATGGTGCCGGTCGCGGCGATCGCCGCCGCCGCCTCCAGCGGGACCCCGTTCTGCACGCGGCGCCTGTCGGGACGCAGCGCGGTCATCAGCAGGACGGCGTTGCCGCGCCAATTGCCGTGGTGAATCACCTCCGGTACAGCAAAAGCAGTCGGCCGATGACGGGCCAGGGCCCGCAGCGCGCTGTGCTCATGGTCCACCAGTGCGTTCGTTAAGTCGTTAAGCCCCACCTTGGCGAACCCGATTTCCCGCCCCTCTGCCGTGTGGACGTTCAGGACCGGCTTCCGGTTCGCCCTCGCCGAGCCTACGGAGAGGGACAGCATCACCGGGGCGCCCACGACGTCGGCCAAGTAGTCGCTGATGGAGCCGGACCCGGGAGTGACGTTCAGCCCGTGCGGCATCAGCGCCCCGCCCACCGGCGACGCCAGCAGCTTGGCGAGCAGCCACCGTTGGGCCGAACGGCCGAACGAGTCGTTGGCGCTGGGCCGGTCGACGGCATCTGCCGCCGCCGCCCCGCAGCGGGCCGGGACCAGCAGGCGCGGCCGTCTCGGGCCGGGCACCAGGCGGAAGGCATGCCGTCCGGGTCCGGCGGGGCCGGCGCTGACGCGTGAATCCGGGAACAGTTGCTCCACGGTGGCCATCAGGTCCTCCATCGGCGGGCTGTTGCTGATCGTCTTCATGAGACCGGCTCCTTCAATCGCTGCTTCCGGTGGCTCGCCCCAAGGTGGGGCGGATGCTGCTGCTCCAGTTCCCGCCGCCACAGCAAGCCGACGCCTATCATCAGCGTCATCAGCGGGGCGGCGATGGTGTCGTAGAACGGCAGCACGCAGAGGAAAAAGAGGAAGACGTAGAGCATGGCGGCCGACTCCCGGTCCCGCGTCCGCAGCGCCGGCAGATACCTCCGGACAACGAACCAAAGGAAGAAGAGCGTACCGAGTACGCCGGTGCAGAAGATGAGGTACCAGAGTGCGCCCTGGGTGCCCAGCTGCGGCGGTGAGCATTGGCTGCAATCGGCGGTAGCGCCGGCCGCAATGGAGTAGAAGTTGTTTTGTTGGGTCCGCGGGGCGCCGAAACCGATGACGGGGGAATCCTCCAGCATCGTGGAAATACTTCGCTTGGCCAGATTGAACCTGCCCTGGTTGCTGTGCGGATTTTCCAGCCGCGCCTGCACCAGATAGCCCAAAGGAGTCAGCAGTACCGTCATCAAAGCGGTGACGAAAGCGGCGGCCATGGCTATGAGAACCAGCACTTTGCCGCGCAGGGCCATCCTAATCCCGGCCGCCAGGGCCAGGACGGCAAGACCGAGCCACAGTGCGCGGTTGAGCGAGAAGATAACCGGCGGCACCGAAGCCACCAATACCGCGGCCCAGAGCGCGCGTTGCCACCAGTTCCGCACATAGGCGTAGGAGAGCATAAAGAACGGCAGGAACATGCCGAAGTTTGCGCCCCAGGAATTCGCATACTCGAACGGCGCCTTCGGCCGCGGGTTATCGAATCCCAGAATGCCCTGCACTTGGGCCAGGCCGGGGTGGATCAAGCCGTTCAGGAACGAGTTAGAGGCAAGCTGGGCCGGCAGGACCGCCTCCAGCAGGGACGGGAAGTCCAGCCGCGACAGGAACTGTCCGGCGTATCCGCCGGCAACCGTGATGACGAACATCCACGCCATCAGCAGCACGATCCGCCTGCGCGGAAGTTCCCGCTCGGAGGTGTTGCCGATGTACAGCATGACGATGGTCACCGCCACGAACCACGCCATCCGGTAGGCCCACGGCAGGAGGCGCTCGGGTCCTTCTTCGGGCAGCAGCCCCGGGACGGGAATCCAGAGCACGACGACGCCGATGGCAGCTACCGCCAGGAACAACCACCAGATCCCGAAACCGTGCGGGAGCAGCACTGCACGCCTGCGCAGCAGGTGGTAGCCCAGAGGTGCCGCCATCAGCAGGAACCCCAGCACCCCGAACCCCAGGAGCCACCACACCGGAAACCCGGCAAAGAACACCACGAAGGGCCACGCATGCAGCGCCACCCGGTTTTTCGCCCCCAACATCACGATGCCCCCTGTGCCGTTACTTACCAGGACCATTCCCAGCCGTAAGCGCCCTCGAAGCCGCCCATCCGGAACGACGCCGAGCCATTGCCCTTTGGGACATCCAGGATGATCAGCCCCTCGGCGTCGCCGCCCGGATTCACCGGATTGGGAAGCAGTTCGGCCTCGGGCACACAGCCCGCGCTGTTGCCGACCGGATCCACTACCTGTTCGCCCTCGCCGTCCCAGGCGCGAAAGTCGTGCACGGACATGGCGAAATAGGGCCAGCCGGATTCCGGCAGCTCGGGGTGGGCCTTCACCGAGAAATTAATGGCGACGAATTGCCCGTTGATGCTCGGCAGCGCGGAGTCCGCCGTGCAGATGAAATCGGCCTGGATCTCGCTGGCCTCCATTTCGGCAAACTTCTTTCCGGTCGGTTCACCGAGCACTCCCGCCTCGCCGACCTCGGCGGACAGGTTGCCGTGTTGGTTGAGGTCGAGTTCAGCCAGTGGATCCTTCTGGCCGGCAGCGTCAGGCTTGTCCTTCTTGACGGCCGCGTCAGGAGCTTTCTTCTTGGCGCCATCCGGCGTGGCCGAGGGTGACGGAGTCGCCGTGGCCGACTTTTCGTTGCCGACGCCGGACCGGGTTCCTTTGGCCGGAGCCCCGCTTGCCCTCCCGTCCGCCGAGGGCGGGTTGCCGGCCGCGGGATCCGCGCCATTGCTGCAGGCAGACATGGCCAGGATGAGGCCGAGCGCGGCACAGCCATGGGCAATCGTTCGTTTCATTCTTCCCCCCAAGAACCTCAACAACGAGGCTGCCGCCCCCGAGCCAACGCGCCGGGAACGAAAGTTGACCCGATCGTATGGCCAATGGCCGTGCAGAAAAAGGTTTCAAATACCCGGTCTGTCCCAACACCGTTACCGGGGAGGGAAAAACCGGGTATTCGCCCCGTAGCGGTCCGGAGGAATGCGAGTAGGGCGAAAGAAGAACTGGTAGCCGCAAACCGCTGCCGAGTGTTTCCGCCCTCGGTGATCACCGGCAGTATTGGTGCAGCCTAGGGTCTTTTCTTTGATCTCGGGATGTGTTTATCCGGGATGCCGAATGAGGGGACCGCAGCTATTCCGCCGCGCAAGCGGAACCGGGGGAGAACAGGAATAACAATGCGAAGACTCTTATCCATCTTTTTGGGGCTATTGCTGGTCGCCGGCATGGGTTTGGCAACGCCCGGCGCGGCAGTGGCCGCCGACGTCAGCCACAACCAGGTCGTGCGGGCAAATCCCGTCAACTACACGCCGCACGTGCTCGACGGCATCGTGTTCTCCATCGCGGAAGCGGGGGACATGATCATTCTTGGCGGATCGTTCACGCGGGTGCAGGCGAGCACGGGGGGTCCCGAACTGGTCCGCAACCGCATCGTTGCGTTCAACAAGAACACCGGCGTGATCAGCAATTCGTTCGCACCGAACTTCAACAGCACGGTCCGCAGTGTGGTGGCGTCCGCGGACGGACAGTCCGTGTACGTCGGCGGGCAGTTCGGAACCCTAAACGGGGCCAGCGTGCAGAAGGTCACCAGGCTCTCGGTGAGCAACGGCGCCCGGATCACCGGCTTCAATCCGGGGCAGATCAACTCGGTCGTGCACGACATGAAGTTGGTGGGCAGCCGGCTGTTCATCGGGGGTGAATTCGACACCATCGGCGGCCAGCAACGCAGCAAGCTCGCCGAGCTGGATGCGTCGTCCGGCGCGCTGCGAACCACCGTGAACTTCCAGTTCGTCGGCGGCGCGACCGGCACCGGCGACGCCGGGATCAACGTCTTCGTCCACAAGTTCGATACCACCCCGGACGGGAACACCATGTTCATCACCGGGCACTTCGCCACGGTCAACGGTGCGGATCGGAATCAGATCGCGAAAATCAATCTCGCGGGCACCACGGCTTCCGTGGACCAAAACTGGCACACCGACCGCTACGATGCCCGCTGCAACTTCCAGCGGGCGTACTACGTGAACGACCTGGACTTTGCCCCGGACGGGTCAAACCTGGCCGTCTCGACGTTTGGCGGCTATGGCTCCGGTCCGCCCAGCCTCTGCGACAGCATCGCGCGCTGGGAGACCGCCGCCTCCGGCCAGCAGCTCGACCCGACCTGGGTCAACTGGGTCGGCGGCGACAGCATCTATGCCCTGGAGCACGTCGGCGCGCACATCTACTTTGGCGGACACAACCGCTGGACGAACAACCCGTTCGTGGGTGACGCGGTGGGACCCGGCGCTGAAGTCCGCGAAGGCATTGGCGTGATCAGTTCTGCCAACGGCATGGCCCTGGCGTGGAACCCCGGACGTGACCGCGGCCGTGGAGTCTTCGACCTGCTGGCCACGTCGACCGGGCTGTGGGTCGGGTCCGACACCGATCGCATCGCCAACTCCCAGTACCGGGCCAGAATCGCGCATTTCCCGTTGGCAGGGGGTTATGTGGCGGCGACGGCAAGCGCACCGCGGCTTCCCGTGGATGTCCTGAAGTCGGGAACGGGCGCCGTCCAGCAGGTCTACTTCGACGGCCGCAGCGCCACTCCGGTTGCCGGGGCGCCCTCAGGCAACGTGGACTGGGCCAATGTCCGCGGCGGCTTCGTGGCCGGCGGTTCCCTGTACCTGGCCATGGCCAACGGGACCATGGAAAAGCGGTCCTTCAACGGAACCCAGATCGGAGCAGCCGAGCAGGTCAACCTGCGGAACCTGAACAGGACCGACCTGGCGACGTTCGGCCGGCAGACCTCCAGCTACAAACTGGCCAACCTGGGCCAAGAGCTGCAGGGCATGACCGGCCTGTTCTACTCCAACGGACGGATGTACTACACGGTCCAGGGCCAGCCCAACCTGTACATGCGGTATTTCGAACTGGACACCGGCACCATCGGCGCCCAGCAGCACGTCATCACCGGTGCAGCCGCGGGAGTGGACTGGCGCAACGTGAGCGGCATGTTCCTGGCCGGAAACACCCTGTACTGGGCCTCCGCCAACGGCAACCTGAATGCCGTGAACTGGACCGAACCCGCCGGCCGTGATGGCCGGGTGTCCGGCGCCACCGCGGCGGTCAGCGGCCCGGGCCTGGACGGCGCCAACTGGGCCGCCCGGTCACTCATCGCCCGAACCAGCACGTCCGCTCCGCCGCAGAACCAGGCGCCGGTGGCGTCGTTCACTGCGGACTGCAACGGGTTGAGCTGTGTGTTCGACGGGTCGGGGTCATCCGATCCTGACGGTACGATCGCATCTCATGCCTGGCGGGTAGCGGGCGGACCTTCGGCTACGGGCGAGGTGTTCTCGCACACCTTCACCGCTGCGGGCAGTTACGGGGTGACGCTGACGGTGACGGATGCCGCCGGTGCAACCGCCTCGGTGACCCGGACGGTGACCGTATCGGGTTCCTCGCAGCCGCCTCCGTCTGCCAGGGTTGCGTTCGTCGGTTCGGTGGCCAGCTCCAATACCGGGTCGGCGATGAACCACAGCGTCCAGTTGCCGGCGCAGGTAGCGGCCGGCGACGTGCTGGTCGCGGCCTTCTCGGCGAACTCGGCCACGGTCGGGCTGACGCCGCCGGCGGGGTGGACCCTGGCTGCGGAGGTAGGGACGACGTCCATGCGCTCGGTGCTGTACTCGAAGGTTGCCACGGCGCAGGATGCCGGGGCGACGGTGACGGTGCGCACCGCCGACTGGGCTCGTGGTTCGCTGGCGGTCTCGGCCTACCGCGGGGCGCAGGTCAGTGCCGCGTCCTTCGGGTTCGAGCGGGAAACCGTGAGCCGGGCAACCCACACCACTCCGGTGATGACTGCCGCGGCCGGTGACTGGGTGCTGTCGTACTGGGCGGATAAGACCGCTTCGACGACGTCCTGGACGGCACCTGCCGGCGTAACGGTCCGCCAGACCGGCGCCGGAACGGGCGCCGGACACCTGAGCTGGCTGGTCGCCGACAGCAACGGCCCGGTGTCCGGTACCAGGGCCGGTGGCCTGACCGCTACCGCTGACAGCGCCACCGCCAACGCTGTGATGGGCACCATCGTCATCCGTCCGGCGACGCCGTAGCAGCAACAACTGGCAGCAAACAGACCCCGCCGGCTTAAAAGCCGGCGGGGTCTGCCTATTTCAAGAGGTCTTCGTCCGCCTCAATGGCCGAAAGGGCGATGTCCTTGTACCCAACCGATTCGAACAGGATCGTGATCCGGTCGGGCTGGGTGCCCATGACGATGCCCGGTCCCCACTCGCGGTGCTTCACCGGGCGCTGGATCTCATAGCCCGCCGGCATCGACGCCTCCCGGGCTTCGGCCTCCGCCTCGGACGAGGCCTCGCAGTTGTCGCAGTTGCCGCAGTAGCCGTCCGTCTCCTCACCGAAGTAGTTCAGCAACCAGTCCCGGCGGCAGCGGTCCGTCTCGGCGTAACCTCGGGCCATTTCGATCCGGGACTCGTCGATGCGGTGTCGCGTATCGGCTTCCGCCAGTGCCTTTTCCGCCGCCGACGCCGGGTCTTCGCCGCCGACCGCCCGGTAGCCCTTGCGGTTCACGGTGACGCTGCCGCTGTGCTCCAGGAAGTTGAGCAGGCGGGACTGTTTCCGCTGTGACAGGCCGGTATGTTCACGCAGCGCAGCGGGCCGGAGCGGACCGTGTTCCCGTACGGCGCTGAAGACAGCCGCGAGCTCGTCCGGGTCCGGGGTGCCGCCGGCAAAGAAACGCTGCAGGCCCAGATCCTCGGACCGGTAATGCAGAATCGCCCGCGCGGGCTCACCGTCCCGTCCGGCGCGGCCGATCTCCTGGTAGTAACTGTCCAGCGAATCCGGGATGTCCGCGTGAACCACGAACCGCACGTCCGGCTTGTCAATCCCCATGCCGAAGGCGGAGGTGGCCACGACCACGTCCACCCCGTTCTCCTGGAACCGCTCGTGGATCGCCTCCCGGTCCGCGGCCTTCCGGCCCGCATGGTACGCGTCCGTCCGCAGGCCGCGCCCGGCCAGCTCGGCGGCGTACCTCTCGGTGTCCCTGCGGGTGGACGTGTACAGCAGGCCCGGCCCGCCCAGTTCGGCCACCTGGTCCACCACGGCCCGCCGCTTGCCGCCGTCCTCGTGATGCCGCAGGACCTGAAGGTTCAGGTTCGGCCGGTCGAAACCCTGCAGGCTGACGAACGGGTCGCGCATGCCCAGCCGGTCGACGATCTCGGCCCTCGTATGCGGTGACGCGGTGGCCGTCAGGGCGATGACCGGCGGGTGTCCCAGCCGCTTCACCACCGAGGTCAGCATCAGGTAGTCGGGCCGGAAATCGTGTCCCCAGGACGAGATGCAGTGGGCCTCGTCCACCACGAACAGCGAGATGTCCTGTTCGGCCAACCGCCGCAGGGTTTCTTCGCGGGCCAGCTGTTCGGGCGCCAGGAACAGGAACTTCGCCTCGCCGCCGCCCACCGCCTCCCACGCCGCCCGTTCCGCGGAGGACCTCACGTGCGAATTCACCGCGAAGGCCCGCTGCGCGCCCAGATCGCCGTTGATGGCGTCCACCTGGTCGTGCTGCAGCGCAATCAGCGGAGAAATCACGACGGCGGTGCCCGGCAACGCCACGGCAGGGACCTGATAGATGGCGGACTTTCCGTGACCCGAGGGCATCACGGCCAGGACGTCCTCACCGCGGGCGGCCGCCGCCATGGCGTCCAACTGCCCCTCGCGGAGCACGTCCCAGCCGAAGGATTCTTCGGCCACCCTGCGCAATTCGTCGTGGTCGGGCGTCCGGGAATGCTCTGGCATCAGGCTCCTGCCGGTCGGGTCAATGACGGGGTTCCAGTTCGTTTCTAACGAATCCGCAGGGGTTTGTATATAGCAGTCAAGGGCGGCCCGACGGCAGTCCCGCCGTCGGTCGGGGGGACCGGGGCCTGCGGGTAAGGCATGGCTCAGGTGACCCCGCACCCGCTGAAGTGGGATGATTAGCGCAGACTTGTCTTGCGTATTGTCGGCCAATAGCGGGACAAACTGGTTCCAGCCATCGATCCAAGGAGCACCCCAGGTGTCTGTGGTATCCACCCCCGCAACCCTCAAGCATGCCGCCGGCATGATCGACAATGCCGAAGCTCGGCGCATTCGCAACGACTTCCCCATCCTCGACCAGCAGGTGAACGGCTCGCCGCTGGTGTACCTGGATTCGGGCGCCACGTCCCAGAATCCACTCTCCGTCATGGAGGCCGAACAGGAGTACTACGAACAGCGGAACGCCGCCGTCCACCGGGGTGCGCACATGCTGGCCGTCTCCGCCACCGATGCTTTCGAGAACGCGCGGGAAACCGTCGCCGGTTTCATCAATGCCGGCATCGACGAGGTGGTCTGGACCTCCAACGCCACCGAAGCCATCAACCTTGTCGCCTATGCCTTTTCCAACGCCAGCGCCGGCCGCGGCGGGGCGGCCGCGTCGCGTTTCGCGCTGGGGCCCGGCGACGAGCTGGTGGTTACCGAGATGGAGCACCACGCCAACCTGATCCCCTGGCAGGAGCTGGCCTTCCGCACCGGCGCCACCTTGCGCTTTATCCCGGTGGACGACGCCGGTGCGCTGCGCCTCGACGAGGCGGCGCAGGTCATCGGTCCGCGCACTAAGGTCGTGGCGTTCACCCATGCCTCCAATGTGCTGGGAACCATCAACCCGGTGGAGGACCTGGTGGGGCTCGCCCGCAAGGCGGGCGCCGTCGCCGTGCTCGACGCCTGCCAGTCCGTGCCGCACATGGCCGTCGATGTGAAGGCACTGGACGTGGACTTCGCTGCCTTTTCCGGGCACAAGATGCTGGGTCCCACCGGCATCGGCGTGCTCTACGGCAAGGCGGAGCTGCTCAACGCCATGCCGCCGTTCCTGACCGGCGGTTCCATGATCACCACGGTGACCATGGAACAGGCCGACTATCTGCCGTCCCCGCAGCGCTTCGAGGCCGGGACCCAGCGCATCTCGCAGGCGGTGGCGCTGGCAGCTGCGGTCGACTACCTCCAGGAAACTGGCATGGACCGGATCCATGCCTGGGAGGCCGAACTGGGGCAGCGGCTGGTGGCCGGACTCGCCGCCATCGACGGTGTCCGGGTGCTCGGCCCGGCCGCCGGCGCCGAACGGATCGGTCTGGCCGCCTTCGACGTCGATGGGGTTCACGCCCACGACGTCGGCCAGTTCCTGGACGACAAAGGCATCGCCGTGCGCGTCGGCCACCACTGCGCACAGCCGCTGCACCGGCGCCTCGGCCTGGTGGCGACCACCCGCGTCAGCACCTATCTGTACAACACCACCGACGACGTCGACGCCTTCCTGGACGCCGTCACCGGGGTCCGCCCGTTCTTTGGAGTTAACTGACGTGAGTGCTGAACTGCAGCAGCTGTACCAGCAGATCATCCTGGAGCACGCCAAGAAACGGCACGGGGCGCCCCTGGCCGATCCGCCGCCGGGAGACAAGACCGGCGAGTCCCACATGCTCAATCCGACCTGCGGCGACGAAATCACGCTTCGCGCCGCCGTGCACGAGGACGGCGCCGCGACCATGCTCTCCGGCGTCAGCTGGGACGGCCAGGGCTGCTCCATCTCGATGGCCTCCGCGTCGGTGCTGAGCGACCTGGCGCAAGGCATGGAGCGGGAGGAGCTGCTGAAGGTGGTGGACAACTTCCGCGAGCTGATGCGCTCGCGGGGGAGTGTCGACGCCGACGAAGAAATCCTCGGCGACGCCGCCGCGTTCTCCGGCGTCTCCAAGTATCCGGCACGGGTGAAGTGCGCGATGCTCGCCTGGGTGGCGCTGGAAGAAGCCCTGCTGGCGGCGAACTGACCGGATGCAAAAGGGGCCGGGCGGCGCATTCGCGCGGCCCGGCCCCTCCTTTGGCTTGCTGGCGTGCGGCCTAGCCCGCGAGGCCGCGGGCGCCGATCACCAGCGTGGCGATGCCCAGGATCATGGAGGTGGTCGCCTTCATGAACTCCATGGTGAAGTAGCGGGTCATGGCGCCCTTGTCGTCTTTGGAGCGGGGATCCTTCCACACCCGGACGAGATGCGGGGCCCAGACCAGCAAGGCCCAGACGCCGGCAAGGATCAGCACCCAGGCCAGGGCAGCCGGAATATTCACTGCAGCGGCTCCCGGATCAGGCGCGGCCGGACAGCCAGGCCTCGGCCTGCTGCGCCTGGATGTTCAGCGCTTTGCCCAGCATCGGCTCGGCGGCAGCGGCGATCTTGCCGCCCAGGAACGGGATCGAAGACTTTACGTCTCCGCTGAGGTCCACCCGCGTGGAGTCTCCGTCGGCCACGAGCTGCTGGACCGCGGTGACGTCCACCGGGGCCCCGGCCACCTTCATGCTGACGTCGGCGGTGCGGGAACCGTCGGCCGCGGGCGCCTGCCACCGTTCGGTCTGGGTGACGGTGAGCGAGTCGCCGAGCATCTTCTTCGCAATCTCCGGCAGCCGCGCACTGGGAACCTTGCGGACCACGGTCAGCGTGAAGGCGCCCGCAACATCGCCGTCGCGCTGCACGGACTCCAGCGTGCCGCCGACCAACTCGCTGATGTGGCGCAGGAACGCCTCGTCGGTGAAGGTTTCGGTGACCTTGGCTGCGGGATAGGGCAGGGTGGTGGAAGCGCTGAGCGCCATGAAGACTCCCGGATTGTCGGAACTGGTTGGGCCAGCATCCATCCTACTGTGCGCGGTAAAGTTGGTCCCTGACCCTCAGTTGCGCCGAACCCGGGTGCGCCGAACTGGAGGGTATTCGTGTTGCGCCCGACCGGAAGAAGATGGAACACAATGAGCCTGAACGGACTGCGCACAGCCCTCGCCCAGGACGAATCGTTCGCGAAGGTACGGCTGCAGTCGGCCCGGCCCGTGGCGGAGCGCAGCGAGGATCTGCAGATCGGTGCGCCGCCCGGGCTGCGGGCCGCCCTGCTGGCCGAGATGGTTCAGGGGCTGGAGGCGGGCGCCGGCGAGGGGGCCGCACCGGGCGGCGGGTCCGGGCCCGGCGTCGTGCTGGCGGTGACCGCGACCGGGCGGGAAACCGAAGACCTGGCGGCGGCGCTGCGCAGTTACTTGCCGGATGAGTCGATCGAGGAGTTCCCCAGCTGGGAGACGTTGCCGCATGAGCGCCTGTCGCCGCGGTCGGACACGGTGGGGCGCAGGCTGTCGGTGCTGCGCCGGCTGAAGCACGACGACGGGGCGGCGCCGCTGCGGGTGGTGGTGGCGCCGGTGCGCGCGGTGCTTCAGCCGCTCGTGCAGGGGCTGGGGGATTTGCAGCCAGTGTCGCTGACGGTGGGCGACGAGGTCGCTTTCACCGACGTGGTCCGTCGGTTGTCCGAAGCCGCCTACGCCCGCGTGGACATGGTGAGCCGGCGAGGCGAGTTCGCCGTGCGCGGCGGAATCCTGGATGTTTTTTCGCCCACCGACGACCACCCCGTCCGGATCGAGTTCTTTGGCGACGAGGTCGAATCGATGCGCTGGTTCGCCGTTGCCGACCAGCGCTCCCTGGCCGGGGAGAACGTCAAGCACCCCGCCCAGCTGTACGCCCCGCCGTGCCGGGAGCTGTTGATCACGCCCTCGGTCATGAGTCGCGCCGCCAAACTGAAGGGGCAGATGCCGGCGGCGGCCGACATGCTGGAGAAGATTGCCGGGGGCGTCGCCGTCGAAGGCATGGAATCGCTGTCGCCGGTGCTGGTGGACGCCATGGTGCCGTTCATCGGGGAGCTTCCGCCCGGCTCCATCGCCGTCGTCATTGAACCGGAAAAGGTGCGCGGCCGCGCCCATGACCTCGAGACAACAAACGACGAGTTCCTGGCCGCCGCGTGGGCGACGGCTTCCGAGGGCGGGGACGCACCGCTGGACCTGGGGCTGCAGGGGGACCTGGAGCAGGCCGGCTTCCGGTCGCTGGGGGACACCCGGGCGACCGCCGGAGAACAGCAGGTGTCGTGGTGGTCCATCACCTCGTTCAACCCCGACGACGAAACAGTGCTGGACATCGACACCTTGACTATCGCGGCCAGGGAGCCGAGGGGCTACCAGGGCGATGTGGCCGAAATGATGGAGTTCATTGGCTCCCGCGTGCGCGACCAGTGGCGTGTGGTCGTGGCGACCGAAGGTCCGGGCCCGGCCGCCCGCATGGCCGAGCTCTTCCACGATGCCCAGATCCCGGCCTCCCGCATCGAATCGCTGGAGAGCGAACCGCAGCCCGGGATCATCGAAATCACCACGGCGAGCACCGGCAAGGGGTTTGTGTTCGACGGGCTGAAACTGGGCCTGCTGACCGAAGCCGACCTGCTGGGCCGCGCCACCGCGCGCTCCACCAAGGACATGCGCAAGATGCCGTCGCGCCGGCGCAACGCGGTGGATCCGCTGCAGCTGACCGAGGGCGACTTCGTGGTGCACGAGCAGCACGGCGTGGGGAAGTTCGTGGAACTGGTGCAGCGGTCCACCGGCGCCGGGCCCACCAAGGCGATGCGGGAGTACCTGGTGCTGGAGTACGCCGCGGCCAAGCGCGGCGCACCGGGGGACCGGCTGTTCGTGCCGACGGACCAGTTGGACCAGGTGACCCGCTATGTCGGCGGAGATGCTCCGGCGCTGTCCAAGATGGGCGGCTCCGATTGGGCCAAGACCAAGAGCCAGGCCCGCAAGGCGGTCAAGGAGATTGCCGGGGAGCTGATCCGGCTGTACTCGGCCCGGATGGCCTCCCGGGGGCACGCCTTCGGACCCGACACCCCGTGGCAGCGCGAGCTGGAAGAGGCCTTCCCCTACATCGAAACGCCCGACCAGCTGACCACCATCAACGAGGTCAAGGCGGACATGGAGCGGGAAGTTCCGATGGACCGGCTGATCTCGGGCGACGTGGGCTACGGCAAGACCGAGATCGCGGTGCGGGCCGCGTTCAAGGCGGTCCAGGATGGCAAGCAGGTTGCCGTCCTGGTTCCCACCACCTTGCTGTCCCAGCAGCACTACGAGACCTTCAGCGAACGCTTCTCCGGGTTCCCGGTCAGGGTCAAGGCGTTGTCCCGCTTCCAGACGCCCAAGGAAGCCAAGGACACGATGGAAGGCATCAAGAACGGCAGCATCGACGTCGTCATCGGAACGCACCGGCTGCTGTCCAAGGAGGTCCAGTTCAAGGACGTGGGCCTGGTCATCGTGGACGAGGAGCAGCGCTTCGGCGTCGAGCACAAGGAAGCGTTGAAGAAGATGCGCACCAACGTGGACGTCCTGGCCATGTCCGCGACGCCGATCCCGCGCACCCTGGAGATGTCCCTGACCGGGATCCGCGAGACCTCCACGCTGGCCACCCCGCCGGAGGAGCGCCATCCGGTGCTGACTTATGTCGGCCCGTACACGGACAAGCAGACGTCGGCGGCCATCCGGCGCGAGCTGATGCGCGAGGGCCAGGTCTTCTTCGTGCACAACCGGGTGTCGTCCATCGAGCGGCAGGCGGCGCGGATTCGGGAGCTGGTGCCCGAGGCGCGGGTGGAAGTGGCGCACGGTCAGATGAGCGAGTCACGGCTGGAGCAGATCATTGTCGACTTCTGGGAGAAGCGCTTTGATGTCCTGGTCTGCACCACCATCATCGAGACCGGGCTGGATATTTCCAACGCGAACACCCTGATCGTCGACCGGGCGGATCGCTACGGCCTCTCCCAGCTGCACCAGCTGCGCGGGCGGGTGGGCCGCGGCCGGGAACGGGCGTACGCCTATTTCCTGTTCGACGCCGAGAAACCGCTGGGCGAAGTTGCCCTCGAGCGGCTGAAAGCCGTGGCCGCCCACAACGAGCTGGGCGCCGGCATGCAGCTGGCCCTGAAGGACCTGGAGATCCGCGGCGCCGGCAACCTGCTGGGCGGGGAACAGTCCGGGCACATTGCCGGCGTCGGTTTTGATCTGTACATCCGGCTGGTCGGCGAGGCGGTGGCGGATTTCCGCGGCGAAACCGAGCAGAAGGTCGCCGAAATGAAGATCGAACTGCCCGTGAACGCGCACCTGCCGCACGACTATGTTCCGGGGGAGCGCCTGCGCCTGGAGGCCTACCGGAAGCTCGCCCAGGCGACCACACACGAAGCCATCGACGAAGTGGTGGCCGAGCTCACCGACCGCTACGGCGAGCTGCCCGAGCCCGTCCGGAATCTCGTGGCGGTGGCGCGCTTCCGGGTGGAGGCCCGCGCCGCCGGGCTGACCGACGTGGCGGTGCAGGGCAACTTCATCAAGTTCGCGCCGGCGGCCTTGCCGGAGTCCAAGGTGATGCGGCTGAACCGGATGTACCCCGGGTCGCAGGTGAAACCGGCGCTGGACTTCATCCTTGTCCCCAAGCCCAAGACCGCCCGTATCGGCGGCAAGGACCTGGCCGACTTGGCCATCCTTGAGTGGGCGCAGGGCGTCATCGACGCGGTGTTCAAGGAGTAAACGGCGCGGGTTGCTAGGCGGCCAGCGCCGCATACCGGCCGTCGGCGTCGAGCAGGGACTCGTGTGTTCCCTGTTCGACGATCCGGCCGGCCTCGAGGACGGCGATCTGGTCGGCATTCCGGACAGTCGAGAGCCGGTGGGCGATGGTGATGGTGGTGCGGCCGGCGGCCAACCGGTCGAAGGCCTGCTGGACAGCGTGTTCGGTCTGGGTATCCAGTGCACTGGTTGCCTCGTCCAGCACCAGCACCGGAGGATTGCGCAGCAGGGTCCGGGCGATGGCAATCCGTTGCTTCTCGCCGCCCGAGAACCGGTGCCCCCGGGACCCGACGACGGTGTCGTAACCATCCGGAAGCGCCGCGATGTGGTCGTGGATCTGGGCGTCCCGTGCGGCCTGCTCGATGTCGGCATCGCTGGCATCCGGCTTGGCGTAGCGCAGGTTTTCCCGCACCGTGGTGTGCAGCAGGTAGGTGTCCTGGCTGACCACTCCGACAATGGCCGCCAGGTCGGCCAGGCGCAGGGCGCGGAGGTCGACGCCGTCGATGGTGACGCGACCTTCCGTCGGATCCTGCAGGCGGGCCACCAGGGCGGCCAGGCTGCTCTTCCCCGATCCGGTCGGGCCCACCAGGGCCAGGCTGGAACCGGCGGGGACGGCCAGGTTCACATGCTCGACGGCCGGTGTCTCGCTGTCCGGATAGCTGAAGCTGACGTTCTCGAAGCGGACGTGGCCGGCGACTTTCGACGGATCCACCGGGGCGGGGGAGGCGGGCTCGGCGATCTCCACCGGCAGGTCCAGATACTCGAAAATCCGGGCGAAGAGCGCCAGCGAGCTGGTGACGGTGATCGTCACGTTCAGCAGCCCGAGCAACGGCCGGAAAAGGCCGCCCTGCAGCGCGGTGAACGCCACCACCGTACCGATGCTGATGTTCCCTGCGGCCCCCGGCAGGCCGGCGGCGAAGTAGATGACGGCGGGTACGGCGGCAAAAATGATGCTCATGGTGGCCATCCGCCAGCGCCCGGCCAATTCGGAACGAAGTTCCAGGTCGGTCAGCCGCTCCGACGAGGCGGAAAACCGGGCGGCCAGGTCGTCTCCGGTGCCCAGGGTCTTGCTCAGCTGGATTCCGCTGACCGAGAGCGATTCTTCGATGGTCACATTCATGTCGGCCAGTTCCCGCTGGCGGCGGGCGGTCAGCTCCCGGCGCACCTTGGCCACCTTGCGGGTCAGCACAATGGCCGGCGGCATGACCAGCAGCGAGATCAGCGACAGCTGCCAGGACAGCGCCGCCATGGCCACTGCCGTGGCGACGACGGTGGTCAGGTTGGTGGCAATGCCTGTAGCGGTCGAGGTGACCACCGATTGCATGCCACCGATGTCGTGTGTGATGCGGGACTGGATTTCCCCGCTCCGTGTCCGCGTGAAGAAGCCGACGGACTGGCGCTGGAGGTGCGCGAAGACCTCGGTCCGCAGGCTGTGCATCACGCGTTGGCCCACCCGGGTCGCGATCCAGGTCTGCAAAACGCCGAACAGGGCCGTAATAGCAGCGACCGCCAGCATCCCGGCGGTCAGCCCCGCCAGCAGCGAGAGCTGTTGGCGGGGCAGGGCCGTGTCTATCACGGCGCGCAGGAGGAACGGCGAGGCCATGGCGGCGGCCGAAGACGCGATGATGATGCCGGTAACGAGGGCCAGTTCCCCCCGGTACGGGCGGAAAAGGGCGGCGATCCGCTTCAGCGGTACCTGCCGGGCTTGTTCTTTTTCTGCGGCCGTCGGCTCCCTTACGGGTCCGCGGCCGGCGGTTATTCCGAAGGTTTCCGTCGGAACCACCTCGATCCGTGATGAAGGGGGCAACGTGCGCCGCCCGCATTGCTGAGGTTACCTCAATATGAGGTTGCAACAGGAAAACTTGGTAGCCTATTCCCCGTGGCAGACGAAAGTTTACTGGATGCGTTCTGGGCAGTGTCGCGTCAACTCAGGAGGGGCGCCCGGGAGGGGATGGCCCCGCTCGGCGTCGCCCCGTCACAAGCGAGGGCACTGCGCGTGCTCCGCCAGCACAGCCCGCTGCGATTGGGTGAACTTTCCGAGCGGCTTCGGATAGCGCCGCGATCGGCGACCGACATCGTCGACGGCCTGCAGGAGAGGGGCTGGTGCTCGCGGGAGCCTGATCCGGCGGACCGCAGGGCCACGGTGGTCGTCCTGACCAAGGCTGGGCGGGAGATAGGGCAGGCTATCCGGGAGGTCCAGGTGAGGCATGCGGAGAAGTATTTTGGCGCCCTGTCTGCAGCCGAGCGCTCCGAACTTGCTACGCTCCTGGCCAAGCTCACCTCGGCGGAGGACTAAGCCGGCGCTACCGCAGGAACGCGAACCACACGGCGGCGACGGCAGCAAGCACGACGACGGTGCTGACTACCCAGGCGGTCCTGACCGTCTTTCGGGGTGCTTTGGAGCGTTGCGTGGACCGGGAGGAGCCGGACTGCGGCTTCTCGATGCGAACATACTTCGTAGGACCGGCCGCCTGACCGGCCGCCGGTGCCACTACTTGGATGAGGCCGGTGCGCAACTCCCGCCGGGCGGGATACGGGTCGCCGGACGGCTTGGACACAAGCGGGATCACTGGAATCATGCCCGTCGGCGGCGCGGGCTCGGCTGCGCCCGTGCGAACGTCGCGCCGGCTCGGCAGTTGAGTGTCTTGGGCAGGATTGGGCATTACTGGCCTTTCAGCCATCAGGAACGGGTTTTGTACGCACAGACGTGGCATAGCCATCTTAGGTAGCCGGTGCGGAAATCCGGGCATCTCCCTTTGTCGTGTCGGGAAGTTCGTCGGTTCGCCACCGGTGTGAACGGCCCGCCGCCTCGTTCAGCTTTCCTTTGGCCGATCTTCGGGCTGCGCCGCCCGGCTTCCTGAGCTGCCGAGGCCAGACTGGCACGTATGAGTTTCCCTGACCAGCCCAGCCAACGGGAGGCGGACCCTGGCCGACCGGCAGTGTCCCTCGTCCTGGCCGCCTGCGAACTGCCGGTGGTCGCGATGCCGGTGCTGCATGCCCTGGCGAGGGACCTGAGGGACGAACACGCCTGCCGCAGGTTCGTGGCCGACTACATTGACATGTGGGATGTCCGGAGGATGCGGCTGGTCCAGGCGGTCCAGGAACAGGATCTCGACAAGGTCATGGATGTTTCCCTGAGTCTCAAGACTGCCAGCAGCGTGGCCGGGGCACTGCGGCTGTCGTTTTGGGGCCAGCAGGTTCAAAGGCTGGCCACCGAAGCCGCGGAGGGAAACCGGCATGGCTTGGCGACCGCGCGGGATCTGCTGGACCCGATCGGAAGCTGCGGCGACGAGACGATGCGGCGCCTTGCCGCCGATTATCTGGCGACAGCCGACCGGGCCATCCGATAACCGAATCCGCGAACGGTCTCCAGCCACCGGGGCGAACGCGGGTCATCTCCGAGCTTGCGGCGCAGGTTGGCCATGTGGACCTCGACGGCGCGTTCGTCGGCCTCCGACACGAAGGAGCCCGTGTCAAACTCCTCAAACCGCAGGCGCCGCACCAGGTCCTGCTTGCTGCGCACGGTGCGGCCGCCGTCCATGAGGGTTAACAGCAATTCGAATTCCGTCCGGGTCAACTCCACCGCGGCCGCGTCCACGGTTACCGTACGGGTCGGATAGTCCAGCGAGAGGCCGTTGTGGTCGTACGTGCCGAGCGCAACCGCGTCGGCGGCACCGCCGTCGTTTCCTGTGGCCGGCCGAAGGGCGGGGGCCGCGGGTTGCTCGGCAGAGAAAGCAGTCGGTACTGCAATGGCCGCGGGAGGCTGCGTTGGCAGCGGCCCGGTATTGCGGGCGCGGCGGAGCATGGCCGAAACCCGGGCACGCAGTTCAAACGGTCGGAACGGTTTGTTGATGTAGTCGTCCGCGCCTGACTTGAACCCCAACACGGTATCGATTTCGTTCGACCGCGCCGTGAGCATGAGGATGTAGGCATCGCTGAAAAGGCGGATCTGCCGTGCCGCCTCGAACCCGTCAAAGTCCGGCAGCCCCACGTCCAGGGTCACGATGCTGGGACAGTACTTCCTCACCGCAGCTACGCCCTCCTGGCCACTGGCAGCAGCATGAACCGAAAAGCCGGATTGGGTGAGGACACTGCTGATGAGCCGCCGGATGTCTTCGTCGTCTTCTATGACGACGGCTACTTGCGGAGTGTCCATCTATCCCATTTCTTGTGTGTCGGCCTGACGTGCAGTCGAAAGACTGTTTGAGCCGATGTGTGGGCCAGCTCTCAGACTCTTCTTAGCTACGATGCCCTGCTCCTCTGTAACGTTCAACCCCCACGCGTGGCCGGTGGTGTCTCGCAGCCGTAGAACAGTGGGTGTCCTTGTTTTGTCGTCTGCGGCGTGTTCCGTTGCTCTCCCGACTCCATGATCTTGAGGTTGGAGGTGATTCTTGAGGTTCGCCCGGCCGTCCAGCCACTAATTTCGAGAACCTTTGGCTCATGCAACCGTTCATCTTTGGTTGTGCCGATGAGAGTTGAAGCAGCGGGAGGAACGTCCTACCGGGTCAGCACAGCATGAGGTCGAAGATGAACAAGATGGTTAAGGGCACTATTGCGATCGGCGCCGGCGCACTGTTGCTTCTCGGTGGCGGCGGAACGCTGGCAGCCTGGAACGCGGACCAGACCGCACAAATGGGCACGATCCAGGCCGGTAACCTCAACCTGACGGCAGGGCAGGGTATCTGGACGAGCAACCTGATGGACGCCCCCGTGGACCTCACAACCCACAAAATCATTCCCGGCGAGACCCTGACCTACAAGCAGAACCTGGACGTTGTTCTTGAGGGCAACGCCATCAAGGCGAAACTCAGCGTGGACGGGAAAAACGGGAAGAACGTTCTCGACGCAGCCTTCGTCGATGGAACGATCAATAAGCCGGAAGTCACCCTGGCCAAGGAAGGCGTTGACCTAACCAACGTCCTCTCGAAATCGGTCGAGGGCATCACAGCGTCCGTGAGTTTCACCTTTAACGCGGACACCGCACGTAGGCAGAGCGTGAGCGCGAAGTATGACTTCAGCAACGTGGCATTCAAGCTTGAGCAGGTTACGCCCACGCCCGTGAGGTAGCAGAAACGGTTGCCTCGTTTTGACAGTCAGAAGGCCCGCTGGGCATCGGCTCCAGCCAGTGGGAGGCAGGGGGAGTTGGATGCGGCGTTTTGTGACGGCAGCGGCGCTGATGTCGGGTGCGGTTTTCCTGGGTATGCTCGCCGTTCAAGTCACTTATGCCGTCTGGAATGCGAGCGTGTCGGCCGATGCCGGCACCGTTCAGGCCGCCGACTTCACAGTCACCCTCAGCGGGGACGAAAGCCGGCACATGGATATGACGCTGGCCAACGGCGCTCCGGCGACGCTTACATTGTCCACGAAACCAGCGGGCGCCGTGCTGCCCGGCGGTACTGTGTATGCCGGCGTCCTCATGACGAACGAGGCCAATGCCACTGCAGATTTTGCCGTTGAGGCGAAGGTGGCGGTAGCGCCGATTATCGAATCGCATGAGCTGGGCAGATTCCTCAAAATCACGTCCGCAGCCGCTGAGGATCTCGCCTCCTGCTCGGACCCTGGCCTTTTTGGTGCCGACCCGGATGCGCTCCCTTCGTTCCGCCTGGCCAAGGGGCAAGCGCGCGCCTTTTGTTTCCAGGTGGAACTCGCCGATGACGTGCCAGCCTCCCTGGATGGTTCGTCTACAGCGATTTCCATTCCGTTGTCTGCCGCTCAGATGTGAGAGAGAAGCCCATGGATGTTGTTCGCCTGATAGGCAGGGGACTTGCCTACCTGGCCTTCCTGACGGTCACCCTGGCAGCACTGGTGCTGGTCGTTATACCTCTGGTTACCGGGTCTCAGACATACACGGTGCTGACGAACTCCATGGCACCCAAATACGCGCCCGGCACGTTTCTGGTGGTGAAGCCTGTCCCTTTCGCAGAGCTGAGTACCGGCGACGTCATCACCTACCAGGTGGAATCCAACAGCCCCGTCGTCGTCACACACCGCGTCACCGCTATCATCACGGCGCAAAACGGTGAGCGGTTGCTGGTGACCAAGGGGGATAACAACTCCCTGGAAGACGAGATGCCCGTCATGGAAGTGCAGGTTCGCGGCAAACTGTTCTATGCCGTGCCCTCGGTCGGCTTTGTTGCCAACGCCCTGGGACAAGGCGTGCGCGGCGGCCTGGTGCAGCTTGCAGCCCTCGCGCTCATTGCGTATGGCGGCTTTGCGATGATTCGCGGGCTGCGCCAGCGGAGAAAAGAAGGCGGCTCAGTCGATGTCCCCGGGCTCCCGTCCAATCCTGCAGGAGGGGACAACGGACCGGCGACGGACGCCCGGGACGACCTCTGCGCCCGCGCCGGCACCACTGCCGTGTCGCAGGCGGAAGCGGTGCCCACCCGCCGCTCGCTCAGGGAACAGAACAGGATGTAGCGCGATGACCGGACGAAAGGAACGACGACCCTGGGTTTGGCGCGCCTCGCTTTCGGTCCTGTTGATCCTCTTGGTTCTGGCGCCGGCCGATCCGGCATTCGCGGGCGATGAACGTCTGCAGCTCAGCCTGGACGGACGGAATTTCGCGTCGCGGCTTCAGGCACCGTTGTTTGAAGAGAGTGCGCCGCTGGTGCCCGGTGGATCCATCACCGCCGGCCTGTGGATTCGCAACAACGGCAGCGAGGCCGGAGCGCTGACCGTGGCCGGCGTCGTCGGCGACGCCGACTTGCAGATCGCCAAGAATCTGGTCCTGCAGGTTGAGTCGGGCGAGGCACCTGCCAGTGAAGCCTCGCTGACTGGGCCGTGGTCTTGTTCCCGCATCAACACCGTCTGGATTCTGGAGGCGGGGGAGATCCTGCGCCTGGATATGACACTGCGTCTCGGTCAAGAGGCTGCGAACGAAACCCGGCTCAAGACCGCTGATGTGAATGTGGCCGTGACGTTGCAGGCGACGGCGGGAGGACAGGCGGCCCGCGCCGCCTGCCCCGCAGGCACCGGATCCAATCCGGGCGTCCCGCCGCGGGACGGGGCAGCGGCCAATCACGCATCCGAGCCCGGCCGTGCGGGCGCCGCCGACTCGAACGGAACCGGTACAGACACCACCGGCCCCAGCGAGCCGCACGGTCAACAGGCCCTCAACACCGCCGTGCCTGCTGATTCCGAAGACCAGGAGTTCCCGTTGCCCGGGACCGAGGCGGGTGCGCCGGCGACTAAAACAGGGCGCGCCACACAGCCCGCCATCTGGATCGAGAGCAATGTGTTCGCCAACAGCAGCAGATGGCTGGCGGTAGCTCTGGGACTGATGGGAACCCTGTCTGTTGTCCTCATGAAACGAAGGAAGCGCTTATGAGAAAACCTCGCGAACCCGACGCGCCGGATTCCGCTGGAGGCCCCGGATTCCTGGTGTGGTTGAGGGCATTGCCCGGTTTCGTGCCGGCCTTGGTGGCATTTTTCCTGGTCGTTCTGCTCGGCGTCGGCGTGCCGGTCGCCGCAGCCAAGTGGCAGCAGACGGCCACCGCCACCCTGAACATCACGGTGGGGCCGGTGCCAGGGCCGCCGCCCGGATCCGGGGCTGCCCCTGTTGTGGCCGGCGCCCACTTGAAGCCCCGCCCCATAGGGCCGGGACGGAAATCCGCGCAATGCGTGGTGGGGAAAACCAAGGAGGAGTTGGTGAACCGCGACAAGGTCGACGTCACCTTCAGTTGGAGCCGCGCCTCGAGCTTCACGCACTACACCGTCACGCTCACGTCAAGTGATCCGCGTTACAACCACGCGGCCGACGTGAAGGGCGAATCGGTCACGTTCAGCATGCCCCGGATTCCTTCCGACCGGCTGGGCAATCCTCTCAACGGGGCCGGGACCAAAGCTCCCTATTACACGCAGTACAGCTTGCGCATCCAGCCGATGAACGGTGCTATCGCCGGCGATGCTGCCTACTTGGCGTACGAATACCAGCACTCGAACGTGGAAAACTGCTACTACGACGCCAAGCAGCATCCGCCTTTGGGGCCGTTGACGAGTGTGAAGCATAGCGTCAGTGCGCCCGCCGGCGACCGCAGGCACGTGTCCTTCAGCTGGAACGGATCGGCCGGGGCGACGTCCTACGAGGTGTCCCTGCAGGGCGCCAACGGCTGGGGCGCTGAAACGACTGTGCAGGCGACCAGCGCCGGCTTTGAGCTGCCGTTCTCCCAGACCGGCGGTGATTTCTTTGCCGATTACCGCTTACGGATCCAGCCCATGGACGGAACTGTTGCCGGCGATCCCGTCTACAAGACCCTGAAGTATTTCCCCTGGGGCACGACACTCCATGAGGCTGCTTCACCGGAGTAGGAATGCCCGCGGACTTCGGGATGCCGGACTGCAAAAACCCTGGAGACGGGCGGCGGTTCGGTGTACCCGTCCCTGTTGGTTGTCGGACCGGACGCGTATCCTGACCCTAGGGGAACGGAGTAGAAAAGCCATCGTTCCGTCGTGATCGAAGGGGTGCTTTCATCATGGTAGATATGGGCTTGGCATGGCTGTTTGGGCTGCTGTTGTTGGCGATTGTGGCGTTGCTGGCGGTCCTGGTGATACGTGCGTTCATGGGGCTGAGACCGCGCGACGTGGAAGATGCTTTGGCCGCGGCAGGCGGCCAAATACAGCAGTCGCACCGGCGGAGCACCGCCCGGCAGATCCTTGACCAGAGGTTCGCGCGCGGCGAGCTGACGGCAGATGCGTACCGCGAAGGCCTGCGGGTCCTCGGCGAAGACCGCTAGCCGAAGACCGGCTAGCCCGAAGACGGCAAGCCGGTGAGTGGAGTCGCTGCCGGGTGACTCCCGGCCCGCCCTGCGCGGCGCCTTGCCGCTACAAAACCCCCGGTTTCCCAGCCGTCGATACAAAGGCTGTGAAGAGTGCCCCAAGGTCTTTGCCGGCGACATCCTCGGCCAGCCTTTGAAAATCGGCCGGCTTGCCCGATCCGTCCCGGACCCAGGTCTTCAAGAGCCTGAAAAAGTCTCTGTCGCCCACCGTGTCCCGCAGGGCGTGCAGCGCCATGGCGGCCCGGGTCTGGACATTGCCGGCGAACAGTTGATCGACGCCCGGATCCGATACCCGCACCTGCCAGAAGTCGTCGTCGGCTGGGATGCCGGCGTAGAAATCGAATGTATCCTCGGCGCTGCCCAGGTTTTGCTGTTCGTTCCAGAGCCACTCGGCATAGGTAGCAAGGCCTTGGTTGAGCCAGCTGTCCTGCCACCGCGGCGGAGGCAATTGCGAGTCGGTCCACTGGTGCGCCAACTCGCGGGCGATCATGGCGTTTCCGCTGGCCTCACTGTAGAAGCCGTCCATCGGATAGACGGGCCGGCCTTGCATCTGCAGGGCAAAACCAAGGTTTTCGGAGGAGTCAATGATTCCGCCGGCGCTCTTGAGCGGATACTTGCCGAACACGGTGGACAGGAATTCTATGATGCGGGACTGCTTGTCCAGCGACTGCTGGATCTTGTACGCCTGCGAAGGCGGAGCGGTCGACCCGGCCGTCCAGCCGTTCGCGTTCTCCGGACTGCCGTCCGGCGCATGCTGCGCTTCCCAACCGTCCCAGCGGTCGCCGTCGCTGTCGAAAGACGTTGACCCTTTCCCTCCCGACACCTTGATGTCCTCTACGAACACGCCGTCGTTCTGCCCCGTGATGTCGCTGGCGTAGGTGATGGACAGCTCCACGTCTTGGCCGGCGTAGTCGCCCAAGTCGAAGTCCCAGTGCTCCCAACCCTGGCTGGCCCCGGTGGCCGCCCACCAGCGGCCGGTGGTGCCTCCGGCAGTGCAGGAACCGCCGCCGTCGTCCGTCTGGTAGTGCTTCAGGAAGGGATGCACCTGATGCCACGCGGGACAGGAATTGCCGGTGGACTCCCGCGCGTGTCCGGTGGTGTCCTTGAGCGTGGTCCAATCGTTCTTGCCGGGTGTCCTGGCCTCCACGAAGGCATAATCCCAGCCCGGTTCGGTGTCGCGCAGCATCCAGAAAGAAAGCTCACCGCCGGCATCCGGCACCCTGACGGTGCGGGTGAGCCGCTTGTAGCTGGCATTGTCGCTCTGCGACCAGGCAAGCCCGTCGCCGTTGCGCGGCACCACCGCCTCCTTCAACACCGGATCCATCGCGTCCACGTAGCTGATGCCGCCCTTGGCGCGCTCCGCCACGTCAAAGTGCCCGACGGCGATGGTCGCCAAATGCGGCGACAGCGGCTCGTCGGCCTTCCACGTGTAGACGGTGCGGCCGGACTCGGCCTCCCTGCCGTCCGGCAAGCCGTTGGCCACCGCCTGCCAGCCGTCGGGGACCGAGATGTTGTAGGTATAGCCGGCACGGTCGCTGGGATGGTTGTTCACCGGAAACCAGGTTGGCGCACTCACCGGATGGCCGGTGACGAGAGCACCGTCTTCGGTATGGATGAACCCGGCCGGGCCGGGGAGGGCGAGGGTTCGGGGGATGCCGGAGTACGCCACGACCACGGTGAAGCGGTCGCCGTTCGGGACACCCCGCGTGGGGGTCACGGCGAGCTTGGTGCCGGTCCGGGCAAATCGTGCGTCCCGCCCGTCGACGCTAACGGAGTCAACGGCCAGGCCGTCCAGGTCCAAGCTGAACGCCGAAAGGTTTTGCGTGGCCTGCGCCGTGATCGTGGCGGTGCCCTCCAGCCGGTCCGTGGGCGGGTCGTACAGCAGTTCCAGTCCATAGTGGGACACCTGGTAGCCGCCGTTCCCGGCGTCGGGAAAATACTCGTCATGCAGGGTGGCGGAGCCGGGTTCGAAGACGTGCCGGCCGGGATCGGGTGCTGCGGCGGCCGGGGCGGCGGGCAGGCCCAGGCCGGACACACCAACGAGCGCGGCCGCAACCAGGGCAAGACCCCTCCGAGCCATCATGCAACGTCCCCCCATCGGCCAGGGCTGCCCGGACCCGTGGATATGCGGGGTCGGCGGCTTCACGCGCTGGCCATCTACATAAGATGCTCCTGTTCGGGGCCACTGTCAACGGATATGACGATGGGCCCGCACAACCTGGCTGTACGGGCCCATTCTGGAAGGTCAGACTTGGGAAAACGCTAGGGGCGGCCGATGCCCTTGAAGGCCCACCCGGCCTGGCGCCACGTTGCCGGGTCCAGCACGTTGCGTCCGTCCAGGATTTTCTTTTCGTCCACCTGGTTTCCGACGGCGACCGGGTCCAACTCGCGGTACTCGTTCCACTCGGTCAGCAGCACGAGCGCGTGGGCGCGGGCGATAGCCGTTTTGGTATCCGGTTCATAGCTGAGTTCCGGGAAACGCTGCTTGGCGTTGGCCAGCGCCTCCGGATCGGTGACGGTGACGGTGGCACCCTGCAACTGAAGTTGGGCGGCAACCGACAACGCGGGGGAATCACGGACGTCGTCGGACTGCGGCTTGAAGGCGGCTCCGAGCACGGTGATGCGTTTGCCGATCAGCGAGCCGCCGCAGAGCTCCCGGGTCAGTTCCACCACGCGCGTGCGCCGGCGCATGTTGATGGCATCCACTTCACGCAGAAATGTCAGGGCCTGGTCCGCCCCGAGTTCGCCGGCACGGGCCATGAAGGCCCGGATGTCCTTGGGCAGGCAGCCGCCGCCGAAGCCGACGCCGGCGTTGAGGAATTTGCGCCCGATGCGCTCGTCCATGCCGATCGCGTCGGCCAGGGCGGTGACGTCGGCGCCGGCGGCTTCGCAGACTTCCGCCATCGCGTTGATGAAGGAGATCTTGGTGGCGAGGAAGGAGTTTGCCGCGGCCTTGACCAGTTCGGCGGTGGCATAGTCGACCACCAGCCGCGGCGTCCCGCCGGCCAGCGGCGTCGCGTAGACCTGGTCCATGGCCGCGGTGGCGGCTTCACCGGGTGCACCCGGAGGCACACCGTAGACGAAGCGGTCCGGAGTCAGCGTGTCCTTGACGGCGTGGCCTTCGCGCAGGAACTCGGGGTTCCACGCCAGGATGGCCCCCGGGGCAATATCCCGGATTTCCTCTGCCAACCGTGATGCTGTTCCCACCGGCACGGTCGACTTGCCGACCACCACGTCGTCCGGACGCAGGTGAACGGCCAGGGACGTGAAGGCAGCATCGACATAGCGCAGGTCGGCGGCGTTCTCGCCCTTTCGCTGCGGGGTGCCCACGCACACGAAGTGCACCGCGGCTCCGGCCGCGTCGGCCATCTCGGTGCTGAACGTCAGCCGGCCGGTCTGCTGAACCTCGGCGAGCAGTTCGGGCAGCCCGGGCTCGAAGAACGGGGCGCGGCCGGCCTGCAGCTCGGCGACCTTGCGTTCGTCCACGTCGATACCGACCACGTCATGCCCAAGCTTGGCCATGGCCGCAGCGTGCACGGCCCCCAAGTAGCCGCAGCCGATGACGGAAATTCGCATAGTGGTCCTTTACGCGTGCCTGAGTAGAGACTACTTCGACTTTAGCGCGTTACCGGTGCCGGTTTTGCCGGAATTCCAGCCATGCATAGGCCAGCACCGTGCCGAGGGCCGCGCCCAGCGTGTTCGTCCAGACATCCTGCAGCGAGGCATAGCGCCCGGGGAGGAACTCCCGTTGCGCCCACTCCATGGCGCCGGAGAGCAGGAAGGCTCCGGCGGGGGTCAACCAGCGCCACCCGGGCGGCATCAGGAGGGCGGCCAGCAGACCGAGCGGCACGAACATCAGGACGTTGGCCCCGGATTCGACCAGGTCGTAGTCGATCCAGCGCGGCCCGCCTGCTTGATGCAGAGCCGCGAGAACTGCCTGGATGGTGCTGTTCGCGCCGGCATCCACCGGGGTAGGCCACAACATTGCGACGGCGACCAAGAGGGCATACCCGGCCAGCAGGCAAGAGTGCAGCAGGCGGGACCGCTTCCGGAACGTGCCAAGCCGCATCGGTCTTCCTCTCCCGTGTGGGCGGCCGCGCAGATGCGCGGGCGACGGAATGCCATGGTAGCGGTGCGCCACCAAGGCCGGTCGCCCAACCCGCTTGAGCCCGGCGGTGCTGCGTGGGGCGTTAACTCACCGGCCGGAGAGCGGCAGTTTGCTGGGCTGAAATAGTTGTTTCAGGTGTTTGTGAGGGAAATCACTAGCTGGCTCTGTCGCTTTCCGGGGCCATGGGATAGCTTCCGGGCAGGATCCTGCTGCGGGGACAGCGGGATTCTTTCATCCACACCTTTGGAGGAACCAGCATGCAGACCCACAGTTTCAGGCGCGGGGCGGCCATCGCTGCCGCCACCGCATTGGCGTTAGGGACCGGGCTGCCGGCACGCGCCGACAACGGGACAGACACCAGCACCCTGCGCAACGCGGTCACCGCCGAGAACATCGTCACCCACTTGCAGGCCCTGCAGGACGCGGCCAATGCCAACGGCGGCAACCGCGCTGCAGGCACGCCCGGTTACGAGGCGTCGGCCCAATACATCGAAGCCCAGTTGTCGGCCGCCGGCTACACGCCCGTGCGGCAGGTGTTCTCCTACGAACGGTTCGTGCTTCACGGCGCAGAGTTCGAACAGGTCGCCCCGACGCCGACGGTCTACACGGCAGGGGAGGAGTTCCTGGCCATGGACTACTCCGCCTCCGGTGACGTCTCGGCACCGGTGACCGCGGTGGATATCAACCTCGCAGGCGACAGGGCATCCACCAGCGGCTGCGAGGCGACCGACTTCGCAAGCTTCCCCGCCGGAAACATCGCCCTGATCCAGCGCGGTACATGCGATTTCGCCACGAAGGTTTCTAATGCCGCGGCAGCAGGCGCCGTCGGCGTGGTCATCTTCAATCAGGGCAACGGAGGCACACCGGACCGGCTTGACCTGTTCGGCGGCACGCTGGGAACGCCGCAGGCCATCCCGGCCGTCAGCACCAGCTTCGATCTGGGGGCCGAGCTGGCCGGGACCGCCGGCGTGGAACTGCGGATCGCGGTGGACGCCGAGATCGTCGTGACGGAGACGTTTAACATCCTCGCCGACACGGCCGGACGCGCGGACCGCACCGTCGTCGTCGGCGCGCACTTGGATTCGGTATCCGAGGGCCCGGGCATCAACGACAATGGGTCCGGCAGCGCAGCGATCCTGGAAACGGCGCTTCAGATCGCCGCATCGGGGGACGCTCCGGAAAACCGGGTGCGGTTCGCTTTCTGGGGCGGTGAAGAGGACGGGCTGCTCGGCTCGACCTACTACGTGTCCCAGTTGAGCCAGCGTGAGATCAAGCAGCATGCGCTCAACCTGAATTTCGATATGGTCGGTTCGCCCAATGCCGTGCGCTTCGTCTATGACGGCAACGGTGACGCGTTTGGGCTCGCCGGGCCCAACGGTTCCGCCACCATCGAGCGCGTCTTCACCGAGTATTTCGCCTCGCAGGGGCTCGCCTCGGAGCCGACGGCCTTCGACGGCCGCTCGGACTACTTCGCCTTCATCACCAACGGCATTCCGGCCGGAGGCTTGTTTACCGGCGCCGAGGAGATCAAGACCGAAGAACAGGCGGCGATCTACGGCGGCACCGCTGGAGTGGCCTACGATCCCTGCTACCACGAGGCCTGCGACACGCTGGCGAACGTGGACCTGGTGGTCTTGGAACAGATGGCCGACGCCATCGCGCACACCACCCTGACCTTCGCCGAGACGACCTCAGCGGTAAACGGAACGGCCAAGGGCAAGGGAACGGGCAGCACCAAGATGCAGTTCAAGGGGCCGCAGTCCGTTCGCTGACCCCACCGGACCGGCGCTGACTCCTAAGGCAGCAGTTGGCCCAGGGAGGCCGCCTCCGGGCGGCCTCCCTCTTCGTTGCGCTGCGGAATCGCGACGCTGAAGGTCGTGCCCGCTCCCAGGACGCTCGTGAAGGTCAGCGTGCCGCCGTGTGCTTCCACGATTGACTTGCTGATGGCCAGCCCCAACCCCAGCCCGGGGATGGCCGCCTGCCGGACGGAACTGGTGCGGAAGAATTTGGTGAAGATTTCAGCCTGATCCGCTTCCGACATGCCCATCCCGGTGTCGCTGACCTCCAGGAGGACGGCGCCGTCGGCCGCCAGGGTCCGCACCGTGACCCGGCCGCCGTCGGGCGAATACTTGATGGCATTGGACAGCAGGTTGTCCAGCACCTGGCCCATCCGGTTGGGATCGACCTCTGCTTCCAGCCCGTCAGCGGCGTCGATGACCAGCTCCACGCCCGCGTGTTCTGCCCGCGGCATGGCCGACGCAACGCTGGTAGCGACGAGGTCGGCTAGCACCGTACGGCGAGGCTCGATGCTCAGCGTCCCGGAGGCCGTGACGAGCAGGTCTTCCACCAGTTGCAGGAGCCGTTCGGAATTGCGCATGGCGATGCCGAGCGAAGCGGTGACGTGTTGCGGCAGCTGGTCGGCGTCCTCGAGCGCGAGGTCCAAGTAGCCCATGATGGACGTCAGGGGAGTGCGGAGCTCGTGCGAGACGCCGGCGACGAACTCTTCCTTCACCGTCAACGCGTTGACCAGGTCGGTGACGTCGCTGAAGGCCATCACGGTGCCGTCGAACTGACCGAGGTCATCCTGCATGGGGCGTGCCGTGCACAACATGGCGCGTTGCCTGTCTCCGTCGCCGATCCACACCAGCCGGTCGGAAAAAGACTCCCCCAAGATGGCACGGCGAATGGGGCGGTCTTCGGGGACCACCGGGGTCACGCGGTCCGCTTCGAAGACCAGCAAGTCGGCCTCGTCCGGATTATCGATTCCGTGGGGCATGGCCAGCGAGCGGTCCCGCTCCTGCTGCACGTTGCTCAGAATGTCACGGCCGTCTGCATCGGTGACGAGCACCCCCACCGCGACGGCGTTCAGGACGGTGTCCAGCCGGCGCACGTGGACCTTGCTTTCTTCCAGTAAGGCCCGCAGCTCGCGGTCTTTGCGGGCCAGGGCTTGCTGCTGCGCCGTCATGCTCAATGAGAAAACGGACGCGGTGATGGAGACCCCCAGGGTCACGATGGGGACCAGGATCGGGCCAAACAGGGTTTCCGGCGTTACGGGCTCCGGGCCGGTGAACACCGGAATCCAGACGATGAGCAGCGGCGCGGCGAAGCTGATGATGCGCGCGGCAGCGGGGGCGATCTCCGACCAGGCCATCCAGAACACCGGGAAGACCGCCAACAGCCCGACGCCGTAGAGTTCCGTCCCGGCGCCTTGGTGCAGGGCCCCGATGGCAACGAAGTCCAGCAGCGGGATCACCCAGTACGACGGATAGGGCAGCCGGTCCCACGGGATGGCGGCGCCGAGGATCCACAACACGGCAATGCCGATGAGCCCGCCGGTGAATTGCGCGTTGCCCAGCAGTTGGGGGAAGAATGCGGCGGCGATCACCGCCGTCAGCGTCACGGAAATGCAGAGCGGCAGATGGCTGAGGAAAACGCGTGCGCGCAGGGGCAGTTCATGGAACTGTCGGCGTCCGGTAAGCCAGGACAACAGCGGGCTTGGTGCGGCAGACATGATCGAAGGTCCCCTTACTCCGGGCAGCCCTCGTTGTCGGTTGCTTGCGGAGCCGGGCTGGCCATGACTGGTTCAGTATGGCACGCGTGCTGCCCCGCGCCGTGGAACTGCGCGGTCTGTGACGCAAGTCGCAGCGGCACGGGGTGGGGCGCTGCAGGCGGGTTGGCGGATGCGTCCGTTGCGCGCCGGTCCCGTTCGGCTCGGGAAGGGCTTGGCCCTTAAGTTACGCCGGGCGCCCGGCCAGGGAAGCAGGACCTGCCTGCCCCCTGGCTGAGCGCCCGGGATAGCCCGCGAAAACGTCAGGCGTTGTGGTGGGTGTCGGAACGGCCCAGGAACTGCTTGGGAATGAAGAACGCCAGCGTGAACAGGCCGAGCCCGATGGCGAAGGCCGGGATGGCGCCGATGACCGGCTCCAGGCTGAAGGCGTACAGGGAACCGAAGAACATCAGCATGATGACCGCAAAGGTGATCAGATTGCCGACCAGGTGTCCCTCGCCCGAATGGGTGCGCTGCTTGGGGTGGGCCATGGGGTGTTTCTCCTCAATAGTGCGATGCGGCGTCAGTAGCCGCCGGCGGCTTGCTCGCCTTTAACAATAGCCACTGATGAGCTGGCGCCAATTCGTGTTGCGCCGGCCCGGAGCATGGCGCGCGCGTCGTCGACGGATCGAACGCCGCCGGAGGCCTTCACGCCCAGTCGCGGGCCGACGGCGTCGCGCATCAGGGCGATGTCCTCGACGGTGGCGCCGCCACCGCTGAAACCTGTCGAAGTCTTGACGAAGTCCGCCCCGGCCTCGGCGGCGGCTTCGCAGACCATCCGCTTTTGCTCGTCGCTCAGGAAATGGGTCTCCAGGATGACTTTGAGGATGGCGCCGCCGGCGTGGACGGCTTCGGCCACCGCCGCGATGTCCTCGAAGATCGCGGCGCGGTCGTTCGCGCGGGCCGCGGCGATGTTGATCACCATGTCGATCTCGTCGGCGCCGTCCAGGGTGGCGCCGCGGGCCTCGTGTACCTTTACATCGGTGGGAGTGGCACCGAACGGGAAGCCGACGACCGCGCAGGTCTTGACCCCGGAGCCCTTGAGCGTGCTGTGGACCAACGCCGTCCAGACGGGATTCGCGCACACGGCGGCAAAGCGGTACTCGACCGCCTCCTGGCAGACCTTGAGGATGTCTTCGCGGGAAGCCTCCGGCTTCAGCAGCGTGTGGTCGATGACCGAAGCGATCGACGTCGGATCGTGATAGGTCGCGCTCGGAGCGGATCCGGATGTGATGTCTTCAGACATGGCCATCCCTTTCATCTGCTGGGTTCGAAGGAACTTCTATCCTTGCATACCGGCCAGGCGACGACCGGACCGGCGCACCGGCCTGCACGGCCGCCGGGGCGTTGCCGGACCGGGCAGGGGTCAGTACGGGCCGCCGGTGGAGTGGCCCTCTTCCTCGGCCGCACGGCGGTGCTCCTCGAGCTTCTCCTCGGCTTCCTGCCGGCGGCGCGCGATGGCCCGGGCGTCGTCGGCAGGAATGTGCTCTTCCGAGGCCTTGTGCGCCGGCTCTTCCTCAGGGCTTTGATGCCCCGCCCCTGCGGAGCGCGGCACCTGTTCTTCGATGCCCATGGCTGCATCGTCCCACATGGCACCAGCGTCGAAAAGGTGCGGAACGTGATCAATCAGTGGAGGTCGCGCCCACGGTCAGGGCGTCAGTCAGGCGGACCGGCGGTGTTAGCGGACCGGCGGTGTCGGAGGTCCGGGTGCCCGGGGTGGGCCGGGATCCGTGCCCATGAACCGGGCGGGGGTTTCAGGGCGGGCTTCAGAGCGGCCGAAAGTCGACACAGGCCCGTCGGTTAAGGCCGTTCTCGCACGGCTCGGCCGCCCTGGAGATGGGAGCACTTTCCGATGTGAACACCGCGGTCTTCGGGCGGCGGAGGATTGCCGCCGGTTATCCGGGCACCCCGAGGGTGGTGCGGATGTCGTTTTTGATGGCCTCCAGCAGCCGGGCAGCTACGGCGCGTTCCTCCGCCAGCCGGTCCGCGCCGGCGACCGGCCGGATGACCTCCAGGTAGCACTTGAGCTTGGGCTCCGTGCCGCTCGGGCGCACGATGACGCGGGTATCGTCCTGGCCCAGAAACAGCAGCCCGTCGGTCGGCGGCAACGCTTCGCTGCCGAGGGACAAGTCCGTGCTGGTCACCACCGGGGATCCCGCCAACGACGAAGGCGGCCGCTCCCGGAGCCGGTACATCATCGTTCCCATCAGGGAGAGGTTGTCCACCCTGATGCTCAGCTGGTCCGTAGCGTGGAGCCCGTACTTCAGCGCGAGGTCATCGAGGACGTCGAAGACCGTCCGGCCCGCGGCTTTGACGTCGGCGGCGAGCTCTGCGAGCAGCAGGGCGGCGGACATCCCGTCCTTGTCCCGGACCAGATGCGGTGCCACGCAATACCCCAGGGCCTCTTCATACCCGTAGGCCAGGCCGGGGACGCGGGAAATCCACTTGAAGCCGGTCAGTGTCTCCACGTGGGCTACCCCTGCGTCGGCCGCGATCTTGCCCAGCAGCCGGGAAGACACGATCGAGTTGGCGAAGACCCGGGACGCAGCCGCGCTGTCAGCCGGTGCAGCGATCGGATTGGGTGAGGCGTCCTGGTCCGCGCGCAGCCGGTCCTGGCCTTCGAAACGGGCCGCCATGTGCGCGCCGAGCAGCGCACCCGCCTCGTCGCCGCGGAGCATCCGCCACGCCCCGGTCGACGGGTCCTTGGCAGCCAGCGCCGCGCGGTCCGCGTCGGGATCATTCGCAATGACCAGGTCCGCGTCGATCTCCGCTGCCGTCTCCAAGGCGAGGTCGATCGCTCCGGCTTCCTCCGGGTTGGGGAAGGCCACGGTCGGGAAGTCGGGATCCGGCTCCGCCTGGGCGGCCACCAGCGTCACATCGGTGAATCCGGCCTGCTCAAAGACCGCCCGCATGGTGGCTCCGCCGACGCCGTGCATCGGTGTGAGCACGATACTCAGGTCCCGTTGCGGGAACAGCCGCGGGTCGGCCAGCGCCGTGACCGCGGCAACGTAGTCTTCGGCGATGCCGTCCGGCAGGACGTTCCAGCCATCCTCGGCGAGCGGGATGGAGTCCAGTGGCGGGGCGTAGTCAATCCGGGCGGCGATTTCGGCGTCGTAGGGTGCCACAATCTGCGCTCCGCGGCCGCCTTCGTCGACGGCACGTCCGCCCAGGTAGACCTTGTATCCGTTGTCGTGCGCGGGGTTGTGGCTGGCGGTGACCATCACGCCCGCTTCGCAGCCCAGCGCCCGAACGGCGTACGCCAGCACCGGCGTTGGCAGGGCGGAAGGCATCAGGAACGTCTCGATGCCGGCGGCGGTGAAGACGGCGGCGGACTCGGCGGCGAACACACCCGAGTTCCGGCGTGCGTCGTAGCCGATCACGGCGCGCGGCGCATAGGCGCCGGCGGCGGTGTCCAGCAGGAAGCGGGCCAGGCCGGCGGCCGTCCGGCGCACCACCACGCGGTTCATCCGGAAGGGTCCGGCGCCGAGCGCGGCCCGCAGCCCGGCGGTACCGAAGGCCAAGGTTCCGGAGAACCTGTCCGCCAGGTCGGCCCGCGCCGCGGCGGCTTCCGGCGCGCCGCCCTCGGCCGCTGCCAGCAGGTCGTGCAATTCCCGGCGCGTCTGCTCGTCCGGATCGGCCTGCAGCCAGGCCTCGGCCGCGGCCTTCAGCTCGTCCGGCGTTGCGGCCATGTCGCTCCCGTTCACAGTTTGGCGACAATTCCGGCCAGCAGCCGCGAGATCCGCGGCCCCGCGGCCCGGCCCGCCTCGATGACCTCGGTGTGGCTGAGCGGAACGTCGCTGATCCCGGCCGCCAGGTTGGTCACCAGCGAGATTCCGAAAACATCCATGCCGGCGTGGCGGGCGGCGATGGCCTCCAACGCCGTGGACATGCCGACCAGGTCGGCGCCGATCCGCTTGGCGTACTGCACCTCGGCCGGGGTCTCGTAGTGGGGGCCGGGGAACTGTGCGTAGACGCCTTCGTCCAGGCTGGGATCCACCTCCCGCGCCAGGCTGCGCAGCCGTCCCGAGTAGAGGTCGGTCAGGTCAACGAAGGTTGCGCCTTCCAGCGGGGAGGCGGCCGTGAGGTTGATGTGGTCGCTGATCAGCACCGGCGTCCCCGGCGCCCAGGCCGGGTTCAGCCCGCCGCAGCCGTTGGTCAGCACCAGCGTCCCGCACCCGGCCGCCGCCGCAGTCCGGACGCCGTGGACGACCGAGCGCACGCCCTTGCCCTCGTAGTAGTGGGTGCGGGCACCGAGCACCAGCACGCGCTTGCCGTCGGGCGTCCGGACGGAGCGGATGGTGCCGACGTGGCCTTCGACTGCCGGGGCGGAGAACCCGGGAATGTCTGTGGCCGGGATCGAGTGGGTCGTCTCGCCGATGAGGTCGGCGGCTTCGCCCCAGCCGGAGCCGAGCACCAGCGCGACATCATGGGCGGCGACGCCGGTCTGCCCGGCGAGGAAAGCGGCTGCCTCGGCGGCCAGTTCAAAGGGGTCTGTAGTCACAGGACCTAACCTACCCGCTGCCGAACTGCTGCCGAAAGCGTCGGGCGGGCGGCGCCGTCGTCGTTCCGGGCTTTGGGGATGTCGGCGCGGGTACTGGCAGCTCGGGTACTGGCGGCCGCCGCGTGCGGGCAGCGGGCGCCTGCTTCACGCCGTACCGGCAGGTTGAGGCGTTGCGGGGCATGCGACAGAATGAAGTCCGTGACTAGCCAAATAGATTTCAGTGCCCCGCGTCTGGCGATCCTGGGCGGGGGCCCCGGCGGGTATGAGGCGGCCATGGTGGCCAACTCGCTCGGCGCCAAGGTGACCATCATCGAACGGAAGGGCCTCGGCGGTTCGGCCGTGCTGACCGATGTGGTGCCGTCCAAGACCCTGATCGCGACCGCCGATGCCATGCGCCGGGTAGCGAGCGCCCACGACCTCGGGGTCCGCTTCGACGAGGACTCCAAGGCAGCCTACGCCGATCTGCGCACGGTCAACGACCGCCTGCTGAAGCTGGCCGAGAGCCAGTCGGCGGACATCCACCACGGGTTGGAGCGTGCCGGGGTGCGCGTCATCCTGGGCGAAGGCAAGCTCTCCGGTCCGAACACCATCGCCGTATCGACGGACACGGGGACCGAGACGATTACGGCGGATGCCATCCTGGTGGCCACCGGCGCCACACCCCGCGAACTGTCCACGGCCAAGCCGGACGGTGAACGCATCTTCAACTGGACCCAGGTGTACAACCTGACCGAGATCCCGGAGCACCTGATCGTGGTCGGTTCGGGCGTGACGGGAGCGGAGTTCGCCTCCGCCTACCGGATGCTTGGCACCAAGGTCACCCTGGTCTCCTCGCGGGACCGCGTGCTGCCGGGCGAAGACGCCGACGCCGCCGAGGTGCTCGAAGACGTTTTCGCCCGCAGCGGCATGACCGTGCTGTCCAAGTCCCGCGCCGCCAGCGTGGAACGAACGGACGACGGCGTGCTGGTCACCTTGGCCGACGGCCGGGTGGTCGAGGGCTCGCACTGCCTGCTGGCCGTGGGCGGCGTGCCCAACACCTCCGGCATCGGGCTCGAAGAAGCCGGGGTGGCCCTGACCGAGAGCGGACACATCAAGGTGGACGGCGTCTCGCGCACCACCGCGTCGAACATCTATGCTGCCGGCGACTGCACCGGCGTGCTGGCTCTGGCCTCGGTGGCCGCGATGCAGGGCCGCATCGCCGTGGCCCACCTGCTGGGCGACTACGTCAAGCCGCTGAAGCTCAAGCAGGTGGCGTCCAATATCTTCACCAGCCCGGAGATCGCGACTGTGGGGGTGACCGAGGAGGAAGTCGCCGCCGGAAAGTACCAGGGCGACATCATCAAACTCTCGCTCAACACGAACGCGCGGGCCAAAATGATGAACGTCTCCGACGGCTTCGTAAAGATCATTGCCCGGCGCGGTTCCGGCACGGTTATCGGGGGAGTGGTGGTGGCCCCGCGGGCTTCCGAATTGATCTTCCCCATCGCGCTGGCGGTCAGCCAAAAACTCCACGTGGACGACCTCGCGAACACGTTCACGGTGTACCCGTCGCTGACCGGTTCCATTTCCGAGGCGGCGAGGCGGCTGCACGTGCATCTTTAGGCGGCAGCTCCCGCCGTTATTTCCCCGCTGATTATTTCGCCACATTGTTTGTTTCAGGGTCTATGATCATCAATAGCTATGTAATGAAACGATGAACCGAAGTAAGTCAGTTGGGGGATAGAGGATGAGCGAGCAGCGTACTGCCGTCATTGTGGAGGATGACCTGGACATCCGGGAGCTGATTTCGACGGTCCTGTCCAGTTCCGGTTTTACGGTGCATACCGCCTCCTCCGGAATGGAAGGCGTCGCCGCCGTCAGGCGCCACAATCCCGATGTGGTCACCCTCGACCTCGGACTGCCGGACATCGATGGCTTCGAGGTCGCGCGCCAGGTGCGCCGTTTCAGCGACACGTACATCATCATGCTCACCGCGCGGGCCGAAGAACTGGACACGCTGCTGGGCCTGGAGACCGGCGCGGACGACTACCTCACCAAGCCGTTCCGCCCACGGGAACTGCGCGCCAGAATCACCGCGATGCTGCGCCGCCCGCGTACCACCAAGGGCAACGACGGCGGTCTGCCGGAGGACGTCGGTGCCCGCGGGGGCGCCCCGACAGAGTCGGCCGGGGCCGGCGCAGCGGCGACAACTCCGGTGCCTGAACCCGTCCTGCAGGGAGCCGGGATCGGTGCCGGAGGGCATCACGGCCTGTCGCTGTCCACGTCCGGTGCCGTTTCGGCAGCCGCGCTCGCGGGAGGCGGCGGTGCGCCGGCCTTCGCTGCCGAGACCGGTGCCGGGGCGGCGAGCCCGGCCGGCGACGGCGTGCTGGAGCACAACGGCATCGTGGTGGACCACCGTGCCCGCACGGTGATCCGGTCCGGGCACGAGCTGGAACTGACCCGCAGCGAATTCGACCTGCTGTACGCCCTGATGGAAAGCGGCCGGGTGGTGCGGACCAAGGCGGATCTGGTCCGCCGGCTTCGCAACGAGCCCTACAACACCGGCGGCTACATTTCGGACTCCGACGAACGCACCATCGAAGTGCATATGGCCAACCTCCGCCGCAAGCTCGGGGATGACACCAAGTCCCCGCGCTGGATCAAGACAGTGCGCGGGGTGGGCTACAGCCTGGCACCTAAGCGGTGACGCCGCCCGGGCGTGCATTTCCCGCCTGACGGGCGCGCTACTGCAGATGCAGGCTGCGCAGCTGTGACGTCGTCGTCATCCCGCAGGCGCGCAGCTCGTCCAAGAGAGTTGCCGCGGCGTCAAAGAGCCGGCCGTTGACCAGGCCTTCGAGATGTTCTGCCATCTGGCCAAGCCGGCCGGCCCCCACCATGCTGCTGGAAATCTTCAAACTGAGGATTGCGTCCATGGCGTCTTCTGCGTCCCGGGCGAGAATGGCGCTCGAGACCCTTCCAAAGCGGTGTTCCCACAGCCCCACAAAATTGCCAATGAAACGGCGGCGCATGCTGCCGTCGTGGTCGTCGAGGTCAGTTGCCAGTTTGTCCAGCACTGCTGGTGAGACCAGGGGAATCTCCGGCGAAATGGCCGTCACGAGAACGCCTGGGGACCGGATGCGGAGGACTGCCCGGAAAAGAGCATCGGGCGGCGCCCCTTTCAAACTTGTTGCGACTTCAAACTACTTACATCGTAAGCGACTGCCCGAGCCCGCCGAGGCGTGCAGGCGCAACCTTGGGTAACTCTTGAGCACCAATCTCGATTGACGGGTGCTCCGGCCGGGCGGACCGACAGGCGGCGTCCGCGGCGCCGCCGGTATCGGGCAGAGCCTCGGGCGTGGACCAGGCAGGCTTCTTAGGCCAAAGCTGAGCAAATTTTCAGCGGAAGCCTCCGCGGCCTTAAGCGACATCGGTCACAGTGTTGTCTGTGGTTTCAGACCCCGTGCCCGGGGGCCGGAGGCACAGGCTCCATTAGTCCACCATCCGGTGGGAACAGCCCCAGTACCCTGCCCTTGTCCGTCCGGAGGGAGTGCTCCGGACCCGAGGGTGGTGCTGGGGCTGTTCCTGTTCCTGTGCTAGCCGCCCAGGCCCGCCCGCCGAAGTGCCTCGGCCATTGCCGTGTCGGCGGAGCCGCCCGGGCCCGGAGTGCGGCCGTCGCGGCGCCCAGGCTTGGCACCGCGGGGGCCGGGCTGTGCCCCGCCCTTTCCGCTGCGGGTTTCGCTCGTGCGGCCCTGGCGGCCGGACCCGGGCTCGCGCCGCTCGCCGGCGGGAGCCTCGTCGTCGAGCCGCAGCGTCAGGGAGATGCGCTTGCGCTCCGGATCGGCTTCGAGCACCTTGACCTTCACGACCTGGCCGGACTTGACCACGTCATGCGGATTTGAGACGAACTTGTTCGACATGGCGGAGATATGGACGAGCCCGTCCTGATGGACGCCGACGTCGACGAAGGCTCCGAACGCAGCGACGTTGGTGACGGTCCCTTCCAACACCATGCCCGGCATCAGGTCGGAAATCTTCTCCACGCCCTCGGTGAAGGAGGCGGTGGTGAAGCTCGGGCGCGGGTCGCGGCCCGGCTTCTCCAGCTCGGTGATGATGTCCACCACCGTCGGCAGGCCGAAGTGCTCGTCGACGAACTGCTGCGGGTCCAGAACCGCCAGGGACTGGGCGCCCCGTCCCGCCGCCGTCGCGGTTGTGCCGGCGGCGGCAAGGATCTTCCGGGCCACGCCGTACGCCTCCGGGTGCACGCTGGAGGCATCGAGCGGCTCGGCGCCACCGGTGATGCGAAGGAATCCGGCGCACTGTTCGAACGCCTTCCCGCCCAGCCTCGGAACCTTCTTCAGCTCGGAGCGCTTGGCGAAGGGGCCGTTGGCATTGCGGTAGGCCACGATGTTCTCGCTCAGCTGCGTACCGAGGCCGGCCACGCGGGAGAGGAGCGACGGGGAGGCGGTGTTCAGGTCCACCCCGACCGCGTTGACGCAGTCTTCGACCACCGCGTCCAGGGACCGCTCCAGCTTGCTGGCCGTGACGTCGTGCTGGTATTGCCCCACGCCGATGGACTTCGGGTCGATCTTGACCAGCTCCGCCAGCGGGTCCTGCAGCCGGCGGGCAATCGAGACCGCGCCGCGCAGCGAGACATCCAGTTCGGGCAGTTCTGCCGAGGCCAACGCCGAGGCCGAGTAGACCGACGCACCTGCCTCCGAAACCACCAGCTTCTGCAGCTTGCGGGTGGGCTCCATCAGTTTGATCAGCTCAGTGGCCAGCTTGTCGGTTTCCCGCGAGGCGGTCCCGTTGCCGATGGCTACGAGTTCGACGGCGTGCTGATCCGCGAGCCTGGCCAGCGTGGCGAGCGAGTCGTCCCATTTCCTGGCCGGGGCATGCGGATAAATGGTATCGGTGGCCACCACCTTGCCGGTTCCGTCGACGACCGCGACCTTCACGCCCGTGCGCAGCCCCGGGTCCAGCCCCAACGTGGCGCGGTTGCCCGCCGGTGCGGCCAGCAGCACGTCCCGCAGATTGGCGGCGAAGACCCGTACGGCCTCGTCTTCGGCTGCCGTGAAGAGCCGGACGCGGAGGTCGATGGCCAGCTTGACCAGGATCCGCCGCCAGCCCAGCTGCGCCGTCTGCAACAGCCAGCGGTCGGCCGGCCGCCCGCGGTCAGCCACGCCCATCCGTGATGCCACGGCGTTCTCAAACCGGCCGCGCGCCTCGGCGAAGTCCTCCGGGTGGGCCGGATTGCCTTCGCTGATGTCAAGGTTCAGCACGCCCTCCTTCTCGCCCCGCAGCAGTGCCAGCACCCGGTGCGACGGCAGGCCGGCAGGGTCTTGGGCGAAGTCGAAGTAGTCGGCGAACTTCTGGCCGGTTTCCGCCTGGCCCTCGCGGACCTCGGCCCGCACCAGGCCCTGCTGCCACAGCCGTTCGCGCAGCTCGGAGACCAGGTCGGCGTCCTGGCTGACCCGCTCCACCAGGATCGCCCGGGCGCCGGCCAGGGCATCGGCCGGCTCGTTGATGGAGTGCGCGGCATTGAGGAACTCTTGCGCTGTCGCCAGCGGGTCCCGGGACGGGTCGGCCAGGAGGCCATCGGCGAGCGGCTCCAGGCCTGCTTCGCGGGCGATCTGCGCCTTTGTCCGCCGCTTGGACTTGTAGGGAAGGTAGATGTCCTCCAGCCGCGCCTTCGTCTCGGCTCCGTTGACTGCCGCTTCCAGCTCGGCGGTCAGCTTGCCCTGCGCGGCGATGGCTTCCAGCACGGCACGACGGCGGTCTTCCAGTTCCCGCAGGTAGCGCAGCCGCTCCTCGAGATCACGCAGTTGCGCGTCATCAAGCGTCCCGGTGGCCTCTTTACGGTACCGGGCGATGAACGGGACGGTGGCGCCGCCGTCGAGCATTTCCACCGCGGACTTGACCTGCCAGGCCTGGACGCCGAGCTCCCGGGCGAGCTGGGCATGGATGCGGGCATTGAGTGCGGCCGGGTCGAGAGGCGGCAGGGTTTCTACGGAGGCGGAGGGGGCAGGCGCGGATGATTCGGTCACCGATCCATTGTGCCGTATTCGAGGCGTGGCCTAGGTGCCGGGATAGTAGAAAGCGTAGTCATCATAGGGGTCGCGCCAGCTGGACTCGTCGCGGTGGATGCGCCGGACCTCGCTGCCGGGAACCCAAGCGGTACGGGCGGAGCCGTGCTCATCCATCCACTTCACCTGCACGCTGGCCCGGTCCCAGGAGATGGCCTTCGCATCGAACGTCTTCCCCTCATGGCTCACGCGGACATACGGTTCGCGGCAGTAGGGCTCACGAGTTGCCCCGGAATGGCGGTCTTCGGCGCGGGGGCCGGGTTCGCCGCGATCCCGCGCGTACCTGCGGGCGGTCATGACGTCTACTTTGTTCATGCGGAAAGCTTGCCATCCGGCCCGGACGGTACGGGCGGCAAGGGTCTCGAACCGGGGGCGTCGGCGGCTTCAGTAGCCGTAGCCGCCCGTTTCCTTGGCATTTTCGGCCGCGGCTTCCCCCTGCACATCCTTGGAATCGGGGCCGGACGTTTCCATCGGTTCCTCGGATTCCGTGCTGTTTTCGTTGCTCTGCCCGGGATCGGCGGGAGCTGCCGCTTCCTCTTCCCCGGAGTCGGAATATTCGTTGCCGCTGCTCATCATGGATACCTCCCGCTAGGGGCGGCGGACCCGGTTTGGCGCAGTCCGCACTGTGCCCGATGCCAATCAGAGTAGGCTGATGCTCAGTATGCTGTCTATGGCGGGGTCGAAGCCCGGATGGCTTGCCGGCCGGGCGGACAGAGATGCTGGAAGCGGCGCCGGAAGCGGTGCGGCACCACGGGGGAGGAGTCGGCGAGCATGCCGGATCTTGGCACGGCGGCCGGTCGCGGCCTGGCCTTAGTCTTCTCGGCGCTCAAGCGGCTGCGGCCCGTCCGGCCCATCCATCCGATCGGCCTCCACCTTGAAGGGCGGCTGGAGAGAACGGGAAACTCCTTTTCCAGCGGCATACCGTGGCTGGACGCAGCGGGCAACAACGACGTCGAGGCGCGGCTGTCACGGTCAGCGGGCCTGCCGTCGCGGCTGCCCGACATCATCGGGCTCGCGCTGCGCGTCACCGCGGAGGGTGGGCAGGCCGACATCCTGCTGGCTTCCAGCGGCACCTCCCGGGCCGGCAGGTACCTTCTCCAGCCTCGACGGGACGTTCGTGCGGCGGCGCTCACCACGGTGATGCCCTACCGAGGGTCGCACGGCCCGGTCCAGCTTGCCGCCCGCACGCTCCGGCCGAACGTGCGGCTGCCGGCGGAACCGGCGGGATTCCGGCGGGCGCTGGGCAGCGAAGACTGGACGCTCGCGCTGTTCCACGCCCAGCCGTGGGGCCCGTGGCGCCGGTTTGGTACCCTCACGCTGCGGCTTGCACAGGGCGGAGGAGACGCGGCCCTGCGTTTCGATCCGATCCTGCACCGGCTTCCGGACGGGGCAACCTACCGGTGGATCGAGAAGCTCCGCGCGCCGTCCTACGCGGTGTCACGCCGGGCGCGCCCGCGGGGGTAGGGGTGAACCGCCCTTGCCATCAGGCGGAACCTCAAACGCCCGGCACGTCCGCAATCCAGCTCCTCACCATCCGCGCAGCCGCTTCTCCGGCCTCCGCGGGCCACCAGTGGCCTGCATCCACTTCGACGATCCTCAGCCGCGGCACCCAATCCTCCAGCCCCTCCACCAGATGGGGCGAGAGGAACGGATCCCGCCGCGGGACTATCACCTGCACGGGAATCCGGCAGCGGGCCGACAGGGTCAGGGGCCGGAACCAGTTTGCTCGGTACAGGGCGAGGCCGCGGGCGCCGTTATCGCCGATCCTGCGGCCGGAGAAGCGCTCGTACGGACGGGTCAGGAGCGTCCGCCAGGCAAGTTCCGGCAGTACCGGCAGCTGGAACCCGGCGACGTACAGGCTGCGCAGGGCCTGTCCCGCCGCCTGGGGCCAGAGCGCGGGCCGGCGCAGCCTGCGACCGAACCAGCGGTAAAAATGGCCCAGGTCCGGTCCCGAAATGCTCGTGAAGCTGAGAATCCGGCCCTCGGCACGAGCATCCTGGGCCGCCGCCCAGCCTTGGATCGATCCCCAGTCGTGTCCCACGAGGTGCACGCCCCCTGCCGCGGAGGAATCGATCACCGCAAAAAGATCGTCCACCAAAACGGGCAGGCGGTAGGCGCCGCGATGGGCGACGGTGGTTCGGGACGCCCCGGCATTGCGGGTGTCATAGGAGATGACGTGGCTATCGGCGCTCAGGGCGGTGGCGACGCAGTCGAAGACCGAGTGGTCATCCGGGTAGCCGTGGATCAGCAGGACGGCCGGCGTCCCCGGCCCATGGGGCGGGCCGTAGGTATAAACGGCGAGGGTCGCATCGGGGCGCGCCAGCATCCCGCGCCGTTCATCGGCCTCCATCGGGCCCTCCCTCGCAGCGCCTGCCGTTCCGGTCCGCTGCCAGCCTACGGCGGCATCCCGACCGCGGCGAGCCCGGTGGTCGACACCGGGAACGGCGGGCTCAGGGGCGGTCGACGCATAACACAGCTGTCCACATATTGAAACAATTGTCCGGATCGCGGACGCATCTGACTAGAATTCATAAGTTATTCATTCGAGCGAAAGCCGACACTTCAATGTCCAAACCAGCATCAGTTACCGCGGGGGCGCCTGCCGCGCCGGTGAACTCCCGCGGCCGCGTCATCGTTGCCAGCCTCGTTGGCACATCCATCGAGTTCTACGACTTCTACGTCTACGCCACGGCCGCCGTGCTTGTCTTCCCGGCGTTGTTCTTCCCGAATGCCAGCGGAGCCGTCGCTCTGCTGAGTTCGTTCGCGGTATTCGGCGTGGCTTTCATCGCCCGTCCGTTGGGGTCCATTATTTTCGGGCACTTCGGCGATAAGTTCGGCCGCAAGGGGACGCTGGTGGCCTCCCTGCTCACCATGGGCATCGCCACCTTCCTGATCGGCTGCCTGCCCACCGCCCAAGTGGACGGCTGGTCCTTCTGGGCGCCCGCACTGCTGGTGGTCATGCGCTTCGCCCAGGGCCTGGCCCTGGGTGGCGAATGGAGCGGCGCCGCCCTCCTGGCTACCGAGAATGCGCCGGCGAACAAGCGGGCCATCTACGGCACCTTCCCGCAGTTGGGTGCCCCGATCGGCTTCATCATCGCCAACTCGCTGTTCCTGGTGCTGAGCATCAACCTTGCCAACGAAGAGTTCATGGCCTGGGGCTGGCGCATTCCGTTCCTGGCCAGCGCCGTGATGGTGATCATCGGCCTGTGGGTGCGCCTGAAGCTGGTGGAAACCCCCGCCTTCCAGAAGGTCGTGGACAAGGGCGAGGTAACCAAGCTGCCGCTGGGCCGGGTCTTCAAGACCAGCTGGCGCCAGCTGATCCTGGGTACGTTCATCATGCTGGCGACCTATGTGCTGTTTTACCTGATGACCACCTTCACGCTTTCCTACGGCACGGCGGCAACCAACGCCGAGGACGCCGCCGCCGCGGCCGAGGCCGCCGGAAAGCCGTTCGATCCGGACACCTTTGCCGCCGGGCTGGGCTACGCCCGCAACGACTTCCTGTTGATGCTGATCATCGGCGTGGTGTTCTTCGGCATCTTCACCCTGGTGTCTGGCCCCCTGGCAGAGAAGTACGGCCGCAAGAAGACGCTGATCAGCGTATCCCTGGGCATCATGGCATTCGGCTTCCTCTGGGTGCCGCTCTTCAACGGCGGCTTCGCCGGCACCATGGCGCACCTGATCATCGGTTTCACGCTGATGGGCCTGACCTTCGGGCCAATGGGCGCAATCCTGCCCGAACTGTTCCCGACCAACGTGCGCTACACCGGCTCGGCCGTGGCGTACAACTTCTCCTCGATCCTGGGCGCTTCGGTGGCTCCGTTCATCGCCGTCGCGCTGTGGCAGGCCGCCGGGGGCAGCACGGTCCTGGTGGGCCTCTACCTCAGTGGCGCCGCCGTCCTGACGCTGGTCGCCCTGCTGCTGACCAAGGAAACCAAGGACATGGACTACGAGAACCAGTCGAGCTGACCTTCCAGCCGGACGATCAAAAAGACCCGCGGCCACGGCCGCGGGTCTTTTTTAGTGCCTGGTCGCAGGTGCGCCGCCGCGTTGCAGGGCAAGCAAAAGGCCGCAGGGCAAGGAAAAGGCCGCAGGGCAAGGAAAAAACCCCAGGGCAAGCAAAAGGCCCGCCCTCCCCGGAGGGACGGCGGGCCAGATGCCACTAAAAGGAGCAGTTTAATCGGCCAAGATTAAGCGGTTGTGCTCCTCCTCTTCGTGATGAAGCCCCAGATCACCAGCACAATCAGGGCGCCAATGATGGCCCAGATCCACGATTCGAGGCTGAAGAATTCGTTCATATCGGCGCCCATTACAGCACCGCCGATCCATCCGCCCAGGAGGGCACCGATGACACCGAGGACGAGCGTGGCAATCCAGCCACCGCCCTGCCGTCCGGGAAGGATCAGCTTGGCAATGGCGCCTGCAATAAGTCCGAGTAAGAGGAATGCTAGGAAGTTCATGAGGTGCATCTCCTTTGTTAGGTGCTACGTCAATTCTCCCGGTCAGGCCGGGTTCTGCTCCTTGGTAGGCATCACGCTACCGCATGGACAGCGTGCTTAGTAAGTTCCCGCGCCCACTTGGTACCTAAAACGTGACATGACTACAAGCAGTGATACAGTCCGGCCTGGAAATGTGTGGCTTAATCCGCGATGGTGGCCAGCACGGCACCGGCTGACACGGTATCCCCGGGCTTGGCGGCCAGCCCCAAAATGGTTCCGGACTTGTGCGCGGTGAGCGGCTGCTCCATCTTCATCGCCTCCAGTACGACGACGAGATCGCCTTCCGCAACCGTGTCACCTTCGGCGACGGCGACCTTCACGATGGTCCCCTGCATCGGGGAGGCCAGCCCGTCGCCACCGGTCGCGGCACCGGCTGCGGAGCCGGAACGGCCCCGTCCGGCGCGCTTGGGCTTGCCGTTGGACTTGGCGGGCGTGCCGGTACCGCCGCCCAGGCCCGCCGGGAGCACGACCTCCAGCCGCTTGCCCCCGACCTCGACGGTGACCCGCTGGCGTTCGCCGTCGTCGTCGGATCCCGCCGCCGGGACGGACTGGAACGCCGGGATGTCGTTGACGAACTCGGTTTCGATCCAGCGGGTATGGATGCTGAAAGGCCCTTCCACGGGGGCGAAGGCCGGGTCGGCCACCACGGCGCGGTGGAACGGCAGCACGGTGGGCATGCCGCCGATTTCCATCTCGTCCAGCGCGCGGCGGGCGCGCTCCAAAGCCTGGGCACGCGTGCTGCCGGTGACGATCAGCTTGGCCAACATGGAGTCGAAGTTGCCGCCGATGACTTCGCCGGCTTCGATGCCCGAATCCACGCGGACACCGGGACCGGTGGGCAGGCGCAGGCTCTCCACGGTCCCGGGCGCCGGCATGAAGTTGCGGCCGGCGTCCTCGCCGTTGATGCGGAACTCGAACGAGTGCCCGCGCACGTCGGGGTCGTCATAGCCGAGCTCTTCGCCGCGGGCAAGGCGGAACTGTTCGCGGACCAGGTCAATGCCGGTGACTTCCTCGGACACGGGATGCTCCACCTGCAGGCGGGTGTTGACCTCGAGGAAGGAAATGGTGCCGTCCTGGCCGACGAGGAACTCGCAGGTCCCGGCGCCCTGGTAGTTGGCTTCGCGCATGATCGCCTTGGACGCCGTGTACAGGCGCTCGTTCTGCTCGGGGGACAGGAACGGGGCCGGAGCCTCCTCCACGAGTTTCTGGTTGCGGCGCTGCAGCGAACAATCGCGGGTCGAAATGACCACCACGTTGCCGTGCGCGTCGGCCAGGCACTGGGTTTCCACGTGCCGCGGGGAGTCCAGGAAACGCTCCACGAAGCACTCGCCCCGCCCGAACGCCGCCGTGGCCTCGCGCACCGCCGACTCATAGGACTCGGCGATGGCCTCGCGGTCACGGACCACCTTGATGCCGCGGCCGCCGCCGCCGTAGGCCGCCTTAATGGCCAGCGGCAGGCCGTACGCGTCGGCGAAGTCCAGGACTTCCTGCACGCTGCCCACCGGGTCGGGCGTGCCGGGCACCAAGGGGGCGCCGACCCGTTCGGCGATGTGCCGGGCCTGGACCTTGTCGCCCAGTTGGGAAATGGCGTCGGAGGAGGGGCCGATCCAGGTCAGCCCTGCGTCGACGACCCGTTGCGCGAACTCTGCGTTCTCGGACAGGAAACCGTAGCCGGGGTGGACGGCGTCGGCACCGGCGGCCTCGGCCACCTGCAGGAGCTTGTCCATCATCAGGTACGACTCGGCGGCGGTGCTCCCGCCGAGTGCATAGGCTTCGTCCGCCAGACGGACGTGCAGGGCATCCCGGTCCGGGTCGGCGTAGACGGCGACCGAGGCGATGCCTTCGTCCCGTGCGGCGCGGACTATGCGAACGGCAATTTCACCACGGTTGGCGATCAGTACCTTGGTGATGCGCTGGGTCATTCAAAGCTCCTTCTATCCTTGAGGAGCCTAGCCTGCTTTTGCGGGATTCGCTCATGAACCATGCCGTTTCTGCGTGTGAGAGGGCGGTTCTTTGTAGGGGTCCTACAAAGCGTCCCGCGCTCAGCTCCAGAGGTCGGTGATCTGAACGCCGGCGCTGGACAGCAGCCGGCGCAGGGTGGAGACCGAGAGGCCGACGACGGCGTGGGGGTCCCCGTCCACCCGCTCGATGAAGGCGCCGCCCAGCGAGTCGATGGTGAACGAACCGGCGACGTGCAGCGGTTCGCCGCTGGCCACGTAGGCGTCGATTTCGGTGTCGGTGAGCTGGGCGAAATGCACCGCGGCGGAGGCGACCGCCCCTAGGGTGGCGCCCGATCCGGCGCCGGGGCTTTCCTGTCCGCCGGCCTCGAAGGCGGTGGGTCGGCAGTCCACCAGCCAATGGCCGGTGTGCAGCACGCCGTGCCGCCCGCTCATCCGGTGCAGGCGTTCACGGGCGACATCCGGCTCATGCGGCTTGCCGTACGGCGCGCCGTCGAGTTCGAACACGGAGTCGCAGCCAAGCACCAAGGCGCCTTCGGCCGCGGGGAGCGCCGCAACGGCCTCGGCCTTGGCCCGCGCCAACAACAGCGCGGTGTCGTGCGGGTCGGTGACGCCGTAGCCCGCGGTGACCGCGTCCTCGTCGACATCCGAGACCAGGACCTCGTGCGCGATGCCGGCTTCGCTCAGGAGCTTGGTGCGGGCGGGGGAGGCTGAGGCGAGTATCAGGCGAAGATCGGTCATCCGATCAAGCTTATCCGGCGCCGTAAAGCGAACCCTGCTTAGGGTGTTTCCGCGCCGTGACCTGAGCGTAAAGAAGTGCCGCGGTTGCCCCGTGAACCGGTTGCCTGACCGTACGATTTCGGCGGGAGCTTCTCCCGCCGGAGAGTACGCCTCATGCGGGCCGAAGCGACCCGGCACAGATGAGGGCCGGTGCACCGTTGGGGGATGCATCGGCCCTCCTGTTTGTCCGCGCCTTGTCCGAGGCCCGGCCGGAACCGGCCCGGATCAGCCGGCGGCGGCCACCGGGTCCTCGCCCAGCAGCGCGCGCCGCAGGGTGTCCAGCCCGACCGAGCCGATATTCAGCGTCTGGCTGTGGAAGGCCTTGATGTCGAACGCGTCGCCCTCGCGCAGGCGTCGCTCGTCGCGGATTTCCTCCCAGAGCTTCTGGCCCAGCTTGTAGGCCGGCGCCTGTCCCGGCCAGCCCAGGTAGCGGGCAAATTCGAAGTCCAGCTGGCCCTTGCTGATCGCGATGTTCCGGCGCAGGAACTCGTAGCCCTTCTCCGGTGTCCAGGTACCCGAGCCCCAGCGCTCCGGAATCTCCAACTCCAGGTGCACGCCGATGTCGAACACCACCCGGGCGGCCCGCATGCGCTGGGCATCGAGCATGCCCATCCGGTCGCCCGGATCGGCCAGGTAGCCCAAATCATCCATCAGGCGTTCGGCATACAGCGCCCAGCCTTCGCCGTGGCCGGAAACCCAGCAGATGTTCCGCCGCCAGTTGTTCAGCAGCTCGCGCCGGTAGGTGGCCGTCGCGATCTGGAGGTGGTGGCCCGGAACGCCCTCGTGGTAGACCGTGGTGGTTTCCTTCCACGTGGTGAAGCTGTCTTCGCCTTCGGGCACCGACCACCACATGCGGCCCGGCCGCGCGAAGTCGTCGCTGGGGCCGGTGTAGTAGATGCCTCCCTCATGCGTCGGGGCGATCATGCACTCCAGCCGGCGCATCGGCTCGTAGATCTCGAAGTGGCCGGCGAGCTCCTCCACGGCCTTGTCCGAGAGGCGCTGCATCCACGCCTGCAGCTCGTCGGTGCCGTGCAGCTGCCGCTGGGGATCCGCATCCAGCAGCGCCATCGCTTCTTCGATGCTTGCCCCTGGCCGGATCTGCTCCGCCACGGCCTCCTGCTCCGCGATGATGCGGTCAAGTTCCGCCACGCCCCAGGCATAGGTGGCTTCCAGATCCACCGCAGAGCCCAGGAAACGACGCGACATCAGGGCATAGCGTTCGCGCCCGACGGCGTCCTTCTCCGGTGCCGCCGGGAGCAGCTCGGCCTCGAGGAACGAGGCCAGCCGGCCGTAGGCGGTCGCTGCGGCGCCGGCGGCTTCGGCCAGCCGGTCGCGCAGGTCCTGGGACAGCTCGCCGTCTTCCAAGGCAGCCTGCCCGGCCAGCGTGCGGAAGAAGCCGTCCTCGGCCGCGTACGCACGGGTCTGCTCGATCACGATCCGCACCTGCCGCTTGGCGGCGACGAGCCCGCGGTCCTTGGCCTCGCGCAGCGACGTCACGTAGCCGGCAATCGCATCCGGAACGTGCGCCATGCGGCCGGCGATGTTGTTCCAGTCCTCGACGGTGTTGGTGGGCATCAGGTCGAAGATGGCGCGGATGTCCTGCGCCGGCGAGGCGATGTTGTTCAGGTCTGCCAGGTCCCAGCCGGTCTCGTGGATTTCGAGTTCAAGGCCCAGCCGCTCGTGCATCGCGTCGAGGGTGACGCGGTCCACGTCGTCGGTCGGTTCCAGGTCCTCCAGCCGCCGGAGTGCCTCCCGGGTGGCCTCGGCGAAGGCCTCGGCGCCGGCAGGGGAGTAGTCCGGGTACTCGGTTTCATGTCCGGGGATGCCCAGGGAGGTTGCCAGCGAAGGATCCAACTCCAGCAGCGCCGCCGTGTAGGCGTCTGCGACGGCATCGATGGCGGACGGGATGCGCCAGGTTTCCGGGCTCTTGGTCAGTTCAGATGTCTGCTCAGTCACAGGGAGAGCCTACCGGCAACCCGCAGACCCGGCCACGCGAGCGCGCCTGCCCGCCGTCCAACACCGGGCGGACGGCCCTGCGGCAATCGTCACGGAATCGTAGCGTGCCGCCTCTGGCCTTCGGTCCTGCCGCCCCATAGGTTGGGGGGTCAACAACGGTGAGGAGGGCAAGGTGCGCAAGAGGACGACGGCGGCGCTGGCGGCGCTGGGGGTGGCGCCCGCCATGATGCTCGGCGGTTGCGCGGCACCTCCGGAACTGCTGGCCGCGGACGGAGTGGCCCGGGCGGACGTGGCGGCGGGGGAGTATCCGGCCGAGGTCGAAGCGCTGCGGCGTTCGGCCTACAAGCTGGGGGCAGCCATGCTCGCGGCGGCGCCGGAGAAGAACCAGGTCACCAGTCCGGTGAGCCTGCTCTATGCCGTCGCCATGCTCCGCGCGGGCGCCGGCAGCACGACGGCCCGCGAGATGGATGCCGTGGTGGGGCTGCCGGACGCGGATCTCGAAGCCGCCATGAACGGGCTGTTGGCGGAGTGGGAAGGTTTCGACGGCGATCCCGGCACGGTCGACGAGGAGCAGCCGCCGGCCCGGCCGCTGCTGCACCTGGCCAACGGCGTCTTCGTGGACGAAGGGACGCCCACCGGCGAGGACTACCTGCACACCCTGGCCAGGCATTACGGCTCCGGCGTCTACCCGGTGGACTATTCCGATCCCGCGACCAAACAGGCCATGGATGCCTGGGTGGACCACCACACCGGCGGCCGCATCACCGAGGCACCCGGCACCTTCGACCCGGGGAACACGCTGACCCTGCTCAACGCCGTCTATTTCGCGGCTGCCTGGGAACAACCGTTCGACCCCTCGGCAACGGAGGGCGGCGCTTTCACCACGGCTTCCGGCGAGTCGGTCGAGGTACCCATGATGGGCAATCTGGTGCAGGCGGCATACGGGCGCGGGAACGGCTGGCAGGGCCTCGACCTGCCGTACAACGACGGATTCGTGATGCGCCTCGTCCTGCCCGACGACGGCGCCCCGCTCATGGACGAGGCGGGCCTAGGGGAGGTGGCGGCGGCCATGGACGGTGCCGACGACGCCACGGTCCTGCTCGAGCTGCCAACGTGGAACCACACCCACCACCAGGATCTGCTGCCCATCCTGCGTGGACTCGGACTCGCCGAGACCTTCGGCCCGGATCCCGATTTGGAGGCCATCCAGCCGGACGCCTCCGTGACCGGCGCAGCCCAACAAGCCAACATCGCCGTCGGGGAAAAGGGGACGGTCGCAGCTGCCGTGACGGAGCTCGACGTGATGGCCGGTTCGCTGCCGCCGCTGCCCGACGTCGAACTCTCGTTCGACCGGCCGTTCCTGTACCAGATCATCCACCTGCCGACGGGACTGCCGCTGTTCCTCGGCACGGTCCTGGATCCGCGCTGACGGCGCGCCCGCCCGGGGGACCGGCTACCGGAAGGTGTGCCGCCACGCGCCGGGGCCGCGCGAGACGAACGGCCGCAGCAGCGGCCGCCGGTTTCGCCGGGGCCTGCTCTGCGGGGAGCCGGACACACCAGAAGACTGCAGGGCGGCGACGACGGCGGTCAGGGCGGCGAGTTCCTCGGCACTCGGATTGCCCTTCGCCACGGTCAGCAGCGGATGCGGCCGCACGGCGGCATCGCCGTGCGGCACCGCGGGCGTGCCAGAAGACTGTGCTGTGTTCATGTCTGACCAACGGCTCATAGCGGAATGTTCCCGTGTTTCTTGTGCGGCATGGTCGCCCGCTTGTCGCGCAGCGCGCGCAGGCCGCGCACCACTTGGAGGCGGGTGTCGGACGGTGCGATCACGGCGTCGAGATAACCGAGTTCGGCAGCCTGGTACGGGTTGAGCAGCTCTTCCTCGTACTGGGAAATGATCTCCTGCCGGCGGGCCTCGACGTCGCCGCCTTCGGCGGCCACGGCCGCCAGGTCGCGGCGGTAGAGGATGTTGACCGCGCCCTGGGCGCCCATCACGCCGATCTGGGCGGTGGGCCAGGCCAGGTTCAGGTCTGCACCGAGTTTCTTGGAGCCCATGACGATGTAGGCACCCCCATAGGCCTTGCGGGTGATGACCGTAAGCTTCGGCACGGTGGCCTCGGCGTAGGCATAGAGCAGCTTGGCGCCGCGGCGGATGATGCCGTTGAACTCCTGGTCCTTGCCCGGCAGGAAGCCGGGCACGTCTACCAGCGTGAGGATGGGGATGTTGAACGCGTCGCAGTGACGGACAAAGCGGGCGGCCTTTTCAGAGGCGTTGATGTCCAGCGTGCCGGCGAACTGCATGGGCTGGTTGGCGACGACGCCGACGGTGTGGCCCTCAACGCGGCCGTAGCCGATGATCACGTTCGGCGCATACAGCGACTGCATTTCCAGGAAGTTGCCGTCGTCGACGACGTGCTCGATGACGGTCCGCATGTCGTACGGCTGGTTGGCCGAATCCGGAATCAGTTCGTCCAGGGTCAGGTCGTCGGCGGTGATGTCGAGTTCCTCGTCGAAGTCCAGCGGCGGAGCCTCGGCCAGGTTATTGGAGGGAAGGAACTCGAGCAGCTCGCGGACGAATTCGACAGCGTCCGCTTCATCGGCGGCCAGGTACGTGGCGGTGCCCGTCGTGGCGTTGTGCTGGCGCGCGCCGCCCAGCGTCTCCATGTCCACTTCTTCGCCGGTGACCGTCTTGATGACGTCCGGTCCGGTGATGAACATGTGGCTGGTCTTGTCGACCATCACCACGAAGTCCGTCAGCGCGGGGGAGTAGGCGGCCCCGCCGGCGCACGGGCCCATGATCAGCGAGATCTGCGGCACCACGCCGGAGGCGGCAACGTTGTTGCGGAAGATGTCAGCGAACATCGCCAGCGACGCCACGCCCTCCTGGATGCGGGCGCCGCCGCCGTCGTTAATGCCGATGACGGGGCATCCGTTGCGCAGGGCGAATTCCTGCACTTTCACGATCTTCTCGCCGTTGACCTGGGAGAGCGAGCCGCCGTAGACGGAGAAGTCCTGGCTGTACAGCGCCACCAGCCGCCCATCGACGGTGCCGTAACCGGAGACGACGCCGTCGCCGAGCGGCTTCTTTTTCTCCATGCCGAAGGCGGTCGACCGGTGCGTGGCAAAGGCATCGAACTCGACGAAGGATCCTTCGTCCACCAGCATTTCGATCCGTTCCCGCGCGGTGTTCTTGCCGCGGGCATGCTGCTTCTCGATCGCCTCGGCACCGGAGGGCTGCAGGGACTGCGCCTGGCGGCGGCGGAAGTCCGCAATCTTGCCTGCAGTGGTCTGCAGATCAAGGTCTTGATCGAGGCTCATGAATTCTCCGGATTCTGCCGAGGGTGTCGGATGCCGGCGCTCTGCAGGCTGCTTAAGTAGGTTTCGCACAAAACAGCAGGGCACAGGCGCGCCGCTGAACCAAGTCTAGTGAGCATCGGCGCCACGCCTGCTGTAGGAACCCTACAATTTCGCCGCAAGTGCTTTTGCCCGGGGAACCCCGCGGATCGCGGCCTGCCGGCAGCCCCGGGGCCGCCGGCGGTCAGTAGGATGGGACACATGAGCCAGAGTTTTTCCGACGTTGACCGACCGGCCCTGGACTTCGACGGCCTCAGCGACGCTCTCTGCGCACCCCTGGGCCCGTACCGGAGGCTCGAACTGGTGGAATCCACCGGGTCCACCAACAGCGACCTGGCGGCCAAGGCGGTCGCGGACAAGGTGGGTTGGTCGGATCTGAGCGTCCTCGCCGCCGAGGTGCAGACCGCAGGCCGCGGCCGACTGGACCGGCAATGGAGCGCCCCGGCCCGCTCGTCGGTGATCGTGAGCATCCTGCTGCGCCCCTTCAATCACGCCGGCCGGCCCGTGCCGACCCAAAGCTACGCCTGGTTCTCACTGCTGGCGGCCGCCTCGCTGGCGGAGGCGCTCGGCGAGTACGCGCAGCTCAAAGCCGAGGTCAAATGGCCCAACGACGTCCTGGTCTCCGGCCGCAAGATCGCCGGCATCCTGGCCCAAATCGTGACCTACCCCGACGGCTCGCCCCCCGCAGTCGTCCTCGGCACCGGCCTCAACGTGACCCTCTCCAGGGATGAGCTGCCCGTTCCCACCGCCACCAGCGTCGCGCTGGAGAAGGGCCGGACGACCGACCGGAACATCCTGCTGATGTCCTATCTGCGGGTCTTCTCACAGCGCTACCGGCAGTTCTGCGATGTCAGCGGCGACCCGGCGGCCGAATGGGACGACGGTTCCAGCCTGATCGGCCGGATGCGCGACGTCATGGTCACCCTGGGGCAGCAGGTGCGTGCCGAGCTTCCGGACGGGAAACACATCATCGGCGAGGCCTTCGGCCTGGACGCTTACGGCGCCGTGAAAATCCGCGACGCGGAAGGCACGGAGCACGTCGTGACGGCCGGCGATGTGGTGCACCTCCGGCCGCACGAAGGTCCCTGAGTTGCGCCGGACGCCCTGCCGGACCCGGGAGCCGCGTTGCGGCTGAAACTGGATCCGGGGGAGCGCGTGATCGTGGCGACCCGGCCGCAGGCACGGAAGCTTTCCTGGCCGGTGGCGGCGGCGCTGCTGGTGCTGGGGGCCGGCTCCTACCTGCTGGGCAACCTGAGCCGTCCCGGCCCGCCCGACTGGGTGGTCGAGTCGCGCCCTTTGCTGCTCGCCGGACTGGCCGTGACGGTGGCGGCGCTGCTGTCGCGACTGTTCCTCTTGCCGCTGCTGCGCTGGATGAGTACGCGGTATGTGCTGACCAGCCGGCGGCTCATCATCCGCCAGGGCGTCGGGCGGCGGCACGAACGGCAGCTGCTGCTGGTGGCCATCGCCGAAGTCCGCAGCGAGCAGTCCATCATCCAGCGCACCCTGCGCAGCGGCAATCTCACGGTCGACCTGGGGCACGGACGGACCAGCACGCTGGTTGACGTACCGGAGGTGCACCGGTTCAGATCGTTGGTGGTGGAGGCCATTGAGGAGCTGCCACGCACCGCCATGTTTGATGGTGTAGACATGGAAACGGAAACAGAGTGGAACAGCTGGGACAGCTGACAGGGAGGAAAGCACAGGATGGACATCAGCAGCGGGCAGGATGAACCGCGCCGGCCACCGGTTCCGCGTGATCCCGAGCTGCCCCAGCTGCTGCGCCGCGAAGTGCCGCCGCCGCCCGCGGACGAACCGGACGAAGGGCTGGAGGAAACCCGCCCGGAGGACCCGGAACCTGTGTTGGATCCCGAACCGGCACCGGATGGGCATCACGCCCCCGGCGGCCACCCGGCGGGGGAGCCCGGGCCGGCACCGGACGGGCATCAGGCCCCCGGCGGCCACCCGGCGGGAGAACCCGAGCCGCTGACCTTGTCCATGCCCCGGGTGCCGCTGCCCACCCCCGCGCCGGTCGCCGAGTCCAACGGAAAGGTGGACCGGCAGGCGATCAAGGATCTCGAGATCCGGCTGCTGGGTTCCGAACGGACCATGAAGCGCCGTGAAGTGGCTGCCGGTGCAGGAGTGTCGCTGCTGTCGGCCCGTAAAATCTGGCGTGCCCTGGGGTTCGCCAACCTCGGGGACGAGGACCTCGCCTTCACTCAGGCCGACCTGGAGGCCTTGACCACCATCATCGACCTGGTCCGCGAGGAGCGGCTGACCGAAGAAGCGGCCATCTCGATCACCCGGTCGGTCGGCCAGATGACGGACCGCATGGTGGTCTGGCAGGTGGAGGCGCTGGTGGAGGAGATGGTGCACCAGCGGGGGCTCACTGATGCCCAGGCCCGCCAGCGGCTGGTCCATGAGCTGCCGAACCTGATCGATTCCCTGGAAAAGCTGTTGCTCTACTCCTACCGGCGACAGCTCAACGCCGGGGTTGCCCGCCTGACCGTGCGGGCCGAGGCCTCCCTCGGTGCCGGCGCCGGGGCAGGTGGCGACGCCGATTCGCTGCCCCTGCTGCGGGCGGTGGGTTTCGCGGACCTGGTGTCCTACACGAGCCTGTCCCGCCAGATGAACGAGAAGACCCTCGCCCAGCTGGTCCAGCGCTTCGAAAACCGCTGTGCCGAGATCATCTCCGTGGGCGGCGGGCGCTTGGTGAAGACGATCGGCGACGAAGTCCTCTACATCGCGCCCTCCCCGCAGGCCGGGGCCGAGATTTCGCTGGCGCTGGCGAAGGCCATCGGCGACGACGACCTGCTGCCGTCGGCGCGGGTGGCCATGGTGTGGGGCAGGGTCCTTTCCCGGCTCGGCGACATCTACGGCCCCACCGTGAATCTCGCTGCCCGTTTGACCACGCTCGCGGAGCCCGGCACCGTCCTGGTCGATGCGTCCACCGCGTCCACGCTCGCCGGGGATGAGAGATTCGTGTTGATCCCGCAGAAGGTACGCACCGTGCGTGGGTTCGGCGAGGTCAACCCGGTCACCGTTGCCCACGGCACCGGCCAGGGGCTGGTCGTCGACTAGGTCCGGGCTCGCCGGACGGTACCGCACCGGGACCGTCGGCGCCCGGGTAGGGCGCCGCCGTCGTCGTTCCCGGGCGTATGGCCGGCAGGGGAGTCCTCCCCATGCCCCCGGGTTTACGCCCGGTGGTTATACGTGCAATAGTCGGTAAGGGCCCTTGGCGCACCAAGGGCCGTCTTTGGGTGCCTTATCGGCGTGTCCTTCCGGAATTCCCCGGGGCGCCGACGGGGAATCGGCGCGGGATCACAAAGGAATCAGGGCATTGCGGGGAAGAATGTTCGGGCGGACGCGGCGGCGCAAGGCGCTCGCATCGACGACTACTTTCTCTGTGGCGACGGCGCTGGTGGTCGGCGGGGCCATCTACTACCAGGGGTTCCCCACCGCCGACGTGGATTTGAACGACGGCGGGGTGTGGGTCACCAACAACAGCCAGGGGATGGTTGGCCACCTCAACTACCAGTCCCAGGTGCTCGATGGCGGCTTCCGGGCCAACAGCGACGGCTTCGACGTCCTGCAGAACGCCGGCACGGTGTTCATGGAGAACCAGGACCAGTCGATGCTCAGCCCGGTGGACGTGGCGCAGATGGAGCGCGGCTCCGAACAGCAGTTGCCCGGCACCGCCGACGTGGCGTTCGGCAACACCCTGCTCTCCATCACCGACACGGCAAAGGGCCAAGTCTGGATCAGCCCGGCCGACGAGTTGGGGTCGTTCAATGAGGAAACGGCCGAGCCGCTGCTTACCGATGCCAAGGGCAGCGTGGCCACGGTCTCGAGGCAGGACACCATCTTCGTGGCCGATCCGGCTGCCGGCGAGGTAGCCCGCTTCGAAGTCAACGACGAGGGCGTGCCCGAACGCACCGGCGGGCACCGGGTGGAATCGCTGGCCACCGCCGGGGATCTGCAGATAGCCGCCGTGGGGGAAGAAGCGGTGGTCTTCGACACCGAGTCGGGCCTGCTGGTCCTCCCCGGCGGCCGCGAGGTCACCGTGCCGGACGCCCGCGGCGGCGCGCTGCAGCTCAGCGGAGACGAGAGCCCGTTCGTGGCGGTCGCGACCGAATCGGCCCTGATCAAGCAGCCGCTGAACGGATCCGACGCAGACATCGTGCCGCTGGAAGGCACCGGCACACCGGCCGCACCGGTCCAGCTCGCCGGGTGCCTGCACGCGGCCTGGGCCGGCGTCAACCACTACCTGCGGGACTGCAGCGACGACGCCGATGATCTCGCGCAGCCGATCCTGGGCATCGGTGCGAACGCGTCGCTGGTCTTCCGGGTGAACCGGGACATCGTGGTCCTCAACGATGTGAATGCCGGCAACGTCTGGCTGGTGCTCGAAAACATGCAGCTGGTGGACAACTGGAGCGACCTGATCCCGCCGGAGCAGGAGAACGAAGAGGACGAAGAGGACTCGGCGGACGAGAACCCGGTCAACACGCTGCCCGACCGCACCGAGGAAAACCAGCCGCCGGTCGCCCAGGACGACACCTTCGGCGTGCGTGCCGGCCGCACCACCACGCTGACCATCCTGGACAACGACTCCGATCCCGACGGAGATGTGCTCACCGCCCGCGTGATCGGCGACGGCCCGGTCATCGGCGAGGTGCAGGGCATCTACGACAGCACCGGACTGCAGATCGTGGTCAACGGGGACGCAGCACCCGGCCGGCACACCTTCAATTACGAGGTGGACGACGGCCGGGGCGGCACGGACACGGCGCGGGTAGCCATTGACGTGCGTGCCGAGGGCAGCAACCTGCCGCCGGAAGCGAAGCGGAAGACCACGATCCTGGTGGAACAGGGCCGCGAGATCAGCCAGAACATCCTCAGTGACTGGATCGACCCGGACGGGGACGACTTGTTCCTGGTCGACGCCGAGAACACCGCCGACGGCGACCTGGTGCGGACCCGGCCCGACGGGCTGCTGACCTTCCAGGACGTCGGGAAGACGTTCGGCAAGAAGGACGTCACGGTGCGGGTGTCCGATGGTTCCGAAACCACCGAGGACGTGGTGGTGTTCGACGTCCGCCCGCCCGGCGCGCTGCCGCCCTTGGCCAACGCCGACCATTTTTCCGCGACCGTGGGCCAGGAAATCCAGATCGCGCCGCTGAAAAACGACCAGGACCCGAACGGCGGGGAACTGCGGCTGGCCAAGACCGGTTCCGCGGCGAACACCTCGATCGTGCCCGACTACGACGCCGGCACGGTCAAGTTCACGGCCGACGCCGCCGGCGCCCACTACTTCACCTACCTGGTCACCAATGGGCCCTCCAGCACCACCGGCCTGATCCGCATCGATGCCACCGAGGACGACGGCGGCGGCGCGCCCGTGGCCGTCCGCGACGTTGCGCTGCTGCCGGAGAAGGGGCAGGTGCTGGTGGATGTGCTGGCCAATGACACCGACCCCGCCGGCGGGGTCCTGGTCGTTACCTCGGTGGACGCGGACGGTGCGCCCGTCACCGTCGAGGTGCTGGACCACAACATCCTGCGCCTCTCCGACGTGAAGGGGCTGCACCAGCAGACCACCATCCGCTACACCGTGTCGAACGGCTTCGCCTCGGCCACGGGCGAGGTCAGCGTGATCTCCGTGGCCGGCCAGGACAAGCTGCTGCCGCCGCAGGCCGAGGCCGATACGGCCACCGTGCGGGCCGGCGACGTCGTGACCGTGGAGGTGCTGGCGAACGACACCGATCCGAACGGCGACACGCTGGAGCTGGTGGACGAGCTCGCCGAGACGCCGGACCCTGCCGACGGCCGCATCTTCACGGCCGAGAACACCGTGCGCTTCATCGCCGGGCAGCAGGCGAAAACGGTCTACGCGGTCTACGAGGTGACCGACCCCTCGGGACAGAGGGATTCCGCCCAGCTGAGGATCAACATCCTCCCGCGCGACGACGAGTCCAACTCCCAGCCCGCCCCCAAGAACCAGGAGGCCCGAGCCATCGCGGGGTCCACGGTGCGGATCCCCATCCCGCTGAACGGCATCGATCCCGACGGCGACTCGGTATACCTGACGGGCATCGGCAAGGCACCCAAACAGGGCGCGGCCGTCGCCGGGCCCAACTACATCGACTACACGGCATCGGCGCAGGGCGCGGGAACCGACACCTTCACCTACCAGGTCAAGGACCGGCTGGGCGCCGTCAATACCGCCACGGTCCTGGTGGGCATTGCCCCCGCGCCGGAGGGCAACCAGAACCCGGTGGCGCTCGACGACGGGATCGAGATCCGGCCGGGCCGGACGGTGGCGGTCGACGTGCTCAAGAACGACTCGGATCCGGACGGCGACCCGCTCCGGCTGGTCCCCGACAAGATCGTCGGCACGCCCGAGTCTATTGCGGCCAAGGCCGAAGACGGCCGCGTCTATGTGACAACTCCGGCCGAAGAGGGCACGGTCAACGCCCGGTATACCGTGGGCGACGGCCGCGGCGGCTCCGCCGTCGGCACCGTGACGGTCCAGGTGAGCGGGGACGCCCCGCTGCAGGCGCCGCTGGCCCGCGATGACCGGGTGGAATCGGCCGACATCAAGGGGCGCACCGCCGTCGACGTGCCGGTGCTGGAGAACGACGAGGACCCGGACGGCGTGGCCAAGGAGCTGGACGTCCTGGTCGATGGCGACTACCCGACCGCCCGAGCGGTCGCCGACGGCCAGGTCAACGTGGAGCTGACCGACGCGGTCCAGCTGATTCCCTACACCGTCCGGGACGTGGACGGGCTGCAGGCCACCGCGGTCATCTGGGTGCCGCCGCTGGGCGAGCAGTATCCGGTGCTGCGCGACAATGCCCCGCTGGACGTGACGGCCGGCGAGGAACTGCAGTTGGACCTGACGGAACTGGTGGAAGTCCGGCCCGGCCGCACCCCGCGGATCACGGTGGCCGAAAACATCCGCGCGATCGGCACCAGCGACAACCAATGGATGGCCGACGCGAGCACGCTGAGCTACAAGGCGGACCTCGACTACGCCGGCCGCGGCTCCATCACGTTCGAGGTGACCGACGGATCGGGCCCCGACGACCCCGAGGGGCTCAAGTCCACGCTCACCATCATGACCGAGGTGATCCCGGCCGCCGACCGGAACTTCCCGCCCGAACTGACCACCGGAACGCTCGACGTGGCCAAGGGCGAAGACGCCGTCAGCTACGACCTGCGCCCGCTGGCCACCGACCCGAACCCGGAGGATCTGGAGAAGCTGCAGTTCGCCGTCGAAGGCGGGACGCCGGAAGGATTCGACGTCAGCCTTGAGGGCAGCGTGCTGCGCGTGGCGGCCGATGCCGCGCTCCAGACCGGCGCGACCGGCGTGGTGAACTTCTCCGTCACCGACGGACGCTCCGATAAGGTGACCAGCCGGGTGAGTGTGCGGGCGACCGCCTCCACCCGCCCGCTGCCGGTCGCCAACGACGACGAGGTGCCGGACGCCGTGCAGGGCGAAGCGCTGTCGGTGGACGTGCTCGCCAACGACGTGAACCCGTTCCCGGAAACCCCGCTGACGATCGTCAGCGCCGTGGCCGGCAACGGGGGCACCGCGGAGATCGACGGCGAGCGGATCATCGTGACGCCCGGCGCAGACTTCTCCGGCACCATGACCGTCGAATACACGGTGGAGGACAAGACCCGCGAGGGGAGCCGGCAGGCAACGGCGAACGTCTCGCTCGTCGTCAAGGGCCGGCCGGAGACGCCCGGCACGCCGCTGGTTGACTCGGTCCGCAACCAGACCGTGGTGCTGTCCTGGACGGCGCCCGGCGACAACGGCGCGCCGATCACCGGGTACACGGTGAACGCGGTCGGCGGTGGCTTCAGCCAGCAGTGCGCGACCACCACCTGCACCCTGACCGGTCTGCAGAACGACGTCGAATACACCTTCACCGTGACGGCGGAGAACAGCGTGGGCACGTCCGACCCGTCCGCGGAGTCGGCGGTGGCGCGGCCGGATGTGCGGCCGGCGACCCCAGCCGCTCCGCAGCTGAAGTTCGGCGACAAGTCACTGGACGTGAGCTGGACCGCCCCGGCCAACGAAGGCTCCGCCATCGAGAGCTACACCCTGGAGATTTCGCCGGCGCCGCCGAGCGGCCAGTTGCAGAAGAACGGCCTGACCGGCACCAGCTACAGGTGGGAGGGGCTGGAGAACGGCCAGGCCTACGAGGTCCGGGTGCAGGCGCACAACCGCGCCCCGGAACCGAGCGACTTCAGCGCCTACTCCGCCGCGGAGGTGCCGGCCGGTCCGCCCGCTGCTCCCACCGCTCCTGCCACCGAACGGGTGAAGTCCGTGGGCGACCAGAGCCAGCTGAAGGTGAGCTGGGCCGCGCCGGCCAACAACGGCGGCGAGATTCTCGACTACACCGTGCGCGAATACCAGGGCGGAGGGCTGACCCGGACCTTCCCGGCGGTGAGCGCGACGTCGCAGACGGTGACGGCTCCGAACTCGGAGACCGCCTACACCTACACCGTCACGGCCCGGAACAAGGCCGGGTCGGGCGAGGCCAGCCCGCAGTCCAACGAGCGGCGGGCGGTCGGCGCACCCGCTGCCCCGACCGGCGCCTCGCTGAGCGAAGCGGAGACCGGCGGCGCCGGACGCGCAGTGACGGTGTCCTTCAACGAACTGACCGCCGCGCAGCGCAACGGCGCCCAGTCCGGCGAAGTCAGCTACCGCGCAACCTTCAGCGACGGCCGGACCATGGCCATCACGAACGGCCAGAAGGTGGGAGGCTTCACCAACGGCACGGCCGTCAACGTGCGCATCACCTCCGTGGCCAACAGCGACGGCGCGAGCTACTCGAGCGCGCCGAGCGCCGCATCCGCGGACGTGACTCCGTACGGAGCTCCCGGGAAGCCTAGTGTCTCCGGACAGGACGGCGCCAGGGAACAGCAGTCCGTGACGTTCAATTGGAGCGCACCGGCAGCGAACAGCCACGACGTGGCCCAAATTCGGATCCGGATCGACGGGGGCGCCTGGCGGAACGTGGCCAACTCCGGCAGCGAGACGGTCAACACCCGCGCGTACAACAAGCGCGTGACGTTCGAAGCGCAGTCGATCAATTCCCGCGGCACGGCCGGCGCGATAGCGTCCGCTTCGGCGAGCTCCGGCGACGCCCCGCCGCCGCCGCCTCCGCCGAAGACGCAGTGGACGGTGACCGTTGGCGGCGGCAATACGGATCTCGATGACGGACACCGGACCTGTATGGAAAATGCCGACGGCAGCAGCGACAACTTCAACAACGGGTCTTGCGCCGGCAACCACTGGGCCATTTGGGGCAGTGACATCGTTGTCCAGTGCTACGTGCAGTGGAACAGCGGAAAGTGGTACAAACAGGTCGGCGGCGGCCAACCGCAGAACCACAACATGGTCGTCAAGGGCCTGCACATTCGTGAGGCGGGGACCAACGGGCACCTTGCCAGCTCGGCCCCGGCGGGGATGGGTAGATGTTAGGTCGCCAGCCTGAGGGGCGGCTGGCCCCACGACCGCACGCTCCGTAAGCAACTAGAAGTTTTGACACCGAAGCAACACGAAGAGAGACCGGGAACAGCATGACGATGACTTCCGAGCAGGCCGAGTGGTTCGCCGAGACGTTCGGGAAGCTGGCCGCCAATGTTGGCCAAGCCGTGCTTGGCAAAAACCAGGTGGTGCGGTTGGTGCTCACCGCGATGCTGGCCGAGGGCCACGTGCTGCTGGAGGACGCCCCGGGGACCGGCAAGACGATGTTGGCCCGGTCGCTGGCCGCCACCGTGCAGGGCTCGAACTCGCGCATCCAGTTCACCCCGGACCTGCTGCCCTCGGACGTCACCGGCATCACGATCTACGACCAGAAGACGCAGAAGTTCGAGTTCCACAAGGGCCCGATCTTCGCCACCGTGGTGCTGGCAGACGAGATCAACCGTGCCTCGCCGAAGACGCAGTCGGCGCTGCTGGAAGTCATGGAAGAAGGCCGGGTGACGGTCGACGGGGTGACCTATGACGCCGGGCGCCCCTTTATGGTGATCGCCACGCAGAACCCGATCGAGCAGGCCGGCACGTACCGCCTCCCCGAAGCCCAGCTGGACCGCTTCCTGATCAAGACGTCGATCGGCTACCCGGACCGCGCGTCCACGGTGGAACTGCTGGCCGGAGCCGGCACCCGCGACCGGTCGGCGGCCCTGACGCCGATCATCACCCCGCAGGCCGTGCGGGACATGGCGGATCTCGGGGCCACCACCCACGTGGACCTGTCGGTACTGGAATACGTCTCCGCCCTGTGCGAGGAAACCCGCAACGCGGCCGAGTCGCGCCTCGGCGTGAGCGTCCGCGGCGCCTTGGCCATGGTCCGGGCGGCCAAGGTCTGGGCCGCCTCCCAGGGCCGGAACTTCGTGCTGCCGGACGACATCAAGGAACTGGCTCCCGTGGTCTGGAACCACCGGTTCGTGATGGACCCCGAGGCGGAGTTTGCCGGCGCCACCCCGGAGGCCGTGATGTCGCGCGTGCTGGCCGACGTGCCGGCGCCCCAGCAGCGGGTGACGGTCTAGGGCCGTGCCGACGGAAGATTTCCGGCCGGAAGCGGCGGCATGACCGAGACGACGACGAAGCGGGCCACCGAGCAGACGAAGCGGTTCGGCGGCCTCGGCGAAACCGTCCGACGGGTGGCTCCGGACCAAGGCAGCAAGCTGTATCCGGCCTCGCTGGCCGCCCGGGCCGGTTCGCTGGCAGGGCAGTACGTGCGGCCGGGCTGGCAGCGGGTCCGGGGCGCCGCGGAGCGCTACCTGCGGCCCGTGCTGGAAACGGTGAGTCCGTTGGGCTGGGTGGTGGCCGGCGGCACGGTCCTGTTGTTGGTGCCCGGGATGGCCTTCGGCTGGCAGGAAGCCAAGATCGCGGCACTGACGGGACTGTTCCTGCTGTTGCTGGCGATAGGTTTTGTGTTGGGCCGTTCCTCGTATGGCGTGGAACTGGACCTGGCGCGCACCCGGGTCGCGGTCGGCGACCAGGCCGTGGGGAGCATAGCGGTGACGAACACCGCGGACAAACCCCTGCTGCCGGCCGCGCTGGAGCTACCGGTCGGAGCGGCCACCGCCGTGTTCCAGCTGCCGCGCATGAAGGCCGGCCAAGTGCACGAGGACCTGTTCACCATCCCGACGCAGCGCCGCTCCGTCATCGTGGTGGGCCCGGTCCGTTCGGTGCGCCAGGATCCGCTGGGCCTGCTCCGCCGCCAGATGATGTGGACGGAACCGACCGACCTGTTCGTCCATCCGCGCACCACGGCGCTGGGCAGCTCGGCCGCCGGCTTCATCCGCGACCTCGAGGGCCTGCCCACCAAGGAACTGGCCAGCGCCGACGTCTCCTTCCACGCGCTGCGCGATTACGTCCCCGGCGACGACCGCCGCTACATCCACTGGAAAACCACCGCGCGCACCAACACGCTGATGGTGCGCCAGTTCGAGGAAACCCGGCGCGCGCATCTCGCTGTCGCGGTCTCCACGAACACCGAGGAGTACGGCTCGGAGGAGGACTTCGAACTGGCGGTCTCCGTCGGCGCCTCGATCGGGCTGCAGGCCATCCGCGAGGAGCGCAACCTGAGCGTCCTGACCCAGCGAGGCCCGCTGCGCAGCGAAACCGGCCGCATCCTGCTGGATGAAATGACCCGGATCGAGGGCAAACCGCAGCGCTCCACCGCCGTGGAACTGGCCCGCAGTACCGCCGACGCGGTTCCGAATGCGTCCGTCATGTTCCTAATCGTCGGTGATCACGTGTCCGCCACGCAGCTGCGCCAGGCATCGTCGGCCGTGCCGGCCGGCATCCGTGCGTTCGCCATCCGCTGCGGCGGCGGCCTCCACGTCGCCCGGGCGACCATCGGCGACCTGTCCGTGCTGTCCCTGTCCAGCCTGGACGACCTGGCCCTCGTGTTGCGGAAGGCCGCCGCATGAGCGGCAACGCCAACGCTCCGATTCCGGAGCAGCAGCCCGGCCGGGTGCGCCGCCGTGCCGCCGCAGCCAAGCACGACGCCGGCCCTGCCGCCCCGCGGAAGCGGCGCCTGCCGGCCGGCGGCGGACTGTCGAACCGGCTGCCGCGGCCCGCGGGACAGGTGGCCATCGACGCGGCTGTCCTGGTGGTGCTGCTGGGACTGGGGCTGGCCGGATTCCATCATGTTTTCGGCGGGAACGGCCGCTACCTGACCGCAGGTTTCGGCGGCATCGCCGTCGGCCTCCTGCTCTCGCTGGTCGGCGCCCGTTACCGGCTGGGCCTGTTGTCCACGGCCACCGCGGGACTCGCAGCCTACCTGCTGCTCGGCAGCACCTTCGCCGCGCCCGGCGAAGCCATCGGCGGCGTCCTGCCGTCGCTGGACTCGCTGCGGACCGTGCTGACCGGCTTCGTTTTCGCGTGGAAGGACATCCTCACCGTCGCCCCGCCGGTCGGGATCTCGGGCGGGATGCTGGTGGTGCCGTTCCTGGGCGCCCTGGCCGCCGCCCTGCTGGCCGGCACGTTGGCGTGGCGCCTCCGCGGGCCGTACTGGCCGTTGCTGCCGGTACTCGGGTTCTTCCTGCTGGGCATCGCGTTCGGCACCGATGTCCCGGTGCTGCCGGTGCTGCGGGGCGTCCTGCTGGTCGCCGTGGCCGCAGCCTGGCTGGCGTGGCACCGCCACCTGGCCCGGGGGGATGCTTCTGCCGGTGTGGCCAGCGCGACGCCGGCCGATCCCGCCGCACACCGGGCAGGGCTGCGACGACGGCTCGGCCTGGGCGCGGGAATGCTGGCGTCGGCGGTGGCGCTCACGGCGCTGGCCGGCCCGGCACTCACGGTGCGGGGCGATCGCGAGGTGCTGCGCGACGTCGTCGTTCCCCCGGTCAATCTCTACGACTATCCGAGCCCGCTGATGGATTTCCGGAGCTACGTGAAGGACCGGGCCGAGGAGACGCTCTTCACCGTCGCGGGGCTGCCCGAGGGCCAGCGGGTGCGGTTGGCGGCGCTGGATACCTTCGACGGCACGGTCTACAACGTCAACCCCGAAAGCGGGGGCAATTTCAAACCCGTCGGCGACGCCGGTTCGCTCGGCCCGGCGTCCGGCGGCACCGCGCGGCTCGACATCCGGATCGGTGACTACAGCGGCGTCTGGCTTCCCGCCGGCGGGCACATCGACGGGATGGCGTTCGAGGGGGAGCGGGCGACCGAGCTGGGCGGCTCGCTGTTCTACAACGACGACTCCAAGACGGCGCTGACCACCCGGTACCTGCTGGCCGGAGACAGCTACTCGGTGGAGACCACGTTCCCCGGCCGGCTGGAGGACGCCCAGCTGGCACAGTATGACTTCGCCTCCGTCCGGCTGCCGAAACCGGCCAGGGTGCCGGACATCGTCGCGGCCAAGGCGAACGAATTTGTCGGCGAAGCGACGGTGCCGATCGAACAGGTGCGCCAACTGGAACGGAACCTGCACGAGAACGGCTTCTTCAGCAACGGCAAGGAAGACGAAGCCCGCAGCCTCTCCGGCCACCATGCGGGGCGGATGATCCAGTTGCTGGATGCCGACCAGATGATCGGCGACGACGAGCAGTACGCCGTGGCCATGGCGTTGATGGCCCGGCACCTGGGCATCCCGGCCCGGGTGGTGATGGGCTTCTACCCGGATCCGAAGGAAGGCCGGACCGCCGGGGAAGCAGTGCAGATCAAGGGCGAAGACGTGCACGCCTGGGTGGAGGTGGCGTTTGAACATGCCGGCTGGGTCGCCTTCGATCCGACGCCGGACGAGGACAACGAGCCGACGCCGCCGCAGCAGGAGCCGAAGTCCACGCCCAAGCCGCAGGTCCTGCAGCCGCCTCCTCCGCCGCAGGAACCGGCCGAGCTGCCGCCGGACACCGCCCCGGAGCCGCAGGACGCCGAGCAGCAGGAAAAGTCGTTCTGGGAAGTGTGGGGCTGGCTCTTCGCGGCCGTGGGCCTGGCCGCCCTCCCGCTGGCGGTGTTGCTGCTGCCGCTGTTGCTGATCGCCTGGCTGAAGCTGCGCCGGCGCAAGCGGCGGGCCAGCGAAGGCCTGCCGAGCCAACGCGTGGGCGGCGGCTGGCGCGAGGTGATGTCCCTGGCCACCGATATGGGAGCGAGCGCCCCCGCCAACGCCACCCGCCGCGAGCATGCGGCCGCGCTGGCAGGGCAGTTCCCGGCCACCGCGGACGGCACCACCCTGCTGGCACACCGGGCCGACGCTGCGATCTTCGGGGCAGCAGAACCGACGGAGGTGCAGGTGCAGCAGTACTGGGACCAGGTGGACGACTCGCTGGCGAAGATGAAGGACTCGCTGGGTTTCTGGCAGCGGCAGCGGGCAAAGTACACGCCGCGCTCGCTGGTTGCCGACGCCAAGAGGCGGCTGGCGCGGCGGCGGACAACGGCCGCCACTAGAATCCGTACAGTAGACTCACAGGCCGGACGGCCGGAACAGGGCGGGAGCAGCACGTGGCAGCAAGACTGAATCTGGTCAGCGCCCCGGTCGGCAAACGGCTGGGGGCGTGGCTGATCGACAAGATTCCGCCGGCCGTGCTGATGCTGGCGGCCTATGCTGCGAGCGTGCCGGCGGTGATGGAGGCCGCGGCCTCGGGCAGCGCCTCCGCTGCCGCGGAGTCGTTGGGCGGCCTGTTCCTGTGGGTCGGGCTGGCGACCGTGCTGTCGCTGGCCTACACCATCTGGCTCTGGGGCTGGGAAGCGACCGCCGGCAAGACTCCCGGCAACGTGCTGCTGGGCCTGCGGACGGCCAACGAGGACGGCCACGCGGCCGGCTGGGGAGCCATCTTCCTGCGCGGACTGATCATCGCCGTCGGCGGACTGGTGTTGGCGGTGGGCGCGGTCGTGGTGGTGGTCTCCAACGTCTGGGACCGCAACCACAAGCGGCAGGGCTGGCACGACAAGGTGGCCAAGACACTGGTGCTCGACGTGGCCCAGGGCCGCGATCCGCTGACCACCGGCGGCCTCTACGGGCCGGCGGCCTTCGCCCCGGAGGGCACGGACGCCCACACCGGCTTTACCGGCGCGGCGCCGGAAGGACAAGACCAGCGCCGGCCCGCCGCTGAGCGGGCCTTGCAGCCCTCCGGCGTCATTTCCGCGATCCCGGGATTCGGTCCCGCCACGGAAGCACCGGCGCCCAAGCTGCCGGCGGCCCGTCCCGGCTCCGACGTGGCCCCTGCGCCGAACCCTGCGCCGGCGGCCGACCGCCCGGGCACCCCGGAGGCACCGCCGTCGTCCGCCCCGGCCCCGGCACCGATAGCCGCGGACCCCAGTCCGGACCGCCACCCGGACGAAGAATTCGCGGCGACCCGGGTCCGCACGGTGGCCCCGCCGGCGGGCCCCCTCACCATTACCTTCGACGACGGGCGCGATGTGGTACTTGAAACGACGGCCTTGATCGGGCGCAACCCGGCCGCAGGCGCCGGCGAGGTCATTGACCAACTGATCGATCTCGCGGACATGGGACGTTCCGTCTCCAAGACCCATCTGCTGCTGCGGGTCGACGGCGGCACCGTCTGGGTGACGGACCGCAACTCCACCAACGGGACCGCGGTGACCGGCGGCGACGGCATCCGCCGTCAGCTGGCCCCCGGGGATCCCGTGGCGGCGCAACCCGGCGCGACCGTCGAGTTCGGCGACCGCAGCTTCATCATCGGACGGGCATGAGTACGGCGTCGGGAGCGGAACCCATCCGGCTCACCGTCGGTGCCGGGTCCGACCGCGGGTTGCGGCGGCAGCTGAACGAGGACGCGTATCTGGCCGACGGGACGCTGTTCGCGGTCGCCGACGGCATGGGCGGACACGAGGCGGGCGAAGTGGCCAGCCGCATTTGCGTGGAGACGATGCGCGACTACGTGGCCAGCCACGAACTCGGCGCGCACGAGCTGGAACAGTTGATCGGCCGGGCGGACGCGCGGATCAGGGTGGCAGCTGCATCGCGGGCGGGCACCACGGTCTCCGGGGCCGCGCTGGTCTCCGAACGCGGCGTGCCGTATTGGCTCGTGTTCAACGTCGGCGATTCCCGCACCTACCGGCTCAGCCACGGCAAACTCGTCCAGATCAGCGTCGACCACTCCGAAGTGCAGGAACTGCTCGAGGCAGGACAAATCACCGCCCAGGAAGCCCTGGTGCACCCCCGCCGGCACGTCATTACCCGGGCGCTGGGCACCGGCGAAGACAACCAGCCGGATTTTTGGATGGTGCCCGTGGAACCGGGTGACCGGATCATGATCTGCTCCGACGGGCTGACCTCGGAGGTCAGCGACGACCACATCTACGCCATCCTCACCTCCGTGTCCGGTCCCCAGGACGCAGTCGATGCGCTGATCCAGGCCGCGCTGCGCTCCGGCGGGCGCGACAACATCACCGTGGTCGTCGTTGATGCCGCCGGTCCCGCAGGCGACGCCGAGGACGCCTCGACCGCCCCGCGGCAGGAGGATACGACGACGCTGCCCCGGCTGGATGCTCCGGAACAGGCAGCCGCCGAGGAAGACGCCTGATGGAGGGCATGACGTACAGCCCCGGGCTTTGGCTGGGGCTGGTCAGCGGCGGAACGGCGGTGCTCCTCGAGCCCGGCGCTCCCGAGGACCTGGTGCAGGAGTTGTGGCAGGCGCTGGAGTCCGGCGCCACGCTGGAAACGTTGCTCGGAACCGTGGTCTCCGGGTACGGCGCCAACCTGTCGGCCATGCCGCAGTTCGGCATCGTCTCCTGCTCCGGCGGCATTCACGCGGTGCTCCGCGGCGACGTGGTGGTATCCGCGGACCCGGACGGGCAGGAACTGAGCGGACGCGGTGTCTCCAGCTGGACCGAGGGACGGCTGCCGGCCGGCAGCGTGGCCATTGCGGCCGGGCCTAGCGACTCCCACGCCGAAAGCCGGCCGGGACCGTGGCTGCCGCTGCGCGCCGGCGCAGTCCAGCTGGGTGCCCTGCGCATGGGCCCGGCACTTGCCGCCGGACGGGAGCCACGACCGGAGGGCGCAGCGGCTCCGGCCGGGACGGACAGGACAGCCGTCGTTTCTGCACCTGCCCCCGCCCCGGTTCCGGCCGTTAAACCCGCCCCGGTTCCGGCCGCGCAGCCCGAACCGGCAGGACCGGTGTCCGCCGGCGCAGGGTGGGCCGAGAGCCTGGACATGACCAGCCTCTACCTGCCGGACGATGAGTCCGACGGCGCCGCTGCCGCCGACGAAGGGGCGCCGTCAGACGAACCGGTGCCCGCAGCCGCAGGGGCCGCCGGCGACCAAGCGGGACCGGAGCCGGCGACGGCAGACGATGACCTGGACCAGACGGTTGTCCACGCCGTCGCGCAGCGTGCCAATCTGCAACCGCCGCCGCCCCCTGCCGGCGCCGGCGATGCCCCGGCCGGTGCCGGCGCCGCACCACGCCCCGCGGCGGCTGGCCCGACCGGGCGGCCCTGCCAGCCGCTGGACCTGATCGATGCCGTTCCCTGGCTGACGCCCTCTGCGTCCGTCCGCGCCGCTTCCGCGGCATCGGCCGCGAGAGCGGCGGGGGATTCGGAGCCGGCCGCGGCTGCCAACCGCGGCCCTGCCGCCACGGACCCACCGGCCGGATTCGACGGCGGCGACCACAGCGGCGGAGACCGCGACGGCTTCGACCCTGACGGCGGCGACCACGACGGGCAGACGCTGATGCGCAGCGACCTGCCCGAGGTTCCGGCCGCACCCGCACCCGAGGCGGCGCCGTCGCCAGCGCCGAGCACCGCCCCCATGGTGCTGGCCCGGATGTGCGGACTCGGCCACGCCAATCCGCCGACCAGTTCGGCGTGTTCCGGGTGCGGCGGGCCGTTGGACGGCGAGGCCCGGGAGGTGCAGCGGCCGGCGCTGGGGCACCTGCGGTTGTCCACCGGCGAAGTGGTGGAACTGGACAGGCCCGTGATCGTCGGACGGCAGCCTTCCGCGAACCGGGTCCAGGGCAGGGTGATGCCGCGGCTGGTGCCGGTGCACAGCGCCAGCGGGGACATTTCGCGCTCGCACGTGGAAGTCCGGCTGGAAGGGTGGCACGTCATCCTTGCCGACCTGAACTCCACCAACGGGACCCTGCTCCTGCGCGGCCAGCAGGCGCCCCGGCGGCTGGGCCACGGCGAGGCGGTCATGCTGCTGGACGGCGACATCGCGGACCTGGGCGACGGCATCTCCCTGCGCTTTGAGGACCTGCCGTGAGCGTGAAGCGCCCGCCCGCACCGCCGCCCGCCATCGACGGGTACCGCTACGTCAGGCTGCTCGGCTCCGGCGGTTTCTCCGATGTCTATCTCTACGAACAGGATCGGCCCAGGCGCCGGGTTGCGGTCAAGGTACTGCTGTCCGGGCATAAGACCGAGGACGCCCGCCGCCGCTTCGAATCCGAAGCGAACCTCATGGCGCAGCTGTCCACGCATCCGTTCATCGTCACGATCTACGAGGCCAATCTCACCGCCGACGGGCATTCCTACCTGGCGATGGAGTACTGTTCGCGTCCCAGCTTGGACGTCCGGTACCGCAACGGCCCGCTGGGGGTCGACGAAGTGCTGGCCCTCGGAATCCAGGTGGCCTCGGCCGTGGAAACCGCGCACCGGGCCGGTATCGCGCACCGCGACATCAAACCCGCCAACATCCTGGTCACCGATTACAACCGTCCGGCCCTGACCGACTTCGGCATTTCCTCGAGCACCGACGGCGGAGAAGGCGACACCGGCATGTCCATACCGTGGTCGCCGCCGGAAGCCTTCCGGGGCGATGCCGGCAACGGCACCCGCAGCGACATCTGGTCCCTGGGCGCCACGATCTATACGCTGCTGGCCGGCCGGTCCCCGTTCATCCAGCCCGGCGGAAACAACTCCCAGCGGGACCTGATGGACCGCATTGCCCATGCGCCGCTGCCGCCGCTGCGCCGTGCCGACGTGCCCGCATCACTGCAACTGGCCCTGGCGACGGCGATGGCCAAATCGCCGGGGTCGCGGTTCACTTCCGCCTATGCCTTCGCACTGTCCCTGCAGCGGGTGCAGGCGGAATTGAACCTCTCGGTGACGCCGTTCGAGGTGCTGGAGGAAGCGCGGCCGGCTGAAGCGGACGGCGGCGACGACGGCGAGGCGACGCGCGTCCGGGGGATTGTCTCCATCGACCCGGCCGCCGGCACGGTACCGACGGCGCCCGGTTTCGCCTTTCCCGAACGCACCGGGCGGCTGCCCGGGGACCCGCCGCCGGCAGCAGGCAGCGCTCCCGGGCCGTGGCTGCCCGGCGGCGCCGAGGGGCGGCCCCCGGGGCCGGACCCGGACGGCTCCACCGTGCTGCGGGACTCCGAACGGGATGCAGCGGCGGAACCGGACGGCGCTGCGCGGCGCCGCCCCTGGGCCTGGGTGGCGGGGGCTGTCGCGGCGGCGGCCGTGCTCGCCGGCGCCGCCGCCGTGCTCAACCGGCCCCCCTCCGAGGCTGCGGTGGCCGAGGCCCCCGTCAGCCGGCCGCCGGCGAATGCCCTGGAGGGCCTGTCCGGCAACGTGGTGCCGCCCGAGGACCTGGCCGGCCGGGTCCAGGGCGGCGAGGCGGTCTTCAGCTGGACCAATCCGGACCCGCGGGACGGCGACCTGTTCATCTGGACGCCCGTTACCGCGCTGAACCGGGGCGAGCCCGAGCGCACCGGCGAACCCGAGGCGACCGTGCCGCTGGCGCAGAACGACCGCACCTGCATCGAAGTGGTGGTGGTGCGGGCCAATGGCCGGGCCTCGGATCCGGTCCGCGGTTGCGCGGATCAGTAGCTGCCAGGACTGCGTGGCTTTTGCGGGTAGGTTTGGAACGATGAATCACGCGCTGACCCTGGTCGGCGCAGACAAGGGGGCTAGCGGTGGCGGATGTGAGCATTGAGTTCTGCGGCGAATGGTACGAAGCCACGAACGACGACGTGTTCACCATTGGGCGCGAAGGGGACCTGGAGATCGACGACAACCCCTACCTGCACCGCAAGTTCCTGCAGATCGCCCACTATGACGGCATCTGGTGGCTGGCCAACGTGGGTTCCCTCATCTCCGCGACCATCGCCGATTCCACCGGGGGCATGCAGGCGTGGCTGGCGCCGGGAGCGCGGATCCCGATGGTCTTCAGCCAGACGAACATCGTTTTCACGGCCGGCCCCACAACCTATGAGCTGTCGGTCCATGTGAAGACGCCGTCGTTCCGCCAGGAACACCGGGACACGGACGCGGTGGGCGAGACCACCATCGGCCCGGTGGTGTTCACCGCCTCGCAGAAGGCCCTGATCCTGGCCCTGGCCGAGCCGATGCTCAAGCGGGACGGGACGGGGCTCAGCTCGATTCCGTCGTCCTCGCAGGCGGCGGCCAGGCTGGGCTGGCCCCTGACCAAGTTCAACCGCAAGCTGGACAATGTCTGCGACAAACTGGACCGGGTGGGCGTCGCCGGGCTGCGCGGCGGCAGCGGAAAGCTTGCCACCAACCGGCGCGCGCGGCTGGTCGAACACGCCGTCACCTCCCACCTGGTCACCGCGGCCGACCTGCCGCTGCTCGACGAACGGCCGGACGCCGAAGACTGAGCGGCCGCCGGTCCGTCGGGGGGCACGCGGGCTCCGCCGTCGTCGCCTGAACCGCCCTTCTCGGGCAAGATAGTCAGGTGAGCACAGTCGAAACACCTGCCAGCGGCATTCCCAGCGACGAGATCCGGGAAGAATACGAGCAGCTGACCGAGGACGTCCGCAAGTACCGTTACGCGTACTACAACGAGGACGCCCCGCTGGTCTCCGACGCCGAATTCGACGGGCTGTACCGGCGGCTGGAAGAGATCGAGGCGCTGCACCCGGAGTTGGTGGCCAACGACTCGCCCACGCAGGAAGTCGGCGGCGAGGTTTCGGCCGCGTTCGCCCCGGTGGAACACCTGCAGCGGATGTACTCGCTGGAGGACGTCTTTTCACTGGACGAGCTGAAGGCCTGGGTGGACCGCGCCACGGCGTCGGTGGCCAACCTGGGCAACGGCAGGAAACTGCGCTGGCTCAGTGAAGTGAAGATCGACGGCCTGGCCGTCAACCTGCTCTACCGCAACGGTGAACTCATCCGCGCCGCAACCCGCGGGGACGGCACGACCGGCGAGGACATCACCCACAACGCCCTGACCATCGCGGACATCCCGCGCCGGCTCTCCGGCAGCAACATCCCGGTCGAGGTGGAGATCCGCGGCGAAATCTTCATTCCCACCAAGGACTTCCTGGCCCTTAACGAGCGGATGGTGGAGGCCGGCAAGGCGCCGTTCGCGAACCCGCGGAACTCGGCGGCCGGCTCGCTGCGGCAGAAGGACCCGAAGGTGACGGCCGAGCGGCCGCTGCATATGTTCGTCCATGGGATCGGAGCCCGCGAAGGGCTCGACGCCGAGAGCCAATCGGAGACCTACGCCCTGCTGCAGGAATGGGGGCTGCCCACCAGCCCCTACTTCAAGGTGGTGAACAGCTACGAAGAGGTCCTGGAGTTCATCGAGCACTACGGCGAGCACCGCCACGACCTGCTGCACGAAATCGACGGCATCGTGGTCAAGGTGGACGACTTCGGCCTGCAGCGCGCGCTGGGCCACACGTCGCGGGTGCCGCGCTGGTCCGTGGCCTATAAGTATCCGCCGGAAGAGGTCCACACCAAGCTCCTGGACATCCGGGTGAACGTGGGCCGCACCGGCCGGGTGACGCCGTACGGGGTGATGGAACCGGTGAAGGTGGCCGGTTCCACGGTGGAAATGGCCACGCTGCACAACCAGGACGTGGTCAAGGCCAAGGGCGTGAAGATCGGCGACATCGTGGTGCTGCGCAAGGCCGGCGACGTCATCCCGGAGATCGTGGGCCCCGTGCTGGCGCTGCGGGAGACGCAGGATCCGCCGGTGCGCGAGTTCGTGATGCCCACCGACTGCCCCTCGTGCGGCACCCCGCTGGCCCCCGGCAAGGAGGGCGACGTCGACCTGCGCTGCCCGAATGCCAAGTCCTGCCCGGCGCAGCTGACCGAGCGGGTGGCCCATTTGGCCGGCCGCGGCGCCTTCGACATCGAAGCGCTGGGCTACGAGGCGGCGTTCGCGCTGACCCGGCCGGCCGAACCCGAACAGCCTCCGCTCACCAACGAGGCCGGGATTTTCAGCCTCAGGCCCGAGGACCTGTCCGACGTGCGGATCCGGCGCGAGAAGAAGGCCAAGGGGGTGCCCACCGGCGAGACCGAGCTGGTGCCCTACTTCTACACCAAGGGCACCGCCAAGAAGCCTTCGGTTCCCACTGCCAACACCAGGAAGCTCTTCGAGGAGTTGGAGAAGGCCAAGACCCAGCCGCTCTGGCGCGTCCTGGTGGCTTTGTCCATCCGGCACGTGGGTCCCACCGCGTCCCGCGCCCTGGCCACGGCCTTCGGGTCGATGGACGCCATCCGGGCCGCCAGCGAGGACCAGCTGGCGCACGTCGACGGCGTCGGTCCCACCATCGCGGCGGCGCTGAAGGAGTGGTTCGCCGAGGACTGGCATGCCGGGATTGTCGATGCCTGGGCGGCCGCCGGCGTGCGGATGGCCGACGAGGTGGACGAGAGCATGCCCCGCACGCTGGAGGGGCTGACCGTGGTGGTGACGGGTACGCTGCCGAACTTCAGCCGTGACGAGGCCAAGGAAGCGATCATTATCCGCGGCGGCAAGGCCTCGGGCTCCGTCTCGAAGAACACCAGCTATGTGGTGGCCGGCGAGAACGCGGGGACCAAGCTGGACAAGGCCGAGTCCCTGGGCCTGACCGTGCTGGACGAGGACGGTTTCCGCCGGCTGCTGGAAACCGGCACGGCATGACGGGGGAGCGGCCAGGGCCCGGCGCCAGCTGGCAGCAGCTGCTCTCCGCCCTGGCCAGCCAGCGCCTGCGCGGGCTCTATGCCGCCCTGGTGCTGGGCCAACAGCCGGAGATGACCGCCAAGGAACGGCAGAAGCTGGTTGCCTCCGGCCTGGTGACGGACGACGGCGGTGCCCTCGCCGTCGAGCCGGGCGTCTTCAAGGCCGCGCTGGCCGCGGCACGGGAACCCGGGCCGGCCGGGCCGGAAAGATTCCTCACCGGCGGGCTGGTGGTGCTGCCGTCCCGCGCCTCGGACCGGCTGGAACTGCTGGGCTACATCCGCGACCGCGTCATCGCCGGAGGTGAGGTCATGACCGAGAAGGACCTGAACGCCCGGTTGGCCGCGTTCACCTCCGATGTGCCGATGCTCCGCCGCGCCCTGGTCGATGACGGCTTCCTGGACCGCGAGCCGGACGGCAGCGACTACCGGGTCGGCCACCGCCGCACCAACAGCCCCGGGCAGCAGTAGCAGCGGACGTGTGCGCCGCAGGCAGCGGCAGCCACTTCGGGGCAGCGCGCGGACATCCGGGCGGCCTCGTGAAACTATCGTGACTGGCATCACTCGCCATGGGACGATGGATGTGCGAGGTGAGCCATGAACGAATTCTTTGCTGATGGTTTCCCCTGGTGGTTCATCTGGGTCGGTTTCGCCGTGGTCTCCGGTATGGGACAGCGTGCCAAGCGCACCCGGCGCGGCCAGGGCTGGAACCGCGGGGGCCGGCGCCACGAAAGCGCACGCTCGGAGGCTGCCCGGCGCGAGGCCGACCGGCTGCGTGCCGCCGCCGCTGCCGAACAGCAGCGGCTCCGCGACACCGCGGCGGTGATGGCCGACCATGATGCGGTCAACGCGCGCTGGCTGGACTACGAGCTGGACGTGGCCAAGCTGATCGATTTTCCCATGATGTCCGATGTCCGCGAGCCGCTCACGGTGGCGTTCCTGCGCGCCAAACGGACCGCGGACGGGCTGCGGCCGGTCACCGCTGCGGAAGTTGCCACCGACGAGCGGCTGCGCGAATACCGCGAGGCCGTGCGGGCCTACGAGGTCGCCTTCGACATTGCCGAACGCGAGGCCCGCCGCATTCAGGACCAGCACTTCAGCGGCCCCGAACGGCTGCGGCTGAACACCGCGCGCCGGCTGCTGACCATCGCGGTGGATAGGGCGGCAACGCCCGCCGAGCGGCAGCTGGCCTACGCGCGCGCCCGCAAGGAGCTCGACGGCCTGTTGGCGCTGCCGGCCGAGGCGGTCGCCGCCCTGCAGCGGCGGGTCAATCCGGAATTGCTCCCGCCCGTGCCCCGTTCGGCGGCCGGGCCGCCGGCGGGACGGCAGGCCGGCGGCCCGGCCTGAACCGTATTGGCGCGCACCGCCCGTGGTGCGGGAAACTGGTCAGGCAAGCCCCGACGTCGTACTTTCACTACCCGCAAGGACACCGCCCAAGCACATGCAGATCACCATCCGCCCTGCCACCGCTACCGATTTCGACGACGTGGAGCGCCTGACGCGCGAGGCGTACCTGGCCGCGGGACACTTCCCGGCAGCCGACCACCCGTATCTGATGCACGTTTCCGACGTGGCGCACCGGGCCCGGCATGCCGAGATCTGGGTGGCCGAGCGGGGCGGCAAGGTGGCCGGGGCGGTCACACTGGCCCAGGCCGGTGGGGAGTATGCTGACATCGCCCGGGAGGGCGAACTGGAGTTCCGGATGCTGGCCGTGGATCCGGGGCTGCAGCGCTCGGGCGTCGGCCGGGCCCTCGTGGACGCCATCGTGGAGTACGCGCGCACGCTGCAGGGCATCAACGCCGTGAGCCTGACCACCGGCAGCGACTGGACCGCGGCGCACCGGTTGTATGAATCGCTGGGATTCGACCGGGTGCCGGAGCGCGACTGGCCGGTACCGGGGACCGACATCCGGCTGCTGGTCTTCGTCAAACGCCTCTAGCAGCCGCAGGGACGGACGCTGCAGGCAGCGCATGCTCAGGGTTTGCTGAGGGTAAACGAATCGGTGAAGTTGGCGCCGCCGGCTCCCACAAACGTGGCCTTCAGGGAGTCCTCGGTCACCTCAATCTCCACGAACCCGTGCGTGGGCTCGACGTTTGCGCCGGAGTAGGCGGCGAAGTAGGGCGCCTCGGCGTCGGAGCCGTTGATGTCGCGCAGCGGTTGCCCGCCGGTGCCGACCGTCGCGAAGACCGTGCCGGCACCGGACTCGAAGTCCGCGTCGGTGTCGGAGATGCAGGCATCATTGCTTTGCGCGGGCAGCAGCGACGGGCAGTCCGGGCCCAGGGCGAGTTGGTGTGTCCGCTGGTAGAGGTGTTCGTGGCCGTGCAGCACCAGGTCCACGTTTTTGTCCAGCAGCAGATCGGTCACGGCGGGGCCGGGATCGCAGTCGTAGCGGCCCGCCGAGTGGCAGGGCTTGTGGGAGCCAACCACCACCCACGGAATGTCCGCCGTGCGGGCCGAGTCTATGGCAGCGGCCGTCCACCGGTAAGGCCCGGTGCCGGGAACGTAGTCCCATCGGCCGGATTCGGGAAACTCCAGGCCGGGCGAAATCAGTATCAGCCGCAGCAGCGGATCCCGCTGCGGGATGTCCACGAACCATTGGCGCCCGTAGGTGCCTTGGACACCGGGTAGGCGGGGAGGAAGGCAGCGGGCGAATTCATCGATCGAACCGTTCCGGCCATCGCTTTCGTGGTTTCCGGCTATCAACTGCAGGGGGATGTCCCGCCCCAGGTGGTCGGTGACGAAACGGCACCACCCCGATTCCGTGCCGGGAAGCCCGTAGGACAGGTCGCCGAGCGCCAAGCCGAACCGGGGACCGCTTCCCGCCATCGCTTCCAGCACCTGTGCGGCACCTTGGTCGAAGCCGAAGTCTCCGGCCGCCGCGAATTTCACGCTTGCCGCGGAGTTGCCGCCTGCCCGGGGCGCGGGGGCCGCCGTGCCGCCCGGGTCCGAGGCAGGCGGCGACAGTGCCGGCGGGGAGGCCGGCGGGGCGACCGGCGGGCTGGAGGAGGTCATGGGAGCCGTCGGGCCCGCCGAGGCGTGCGGCGCCGGGGCCGGGGAGCCTTGCCCCGCGCTGCTGCAGCACGGCAGCAGCAGCGCGGTCAGGGCTATGGCAGCCAGCCGGGCCGGACGCATGGGGGCCTCCTCGCCGCGAAGGACTCCGGCAGCCCGCCGGGAGTCCGACGGCCCGGCCAGGCGTTCGCGGATGCCACATTCTAGGTGCCCGGCGTAAGGCGGTCAAACTGCTTCGCAATTTCCTTGTCGCCCGCTGGCCGTTTGTGCCACACTGAGGACAGCATCTTGAGTGATCCGTTGGGGAACACGCCAGGCGGCCAACGCCTCGATGGGGGACCGGAGCTACGCCGGGACAGGCCGAGCTCCTACCGTGCGGACCGGGTGTTCGCGCAAGCATCATGGGTGAGCGGGGACGGGTAGTGACCCGAAACGCTCTGCGCCGTTGGGGGCGTATTTATGTCTGGCTTGTTGGTTCGCTGGGCCCTTAAATTTCGGTTGCTGGTTTTGGCTGCCGCGGCGGGCATTCTCGGGTTGGGACTGGTGACCCTGCCGTCGATGCCGGTGGACAACCTCCCCGAATTCGCCCCGCCCCATGTGGAAATCCAGACCGAGGCGCTGGGCCTGTCCGCCGTAGAAGTCGAACAGCTGATCACGTCTCCGATGGAGGCGGACCTGCTCAACGGCGTGGCGTGGCTGGACGAGATCCGTTCGGTCTCGGTCCCGGGCCTGTCCTCCATCGAGATGATCTTCGAACCCGGCACCGATATCCTGCGGGCCAGGCAGCTGGTGGCGGAGCGGTTGACGCAGGCCTTCGCGCTGCCGAACGTCTCCACGGCCCCGGTGCTGATGCAGCCGCTGTCGTCGAACAGCCGGGTCATGATGGTCCAGCTGAGTTCGGCGGAGCAGTCGGTCATCGACATGTCGGTGCTGGCCCGCTGGAACATCAAGCCCGTGCTGATGGGCGTCCCCGGGGTAGCCAACGTGTCCATCTGGGGCCAGCGTGAACAACAGCTGCAGGTCCATGTGGACCCGGAGCGCCTCCGCGCGCAGGACGTGACGCTGAACCAAGTGATCGAGACCACGGGAAACGCGGTCTGGGTCTCCCCGCTGAGCTTCCTGGAAGCCTCGACCCCGGGCACCGGCGGATTCCTGGAGTCGGCGAACCAACGGATTGGCATCCAGCACGTGCTGCCGATCCAGAATGCCGAGGACCTGGGCAAGGTGAGCGTCGAGGGGACCGGCGACAAACCGCTCCAGCTCTCCGATGTGGCAGACCTGAGGGAGGATCACCAGCCGCTGATCGGTGACGCGGTCACCGGAGACGCCCCGGGACTCATCCTGGTCGTCGAGAAATTTCCGGACGCAGACGTCGTCGACGTCACCAGACACCTCGAGGAGGCTCTGGACGAGCTTCGTCCCGGGTTGCCTGGCATCGAGGTGGATTCCACGATCTTCCGCCCCGCAAGCTATTTGGAGTCGGCGGCGAACCAGTTGGGGCTTGCGCTGCTCATCGGCCTGCTCGTGGTGACCATCGGCATCGGCCTTGCCTTCCGGTCCTGGCGGTACGCCCTCATCGGGCTTACGGCCATCGTCCTGTCGGCCGTGGCTGCGGCGCTCATACTGCAGTGGCAGGGAGCCGTCCTGAACACCATGGCGTTCGCCGGCATCGTGCTGGCGCTGGTCGTCGGCGTGGGCGACGTCATCGCCGACCTGCACAGCGTCCGGCACAAGGACGCCGGCGTGCCCGCGCGCACCCTTGCGCCGGGCGCGGCACCGCACACGGCCCAGGAAGCGGCGGCAGACACCCCGCCCGGCTACCGCGGGATGCCGCACCCGGCGGAGGCAACGGCGGCCGACGGCGGGGAAAGCCTGCTGACCCGGGCCCTGCGGCGGTCGAGAATGCCCATGATCTTCGCGGCCCTGGCGACCTTGCTCGCGCTGGCCCCTGCCTTGTTTGTCCGGGGGGTCGACGGCGCGTTGCTGAGGCCACTCATCCTGTCCTACCTGCTGGCCGTCGCGGTGGGGTTCCTCGTGGCCCACACGGTCACGCCCGCACTGGCCAGCATTCTGGTGCCCGCCCGGGAGAAGACGCGGCCGGTTCCCGCCGCCGCGCAGAAGGTCCGGCGCAGGCTCGACCACCTGCTCGCCTCCGCCGCCGAGGGACGGCGCTGGCTGGCAGCCGGCGTCGTCGCCGTCCTCGGGATTGCCGCCCTGGCTGCGATCCCGCTCATCGCTGCCGGCAACCCCATGGTGGCTTCCGTGCCGGACCGCACCCTGCTGATTCGGTGGGACGCCGCTCCCGGCACCGCCAATACCGAGATGAACCGTATTACGGCGAGGGCCAGCGACGAACTCAGGACGCTCGACGGCGTCGCGGCCGTCGGCGGCCATGTCGGGAGGGCCATCACGTCGGATACCGAGGCGAACGTCAGTTCCAGCGAGATCTGGGTGACCCTCGAGGACGGCGCGAGCTTCGACCGGGTCAAAGCGGACGTACAGGGAATCGTCGACGGCTATCCCGGGCTGGCGAACCGCGTGCTGACCTATCCGGAAGGCCAGGTCGACCGGGTGCGGCAGGCCAACGAGCAGGGCTTCCAGGTACGCGTCTACGGAATAGAGCTGCCCATCCTGCGGGAGAAGGCCGAGGAACTCCGACAGGTCATGGCCGGCATCGACGGTGTGGCCAACCCGCGGCTCGACATTGCGGTGGAGCAGCCGATCGCGGAGATCGAGGTCAACCTGGACGCGGCCGAACGGGTGGGCATCAAACCCGGTGACGTGCACCGCGCCGCCGCTGCCATCCTGCAGGGAATCGAGGTCGGGTTCATCTTCGAGCAGCAGAAGGTTTTCCAGGTGATCGTCAAGGGCGACGAAGCGACCCGCGGCAGCCTCACCAGCGTCCGCGAGCTGTCCATCGATACTCCCGATGGCGGCAGCGTGCAGCTCGGCGACGTAGCCGACGTGCGCATCAGCCCGAACCAGACGGTCATTCATCACGACGACACCTCGCGACGCATCGACGTGCTCGCCGATATTGAGGGGCGGAGCCTGGGCGACGTCCAGTCGGACATCCGCGCAGCGATAGCCGAGATGGAATTCCCGGTCGAATACCACGCGGAAATCCCGCCGCAGTACGAAGAACAGCAGGTTTCAGCCCGGGTGATTTGGTGGCTCGCGGCCGCTGCTGCCGTCGGCATCCTGATCCTGCTGCAAACCGTGCTCGGCAGCTGGCGGCTCGCCGGACTGGTTCTGCTGGCGCTGCCGGTCGCGCTTTCCGGCGGGGTTCTCGCGACCCTGCTCACCGGCGGCGATGGCTCGCTATACGCGCTGATGGGGCTCGCGGCCGTGCTCGGCTTTGCCGTCCGGGAAGCGTTGCAGCTGGTGGGGCATTTCCAGACCCTGCAGAGCGGCGACCCGTCTCGTCGTCCGGTCGAACTGATGCGCCAGGCCGTCGGCGACCGGTTGCTGCCGATGCTGCTGGCCGCCGGGATCGCTGCCCTGGCCCTGGTGCCCTTGGTCGCCCTGGGCGGAACCGTCGGAGCCGTCACCCTCCTGCCCCTGGCAGTGGTGCTCTGGGGCGGCCTTGTCACCACCGCACTGCTGGTGCTGTGGGTCCTGCCGGTTTTGGTCCTCGCCCTCGGCTCTTCCGGCCGCCCCGACTGGTCGAACTCCCTGGTCAATATGCACGAATCTGTACTGCAACGGAGGCAGGAAATGTCATGACTGGCCAACGTCATGGACACCACGGCGCGCTGGCCGCAGCACTGGCCGCGGCAGCCATTGTGTTGTCCGGCTGCGCGGCAGCCAGCCCGGAGATGGAACCCCAAGGCATCGAGGCCGCCGTCAAGGAGGCGATTCCCGGCTCCGAGCTGAACCGGCTCACCCTCACCGAGCAAGCGGTGGAACGGCTCGACCTGACCACCGAACCGGTGGCCGCCGGGACCGGGAGCGACTTGGAAATCCCCTACAGCGCGCTGATTTACGATCCCGCGGGGGAGACCTGGGTTTACACCAACCCCGAACCCCTGGTCTTCGTCCGGGCGCCCGTCGAGGTGGACCGGATCGAGGGCGAGGTCGTGCACCTGACCGACGGCCCGGAGCCCGGCACCGACATAGTCACCCTCGGTGCTGCCGAACTCTTCGGCGCCGAGTTCGATACGGCCCACTGACATGCGCCGGATCGTCGCCTTCAGCCTCAAATTCCGGTCTGTGGTGGTGGCCATCGCCGTCGGAATCATGCTGTTCGGCGGCGTCAGCCTGAGTACCGCCTCGGTGGATGTCTTCCCCGAGTTCGCGCCGCCGAAAGTCGAAATCCAGACCATCTGCATCGGCCTGACCGCCTCCGAGGTGGAAGAGCTTGTCACCGTCCCGCTGGAAGAGGCGCTGAACGGCGTCGAGGGCCTGGACGACCTGCGCTCGAAATCCGTCTCCCAGCTGTCCTCCATCGTGCTGATCTTCGAACCGGACACGGACCTGTTGACCGCCCGGCAGTTGGTATCGGAGCGGATCGCCAACACCACTCCGACCCTGCCCACCTGGGCATCGCCGCCGGTCATGCTGCAACCGTTGTCGTCGACCAGCCGCGTCATGAAGATCGGTTTGACCTCGGACGAGCGCTCGCTGATCGAGATGTCGATGATCAGCTACTGGAAGATCCGCGCCCACCTGCTCCGCGTGCCCGGCGTCGCGAACGTGGCCATCTGGGGCGAGCGCCTGCAAATGCTGCAGGTGCAGGCCGAACCCGAGAAAATGCGGGCCGAGGGGGTGTCGCTGAACCAGGTGATGACGGTCACCGCCGACGCGTTGGACGCGGGGCTGCTCCAGTATTCCCCCGGCGCGGTGATCGGCACCGGCGGCTACATCGGCACGCCCAACCAGCGGCTCGGGATCCAACACGTGCTGCCCATTACGACGCCGGAAGCCCTGGCCCAGGTGACCATTGACGAGCGCGACGGCGATCCGCTGCGCCTCGGCGATGTGGCCCGCGTGGTGGAGGACCACCAGCCGCTCATCGGGGACGCCGTGATCAACCAGGGCGACGGGCTCATGCTCATCGTGGAGAAACTGCCCTGGGGCAACACGCTGGAGGTCACCCAAGGGGTGGAGGCGGCGCTGAAGACGATGGAGCCGGGCCTGAGCGGCATCGAGATCGATACGGAAATCTTCCGGCCCGCCAGCTTCATCGAAGAATCGCTGGACAACCTGACGGTGGCGCTGCTGCTCGGAACCGTGCTGGTGATGATGGTCCTCGGTGCCTTCCTGTTCCAGTGGCGCACCGCGCTGATCAGCATCGTCGCGATTCCGCTCTCGCTCGTGACCGCCGCCCTGGTGCTCTACCTCAGCGGCAGTTCGGTCAACACGATGGTCCTGGCGGGGCTGGTCATCGCCGTGGGCGTGGTGGTCGACGATGCCATCATCGACATCGAGAACATCATCCGGCGGCTGCGGCAGCACCGCGCCGAAGGCGGCAGCAGGTCGACCATGCGGGTGGTGCTGGACGCTTCCCTCGAGGTCCGCGGGCCGATCGTCTATGCCACGTTGATCATCATCGTGGCGGCCATCCCCATCTTCTTCCTCGAAGGGCTCACCGGTGCGTTCTTCCGGCCGCTGGCCATCTCCTACACGCTGGCCGTGCTCGCCTCGATGCTGGTCGCCCTGACGGTCACCCCGGCGCTGGCCTTGATCCTGATGCGCAACGTGCCGTTGGAGTCGCGCGAGCCTCCGCTGGTACGGGTCCTCAAACGCGGCTACCACGCCATCCTCAAGCGCTTCGTCCGGCGCCCGCGTCCGAGCTACGTGGTCGTCGGAGCCATCGCGGCGGCCGGGGCGGTGATGGCGCCATTCCTCGGGCAGTCGCTGCTGCCCGACTTCAAAGAGCGGGACTTCCTGATGCACTGGGTCACGCAGCCCGGCACCTCGGTGGAGGAGGAGTACCGCATCAGCCAGCGCGCCTGCGCCGAGCTGCTGGAAATTGAGGGCGTGCGCAACTGCGGCGCCCACATCGGACAGGCGTTTGCAGCCGACGAGGTGGTCGGGGTCAACTTCGGCGAGAACTGGATCAGCGTCGATCCGGCGGTGGACTACGACAAGACCCTGGCCGCGGTCCAGGAGGTCGTGGAGGGCTATCCCGGCATCCACCGCGACGTGCAGACCTATCTGAAGGAACGGATCCGCGAGGTGCTGACCGGTTCGAGCAACGCGGTGGTGGTGCGGCTCTACGGCGATGACCTGGACATGCTGCGGGAGAAAGCCGAGGAAATCAACGAGATATTTCTGGCCACCGACGGCGCGATCGACGAGCACGTGTCGTTGCAGGTGGACGTGCCGCAACTCGAAGTGACCGTCAACCTGGAGACGGCGCAGCGCTACGGGCTGAAACCCGGCGACGTCCGGCGCGCCGCGGCAACGATGGTGGCGGGAGAAGAAGTGGGCGACGTCTACCGGGGCGGGAAAGCCTACGACGTGCAGGTCTGGAGCCCGCAGGAAATCCGTTCCGACGTGACCAGCATCAGAAACCTGCCCATCGACACACCGAGCGGCGACAGCATCAGGTTGGCGGATGTCGCCGACGTCAGCCTGCGGCCCACGCCGAACGTCATCGAACGTGACGACAACTCCCGGCGCATCGACATTGAGGCCAACGTCGAAGACGGGGCGCTGGCCTCGGTGGTTGCGGCGATGGAGGCCGGGCTGGCCGAGATCGAACTGCCGCCCGGATTCCATGCCGAAATCCTCGGAGAGTACGAAGAACGGCAGGAAGCCACCCAGCTGCTGATGACCCTCGCGGTCGCGGCGCTCGCCGTCATCTATCTGCTGCTGCAGGTGTCCTTCGGCAGCTGGCGCCTGGCAACGTTGATCATGCTGACCCTGCCGATCGCGCTGGTGGGCGGCGTGTTCGCGGCCTTCCTGGGCGGCGGGGTGCTCTCCCTCGGGTCCATCGTCGGCTTCCTGACCGTGATGGGCATAGCCGCGCGCAACAGCATCCTGCTGGTCAACCACTGCCAGCACCTGGAGAAGTTCGAAGGGGAAACCTTCGGCCCGGCGCTGGTGCTGCGCGGCGCGGGCGAACGGCTCTCGCCGATTTTGATGACCACCCTCGCCACCGGCTTGGCGCTTGTGCCCCTGGTGGTGATGGGCAGCATTCCCGGCCACGAGATCGAGCATCCGATGGCGCTGGTTATCCTCGGCGGGCTGGTCACCTCCACGCTGCTGAATCTCTTTGTGGTCCCCTCGCTGTACCTGCGGTTCGCCAAACCGAAGGCCGGACACCGGGAAGCCGAGGCTGTCGCCGTGGGATAGTCCCTCGGCATTCCCTGGCGAATCCCGACCCTCCTGCGCCGGTAGACTGAAAAGGAAAAGCATTCCACCCGCGTAGGAGACTCATGTCTGAGATCAATCGTGCGGCGGTGGCGCATTTGGCGCGGCTGGCCCACATTGAGATGACCGCCGAAGAACTGGACAAGATGGCCGGCGAACTCGACGTCATTGTCGATTCAATCAAGTCCGTCCAGGAAGTTGCCAGCCCCGACGTTCCGGCGACCTCGCACCCCATCCCGCTGAACAACGTGTTCCGCGAGGACGTGGTGGGGGAGACGCTGAGCCAGGAACTTGCCCTGGCGAACGCACCGGACCAGGCCGACGGCCGGTTCAAAGTTCCGGCGATCCTGGACGAGGAGTAAGGCGCAGCCATGAGCGAACTGATTACCAACAGCGCGGCCAAACTGGCCGACATGCTGACCGCTTCGGAGGTGTCCTCGGTGGAGGTCACCCAGGCGCACCTGGACCGCATCGCCGAGGTCGACGGCGACATCAACGCGTTCCTGCACGTGAACACCGACGAGGCGCTCGCGGTGGCGGCGGACGTGGACAAAGCCCGCGCCGCCGGCGAAGAGCTGCATGCCCTGGCGGGCGTCCCAATAGCGATCAAGGACCTGATCGTCACCGTGGGCCAGCCCACCACCGCCGGCTCGAAGATCCTCGAGGGCTGGATGAGCCCGTACGACGCCACCGTGGTCAAGAAGATCCGGGCGGCGCGCATGCCGATGCTGGGCAAGACCAACCTGGACGAATTCGCCATGGGTTCCTCCAGCGAGCACTCCGCGTACGGCCCCACCCGCAACCCGTGGGACCTGGACCGGATCCCCGGCGGCTCCGGCGGCGGCTCTGCCGCTGCCGTATCGGCTTTCGAGGCACCGCTGGCGCTGGGCACCGACACCGGCGGGTCTATCCGGCAGCCGGCCGCGGTGACCGGTTCGGTGGGCGTCAAGCCGACCTATGGCGGAGTTTCCCGCTATGGCGCGATCGCGATGGCGTCATCGCTGGACCAGATCGGACCGGTAACGCGCACGGTCCTGGACGCCGCCCTGCTGCATGAGGTCATCGGCGGACACGACCCGGCCGACTCCACCTCGCTCACCGACCCGGTGGGTGCGCTGGTCGAGGCCGCCCGGAACGGCGACGTGCGGGGCATGCGCATCGGCGTGATCAAGGAACTGCAGGGCGAAGGCTATGCCGCCGGCGTCCAGGCCCGCTTCGACGAGGCCCTGGAACTGCTGCGCGGGGCCGGCGCCGAGGTGGTGGAAGTCTCCTGCCCGAACTTCAAGTACGCGCTGGGCGCCTACTACCTGATCATGCCCTCCGAGGTCTCCTCCAACCTGGCCAAGTTCGACGGCGTCCGCTACGGGCATCGCGTGCTGCCGGCCGAGGGCCCGATGACGATTGAGCGCGTGATGGGTGCGACGCGTGCCGCCGGCTTTGGCGACGAGGTCAAGCGCCGCATCATCCTGGGCACCTACGCCCTGTCCGCAGGCTACTACGACGCCTACTACGGTTCGGCGCAGAAGGTCCGCACGCTGGTTCAGCGCGACTTTGACGCGGCGTTCGAAACGGTCGACGTGCTGGTCTCTCCCACCGCGCCGACGGCCGCGTTCAAGCTGGGCGAGAAGCTGGACGATCCGATGGCGATGTACCTGAACGACGTGGCCACCATTCCGGCGAACCTCGCCGGGGTGCCTGGCATATCCGTGCCGGGCGGCCTGGCCGACGGACTGCCGGTGGGCATCCAGTTCCTGGCCCCCGCCCGCGAAGATGCCCGGCTTTACCGCGCCGGCGCCGGTCTTGAAAACCTGCTGGAAGCCCAGTGGGGCGGCCCCCTGCTGGCCCAGGCTCCTGTCCTCGGAGGTATGAAGTAAATGGCTGCAACACAAGAGCTGGTCTCCTTCGAAGAGGCGATGGCGAAGTACGACCCGGTCCTCGGTTTTGAGGTCCACGTTGAGCTGAACACGAAGACCAAGATGTTTTCCGCCGCTCCGAACGCGTTCGGTGATGTGCCGAATACGAACGTGTCTCCGGTGGACCTGGGCCTGCCCGGCGTCCTGCCGGTGGTGAACAAGGCGGCGGTGGAGTACTCGATCCTGATTGGGCTCGCGCTCAACTGCAAGATCGCCGAGTCCTGCTTCTTCGCCCGGAAGAATTACTTCTACCCGGACACCCCGAAGAATTTCCAGACCTCCCAGTACGAAGACCCGATCTGCTACGACGGCTACCTGGACATCGAACTGGAAGACGGCGAAGTGTTCCGGGTGGAGATCGAACGCGCGCACATGGAGGAGGACGCGGGCAAGCTCACCCACATGGGCGGCGCCACCGGCCGGATCCAGGGCGCCGAGTACTCGCTGGTGGACTACAACCGCGCGGGCGTTCCGCTCGTGGAGATCGTCACCAAGCCGATCGTCGGAGCCGGCTCCCGCGCTCCGGAACTGGCCCGCGCCTACGTGGCGGCCGTCCGCGAGATCGTCAAGAACCTGGGCGTCTCCGACGCAAAGATGGAACGCGGCAACGTCCGCTGCGACGCGAACGTGTCTTTGATGCCCAAGGGCGCGGAGCAGTTCGGCACCCGCTCCGAGACCAAGAACGTGAACTCGCTGCGTGCGGTCGAACGTGCCGTCCGCTTCGAGATCCAGCGCCACGCGGCGGTCCTGGACGCCGGCCAGAAAGTGGTCCAGGAGACCCGCCACTGGCACGAGGACACCCGCTCCACGACCGCGGGCCGGCCCAAGTCCGACGCCGATGACTACCGCTACTTCCCGGAACCGGACCTGGTCCCCGTGGTCACCACCGAAGAGTGGATCGAAGAACTGCGTTCCCGGCTGCCCGAACCGCCGGCCGAACGGCACAAGCGGCTGAAGGCCGAATGGGGCTACTCCGACGCCGAATTCCGCGACGTGGTCAACGCCGGCGTGATGGAGTCGATCGAGGAAACCATTGCCGCCGGAGCCTCCGCCGCCGTGGCCCGCAAGTGGTGGATGGGCGAAATTTCCCGCCGCGCCAAGGAAGCCGAACTCGAACCTTCGGAACTGGGCGTGAGCCCGCTGACCGTGGTCGAGTTGGACCGCCTGGTGCAGGCCGGCAAGATCAACGACAAGCTGGCCCGCCAGGTGCTCGACGGCGTGCTCGCCGGGGAGGGCACGCCCGAGGAGGTCGTGGAGAAGCGCGGCCTGGCCGTGGTGTCGGACGATTCTGCCCTGCTGGAAGCCATCGATGCAGCGCTGGCGGCCCAGCCCGAGGTGGCCGAGAAGATCCGCGGCGGCAAGGTGCAGGCCGCCGGCGCCATCGTGGGCGGGGTCATGAAGGCCACCCGCGGGCAGGCCGACGCCGGTCGAGTGCGCGAGCTGATCTTTGAACGTCTCGGCGTTCAGGGTTAGCCGGTGGAGCGCGTGATGAACGGCAATGCGTCGCGCCGTGCCGGAGCCGATATCGGCCCGGTTCCGCGGCGCACGGCCCGACCGAGGGCGCACGCGGCCGCCGGCACCGATATCGGCCCGGTTCCGCTGGCCTAGCTGACGCGGGTTCGACGGGACCTCCTGCAGACGACGCCCCTGCCGTTACCGGCGGGGGCGTTGTCTGCTCCGGAGCCGCATGGCAGGATAGCGGGATGCCCGCCGAGGTCCCGATCACCGATGGCCTGGTGCGCCGCCTGCTGGCCGAACAGTTCCCGGCCCTGGCCCGGCTTCCGTTGCGGCGGGCCGCCAGCGGCTTGGACAACGTCATCTTCCGCCTCGGCAGCCGGCTGGCGGTCCGGCTTCCCCGGCACGCGACGGGGGACCGGCTCTTGCTCAACGAAAACCGCTGGCTGCCGCTCCTCGCACCAAGCCTGCCCCTGCCGGTCCCCGCCGTGGTCCACCGGGGCAAGCCCACGGATCACTTCCCGTTCCACTGGTCGGTCGTTCCGTGGTTTGACGGCCGGAGCGCCGCCGTCCTGCCGCCCGCTGCGCGGGACCGCTACGCGCCCGCGCTGGCCGGTTTCCTGCGGGCGCTGCAGGTTCCGGTACCCGCCGAGGCCCCGCACAACCCGATCCGCGGAGTGCCGCTAACGGCCTGCGCCGCCGCCTTCCACGAGCGGCTCGCCCGGTGGAACGGCGCCCGCGCCGGCCTCGCGGTCCGCGGCCTGCCCGACGCCTCCGGAGTGCAGCAGGCATGGGAGGCCGCGCTGGCCGCGCCGGACTATTCGGGTCCGGGGCTGTGGCTGCACGGCGATCCGCATCCGCACAACGTTATTGTCAAGGCATCCGGGACGCTGGCGGCCGTCGCCGACTTCGGCGATGTGTCGCAGGGCGATCCCGCCAGCGATCTCGGTGTGGCGTGGCTGCACTTCACTCCCGCAGGCCGCGCACGGTTCCGGTCCGGGCTGGTGTACGACGACGGCACCTGGCGCCGGGCCAAAGGCTGGGCGGTCTGGTACGGCGTGATGATGGCGCTGTGGCCGCCCGCGGACCCGTTGCACGCCGTCGGTTGCCATGCCCTGGAGCAGGCGGTGATGGGGTGAGCAGGGGGTGTCCGATGGGCTGAGCAGGGCGTGTCCGGTTGGCCCGCGCCGCCCGCGGATGATCTGATGGAAGTCCCGTCCCCACAGCAGACAGACCGGCAGGCCACACGCCGTCGCCGCTGGCGGGGCCATCCGATCACAGGGAGTACGGAAACAGATGGCTTCGATGCCCGCTGCCGAAATCGACATCAGCAACGACCTGGTGCTGCGGTTGCTCTCGGACCAGTTCCCGGACCTCGCCCGGCTGCCCCTGGTTCGGGTGGCGAACGGGTGGGACAACGTGACGTTCAGGCTCGGAGCCGATTTGGCCGTCCGGCTGCCGCGCCGGGCCGCGGCAGGGGATCTGGTGCTGCATGAACAGAGGTGGCTCCCGTCCCTGGCCCCGGAGCTGCCCCTCGCCGTGCCGGCCCCGACGCGCTGCGGCAGCCCGACGTCGTACTATCCCTGGTCCTGGTCGGTCGTGCCGTGGCTGGAGGGCCGGGCCGCCTGGCGCCTCCAGCCGGAGGAACGGCGATCGCTGGCCTCGGGGATGGCGGCGTTCGTGGCCGCGCTGCACGTGCCCGCCCCGTCCGGCGCCCCGGTGAATCCTGTGCGCGGCGTGCCGCTGTCCTCCCGCAACGCAGCCATGGTGCAGCGTCTCGATGCGCAGGCGGTTCCCCAGCCGGAACGCGTCGCCGCTCTGTGGCGCCAGCTGACTGCCGTGCCCGCGTGGGAGGGACCGGCACTGTGGCTGCACGGCGACCTCCACCCGGGCAATCTGGTGGTGGACGGCAACCGGTTGGCGGCAGTTATCGACTTCGGCGATATCACCGCGGGCGATCCGGCCACCGACCTGGCCGCCGCCTGGCTGGTGTTTGATGCCCCGGGGCGCCGGGAGTTTATTGCGGCCGTCGAAGCGCGCACCGACGTTTCCCCGGAGACCTGGCAGCGCGGCCGCGGCTGGGCGTTGAACATCGCGACGGTGCTGCTGACCTCCTCCGATGACAATCGGTTGTTGCGCGGCGTGGGGGAGCGGGCGCTGGCCGAAGTCCTGTCCGGGAGCTAGCCGCCGCGCCGCAGCAGCAGTAGCATGACCGGATTGCTGCACAGGAATTTCGTCAACGGGAGGAGTGGCGATGCCCGGCCCCACAGGACTGCAACTGCATGCAACGGTGCTGGGAGCGCCGAACCCGTTGGCCTTGGCGGAGTTCTACGGTCGGCTGCTGGGCTGGGACATCCGCACCAACGAGCCCGATTGGGTGACACTGGCCAATCCGGGCGGTGGGCCGGGGCTGTCCTTCCAGCTGGAGGAGGACTACCGCCCGCCGGTCTGGCCCGAAGAACCCGGCGAACAGCAAATGCTGATGCACCTGGACATCCTCGTCGAGAACCTGGCCGCCGCCTGTTCTCACGCCGAGTCGGTAAGGGCCGAACGTGCCGGATTCCAACCGCAGGACGACGTCCGGGTGTACTTCGATCCGGCGGGGCACCCGTTCTGCCTCTTCGAACACTAGGCGCGGCACTCAAGGTTTTTCGCCGCTGCTCCGGTTTGGGCTCCTGCTCCACCTAATAAGCGGAGCAGGAGCCCAATATGGAGCGTAGCCCCGGCCACCCGCCCCGGCTCGAAGCCTCGCCTTAGTCCGGCGGTGCCGCGCCGTCGAACAGCCGGGAGCGGATCAGGAAGCGTTTGCCCTCCGGCGCCTCCACCGAGAACCCGCTGCCGCGCCCGTCCACCACGTCCACGGTCAGATGCGTGTGTTTCCAGTACGCGAACTGCTCCCGCGACATCCAGAAGTCCAGGCTCCCGCGGTCGGGAAGGTCGAACGTGCCCAGCAGCACGTCCGCATCGCCGGTGAGGAATTCACCGGCCGGATAGCACATGGGGGAGGAGCCGTCGCAGCAGCCGCCGGACTGATGGAACATCAGCGGTCCGTGGGCCTCCCACAGTTTTTGCAGCAGCCCGACCGCCGGTCCGGTGAGCGCCACCCGGGAAAAAGCCTCCCCGGGCAGCGCCACCGCGGCCTCGAGCGCCGCCTCGTGTTTCCCGGCGGGCGGGGTGGGTGCACCCTGCCCCTGCGGTGAAGCAGACACCATGACGTGACCTGTCTTTAGAAGAAGCCGAGCTTGTTCTCGTTGTAGCTGACCAGCAGGTTCTTGGTCTGCTGGTAGTGGTCGAGCATCATCGCGTGGTTCTCGCGGCCGATGCCCGAGGACTTGTAACCGCCGAACGCTGCTCCCGCCGGGTAGGCGTGGTAGTTGTTCACCCACACCCGGCCCGCCTGAATCTCGCGCCCTGCCCGGTAGGCCACGTTCCCGTTGCGGCTCCACACGCCGGCGCCCAGCCCGTAGAGCGTGTCGTTCGCGATCTGCAGGGCTTCCTGATAGTTCCCGAACCGGGTAACCGAGACGACCGGGCCGAAGATCTCTTCCTGGAAGATCCGCATGCTGTTGTCGCCCTCGAAGATGGTGGGCTTCACGTAGTAGCCGTCGGCGAGGTCCCCGTCCAGGATGTTCCGGCCGCCGCCGGTCAGGACCTTCGCGCCCTCCTGCTGGCCGATGTCCATGTAGGACAGGATCTTCTCCAGCTGGTCGTTGGAGGCCTGGGCGCCTACCTGGGTGGCCGTGTCCAGCGGGTTGCCCTGAATGATCGACTCGGTCCGGGCCAGCGCGTCGGCCATGAACGAGTCGTAAATCGACTCCTGCACCAGTGCCCTCGACGGGCAGGTGCAGACTTCGCCCTGGTTGAACGCGAACAGGGTGAAGCCCTCCAGCGCCTTGTCGTAGAAAGCGTCGTTTTCGGCGGCCACATCCGAGAAGAAGATGTTCGGGCTCTTCCCGCCCAGCTCCAGCGTGACCGGAATCAGGTTCTGCGACGCGTACTGGCTGATCAGCCGGCCGGTGGTGGTCTCGCCGGTGAACGCGATCTTGCGGATCCGCGGGCTGGACGCCAGCGGCTTGCCGGCTTCCACGCCGAAACCGTTGACCACGTTAACCACGCCCGCCGGCAGGATGTCCGCGATCAGTTCCATCAGCACCAGGATGGACGCCGGTGTCTGCTCCGCAGGCTTAAGAACGACGGCGTTGCCCGCCGCGAGCGCGGGAGCCAGCTTCCACGTGGCCATCAGGATGGGGAAGTTCCAGGGGATGATCTGCCCGACCACACCCAGCGGCTCGTGGTAATGGTAGGCGGTGGTGTCGTCGTCCAGTTGGGACAGCCGGCCCTCCTGGGCCCGGATGGCCGAGGCGAAGTAGCGGAAGTGGTCGGCGGCCAGCGGGATGTCGGCGGCCAGGGTCTCGCGCACAGCCTTGCCATTGTCCCAGGTCTCGGCCACGGCCAGCAGTTCCAGGTTCTCCTCGATCCGGTCCGCAATCCGGTTCAGCACGGCGGCCCGGTCCGCCACCGAAGTCTTGCCCCACGACGGTGCCGCCTTGTGGGCGGCGTCCAAGGCCAGTTCGATGTCCTCCGCGGTCCCGCGTGCCACTTCACAGAACGTTTTGCCGGTCACGGGCGAGGGGTTCTCGAAGTATTGGTTCTTCACCGGGGCGACCCATTCGCCGCCGATCCAGTTCTCGTAGCGCTGCTTGAAGCTGACGGGTGATCCCTCGGTTCCGGGCTGGGCGTAAACAGTCATGGTCGACTCCTCTGGCTTCGGTGTCCGGACCCCCACGGCCCGGCAGACGGCACTGTCTGTGTCCCCAGAGCCTACGGAGGGCAACGTTGCAATCAGGTTGCAGCGGTCGTCCTCGCGGCGGCTCCGGCCGCGGGACCCTTCCGTACGGGCCGTTTGCCCCCTGTCCCACACCGGGCCGGACCGTTCCGAGGGCCCTCAGGCCCCCAGGCTTCCAACCGCACCAGCGCCGTTGCAAAGGTCCCGTCAGCCTCCGGCTTCCAACTGTTCCAGCACCGCGACGACCGCGGCCCGCTTCGGTGAGCGCGGCGGCAGGAGGCGCAGCGCCGCGCGCCAGGCCTCGGCGTCGTACTTTGCTTCAGGAAGCTGCAGGTACCGCAGGACTTCGTCCGGCGAGGCGCTGCTGAGCACTGCCTCGCGCAGGGTGGCGCTGACGTGCCGGCGGAAACCGACGACGCCCGGCGCCTCCGACCGCGGAACGACCTGCCCGCGGTACAGGCCAAGCGCCTGCCGGTGTGCCCCGCGGGCCAGACACCGGAGGACCTGCTGAGCATCGACCGCCACTTCCTGGGGGAGGCGGTAGGGCCGGGATGTGGGCACGGCGGCAGGGCTGATGCCGGCCAGCAGCTTGCGCAACCGCACCATCTCGGCGCGCAAGGTCGCGCTCTGGGCCCGCGGGTTGAGCTGGTCCGCCAGTTCCCCGGCCGTCAGGCCGGCGGGATGCAGGGCCAACAGGGTGAGGATCTCCGTGTGCCGCTGCGACAACTCGATCCGCTGGCCGGCCAGTTCCAACAGTCCCTGGTCGCGTCCCATGATGCGGAGACCGGCCTTCGGGCCGGCTCCGGATTCGCCCTCCGGACGGGCCGGCGTCCCCCGGCGCCGCGTGATCGGGCCGGCGGGCACCGGCCGGCTCCCCGTCCCCGGGTCGTGCCGGGCGGCCGCCTGGAGGCGGAGAATGCGCAGCTCTGCCTCGGCAGCCGCTACCGCCGCCCGGACCAAGGACAGCGTGTGCGGCGCGGCCGCTTCCTCCCCGCCGGTCAGATCCACGACGCCGAGGACGGCACCGGTCTCGGGGTCGGTGATGGGGACGGCGGTGCAGTTCCATGAATGGACCGCCCGGCTGAAGTGCTCGGCACCGGCGATTTGGACTCCGCGGCCCAACGCGAGCGCCGTGCCGGGCGCGCTGGTGCCCACGGTCGCCTCCGACCAGTCGGTGCCGGGCATGAACATCATGCCTTCGGCGCGGTCTTTCAGGCGGGCCTCTCCGTCCACCCAGAGCAGCCGCCCGTGCTGGTCTCCCACGGCCACCAGCATCCCCGCGTCGCGGCTGGGCTCCACCAGTAGCCGGCCAAAGACCGGCAGGATCGCGGACAACGGATGGTTCCGGCGGAACTCGTCCAGCGCGTCGGCGCCCATGACCAGCGGAGCCAGCGCCCGGTCGGGATCCGCCGCGTGCCGCAAGGACCTTTGCCAGGAGTCGCGGACCACTGGGCGCAGCCCCCTGATGCTCCCGGTCCCGCAGGACAGCTGGATCGGATCCAGCCGTTCGTGCGCGGCGTAGGCCTGGTCCTGCACGGGCCGGGACGCTGGCTGGGCTGGGTGCGGCACTGGAGAACCCCTTTTGCCGCACCGCAGCCACGCACCTGTGGCCGGGGTCACAGTCTAGCCTGCGCTTCCGCGGCCTTTCCACCGGCTTTCGTGGCCCGCGGTTCCCGGCCGGTTTCCTGTCTCCCCTGGGCCCCAGCGGGCCCGATTGCGCCGGGGTTGGGGTCAGGCCGCGACCAGGCGCAGGGGCAGCGAGGAGTAGCCCTTCAGCGTGTTGTGCAGGTAGGGGACCGGAGCGCCGGTGGGCTCAAGGCGTTCCACATTCCGTGCCAGCCAGGTCAGGACAACATGCATCTCCAGCCGGGTGACTGGCTGGCCGACGCAGCGGTGGATGCCGTTGCCGAAGGCGATCATGCTGGCCGCGTCGCGTTCGATCCGGAAGACGTCCGCATCGGGCCCAAACTGGGCCTCGTCGCGGTTGGCCGACCCGAGGAACAAGGCCAGCTTGCTGCCGGCGGCCAGGCTGACGCCGGAGATCTCCGTGTCTGCCGACGTGGTCCGGTAGAACGACTGGAACGGGCTCTCGAACCGCAGCACCTCGTTGATGGCCAGCGAGACCATCTGCGGATTCTTCCGCAGGATGCGCCACTGCTCCGGATGTTCCGCGAAGAGCTTGAGGGCATTTCCAATGCCGATCACCGTGGTGTCCAGGCCGGCCGACAGCAGCGCCCGCACCACCAGCGGTGCCATGTCCTCCGGCAGTTCGCCGCGGTCGACGTACTGCCACAACTGTTCGCCCATCCCGCCGGGGCTGAGGTTTTCCCGCCGCGTCCGGTCCATCACCCACTCCGGCGTCCCGGCCCCTTGCTCGAAGTAAAAGCGGTGGCGTTCGTTTTCGGGGCCGAAGTGGCTGAAGTTCATGGCTCCGTGTGTCAGCAGGTTCTCCTCTCGCCCGTCACGGGGTATGCCTACGGCGTCGCCGAACGCCCGGAGGGGGAACACCTCGGCCAGATCCTTGACGCCGTCGATGGAACCGCGCTCGAGCAGTTCGGGAAGCAGTTGGTCGGCGTAGGCCTCGAATCCGGCCCGCAGGGCGCGGGTCCCCTTGGGCGAGATGACTCCGGCCATGGCGTCCCGCATCACGGTGTGCCGCGGCGGGTCCGACTCGAGGATGCCCTGCGGCCGCCAGTTGGGTTCCTTCAGCAGGTCCTTCGGCCCCACTCCCGCTCCGGAGATGAAGGTCCGGTGGTCGGCCAGGATGTCCCGGCACTCGGCGTAGCGCCCGAAGGCCGGCACCTGGTACTTCTCCAGCCAGACCGCCGGCCCGGCTGCCCGCATGCGGCCGAACAGGCCGTACGGGTCCGCCAGCACCGCATCCGAGTACGGGTCGTCGGCGATTACCGGGATGCTGTGATCGGTCATGGTTGCCACGCGTTGGCCTCGCTTACGTCGTAGGGAAGAAGTGCTTGCGAGCAAAGCTACCCTGCCCGCGACGCGACGGATACTGTGACGCGCTCCACTTCGCCAAGACAGTTACGTAGAGTTGGCCTAGTGATCCGGGCCACAGCCCGGGCGGCCGGGCGCGCCGGCCCGCTTAGCGAAAGGACACCGCGTGAAGGCGCTCTACAAGTCCGGCCCACAGCCCGGCTTCGAGCTGGTCGACCGTCCGGAACCGGAACCCGGCACCGGCGAGGTCAAGATCAAGGTCCACACCACGGGCATTTGCGGCACCGACCTGCACATCCAGGCCTGGGACGACTGGGCCGCCGGGGCCGTCCGGGCGCCGCTGATCCCCGGCCACGAGTTCTATGGTGAGGTCGTGGCCGCCGGCAGCGCCGTGCAGGACGTCCAGATCGGCGACCGGGTCTCGGGGGAGGGCCACATCGTCTGCGGGACCTGCCGGAACTGCCGCGCGGGCCGGCGGCAGATGTGCATCCGCACGGTCAGCGTCGGCGTCCAGCGGGACGGCGCCTTCGCCGAGTTCGTGGTGATCCCCGAAACCAATGTGTGGGTGCACACCGACCCGGCGGTCACGCCCGAACTGGGCGCGGTCTTCGATCCGTTCGGCAACGCCGTGCACACGGCACTGAGCTTTCCGCTGGTCGGCGAAGACGTCCTGATCACCGGCGCCGGGCCCATCGGGCTGATGGCCATAGCGGTGGTCCGCCACGCCGGCGCCCGCAAGATCGCCGTCACCGACGTGTCCGCCGAACGGTTGGAGCTGGCCAAGCAGATGGGCGCCGACCTGGTGGTGGACGTCAGCCACGCCCGGGTGGCGGACGCACAGCGGCAGCTGGAACTGGTCGAAGGTTTTGACATCGGGCTGGAGATGTCCGGCCGCGGCTCGGCACTGCGGGCCATGATCGACAACATGACCCACGGCGGCCGGATTGCGCTGCTGGGGCTGCCGACCGAAGACATCACCATCGACTGGGCCAAGGTGGTCACCCACATGCTCACGCTCAAGGGCATCTACGGGCGCGAGATGTTCGAAACCTGGTACGCGATGAGCGCCATGCTCTCCTCCAGCCCGGCCCTGCACGCGGCGATTTCCTCCGTGATCACCGACGTGCTGCCGGCCGCGGAATGGGAGCGCGGGTTCGAGACGGCCCGGCAGGGGACAAGCGGCAAAGTGGTCCTGGACTGGACCCGGATCTAGGGAGGGAAGCATGTACGGAACACTCAAGGACCAGCTGGCCTCGGAGCTGGAGGAAATCCGCGCCGCCGGACTGTTCAAGGCCGAACGGCGCATCACCACCCCGCAGTCCAGCCACATCTCCGCCGGCTCGGCGGACGGATCGACCCGCGAGGTGCTGAACTTCTGCGCGAACAACTACCTCGGGTTGGCCGACCATCCGGACATCATCGCCACCGCGAAGGCCGCCATGGACGAACGCGGGTTCGGCATGGCCAGCGTGCGCTTTATCTGCGGCACGCAGGACCTCCACCTGCAGCTGGAACGGGAAGTGTCGCGCTTCCTGGGCACCGAGGACACCATCCTGTTCTCCTCCTGTTTCGACGCCAACGGCGGGGTCTTCGAATCGTTGTTCGGGCCGGAGGACGCCATCATCTCCGACGCCCTGAATCATGCCTCGATCATCGACGGCATCCGGCTGTCCAAGGCGGTGCGGTTCCGCTACGCCAATCGGGACATGGCCGAACTGCAGGAGCGGCTGCAACAGGCCGCGGCGATGAACGACGGCGCCGGCGCCCGGCGGACCGTCATCGTCACCGACGGCGTGTTCTCCATGGACGGTTACCTGGCACCGCTGGAACGGATCTGCGAACTGGCCGAAGAATACGGCGCGCTGGTGATGGTCGACGACTCGCACGCCGTCGGCTTCATGGGGGCCAACGGTGCCGGCACCCCGGAGCATGCCGGGGTGGCCGACAGGGTGGACATCTACACCGGGACCTTCGGCAAGGCGCTCGGCGGTGCTTCCGGCGGTTACGTGTCCGGCCGCCGCGAAATCGTGACCGTGCTGCGGCAAAAGGCCCGGCCATACCTGTTCTCCAACTCCGTCGCGCCGGCCATCGTGGCCGCCACCTTGAAGGCGCTGGAACTGGTGGGCGGTTCGGCCGACCTTCGGTCGCGGCTGCAGGACAACACCGCGTTGTTCCGTCGGCGGATGGCCGAGGAAGGGTTCGACCTGCTGGAAGGCGGGCACCCGATCGTCCCGGTGATGTTCCACGACGCGGTCCTCGCCGGGCGGGTGGCCGAGGCCATGCTCGCCCACGGCGTGTACGTCACCGCCTTCAGCTATCCGGTCGTGCCCAAGGGCGCGGCGCGGATCCGCGTGCAGCTCTCGGCCGCCCATAGCGCCGACGACGTCGAGGCGTGCGTCGCGGCGTTCGTCGCCTCCCGGCAGGCGGTCGGGCAGGCCTGACCGGCGCGGGGGCGTGGCGCCGTGCTTGTCCCGCCTTCCCGGCTAGCGGGCCCGGTCCGAGGTTTCGGTTTCGAAGGCGCGGTAGAAGCGCAGGCCCAGTTCGCGGGCGCCGGCGGCACCGTAATGGATCTGTTCGGCATCCTGGCTGGCCCCGGACGGGCCCTCCACGAACGCCGTCCGCAACCGCTGTGCCGCCACGGAGCGGTGCGCGGCCTCGATGCCGCGCCGCCGCCGGTCATCGGGCAGCCATTCGGGCACCATCCCGCCGATCAGGAACGGCGCCGGACCCAGTGCGTCGCGGACCAGATCGATAATCTGCAGCAACTTGCGGCGGTACCAGCCCTCCGAGGCGCCCAGCACCGCGTCGGACTCGCCCTGGTGCCACAGGACCGCCGCCAAGCGGTTGCGCGGATTCAGCGAGAGCGCCTGCCGGGCGGCGTCCAGCGCGCGGTGGAACAGGTTCGTTCGGGCGGTTTTGTTGTCCGGATCCCAGGAGTAGTCGGCGTTGCCGGTGATCGACGTGCCGCCCAGGGCCGCGGGCACCAGCAACACCTTGCGGCCGGCCGGCTGGGCCAGCCACAGCTGCCGCGCGAATTCGAGGCCCGGTCCCACCGCGGGCCTGCCGTCCACCCACACACTGGCGACATGGCAGAGCGGTTCGCTGGCCGGGATGACCCGGCCGGCGAACGGGCCGGAACCCGCCAGCTGGTCGATCCCGTCGAGCTCCACATCGATGGCCGGATCGAAGGGGAGGCCGCAGCCCTGCATGTTTGACTGGCCCAGCAGCAGGACGACGTCGTGCCCGGCCTGGCGGGGATCGACGCGCCCGTTGGCAGCCGTTTGGACGGCAGCCGCGATTGTCGGGGCCAGGAGCTGCAGCAGCTCCCGGTGGGTGGCCGACGTCGGGTCCGCCACCAAACGCGCAATCCGCTCGTCATCCGGTGCGGAATCCGGCCGGGTTGCTGCGGCGGCCCCGGCCGTGCCCAACGCCCCGGCCCCGATGCCGGCCGCCAGAACGGGGACCGTCTGCTGCAGCAGTCGGCGCCGGCTCGGCTGTCCCTCGGGCGTGTTGGCGGCCATGCAGCAGGTCCTCCCGGTGCCGGCCCCCAGTGTTCCCGGCGCTGGTTCCGGTCCGGCAATCCGGAACCAACGGTGTTTCCGGGCACCAGTGTAGTGCCGTCCGGGTCAGTTCAGTGCTGTGCCCGCCGCCTGTTCGACGGCGTCCACCAGCACGCCGCTGTCCACCAGCAGGCGGACCGCCTCGATCTCCGGCGAGAGATAACGGTCGGTGCCCGGACCGGCGACCGTTTTGCGGATCTCCCGGCGCACCGCGGTGACCGCCGGGGCGCTGCGGGAGGTCTCCACGCCGCCGTCGCGCATGTCCAGGGCACGGGCACTGGTGAGCAGCTCAATGGCCAGCACCCGGGTGAGCCCGTCCAGGGCGCGGCGCAGTTTCAGCCCCGCGGACCAGCCCATGGACACATGGTCTTCCTGCATGGCCGAGGACGGGATGGAATCCACCGACGCCGGGTTGGCGAGCCGCTTGAGCTCGCTGACGATGCCGGCCTGGGTGTACTGGGCGATCATGTGCCCGGAGTCAACCCCCGGATCATCGGCCAGGAAGGCGTTCAGGCCGTGGCTGCGGGCGGTGTCCAGGAACCGGTCGGTCCGCCGCTCGCTCATCGAGGCAAGGTCCGCCACGGCGATGGCCAGGAAGTCCAGGGCGTAGCCGACCGGGGCGCCGTGGAAGTTGCCGTTGGATTCCACCCGGCCGTCCGGGGTGACCACGGGATTGTCGACGGCGGAGGCCAGTTCGTAGCCGGCCACCGATTCCACGTGGGCAAGCGTGGCGCGCGCCGCGCCGTGCACCTGGGGCGCGCAGCGCAGGGAGTACGCATCCTGGACCCGGGTGAACCGGTGCTGCGCATCGGCTCCCGCCGACTTTTGCTCTGCGATCAGGACGGAACCGGCCAGGACGGTGCGCATGTTGGCCGCGGCCGCGATCTGGCCGGGATGCGGCCGGAGCGCGTGCAGGTCCTCGGCCAGCACGGAGTCGGTGCCGAGCAAGCCTTCGATGCTCATGGCCGCGGCGAGATCGGCGGTCTTCAGCAGCCGGTGCAGGTCGGCCGACGCCATGATCAGCATGCCCAGCATGCCGTCGGTGCCGTTGATCAGTGCCAGGCCTTCCTTCTCCCGCAGCTCCACCGGCTCCAGGCCCGCGGCGGCCAGGCCGTCGGCGGCCGCCACCAGTTCGCCGTCCCTGGTGCGAACCTGGCCCTCGCCCATCAGGGCGAGTGCGCAGTGGGCCAGCGGCGCGAGGTCCCCGGAACAGCCCAGGGAGCCGTATTCGCCGATCACCGGGGTGATGCCGGCGTTGAGGATTCCCGCGTAGGCCTGCGCCACCAGCGGGCGGACGCCGGTGCGCCCGGTGGCCATCGTCGCGAGCCGGTTGAGCATCAGCCCGCGCACCACCTCCCGGTCCACCTCGGCCCCGGACGAGGCCGCGTGGCTGCGGATCAGGCTGCGCTGCAGTTGGGTGCGCAGCTGAACCGGGATCTGCTTGGTGGCCAGGGCGCCGAAGCCGGTGCTGACCCCGTAGTGCGGCACGTCGTCGTCCACCAAGGCCTCGATCACCTTGCGTGATTCGGCCATGGCCTGCAGCGACTCCTCGCTGAGTTCGACGGCGGCGCCGTGGCGGGCGACGGCGACGACGTCAGCGGGGGAGAGCGGTCCGACGGACACGGAGACGGGGACGGTCTGGAGCTGGGACATGGTGCCTTTCGGGTGCGGGTGCGGGTGGAGGTGAAGGTGGAAGTGGCGGGTCGGGGAGGAGCGGCGATCAGTCCGCGATCAGGGCCTCGTAGTCGGGTTCTTTCTCCAGTACGCCGTAATTGGCGGCCGCCGACCCCAGCTTCTGCAGGCCCTCCATGTTGATCTCCGGATACCAGCGGGACATCACCACGGTCTCGGCCAGCTCGGGCGTAACCTTCGCATAATCCTGGATGATGGCGCGCACCTCGTCGTCGTTCTCCGAGGCGAACTGGAAAGACTTCTCCAGGGCCCGGCGGAACCGTTCGACGAGTTCGGGATCTTCCTGCAGGGTCTGCTCGGAGGCGAAGTAGAAGGCCGAGTCGAAGTCGTCGGTGAGGTCGGTCATCGGGCTGGCCACGATCGTTCCGCCGGCGTCCAGGATCTGGGTGCGGAACGGTTCGGTGGTCCAGGCGGCGTCGACGTCGCCCCGCTCCAGCGCCGCGGGCATGTTGGGGTACGGCATTTCGACGAAGTCGACGGCGTCCGGGTCGCCGCCCGCCTGTTCCACGGAATTCCGGATGGTGACGTCGGCGAAGTTGTTCAGCGCGTTGACGGCCACGGTCTTGCCCACCAGGTCGGCGGCGCTTTCGATGCCACTGTCCGGCAGGGCCGCCACCTCGGTGACGTCCTCGCCGGGGACATTGGTGGAGCTGGAGCCGTTGGAAACCACCGTGATCGGCAGCCCCTTGTCCCGCGCGATCAGCAACGAGACGACATTGGAGTAGCCGAACTGGTATTCGCCGGTCATCACTGCCGGGACGATGGCCGCGCCGCCCTGGGCCAGCTGGACGGACAGCTGGATGCCTTCCTCCTCGAAGTACCCCTCCTGCATGCCCAGGTAGACCGGGGCCACGTCCGTGATCGGGATCAGGCCCAGGTTCACCTGGTCCAGGCTGGCATCTGCCGGCGCCCCGGCGGTTTCCGTTCCGCCGCCGGTGGAGGACGGACTGCCGGAGCCGCACCCGGTCAGCAGGAGGGCGCCGGCCATTACCGCGGCCGAGGCGGTGGCCAGCAGGGGGCGGCGGGGCGCAGTGGCCGCGAAAATCAATGGGCGCATCAGGATCTCCTTGTTTCTGCCGGTACGCGGCATACCTGTTTCGATCAGTAAAACGAGTGTGGCTTGCTACCTGAAGCTACCCACCCGCGCTGCCGGGGTCAAGGGTTTTTTGCTAATTCCTTGCCGCTGCATGAAATTGATGTTTTACTGGCTGCAACATTGGATGGCTAGCGAGGAGCAGGCATGGCGTCAGGAACGGCAGCGGATCCTACGACCAGGGCGGCGGACCGCACTTTGGCGCTGCTTCGGATCGTCTGCGAGCACGACGGCGTCAAGCTCGCCGATGCGGCCAAGGCGGTGGGCCTGTCGGCGTCGACCGCGCTGCGGCTGCTGCGCACGCTGGAAGCCAACGGGTTCGCAGCCAAACGCGACAACGCGCTCTACCGGCCGGGCTTCCGGATGGTGCAGCTGGGTGTCCAGGCGCTCAGCCACGAGTCGCTGGTGGACGCGGGCCGGGACGTCCTGCGGAGCCTGGTCGACCAGACCGGGGAGTCGGCGTACCTGAGCGTGACCGCCGGCAACGACCACGGGCTGTACATAGCCATCGAAGAGGGCACCCATACCGTGCGCCACGTGAATTGGGTGGGCCGGACCTTCCCGATGGAGGGCAGCGCGGCCGGGGCGGCCCTCAGCGGACAGGTGGGCCGGGGCGGGTACACCGTGCAGGCGGACAGCGTGGAGGCCGACGTCACCGCCGTCGCGGCTCCCGTCTTCGCCGGCGACAAGGTCGTCGCCGCGGTGAGCATCGTCGCGCCCAGCTACCGCACCACAGCAGAGGCCGCCGAAAAATTCGGGCTGCTGCTTGCCGAACAAGCCGGCACGCTCTTCGCCGCGCCGGAGAGCCCGGCGGCCAATGGGACCGAAGAACACAACCAGACACCTACCTCCACGCCAGAAAGGGCATGACGATGACGTTCACCCAGCACGACCCTTCCCGCCGCATCCGGGCTTCCCGGGGCACTACCCTCACCGCCAAGAGCTGGCAGACCGAGGCTCCGCTCCGGATGCTGATGAACAACCTGGATCCCGAGGTGGCGGAACGCCCCGAGGACCTGGTGGTCTACGGCGGCACCGGCCGCGCGGCACGGTCCTGGGAAGCCTACGACGCGATCGTCAAGACGCTGGCGGAACTCGAGGACGACGAGACGCTGCTGGTCCAGTCCGGCAAGCCCGTGGGCGTGCTGCGCACCAACCCCTGGGCCCCGCGCGTGCTCCTCGCCAACTCGAACCTGGTGGGCGACTGGGCCAACTGGCCGGAATTCCGCCGCCTGGAGGCCGAAGGGCTGATGATGTACGGCCAGATGACGGCCGGGTCCTGGATCTACATCGGCACCCAAGGAATCCTGCAGGGCACCTTCGAGACCTTCGCCGCCGTCGGCGCCAAACTGCACGAGGCGGGCAAGACCGCCTCTCCCACGCTGGCCGGAACGCTGACGCTGACCGGCGGCTGCGGCGGCATGGGCGGAGCCCAGCCGCTGGCGGTCACCCTCAACGACGGAGCCTGCCTGATCGTGGACGTGGACGAGGCAAGGCTGCGCCGCCGCGTGGGCAAACGCTACCTGGACGAGGTGGAGACGGACCTGGACACCGCCGTCGCGAAGGCCATGAAGGCCAAGGAAGAAGGCCGCGGCTGGTCGGTGGGCTACGTGGGCAACGCGGCGGAGGTGTTCCCCGAGATCCTGCGCCGGCACCGGGTTGGCGAGATCACCGTGGACGTGGTCACCGACCAGACTTCGGCCCACGATCCGCTGTCGTACCTGCCGGAAGGCATTACCGTGGCGGATTGGCAGCGCGAGGCCCAGGCCGATCCGGCCGGTTTCACCAAGAAGGCCCAGGCGTCCATGGCCCGGCACGTGCAGGCCATGGTTGAGTTCCAGGACGCCGGAGCCGAGGTGTTCGACTACGGCAACTCGATCCGCGACGAGGCACGCAAGGGCGGCTACGAGCGCGCCTTCGAGTTCCCGGGCTTCGTCCCGGCCTACATCCGGCCGCTGTTCTGCGAGGGACTGGGCCCGTTCCGCTGGGTGGCGCTCTCCGGCGACCCGAAGGACATCGAGGTGACCGACGCCGCGCTGAAGGAGCTGTTCCCGGAGAACGAGCACCTGCACCGGTGGCTGGATGCCGCGGCCGAGCGGGTGGAGTTCGAGGGGTTGCCGGCGCGCATCTGCTGGCTGGGCTACGGCGAGCGTCACCAGGCCGGGCTGCTCTTCAACCGGCTGGTGGCCGAGGGCAAGGTCTCGGCGCCGATCGTGATCGGCCGCGACCACCTGGACTCCGGCTCCGTCGCCTCGCCCTACCGGGAGACCGAGGCGATGGCCGACGGCTCGGACGCCATCGCGGACTGGCCGCTGTTGAACGCCTTGACCGCCGCGAGCTCCGGGGCCACCTGGGTGTCCATCCACCACGGCGGCGGCGTCGGCATCGGCCGCTCCATCCACGCCGGCCAGGTGTCGGTGGCGGACGGCACCGAGCTGGCGGCGCAGAAGCTGGAGCGGCTGCTGACCAACGATCCGGGGATGGGAGTGATCCGGCACGTGGACGCCGGCTACGACCGCGCCGTCGAGGTCGCGGCCGAACGGGGCGTCCACATCCCGATGGGCAAATAGGCGGCCGGCAGATGGAAACTGTGTCCTCCCTCCTGGAATCCATTGCCGACGTCGGCCGTGACGCGCAACGCGGCGGGTACTCGCGGCCGGTCTACTCCACCGCCGAACTGGGCCTGCGCGACTGGTTCATCGAACAGGCCCAACGCCGCGGGCTGGGCGTGGAGACGGACCGCAACGGCATCATCTGGGCATGGTGGGGCGAGCCGCAGCCCGGCGCGCTGGTCACCGGCAGCCATCTGGATTCGGTTCCCGGCGGCGGCGCCTTCGACGGGCCGCTGGGCGTCGCCTCCGCGCTCGCCGCCGTCGACCTCCTCAAGGAGCGCGGCGTCGAGCCGAACCGGCCGCTGGCCGTCACGGTCTTCCCGGAAGAGGAGGGCTCGCGGTTCGGTGTGGCGTGCCTGGGCTCGCGGCTGCTGGCCGGCGCCATCGATCCGGACAAGGCCCGGAACCTGCGCGACGAGCACGGCGACACGTTCGCCGACGTCGCCCGGGCCAACGGGCTGGATCCTGCGCACCTGGGGCGCGACGACGAGGCGCTGGCGCGGATCGGCGACTTCATCGAGCTGCACGTGGAGCAGGGCCGCGGGCTGGGCGAGGACGGCCCGGCCATCGCCGTCGGCAGCTCCATCATGGGCCACGGGCGGTGGCGGATCAGTGTCACCGGCCAGGGCAACCATGCCGGCACCACCCTGATGGCCGACCGCGCCGACCCGATGGTCGCCGCGGCGCAGATCGTCCTGGCCGTACAGCAGGCCGCGGCCAAGCAGCCTGACGCCCGCGCCACGGTCGGCCGCCTCCAGCCGGTGCCCGGCGGCACCAACGTGATCGCCTCGCGCGTGGACCTGTGGCTGGACGCCCGTCACCCGGACGACGCCGTGACCGCGCATCTGGTCGAGGCCATCCACGGCAAGGCCCAGAAGATCGCCGCGTTCGAGGGCTGCTCCGTCTCCCTGACGGAAGAGTCCTACAGCGGAACCGTGCACTTCGACTCCGCGTTGCAGCGCCAGCTGGAGAACGCCCTGCCCGGCGCGCCGGTGCTGGCCACCGGTGCCGGGCACGACGCCGGCGTGCTGGCCTCGCGGGTGCCCTCCGGCATGTTGTTCGTGAAAAACCCCTCCGGCATTTCCCACTCCCCGGAGGAATACGTGGAGCCCTGGGACGCGGACGCCGGCGCGGAAGCGTTGGCCGACGTGCTCGAGGCACTGCTGTGAGCAGCATCTGGTGCGAGCGCGCCTGGCTGGGCCCGGCCGGCGTGGCCGAGGGAGTCCTGCTGGGGTGCGACGACGCCGGGACGATCACGCAGGTGGGCACGGCGCCCCGCCCCGATCCGGCTGACGGCGTGCTGGTGCTCGACGGCGTGGTCTTTCCCGCCGCGGCCAACGCGCACTCGCACGCGTTCCACCGGGTGCTGCGGGGCCGCACGCACGCCGGCCGGGGCGACTTCTGGACCTGGCGGGAGCAGATGTACCGAGCGGCCGGGACGCTCACGCCGGAGAACTACGAGCGTCTGGCGACGGCGGTGTTCGCGGAGATGGTGGCGGCCGGCTTCAGCAGCGTGGCGGAGTTCCACTACGTCCACCACCGCCCGGACGGCAGCCCGTACGGGCCCGGAAGCGCGGCCGGCGGGAGCCTCGGCGGGCACCGGTCCGGCCCGCCGGGCGATGATCCGGAGAGCCCCGCGTACGGCGGGCACGCGATGGAACTGGCGCTGTGCCGGGCCGCCGAGGCGGCCGGCATCCGGTTGACCCTGCTGGACACCTGCTACCTGGCAGGCGGCATCGGCGTCCCGCTGGCACCGGAGCAGCAGCGCTTCGGCGACGGCGACGTGCAGGCCTGGCTGGCCCGGCTGGACTCGCTGCGCCGCTATGTTGCGGACCGGTTCGACCCGGCGCGGATCACGGTGGGCGCCGCCCTGCACTCGGTCCGCGGGGTGCCCGAGGCCGCGCTGCCGCACATCGCCGAGCACCTGCCCGACGGCCTGCCGCTGCACATCCACCTCTCCGAGCAGCCGGCCGAGAATGAGGCCTGCCTGGCCGCCTACGGGGTGACGCCGGCCGGCCTGCTGGCCCGGCACGGGCTGCTGTCGCCGCGCCTGAGCGCCGTCCACGCCACGCACCTGACCGCCGGGGACATCGCGCTGCTCGGGGAAGCCGGTGCCACCGTGGTGATGTGCCCGACCACGGAAGCCGACCTCGCCGACGGCATCGGCCCGGCCCGGGAGCTGGTGGACGCCGGCGCCCGGATCGCCCTTGGCACCGACCAGCACGCCGTCATCGATCCATGGCTGGAGATGCGGGCGCTGGAACACGGCGAACGGCTGGCCAGCGGCCAGCGCGGCCGGTTTGCGCCGGCCGAGCTGCTCGAGTCGGTGTCCGCCGGAGCCGCCGCCGCCATGGGCACCCCGGTGGCCGGCATCGCCGTCGGGATGGCCTGCGACCTGGTGGCCGTGAACCCCGGCAGCGTGCGCACGGTAGGCTCGGAGCCCGGGCAACTGCCGCTGAGCGCCAGCGCAGCGGACGTTTCCGCCGTCGTCGTTGCCGGTGACTTGCTGGCCGTCAACGGCCGCCACCAGCGCCTGGGTTGGCCGGCCGAGCTGCTGGCCGACGCCCTGAAGGAGTTTGAATGAGCACTGTCGTCACCAACATCGGCGAACTGCACACGCAGGACCCGGCCCGCGGCGCGGACTCCGTGCTCCACGATGCCGCGTTGATCATCGAGGGCGAGCGCATCTCCTGGCTCGGCCCCGCGGCGCAGGCCCCCGATGCCGACGAGCAGTTCGACGCCGGCGGGCGTGCCGTGTTGCCGGGCTGGGTGGATTCGCACACGCACCTGGTCTTTGCCGGAGACCGCACCGCGGAGTTCGAGGCACGGATGGCAGGCCAGTCCTACCAGGCCGGCGGGATCGCCGTCACCACCGGCGCAACCCGCGAAGCCAGCGACTACGATCTCACCCGCCTGCTGCTGGCCCGGGTGGCGGAGGCGGCCGCCGGTGGCACCACCTACCTGGAGACCAAGACCGGCTACGGCCTGGACGTGGAGCAGGAGGCCCGCAGCGCCCGCATCGCGTCCACGGTCGCCGATGAGGTCACCTACCTCGGGGCGCACCTGGTGCCGGCCGGCATCGACGCCGACGACTACACCGACCTGGTCTGCGGGGACATGCTCGCGGCGGTCAGGCCGTACGTGCAGTGGGCCGACGTGTTCTGCGAACGCGGCGCCTTTAACGAGGAGCAGTCCCGCCGGGTGCTGGCGGCCTGCCGCGACGCCGGCCTGGGGCTGCGCGTGCACGGCAACCAGCTGGGCGAAGGCCCAGGGGTGCGGCTCGCCGTGGAATTCGGGGCGGCCAGCGTGGACCACGTCAACTACCTGACCGACGACGACGTCGCCGCGCTCGCCGGCAGCTGGGCCGGCTGGGACCGGGCCAGCGGCACGGGGGAGCGCGGCACGGTGGCCACCTGCCTGCCGGCCTGCGACCTGTCCACCCGCCAGCCGCTGGCGCCCGGCCGGCAACTGCTCGATGCCGGCGTGGAAATCGCCCTGGCCTCCAACTGCAACCCGGGGACCTCGTTCACGAGTTCCATGAACTTCTGCGTCACCACCGCCGTCCTGCAGATGGGACTCAGCGTGCACGAGGCGGTCCGGGCCGCCACCTATGGCGGGGCGCTGGCGCTTGGTCGGCATGCAGGCGTCGATGCCGAAGGCCAGCGTGCCGTGGGTTCCCTCGCCGTCGGCCATCGGGCCGACCTGCACCTGCTCAACGCCCCGTCGGCCACCCACCTCGCCTACCGCCCCGGCATGCCCCTGACCGCCGCGGTGTGGCGGGCTGGCGTGCGCTCGGCCGTGGGGGCCTAGGCCCGCGGGGCCCGCGCCGGGCTCCTGAGTCCGGGAGCGGTTTTCAGCCGATGTGCTCGTACCGGTTGGGGTCCTTGACGTCGTGACAGTGGGCCAGGACCTCGACGGCACGTTCGGCGTCATGGTCCTTCAGCGCCTGGAGGATGCTGCGGTGGTCGTGGATGACCTTGGCCTGGTGCTCCGGTCCCTGCCGGTACGTCAACGTGATCCGGTGCTGGATGGGATGGTTCCAGATGGAGGAGATCACGCCGCGCAGGTAGTCGTTGTCCGAGGGCTCGATCAGGGCCAGGTGGAAGGCCCTGCCCAACCGGAAGAGTTCGCCGCTGTCCTGCGGGTCGACGATTTCCGTCTCGTCCACGAGGCCGCTGAGCCGCACGAGCTGCTGCGGCGTGTAGGACCCGATGGCGTCGCGGACCGCGAGTGATTCCAGGGCGTAGCGCACCTTGAAGACGTTCTCGATCTCGCGCTCGTCGAGCTGGTTGACGATGTAACCCTTGCCCGGGACGAGGGTAGTCAGCCCTTCCAGCGTCAACTGGGTCAGCGCGTCCCGGACAGGGGTGCGGGAGACGCCGTATTGCGCCGCCACGGACTCCTGGGCCAGGGCCGAACCCGCCTCGATGGTTCCGCTGATGATGTCGGCGCTCAGCTGCTCGTGGACCCGGACCGCCAGCGGCCTCACGTCATTCGGTATCGCAGCCATGATGGCCTCCTTTTGGGTTTCATTGAGTGCACTTTATAGTCCTGCCGCCGGGCAGGACATGGATTTCGAGGCAAAAAGCGGCGAAACACGTAACTTCCCAACGTTTAGCTGAAAGTGCTTGACGTCACATTGAACCTCTGAATACAGTGTATACACACGTGATGGAGGAGAACCTTAAAATGTATGTGCTGAACACTTGGTACGTGGCGGCGTGGTCAACGGAGGTCACCCGCAAGCCGGTGCGGCGGGTCATCTGCGAGCAGCCGATCGTCCTGTTCCGGACCCAGGACAACGAGGCCATTGCCCTTGCGGACCGCTGCGCGCACCGCGCCTTCCCGCTCTCGGAAGGCCGCACGATCGGTGATTCGGTGGAGTGCGGCTACCACGGTTTCACCTACGGCCCGGACGGCATGTGCACCAAGGTGCCGGCCCAGTCCTCGATCCCGGAGCGCGCGAAGGTGCGCAAATACCCCGTGGTGGAGCAGGACGGATGGATCTGGGTGTGGACCGGCGATCCGGAACTGGCCGACCCGGCCGACGTCCCGGATACCCACTGGATGGTGGATCCCGAGTGGGCCACTGTCACCCATTCCTACCACTTCAAGTGCCGGGCCGACCTGATCCACGACAACCTGCTGGACCTGACCCACGAGTCCTTCCTGCACAAGACCACCGTGGGCGATGACTACATCTACGAACACGGCATCACCGTGGAGGTTGAGGGCAACGTGGTCAGCGTCGACCGCCTGATGCCCTCGGTCGAAGCGCCGCCGCTCTATGCCGAAACCATGGACGCCCGCGGGCTGTTCGACCGCTTCCACTGCACCGAGTTCTTCGTGCCCAACCTGCATGTTCTGCACTCCGGGATCACCGGGGAGGGCAAGCCGCGCGAAGAGGGCTTCCTGATCAAGGTCCTGAACGGGATCACGCCCATCGATCAGCACAATTCCTGGTACTACTACGCCTTCAGCCGCAACTTCGCCGTCGACAACGAGCAGGCGACAGAGGATCTCCGCGTAGGTTTGGCCACCGTGCTGGACGAGGACGCATCCGCGCTGGAGGCGCAGGAGATCGGGATGCAGACCCGGCCCGAGGGCGAGTTCGATGTCCTGATCGCCCAGGACGGCGGCGTCGCGAAGGCCCGGCGCATCCTGGCCGCGCTGATCAAGAAGGAGCAGCAGGCCACGTCCGCGATGGGTTCGGCTGCCCGCCGGGAGCCGGTTGCTCCCAGGACGGCCTAGGTGACGGCATGTGGATGCTGATCAGGGCAAACGCCCTCGGCGCGGAGACCTCGGCGGAATCCGGAGCCAGGATCTTGGCGGCTTGCCCGGATTCCGCGGAGCGCGGCGATCCGTGGCGCTGGACGGTGGAACTGGACGAATCCGGCCCCGAACCCGCCGTCGCACTTGAAGCCGATGAGAATTACATCGCCTCCGACAGCCGGCGCTACACAGGCAACTACACCGGCACGCTGCAGCGCGGGCCCGGCGAGCAGTTGCTGGTGACCGGACTGGCCGGCGAGGCGCTGGTCGCCGCCGAGGACGGCCCGTGGGAACGCTGGCTGCGGGCCGGCGATGTGTTCATCGTCGAAGGAGAGGACGCGGAGACCATCCGGCTCTCGCTCGCCGCGGGAGAGTCCGCCGTCCAGGTCATCACCCTCGCCCCGCGGAAGGCCAAGGTGCTGCGGTGGGTCCCCTGACGGCCGCGGCCTGACCACCTGCAGCATGCACGACACAACGCACTGCCCGCGGATTGGCGGGACGGCGCGCCGGCCCTCCTGCGGCGGCCACGGTTTTGTACCAAGCCGCGTGCTGCGCCCTGCACCTGAAACTGAAGCACCGAGGCATTGATCGACTCCTGATCAGTGCGGATATCCATAACCGGACAACGCCGTCCGGACCATGAAAGGAAAGTCCATGCGTCATTCACGTCACAGTGCCGTCCGTGCCAATCTCCTCACCGGCACAGTGCTGCTGGCCGCGCTGTCCCTGGCCGCCTGCACGAATGCCTCCGGTTCGGCCGCCGGCTCCGGGGGCACCGCCGCCCCGGCCGCTGCCGGCGCCGCAACGGCGTCCGTGGAGGTCAACGAAGCAGCCCGGGACCTGCTGCCGGAGGAGATCCTGGCCTCCGGGAAGCTGAAGGTCGCCTCCGACCCGACCTACGCTCCCTTCGAGTACTACGACACCGACAACCAGACGATGATCGGCTTCGACGTCGACTTCTCCGACGCCGTCGGCGCGGCCTTGGGACTGGAAGTGGAGCACGTTCCGGCAACCTTTGACACGATCCTGGCGGGCCTGGCCTCCGGGAAGTACGACATGGCCATGTCGGCCTTCTCGGTGACGCCGGAACGAGAGAAGATCGTCGACTTTGTGGAGTACCTCAACACCGGCACGGGCATCGCCGTTGCTCCCGGAAATCCGCTGGGCATCTCCATGGACCCCATGACCATGTGCGGGAAGAAAATCGGCGGCCAGAAGGGGTCCATCCAGTCGATGGAGTACCTGCCGGAGTTCTCCAAGGAATGCACGGCCGCAGGCAAGGAAGCCATCAAGATCCAAAACTTCCCCGGGCAGACGGACGCCAACCTCGCGCTGACCTCCGGCCGCGTCGATGGGGTGATCGCCGACAGCATGCCGCTGGCCTTCCAGGGCAAAGAAGCCAAGGGACAGTTCGAACTGGCCGAGGGCGAGGATTACGATCCCGCGCCCTTCGGTGTTGCACTGGCCAAGGACAACGGCATGAAGGAAGCCGTGACCGCGGCGGTGAAGGGCATCATCGCCGATGGCTACTACGAGGAAATCGGCGCCAAGTGGGACTTCCCGAAGACCGTGCTGATCTCGGCCGACGCGCTCGAGGCGAAGTAGCGAAAGAGGGAACCAGCTGATGACTGCCGTGACTGCCCCAAGCGAGCCGGTCGCCACACCGGTCGATGACTACACCATCGTCAAGGCCAAGCACCCCGGCCGCTGGCTGGCCGCAGCCCTGATCTTCCTGATCGGCGGACTGCTGCTGCACTCCGTTTTCACCAACCCGAACTTCGGTTGGGACGTGGTGGCGATGTATCTGCGCGATATCTCCATCGGCCGGGGCATTCTCGTCACGCTGGGACTCACCGCCGTCAGCATGGTCATTGGCATCGTGCTCGGGGTGGTCCTGGCCGTCATGCGGCTGTCGGTTAATCCCGTGGTGCGCGGCGCTGCCTTTGCCTACGTGCACTTCTTCCGCGGCACCCCGGTGCTGGTGCAGCTGCTGTTCTGGTTCAACCTGGCCGCGCTTTACCCGGTCATTACCCTGGGCATCCCGGGGGTCCACCTCGATGCGAATCAGTTCATCACGCCGATGACGGCGGCGATCCTCGGCCTCGGGCTGAATCAGGGTGCCTACATGTCCGAGATTGTCCGGGCCGGCATCCTCTCCGTGGACCACGGCCAGACCGAGGCCGCCGGCGCGCTGGGCATCACCAAGCTGCAGACGATGCGGCGCATCGTGCTGCCGCAGGCGATGCGCGTGATCATCCCGCCCACCGGCAACGAAACCATCGGCATGCTCAAGACCACCGCCCTGGTGAGCGTGATCTCGGTGCCGGAGCTGCTGTACTCGGCGCAGATCATCTACGCACGCACGTTCGAGACCATCCCGCTGCTCATTGTCGCCAGCCTCTGGTACCTGCTGATCACCTCCGTCCTCACCATCGGCCAGTACTACCTGGAGCGGCGGTTCGCCCGCGGCAACCAGCGAAACCTACCGCCGACGCCGTTCCAGCAGCTGAAGCGGTTCTTCGCGACCCATGACGCACTCTCCCTGAAAGGCGGCAAGAAATGACGGCAACGAACGGTGCCGAACCGATGGTCAAGGCGAACGGGGTCTGCAAGAACTACGGCTCCAACCTTGTCTTAAAGGGGATTGACCTGCAGGTCCAGCAGGGCGAGGTGGTGTGCCTCATCGGCCCCTCCGGATCCGGGAAGAGCACCTTTCTGCGATGCATCAACCACCTGGAAGTCATCGACGGCGGGAGGATGTGGGTCAACGGGAAGATCGTAGGCTACGACCTCAAGGGCAACAGGCTCTACGAGCAAAGCCACAACGATATCTGCCACAGCCGTTCCGACGTCGGCATGGTGTTCCAGCAGTTCAACCTGTTTCCGCACATGACCGTCCTGCAAAACCTCATCGAGGCGCCGCGTCTGGTCCGGAAGGAGCGGAAGGCGACGGCCGTGGCCAGAGCCAAGTCGCTGCTGGAAAAGGTAGGCCTGAGCGAAAAGGCGGATGCGTATCCGCGCCAGCTTTCCGGCGGCCAGCAGCAGCGGGTGGCGATCGCCCGTGCCCTGTGCATGGAACCGAAGCTGATGCTGTTCGACGAGCCCACCTCCGCCCTGGATCCCGAATTGGTGGGAGAGGTCCTGAAGGTGATGAAGGACCTGGCGATGTCCGGCATGACGATGGTGGTGGTGACGCATGAAATGAATTTCGCCCGCGACGTCGCCGATCGTGTCGTCTTCATGGACGACGGCCACGTCGTGGAGGAGGGGCCCGCCCGGGACGTCATCACCAACCCGCAAAACGAACGCACCAAGGCCTTCCTGGCCTCCGTTCTCGCCGAGCCGGCTGCAGCCTGATACCCCTGTGAGTGCCACCATGAATGAAGAATTTTTCGACGTCGAAGTCCGGTCGATCAGCCGCGAGTCCAACTGCGTGGTCTCCCTGCAGCTGGAACATCCGCTGGGCGAGGAGCTGCCGGAGTGGGACGCGGGGGCACATGTCGACGTGCTCCTGCCCAACGGCCTCCTGCGCCAGTACTCGCTGTGCTCCCGGCGGGCGGACCGCTCCGCCTGGCGGCTTGGCATCCTGCGCGAGCCGGAGGGCCGCGGCGGCTCCGCCTACGTGCACGACATGCTCAGGCCCGGTACCAAGATCCAGATCCGGGGGCCGCGCAACAACTTCGTTCTGGCTCCCGCCGCCGGCTATGTGTTCATCGCCGGCGGCATCGGCATCACCCCGATTCTGCCGATGATCCGCGAAGCTGCCGAAGCCGGGGTGCCCTGGCGCCTGCTTTATCTGGGGCGAAGCCGTTCTTCGATGGCGTTCCTCGACGAGATCCAGGCGCTCGGCGGCGACATCCATATCCACGCCGACGACGAAAGCGGCTTCTACCCGCTGGCCGGACTCCTGGACGAGTTGCCGCCGGAAACGCATGTTTACGCCTGCGGACCCGGGCCGCTGCTCACCGTCATTCAATCGATCGCGGACGGTTGGGACGACCCCGGGCGTTTCCACTGTGAGCGCTTCACGGCCTCCGGGGCGGCCCTGGCGCCGGCGGTGGCGGGGGACTCGGCCTTCACGGTGGAATTGGCCGACGGCACCGAGGTTCCGGTGGGCCCCGGGGAATCGATTCTGCAGGCCCTCGAAGCGGTCGGGATCCATCCGTTGAATTCCTGCCGGGAGGGAATCTGCGGCACCTGCGAAACCCCCGTCCTGGGTGGTGAGATCGACCACCGTGACTCGCTGCTCTCCGACGACGAGCGCGAGGCCGGGGACACCATGATGATCTGCGTGTCGCGATGCAAGGGCCGGCGCCTGCTGCTGGACCTGTAGCAGGCAGTCGCCCCCGGCGCGGGCGCGGGCCACGGGAGGAGCCGCGCACGGAACGGAAGCGCCCCCGGCCGATGACTCCCGCGGTTCTGTTGGCAAGATGGAGGTTATGGACAAGCAGAAGGTCGCCACCGAGAGCACGCGGCGCACGGTCAGGTACTACCGGGCAGAGGTACTGATTGTCCTCGGACTCTCGCTCGGGCAGTCGGCGGTCTACGCCGTGGTGAACCTGCTGGAAAAAATGACCCGCGCTCCGCTCGCCTCGCAAACGACCACGCTGAACCCGGTGCTGAACGAGCGGGAGCTCTTCGATTTCGTGTACCAAATGCTCGGCATCGTCTTTGCGCTGGTGCCGGTGGCCCTGGTGCTGTTTTTGATGACCGCGCCCGGGCGGTCGGCCTTCCGCGCGATCGGGTTTACGTTCTCCCGGCCGCGGCTGGACTTCGGCCTGGGCTTCCTGCTTGCGCTGGTGATCGGTGTCGGCACGCTGGGCGTTTATGCCGCCGGCCGGGCCCTGGGTATCACCACCGCCATTGTCCCGGCGGCCCTGGACGAATACTGGTGGACGGTTCCGGTGTTGGTCCTGTCCGCGCTGCGGCATGCAGTCCTCGAAGAGGTGGTCATGGTGGGCTACCTCTTCAACCGCTTCGCGAAGTTCGGCTGGGGCATCTGGTCCGCGATCTTCGTCAGCGCCGCCCTGCGCGGGACCTACCACCTCTACCAGGGAATCGGGCCGGGTATCGGGAACTTCCTCATGGGCCTGGTCTTCGGCTACGCCTATACCAAGGTGAAGCGGGTGATGCCGCTGGTGGTGGCGCACGCGCTGCTGGATATTGCCGGTTTCGTCGGCTACACGCTGCTGGGGCCGGCCATCGGCATCGGCAGGTAGCGGGCACAAAGGAGTTGCCGGACATTCATTGTTGCTCCGCCTGGTGCGCGTGCTCCGGCTATTTCCTGAAGCCAGTGCCCAAACCGGAACAACGGCTCGCCCCGCAAGCAGGAGTGGTGCGTGGAAGAATTGACCGCTACATGCCCGTCCACGAGTTGTTCCACCTATCCTGGGGAAGGCCCGCCATGGAAAGGGACCGGACGATGCCCGGTGAAGTCTTGGTACTGGTGGGCTGAAGCGCGTCCCACATCCAGCGAACCATTCCCGCCCCGGTGGCCCAAATGCGGTCCTCCCGCCTTTTTTCCGCCTCCACTACGTCGGCGGGACTACGGCTCCGAAGGTACTCGTTTCGGGAGTATTTCCCTGCACCATCAAATTCGCCGGCAAGACGGAATTGTTCCCAGTAGAAGTCGACGATGCCAACACGGACTCCCTGCGAATCGAAGACAGGGTACTGCAGCAACGGCTCTGGGAAGTGGTTCAGGTACATCAGAGCCCGGGAGTAGGATTCGCCTGGTGACTGCGAGGCAGGATTGGCGAAGGCGAGAACCCGTTTCACCCGGGTGGACACTCCTGGTTGCAGAGAATCGGCTAGATCAAGAATATGACTGGCACTCAGGGCGGGAAGGCCGAGGTGGCGGTCCACGCGAAGCGCATGGTCCATTGCCGGAACCGCCTCAGCGAAGGAACAGTGCGCCGCCAAATCGACAACGGTTTGTGCCCGGGAAGTCATCAGGTAGTGGGCGCGGTTAACAAGGGGTTCCAAGAGCTCCCTGCGATGCCATCGGATTCCGCCACGAGATCGACCATGCGTGCCGTTGTAAGCGAGTAAGTCCACGTCCAGAGAGCGGCCCATTACCGGAAGCCCCCACATCGCCGCCGCAGAGCGTTGGATAAGGACTCTTGCTGTGCGTCCGCTGCCGACAGCGGCCTCTATGTGCAGGCGCTGCTGTTCCCACCAGGGCAACCGGGCGTATTCCCCGGCGGCCGCATACACGCCGCGCCGCACTCGGACCAATCGCCCTTCCGCAGCTTGTCGCGCGACGTCCCGGCGTCCTGAACCTGCTGTCTCCAGGTCCCTCACATAGATCAGTTTCACGTCCATGCGGACCAGCCTCGGCGACCTGGTGCCGGTCGGACACGGTGGGACGAGCCATATGGAAAACCTTGGCACTGCAGGACGATCTGGAGGGCTTGACCACTCAAAAGCTCCGTTTCGGGCGTCTGCTCCTTCTATAAAGTGGAGCGGACGCCCGAAACGGAGCGATGCCGCAAGGACTTACAGTTCGACGATCCCGTTGGCGGTTTCGAAGCGGACGGACAGGATGCCCGGCGTACCGTTCGGCGCCGACCATGCGACCTTGACGTCGTCCAGCAGGCCGTCGACCGGGGTGCCCAGCCAGTCCGCCACCCGGTCGGAAGAGCCGGCGATGGTCAGGCCGATCAGCTTGACCGTGGCGGGGCGGGCGTTGGACGGGTGCAGCGATTCGGTGCCGTCATCCCAGCGCAACATGTAGGGCACCTGCGGGTCGGCGATGAGGCCCTTGATCCCGATCTGCTGCCAGCTCAGTTCCTGCCCATCCGGGAACTTGCGGTTGCCGGGAACCGCGTGGCGGCCCAGCCGTTCTTCGAACGGGGTCAGGTCGTCGACCGCCACGCACCAGCCCATCCAGCCGCCGCCGGCTTCCGACCGCGCCCGCACTGCCTGGCCAAAGGGGGCTTTGTCGGAAGCGGGGTGGTCGAGCACCTCCACCACCTCCAGGTAATGGTGGCCGGTGAGGGGGAAGATCATATTGCGGGTGCCGAAGCGAGGGTGAACCCCGCCCTTGACGGCGTCGATGCCCAGGGCTTGGGCGATCCGCTCTGAGGTGGCAGCCAGACCGTCGGGTTCAGCAGCATAAGAAACATGGTCGAAGCGCATGGCATTATCTTGGCACTTTGTGAACCCGCTCTCGACTTAGGGTGACCTAAGTCACTCAGCTTGCGGCTCGTGCAAGGCGCGCCGTTCCCGGCAGCAATTCCGCCGTGCCCGACACGCCCCGGCAGCTTGACGTGCGGACGGTCGGACAGACCGCCCGGAGCTGGGTGCCCAGTCATAAGGTGTCATATTGTTGCGGCCGCCGGCCTGTCTGCGGAGACTGGAGGCAGGTCATGAGTGCCAGCGCAAAACCCCGGTTTGCTGGCCGGCAACCCTCCAACCGCGGTGGGGTGCCCCGGGTGAAGACCAGGCAGCCGCCACAAGGCGGTGCGCAAGCGCGGGTCACACCCGGGACAGACATGCCGGCACGGCCGGATCCCGGATGGCCCCTTCCAGTGAAGGAGTTGCACCATGTCCAATGCCGATTGGTCCTTTGAAACCCGTCAGATCCACGCAGGGCAGGAGCCGGACGCCGCCACGGGCGCCCGCGCACTGCCGATCTACCAGACCACCTCGTTCGTGTTCCCCAGCGCGCAGAGCGCGGCCGACCGGTTCGCCCTGTCCGAACTGGCGCCCATCTACACCAGGATCGGCAATCCCACCCAGGAAGCGGTCGAGACCCGGATCGCCAACCTGGAGGGCGGCGTCGGCGCCCTGCTGCTTGCTTCGGGCCAGGCCGCGTCGACGTTCTCTATCCTCAACCTGGCCGAGGCCGGCGACCATATCGTGGCCAGCCCCAGCCTGTACGGCGGCACCTACAACCTGCTGCGCACCACGCTGCCCAAGTTCGGCATCGAGGTCACCTTCGTCGAGGATCCGGACAACCTGCAGCAGTGGCGCGATGCCGTCAAGCCGAATACCAAGGCGTTCTTCGGCGAGGTCGTTTCCAACCCGCGCCAGGACGTGCTGGACCTGGAGTCGGTCAGCGCCATAGCCCACGAAAACGGCGTGCCGCTGATCGTGGACAACACCTTGTCTACCCCGTACCTGATCCGCCCGATCGAGTGGGGGGCCGACATCGTGCTCCACTCGGCCACCAAGTACCTCGGCGGCCACGGGACGGCGATCGGCGGCGTGATCGTTGATGCCGGAACGTTCGATTTCGCCGCCGACCCGGAGAAGTTCCCCGGGTTTAACACGCCGGACGACACCTACAACGGGCTGGTCTTCGCCCGCGACCTCGGCGTCAACGGCGCTTTGGGCGCCAACCTGGCCTACATCCTCAAGGCCCGGGTGCAGTTGCTGCGCGACCTGGGGTCCGCCATCTCGCCGTTCAATGCGTTCCTGATTGCCCAGGGGCTGGAGACGCTGAGCCTGCGCGTGGAGCGGCATGTGGCCAACGCGCAGAAGGTGGCCGAATTCCTGGAAGAGCACGACGACGTTGCCTCCGTCGCATACCTCGGCCTGCCCTCCAGCCCCTGGTACGAGCGCGGCCGCAAGTACGGCCCGAAGGGGACCGGCGCCATCGTCGCGTTCGAAATCAAGGGCGGCATCGAGGCCGGCAAGCGCTTTGTGGACGGCCTTGAACTGCACTCGCACGTGGCCAACCTGGGCGATGTGCGCTCGCTGGTGATCCACCCGGCGTCGACCACCCATGCCCAGCTCTCGGCCGCGGAGCGGGTCGCGGCCGGGGTGACCGACGGTCTGGTCCGCCTGTCGGTGGGCATCGAGAACGTCAACGACATCATTGCCGACCTGGAGGCCGGTTTCCGCGCCGCCAAGGGCGCGGACGACTAGGCAAGCAGGTAGAGCGCAGCGTGACGATAGTGCAACCGCAGGAACTGGTGGAACAGGCGACCGACGGCATCCTGCGCCGGATGCCGGTTGGTGCGCTGGAGTTGGAAGCCGGCGGCTATCTGCCCGAGGTGGTCCTCGGCTTTGAAACCTGGGGCACCTTGAATGCGGACGCGTCCAACGCCGTCCTGATTCAGCACGCCCTGACCGGCAGTACGCATGTGGCACGCGGCTACTCCGACGAGGACGGCTGGTGGGATGATCTCGTGGGCCCCGGTGCCACGATCGACACGGAGCGCTATTTCGTAGTGGCCGCCAACATGATTGGCGGCTGCTACGGTTCCACCGGTCCCTCGTCGCCGGCGCCGGACGGGACGCCGTGGGGGTCACGCTTCCCGTTCGTCACGATCCGCGATTCGGTCCGGGCCGAGGCACGGCTGGCCGACGCGCTGGGCATCCGGCGCTGGCACACGGTGCTCGGCGGGTCGATGGGCGGCGCCCGCGCGCTTGAATGGGCGGCGACGTTCCCGGAGCGCACCGCCCGGTGCGCCGTCCTGTCGTGCGGCGCCGCGAGCACCGCCGAGCAGATTGCCTTCGCGCAGGCGCAGGTCGCGGCCATCCGGCTGGACCCGCACTTCGCCGGCGGCGACTATTACGGGGGTCCCGCGCCCGAGGCGGGTCTGGGTATCGCCCGGCGCATCGCGCACATCAACTACCGCTCGGAGCCGGAGCTGGAGTACAGGTTCAGCCGCAAGCCGCAGGCGGAGGAGCAGCCGTACGGCGGCATCACGCCGTCCGCCCGTGGCCGCTATGCCGTGGAGAGCTACCTAGATTACCAGGCGGACAAGCTCGTCGCGCGCTTCGACGCCAACAGCTACATCCTGCTCACCGAGGCCCTCATCAGCCACGACGTTGCCCGGGGCCGGGGCTCGCTGGAGCAGTCGCTGGGCGGCCTCACCGACACGCAGTTCTTCGTCGCCGCGGTGGATTCCGATCGCCTGTACTTCCCGGAACAGTCGCGGCAGCTGGCCGAGGCGTTGCCCGGGGCAGTCAAGGTCCACACCATCGAAACGCCGCTGGGCCACGACGGTTTCCTGACCGATATCCACCAGCTGCACGAGGCCCTGACCGACGCGTTCTTCGCGCCCGCCTGACCTCCCGCCTGCGTGTCGGCGGCCCGAGTACGACGCCGGTGCGCGCCGTCCGCGCGGAGTCCCACCGCTGCGCCCTAGCAGGTAGAGCGGAGCGGTCAGGCCAGGTAGAGCGATACCGGCCGCCGCAGGAAGGCCGCGTAGCGCTCCACCGCGACGCCCACGGCCTGCCGCTCAGGCTCGGTGAAGACCCGCTGCGGTTTGAGCCGCAGCTCGGCGGAGCCGGGCCGGAGGACGTGTCTCCAGTTGCCGGCCATCCGTCCGTCCAGCAGCAGCACGTGGATCGGCACCTCGCCGCCCAACGCCGCCGGCGCACTGCCGCCCAGGTAGCCGCGGGTCTTGGTGTAACCCATGACGTATTCGTCGTAACACTGGATCAGGTCAGCCCGCGGGTGTCCGTCGTCCGCCGCAGCGACGCCGCCGATCGTCCCGGCGGCGGGGGAGTACCAGAGCTGTTGCCCCTCGGTTTCGAACCGTTCCAGTCCGTCACCGCCCCCGGATTCGAGGCCGCGCTTCAGGTCCGCCTGGGGCAGTTTGGACCAGTCGGAACAGTCCTTTAAGGTCGCCGGTCCGCGGCTGGTGAAGTAGCGCCCGGTCAGTTGGGCCAGCGCCGCGTCGCGGTCGAAGTCCGCGCCCAGCGGCGGCACCCGCTCGTCGAAGGCCGCGTACGTCTGCTGCACGGCGCCGGACGCGGCCGTCCGCGGAGGCCCGTTCACCAGCACCCGGTCCATTTCGGCATGGAACACCAGATGCCCCAGCCGCTGCCCGCGCAGCGTCGCTCCGTTCAGCCTCGCGCCGTCGTCCTTGAGCAGCGCCGCTTGGGCGAGCCGGGCGGCGAGCTCGTCCCGGGTCAGGTGCCGGCCTCCGGCGACGGCCGCGGCCAGCACGTCGTTGCTGCGCGCCACCGTTGCCTCATCCAGGCCCAGCTGCCGGTCCCGGCCCTTGTTCCCTGCCTTGAGGCGGGGGCCGGAGAGCAGCATCAGCCAGCGCAGGTCCTCGGCGGCCACAAAGTGCCAGGTGGGCCGCAGGACATGCGTGCGCAGGATGCGCCCGCCGACGATCGCCGCATCCACCTCCGCAGCGTTGTCCCGTGCAGGTCCGCCGCAGCGCTGGGCCAGCGACCAGCGGGCATAGGCATATTCCTGGGACTGGAAGGCTAGCAGCCAGCGCAAGGCGGCGGCGGCGTCGTCCCCGGGGCTGTCCCACAGCCGCTGTGCCCGCAGCCGGTGACGGCGGATCTCCTGGGGACTCGGCTGCCGCACCGGCTGCTCCTGTTACCCGGCGGCGCCGGGAGGCATGCCCGGACCGAAGAAGGGGTCGGCGGCCGGCCGCTTGGGCAGGATCCCGTCGCCGGAGGACTGTTGACGGACCCGGCGCAGGACCCACGGGACCAGGTGCTGGCGTGCCCACACCAGGTCCTCGGTGCGGGCGGTGCGCCAGTTCTTGGGCGGCAGCGGTTTGGGCGCCTCGGGCTGCAGCGAATGCTCCACGTTGAGGGCGTCCAGGACCATGGCGGCGATGGTGTGGTGCCCCAGCGGGGAGAAATGCAGCCTGTCCGGTGCCCACATCTGCGGTGCCTTCAGCTGGCGCAGCGCCCACATGTCGGCCACGACGGCGTTATGGCGGGCCGCCACCGTGCGCAGGTTCTCGTTGTAGATGGCGGCCTTGCCGCGGACACTGCCGATGACGGGCGTATCGCCGATGTCGGGCGCGGTAAACAGGACGATGGTGGCTCCCGACGCTGCCAGCCGCGTGACGGCGCGATCGAACTTCTCGGCCAAGGCGTCCGGGTCGCCTCCCGGCCGGATCACATCATTGCCGCCCGCGCAGATCGAGATGAGGTCCGGCTGCAGGGCCAGGGCCGGTTCGACCTGTTCATCGATGATCTGCTGCAGCAGACGGCCGCGGATCGCGAGGTTGGCATAGGCGAAGTCATGGTGGCCGCGGGCGAGTTCCTCGGCCACGCGGTCGGCCCATCCGCGGTGTCCGCCCGGGCTCCCGGGGTCCGGGTCGCCGATGCCTTCAGTGAACGAATCACCCAGGGCCACGAAACGGCTCCAGGGATGGCGGGCCGCGGCGACGGACGCTTGTGTTTCGGAAAGGGACAAGTTACTCACAGGTACATTGTCCCAAGAAGCCGCGGGGGACGCACAGGCAGGCGTGACCTAATACCTGAATCACGTTTCAGAAAGTAATGGTCAGCGCCCGATTTCCCCGCTACTGTGTGCTTGACGCGGCCAACGGCGGCCGCCTCGACCTCGAGGAGCTGAGATGGAATTGCTGGCGGGAATCGTGGCGCGGCGCGTGCCGACGGAGCGGCTGACGGTGAACATCCTCGAGCGCGACGGCGACCGGCCCGACGGCATCCCGGTGGTTTTGGTGCATGGGAATGTTTCCTCCGCGCTGTTCTGGCAGGAGGCGATGCAGGCGCTGCCGGCCGACTACCGCGTGCTCGCGGTGGACCTGCGGGGTTTCGGCCGCACGGACCCGGCGCCGGTGGACGCCGGCCGCGGGCTGCGTGACTTTTCCGACGACCTTCAGGCCACGTTGGACACCCTGCAACTGGGCCCCTTGCACCTGGTCGGCTGGAGCATGGGCGGCGGCGTGGCGATGCAATACGCGCTGGAGCGTCCGGTCCGCAGCCTGACGCTGCAGGCTCCGGTCTCGCCGTACGGGTTCGGCGGGACGGCGGGACCGGAGGGACGGAGGCTCACCGAGGATGACGCCGGCACCGGTGGCGGGGGAGCCAACCCCGACTTCGTGGCGCGGTTGCAAGCCGGGGACACCAGTGACGACGCGCCTGCCTCGCCGCTGTCGGTGTACCGCTCGACCTATGTGCACGCCGGGTTCCAATCGCCCTACGAACGCATTTGGGTCGAATCGATGCTCAGCACCAAGACCGGCCCCGACAACTATCCGGGCGATTCCGTCCCCTCGCCGAACTGGCCCGGCTTCGCTCCCGGACGCAGGGGGGTGCTGAACACGATGGCGCCGGGGGTCTTCGACGCCAGCGGCATTTTCGACCTGGCAGACAAGCCGGACATCCTCTGGATCCACGGCGACAGCGATGCGATCGTCTCCGATGCTTCATTCTTCGACCTGAACTGCCTCGGAAAGGCCGGCCTGGTGCCCGGCTGGCCGGGGGAGGACGCGGCCCCGCTGCAGCCGATGGTCGCGCAGACCCGGGCGGTGCTGGAAAAGTATGCGGCCAACGGCGGGCGCTTCACCGAGGTGCTGCTCGAAAACTGCGGACATTCGCCGCACGTGGAGTATCCGGAACGGTTCGTCGCCGAGCTGACGGCGCACATCGAAGCAAGCGGTTCGTCGCCGAGCTGACGGCGCACCTCGAACGGAGCGGCGGGGCCGGGTAGCCCGCAGCGGCAGGGTTCCGAGCACCGGGCCGCTGCCCGGGGTTGGGAGATCCGACACCTTAAGAAGCTTTAACTTTCAAGCAATGGTCTTTTTGTGCCATCATGGAACGCATGACTGAAACTGCTTATCAGCCCGTCGTTGCCTGGTCCAAACCCGAACAGGAGCGGGCGGGGACGCCCCTGCTGGTGCTCTTCCACGGCTACGGATCCCACGAGCAGGACCTGATGGGCCTGGTGCCCGGGCTGCCGGAGGAATTCACCGTGGCGGCGGTGCGCGCGCCGGTGGCGATGGGACCCGGCTTTACCTGGTTCCCCCTGATGCACGAGCCGGACTTTTCCGTGGACAAGGTCACGAAGGCCGTCAGTGACGTGGTGTCCTGGCTGGACGGAGTCAAGGACCAGCACAGCAGCGTTTCGGTGCTGGGCTTTTCCATGGGCATGGCGGTAGCCACCTCGGTGCTGCGGCACCGCCCGGAGGAAATTGCCGCAGTGGTCGGCCTGTCCGGATTCGCCGTGCCGGCAGCGGGCAACGATTTCTTCCGCGACGATGCGGTCAAGGCGATCCAACCCCCGCTCTTCTGGGGCCGGGACCAGGCGGACCAGGTCATCACCCCGGACAAGATCGAGTTCACCCACGCCTGGACGAACGAGCATGTGGACCTGACCAAGGTCCTCTACCCCGGCATCGGCCACGGCATCAACGCCCAGGAACTGGCGCATGTGAAGGAGTTCCTGACCTACAAGGTGCTGCAGGGGAAGTAGCAAACGGCCCCGTGCGGGTCAGCCGCGGCTGACCCGCACCGTGTGGCCGTTGCAGCTGACCGTATCCCCGGCGTGCAGCTGCCGGCCGCGGCGCGTTTCGATGTCGCCGTTGACCTGGACCAGTCCGTTCTCGACGAACTCCTTGGCCTGGATCCCGTCGTCGGCCAGGTTGGCCAGCTTCAGCAGCTGGCCCAGCCGGATCATTTCGTCGCGGATCGGCACGTCATGCATTTCGTCGGAAGCCATGGAACCATCATGCCTGATGCCTGCCGATGGATCCGCGCGGTTCGGGTTCGGGTTCCCGTTTTCGGTAGGCTAACGTTGTAGCTTCGCTATGCGCCGATCCGTACCTGCAGCAGCCGGGCGGATCTGTGCCATGACAACCCTCGGACCGCACCCAGCGGCCCTGGAGAGATACGGAGAACCACCTCATGGCAGCAGCCAAATCAGCCCTCGATTCGATCATTTCGCTGGCCAAGCGCCGCGGCTTCGTGTTCCAGGCTGGTGAGATTTACGGTGGATCCCGCTCCGCATGGGACTACGGGCCGCTCGGCGTCGAGCTGAAGGAAAACATCAAGCGCCAGTGGTGGCAGACGATGGTCCGCGGCCGCGACGACGTGGTCGGACTGGATTCGTCGGTCATTCTGCCGCGCCAGGTCTGGGAAGCGTCCGGCCACGTGGACGTCTTTTCCGACCCGCTGGTGGAGTGCCTCAACTGTCACAAGCGCTACCGCGCCGACCACCTCGAAGAAGAGTACGAGGAGAAAAAGGGCCGCGCCCCGGAAAACGGGCTGAAGGACGTCGCCTGCGTCAACTGCGGCACCAAGGGCGAGTGGACCGAACCCCAGGAATTCTCCGGCCTGCTCAAGACCTTCCTGGGCCCGGTCGCCCAGGAAGAAGGCATGCACTACCTGCGCCCGGAGACCGCGCAGGGCATCTTCGTGAACTTCAACAATGTCCTGACCACCTCGCGGAAGAAGCCGCCGTTTGGCATCGGCCAGATCGGCAAGAGCTTCCGCAATGAGATCACCCCGGGCAACTTCATCTTCCGCACCCGCGAGTTCGAGCAGATGGAGATGGAATTCTTCGTGGAGCCCGGGACGGACGAAGAGTGGCACCGGTACTGGATCGACGCCCGGCTGCAGTGGTACGTGGACCTGGGCATCAAACGCGACAACCTCCGCCTCTTCGAGCACCCGCTGGACAAGCTGAGCCATTACTCCAAGGGCACCACCGACGTCGAATACCGCTTCGGCTTCCAGGGCTCGGAGTGGGGCGAGCTGGAAGGCATCGCCAACCGGACGGACTTTGACCTGTCCACCCACTCCAAGCATTCCGGCACCGACCTGAGCTACTTCAACCAGGCCACCAACGAGCGCTACACCCCGTACGTGATCGAGCCGGCCGCCGGGCTCACGCGGTCCTTCATGGCCTTTTTGGTGGACGCTTATACCGAGGACGAGGCGCCGAACGCCAAGGGCGGCGTGGACAAGCGCACGGTGCTGCGGCTGGACCCGCGCTTGGCCCCGGTCAAGGCCGCCGTGCTGCCGCTGTCCCGCAACGAGGACCTCTCGCCCAAGGCCAAGGAGCTGGGGGAGGCGCTGCGCAAGACCTGGAACATCGACTTCGACGACGCCGGTGCCATCGGCCGCCGCTACCGCCGCCAGGACGAGATCGGCACGCCGTTCTGCATCACGGTGGACTTCGACACGCTCGAGGACCAGGCGGTGACCATCCGTGAACGCGACTCGATGGCGCAGGAACGGGTCTCCCTGGACAAGGTCGAAGGATATCTGGCAGCCCGCCTGATCGGAGCCTGACCCGGCCGCGGACCGTGCGTCCGCGGCCGCTGCGGCAACCGTCCGGCCGCCCGACCAGGGCAGCGCACCCCCCTAAAGGAGAACCATGGCCCAGCTGACCTACCGTGACTGGCGCGAGGACGATGACCTGGCCCTGCTGGAGATCTGGGGCGACCCGGAAACCGGCCAGGCCGGTCACTTCCGTGCCATGCTCCGCCCGTCCGCCGACCAGCCGTGGTCGCGGTGCATCGTGGCCGAGGACCAGGGGATAGCCGTTGCCGCCGGCACGGTCTACGAGACCAGCCTGCATCCGGACCGGCTGTGGGTGTACGTCGAGGTTGCCCGCGACCACCGCGGCGCCGGGGTTGCCCGTGACCTGCTGGCACGGCTCCGCGCCGAGGCCGAGCACGCGCCGTCGGGCGTGCGGAAGCTGCGGGCGAAGGTGGAGCCGGACACCCCCGGCGCCGCCTTCGCCCGGGCCGCCGGCCTGGCCCAGATCCAGAGTTCGCGCGTGGTGCTGGTCTCGCCCGGCGCGCTGCCGCTGCCGGACCTCGGGGAGACCGGTCCGCAGCTGGAGGAGGCAGCCACCGGGTCGGTGGAACTGACCCGGGCCGTGGCCGACTTCTACAACTCGGTGCACGTGTGGGACCGGGCGGACATGACCGTGGGACGTGCCCAGCAGATGCTGCTCAGCGAGAGCGCGGGGGCCGGCGGCGCGGTGGTGCTGCGCAGCGCGCCCAAGTCCGACGGCGGAACCATCCAGGCCTTCGCCGTCAGCTACACGCACGAGCGCACGGATGCCCCGGCCGACGTGCTGATGGGATACGACACCGCGCTGCCGGCCGAGGACGCCCAGGCCGCGGTGCGGGCGCTGCTGGCCATGCTGGTGGCGCAGTACCCGGTGCAGCTGGAGGTGGACGACTCGATGACTGCAGTGCTGGCCGTCCTGCAGCCGCTGCTGGACTCCGGTCTCGCGCGCCAGTTGGGTCCGGAAACCTCCATCGTCAGCGACTGACGGATGGGGCACAGCCACAGTCACGGAACCTCCACGCCCGGAGCCGCCGCCCTCGCCGCCCGGCGGCGAGCCAACCTGCTCCTGGCGGCCATCCTGCTGCCGGTCACCGTCCTGACCCTGGTGGGCATGATCCTGCTCTGGCCCTCCGGGGACGGAGCAGGAGCCAACGTCCCCGATCCCTATGCCGCGGCGCCCGGGGTGACCTTCGACGTCGGCACCGTGCAGCGGGTGGAGCTGGAAGACTGCCCCACCTCGCAGGCGGCGGTGGACGCCGGCATGGAGGCGCAGGAGTGCCTGGTCGCCTACACCCAGCCCGACGCCGGCGGCTCACCGCTGCCCGTGGAGATCACGCCGGAGATCGCGGCCTCGCGCGGCGTCGAGGCCGGCGACACCATCCGCTACCTGAATCTTTCCGGCGTCATGGGCGGGCAGGAGGGGGCCTACGTCTTCGTGGACTTCGTGCGCAGCGTCCCCATGGTGCTGCTGGCCGTGCTCTACGCCCTGGTCGTGGTGGCCGTGGCCCGCTGGCGCGGCTTCCGCGCGATGCTGGGGCTGGCGGGCGGTTTCCTGGTCCTGGCGCAGTTCATCCTGCCGGGCCTCATGGAAGGCAAGCCGCCGCTGCTGCTGGCGCTGATCGGCTCGGTCGTCATCATGGTGGGGGTGCTCTACTTCGCGCACGGATTCTCGGCCCGCACGTCCACCGCGTTGCTGGGCACCCTGTTCGGCCTCGGCGTGACCGCCCTGCTGGCGGCCTGGGCCACCGACGCCGCCTACCTGACCGGCGTGGACGACGACTACACCTACCAGCTGATCAACCTGGGCGGCAGCCTCTCCGTCTCCGGGCTGATCATGTGCGGGCTGATCATCTCCGGCCTGGGCGTGCTCAACGATGTCACCATCACCCAGTCCTCCGCGGTGTGGGAGATGTACGAACTGGCTCCCGGTGCCTCTGCCAGGCGCCTGTTCACCGGGGCCATGCGCGTGGGACGGGACCACATCGCCTCCACCGTCTACACCATTGCCTTCGCCTACGCCGGCGCGTCCCTTCCGGTACTGATCCTGGTGTCGCTGCACGACCGGCCGCTGTTCGCCACGTTGACCAGCGGGGAACTGGCCGAGGAGATTGTGCGCACCCTGGTCGGATCCATCGGCCTGGTCCTGGCTATCCCGATCACCACGTTGATCGCGGTGCTGGTGGTCAAGGCCACCGGCATCCGCGGCCCGGCGGCGGCGGGGGAGCGGTCAGGCCCCCGGCACCTCATGGCCGGAGCCGCAGCGGATGCTGACGCGGGGGTACGGGGGCCCGGAGCGGCCGCCGCGGCCGCCGACGCCGGGGTGCGGGACCCCGGGGCGGAAGCCCCGGCCGGCCACGGCAGGCCCGGCGACCCGAGCGGCTAGACTGCACACAGTGGCGCCGCGCCCGCGCAGGTGCCGAAAGAACCATCACCGTCGTCGGGAGGAGTGCTCATGAAGGGCGTGCTGTTTGACGTGGACGGGACGCTGGTGGACTCGAACTACCTGCACGTGCTGGCCTGGTGGCAGGCCTTCCGGCAGGCGGGTCTCGACGTCCCGATGGCAGCCATCCACCGTTGCGTGGGAATGGGCGGCGGCAGGCTCATCGCGCAGCTGCTCGACGAGGACCGCGACCAGTCCCGGGACGAGGACCTCAAGGCCGCCCACGGAACCGTCTTCTCCACCTTTTGGCCGGCCCTGCGCCGCTTCGACGGTGCCCGTGAGCTCGTGCGCCGGTCCGCCGAGGAGGGTTTCGCCGTCGTGCTGGCCTCTTCCGCCGAGGGAACGGAGCTGGAAGTGCTGCGCCGCGTGATCGACGCCGACGGGTCCATCACCGCCGCCACCAGCTCCGCGGACGCGGAGAACAGCAAGCCGGCGCCGGACATCCTGCAAGCGGCCCTGGACGCGGCGGGCCTGCAGCCCGCAGACACCGTTTTCGTGGGCGACGCCGTGTGGGATGTCCAGGCAGCGGGAGACCTCGGGATCCCGTGCATCGGCCTCGAATGCGGCGGGACCCCCGCTGCGACCCTGCTCCACGCCGGCGCGGCAGAGGTATACCGGGACCCGCAGGACCTGCTCGAACACTTCACGGACAGCGCCCTCGGCGGCTTGCTGCGCGCCTGAGGGCCGCCGGATGGCGGGCGGCCTGCTGCGCGCCTGACGGCTTGCTGCGCGCCTGGCGGCCGGCGCGCGGCCGGGCTGTCCCGCGGACGCGAACAAACCCCGGCGGCTGGGAGGGACGGCGGCGAAGCGGACCGGGCCGTAAGTCCACAGGCGGGGGTGCCGGCGGACGGATTTGCCCGGTTTTGAGAGAATGGTGGGGTGACACTTACCGCTGCCCCCGAATCGGCCGCCAAGCTCGAGCTTCCGCCGCTCAAACTCGGCCCGATAACCGTCGACACCCCGGTGGTGCTGGCACCCATGGCCGGCATCACCAACAAGGCGTTCCGCCGGCTCTGCCGCCAGTACGGCGGCGGCCTGTATGTGGCGGAAATGGTCACGTCCCGCGCGCTGGTCGAACGCAACCGGGAGTCCATGCGGATCATCTCGCACGATGAGGACGAGGACGTGCGGTCCGTCCAGCTCTACGGCGTGGATCCCAAGACCGTCGGCGCCGCCGTCCGGCTGCTGGTGGAGGAAGACCGCGCCGACCACATCGACCTGAACTTCGGCTGCCCGGTGCCGAAGGTCACCCGCCGCGGCGGCGGCTCGGCGCTGCCCTGGAAAACCGAACTGTTTACCGCGATCATCCAGGCCGCGACCCGCGAGGCCGCCAAGGGCGACGTGCCGCTGACCATCAAAATGCGCAAGGGAATCGACGACGAGCACCTGACCTTCATCGAGGCCGGCAAGATCGCCCGCGACGCCGGGGTTGCGGCCGTGGCACTGCACGGCCGCACTGCCAGCCAGTTCTACTCGGGCAAGGCCGACTGGAACGCGATCGCCGAACTGCGGGAAGCCCTGCCGGACATCCCGGTGCTGGGCAACGGAGACATCTGGAGCGCCGAGGATGCGGTGCGGATGGTGCACCAAACGGGAGTGGACGGCGTCGTCGTCGGCCGTGGTTGCCAAGGCCGGCCGTGGCTGTTCGGTGACCTGCAGGCCGCCTTCGAAGGAACCGACAGGCGCTTCCGCCCCGGGTTGAAGGACGTCGCGGACAGCTTCTACCGGCATGCCGAGCTGCTGGTGGATTACTTCGAGGACGAGGGCAAGGCCCTGCGGGATATCCGCAAGCACGTGGCCTGGTACTTCAAGGGATACTCGGTGGGCGGAGAGCTGCGTGCCGCGCTGGCCCAGGTGCCTACCCTCGGGGTGCTGCGCGAACTGCTGGCCGAACTGGATGCCGACGCTCCCTACCCTGGGGCGGACGCCGAAGGCCCGCGCGGCCGGGCCGGTTCGCCCAAACGCACGGCGCTGCCCGACGGCTGGCTGTCCAGCCGGGAGCTGAACGCGGATCACAAGGCCATGATCGCCGCCGCTGAACTGGACGTCTCCGGTGGCTGAGGTACGCACCGGGCGCCCGGCCCCGCCCACGCCGGGCTACACGGAGTTCGACCAGGAGCGCTGGTACACGGAGGAGCCGAAGAGCACCTACCGCACGCAGTTCGAACGCGACCGGGCCCGGGTCCTGCACTCGTCGGCCCTGCGGCGGCTGGGCGCCAAGACCCAGGTGGTGTCCCCGGACACGGACGACTTCGTGCGGACGCGGCTGACGCACAGCCTGGAGGTGGCGCAGGTCGGCCGCGAACTGGGTCGTACCCTGGGCTGCGACCCGGACGTGGTGGATGCCGCCTGCCTGTCCCACGACCTGGGCCATCCCCCGTTCGGCCACAACGGGGAGACCGCGCTGAACGCCGCGGCCCACGCCATCGGCGGTTTCGAAGGCAACGCCCAGACACTTCGGCTGCTGACCCGGCTGGAGCCCAAGATCCTGCGCCCGGACGGATCGCCGGCCGGGCTGAACCTGACCCGGGCCAGCCTGGACGCGGCCTGCAAATACCCGTGGTCCGCCGACGACGCGCCGGTGATCCACGGCAAGCGCACCAGCAAGTTCGGCGCCTACGAAGACGACCTTCCCGTGTTCAACTGGCTGCGCGAAGGCGCCGCGGAGCGCCGGTCCTGCCTGGAGGCCCAGGTGATGGACCTCGCCGACGACATCTCCTACTCCGTGCACGACGTCGAAGACGCCATCGTGGCCGGACGCATCCAGCTCAAGTGGCTGGACAGCGCCGACACCCGCAGCAGGGTCATCGGCTACACCCAGCAGTGGTACCTGCCCTCCAGTGACGCCCAGGAAGTGGACGAGGCGCTCATCCGGCTGGAGCGCTCCGGCGTCTGGGTGCGCGAGGCCGACGGCAGCCGCAAGGCAATGGCCGCGCTGAAAGACATGACCAGCCAGCTGATCGGCCGCTTCTGCTCAAGCGCGATGGAAGCCACCCGCTCCATCTACGGCCCGCAGCAGCTGACCCGCTACGGAGCGGAGCTGGTGGTGCCGCAGGAAACCGCCACCGAGATCGCCGTGATGAAGGGCCTGGCCACCACATTCGTGATGACCGCGGACCTGCGCCAGCCGGTCTACGAACACCAGCAGGAGATCCTGCACGACCTGGTCAGCGAGCTCCATGCCACGGGGGAGAAGCATCTGGAGGAACCCTTCGCCTCGGATTGGCGGGATGCGGACGACGACGGCGGCCGCCTTCGCGTGGTCATTGACCAGATCGCCTCGCTCACCGATGTCTCCGCCCTGGCGCTGCACGAACGCCTGATGGGGTCCCACCGCACCCTCCTGTGAGGTTGCGGGCCCCGCAGCTTCCCTCCACAGGCGGCTGCGCGCGGCGCCTCCTGCACAAGCCGCCGGCGGTTCCGCCGTCGATTTGGCACGGCTGCATACCATGGGACTATGGCCGGACTCATTAAGCGTGAAGACATCGATGAAGTCCGCCAGCGTACCGACATCAAGGAAGTCATCGACGGCTACGTCACGTTGAAGTCGGCCGGCATCGGTTCATTCAAGGGCCTGTGCCCCTTCCATGACGAGCGGTCGCCGTCGTTCCACGTCCGTCCGCAGGTGGGCACCTACCATTGCTTCGGCTGCGGCGAGGGCGGCGACGTCATCTCCTTCGTGCAGAAGATGGATCACACCACGTTCAGCGAGACCGTGGAGAAACTCGCCCACCGGATCAATTACACGCTCCGGTACGAAGACGGCGGCACCGGCCCCCGCCGGGAGGACGTGGGCAAGCGGCAGCGGCTGCTGGACGCACACAAGGTTGCCGCGGAGTTCTTCCGGGAGCAGCTCCAGAGCCCGGGTGCCGCGACGGCTCGGGAGTTTCTCTCCGGACGTGGCTTCGACCAGGCCGCCGCGGAACAGTTCGCCGTGGGCTATGCCCCGCAGGGCTGGGACGGCCTGCTCAAGCACCTGACCGGCCGCGGCTTCACCCAGGACGAGTTGCGCATGACCGGCATGTTCTCCGGCGGATCGGACGGCTCCGACGGCAGGAACAGCCGGATCTATGACCGTTTCCGCGGCCGGCTCATCTGGCCCATCCGCGACCTGACCGGCGCGACCATAGGATTTGGTGCCCGCAAGCTCTTCGAGGACGATCAGGGGCCCAAATACCTCAATACGCCGGAGACGGCGCTCTACAAGAAGTCGCAGGTCCTGTACGGCATCGACCTAGCCAAACGGGACATCGCCCGCAACCGCCAACTGGTGGTCGTGGAGGGCTACACGGACGTAATGGCGTGCCACCTTTCGGGCATCCGGACGGCCGTGGCGACGTGCGGCACATCCTTCGGCACCGACCACATCAAGATTGCGCGGCGCCTGCTCTCCGACGACGGGACCGGCGGCGAGGTCATCTTCACCTTCGACGGCGACGAGGCGGGCCAAAAGGCCGCGCTGCGGGCCTTCGAGGAAGACCAGCGCTTCGTCGCCCAGACCTACGTAGCCGTCGAGCCGAGCGGCGCGGATCCGTGCGACCTGCGTTTGAGCCACGGCGAGGGTGCGGTGCGCGAGTTGATCAGCTCCCGCCGTCCGCTGTTCGAGTTCGCGATCAAGGCCACCTTGAAGAAGTTCAACCTGGACACAGTTGAAGGAAGGGTCCAGGCCCTGCGTGCCGCTGCACCGGTGGTTGCCGAGATCAGGGACCCCGCCATGCGACCCGGCTACTCGCGTGAACTCGCCGGCTGGCTGGGCATGGACATCGAAGACGTCACCCGCGCGGTGGCCGGGGCCGCCAAACGGGGACAGGAATCCGGGACCCGGGCGGCGGGCCGCGAGCGGGGCCAGCAGGACCGCGGGCAGGAATCGAACCGCGGCAACCAGCAGCCGCCCGGACCCTACCGGCGCGGCGGCGGTCAGCAGGGCCGGGACGCATGGAATCCGGGAAATCCTCCCCCCCGGCAACAGGACGGCCAGCCTGCCTACGGGCACGCCGCGCAGCACGGCTACGGCCGGGGCGCCGAGGCCGGCGGAGGAATGGACTACGCCCGGGAATCCGGCCAGTACGCGCCACCTCCCGCCTTTCCGCGGCCGGACCTGCGTGATCCCGTAGTCCGCCTGGAACACCAGGCACTGGAAGTGGCCATCCAGCAGCCCGGCCTCCTCGATGCCAACCAGTGGGAACAGTTCATGCAGGCCCGCTTCCTGGCGCCCGTGCATGTGGCCATCCACGGCGCCGTCCGGGCGGCCGGTGTTTCCGGTGCCACACCCTCGCAGTGGGTGGAGACCATCCGCCAGGAGGTCCCGGAGGAGCTGCGCACCTTCGTCTCGGAACTTGCGGTGACCCCGCTGCCTGCCCAAAACGACGACGCCCTGCGGCTGTATTGCCGGGGGATCCTGAACCGGCTGCAGGACCTGCAGATCACCCACCTGAAGGCCGACAAGCTGGGCCAGTTGCAACGGATGGATCCAACGTCCGATCCCGAGAGCTTCCAGCAGATCAACCGTGAACTGATGGAACTGGAGATGCAGCGGCGCGCCCTTCGCGCGGAGTAGGGTCGGGCCTTCAATTGGCAAGTTCCGGCCTCCATTGAGTATGCTGTTGGAGGTCAAACCGCCGGTGGCGGATGATTTCTTTCCCCCGTAGCTCAATTGGCAGAGCATTCGACTGTTAATCGAAGGGTTACTGGTTCGAGTCCAGTCGGGGGAGCGGACAAACACAGGATCCCCGTCTTCTGCAGGAGGCGGGGATCCTGTGCGTCCGGGGTCCTCCGCGCGAGGCCGATTTCGTCTCCGCGGCGCCGTCCTGCTAGAGTTTTACTCGCTTCAATCCCCCGTAGCTCAATTGGCAGAGCATTCGACTGTTAATCGAAGGGTTACTGGTTCGAGTCCAGTCGGGGGAGCTGCAAGGCAAAATCCCGCACCCCGCGCCGGCTGCGGGATTTTTCTTTGGCTAGGCCGAGGCGACCCGGTTGCCGGCGGCGACCTGCGCGTACCAGCGGCCGCTGTCCTTGACGGTACGCTCCAGGGTGGCGTAGTCCACCCGGGTCAGGCCGAAGCGCTTGCTGTAGCCCCAGGCCCACTCGAAGTTGTCCATCAGCGACCAGCCGAAGTAGCCACGCAGGTCCACGCCGTCCTGGATGGCACGGTGGCATTGCAGGATGTGCGCGCGCAGGAACTCCAGCCGCTGCCGGTCATGCACGGCGCCGTCGGCCGAGACCTCGTCGTCGAAGGCCGCCCCATTCTCGGTGACGAAGAGCGCCGTCTTGGCCGGCCCGCTGTACTCGTGCTGCAAACGGACGAGCAGCCGGTGCAGTCCTTCCGGCTGGATTTCCCAACCCATCGCCGTCGTGGGCAGCCCGCGGGGAACAGAGCTGACATGGTCGGCCGCGGGGTAGGGCGGCGCCACCGGACGCTCGACCGGGGCGGCATGCGTGTTTTCCGCGTCCGGGCGGGGGTGCCCGGTCACCGCTTCACCGTGGTAGTAGTTGACCCCCAGCACCTGGATCCTGGTTCCGATCAGATCCAGGTCGCCGTCCCGGATACTGGCTTCCAGTCCGTACGGCCCCACGTCCACCAGAAAATCCGCCGGGTAGGAACCGCGGAAGACGGGGTCCAGGAACGCGCGGTTGAACTGGCCGTCGATTCGGCGGGCGGCGTCCACATCGACGGGATCCTCCGGATTCAGGGGATCCGCCACCGTGAAGTTAAGGGTGAGGCCCAGCTCGGCGGCCGGATCGCGGCGGCGCAGTTCGTCGGTGGCCAGCCCGTGCCCCAGCAGCAGGTGGTGCATGGCCGCCAGGGCTTGCGGCCTCGACTGGATACCCGGGGCATGGACACCCGAACCATAGCCGAGGAATGCCGAGCACCATGGCTCGTTGAGCGTGGTCCAGACGCGTACCCGGTCACCGAGCGCCTCATGGACCGCCAGGGCATATTCCGCAAAGCGGTAGGCGGTGTCCCGGTTCGCCCAGCCGCCGTTCTCCTGCAGCGCCTGCGGCAGATCCCAGTGGTACAGCGTGAGCCAGGGCTTAATGCCCGCCGCGCACAGTTCGTCCACCAGGCGGGAATAGAAATCCAGGCCGGCCGGGTTCACGCCCGCGTCGTCCGGTTTGACCCGCGGCCAGGACGTGGAAAACCGGTAAGCGCCCAGGTTCAGGGATGACATCAGGGCGACGTCCTCGCGGTAGCGGTGGTAGTGGTCGCAGGCCCGTTCGCCGGTCTCGCCGCCCACGATCGCTCCCGGCAGCCGGCAGAAGACATCCCAGATGGAATCGGTGCGGCCGTCGTCGCTGGACGCACCTTCGATCTGGTAGGCGGCCGTCGCGGCGCCCCACAGGAACTGCTGTGGAAATTGCACGACCTTGCTCATCACTGATCCCTTGCGGAAACGGGCATGGACACCGGCTGCCTGCCAGCCTAGTTCGCAGGGCGGGTGAACGTAAGCGTTTACTCTTATTTTTTGTTCCACAGCCCTCCAGTGAAACTACTCCCTACGGCTGAGGGGCCAGACTGGGGCAGAATGATAATTTGAAGGTATGGACACTCGCGCACTACCGACAAGATGGAGGCAGAGCCCATGACCGGTCCGGAAAGCCACGGAAGCACCGCAACCGGTGCGAGGACGTCCGGGAGCACCGCAACCGGTGCGGGGACTCCCGGAAGCACCGTCACCGGTGCGGGGACTCCCGGAAGCACCGTCACCGGGTTGCGGCCGCCCGGGAGCGCTGCAGCCCGTGTCGGGCAGCCGGGGAGCACCGCTGCCCGTGTCGGACAGCCCGGAAGCACCGCTGCCGGCGCCAGGTTGTCGACGGCGGGGCTGGCACGGCTCGCCGGCCAGCTGACCCCCCGCCAGCTTCAGGACGAGTTCTCGCTGGCCCTGCTCGAGCTCAAGGGCAAGGGCGTCAAGGCAGGCATTGCCGCCGCGATCCTGGCGGTCGCGTTGGTGTTCCTGGTCTTGATGGCCATCTCCCTTTTGGTCGCCGCAATCATGGGACTGGCCCTCATCATGCCGGCCTGGCTGGCGGCGCTGCTTGTTGCAGCCGTGTTCCTGATCCTCGGCGGAATCCTGGCCCTCATTGGAATCTCGAGGGGCAAGAAGGCCATGCCGCTCCTGCCCGCCGAGGCCATCCGCGGCGTCAAGTACGACGTCGGCGTGTTGCGTGAGGGCAGCAGCTTCAATCCGGCGACACTGGACGAAAAGCCCCAAAAGGAGACCAAGGCGGAAAAGGCGGAGCGCAAGGAACCGCAGGAGCCGGCTCCGACGATGGACGAACTGCGTGCCCGTACCGCGGAGCGCCGCGACCATTTGGCGGCAGTCAGGGACGATCTCGGCCGCCGCGTCGACCCCAAGCCCCGTGCGGAGCAGGCCAAGCGCCGGGCGAAGCATGCGGCAGATGCTGCCACGGAACGCCTGGTGGCAGGCGCCGAAGCCGTCAGCGAGGCCGGCCCGGAGCTGAGGGAGCGTTGGAAGCCACTGGCGACGCTGGCGGTCTCGCTGACCGCCATGGGCGTCATGCTCCGGCGGCTGCTGAAAAAATAACCATTACCACCGTCGCACGGCGGCACGGGAGCCGGCTGCAGCGCAGCCGGCTGCCCAGCGTGGAACGACGACTGAGGGGAGGGACGGCGTTGAGGATCATCGGTGCCGGGACGCGGCGCGACTTCGAGTACCGCGAGCTGCACACGTTCTGGACCATCCCGAACCTCATCACCGTCCTGCGTTTCCTTGCGGTGCCGCTGTTCGTCTGGCTGATCGCCCGACACTCGTATGGGGCAGCCACCATCACGCTGATCGTGCTGGGATCCACGGACTGGGTCGACGGCTACCTTGCCCGCCGCCTCGACCAAATCTCCTCGGTCGGCAAGTGGCTGGACCCGGTGGCCGACCGGCTGGCCCTCATCATCGTGGCCACGACGTTTGTCGCGGCCGGCATTGCCCCGTGGTGGCTGCTGTTGTCCATCATCATCCCCGACGCGATCCTGCTCGTGTTCTCATTGCTCCTGTTCCATGGCAGCCCCGACCTTCCCGTCACGGTCATCGGCAAGGTCCGGACGGCCCTGCTGCTGGCGGGAACTCCGCTGCTGCTGCTCCATCGGGTGGAGGGGTTCGGGCACGACTGGCTGCTGACCCTGGCCTACGCCATCCTGGCCGCGGGCTGTGCGGGGCACGTCCTCGCCTGGCTGGGCTACATGCGGGCGGCCTGGGGCAAGTACAAGCGCCGGCGCGAGGCCGGGCAGAACGATCCACACCGTGGTTGACCCGCGCTCCGGGCGGAAACGGACATCTCCTGACGGGACCCCATGGTCTGGTTAGCAATCTTCTGTGCCCTGCTCGGTGCCTTCTTCCTCGCCCTCGGCACCCAGCGCCAAGCCAGCGCCGTCCAAGCCAATACGGGCGGCCTGGCGATGAGCGTCGCCGGTTTGCTGCGGATGCTCCGCAATCCCCGCTGGGTCCTGGGACTGCTGCTGTTGGCCGTCGGGATGGGATTGAACGTGTTTGCCTTGGTGAGCGCGCCGCTGACCGTCGTCCAGCCCATCGGCGCCATCGCCCTGGTGATCACCACGATCATCAATTCCAAGGACCAGGGGATCCGGCTGAACCGCGTGACGGTGGTGGCGATCTCAACCTGTGTGGCAGGCAGTGCGGTTTTCGTACTGCTGGCGGTCAACGTCACCGGCGCGACCCATCGGGTGCGGGCCGACGAGGAACTCTCAGCGGTCCTGCTGCTGGCCGTCGTCGTTGCCGTCTTCCTCTCGCTGGAACTGATGTTCCGGCGCAGGCTGAATGCCTTCGCCTACATCCTGGGAGCCGGCATGTTGTTCGGTTTCGTCGCCGTGCTGGTGAGGATCATCGGCCTGCGGCTGCTGGAGCCGGGCGGCGGTTTCATCGGGAACGTACCGATCTACACGCTCATCGCCGTCGCCGCGGCCGGCGGCCTGGGGGCTTGGTTTGTCCAGAGCGCCTATGCCAGCGGCCCGCCCGACCTGGTCATCGCGGGGCTGACGGTGATCGACCCGCTGGTCGGCATCGCCATCGGCATTTTCATCCTCGGAGAGCTCAGGCCCGACGTCGAACCGGTGTTTGCGATTGGCATGGTGGGAGCAGGTTTGGTTGCTATTGTTGGGGTCATTGCCCTCTCGAGGCACCATCCGGACGTGTTGCAGAAACAGGAAGAAGCCCGGCGCCGGGCCCAAGCCTCGGGCAAAAAACCATAGGGCCGGCGCGATGACCAATACCGTGACCACGAAACAAGGAGTCCTGCCGCAGGTGAGCGACGACATCGGACCGAAACCCCTCAAGATCCTGATTGCAGCCGATACCTACCCGCCCGATGTCAACGGGGCGGCCGTCTTCGGGTTCCGGCTGGCCACAGCGATGACCAAGCGCGGACACAGCGTCGACATCATCGCCGGGCGGTATGACAAGGGCCCGACCTTCGTGGAACACCGTGCGGAGGCGACGGTGCACCGGCTCCGCTCACACTCGGTGCCGACGCACGAGACGTGGCGCATCTGCTTTCCCTGGGAGATCAAACGCGACATCAAGCGGATCTTCGATGAGGTCCAACCGGACGTCGTGCACATCCAATGCCACTACATGATCGGACAGGCCACCATCGCCGAGGCAGTGCGACGGGGCATCCGCACCATCGCGACCAACCACTTCATGCCGGAAAACCTGGAGCCGTTCCTGCCGTTCCCGCAGTGGTTCCTGGACATCGTGGCGAAGAACTCCTGGCGCGACATGGGCAAGATCATGGGCAAGGCAGCCGTGGTGACGACGCCGACGCCGCTTGCCGCCAAGGCGATGCGGGACCACGCCTTCCTGCACAAGGTGATGCCGCTGTCCAACGGCATCGATGCCGCCGCCTACGAGCTGGCACCCGGGGAAACGATCGAGAGGCCGGAGCATCCCACGGTGCTGTTTGTGGGCCGGCTGGCGGTGGAAAAGAACGTGGACACGCTGATCGAGGCGCTGGCCATGACGGACCCGGCGCTGAACGTCCATCTGGAGATCATCGGCGACGGCGACGAGCGCAAGAACCTCGAGGCGAGGGTCGCCGCGATGGGGCTCGGCCGCAGGATCGCGTTCCTGGGCCATGTGGACGACGCCGAACTGCGCCGGGCCTACCTGCGCGCGGCCGTGTTCTGCCAGCCCGGAACCGCCGAACTGCAGTCCCTGGTCTCCCTGGAAGCCATGTCCGCCAGCAAGCCGGTGGTGCTGGCCAATGCGATGGCCCTGCCGCACCTGGTGGACGACGGGGTCAACGGCTACCTGTTTGCCCCCCGCGATCCGGCCGATCTTGCGGCAAAGCTCAACGCCGTCCTCGGCCAGAGTCCCGAGCGGCTGGAGGCCATGGGCGAAGCCAGCCACGCGAAGGCGATGCGACACGGTATCGACAAGACGATGGACACTTTCGAGCAGCTCTACCGCGGAGCCTCGGCAGACGACTACCTCGACTAGGCCAACGTGCGCCCGCCGGTCGGGAGGACTTAGTATGTCTAAGGTGCCGGTAACGGTCCCCGCTCTGCGGGGCGCTGCCGGCAACGAGGGGCGGTAGCTCAGCCGGTCAGAGCAGAGGACTCATAATCCTTTGGTCGTGGGTTCAAGCCCCACCCGCCCTACGTTCAGAGAAGGCCCCGGATCAGGATGGTCCGGGGCCTTCGTCATGCCGCCGGCGGACTTCGCGGGAGTCCGTGGCTGCGGCTGCCCCGGCACCCCGGCTGAAGCTGCGGCCGCGCCGTCGGCCGTTGCCCGATGACCGGTTGTGCGCTAAGTTACTGCTCAGTAACTTATTCTTTCCCCGGCGCCTCCTGCCCGGGGCCGCGACCTGTTCACAGAAAAGGAAGCCACTATGGGCCAGCGCGTCATCGATCCGAACGACCTTCCCTACGCCGATGGAGACTTCTACTCGTTCGAGGAGATGCTCTCGGACCCCGAACGTTCGCGGCTGCACGACATCCGCGACTGGCTGGCCAAGGAAGTCCGGCCGATCGCCGTCGACTGCTGGAACCGGGCGGAGTTCCCCCTGGAGATCATTCCGAAACTGGCGGACCTGGACGTGGTCAGCCCGGTCAGGCGGCAGGGGTATTCCAACTTGTTCGCCGGCCTCGTCCACGCGGAGTTCACCCGCGCCGACACCTCCATCGCCACGTTCCTGGGGGTCCACGACGGCCTGTTCGCCGGATCGATCGAAGTCCTCGCGTCGAAGGAGCAGCAGGAGGCCTGGCTGCCGGACATCTATGCCCTCAAGAAGATCGGCGCATTCGGGCTGACGGAACCGCTCGGCGGCTCCGACGTCGCCGGCGGCACGCGCACCACGGCCCGGCGCGACGGGGACAGCTGGGTGCTGAACGGGGCCAAACGCTGGATTGGCAACGCGACCTTCTCGGACTGGGTCGTCATCTACGCGCGCGACCTGGCCGACAACCAGGTCAAGGGCTTCCTCGTGGACACGGCCACCCCCGGCTACGCTGCGACGAAGATCGAGAACAAGATCAGCCTGCGTACCGTGCAGAACGCGGACATCACCCTGGAAAACGTGGTGGTCCCCGATGATTTCCGGCTCAAGGGCGCCAACAGCTTCCGCGACACCAACAAGGTGCTGAAGGTGACGCGGCTTGCCGTCGCCTGGCAGGCGGTGGGGCAGCAGATGGCTGCCTTCGATGTGGCCCGGCGCTACGCCGTGGAGCGGCACCAGTTCGGGAAGCCGCTGGCATCGTTCCAGCTGGTGCAGGACCAGCTGGTGCAGATTCTCGGCAACACCGTCGCCTCGATGGGCATGATGGTCCGCCTGGCGCAGCTGGAAGACGCCGGACAGGCCAAAGACGAGCAGTCCGCTTTGGCCAAGGCGTTCACCACCGCCCGGATGCGTGAAAGTGTGGCCCTGGGCCGCAACATCCTGGGCGGCAACGGCATCGTGGCCGACTACGAAATGGCCAAGATCTTCGCCGACGCCGAGGCCATCTACTCCTACGAGGGAACCCACGAAATCAACTCCCTGGTGGCAGGCCGGGCGATTACCGGCGTGGCGGCGTTCGTCTAGCCATCCGGCACCGGCAGCAATACCGAAGGCCGCAGGTCCATGACGAACTGCAGGGGATTGACATAGGCGTCGCCGCGACGGACGCCCCAGTGCAGGCATGCGCAATGGCTGCTCACGGCAACCGTTCCCACCGGATCGCCCGAGGAAACGGTATCTCCGGCCCGCAGTTCGGATGCCACGGCCAGCAGGCTGCTGCGCAGGCCGTTGCCGTGATCGATGGTGACCACCGGCCGGTCGACCACCCGGCCGGAGAAGCTGACCCGGCCGTCGGCGGGGGAGAGGACCGTTGCCCCCGCCGGAACCGCCAAATCGACGCCGCGGTGTCCGCCCAGCCACGGCTTCGGCGGCGGGTCAAAGCCGCGCGCGATGGCGGGTTGCGGGCTGGCGGGCCAGCTCCACGGCGGGGAATAACCGGACTGGCCCGCCGGCTCGGGTGACCCGGCCGCGGCCAGCAGCACGGCAGAGGCCGCGGCGGCGGCGAAGCGGAACATGGTCGGGGTCATGCAACCGATCCTCGCCGCTGCCCCCGGTCCGCGCCGCGGCGGCGCCGGAGGGTGTGCGCAACCCCTTGGCTCGGCCGGCTGTGGAGGGCGGGAACGCGCAGGAATAGGGTGCCGCCTGTAGTACACTGGACGAAGCAGTTTTCCGTCCATGACGCATGTCCGGACGGAGGCTGACTACGCGTGTCTGAAATCCATCGGCTTGATCTTAGCGATGGAAGTGTGTCCAGGCGGTCCGGGAAACCGGTCCGGGCACATGCGCCGCCATGGCGGCGCCAACAGACGCCAGGAGCTTAGCCCGCCGGGCGACAAGCTAACAACCGTCTACAGGCAGCAGCCCAGGCCCAGCCCGATGCTGCCGGAAGGAGTGACGACATGCCAGTCGTTACCATGCGCCAGCTGCTCGACAGCGGCGTACATTTCGGTCACCAGACCCGCCGTTGGAACCCGAAGATGAAGCGCTTCATCTTCACCGAGCGCAACGGCATTTACATCATCGACCTGCAGCAGTCGCTGTCCTACATCGACCGCGCCTACGAGTTCGTCAAGGCCACGGTCGCCCACGGCGGCACCGTCCTGTTCGTCGGCACCAAGAAGCAGGCCCAGGAAGCAATCGCCGAGCAGGCCACCCGTGTCGGCCAGCCGTATGTCAACCAGCGCTGGCTCGGCGGCATGATGACCAACTTCCAGACCGTCTCCAAGCGCATCTCGCGCCTGAAGGAACTCGAAGAAATCAACTTCGACGACGTCGCTGCCTCCGGCCGCACCAAGAAGGAACTGCTGCTGCTGCAGCGCGAGAAGACCAAGCTGGAAACCACGCTGGGCGGCATCCGCAACCTCACCAAGACCCCTTCGGTCATGTGGGTTGTCGACACCAAGAAGGAACACCTCGCCATCGACGAGGCCCAGAAGCTCGGCATCCCCGTGGTGGCCATCCTGGACACCAACTGCGACCCGGACGAAGTCGACTTCCCGATCCCGGGCAACGACGACGCCATCCGCTCCGTCAACCTGCTGACCCGCGTGATCGCCGACGCCGTTGCCGAGGGCCTCATCGCCCGCAACAACCGCGCCGCAGGCAACACCGAAGCGCCGGCCGAGCCGATGGCCGAGTGGGAGCGCGAACTGCTCGAGGGCTCGACCGAGGCCCCCGCCGCCGAAGCCCCCGCCGCCGAAGCTCCGGCCGCCGAAGCCCCGGCCGCCGAAGCCGCTGCTGAGGCTCCCGCCGAGGCCCCGGCTGCCGAAGCCCCCGCTGCCGAAGCACCCGCCGCGGACACCGAGAAGTAAATCCGACTCACCGGGGGCGCCCTGCGCGCCGCCGGACTTCCGCTGGCGGCCCGGCCTGGCTCAGGCCGGCCGCCCGCGGCACCGAACACTACTTAATACGGGAGGACTGGCGTCCAAATGGCGAACTACACCGCTGCTGATATCAAGGCACTGCGCGAGCGCACCGGCGCCGGCATGATGGATGTCAAGAAGGCCCTGGACGAGGCCAATGGAGATGCCGAAAAGGCCATTGAGCTGATCCGCATCAAGGGACTGAAGGGCGCCACGAAGCGCGAAGGCCGCTCCACCGCCGAAGGCCTGGTGGCCGCCAAGGTCATCGACGGAACGGTCGGCGTCATGATCGAGGTCAACTGCGAGACCGACTTCGTCGCCAAGTCCGCCAAGTTCATCGAACTCGCTGACAAGGTACTGGCCACGGCGATTGAGTCCGGCGCCGCCGAGCTCGACGCGCTGCTGGCCGCCGACGTCGACGGCAAGCCGCTGGGTGATTTCGTCGTCGAAGAAGGCGCCGTGCTCGGCGAAAAGGTCGTTGTCCGCCGGGTTGCCCGCGTCGAAGGCAAGACCGTCGATGCCTACCTGCACAAGACTTCCAAGGACCTGCCGGCACAGGTCGGCGTCCTCTTCGCCGTCGACGGCGAAGGTGACGCGGCCTTCGAGGCCGCCCACGACGTCGCCGTGCACAGCGCGGCCTACGCACCGGCCTACCTGACCCGCGAAGAGGTCCCGGCCGAGACCGTGGAGAACGAGCGCCGCATCGCCGACGAGACCGCCCGCGCCGAGGGCAAGCCCGAGGCAGCCCTCGCGAAGATCGTCGAGGGCCGGCTGAACGGTTTCTTCAAGGAGATCGTGCTGCTGGACCAGCCGTTTGCCAAGGACCCCAAGCAGTCCGTCGGCAAGGTGCTGGAAGCGGCCGGTGTCAACGCCACCGCCATTGCCCGCTTCCGCGTCGGAGCGTAACCTCGGTCGCAACGTTTAGGCGAACTGGCTGATTCAGATGACGAGGGGGTGGTCACCATCGGGTGACCACTCCTTTTTCATGTCCGGATCGGCCGCGCGGCTTCAGCCGTCGGGCAGCCGCGGCCAGTCACACACTCTTTCCCCAGAACCACGCACGCCGGGAGGCACCATGGAATCCCAGAACACCCAGACCACCGCTGATGCCGGGGCCAAACGCCGCCGCGTCCTGCTGAAGCTTTCGGGCGAAGTCTTCGGCGGGGGGAAGCTGGGCGTGGACCCTGACACCGTCCGGGGCGTCGCCAAGCAGATCGCCGCCACGGTCGGCCAGGTCGAAGTGGCCATCGTCGTGGGCGGCGGCAACTTCTTCCGCGGCGCCGAACTGTCGACGTCGGGCATGGACCGCTCCCGTGCCGATTACATGGGCATGCTCGGCACCGTCATGAACTGCCTGGCCCTCCAGGACTTCCTCGAGCAGGCCGGGGTGGACACCCGCGTGCAAAGCGCGATCACCATGGGGCAGATAGCCGAGGCCTACATCCCGCGGCGGGCCATCCGGCACATGGAGAAGGGCCGCGTGGTCATCTTCGGCGCCGGCGCCGGCCTGCCCTATTTCTCCACCGACACCGTGGCTGCCCAGCGCGCACTCGAGGTGCACGCCGACGTCGTGCTCATGGCGAAGAACGGCGTGGACGGCGTCTACACGGCCGACCCGAAGAAAGACCCGGCCGCGGAGAAGCTCGACACCCTGACCTATGACGAAGCCATGCGCCGGAATATCCGGGTGATGGACCAGACCGCCTTCAGCCTGTGCCGCGACAACAAGCTGTCCATGGTGGTCTTCGGGATGGAGGGCGAAGGCAACGTGACCCGTGCGATTCTGGGGGAACAGATCGGCACCTACGTCACCGCCTGACTGGCGCCGGGCCGTCCGCCGGATAGCCTAGGATGGAAAGCAGAGCCAGGACCGCGGGCATCGCGGAGTGAATGAAGGACGTGAAGGAGAGACCGTGATAGACGAGACGCTGCGCGAAGCTGCCGAGAAGATGGACAAGGCAGTCGAAGTGGCCAAGGAAGACTTCGCCACCATCCGCACCGGCCGCGCCAATCCGGCACTGTTCTCCAAGGTCACGGTCGACTACTATGGCACGCCGACCCCGCTGCAGCAGTTGGCGTCCTTCCAGAACCCCGAACCACGCACCCTGCTGATCACGCCGTACGACAAGTCGGCGCTGAACGACATCGAGAAGGCGCTGCGCGATTCGGATGTGGGCGCCAACCCGGCCAACGACGGCGTGGTGATCCGCGTGGTCCTGCCGGAACTGACCATGGAACGCCGCAAGGAGTACGTCAAGGTCGTGCGGGGCAAGGCCGAAGACGCTAAGGTTTCCATTCGCAACATCCGCCGCAAGGCGATGGACACCATCGGCAAGCTGGTCAAGGACGGCGAGGTCGGCGAGGACGAAGGCAACAGGGCCGAAAAGGAACTGGACGCCCGGACCAAGTCGCACACCGACAACGTGGACGAGCTCCTCAAGCGCAAGGAAGCCGAGCTGCTCGAGGTCTGATGAGTACGGACCAGCCTCAACCCATGGCTGGCGATACGCCGGCTCCGGCGGCTGGTCCGGGACAGCGGCCGGCAGAACCCGGACGGCGGGCGCTGCGTGCCGCCGCCAAGCCTTCCCGTGCCGGGCGCAATCTGCCGGCAGCCATCGTCGTCGGACTCTCGCTGCTCATCGTTGTCCTGGTGGGCCTTTTCCTCCTGCCCGATGCCTTCGTGGTGCTGGTGGCCGGGTTCTCGGCGGTGGGCGTGTGGGAGGTTTCCCGCGCCCTGACGGTCAAGAACATCAAGGTGCCGCTGCCGCCGCTGTTCGCGGGCGCCCTCGCGATGCCCGCGGCCGCCTATTACGGCGGGCCGGAGGGGCTCGCCTTCGCCCTGGTCGCCTCCTGCGTCGCCCTGATGGTCTGGAAGTGCCTGGACAGTACCGACGGCGCGGTCAACAGCGTGCTCAGCGGTACCTTCATCCTCTGCTGGGTACCCTTTTTCATCAGCTTCTCGCTGCTGTTGCTGCTGGAGGAGTCCGGCGCCCTGAAGGTGGCCACCATGCTGCTGCTGGTGGTCTCCAACGACACCTTCGGGTACCTCATCGGGGTGTTCTTCGGGAAGCACCCGATGGCGCCGAAGATCAGCCCCAAGAAGTCGTGGGAAGGGTTTGCCGGTTCGGTCGGCGGAGCCGTCCTGGTCGGCGTCCTGTGCTCGGTGCTGGTGCTGGACCTGCAGTGGTGGTTCGGGCTCGTCCTGGCCGTGGCCACCGTGGCCGCCTCCACCGTGGGCGACCTGGCCGAATCGATGGTCAAGAGGGAACTTGGCATCAAGGACATGAGCAACTTCCTGCCGGGCCACGGCGGGGTGATGGACCGGCTGGATTCCATCGTGTTCGCGGCCCCGGTGGCTTTCGTGCTCGCATCGTTGCTGGCCCCGGGGGCCGTGTAGGCGCGCGGCCGCGGTTACCCGGGGCCACGCGGCGGCCCGCATAGACTGGGCACCGTAGACAAGCGGAACGTATTGAAGGAACAGGAACCACAGGACACCATGGCGCGACGAACCATTGATGCCGGCAAGGGCAGTGCCCCGTTCGACCACGTGGACCGGCGGAACTTCGGCTACAACGCACGCCAGGTGGACGACTTCCTGGGCCGGGCGCGGGAGTACTACAACAACCCCGAGCCCGACGACGCTCCCATCACCAGCCGCGATGTCCGGGCCATGACGTTCGATCCGGCCAAGGGCGGTTACGACCCGCGGGCCGTCGACGCCGCGCTGGACCGGCTGGAGGACGTCTTCGCCCAGCGGGAGCGCGACGCGCTGATCCGGCGGGACGGCGAACAGGCCTGGCTGACCCAGATCGGCCGCGTGTCGGCGATGCTGCGCGCCCGCCTGCACCGCGCCCCGGGCGAACGCTTCCGCCGGCCGGCGAAGCGGAACGCCGTCAGCTACAACGTGGAGGACGTCGACGCGCTGTGCGTGGAACTGCTGGGCTATTTCGAGCACGACCAGCCGATGAGCGTCGACGTGGTCCGCAGGGCCGTGTTCCGCGAGGCCAAGGGCAAAGACGGCTACGAGGAAAACCAGGTGGACGCGTTCCTGGACCGCGTCGTCGAGTTGATGGCCGCGATCGACTGACGGGCCGGACCTTGTTCAGTCCCCGGGACCGGGCCAGCCGACCGGCTCCGGCCTGTCCGCCCGCTCCGGGGTGTGCAGCCGTGCCATGACCCGGGCAGTGGTGGCCGGCCTGCGCGAAGCCGTCGCCCGGGAAACGGCCACGGTCACCAGGAACGCCGCCGGAACCGTCCAGGCCGCCGGCTGTCCCAGCGGCTCGGCCCAGGCGCCCAGTTTCGGTCCCGCCACGGCAGCCGCCAGCAATGAACCGCCGCAGAGCACCGCCCCCGACACCATGCCGGCAATCGCGCCGGCATCCGTGAGGCCGCGCCACCAGATGCCCAGCAGCAAGAGCGGGCAAATGGTCGAGGCGGTGAACGCGAAGACCGTGCCCACGCTGCCGGCCAGGGCCAGCGATTCGGTGCCCAGGGCGATGCCCAGCGGCACGATGGCCGACAGCACGGCGGCCAGCCGGAAGCCCCTGACGCTGCCGCGGAACAGGTCCTGGCTGACCACCCCGGCCAGGGACACCACCAGCCCGGAGGTGGTGGAGAGGAACGCCGCGAACGCGCCCGCCACCACGCACGCGCTCAAGAGGTCGCCGGCCAGGCCGTCCACAATCCGCCCCGGCAGCAACAGCACCGTGGCGTCGGACTGGCTGCCGCCGGCCAGCCGCGGCGTGTGCAGCCGGCCGAGGATGCCATAGATGGTGGGGAAGAGGTAGAACAGCGCCAGCAGCCCCAGCACCAGTTGCGTGGTGCGGCGGGCGGCGGCACCGTCGGGATTGGTGTAGAAACGCACCAGCACGTGCGGCAGCCCCAGCGTGCCGAAAAGCAGGGCAACGATCAGCGAGATATTCCGGTACAGCGATGCATCGCCGACGACATCCAGCGACGGGTCGAAGGCCGCGCCGCCGCCGGTGGCCGACTGGCCCGAACCGGCGAGGACCAGCAGGATGAACACCACCGGGACGGCCAGAGCCGTGAGTTTCAGCCAATACTGGAAGGCCTGCACGAAGGTGATGGAGCGCATGCCGCCGGTGACCACGGACAGCACCACCACGACGACGACGGCGAGGGCGCCTGCCCAGCCCGGCAGGCCCGTGGCGATGCGCACGGTCAGGGCGGCCCCGTGCAGTTGCGGCACGATGTACAGCCAGCCGACCGCTATCACCAGCAGGCTGGTGACGCGGCGGGCGGCGGTGGAATCGAGCCGTGCCGCGGCGAAGTCGGGAATCGTGTACGCGCCGGAGCGGCGCAGCGGGGCGGCCACGAACAGCAAAAGCATCAGATAGCCGGCGGTGTATCCGACGGGGAACCAGAGCGCGTCGATGCCCGAGACCAGGATCAGCCCTGCCACGCCCAAAAAGCTTGCGGCCGAGAGGTATTCGCCGCCGATGGCCGACGCATTCCACCACGGCTTGACCGTCCGCGAGGCGACGTAGAAATCACCGGTGGTGCGCGAAATCCGCAGCCCGTAGATGCCGATCAGCACGGTGGCGGCGCAGACCGCGGCCACCGCCGCCAGCCCGGCGGCCGAGTTCACTGCTTCGTCCCCGGGTCAACCCGGTCGGCCGTCAACTCGCGGAAGCGGCGCTCGTTGCGGGCGGCCGCCCGGTTGTAGAGCGCGGCGCACGCCAGGATGATCGGGTAGATCCCGATGCCCAGCAGCAGCCAGGGGAGCGGGACGGTGAACACGGTCAGCGTGCCCGTGAGCGGTACCAGCGCGATCAGCACGGCCATGCCCAGCAGGATCAGCCCGAAACCGGCCGCCACCACGACGGCCAGGCGCAATTGGGAACGGACCAGGGACCGCACGAAGAGCTCGCCGACCTCGGACTGCTCGGCCACCTCGCGGGAGAAGGTGTAGCCGCCCGCCGGCCGGGGCGCGGCCGAACGCGGCGCGGTGACGCGGATGCGCTGCCGGAAACCGGCCGACGGAACCTGTGCATCGCCGTCGGGCAGCGGGGCGCCGCCGGGCAGCGGGACGCCGCCGTCGTCGCCAAGGGGAACCTCGCCGCGGCCGGGACCGCTGCTCATCCGCGCGGCCTCACCCGCGTGGCCTCCAGCCTGTCGCGGACGGCGGGCAGATGACGCCGGCTGACGGGCAGTTCCGCACCGCCGACCAGGAGGCTGGCCCTCCCGGCGCTGGTGCGCATCTGCTGGATTTGGTCCATCGCCACCAGGTAGGACCGGTGGATCCGGAGGTAGCCGGCGTCCGCCCACTGGCGCTCCAGGTCGTTGAGCGGCACCCGGATCAGGTAGCTGGCGTCGGCCGTGTGCAGCCGGGCGTAATCGCCCTGGGCCTGCACGTACTGGATCTCGTCGCGCCGGATCATCTTGGTAATGCCGCCCTGGTCAACGGTGACGACTTCCGGCTTGGCCGCGCCGCCGTCTTCCATCAGTTCGCAGATCCGGCGCACGGATTCCGCCAGCCGGTCTGCCCGCACCGGCTTGAGCAGGTAGTCCACGGCGGCCAGCTCGAAGGCCTGCAGCGCCTTGTCCTCATCGGCGGTCACGAAAACGACGGCGGGCGGGCGGCTGAAGCGGGAAATAACCTTGGCGATGTCCAGCCCGGTCAGGGCCGGCATGTGGATGTCCAGAAAGAGCGCGTCCACGTCGTGGCGCTCCAGGGCACGCAGCGCTTCGGCGCCGCTGGTGGCCTTGTGGACCTCCCCGATCCGGGAATCCCGGGCGAGCAGGTACGCCAGGGCCTCGACGGCGGGGGCTTCGTCATCGGCGACAACCACATTGACCATGGCCCACAGTCTATTAGGCCCCGGGGTGTAGCTCCGCGCCGGCCGCTTCAGTCCACCAGGTTCCCGGGCTGAGACTTGGGTAGCCGCAGCGTGACCAGCGTGCCGGCACCGGGCGCCGTGTCGACCACCAGGCCGTGTTCGTCGCCGTAAACCTGCCGCAGCCTCACGTCCACGTTGCGCAAACCCACATGGTCGCCTTCGGCGCGGCCGGCCAGCACGGTGCGCAGCCGCTCCGGATCCATGCCCACGCCGTCGTCTTCAATGGTCACCACGGCGTACGCGCCGGCGTCGTGGGCGGTGATGGTGATCTGCCCCGGCCCTTCCTTGGCTTCGATCCCGTGGCGCACCGCGTTCTCCACCAAGGGCTGCAGGGAGAGGAACGGGATGACGGTGCTGAGGACTTCGGGGCCGATCTGCAGGCTGACCCTGAGCCGGTCGCCGAACCGGGCCCGTTCCAGCAGCAGGTAGCGGTCGATCGATTTCAGTTCCTCCGCCAGGGTGGTGAAGTCTCCGTGCCGCCGGAAGGAGTAGCGGGTGAAGTCGGCGAACTCGATCACCAGCTCCCGTGCCCGCGCCGGGTCGGTGAGGATGTAGGAGGCGATGGCGTTCAGGGCGTTGTAGATGAAGTGCGGGCTGATCTGGGCCCGGAGCGCGCGCACCTCGGCCTCCATCAGCAACGTCCGCGAGGTGTCCAGTTCGGCCAGTTCGATCTGCGTGGCCACCCAGGCCGCGACCTCGTTGGTGGCCCGCACGAGCGACGCGGCGACGTGTCCGGTGTAGGCGCCGACGGTGCCGACCACCCGGTCCTGCACCCGGATCGGGGCGAAGACCGCTTCCGTCGGGCCGCCGTTCCGGGCGGCGGCCCCCCGCGGGACCCGGCCCTCCGGCAGCAACTGGTCGCCGCGGAAGACCTGGGTGCGGCCCGATCCGATGGTCTTGCCGGCCAGGCGCAGGGCCGACTCCGGCGGCTGGCCGGCGCCGTCCCAGCCGAGCACATCGTCCAACCCGGTCAACACCAGCACCTCGGAGCCCAACAGGCCGCGCAGGTGCTTGCTCGCCTTGCCGGCGCCGGCCGGCGTCAGTCCGGCGCGCAGGTACTGGCCGGCAAGCCCGGCGGTATGCAGCGTGGCGTAGGTTGCGCGGTCGGCCTCGGAGCCAAGGTCCCGATAGGACCGGGTCAGTTTAAAGCCCACCAGCGCGATCACCGCCACCGCCGCCGCGGCCAGGGCGGCGATGAGCGCGATGTCCACGGCCGGGCTGAGCATGCCCTCCAGCCTAGCCGCCGGACGGCCGGGCCGATTGCAGCTCGGCGCACGGAGGTGCCGTTCACCGCAGCCGGAGAGCCGTTGGGCGACCCGACCCGCCCGGCCGCTGGCCACCGGCCCCGCCAGCTAGCAGAGTGATCGCAGTCACACACGCCACGCGTGTGCCCGAAGAGGAGGAAAAGATGGGCAACAACCCTCACCCGGACGCCGGAACCGCCGCGGCCGTGGACTTCCGAGAGGTCCAAGGCAGTCCGGAATTCACCGAGCTGCGCAGGCGCCACCGCTCGTTCGTGTTCCCGATGGCAGTGGCCTTCCTGCTGTGGTACTTCGCCTACGTGCTCCTGGCCGACTACGCGCACGACTTTATGTCCACCAAGCTGTGGGGCAACATCAACGTCGGCCTGGTCCTGGGCCTGCTGCAATTCGTGAGCACCTTCGCCATCACCACCTGGTACGTCCGCTACGCCAACAGGAAGCTGGACCCGATCGCCACTGACATCCGCCGCAGCCTCGAGGACGAGGGTGTCGGCCTACCGGAGGACACCAAATGAACCACTCCGTCACCATCCCGCTGGCCGTCACGGCGGACGACATTAAGGATTCCACCTGGATCAACATCCTGATCTTCGCGCTGTTCGTCGGCGTGACGCTCGTGGTGGTGCTGCGGGCCAGCCGGAATAACAAGACCGCCGCCGATTACTACGCGGCGGGCCGGTCCTTCAGCGGCGGCCAGAACGGCACCGCCATTGCCGGCGACTACCTGTCGGCCGCATCGTTCCTGGGCATCTGCGGCGCGATCGCGATCAACGGCTACGACGGTTTCCTGTACTCGATCGGATTCCTGGTGGCGTGGCTGGTGGCCCTGCTGCTGGTGGCCGAACTGCTGCGCAACACCGGCAAGTTCACCATGGCAGATGTGCTCTCCTTCCGGCTGCGGCAGCGCCCGGTGCGGATCGCCGCGGCCATCACCACGCTGGCGGTGTGTTTCTTCTACCTGCTGGCCCAGATGGCCGGCGCCGGCGGCCTTGTCTCGCTGCTGATCGGCATCGACTCCAAGCTGGGACAGTCCCTGGTGATCACCGTCGTCGGCGCGCTGATGATCCTCTACGTCCTGATCGGCGGCATGAAGGGCACCACCTGGGTCCAGATCATCAAGGCCTGCCTGCTGATCGCCGGCGCGTTCATCATGACCGTCTGGGTGCTGGCACTGCACGGCTTCAACCTGTCCGAGCTGCTGGGTGCCGCGGTGGATACCGCCGGCAACCCCGAGCTGCTCAATCCGGGCCTGCAGTACGGGGTCTCGGAGGCGTCCAAGCTGGACTTCATCTCGCTGGCGCTTGCCCTGGTGCTGGGCACCGCGGCCCTGCCGCACGTGCTGATGCGCTTTTACACCGTGCCCACGGCCAAGGAGGCCCGCCGGTCCGTGGTCTGGGCCATCTGGCTGATCGGCGCGTTCTACCTGTTCACCCTGGTGCTGGGCTACGGCGCCGCGGCCCTGATCGGCCCGGAAGCCATCAAGAGCGCTCCGGGCGGGGTCAACTCCGCCGCGCCGTTGCTGGCCTTCGCGCTCGGCGGCCCGGTGCTGCTGGGGCTGATCTCCGCGGTCGCCTTCGCCACCATCCTGGCGGTGGTGGCCGGCCTGACCATCACCGCGGCCGCCTCCTTCGCGCACGATATCTACGCGAACGTGGTGCGCAAGGGACAGGTCGACTCGGCAGGCGAGGTCAAGGTGGCCCGCCGCACCGTGGTGGTCATCGGCGTCGTCTCCATCCTCGGCGGCATCGGCGCGCAGGGCCAGAACGTGGCCTTCCTCGTGGCCCTGGCGTTCGCGGTGGCGGCCTCGGCCAACCTGCCCACCATCGTCTACTCGCTGTTCTGGAAGCGCTTCACCACCCAGGGTGCGGTGTGGAGCATGTACGGCGGCCTGGGCGCGGCCATCGTCCTGATCGCGTTCTCCCCGGTGGTCTCCGGAAAGGAGACGTCGATGATCCCCGGCGCGGACTTCGCCATCTTCGGCCTGAACAACCCGGGCATCGTCTCCATCCCGCTCGCTTTCTTCCTGGGCTGGCTGGGAACCGTGCTGGACAAGAACCGCGAGGACGCGTCCAAGCAGGCCGAAATGGAGGTCCGCTCGCTCACCGGCGTCGGAGCGGAGAAGGCCACGGTTCACTGAGACGACGACGGCGGCGCGCGCCTGCTGCAACGCGCCGCCACAGATGACACTGCGGGCCCGGCGGCCGATTGCCGGGCCCGCAGCCGTGCGGGTCGCTTGGCGCTAGCCGGTTGCCCGGGCCCCGCGGGAGAGCAGCGGTTCGATCCGGAACGGGATCAGTTCGTGCATGGCCAGCGACGTGTCGGTCCGCTCCACGCCGTCGATCGCCAGGATCTTGCCGTTGACGCGGAACAGGTCCTCGGCGCCCTCGGAGACGACGCGGGCCAGAATGTCCGCCTGGCCCGTGATGCCGATCGCTTCGAGTACCTCCGGAATGCGGGCCAACTCGTCGGTGATCTGTTGCAGTTTCGGCTGGTGCACGTGGATGTGGATGAAGGCCGCCAGCGGGTAGCCCACGGCGGCGGGATTGATCCGCCGGTCGAAGGAAAGGAATACCTGGTCCTTTTCCAGCCGGGCCATGCGCGCCTGCACCGTGTTGCGGGACAGGCCCAGGATCTGCGCCAGGGCCACGACGGTCCGGCGCGGATCCTGCGTCAGGGCTCCCAGTAACCGCAGGTCGGTGCCGTCCAGATTCCGCATAATGCGCAGACTAGCACGGCCTGCCCGGCCCCGACAGGGCAATCTGCTCAGTTTTTGTCCGGATCATTGCGCTACTTGCGGGATGTGAGTAGTGTCACAATCAACCGCGGGCAAAGGTGCAGGCGGGGCTGTCCGGCGCCGGGAGGTCCACAAGACCTTCCCGGCCCTGAAGACGCAAAGGGAGTGTCGCAAGTGTCCTTACCAGGCACGGACCCGGCCGGTCCGCATCACCAGGAAAGCTACATCCAACTGCTCGCGCCGGACGGCACGCGGGCCCCCAGCGGGGAGTTCGACCCCTGGCTGGAGGATATCGACGGCGACCGACTCGCCGGCCTCTACCAGGACATGGTGGTGGTCCGCCGCCTGGACCAGGAAGCCACCGCCTTGCAGCGGCAGGGGGAGCTCGCCTTGTGGCCGCCGCTGCTGGGGCAGGAAGCGGCCCAGATCGGTTCCGGCCGCGCCCTGCGGAAGGACGACTTCGTCTTCTCCAGCTACCGGGAAAACGGCGTCGCGTACTGCCGCGGCGTGGACCTGACCGATATGATCCGCGTCTGGCGCGGCAACAGGCCCTCCGGCTGGGACCCCTACGAGATCAACATGGCCACCCCGCAGGTCATCATCGGCGCCCAAACGCTGCACGCCACCGGCTATGCCATGGCGGTCAAGTTCGACGGCGACGACGCCGTGGCGGTGACGTATTTCGGCGACGGCGCCACCAGCCAAGGCGACGTGAACGAGGCCATGGTGTTTGCCGCCAGCTTCCAGGCACCGGTGATCTTCTTCTGCCAGAACAACCAGTGGGCGATCTCCGAACCGGTGTCGCTGCAGGCCCAGGGCAAACTCTCCGACCGGGCGCCCGGTTTCGGCATTCCCAGCTACCGGGTGGACGGCAACGATGTCCTGGCCTGCCTGGCGGTGACCCGCCGGGCGTTGGAGCACGCGCGCAGCGGCGGCGGCCCGTCCTTCATCGAAGCGGTCACCTACCGGATGGGACCGCACACGACGGCGGACGATCCCACCCGCTACCGCGACGCGAACGAGCTGGAGGACTGGAAGAGCCGGGATCCGATCGACCGGCTGGCCGCCCATCTGGCGGCCGAGGGCCTGTTGGACGAGGGCCTGCAACAGCGCGTCCGGGACGCCGCCGACCGGGCCGCGGCCGAGATGCGGGCCGGCTGCACGGGTATGGCCGACCCTGCGGACTTGGAGCTGTTCGAGAACGTCTACGTGGCGCCGCACCCCGTGCTGGCGGAACAACGCGCGCACTACGAGCGCTATCTTGATTCGTTCGACGCTGCCGAGGGAGGCCGCTGATGACCACCATGACGTTTGGACGCGCCATCAACACCGGGCTGCGCAAGGCCCTGGAGAACGACCCCAGGGTGGTGATCATCGGCGAGGACATCGGAGCATTGGGCGGGGTGTTCCGCATCACCGACGAACTGCAAAAAGACTTCGGCTCCCACCGGGTGATCGACGCCCCGCTGGCCGAGTCCGCGATCCTGGGCACCGCCGTCGGGATGGCCTACCGGGGCTACCGGCCGGTCTGCGAAATCCAGTTCGACGGCTTCATCTACCCGGCGTTCGACCAGATTGTCAGCCAGGTAGCCAAGCTGCACTACCGCACCCGCGGCCGGGTCAAGATGCCGCTGACCATCCGGGTGCCCTTCGGCGGTGGCATCGGCGCGGCCGAACACCACTCCGAATCCCCGGAGGCGTATTTCACCCACACCTCCGGGCTGCGGGTGGTGGCAGTGTCCAACCCGCAGGACGCCTGCACGATGATCCAGCAGGCCATCGCCGCCGACGATCCGGTGGTCTACTTCGAGCCGAAGCGGCGGTACCACACCAAGGGCGAAGTGGACGAGAATGCGTTGGGCTCCGCGCTGCCGATGGGCAGCGCCCGGGTGGAGGTGCCCGGGTCCGACGTGACCCTGGTGGCGTACGGCGCGCTGGTCCAGACGGCGCGGGAGGCGGCCCAGGCCGCCGAGGACGACGGCGTGTCGGTGGAAGTCATCGACCTGCGCTCGCTGTCGCCGCTGGACTTTCCCACCGTGGAGGCCTCGGTGCGCAAGACGGGCCGCCTGGTGATCACGCACGAGGCGGCCCGGACCGGCGGGCTCGGCGCGGAGATCGCGGCCAGCCTGACCGAGCGCTGCTTCTATCATCTGGAACACGCTCCCGTGCGGATCGCCGGGATGGACATTCCCTACCCTCCGGCCAAGCTGGAGCGGCATCACCTCCCGGACCTGGACCGCATCCTGGACGGGGTGGACCGGGCGCTCGGCAGGCCCAACTCGCTGACCGGACTGGAGGACTGAAGCCGTGGGGATCAAGGTATTCAAGCTGCCGGACCTGGGCGAGGGGCTCACCGAGTCGGAGATCGTCAGCTGGAGCGTGGCGGAGGGCGACGCGGTCCAGCTCAACCAGATCCTGGGCGAGGTGGAAACCGCCAAGGCCGTGGTCGAGCTGCCCTCGCCGTTCGCCGGGGTGGTCCGGACCCTGCATGAGGTACCCGGCACCACGGTCAGCGTGGGGGAGCCGATCGTCTCCATCGAGGTGGAAGAGGCGGGGCAGAGCGACGACGGCGCGAAGGCCGCGGGAAGGCCGCCGGAGCCGCGCCGCGAGGCGAACCTGGTGGGGTACGGTGCTGCCGCCGAAGGGAACGGGCGGCCGGCCCGGCGCCCGCGCAAGACCGGAGGGGCGCCGGCCACCGCGGCGGTGCCGGCCGCCTACCCGGCGACCCTGGCCGGGCGCGCACCGGACACGGAGCCCGCCGGAGCCGCGAATGGTGCGGTTGCCGCCCGGCCGGCCGGGGCGCCCGGCGAGGCCGCGGCCGAACCGTCCGGGAAGATCCCGGAGCGGCCACGCTCCACCCCGCCGGTCCGGAAGCTGGCGAAGGACCTCGGCGTCGAGCTCGCACGGGTGGCCGGGACCGGCGAACGGGGCCTGATCACCCGCGACGACGTCCTGGCCTTCCACGAGGCGGCCGCAGCGGCCCCGGCCGTCGCGGCCCGGGGCGCCGTGTCCGGGACGGCCGGCGGCTGGCTCGGCGGCGCCGCGGAGGCCGAGACGCGGACCCCGGTCAAGGGCGTCCGGAAGCACACCGCCGCCGCCATGGTGGCCAGTGCCTTCACCGCCCCGCATGCGTCCTCGTTCCTCACCGTCGACGCGACGGAGAGCATGGAATTGATCCGGCGGCTCAAGGCGGGCAAGGCGTTCGCCGGGCTGAAACTCACGCCGCTGACCATTACCGCCAAAGCCCTGTGCCTGGCGCTGGAGCGCCGCCCCGAGCTGAACTCCCGCTGGGACGGGGACGCCGGCGAGATCGTGCGGCAGAACTACGTGAATCTGGGCATCGCCGCGGCGACCCCGCGCGGGCTGACGGTGCCGAACATCAAGGACGCGCACCGGATGGACCTGCACAGGCTGGCCGAGGCCCTGGGGGAGTTGACCGAGACGGCACGCGCCGGCAGCACCGCCCCGGCCGAACTGCGCGGGGGGACCATCTCCATCACCAACATCGGGGTGTTCGGCATCGACGCCGGAACGCCGATCCTGAACCCGGGGGAGTCGGCCATCCTGGCCCTCGGCGCGGTGCGCCGGCAGCCGTGGGAATACCGGGGTGAGGTGGCGCTGCGCGATGTGGTGACGCTCAGCCTGTCCTTCGACCACCGCGTGGTGGACGGGGAGCAGGCGGGGCGCTTCCTCGCCGACATCGGCACCATCCTGTCGGACCCGGCCATGGTGCTGGCCATGGTGTGATCAGCCCGGCCATGGTGCTGGCCATGGCGTGATCCCGGTGGGGAGGCGCGTCAGGCCAGTTCGAGGATCTCCTCGGTGACCACGGCGCCGCGGGCGTTGGCGAAGCCCTGGGCCTCGCCGACGGTCCGGAAGCCGAGCTTGTGCAGGACCTTGACCGAGCCAAGGTTGTCCTTGACCACCCGCGCCCGGATGGGACGCGCGGAAAATTCCCGCAGGAAGGCCTCGACGGCCGCGGTGGTGACGCCCTTGCCCCACTGCGACTTCGCCGTCCAGTAGCTCAGTTCCGGGTACCCCTCGTTGGGGTAGGCCAGCACGCTGCCCACCACCTCTCCGTCGACGGTGACGGTGCGCACGGTGATGGACTCGTCGTCGAGCAGGCTCTGCCAGTGAAGATTAAACACGCCGCGGTCAGACGGATTCCGGGCGGCAAATGCCGCCATATGGTTGGCGTCGGGATCCTGCTGGTACTCGAAGAACTCGTCGAGGTCGGCAGGTTCTACAGGACGAAGCTCAATCACAGCAGACCTTTCGGCTAGTTGGTGTCTGATACACCCTACTCGGCTTTCAACGCGGCCCAAGCCATTTGTTCCAGCAGATTGCGGCGCCAGGCTTCCCGCGGCTGCCGGCTCCGGTGGGTCGAATGCGGCGTGGAGTTGATCAGTCCGAAGACCGCGTGTGCGCGGACCCGCAACTGCGCCGCGTCCGCCTCCGGCAGCAGCCGCGCCAGCACGGAAACCCACACCTCCACATAGGTGCGCTGCAGCGTCCGGACCAGCGCCGAATCCTCGGCGGGCAGGCTGTCCAGGTCCCTGTCATGGACCCGGATGACGTCGGGATGCTTCAAGGCAAAGTCCACGTGGAAGGCGACCAGGCCGCGGAGCGCCTCCTCGGCATCCTGCTGGCCGGCCGCCACGTCCTGGCCGCCGTCGAGCAGGTCCTGGCTGACGCCCGTGAGCAGCGCCGCCAGCACCGCATGTTTGCTCTCGAAATGCCGGTAGACGGCCGGCCCGCTGACGCCGGCCGCCGAGCCGAGGTCTTCGATGGAGACGCCGTTGAAGCCGCGCTCGGCGAAGAGGCGGGCGGCGGCGTCCAGCAGTGCGGCCCTGCGGGTGGCCTTGGCCAGGCTGCGGCCGGTCTGGCGCGTCCCGGCGGCATGCGGTGCTGTGGGCATGGATCGGTTCCCTCGAGAAGGTGCTGAATAAGTGCTGGACAAGACACTTAACGGCCACTAGCCTGATTTCAGTTAGTACAGACTAACCAAAATGCGTCCTGCAGGCCAGCTGCCCGGAGCGGGCGGCGGGCCGGACGCGCGACGGCTTCGGCCAGGAAGGTGTCGATGGAGACACTGGCTTCCCGGGTGGACACTACCAGTGACAGCTTCCGGGCCAACGACGAGCAGCAGCGCCGGCTGGCTGCCGACCTGCACGCCCGCCTGGCGTCGGTGGCGGCGGGCGGGCCGGAGAGCTCGCGCCGGCGCCACCTGGAACGGGGCAAGCTGTTGCCGCGGGACAGGGTCGACACGCTGCTGGACGAGGGCAGCCCGTTCCTGGAGATCGCGCCGCTGGCCGCCGAGGGAATGTACGACGGCGATTCGCCTGGGGCGGGGATGATCGCCGGCATCGGCCTGGTGCACGGCCGCCACGTGCTGGTGGTCTGCAACGATGCGACCGTCAAGGGCGGGACCTACTATCCGATGACGGTCAAGAAACACCTGCGCGCCCAGGAGGTGGCGCTGGAGAACAACCTGCCGTGCATCTACCTGGTGGACTCCGGCGGCGCGTTCCTGCCCAAGCAGGACGATGTCTTCCCGGACCGCGAGCACTTCGGCCGAATCTTCTACAACCAGGCCCGGATGTCGGCGGCTAAAATCCCGCAGATCGCCGCGGTGCTCGGTTCCTGCACGGCCGGCGGCGCCTACGTTCCGGCGATGAGCGACGAAACCGTGATCGTCCGCGGCCAGGGCACCATCTTCCTGGGCGGCCCGCCGCTGGTGAAGGCGGCCATCGGCGAAGTTGTCACCGCGGAGGAACTCGGCGGCGGCGAGCTGCATGCGCGGACCTCGGGGGTGACCGACCACCTGGCCGAGAACGATGTGCACGCGCTGGAGATTGTCCGCGACATCGTGGCCACGCTCCCGTGCCGGGCGCCGGCTTGGGAGACGGCGCCCGTGGAGGCCCCGGCGGCAGACCCGCAGGAAATCTACGGAGCCGTTCCGGTGGACGTCAACGCCGCCTACGACGTCCGCGAGGTCATTGCCCGGCTGGTGGACGGCAGCCGCTTCCACGAGTTCAAGCGGGAGTACGGCACCACGCTGGTCACCGGGTTCGCCCGGCTCCACGGGCATCAGGTGGGCATCGTGGCGAACAACGGCGTGCTCTTTTCCGAATCTGCCCTCAAGGGCGCGCACTTCATTGAACTCTGCGACCAGCGCGGCATCCCGCTGGTTTTCCTGCAGAACCTCTCCGGCTTCATGGTGGGCCGCGACTACGAGGCCGGCGGCATCGCCAAGCACGGCGCCAAGATGGTGACCGCCGTCGCGACCGCCCGGGTGCCGAAGCTGACCGTGGTGATCGGCGGGTCCTTCGGCGCCGGCAACTATTCCATGTGCGGCCGCGCGTACTCGCCGCGCTTCCTCTGGATGTGGCCGGCCGCGCGCATCTCGGTGATGGGCGGCAACCAGGCATCCTCGGTCCTTGCCACCGTCAAACGGGACCAGTTGGAAGCCCGGGGGGAGGAGTGGAGCGCCGAGGCCGAGGAGGCGTTCAAGGCCCCCATCCGGGAGCAGTACGAAGCGCAGGGCAACCCGTACTACTCCACCGCCCGGCTTTGGGACGACGGGATCATCGACCCGGCGCAGACCCGGACCGTGCTCGGCCTCGCCCTCGACGTCTGCGCCAACAGTCCCTTGCCCGAGACTTCCTTCGGCCTGTTCAGGATGTGATCAGAGTGTTTGAAACCGTCCTGGTTGCCAACCGCGGCGAAATCGCCTGCCGGGTCATCCGCACGCTGCGCGCCATGGGCATCCGGGCCGCGGCCGTCTATTCGGACGCCGACGCCGGGGCCCGCCACGTGCGCGAGGCCGACATCGCGGTGCGGATCGGGCCCGCCCCGGCCGCCGAGAGCTATCTGCGCATCGACGCGGTGATCGAAGCCTGCAAGGCCACGGGCGCCGAGGCCGTCCACCCCGGCTACGGCTTCCTCAGCGAGAACGTGGCGTTCGCCCAGGCGCTGGAGGCCGCCGGCATCGTGTTCATCGGACCCAACGTGGGGGCGATCGGGATCATGGGGGACAAGATCCGCTCCAAGAACCACGTGGCATCGCATGGGGTCCCGGTCATTCCCGGGATCGCGGAACCGGGGCTGGACGACGACGGGCTGGTCCGGGCCGCCGAAGAGGTCGGCTATCCGCTGTTGATCAAGCCGTCGGCCGGCGGCGGCGGCAAGGGGATGATGGCCGTGCAACGGCCCGAGGAACTGCGCGCCGCGCTCGCCGCCGGGCGCCGGGTAGCCGCCTCCGCCTTCGGCGACGACACGCTCTTCCTCGAGCGGCTGATCGCCCGGCCGCGGCACATCGAGGTGCAGGTGCTGTGCGACCGGCACGGCAACGCCATCCACCTCGGGGAGCGCGAATGCTCGCTGCAGCGCCGGCACCAGAAAGTCATCGAGGAGGCTCCGTCGTCGCTGCTCGACGCTGCCACCCGCGACAGGATCGGCGAGGCGGCCTGCAACGCCGCCCGCTCGGTGGACTACACCGGGGCCGGAACGGTGGAGTTCCTGGTCTCCGACGACGCCCCAGACGAGTTTTTCTTTATGGAGATGAACACCCGGCTGCAGGTGGAACACCCGGTCACCGAGCTGGTGACCGGCCTGGACCTGGTGGAGTGGCAGGTGCGAATCGCCGCCGGTGAGGTGCTCACGCCGGCGCAGTCCGACGTCGTGCTGACGGGACACGCGGTGGAGGCGCGCGTCTACGCGGAGGATCCCTCGCAGCAGTTCCTGCCCTCGGCGGGCACGGTGCTGGCCCTAGAGGAAGCCGCCGGGGAGGGCCTCCGGGTGGACAGTTCGCTGCTGCCCGGACTGGTCATCCCCTCCGACTACGACCCGCTGCTGTCCAAGGTGGTCGCCTGGGGCGAGGACCGGCAGCAGGCCCTGGCACGGCTGGACGGTGCGCTCGCCGACACCATGGTGCTCGGCATCCATACCAACATCGAGCACCTCCGCAGCCTGCTGGCCGACGAGGACGTGCGGGCCGGGCGGCTGGACACCACGCTGATCGACCGGAAGATCGAACACCAGCAGTTCCGCCGGCCCGGTGACGCCGAACTGTCCGTGGCCGCCGTGGACTGGCTGCTCCGACAACAGGACGCGCGGGCCCAGGCATGTGCGGCCGGCGGGGTGGGGTCCGCCTGGCGGAGCGAGGGCTGGCGGCTGAGCGGGCCGCGCCCGGGCACCGTCAGCTTCGACCTCGGCGGAGAGCACCGCGAGGTGACGGTGGCCTGGACGGGGGACGCGGCCGCCGGCGGGCCCGCCGGCGCCGTGGTGACGGCCGGCGGCGGCAGCTACGCCGTCGTGCTCGACCGGGCCGGGCACGCGGCGGAGGTCGACGGACTCCGCCGGCCGCTGCGCCACGCGTTCGGCGCAGACGGCACGATCTGGCTGGGCGACGCCGGCTGGTCGGCCCGGGTGACCGTCCGCGGCCGGGAGCGGCGGCTCGCCGATGCCCTCGCGGGGGTCCGCCAGGCCGAGGGGGAGGCATCACCCGAGGTGCGGTCGCCGATGCCCGGGACGGTGACGTCCGTGGCGGTGGCCAACGGCGAGCGGGTGGTGGCCGGCCAGCCGCTGTTGACGGTGGAAGCCATGAAGATGGAACACCAGCTGAGCGCCGCGATCGCCGGCGAGGCCAGCATCAACCTCAAACCCGGCGACCTGGTCAAGGCCGGCCAGATCGTCGCCGTCGTGCGGGCAGCGGATCCTGTCCCCGAAGAACCTGAACAGAAAGGGGCATGACCATGCCTGACTTTTCACTGAGCGAGGACTACCAGGACCTGGTGGAGACCGTGCGGGAATTTGCCCGCGAGGTGGTGGCCCCGGTATCCGCCAAGCACGACGAGGAGCACAGCTTCCCGTACAAAGTGGTGGCACAGATGGGCGAGATGGGACTGTTCGGCCTCCCGTTCCCCGAGGAGTACGGCGGCATGGGCGGCGATTACTTCGCGCTCGCCCTGGCGCTGGAAGAACTCGGTGCGGTGGACCAATCGGTGGCGATCACCCTGGAGGCCGGGGTCTCGCTGGGGGCCATGCCCATCTACCGCTTCGGGAGCGAGGACCAGAAGCAACAGTGGCTGCCCATGCTGGCCAGCGGCGAGGCGCTCGCCGGCTTCGGCCTGACCGAACCCGAGGCGGGCTCCGACGCGGGCGGCACGAAGACCCGGGCCGAACTCGTGGACGGGCAGTGGGTGGTCAACGGGCACAAGGAATTCATCACGAACTCCGGCACCGACATCTCCCGGCTGGTCACCGTCACCGCGGTCACCGGAACCTCGGAGCGCGACGACGGCTCGCTGAAGAAGGAGATTTCCACCATCCTGGTTCCCACCGACACCCCGGGCTTCACCGCCGAGAAGGCCTACAACAAGGTGGGCTGGAACGCCTCCGACACGCATCCGCTCACCCTCGACAATGTCCGCGTCCCGGAAGAGAACCTGCTGGGCCGCCGCGGCCGGGGCTATGCCAACTTCCTGCAAATCCTGGACGAGGGCCGGATCGCCATCGCCGCGCTGGCCACGGGCGCGGCGCAGGGCTGCGTGGACGAAGCGGTGCGCTACGCCAAGGAGCGCCAGGCCTTTGGCACCAGCATCGGCTCCTTCCAGGCCATCCAGTTCAAGATCGCCCGGATGCAGGCCCGCGCGCACACGGCGCGGCTGGCGTATTACGACGCCGCCGCCCGGATGCTCGCCGGCCAACACTTCAAAACGCAGTCCGCGATTGCCAAGATGGTGGCAGGCGAAGCCGCCATGGACAACGCCCGCGATGCCACGCAGATTTTCGGCGGCTTCGGCTTCATCAACGAATTCCGGGTGGCGCGCCACTACCGTGACTCGAAGATCCTGGAGGTCGGGGAAGGGACCACCGAAGTGCAGCTGATGCTCATCGCCCGCGAACTGGGGCTTTGACGGACCGCGCAGGCCAAGGAGGACGCAGTGATCGACAAGGTAGTAGCTTCCGCCGCGGAGGCCGTGGCGGACATTCCCGACGGCGCCTCGCTGGCCGTGGGCGGCTTCGGCCTGTGCGGCATTCCGGTGGCGCTGATCCAGGCCCTGCACGACGCCGGCACCACCGACCTGGAGACCATCAGCAACAACTGCGGCGTGGACGACTGGGGGCTGGGCGTGCTGCTGGCCGACGGGCGGATCCGGCGCACCATCAGCTCCTACGTGGGCGAGAACAAGGAGTTCGCCCGGCAGTTCCTGGCCGGCGAGCTGGAAGTGGAGCTGACCCCCCAGGGGACGCTGGCGGAGAAGCTGCGGGCCGGCGGTGCCGGGATTCCCGCGTTCTATACGGCCGCCGGGGTCGGCACCCAGGTCAGCGAGGGCGGGCTGCCGCGCAAGTACGACGCCGACGGCGCGGTGGCCAAGGCGTCGGAACCGAAGGAGGTCCGCAGCTTCGGCGGGGCCGACTACGTGCTGGAGGAGTCCCTGCGGCCGGACTTCGGACTGGTGCATGCCTGGAAGGGCGACCGGCTGGGCAACCTGGTGTTCCACGTGACCGCCATGAATTTCAATCCGCTGTGCGCCATGGCGGGCAGGATCACGATCGCCGAGGTCGAGGAACTCGTGGAACCGGGCGAACTGGACCCCCAGCAAATCCACACCCCCGGCATCTTCGTCCAGCGGGTGGTGGTGGCGCCGGAAGTGGAAAAGCGGATCGAAAAACGCACGGTGCGGCTGGCCGGCCAAGACACCGCGACCGGGAAGTAAGGAGCACGCCATGGCGCTGACGCGCAACGAACTGGCCGCCCGGGTGGCCCGGGAACTGGAAAACGGGCAATACGTGAACCTGGGCATCGGCATGCCCACCCTGATTCCGAACTACATCCCGGACGGCGTGGAAGTCATCCTGCATTCGGAGAACGGGATCCTCGGTGTCGGCCCGTATCCGACCGAGGAGAACATCGACCCGGACCTGATCAACGCGGGCAAGGAGACCGTGACGCTCAACCGGGGAGCGGCGATCTTCGACTCCTCCGCTTCCTTCGGCATGGTGCGGGGCGGGCACGTCGACGTGGCCGTTCTCGGCGCCATGCAGGTGTCCCGGACCGGAGACCTGGCCAACTGGATGATCCCCGGGAAGATGGTCAAGGGCATGGGCGGTGCCATGGACCTGGTCTTCGGTGCCAAACGGCTGATCGTCATGATGGAACACGTGGACAGGGACGGGAATCCCAAGATTTTGACCGAATGCACGCTGCCGCTCACCGGCAGGGGCTGCGTGGACACCATCATCACCGACCTGGCGGTCATCGACGTCGCGGAGCAAGGACTGGTGCTGCGCGAGACGGCCCCCGGCGTCGAGGTGCAGGACGTCGTGGCCGCCACCGGCACCGAACTCCGGGTCGACCAGTACCAGGCGGGTGCCCGGTGAACACTGATGCCGGGGCAGCGGCCACGCCGTCGGAAGCCGCCGGGGCGCAGAAAGTGATCATCCAGCGCGGGCTCTACTTCGAGGAGATCGAAGCGGATGTCATCTACGCGCACCGGCCGGGCCGGACTGTCACCGAGGCGGACAACGTCTTCTTCACCACCGCCACCATGAACAACCAGGCGCTGCACCTGGACGCGGCGTGGGCGGCGGAGCAGCCGTTCGGCCAGCGGCTGATGAATTCCATGTTCACCCTCGCCACGGTCGTGGGCCAGTCCGTCGGCCAGCTCACCCAGTCCACGATCGTGGCTCAACTGGGCATGACCGACGTGACGTTCCCGCACCCGCTCTACCACGGGGACACCCTGTACACGGAGACGGTGGTCACCGACAAGCGGCTGTCCCGGTCCCGGCCCGGCACCGGCGTGGTGAACATGCACCATACCGGCCGGAACCAGCACGGGGACGTGGTCGCCACGGTGACGCGCAGCTGCCTGATGTGGACCAAGGACGGCCACGCGCACGCCATCGCGGGCTCGGAAACGGCCGACGCCGAACTGTGGGACGGCCGGCCCGGGGACGGAATCCGATGACCGGCTTCGCCATGGGGCCGGCCATCCTGTTTTGTCCGGCGGACCGCCCGGACCGGTACGGCAAGGCGGCCGCACGCGCCGACGCGGTGATTCTGGACCTGGAGGACGCCGTTGCCCCGGGCGACCGTGCGGCGGCCCGGGCGGCCATCATCGAGAACCCGCTGGACCCCGAACGGACGATCGTGCGGGTCAACGCGGCCGGCACCGCCGACCACGCGCCGGACCTGGACGCCGTCCGGCGGTCCGGGTACCGCACCATCATGCTGGCCAAGGCGGAGGACGCGGCGGCCGCCGTCGGCCTCGGGGAGTACTCGGTGGTGGCCCTGTGCGAGACGGCGCTGGGCGTGCTGCACGCCGCGGAGCTGGCACGCTGCGCGAACGTCACCGCGCTGATGTGGGGAGCCGAGGACCTGGTCGCCTCATTGGGCGGCAGTTCCAGCAGGTTCGCGTCCGGAACCTACCGGGACGTTGCCCGGCAGGCGCGTGCCCGGGTCCTGCTCGCCGCCGGCGCCTACGGCAAGGCCGCCATCGACTCGGTCTACCTCGACATACCGGACCTCGGCGGGCTCGCGGCCGAGGCTGAGGACGCCGTCGCCTCGGGCTTCGCGGCCAAGGCCATCATCCACCCCAGCCAGGCCGACGTGGTGCGGGCCGCCTACCGTCCGGGCGAGGAGGAAACCGACCGTGCGGCCGCGCTGCTGGCCGCCGCCGCCACCGAATCCGGGGCCTTCCGGTTCCGCGGCCAAATGGTCGACGGGCCGGTCCTCAAGCACGCGGAGCAGATCCTGCGGCGGGCGCGGCAAACCCCGTCGTGACGTCTGATCGGGACGTAGGCCCGTCCTGACGCCTGCTCGGGACCGGCAGGCCCGTCCTAACGGCTGATCGGGACGTAAAACTTTTCCGGCCGGCCCGCTGCCCCGTACCGCGGGGTGATCCGTGCCTCGCCGCGCGAGACCAGGTACTCCAGGTACCGCCGCGCGCTGACCCGGGCCAGGCCCAGCCGCCCAGCGACCTCGGACGCAGAGGAGGCCGCGCCGGCCGCATTCAGGTCGGCGATCACCGCCTCCAGGGTGGGCAGGGACAGGCCCTTGGGCAGCGGGCCCGCGGCCCCCGAGCCGGACAGCGCCATGGCGGAAAGCGCGGTGCGGCCGGCGTCGCTTCCGGAGGCGGCGGCAGCGCGCGGCAACAGGCGGGGTGCGCCCGAGGCACCGCGGGGCGCCGGGCCTGCAGCGGTTGCGTCCGCGTCCCGCCGGGCGGACTCCCTGCCGGCATCGAGCTGCGGCGCGAGCAGCCGGTCGATGCCGTCCTGGTCCAGCACGGCGGAGTCGTCGCTGCCGCTGATTTGCCGGCGGTGTTCCACATAGGCGTCCAGCCGCTCCATCAGAACCCGCGCGTTGAACGGCTTCACGAGGTAGTGGAGCACTCCGCCGGCCATCGCGGCCCGCACCGTGTCCAGTTCGCGTGCCGCAGTAATCGCGATGACGTCGACAGGTTCCCCGGGAAGGTTCCGGACCGCGCGCAGGACTTCGATGCCGCTCATGTCCGGCAGGTGGATGTCCAGCAGCACCAGTTCGGGGCGAAGCGCCGCGACCATGGCCAGGCCCTCGGCCCCGGTGTACGCGGTGCCCACGGCGTCGAAGGCCCCGTGGGCCAGCAGGAAGCCGGTGTGCACCCCGGCAACTTCTTTGTCGTCGTCGATGACGACCGTGCGGATCTGGCTCATGGGACCGGAACTCCCTGCGCGCGGGCGTTGGGCGGGGTGGGCGAGAACGTGACCGTGAATTCGGCGCCGCCGGAGGCCGAGGCCGCCACCCGGGCGCTGCCGCCGCGCCGCGCCGCAACGCGGCTGACCAGCGCGAGGCCGAACCCCCGGCTGCCCGGCAATGCGGCCTCCTTGCCCGAGACGCCCGGCTCGAAGATGCGGTGGTATTCCTCCGCCGGGATGCCGGGGCCGTCGTCCGCGACCGTGATGGTGCAGCCGGCCGGGCCGCTGGCGACGGCGACGGTGATGGTTCCCTGCATCCCCACGGCCTCGATGGCGTTGTCGATCAGGTTCCCGAGCACCGTGACCGCATCGGTGGTGCCGTCCGGGGCGAGCTCGGACGCCGGATCGATGAGCAGCCTGATGTCCTTTTCGTCGCAGATGGTGGTCTTGGCCATCAGCAGGCTGGCCGCGTCCGGGTCCGTGATGCCCGGGGCCAGTTCGCCCGCCACCACCGACCCGCCGTGGCCGGAACGCGAGATGAAGTCCACCGCCTGTTGCGCGCGGCCCAGTTCCAGCAGGCCGGAGATCACATGCATCTTGTTGGAAAATTCGTGCGCCTGGGCACGCAGGGCCTGGGTGACATCCCGTGCGCCGTCCAAATCCTGCAGCAGCTGGTGCAGTTCGGTGCGGTCCCGCAGGATGAGGACGCTGCCCACGCGTCGCGAGTCCACGGTGGCCGCGTTGGCCCGGGCCAGCAGCACCCGTTCGCCGGCGAGGACCGTTTCGTCGGCGCCGCCGGTGGCCGCGAGCATTGCTGCCAGCTCCGGTTCCAGGATGGTGGTGGCTGGCTGGCCCAAGGCGCTGTCGGAGACCTCCAGGAGCCGTTTCGCCTCATCGTTGAGCAAGGCGAGGCGCCCGCGGTCGTCGACGGCGACCACGCCCTCGCCGATGCCGTGCAGCATCGCGTCGCGCGTCTCGAGCAGGGCGGCGATCTCCTCCGGCTCGAGCTGATAGATCCGCCGCCACACCAGCCGCGAGATGTAGATCGCGCCCGCCGATCCCACCAGTGCCGCCGCGATGAGCCAGGCCAGCAGAACGGGCAAGTCGTCGTTGAGGTCATCGCGCAGCGTCGATTCCAAGGTGCCGACCGACGCGGTGCCGATCACTGTGCCGCCCGACCGGTCATAGACGGGCACCTTCACCCGCCACGACTCGCCCAGCGTGCCGGTCTGCCGGCCGACGAACGTCTCGCCGGACAACGGGATCGACGGGTCCGTGGAAACCATCTGCCCGATCAACGCCGGGTTCGGGTGGGAGTAGCGGATCCCGCGGTCGTCCGTGACCACCACATAGGTCACGCCCGTGGACTGCGCGATGAGCTCGGCGATCGGCTGGATGGTCTCGCTGGGGTCTTCGTCGTCGAAGGCGTCCACAATGGACGGCAGTTGCGCCACCGAGCGTGCCACGCCGATCATCCGTCCCTCGTAGGCGTCGCGGATCTGCTGCTCCTGCATCGAAATGGCGACCGAGCCGGCCACCAGCACGACGGCGAGCAGGATGGACAGCTGCAGCACAAACAGCTGGGTCCGCAGCGACAGGGATTGGAACACACCACCATTTTCGCATGCTGTTAGCTGCGCCACTTTGCAGCCGTTATCCGGTGCCTCAGGGGCGGGGCGCGGTCGTGACCACAATGACCAATACGGCCACAATGACCGCATTCTTCCCGCGCGGCGCACCGGTCCCTACGCTGGGGCGCACGGCATGGTGATGCCCATCACGCCGGCTGGAGGAGGAAGAACCTACATGAAGCTCGACCGTACGATGAGACGCCGTTCGGCCCTGGTGGCCGCCGCGGCAGCATCCGCCCTGGTCCTGGCCGCCTGCGGCTCCACTACTGGCGGCGGTGGCGGTGCCGAAGAAGCCGGCATCGACAAGCTCAACATCATTGTCCCGGCAGACCCGGGCGGCGGCTGGGACCAGACCGGCCGCGCCATCCAAAAGGATCTGCAGGAGAACGACCTGGTTTCCAGCGCCTCGGTGGTCAACATCGGCGGCGCCGGCGGCACAAACGGGCTGGCGAAGCTGGCCACCGAACAGAACCCGGACACCCTGATGGTGATGGGGTACGTCATGGTCGGGGCCGTGGAAACCAACAAGTCGAAGAACCGGATCGAAGACACCACGCCGATCGCCCGGCTCACCGAAGAGCCGCTCGTCGTCGTTGTTCCCGCCGACTCGCCGTACCAGACAATCGACGACCTGATCGCCGACGTCAAGGCCAAGGGCAAGGGCGTCTCCATCACCGGCGGGTCCGCCGGCGGCGCCGACCACATCCTGGCCGGCCTCATGCTGAAGGAAGCCGGAATCGGCGCCGACAGCCTGAACTACATCCCGTACTCCGGCGGCGGGGAGTCGCTGGCGGCGCTGCTGGGCAACAAGGTCTCGGCCGGCATCTCCGGCGTGGGCGAGTACGCGGAGCAGGTCAAGGCCGGCAAGCTGCGTGCCCTGGCGGTCTCCGGTCCGGAGGCCGCGCCGCAGTTGCCCGAGGTCAAGCCCCTGAAGGAGCAGGGCATGGACGTGGTGCTCACCAACTGGCGCGGCGTCGTGGCTCCCGGGTCCATCGACGACGCCCAGGCGGAGAAGCTCACGGCGCTGATGACCGAGCTGCACGAAACCGACGCGTGGAAGGAAACCCTGTCCACCAACAACTGGGGCGACGCGTTCCTGGCCGGCGAAGAATTCGCCAGCTTCCTGACGGAGGACATCGAGACAGTCACCGCGACCCTGACGGATATCGGTCTCGTGAAGTAATCATGGCCTCTTCCACTACTGGAGCGGTCCGGGGCGGCACTGCCGCCCCGGGCAAGCCGCTCGGAGAAATAATCTTCGCGGCCGTGATCCTGAGCATCGGGATCGTCGGCTTCGTGGCCGGGGCAGGGATCGAAACGCCCGACTCGGCCAGCGACATCGGACCCCGGGCGCTGCCGTACATCGTCTCCGGCCTGCTGGTGGCCGTCGGTGCCGGGCTGATCGTGCAGCTGCTGCGCGGCGTCACCGGCGAGGCCGAAGAGGGCGAAGACATCGATCCGGATGTCAAGACGGACTGGCTGACCGTCGCCAAGATGGCGGGCGCCGTCGTCGTTCATATTTTCCTGATCGTGCCGCTGGGCTGGCCGGTTGCCGCGGCGGTGCTGTTCGTCGGCGCTGCGTGGGCGCTCGGCGCCAAGCCGCTGTGGCGTGCGGCCGTGGTCGGGGTGGTCATGGCGCTGCTGCTGCAGTTCGCGTTCGCCGGGCTCCTCGGCGTCTCGCTGCCCGCCGGCGTGCTCGAAGGGGTGCCGTTCCTGAATGGATAACTTCTACGCCCTCCTGGAGGGCTTCTCCGTGGCGATGCAGCCGATCTACCTGCTGTACGCCCTGGGCGGCGTCCTGGTCGGAACGGCGGTGGGCGTGCTGCCGGGTATCGGGCCGGCGATGACCGTTGCCCTGCTGATGCCGATCACGTACAGCCTCGAGCCGACGGCGGCGATCATCGTCTTCGCCGGCATTTACTACGGCGGCATGTACGGCGGCTCGACCACGTCGATCCTGCTGAACACGCCCGGTGAATCCGCCTCCATCGTCACCGCGCTCGAGGGCAACCGGATGGCCAAGGCCGGCCGCGGCGCCGCGGCGCTGGCGACGGCGGCGATTGGCTCCTTCATTGCCGGCACGGTCGCGACGGTGCTGCTGAGTTTCGTGGCGCCCTATGTTGCCGCGTTCGCGGTGCAGATCGGGCCGGTGGAGTACGTCGCCCTGATGGTCGTGGCGTTCCTGACCGTGGGCGCGCTGCTGGGCGCCTCGGTGCTGCGCGGCCTGGCCTCGCTGGGGCTGGGACTGTTCATGGCGTTCATGGGCGTGGACCTGATGACCGGCCAGCAGCGCTACACCTTCGGCAGCCCGTTCCTGGCGGACGGGATCGACGTGGTGCTGGTGGCCGTGGGGCTGTTCGCGCTGGGCGAGGCGCTGTACGTGGCGTCCCGGCTGCGGCACGGGCCCGTCAAGGTCATCCCGGTGACCGGCGGCTGGACGTCGTGGATGAAGAAGGAGGACTGGCGGCGGTCCTGGAAGCCGTGGCTGCGCGGGACCTTCATCGGCTTCCCGATCGGCACCATGCCGGCCGGCGGCGCCGACGTGGCCACCTTCCTGTCCTATGCGTCCGAGAAGAAGCTGGCCCGGGGCGCGCGCAAGAAGCAATTCGGGCGCGGCGCCATCGAGGGCGTGGCCGGGCCCGAGTCGGCCAACAACGCGGCCGCGGCCGGCGTGCTGGTCCCGCTGCTGACGCTGGGCATTCCGACGACGGCGACGGCGGCGATGATGCTGGTGGCCTTCCAGCGCTACAACATCCAGCCCGGGCCGCTGCTGTTCGAGGTCGAGGGTGCCCTGGTCTGGGCACTGATCGCCAGCCTCTACGTTGGCAACCTGATGCTGCTGGTGCTGAACCTGCCGCTGGTGGGCATCTGGGTGAAGATCCTGCAGATCCCGCGGCCGTACCTCTACGCCGGCATCCTGGTCTTCGCGGCCATGGGCGCGTTCTCGGTGAACTTCACCCCGGTCGACGTGTTCGTGCTGCTGGTGGTGGGCGTGCTGGGCTTCTTCATGCGCCGGTACGGCTACCCGATTGCCCCGCTCGTGGTGGGCATGATCCTGGGGCCGATTTTCGAGAGCCAGCTGCGGCGTTCGCTGGCCATCTCCCAGGGGGATCCGATGGCGCTGGTGTCCACCCCGATCTCGGCCGGCATCTACGTCGCGCTGGTCATTATCTTCGTGCTGTCCTTCTGGATGAAGAAGCGCCAGCGCGTGATGGAATCGGCGATGCTCGACGACGAGAACCCCCAAGGCAAGGAGGTCAGCGCATGACGACGATAGTGGTGGGGTATGTTCCTAACGCCCTGGGCGACGCCGCACTGGCCGCCGCCATCGACGAGGCCGGCCGCCGTTCGGCGAAGCTGCTGGTGGTCAACACCACCCGGGCCGACCGGTTGGTGGACCCAACGTATGCGGACGCCGCCGACGTCACCCGGCTGGAGTCGGTCCTGGCGGGGGCTGGCGTCGATTTCAGCATCAGGCACGGCATCTCGGACGGGCTGGCCGCCGACGACGTGCTCGACGCCGCCGAAGAGTCCGGGGCGGACCTGATTGTCATCGGGGTGCGCAACCGGACGCCGGTAGGCAAGCTGGTGATGGGTTCCACGGCGCAAACGATCCTGCTGGGCGCCTCCTGCAACGTGCTGGCGGTCAAGCAGGGGTAGCCGGCGGCGCGGCTTCGATGGCTTGCTACAGTCGTCAACCCCGCGCTCGCGGGGGAGCGCCGAGGCGCTGACATCGACGCCGGTGCAGGGTTTGGCTGCCGGTGCAGGGCCCACAAACCCTGCACCGGCAGATTTTCCCTGCACCCGGCGCCATGTCCGGGCGGGTGAGGAGCAGGTTCCCGCGGCCGGGGGGTTGTCGTCGAGATGACCCGCCGTAAAGGGCGATCCCGCCACCAGGTCAGGGGATATAACCGGTGATCTCGCCACCAGGTCAGGGGATGGCTTCGAGATCACCCCGGATAACCGGTGATCTCGAAGCCAAGGGGTAACTTGGACGCCACACAGCCCGTGCTCCGCGGCCGGACCGCCGGTGCTGGATAATTGAGCGCATGGAGTTCCGAGACCCGCCCCGCGCCGCCCCGCTTCCCGCCCGACGCAGGGTAGTGCTGCTGGGTTCCACCGGTTCGATCGGCACGCAGGGGATCGACGTCGTGGACGCGGCCCCGGAACGCTTCGAGGTCACGGCGCTCGCCGCCGGCGGCAACGTGGAACTGGCCGCCCGGCAGGCGGTCCACACCCGGGCCCAGGCCGTCGGAACCGCCGCCGGAACGGTGGACGAACTGGCAACGGCCATCAAGGCCGCCGCGGCGGACGCCGGGGTGTCCGGCTACTCGCCGGAGCTCTTTGCCGGCCCCGACGCCGCGGCGAGGATCGCCGCCTGGCCGGACGCCGACGTCGTGCTTAACGGCATTACCGGGTCCATCGGCCTGGCCCCCACGCTGGCCGCGCTCGGTGCGGGCCACCTGCTGGCACTGGCCAACAAGGAGTCCCTGATTGCCGGCGGACCCCTGGTCAAGCAGGCCGCGCGGCCGGGGCAGATCGTGCCGGTGGATTCGGAACACTCGGCGCTGGCGCAGGCGCTCCGCTCGGGCACGGCCGCCGAGGTGGAACGGCTGATCGTCACCGCTTCCGGCGGGCCGTTCCGCGGCTACAGCAGGGCGGAGCTGCGCGACGTCACCCCGGCGCAGGCGCTGGCGCACCCGACCTGGGACATGGGCCGGATGGTCACCACCAACTCGGCGACCATGGTCAACAAGGCGCTGGAAGTCATCGAAGCGCACCTGCTCTTCGACGTCCCGCTGGAGCGGATCGACGTGGTGGTGCACCCGCAGTCGGTGGTGCACTCGATGGTGCAGTTCACCGACGGATCCACCATCGCGCAGGCCTCGCCGCCGGACATGCGCCTGCCGATCGCGCTCGGCATGGGCTGGCCGGAGCGGGTGCCCGGCGCCGCGCAGCCGTGTGACTGGAGCCAGGCCAGCAGCTGGACCTTCGAGCCCCTGGACGAGGAGGTCTTCGGCGCGGTGCGGCTGGCCAAGGAGGCGGCAGGCCGCGGCGGGACCTTCATGGCCGTGTACAACGCGGCCAACGAGGAAGCCGTTGACGCCTTCCACGACGGCCGGATCCGCTTTGACGAGATCGTGGAGACGGTGGCTGCCGTGGTGGACGAGCACGCGCCGTCCGGTGAACTGACCGTGGCCGCAGTGCTGGCCGCAGAGGACTGGGCACGCTCGCGGGCCCACGAACGTTTGGCTATGTTGTGACCATTCTGCTTTTCATTCTCGGCGTCCTCTTCGTGGCCGTCGGCATCGCCGTGTCCATCGCCCTGCACGAGGTGGGCCACCTGCTGCCCGCCAAGCTGTTCAAGGTGCGGGTCACCCAGTACATGGTCGGCTTCGGCAAGACCCTCTTCTCCCGCCGGCGCGGCGAGACCGAATACGGCGTGAAGGCCATCCCGCTCGGCGGCTACGTCTCGATGATCGGCATGTACCCGCCGGCCAAGGACGGCACCGGCCGCAGCGGCGGCAGCGGAGGCGTCGACGGCGGCGTCGCGGTCCGCCGGTCCAGCACCGGCATGTTCCAGCAACTGGCCAACGACGCCCGGCAGGCCGAAGCCGAGCGGCTGCAGCCCGGCGACGGAAACCGGATGTTCTACAAGCTGCCGGTCTGGAAACGGATCATCATCATGCTCGGCGGTCCGTTCGTGAACCTGGTCATCGGCACGGTCCTGATCGGCATCGTACTGGTCGGCTTCGGCACCGCCCAGGCCACCACCACCATCGCCCAGGTCAATAAATGCGTGGTCCCGGCGTCGCAGGCCGCCGAAACGGGACAAACCGACTGCCTGCCCAGCGATCCGGAGGCTCCCGCCACGGCGGCGGGGATCCGGCCTGGGGACACCGTCACCGCCTTCGACGGCAGGCCGGTCACCGACTGGTACCAGTTGACCACCTGGATCCGGGAGGCGGCGGGGGAGCAGACGCCGATCACGCTGCAGCGCGACGGCCGGGAAATCACCACCACCATCACCCCGATCCTCACCGAACGCCCGGTATACGACGACGCCGGGCAACCTGTGCTCGACGGCGACGGCGAGCCGGTGACGGAGCAGGCGGGCTTCGTGGGGATGGGCGCCACCACCGCGCTGGTACCGCAGCCGGCCGGCGACGTGCTCCCGGCCGTGGGGGAGAACCTGCAGGCGATCACCGGCGTGGTGCTCCATCTGCCGCAGCGGCTGGCCGACGTGGCCGAGGCCGCTTTCAGCGATGCTCCGCGGGACCCGAACGGGCCGATGAGCGTGGTGGGCGTGGGCCGGATTGCCGGCGAGATCAGCGCGATGGACGAGATTCCCTTCGAGGCGCGGGCGGCCTCGCTGATCGGGTTGGTCGGCTCGGTCAACCTGGCGCTGTTCGTGTTCAACCTGATCCCGCTGCTGCCGCTCGACGGAGGGCACGTGGCCGGCGCGCTCTGGGAGGCCATCCGCCGCGGCTTCGCCAAGCTGTTCCGCCGCCCGGATCCGGGGCCGGTGGACATCGCCAAACTGCTCCCGCTGACCTACGTGGTGGCCGTGGTGCTGATGGGCATGGGCGCCCTGCTGATTTACGCGGACATCGTCAAACCGGTCAACATCTTCGGCTGATCCCGCCGTCACGGCGGCGCCGCGGCGAAACCGCCGCCTCCCTGATCCGGCACGACGGCGGTGCTCGCCCGTGTGCGCGGCAGGCCCGTGTGCGCGGCGCGCCCGCCGTTGGTTGGAACCCGGCCCTTCGCCGTGGTTAGACTGGCCGGAACCGGCGAAGGGAGCCACAACCCGTGAGCACGGCACCGCGGACAGTCCGCACCGCAGCGAGCCTTTGGGGCACCGCCCGGGCGGAGACGATGGGCCGCAGGCCCCGGTTCAGGACCGGCGCCGCCGCCGTCCTGGCGGCCGCTGTTGCACTTGCCGGTTGCACCGCGCCGGGCGAGGCGCAGGATCCGCCATCATCGGCAGCGTCAACAGAGGCTGCCCCGGATCGCGTGCAGTTGAGGGCCGGTGCCGCCGATCCGCAGGTGATTGCCGGATCCGACGCCGAAGCATCGCTCGCTGCCAGCCAGGCGTTGTTTGACTCCAGTCCCGTGGCGTTCGTCGCGCCTCCCGACGATGCCGAGGCCATAGCTGCCGCGGCTGCCGAGTCGGTACCGATGGGTGTGCCGCTGCTGTTGGCCGGAGACGGGCTGGCCGAAGAGCTGGAGCGCCTCGGCGTCCGCCAGGTCAAGGCTTTCGGGCAGCCGCCCGCCGAACCGGTGGGCTCCCCGAGCGCCGCGCCGGAGGCCGGCTCCAGGGCAGGGCCCTCCGATTCGACCAAGGCCGGCTCCGCGGCCGGGTCCTCCGCCTCGGGCGCTGCCGGCTCGGCCGCTGGATCCACCGCCTCTGCCATCCCCGGCTCCGCGGCCCTGAATACCGCATCGACGGGGTCCGACGCCGACCCGGACCGCGGCCTCGAGGCGTGGGCCCCGCTGCTGACGGACGCGGAAATCCTGCCCCCGGACGGGGACGTGGAGGCGCCCGAGCGTGCCGAGGAGCCCGCGGCCGTCTCGGTGTTGACGGCCAAGGACGGCGGGCGGGACTATCCCGCGACCCTGGCGGTCGTCGAAGCGGCAGGCGCCCGGGTCTTCCAGGACCCGCACGCAGACCCGCGGCGCGGCAGCGAGACCATCGACTTCCTGCGCCAGGAGCCCGACAACCGCGTGCTCGCCGTTGGCAAGGACTTCGGCAGCGGCGACACCTTCGCGCGCCGGACCACGGCGGCGCTGACCGTGCCGGAGCTGCCCGGCGGCGGGCAGTTGGCCTTCCCGTCCCGGCGGATGGTGGCGCTGTACGGTCATCCCTCCGGACCAGCCCTCGGCGCGCTCGGCGAGCAGGATGCCAAGGCGTCAGTGCAGCGCGTGAAGAAACTCGCCAAGCAGTACCAACCGCACAGCAAGGAACCGGTGGTCCCGGCGTTCGAGATCATCGCCACGGTTGCCAGCGCCTCGGCCGGAAAGGACGGCGACTATTCGGAGGAGACGGATCCGGACGAGCTGCGCCCCTGGATCGACGCCGCCGGCGAGGCCGGGGTGTACGTGGTGCTGGACTTGCAGCCGGGCCGGTCGGACTTCCTCACCCAGGCCAGGATGTACGAGGACCTGCTGAAGGAACCGCACGTGGGCCTGGCCCTGGACCCGGAATGGCGGCTGGGCAAGGGGCAGCGTCACATGGAGCAAATCGGCTCGGTGTCCGCTGCGGAAATCAACCGGGTCGGCGACTGGCTGGCGGAGCTTACCCGCAAGAACTCCCTGCCCCAGAAGGTGCTGATCCTGCACCAGTTCCAGTACCAGATGATTTCGGACCGCCAGAAGCTGGAAACCGGCCACGAGGAGCTGGCCCTGGTGCTGCACGCCGACGGCCACGGCGGGCCCGACCAGAAACTGGACACCTGGCGCGTCCTCCGGGAGGACCTGCCAAAGAACATCTGGATGGGCTGGAAGAACTTCTACGACGAAGACACCCCGACCTTCAGCCCGGAACGCACCTACACCGGCGTGAAGCCGGCTCCGTGGTTCGTTTCCTACCAGTAGCCCCGCCTCCTACCGATAGCCCGCCCGCACCACCGGCGGCCACCGCAGCCCGCCCGCATCCACAGCCGGCCTACCGATAGCCCTCCCGCATCCACCGGCGGGTAAGGTGAAGGCCATGAGTGTCTTTGCCGTCGAATACGTCTACGCCGCCGATTCCGAGTCCGGCCGGGACGAATACCGTCCCTCCCACCGCGCCTGGCTGGGCGGCTTCCTGGACCGGGGCCGCCTGCTGGCCTCCGGCCCCTACGCCGACGGCACCGGTGCCCTGCTGATCTTCACCGCCGAGGACGAAGCCAGCCTGCTGGAGGAGCTGAAGCAGGATCCGTTCAACGTCAACAACTTCGTCTCCGGCCTGAAAGTCACCGACTGGAAGCCCGTCACCGGGGCGTTCGCCGACCACGCATGATCCTTCCCACTCCCGCAGCATGTGCCAACGCCCGGCGGGGAGGGGATAATGAAACCTGATCAGCAACTGCCTACCGGCACATGGAGGACGTTTTGACCTCGGTCAATCTTGGAATGCCAGCTTCACCACCGCCAGTCCTGGCGCCGCGCCGCAAGACCCGGCAGATCAAGGTCGGGTCCGTCGGGGTCGGGTCGGACTCGCCCATCAGCGTGCAGTCGATGACCACCACGCCCACCACGGATATCAATGCCACGCTGCAGCAGATTGCCGAACTGACGGCCTCCGGTTGCGACATTGTCCGGGTGGCCTGCCCCAGCGCCGATGACGCCGAGGCCCTGCCGATCATCGCCAAGAAGTCCCAGATTCCGGTGATCGCGGACATCCACTTCCAGCCCAAGTACGTTTTTGCCGCCATCGATGCCGGCTGCGCCGCCGTCCGCGTCAATCCGGGCAACATCCGCAAATTCGACGACCAGGTCAAGGAGATCGCCGCGGCCGCCAAGGCCGCCGGCACCTCCATCCGGATCGGCGTCAACGCCGGTTCCCTGGACCCGCGGCTGATGCAGAAGTACGGCAAGGCGACCCCGGAGGCGCTGGTGGAATCCGCCGTCTGGGAGGCGTCGCTGTTCGAAGAACACGACTTCCACGACTTCAAGATCTCGGTCAAGCACAACGACCCGGTGGTCATGGTCCGCGCCTACGAACTGCTGGCCGAACGCGGCGACTGGCCGCTGCACCTCGGCGTCACCGAGGCCGGTCCCGCGTTCCAGGGCACCATCAAGTCCGCCACCGCCTTCGGGGCGCTGCTGTCGAAGGGGATCGGGGATACCATCCGCGTGTCCCTGTCCGCCCCGCCGGTAGAAGAGATCAAGGTCGGCCTGCAGATCCTGCAGTCGCTCAACCTGCGGGAACGCAAGCTGGAAATCGTTTCCTGCCCCTCCTGCGGGCGCGCACAGGTGGACGTGTACAAGCTGGCCGACGAAGTCACTGCCGGGCTCGAAGGCATGGAGGTGCCGCTGCGGGTCGCCGTGATGGGCTGCGTGGTCAACGGGCCGGGCGAAGCCCGCGAAGCCGACCTGGGGGTGGCCTCCGGCAACGGGAAGGGCCAGATCTTCGTCAAGGGCCAGGTCATTAAGACTGTTCCCGAAGACCAGATTGTGGAAACGCTGATTGAAGAAGCACTGCGGATTGCCGAGGAGATGGGTGACTCCGATGGCGAGAATGCTGTCAAGGGTAGCCCCGTGGTTAACGTCAGCTAGCCGCGACACGGCGGGTGCGGCAGGGGCCGTGCCCGTCGATCAGCATGCCGGAATACGGCCGCTGGCGGACGCCGATACCGCGGACCTTTGGGCGTTGGTGCGCGCCGATCCGGTAGCCAACGTCTTCCTCGCCGCCCACCTGGAGACCGCCGGGACCGCCGGCCCCACCCCGTCCGGTGCCCACATCCTGGGAATGTACGACGACGGCGTCCTCACCGGGGCCTGCTGGGCGGGCGTGAACGTGGTCCCGTCCGGGCTGGATGCCGAACAGGGCGCCCGGCTGGGCGCCCACCTGGCCGCCGGCGGACGGCGCATGTCCTCCATCTTCGGGCCCGCCGAGGGCGTGCTCGGCATCTGGTCCTCGTACCGGCACGCCCATCCGCGGGCCTTCGACGTCCGGCCCAACCAGCCGCTGATGGAGCTGCGCGGAACTCCCGCCGTGCCCGCGGACCCGCAGGTGCGGTTCTCCACCGACGACGACTTTGAGGTGCTGGTGCCCGCCTGCGTCGCGATGTTCGAGGAGGAAGTCGGGTACTCGCCGCTGATCGGCGGCGGCCAGCACTACCGGCAGCGTGTGGCCACCCTGATCGGGAAGGGACACTCGCTGATCCGCCGGGACGGCCAGGGGCAGGTCGTGTTCAAGGCAGAACTGGGCAACGTCAGCGCCGACGCGGTGCAGATCCAGGGCGTCTGGGTGAACCCCGCCTACCGCGGCCGCGGTCTGGCAGCCGGCTGCATGGCCGCCGTCGTCGAGCTGTCCCGCAAGTACGCGCCGGTCGCAAGCCTCTACGTTAACGATTACAACCACCGGGCCATGGCCGCCTACGCCGCGGTCGGCTTCCGGCAGGTCGGCACCTTCGCCACCGTCTTGTTCTAGCCGCGGGTCCAGGCGCGCCGCGGCCGCCCCGCCGCACGGGCCTGCGGCTGTCGCTGGCACGCGCGCGGAGCCAGTAGATTAGAAGGCAGTTGAATTTCGCGGGCCGCTGCCGGCCCAACCCTTGAGAAACGGATTCCTGCAGTGGTACTTCGCCTGTCCAGCATGTTCCTGCGCACCCTGCGCGATGACCCGGTAGACGCAGAAGTTGCCAGCCACAAGCTGCTGGTGCGCGCCGGCTACATCCGCCGCGCCGCCCCTGGCATCTACTCCTGGCTGCCGCTGGGCCTGAAGGTGCTGGCCAAGGTGGAGGCCGTGGTCCGCGAGGAGATGAACGCCATCGGCGCCCAGGAAGTCCATTTCCCGGCGCTGCTGCCGCGCGAACCGTACGAGGCGACGAATCGCTGGACCGAGTACGGCGACGGGTTGTTCCGCCTGCAGGACCGCAAGGGCGCGGACTACCTGTTGGCCCCCACGCACGAGGAAATGTTCACCCTGCTGGTCAAGGACCTGTACTCCTCGTACAAGGACCTGCCGGTGACGCTGTACCAAATCCAGAACAAGTACCGCGACGAGGCCCGCCCGCGCGCCGGGCTGCTGCGCGGCCGCGAATTCATCATGAAGGACTCCTACTCCTTCGACGTGGACGACGAGGGCCTGGACGTCAGCTACGACGCGCACCGGCGCGCCTACCTGCGGATCTTCAAGCGCCTGGGCCTGGAAGTGGTGACCGTCAAGGCCACCTCGGGCGCCATGGGCGGGTCGAAGAGCGAGGAGTTCCTGCATCCCACCGAGATCGGCGAGGACACCTTCGTGCGTTCGCCCGGCGGCTACGCCGCAAACGTGGAGGCCGTCACCACCGTGGCGCCGGAGCCGGTGGACTACGCCGATGCCCCGGCTGCCGAGGTCAAGGACACCCCGGATACCCCCACGATCGACACCCTGGTGGCCGCGGCCAACCAGCTGGCACCTCGCGCGGACGGGGAATGGACCGCCGCGGACACGTTGAAGAACGTCGTCCTGGCCATCAAGCTGCCCACCGGCGAGCGGAGTTTGGTGGTCATTGGCGTACCGGGCGACCGCGCCGTCGACCTCAAGCGCGTCGAGGCGAACATCGGTGCCTTCCTCCCGGTGGGCGGCGAAGTCGAGGTCGAGGCGGCCACCGAGGAAGACCTGAAGAAGCATCCGGGTCTGGTCAGGGGCTACATCGGTCCCGGCGAGAGCCTGGACGCCGCGGTCCTCGGGACCGAGTCGGCCACCGGCCTGCTCTACCTCGTGGATCCCCGGGTGGTGCCCGGCACGCGCTGGATCACCGGCGCCAACGAGGACGGCAAGCACGTGTTCGGCCTGGTGGCCGGCCGCGACTTCGGCTGGGACGGCGTCGTCGAGTCGGTCGAGGTCCGCGAAGGGGACCCCGCGCCGGACGGCTCCGGTCCGCTGGAGGCGGCCCGCGGCATCGAAATGGGCCACATCTTCCAGCTGGGCCGCAAATACGCCGAGGCGCTGGGCCTGCAGGTGCTGGACCGCAACGGCAAACTGGCCACGGTGACCATGGGCTCCTACGGCGTGGGCGTCACGCGTGCGGTGGCCGCGCTGGCCGAGGCCTATCACGACGACAAGGGCCTGACCTGGCCGCGCAACGTGGCCCCGGCCGACGTCCACATCGTCGCCACAGGGAAGGGCACGGAGATTTTCGAGGCAGCCAACAGGCTGGCCGAGGAACTGTCCGCCGCCGGCGTCGATGTCATCTACGACGACCGGCCCAAGGTCTCCCCGGGCGTGAAGTTCTCCGACGCCGAACTCATCGGCGTGCCCACCATCGTGGTGGTCGGCCGCGGGCTGGCCGACGGCGTCGTGGAAGTCAAGGACAGGGCCACCGGGCAGGCCGAAAACGTGCCGCTGGCCGAGGCTGCCGGGCAGTTGGCAGCCCTGGCCGGGAGGTGACCTCCGGCCTCGAGGAACTGCAGCTGGCCACCCTCGCCCTCGTGGTCGTGGGTGGCTTTGCCGCCGGCTGGGTGGACGCCGTGGTGGGCGGCGGCGGCCTGCTCCAGTTGCCGGTGCTGCTGCTGGTCCCCGGCATCAGCCCGGTGCAGGCGCTGGCCACCAACAAGATGGGCTCCATCTTCGGCACCACCACCAGCGCGGTCACCTATTACCGCAGGGCGCACCCGGACCTGAAAACGGCGCTGCCGATGGCCGCCGTCGCGCTGGCCGGGAGCTTCGGCGGGGCGATCGTGGCCACCGTGCTGCCCGCCGAGGTATTCAAGCCGATCATCGTCGCCGCGCTGATCGCGGTGGCCGTCTTTACCGCGCTCCGTCCGACGGCGGGATCGTTGACCCGGCTGCGCTACAAGGGCGCCCGGCATCTGGGCACGGCCGCCGGAATCGGGCTGGTCATTGGCTTCTACGACGGCCTGATCGGCCCCGGTACGGGCTCGTTCCTGATCATCGCGATGGTGGCGCTGCTCGGCTACAACTTCCTGGCCGCCAGCGCCAAGGCCAAGATCGTGAACATGGCCACCAACCTGGGCGCCCTGGCCTTTTTCCTGCCGAGCGGGGCGCTGCTGTGGGGGCTCGGGCTGGTGCTCGGCGTCGCCAACATGGCCGGCGGTTACGTCGGTGCGCGGATGGCCGTCTCACAGGGCAGCAAGTTCATCCGGGTGGTCTTCCTGGCCGTGGTCGCGGCCCTGATCCTCAAACTTGGCTACGACGTGTTGCAAGAGAACGTGCTGGGCCGCTGATCCCGACCGGAGGGGCGGTCAGCTGTCCGCCCCTCACGAGTCGGTGGCGGGCGCGGCCGGCAGCTCGTCGTCCAGTCCCGGGGCCGGCGGCACGACGCCGCTCGAGGCCGCCAGGTCCGCCGTGGCGGCGGCGAGGCCGGACACCGCGTGCTCCCGCACCCTCCCGCTGCTGAGCGCGACCAGGTCGGCCAGCGGCCGGAGGGCGGTCTCCTCGGCGCCCTGCAGCGCCGGCAGCGGATCGGCCGCGAAGTCGCTGCCCAGGGCATACGCCGGCTCCGGCAACGGCAGGGCGAGGCATTCGGCCGCCGCCACCGCCCGCCAGTTCGCGGCGGCGTCGGCATGCGCCGCGAGGCGTTCGGCGGCGACCGCACGTTCGGCGCCGGCGAGGCGCGGCAGCACCGTTTCATAGGCGTAGGCCAGGCGCTCGTGGCTGCGGACGACGGCGGCCAAGGCCTCCGCCGTCGACGGCGCGCCGGGCGACGGCGACCGGGGCCCGTCCCCGGCCGGAGCGGAAGGCGCGGCGCAGCCGGGGGATGCGGGCGGTATCTCCGGGGCGTCCCACGGCGCAGCCACTTCCGCCCCGCCGGCCAAAACCTGCGCCTGCGCGAACACCGCGGAGCCGATCGAGGCCAGCAGCCGGGCCAGCCCCGGGTCCGCCTCCTGGGCGTCGGCCAGCAGGTCGCCGGCCAGCCCGGCCAGCTCCCCGGGACCGGGTGGCTTTACGGCCGGGGCCGGGCTGCCGGCAGAGCCGGCGGGGGAAGACGGGGCCGCGGTGTCTGGTGCGGCAGGGGACCCGGACGGCCAGGACGTGGTCAGCCTCAGCAGGTCCGCTTGCGTCCGGAGCAGGTCGGCGGTGGGGGAGGCGCCGTCGTCGTCGTGTTCCTCGAAGGCCGAGGCCAGGCCCTCCAGCCCGGCCAGGGCGTCGAGGCGTGCTTGCTCGGTGGTGCTCGGGGGCGGGGCGGGGTCGGTGATGCTCGCCACCACGGTGCCGGTGCTGACCACGATCGCCGCGGTGAGCAACAGCAGCGGCGCCCGGCGCCACGCCCGGGATGGCGCGGCCTGCTTGCCGCCGCGGCGCCTTGAAGTAGATCCCACAACTGAAGATGATGTCACGGGTTCGGCGTCGGCTGCACCGGCGGTGGCGGGTACTGGCGGCGGGGAGGCCACCAGTGACGGTAAAGTCGCTAGTCTAGAAGCGAGACTTACGAAACAGGGAGGCAGCATGGCCCAGCGGCGCGATCACAGCGGCGTGCCCACTACCGGAGGGACATCCGGTACCGACACGTCCGCGGAGGCCGCACGCCTGAAAGAGCTGCTGGAACCGTCCGTCGCCGCGCACGAGTTGTTCCTCGAGGATGTGGAAATCCGGCACGTCGGATCACAGCGCATCATCCACGTCGTCGTGGACCTGCCCGAGGACCAGACCGGCGGCGTGGGGCTCGATGCCATCGCCGAGGTGTCGCAGGCCCTCTCCAAGACGCTGGATGAGGACCCGCGCGACGACGGCCGGGCCTACAGCCTGGAGGTATCCTCGCCGGGGCTCAGCCGGCCGCTCACCCAGCTGCGCCACTGGCGCCGGAACGTGGGCCGGCTGGTCAAGGTCAAGCTGGTCGCCGGCGACGACGTTGCCGGCCGCCTGCTGGAGGTCGGCGAGGCCGGCGTGACCGTTCGGCCGGAAGAAGCGCCGAAGAAGGGCATGAAGCCCCGTCCCGGCGAACCGGTGCACCTGGACTTTACGAACATCCGCTCCGGCAAGGTCGAAGTGGAGTTCGCCCCGGTAGACGACGACACGATTGCTGCCGCCGACGGCGAGCTGGAGAACGAGGAGGAGGCCTGAGATGGATATCGATATGAGCGCCCTGCGGCTGCTTGAGCGCGAACGCGAAATTCCGCTGGACCTGCTGATCCCTACGATCGAGCAGGCCCTGCTGGTGGCCTATCACAAGTCGCCCGGCTCCATCGACCAGGCCCGGGCGGAGCTGGACCGCAAGAGCGGCCACGTCACCATCTGGGCGGCCGAGGTGGACGACGACGGCACCGTGATCGGCGAGTTTGACGACACGCCCAGCGGGTTCGGCCGGATCGCGGCCAGCACGGCACGCCAGATCATCCTGCAGCGGCTGCGCGACGTCGAGGACGACAACGTGCTGGGTTCCTTCCGCGGCAAGGAGGGGGAGCTGGTGTCCGGTTTGATCCAGCAGGGTCACAACCCCCACATGGTGCAGGTGGACCTTGGCACGGTGGAGGCGCTGCTGCCGCCGCCCGAACAGGTCCCGGGGGAGAGTTACGTGCACGGCACGCGCCTGCGCGCCTATGTGGTGGACGTCCACCGCGGCATGAAGGGCCCCTCGATTACGCTGTCCCGTTCGCATCCCGGCTTGGTGCGGAAGCTCTTCGAGCTGGAAGTACCCGAGATCGCGGACAAGAGCGTGGAGATTGTTGCCCTGGCGCGGGAGGCCGGCCACCGGACCAAGATCGCCGTCAAGGCCAACGTGCCCGGACTCAATGCCAAGGGTGCCTGCATCGGCGAGATGGGTTCCCGCGTGCGGGCCGTCATGACCGAGCTGCACGACGAAAAGATCGACATCGTCGACTTCAGCGAGGATCCGGCGACGTTCATCGCCAGTGCGCTGTCGCCGTCGCGGGTCAGCTCGGTGACCATCACCGACCCGGAGACGCGTTCCGCCCGGGTCGTGGTGCCGGATTACCAGCTTTCGCTGGCGATCGGCAAGGAAGGGCAAAACGCCCGGCTCGCGGCAAAACTGACGGGCTGGCGGATCGACATCGTGTCCGACGCAGCGATGGCCCAATAGCGCTGGAGAAGCAAAAACCACGCCCGGTTTCGGGCCTGCAACACGCCCGGTTCGTTGGCCGGGCACTGGAAGCGGTAGAATATCCATGGCCGGGTTTCCCGACAGTCAAAAGCCCTTGCAGGCGCACGCCCAGGCGGCCACGCCGCCCCAGCGGACCTGCATAGGCTGCCGGCGCCGGGAAGACCAGGCCGTTCTGCTGCGGCTGGCAGTCGAAGAAGTCGACGGTGTTCCCACCGTCGTCGTCGATCCGGCCCGCCGCAGGCCTGGACGCGGTGCCTGGATGCACCGCGGACCGGATTGCATGGAACTGGCTTTGAAACGGCATGCCTTCGGCAGGGCCTTCCGGGCCGCTGTTGACAGCAGCACTGTTGCAGACCAGTTCCGTGCTGACGACGAGGCGGCCACCGCGGCCGGCCCCGTCACCCCAACCGTCCAACCTGAAAGCGGGTCAGAAAACTGATGGAAACCCGATGAGTGCCAAGTGATGAGTACTTCATTGTGCTCCGCCCGCGGCCTTTCAGCCCATTCTGCTGAAAGCCGCAGCAAGAATTAGACGGTTCGTGCCCGGCAGACCTGCCTCGTGCGGACCGAGACAGGAGAAATGTGGCCAAGGTCCGCGTACACGAGCTCGCCAAAGAGCTCGGTATTACCTCGAAAGATGCAGTATCCAAACTGCAGGAGCTGGGCGAATTCGTCCGCTCAGCGTCATCGACCATTGAGGCACCCGTCGTGAAGAAGCTTCGCGACGCGTTCCCCGCCGCCGCCCCGAAGGGCGAGCAGGCGGCCCCCAAGACAGCCCCCAAGGCAGCAGCGCCCAAGCCGGGAGCGAAGCCCGCTCCCAGCGCGCCGGCTGCCCCGGCTCCGGCCGCCCCGGCTCCGGCCGCGGAAGCCACCAAGCCGTCGCCTGCCGCTCCGGCAGCACCGGCTCCCGCCGCTCCGGCGGCTCCGGCAGCGGAAGCGGCGCAGCAGCGTGCAGAAGCACCGGCTGCCAAGCCGGGATCGGCCGCTCCGCGCCCCGGCGGTCCCGCCGCGGCCCGGCCCGGTGCCCCGCGCCCCGGTGGCCCGCGCCCCGGCAACAACCCCTTCGCTACGTCCCAGGGCATGCCCCGCGGCCGCGGCGACCGCGACGCCGAGCGTGCACCGCGTCCGGGCAACAACCCCTTTGCAACCTCGCAGGGCATGCCCCGTCCGGGCGGCCCGCGTCCTCCGGCAGCCGGCCAGGGCGGTCCCCGTCCGGCCGCACCGCGTCCCGGCGCCGCACCGCGTCCGGGTGCTCCCGCGCGGCCGGGCGCACCTCGTCCCGGCGCACCGCGTCCCGGCGGTGCCCGTCCTACACCGGGCATGATGCCCAACCGCACCGAGCGACCGGCTCCGGCCGGCCGCGGCGGCGGCGCTCCCGGACGTCCGGGCGCTCCGGCCCGCCCCGGAGCCGGCGGACCGGCACCGGCCGGCGGCGGTTTCGGCAAGGGCGGCCGCGGACGCGGCGGTACCCAGGGTGCCTTCGGCAAGGGAGGCGCCGGCCGCGGCAAGCAGCGCAAGTCCAAGCGCGCCAAGCGCCAGGAACTGGAGCAGATGAGCGCACCGTCGCTGGGCGGCGTCTCGGTACCCCGCGGCGACGGCAGCACCGTTGTCCGGCTGCGCCGCGGCTCCTCCATCACCGACTTCGCCGACAAGATCGAGGCGAATCCGGCAGCGCTGGTTACGGTCCTGTTCCACCTCGGCGAGATGGCCACCGCCACGCAGTCGCTGGACGAGGACACCTTCGAGCTGCTGGGCGTTGAACTGGGCTACAAGATCCAGGTTGTCTCCCCGGAGGACGAAGAGCGCGAACTGCTTGACTCGTTCGACATCGACCTCGACGCCGAACTCGAGGCCGAGGGCGAAGCCGACCTCGAGCGGCGCCCCGCCGTCGTGACGGTCATGGGCCACGTGGACCACGGTAAGACCCGCCTGCTGGACGCCATCCGCAACACCCGGGTGGGCGAAGGCGAACACGGCGGCATTACCCAGCACATCGGCGCCTACCAGATCGACTTCCAGCACGATGACCGGGACCGGAAGATCACCTTCATCGACACCCCGGGCCACGAGGCGTTCACCGCCATGCGTGCCCGTGGCGCGAAGGTCACCGACATCGCCATCCTGGTGGTGGCCGCGGACGACGGCGTCATGCCGCAGACCGTGGAAGCGCTGAACCACGCGCAGGCTGCCGGCGTGCCCATCGTCGTCGCCGTGAACAAGATCGACAAGGAAGGCGCCAACCCGGAGAAGATCCGCGGCCAGCTGACCGAGTACGGCCTGGTTCCGGAGGAATACGGCGGCGACACCATGTTCGTGGACGTCTCGGCACGCGAGGGCCTGCACATCGAGGATCTCCTCTCGGCCGTGCTGCTGACCGCCGACGCGGCGCTGGACCTGCGGGCCAACCCGAACAAGGACGCCCGCGGCATCGCGATCGAGGCGAACCTGGACAAGGGCCGCGGCGCCGTGGCGACCGTACTGGTCCAGTCCGGAACGCTGCGGGTGGGCGACGCCATCGTCACCGGCAGCGCGCACGGCCGTGTCCGTGCCATGTTCGATGAAGACGGCGCATCCGTCACCGAGGCCGAACCGTCGCGTCCGGTCCAGGTGCTGGGTCTGTCCACCGTCCCGCGCGCCGGCGACACCTTCCTGGTGACCGACGACGAGCGGACCGCCCGCCAGATCGCCGAGAAGCGTGAAGCCGCGGACCGCAACGCAGCCCTGGCCAAGCGCCGCAAGCGCATCAGCCTCGAGGACTTCGACAAGGCCGTGGCCGAGGGCAAGGTCGACACCCTCAACCTCATCCTCAAGGGCGACGTGTCCGGTGCCGTGGAGGCGCTGGAAGACTCGCTGCTCAAGATCGATGTGGGCGAGGATGTCCAGCTGCGCGTCATCCACCGCGGTGTCGGTGCCATCACGCAGAACGACGTCAACCTGGCCACCGTGGACAACGCCATCATCATCGGCTTCAACGTCAAGCCGGCCGAGCGGGTGGCCGAACTGGCCGACCGCGAGGGCGTGGACATGCGCTTCTACTCGGTCATCTACGCAGCGATCGATGACATCGAACTCGCGCTGAAGGGCATGCTGAAGCCGGAGTACGAAGAGGCACAGCTGGGCACGGCCGAAATCCGCGAGATCTTCCGTTCCTCCAAGTTCGGGAATATCGCAGGCTCCATCGTCCGCTCGGGCACCATCCGCCGCAATACCAAGGCGCGTGTCACCCGCGACGGCAAGGTCATCGGCGAGAACCTCACCGTTGACTCGCTCAAGCGGTTCAAGGACGACGCGACCGAGGTCCGCGAAGGATTCGAATGTGGCATCGGACTTGGGTCGTTCAACGACCTCAAGGAAGGCGACATCATCGAGACCTTCGAAATGCGCGAAAAGCCGCGCGTCTAGCAGTCGGCCTGCAGCGGGCGTCCGGTGGCATCGCCGCCGGGCGCCCGCTGTTCCGCCATCAACACGAGAATTGAGGAGGGGTCATGGCAGACCCAGCACGCGCCGCCAAGATGGCCGACCGGATCAAAGTTGTGGTGGCCCAGGCGCTCGAGCGCCGGGTCAAGGATCCCCGCTTGGGATTTGTAACCATCACGGACGCCCGGGTGACCAACGACCTGCAGCACGCCACCGTCTACTACACGGTGTTCGGCGACGCCGAGGAGCAGGACGGCACCCGCAAGGCACTTGAATCCGCCAAGGGCGTCCTGCGGGCGGAAGTGGGCCGGAACATCACCGCCCGGCTCACGCCCACGCTGGAGTTCGTCGCGGACGAGATCCCGGTGAACGCCAGCCACCTGGAGGAGCTGTTGCGGGCCGCGAAGGCCAAGGACGCCGAGGTGGCGGCCCTGGCCGAAGGCGCCGCCTTCGCCGGCGAAGAGGACCCGTACCGCAAGCCCGAAGACGAGGACGAGGATGACGCCGGCCGCGGACCCCGTCCGGAATAGCGGCTTCCGCGCCCACTAACGGCCGCCGCGGCCCGACGGCCGTCGCACCAAAGGGTGGGCCGCCTGCTGTGCGCAGGCGGCCCACCCTTTTCCGGTATCGGCAGCGCGGATCAGTGCAGCCGGATCTTGATGACCTCGCCGGCGGGCGGTGTCTTCCCGGTGAAATCAGGCAGTGCATTCGTCGTCGCGTAGAGCCGGTCGCCGCGGATCTCCAGCGCACCCGGGGTGGTGGTCTCGAAGTACGTCCGCACCTTGTCGTGGCCCTTCTTCAGCACGGAGATCTTGTTGCCGAACATCTCGGCAATGTAGATGTCGCCGCGTGAGCTGACCGCCAGGTTGGTGGCGCCGGACAGGCCCCCCGCCAGCTGCACGACCTCCCCGGTGTGGGCATGGACCTTGAAGACGCGCCCCAGCGCGCCGATGCTCCCGTCTTCGGGACCGCCCGGCAGCGAGGTGACGTACAGCCAGCCGTGCCGGCCCAACTCCACGTCCGTGGGCACCGGCTCCAGGTAGTACTTCTGGCCGACCACGCAATCCGGCAGGCCCATCCCTGCCGCCAGCGCAGCGGTGACCCGGAAGGATGCCGGCGGCAGCACCGCTACTGTGCTGACCCGCTTGCTGTCCTTGTCGACCTTCAGGATGGCGTTGCCGCCGGCGTCGGCGACATAAATGCTGTGCCTGTTGGCGGCCGTGGCATAGGCGTTGGAGTCGACGTTGCCCTTGTACTTGGCCGGGATCCCCTCCGGAATCTTGTCCAGGCACTGCCGGTCCTCCACATGGCGGAAGCCGTAGGTGACGCGGCCGTCCGGGTTGTGCTTCTTCTCATACGCCGCCACGTCGGCGATCTTCTTCGGCGCGGCCTCGTCGTCGTGCAGGTCCAACGACTTGATCCACTGCACGTTCGGCAGCCCGTCCATGCCCCCGGCACCGGTGCCCTCGGAGAAGTAGAGGGTGTGCCTGTAGAGGGAGGCGGACGCGACCTGGGGGCCGCCGGAGCGGTACAAGACTTCGGGATCGCCCTGGCGCTTGATCCGGTTCAGGACGCCGGCGAAGTTCTGTGTCACGAACAGGCCGTGCCGGCCGGCCGCAAGACTCAGCGGCGATTGCAGCCCCTCGGCAAGCACGGTCGCCGACGGAGGCTCCGGGTTCTCCCGGTGGGCCGATGACGGTGCCAGTCCGGTGCCGAACGCAAGTCCGAGCGCCAGGGGAAGGGCGAGATACAGCGATGGTTTTTTCACGATGAAGCTCCTGAAGAGAGCCGCGGGGCACCCCGGACGACTCGCAGGCGGGCGGAGTGGCCGGAGAACAAGGGCAAGTGATGCCGAAGAGGCGACTGTGCCGCTGGCCTGCTGAGATCCCTTGGAGGCCGCATCGACGGCACGCAGTGTGCTCAAAATATTGCAGCCCCCGGAGGCTGTCAACGATGTACGCTTTAAGCCCCGACCGGCCGTGTTCGCGGGACGCCATATACTGAAAGGCGTGACTTCTGGCCTGCTCCGTTCCGGATTGATACTCGTCGACAAGCCGCAGGGGTGGACCAGCCACGACGTTGTCGGGCGCATGCGCCGCCTGGCCGGAACGCGGAAGGTCGGCCACGCCGGCACCCTGGACCCCATGGCCACGGGCGTGCTGGTGGTCGGCGTCAATAAGGCCACCCGGCTGCTGACCTACATCGTCGGCGCCCCCAAGACGTATGACGCGACCATCCGGCTGGGCCAGTCGACAGTGACCGACGACGCCGAGGGCGACGTCACCGCGGAAACCATCGCCGCGGCCGTGACGGAACAGCAAATCAGGGACGTCGTCGCCGAACTGACCGGGGAGATCCTGCAGGTGCCGAGCAGCGTCTCGGCCATCAAGGTCAACGGCCAGCGGTCCTACGCGCGCGTGCGCGCCGGACAGGACGTGGTGTTGGCCGCCCGGCCGGTCACGATCCACCGGTTCGAGGTTCACGGCATCCGCCGCGGCCGCGGCGGGAAGGTGCAGGACGTGGACGTCACCGTCGAATGCTCGTCGGGCACCTACATCCGGGCCCTGGCCCGCGATCTCGGGCAGCGGCTGGGCGTCGGCGGGCACCTGACGGCCCTGCGCCGGACCCGAGTAGGGCCGTTCCGGATCGAAGACGCAGCCACGCTGGATGAACTGGCCGAGGACCTGCAAATGACGGGACTGGACGAGGCCGCCCGGGTGCTGTTCCCGGTCCGGGAACTCAGCGCCACCGAGGCCGACGACGTCTCGCACGGCCGTCGCATCCCGGCCGCGGGAGCACCCGGCGCGACGGCGGCGTTCGCCCCGGACGGATCGCTGGTGGCGCTGCTGGAAGACAACGATGCGCAAGCCAGGCCCCTGCTGGTGTTCGCACCGGGAAACGAGGCGGAAGCACAGTGATCATCGACGGTTTTTTCATCGCCGGCACGGTGGTCACCCTGCTTGCCGCCGTCGTCTGCGTGGTTGCCGCCCTCCTGAAACACGGCCCCAACGACGTCACGATTCTCTCGGTCGCCGCGGTGGAGCTGTTTCTGCTCGTCTACGGGGCGGCCGGTATCATCAGACAGGCTTCCGGTGAGCCCGTCAGCGGGGAAACCTGGGAATTCTGGGGCTACCTGATCACCGCCTTGCTGGTCCCGGTAGCAGCCTTCTGGTGGGCCATCATGGACCGCAGCCGGTGGAGCAACGTGGTGCTGGGGGCGGCGGGAATCACGGTCTTCGTGATGCTGGTGAGAATGGAACAAATTTGGGACGGAGCGATCGCCGTATGAAATCCGGCCAGGAACAACAACGGGCCAGGCACACCCGGGACGTGAACGCCGCCGCCGGCCGCGCCACCGGTCCCGGGCGGCTCCTGGTGGCGGTCTACGGGGTCTTCGCGCTCTCCGCCACCGCCCGGGCGGGCTACCAGATAGCCACCAAGTTCTCGGAAGCGCCGGTGGCCTACCTGCTGTCCGCCTTCGCCGCCGTCGTGTACATCCTGGCGACCGTTACGCTGGCCAGGTCCGGCACCCGCTCCTACTGGCTGTCGGTGGCCGCCGTGAGCATCGAACTCGTGGGAGTCCTGGCCGTCGGGCTGCTGAGCGTGCTGGATCCCCAGCTGCTTCCGCAGGACACGGTGTGGTCCGGCTTCGGCAAGGGCTACGGATACATCCCCCTGCTGCTGCCGGTCATCGGCCTGTGGTGGCTGTGGCGGCACCGGCCGGCGGCGGGCCCGAAGCCCCCCGAAGGTCGTCCATAATGGAAGGGGTCCCGGCGACGGGGCCGCACCCGCTGAAGGCCCCGATCGACGAGGAGTTTACTGTGCACTACTGGAAAGACCTGGCCGACGTACCCCGCGGCTATGGTCCGTCAGTGGTGACACTGGGAAATTTCGACGGCGTCCACCGCGGTCACCAGCAGGTGCTGCGCCGCCTGGTGGAGACCGCTTCCGCCCGCGGGACGCGGGCGGTGGCGATTTCTTTCGATCCGCATCCTTCCCAGGTCCATCGACCGGACGCCGCCCCGCAGCTGATCATGGGACTGCAGGACCGGGTCGAGGCGCTGGAGGCCAGCGGCCTGGACGGGCTGCTGATGATGACCTACACGCTGGAACTGGCCGGCGAAACCCCTGAGGAGTTCGTCCGCAAAGTCTTCGTGGAGACCCTCGGCGCGACCGCCGTCGTGATCGGCCACGACACCCGGTTCGGGAAGAACAACGCCGGCGACCTGAACACCATGCAGGAACTGGGCCGCCAGTTCGGCTTCACCGTCGAGGTCGTCGACGAATATGAGACCGATGCGGACCTCGACGCCGCCGGCGGCGGCCGGCGCTACTCGTCGTCCTGGGTCCGGGAAGCCCTCGCCGCCGGGGATGTCGCCACGGCGGCGGACGTGCTCGGACGCACCCACCGGATGCGCGGCGAAGTGGTGCACGGCGACGCCCGCGGCCGCGAACTGGGTTTTCCCACCGCGAACCTATCCAAGCATGCAACAGGCATGATCCCCGGCGACGGCGTCTACGCCGGCTGGCTGGTGGACCAGCACGGCACCAGGTGGCCGGCCGCCATCTCGGTGGGCTCGAATCCGACCTTCGAGGGTGCCAGCCGCCGGGTCGAGGCGCACGTCATCGACCGGCCGCAGGAGGACACGGACGACTTCGATCTCTACGGGCAGCAGGTGGTGGTCGAGTTCGTGGAACGCCTGCGCGGCATGGTGGCCTACACCGGTCCCGAGGCCCTGATCGCGCAAATGCGCGACGACGTGGTGCGTACCCGAAGCCTGCTTTCGACAGACTAAGCCCGCAACAGGTAAACTGGCCGATGGATTCGGCTGCGGTCCGTGGCGGCTGTATCCCTCCGTGCTCTGCTGCCGGCAAGCCTCTGGCGGCCGGCGGAGACTGCGGAGCCCCCGGCAGCGAAGTGCTGACTCGGGCCTCACGGCACAACTTCTAGGAGTTACTGTGGCATTAGACGCCGCGCTCAAGCAGGAAATCATCAAGGAATACGCCACGCACGAGGGCGACACGGGTTCTCCCGAGGTTCAGATCGCTGTTCTGTCCCGTCGCATCTCCGACCTGACGGAACACCTGAAGATGCACAAGCACGACCACCACACCCGCCGGGGCCTCATGGCACTGGTCGGCCGCCGTCGTCGCATGCTCACCTACCTGCGTGACACCGACATCACGCGCTACCGTTCGCTCATCGAGCGCCTCGGCCTGCGCCGCTAGTCAGTGACGGAGGCGGCTCTTCCGTCCACTGCCAAAGGGGACAGGAGAGCCGCCTTTTTCCTACCGCGCCGGTTTGCGGCGCGGCAGGAGCACGGCCGCCGGGAGACCGCCGGCCGACAACTACATCAACTGGAGACTTTCGGTATCGCGGCATTCGCGGTCCTCGGTAGTGGCTTCCGGGACGCCCCTTGGGGGCTTGCCCGTAGGTCTCGATCGAAGACCGGGTGGCGTACAGGCAGGCTGGCCGTTAAACGGCCTCGCAGGTTTGGGCAGATACCGGCAGCCTCCGCACTCGAAGAAACGGAGGTGACTCTCTTGGAGGGTCCCGAAATTCAGTACTCAGAAGCTGTCATCGACAACGGCCGGTTCGGCCAGCGCGTAATTCGGTTCGAAACCGGCCGCGTAGCCCAGCAGGCGGCCGGCTCGGCGATGGTCTACATCGACGAAGACACTGCACTGCTCTCCGCCACCACGGCGGGCAAGTCCCCGCGCGAAGGCTTCGACTTCTTCCCGCTGACCGTCGACGTGGAAGAGCGGATGTACGCCGCCGGCCGCATCCCGGGCTCGTTCTTCCGCCGCGAAGGCCGCCCGTCCACCGAAGCGATCTTGGCCTGCCGCCTGATGGACCGCCCGCTGCGCCCCGCCTTCGTCAAGGGGCTGCGCAACGAGGTCCAGGTAGTGGTGACCGTGTTGGCCATCAATCCCGACGTCATGTACGACGTCGTCGCGATCAACGCCTCCTCCATGTCCACCCAGCTGAGCGGCCTGCCGTTCTCCGGCCCGATCGGCGGCGTCCGCGTGGCGCTCGTGGACGGCCAGTGGGTGGCCTTCCCGAAGCACTCCGAACTGGAGCGCGCCGTGTTCAGCATGGTGGTGGCCGGGCGCATCGCCGCCGGCAACGACATCGCCATCATGATGGTCGAGGCTGAGGCCACCGACAACGCCTGGAACCTGATCAAGGAAGAGGGCGCCACCGCGCCCACCGAAGAGGTCGTGGCCGAGGGCCTCGAGGCCGCCAAGCCGTTCATCCGGGCGCTGTGCGAGGCCCAGTCCGACCTGGCCGCCCGCGCGGCCAAGCCGACGGTCGAATTCCCGATCTTCAAGGACTACGAGGACGATGCCTTCGCCGCCGTGGAGTCCGCCGCAGCTGCCAAGCTGACGGAAATCTTCTCGATCGGCGACAAGCAGCAGCGCAACGAGGCCGCAGACGCCTTCAAGGCCGAGATCCTGGCGCAGCTGGCCGGCACCGAGACGGCGGAATTCGCCGGTCGCGAGAAGGAAATTTCCGCGGCCTTCAACGCCGTGACCAAGAAGGTTGTCCGCCAGCGGATCCTCACCGAGCAGGTGCGCATCGACGGCCGCGGGCTGAGCGACATCCGCAAGCTGACCGCCGAGGTCGAGGTCCTGCCCCGCGTCCACGGCTCGGCCATCTTCGAGCGCGGCGAAACCCAGATCCTGGGCGTCACCACGCTGAACATGCTGAAGATGGAACAGCAGATCGATTCGCTGTCGCCGGTGACGCGCAAGCGCTACATGCACAACTACAACTTCCCGCCGTACTCCACCGGTGAGACCGGCCGCGTGGGCTCGCCCAAGCGCCGCGAAATCGGCCACGGCGCGCTGGCCGAGCGCGCCCTGGTGCCGGTGCTGCCGTCGCGTGAAGAATTCCCGTACGCCATCCGCCAGGTCTCCGAGGCGCTGAGCTCCAACGGCTCCACCTCCATGGGCTCGGTGTGCGCCTCCACCCTGTCCCTGCTCAACGCCGGCGTGCCGCTGAAGGCCCCGGTGGCCGGCATCGCCATGGGACTTGTCTCCGACCAGGTCGACGGTGAAACCCGCTACGCGGCGCTCACCGACATCCTGGGCGCCGAGGATGCCATGGGCGACATGGACTTCAAGGTCGCCGGTACCTCGGAGTTCGTTACCGCCATCCAGCTCGACACCAAGCTCGACGGCATCCCGGCGTCCGTGCTGGCCGCCGCCCTGAAGCAGGCCCGCGAGGCACGGCTTCACATCCTCGGCGTGATCAATGCCGCGATCGACCAGCCGGACGAAATGAGCGAATTCGCCCCGCGGATCATCTCGGTCAAGATCCCGGTGGACAAGATCGGCGAGGTCATAGGCCCCAAGGGCAAGATGATCAACCAGATCCAGGAAGACACCGGCGCGGACATCTCCATCGAGGACGACGGCACCGTGCTGATCGGCGCGACCGACGGCGCGGCCGCCGAAGCCGCCCGCGCCGCCGTCAACGCGATCGCCAACCCGCAGATCCCCGAGGTGGGCGAGCGCTACCTGGGCACGGTCGTGAAGACCACCACCTTCGGTGCCTTCGTGTCGCTGACCCCGGGCAAGGACGGCCTGCTGCACATCTCCGAGCTGCGCAAGCTGGCCGGCGGCAAGCGCGTGGACAACGTCGACGACGTGGTGTCGGTGGGCCAGAAGGTCCAGGTCGAGATCACCAAGATCGACGACCGCGGCAAGCTGTCCCTCGCCCCCGTGGTGGCCGAGGACGCGGCAGCCGACGAGGCGTCGGCCGAAGAGGCCGTGGCCGAGTAAGCATGACCGTCGTCGCCCTGCCGCTGGTCGGCAGCATGCAACATGCCGACGCCACCGAGCTCGGCGGGTCGGACCCCACACTGGTCCACGGCGAACCTGGCGGCGCCATCGTGCGCCGCTCGGTGCTGCCCGGGGGAGTGCGGGTGCTGACCGAAGCGATGCCCGGCCAGCGGTCGGCGACGATCGGGTTCTGGGTTGGTGTTGGCTCGCGGGATGAAGCCGCGGGCCAACACGGCTCGACCCACTTTCTGGAGCATCTGCTCTTCAAGGGCACCAGGCGCCGGACGGCGCTGGACATCGCCTCCGCCTTCGACGAGGTCGGCGGCGAATCCAATGCGGCCACGGCCAAGGAAAGCACGTGCTACTACGCCCGCGTCCTGGATTCGGACCTGCCGATGGCCATCGACGTGATCGCCGACATGATCACCTCCGCGGTCCTTGACCCGCAGGAGCTGGAGCAGGAACGCGGAGTCATCCTCGAAGAGATCGCCATGGACAATGACGATCCCGCGGACGTGTGCCACGAAAAATTTGTGGAGGCGGTGCTCGGCGGGCACCCCCTGGGCCGACCGATCGGCGGGACGCCGGAGGCGATCAAGGCGGTCGCCCGCGACTCGGTCTGGGCCCACTACCAGCGCTACTACCGGCCCGACGAGCTGGTGGTCACCGCTGCCGGCGGACTGGACCACGACGCGGTGTGCGCCCAGGTGCTCGCCGCCCTGGAGTCGGCCGGCTGGCACCTCGAGGCCGGTGCGGTCCCGGTGCCCCGGCGGGAGACGGCGGCCGCGGCCATCGCCCCCGTCGCCGGCACCTACGTGCACCGCCGCCCGGTCGAGCAGGCCAACATCGTCATGGGCTGCCCGTCCATTAACGCCACCGACGAGCGCCGCTTCGTCATGAGCGTGCTCAATGCCGTGCTGGGCGGCGGCATGTCCTCCCGGCTCTTCCAGGAGATCCGGGAAAAACGGGGCCTGGCCTACGCCACCTATTCGTTCTCCGGCGCCTACGCCGATGCGGGCTACTTCGGCATGTATGCCGGTTGCTCGCCGGCCAAGACCGGCCAGGTCATCGACCTGCTCGGGGCCGAACTCGACCGGCTGGCGGCCGACGGCATTTCCGCCGACGAGCTGCGCCGGGCCGTCGGCCAGCTTTCCGGCGGCATCGTGATGGCCCTGGAAGACAGCGGTTCCCGGATGTCGCGGCTGGGCCGCGCCGAACTGGTGTCGGGGGAGTTCCTGGACATCGACGAGTCGCTCGCCCGCATCGAGGCCGTGACCGCCGAGCAGGTCCGGGAACTCGCCGGCGAGCTGGCCGCGGCGCCGCGTGTGGTCACCGTCGTCGGCCCCTTCGACTCGGCGGCGGACTTCGGCCGCTAACCGGGAATTCGGCCGGTAACCGCGCCCCTGCCCGCCTCGGCGGCCGGCAACCGGCCGCCGCCCGCCTCCTCGGAGATGAGGGCGGCGCGGTCAGCCGCCGGCGAACGGCGGCAGGATGTCAATCACGTCGTCTGCCGCGAGCGGCGCCTGCCGGTCCTTCCACGCCACCTCGTTGCGCAGGAAACTGCTCCGGGCCAGGACCGACTCCATGGAGGGGGCGGACGATCTGCCCGGCGCGGCCGCCATCGGACGCCCGCCTCCGGCCGCGGGGCCGGCACCGGCGGGCACCGGTTCCTTCGCCGCCGCCGGGCTGTGCCGGGCGATGACCTCGCGCAGCACCGTGTCCAGCGTGCTGCCGTCGGGCAGCGGCAGGGATTCCTCCTCGACGCCGGCGGCGGCCTGCGCCGCCCCGAAATACCGGATGATCATCTATCCGCCTATCGCACTCATGGTCCGGTCCGGCTGGACGAAGTCCGTGCCGCCCAAACCCGCATGATCCATACCGTGGGCCTTGGGTTTGCCCCACATCGCAGTCCGCCACCGTTCCGCCACCGCCTCGTCGTCCGCGCCGGAGCGCAGGAGGTCCAGCAGGTCCGTTTCCTCGTGCGAGAACAGGCAGGAGCGCACCTTGCCCTCGGCCGTGACCCGGGTGCGGCGGCAGTCGGCGCAGAACGGTTCCGTCACGGAGGCAATGATGCCCACGGTGCCGGCGACGACGTCGGGGCGGTTCCGCCGCCGTACCTCCCACCGTTCCGCCGGGGCGCCGTCGCGTGCGCGCGGATCCGGGGAGAGCAGGAAGTCCGGCTCCAGCAGGGCGCGGATCTCGGCCGCCGCCAGCATGTTCTGCCGGGTCCAGCCGTGGTCGGCGTCCAGCGGCATCTGCTCGATGAACCTCAGCTCGTAGCCCCGTTCCACCGCCCAGTCCAGCAGCGCGGGCGCCTCGGCGTCGTTGATTCCGCGCATCAGCACCGCGTTGATCTTCAGCAGGCCCAGGCCGGCCGCGTCGGCGGCTTCGATGCCGGCGAGCACCCGGTCCAGGAAGGGGCGGCGGGTCAGCTGCGCGAACGTCTCCGGGTGCAGCGAGTCCAGCGAGACGTTGATCCGGGTCAGGCCGGCCGCCTTCAGGGCGGCCGCCTTCTTCTCCAGCCCGAGGGCGTTGGTGGTCAGCGACACCGGCAGGTCGGGGTGGTTGTTGCGCACGGCAGCGATGATGTCCACCAACCCTGCACGGACCAGGGGTTCGCCGCCAGTCAGGCGCAGTTCGCGCACGCCCAGCCGCCAGACGGCGATCCGGACCAGCCGGACCACCTCGTCGTCGCTGAGGACCTGTTCCTTGGCCAGCCAGTCCAAGCCTTCGGCCGGCATGCAATAGGTGCAGCGGAGGTTGCACTTGTCGGTCAGCGAGATCCGCAGGTCGGTGGCCACCCGGCCAAAGCGGTCCACCAGCGCCGGGCCGGTCCCTGCAGGGCGCGCCGGGGACGCGGCGGACGCGGTTCCGCCGGGAACCTGCGGCATTCCCAGATCAACGCTCATACCTCGAGGGTACCCGGCGGAGGGCAGCGGATGCGGGATGGCCCCGGCGGCGGCGACACCGGGCGCAACCGGAAGGTGTCGCGTTCCGCATTTGCGGAACTATACTGCTTCCCATGACGCAGATACGCATCTCGGATGCTGCGCGCTTCCTAGGGGTCAGCGACGATACCCTGCGGCGCTGGATCGACGCCGGCGCCCTGGCCAAGCACCGGGACGCCTCCGGCCGGGCGACGGTGGACGGCGCGGAGCTGGCCGCCTTGGCCCGGGAGCAGGCTGCCCTGCCGCAGGATCCCACCGGGATCGGCAGCTCGGCCCGCAACCGTTTCGTGGGGATCGTGACCGATGTCCGGCAGGACGCGGTGATGGCCCAGGTGGAGCTGCAGTGCGGTCCGCACCGGGTGGTGTCCTTGATGAGCGCCGAAGCCGTGCGGGACCTCGGCATCGAACCGGGGTCGGTGGCGGTGGCCTCGGTCAAGGCGACCATGGTCGCCGTCGAGACGCCGTCGGGGAGGAGCTGAGGTGCGCCACTGGCAGCGCCTGGCCGGCCCGGCGGCGGCCGCCGCCTGCGTCCTCGCGGGCAGCGCGTGCGCGGCGCCGGGGCCGTCGGGGGCGGGCGCGGCCGGCGGGGCGGACGGTTCCGGGCCGGAGGGCACGGTGACCGTTTTCGCGGCGGCGTCGTTGCACTCCGTCTTCTCCGGGCTGGCCGACGAGTTCGAGGCCGGCCACCCTGGCGTGGAGGTGCGCCTGAACAGCGGGGGTTCTTCCGACCTCGCCGCCCAGATCCTGGCGGGGGCCCCGGCGGATGTTTTCGCGACGGCCGACCAAACAACCATGGACCTGGTTGCCGGGCACGGACTGAACGACGGCCCGCCGGTGGTCTTCGCCACCAACGTGCTGCAGATCGCGGTGCCCGCCGCGAACCCCGCCGGCGTCTCGTCGCTGGACGACCTGGCCGACCCCGGGGTCAAAACCGTGCTGTGCGCACCCCAGGTTCCCTGCGGCGCCGCGGCCGCCGCCGTCCAGCACGCCGCCGTCGTGGATATCCCGGCGGTCAGCGAAGAGCAATCGGTCACCGACGTCCTGGGCAAGGTGCTCTCCGGCCAAGCCGACGCCGGCCTGGTGTATGCCACGGACGTGCAGGGCGCCGGAGGCAAGGTCCGCGGCATCCCCGTTCCGGAAGCCGGGCAGGCGGTCAACGCCTACCCGATCGTCGGCCTGAAGGGGACGGACAACCCGGCGGCAGCCGAAGCCTTCGTGGATCTCGTCACCGGGGACGCCGGCCGGCGGGCGCTGGCGGCGGCCGGATTCGGCCCGCCGTGACCGCAGCGCGGCGGCCGGGCCCGACCAGGGCGCCGGGCGGGAATGCGGACAACCTTCGGGACGAACGGGAGAACATGACGACGACGACGGCGGTGCGCGCCCCGGCGCCCTACTGGGTGTATCCGCTGGCTGCGGCCGGCGCCGTCTTCGTCCTGCTGCCGCTGGCCGGGATGGCCGCGCGCGTGAACTGGCTGGAGTTTCCACGGCTCGTGACCTCCGAGCCGGCGCTGGCCGCGCTGGGCCTGAGCCTGCGGACTGCCGCCGCCAGCACGGCCTTGTGCATCGTGCTGGGCATCCCAATGGCGCTGGTGCTGGCGCGCAGCAGTTTCCCCGGCCAGCAGGTCGTCCGGTCGCTGGTGCTGTTGCCCCTGGTGCTGCCGCCCGTCGTCGGCGGCCTTGCCCTGCTGTATACGTTCGGGCGCCGCGGGCTGCTGGGCGGCACCTTCGAAATGATCGGCCTCGAGATCGCGTTCTCCACCACCGCCGTGGTGCTCGCGCAGTCCTTCGTGGCGCTGCCGTTCCTCGTGTTGAGCCTGGAAGGTGCGCTGCGCACGGCGGGCACCAGGTATGAAACGGTCGCGGCGACGCTGGGCGCCCGGCCGTCCCGCGTCCTGCGCACGGTGACCCTGCCGCTGGTGCTGCCCGGGCTGCTCTCCGGGGCGGTGCTGTCCTTTGCCCGGTGCCTGGGCGAGTTCGGAGCCACGCTGACTTTTGCCGGAAGCCTGGAGGGAGTCACGCGCACGCTCCCGCTGGAGATCTACCTGCAGCGGGAAACCGATGCCGATGCCGCGGTGGCGCTGTCGCTCGTGCTGGTGGTGGTCGCCGTCGCGGTGGTGATGCTGGTCCACCGCAGGAGCGGTCCGGGCCGGGCGGCGGGTCTCCCATGAGCCTGGAACTGACCGCGCGGCTGCCGTCCCGCGGCTTCGACGCCGACTTCAGCGTCGCGGACGGAGAAACCGTCGCGGTGCTCGGCCCGAACGGGGCCGGCAAGTCGACCCTGCTGGGCTTGGTTGCCGGGCTGCTGCGTCCCGCCTGGGGCCGGGCGGAACTGGACGGCAAGGTCCTGTTCAGCGCCGGGCAGGCGCAGCCGGACCGCTGGGTGCCTGCCCATGCCCGCGGCGTCGGCCTGCTGGCGCAGGAGCCGCTGTTGTTTCCGCACCTGGGCGTCGAGGCCAACGTTGCCTACGGGTTGCGCAGCCGGGGAGCCTCCCGGGCCGATGCCCGCAGGGCCGCCCGGCATTGGCTGGCGGAAGTGGAAGCCTCCGGGCTGGCCGACCGCCGGCCGGGAGAGCTGTCCGGGGGCCAGGCGCAGCGCGTCGCGGTAGCCCGTGCGCTGGCGGCCGACCCCTCGCTGCTGCTGTTTGACGAGCCAATGTCCGCCCTCGATATCACGGCGGCCCCAGCCCTGCGCAGGCTGCTCCGCCGGGTGCTGGCTGGGCGGAGCGCCGTCATCGTCACCCACGAGCCGCTGGATGCGCTGCTGCTGGCGGACCGGGTGGTGGTCATGGACGGCGGGCGGATCGTCGAGCAGGGGCCGGTGCGCGAGGTGTTTGCCCGGCCGCGCAGTGCCTTCGCCGCCGGCATGACCGGCCTGAACTTCGTCACCGGCACCGCCACGGAGACCGGACTGGCCGGCGCCGACGGGACGCACTGGAGCGGCGAAGCCGAAGCCGGGCTGCGTCCCGGGGACCCCGCGGCGGCGGTGTTCCGTCCTGCCTCGGTGGCGCTGTTTCCCGACCTGCCGGCCGGCAGCCCGCGCAACGCCGTGGCGGCCACCGTGACCGAACTGGTCCCGCACGGCGGCCTGGTCACGGTCAGGGCCGGTGCGCTGGCCGCGGAGGTCACGCCCGCCGCGGTTTCCGACCTGTCGCTGGGGCCGGGGGAACGCGTGCACTTTGTGGTCAAGGCGGCCGAGGTTTCGATCTACCCGCGCTGACTGTTCGGTCCGGGGAAGCCCCGCGGTGCCGCCCGGGGCCGTCACCTAGGATGGCAGCAGAACATGCACGCGCGGCACCCTTTCCGGCACCCGGCCGTCGGTTCCGCCTGCGACAAGGAGGGCCAGTGACACAGAGCGTTGCCGGGCATTGCGCCGTCGTCGAGGAATTGCTCGGTCACGCCGCACGGGACTGCCTCGCCGGGAGCGAGACGGTGGACCTGGCGGCGGCCCTCGGGCGGGTGCTGGCCGCCGACGTGGCCGCGCCGATGAGCCTGCCGCCCTTCGCGAACTCGCAGATGGACGGCTACGCGGTCCGCAGCGCGGAGACCGCCGGGGGAGCCGGGTTCGCCGTGGCCGCGGCGATTCCGGCCGGCTATGCCGCCCCGGCGCTGCCGCCGGACTCTGCCGCGCCGATCATGACGGGGGCGATGCTGCCCGCGGGGGCGGACGCCGTCGTGCCGATCGAGGAAGCGGTGCCGGACTCTTTCCTGGCCGAGGGCGAGGGAGGCACGGTGACCCTGCCGGAAACCGCGGCCGGCCGGTTCGTCCGCGCCGCCGGCAGCGACATCGCCGCCGGCGACCTCGCGCTGGCGGCCGGAACGTTGCTGAAGGCGCCGCAGCTGGGCCTGCTCGCGGCGCTCGGCCTGGCCTCCGCCGAAGTGCGGCCGCGGCTGCGGGTGCTGCTGCTGAGCACGGGCGACGAGGTGGTGGCCGCCGGCGCCCGGCTGCGGGCCGGACAGATCTACGATGCCAACAACACCCTGCTGGCGGCCTCGCTGCGGGAGGCCGGCTGCGAGGTGGTCTCCAGCCGCATCCTGGCCGACTCCGCGCCCGAGTTCCGCCGCCGGCTCGACGACGACCTGCGCCGCCACGGCGCCGACCTGGTGCTGACCTCCGGCGGAATCTCCAAGGGCGCCTTCGAAGTGGTCCGGCAGGCGCTCGAGCCCGATGGGGTGGCTTTCTCCTCGGTGGCGATGCAGCCGGGCGGGCCGCAGGGCGCCGGCCGGATCGGTGACGCGGTCTTCCTCGCCTTCCCGGGCAACCCGGTCAGCTGCCTGGTCTCGTTCGAGATGTTCCTGCGGCCGGCGCTGACGGCGGTGCTGGGAGCCCCCGCTCCGCGGGCGGTGCTGCGCGCCCCGCTGGCGGAAGCCGCGGAGTCGCCGGCCGGCAAACACCAGGTGCGGCGCGGCCGTTACGACGGCGGACGGGTGCAGCTGGTGGGCGGAGCGGGGTCCCACCTGGTGCACGCGCTGGCGCAGTCCAACGCGCTGGTCCACCTGCCCGTGGGGGTGGAGCGCGCCGAAGCCGGCCAGGACGTGGAAATATGGCTGCTATGAGTGAAGCAGAACGCCTGACCCACGTCCGCGAGGACGGCACGGCGCACATGGTCGATGTCAGCGGCAAGGACGAAACCACCCGGGAAGCCACGGCGCAGGCCGTGCTAACCACCCGCCCCGACGTGGTGGAACTCCTGGCCGCCGGTTCGCTGCCCAAGGGCGACGCGTTGGCCGTCAGCCGGGTCGCCGGGATCATGGCGGCCAAGCAGACGCCGCAGCTGATCCCGCTGTGCCACCCGCTGCCGATCAGCAAGGTCACGGTCGACTTTTACCCGGCCGCGGAGTCCGTGCGGATCGAGGCGACGGTGAAGACGCGCTCGGTCACCGGCGTGGAAATGGAGGCGCTGACCGCCGCCTCGGTGGCGGCACTGAGCCTGTACGACATGGTCAAGGCCGTGGACAAGCACGCGGTCATCTCCGACATCAAGGTGCTGGCAAAATCCGGAGGCAAGAGCGGGGACTGGGCGCTGTGAGCGCCAGGACCGCCGGCATCATCGTTGCCTCCACCCGCGCCGCGGCCGGCGCCTACGAGGACGAATGCGCCCCCTTGATCTCCGAGTGGCTGGCCGGGCACGGCCTGGCGGCCGGCGTCCCCCAGATCGTCGCCGACGGCGAACCCGTCCGCCAGGCGCTGCGGAAGATGCTCGCCGCCGGGCCCCGAGTGATCGTCACCAGCGGAGGCACCGGACTGGCCGCCGACGACCGCACCCCGGAGATCACCGCCGTCGCGCTGGAACGGGAGTTGCCCGGCGTGATGGAAGCTATCCGCGACTACGGGCGCACCAAGACCCCGCTGGCCGCGCTGAGCCGGGGCGTGGCCGGAACCGCCGGGTCCACCTTTGTGGTCAACCTGCCCGGCTCTCCCGGGGGAGTGCGCGACGGCCTGGCCGCCCTGGATCCGCTGATCGGGCACATCTGCGCGCAGCTGGAAGGCGACACCGACGCCGGCCATGCCGGCTGACGCCGCACCGGGCCGGCCAAGGGATACTGGAAGCATGCAGCCGATGAGAGGACAACCATGACCAGCACGGTGCTGTACGCCGCGGTGACCGGCGAGGCGATCGACGCGGGCGAGGCGACGGCCGCCGTGGATTCGGCCGACTGCGGTGCGGTGGTCAGCTTCAGCGGAGTGGTCCGCAACCACGACGGCGGCCAGGCCGTGGCCGCGCTGTCCTACTCCGCCCACCCCAGCGCCCAGCGCGTGATCGCCGAGGTCGCGGGGCGCATCGCCGCGGATCACGACGGCGTGCGCATCTGGGTGGCGCACCGCACCGGCCCGCTGGCGATCGGCGACCCGGCCCTGGTCGCCGCCGTCGCGTCGGCGCACCGCGCCGCGGCCTTTGCCGCCTGCTCGGAACTGGTGGACCGGATCAAGGAAGAGGTGCCCGTGTGGAAGGAACAGCACTTCGCCGACGGCAGCACCGAATGGGTCGGCATCGGGCAGTAGCGATACGCTGGAGGACATGACTGAGCAACTTGCGGTGGCCGTGCTGGGCGCCGGCGGACGGATGGGCAGCGAGGCCGTCGCGGCCATCCAGGGTGCCCCAGACCTGGAGCTGGTGGCCGCGCTGAAGCGTGGCGACGCGCTGGAAGAGCTGGTGGCCGCGGGGACGCAGGTCGTGGTGGACCTGACCACCCCGGACAACACCGAGGCCAACGTCCGCTTCGCCGTCGAGCACGGCATGCACGCGGTGGTCGGCACCACCGGCTGGGACCAGGCCAGGCGCGACTCGCTGGCTGAGCTGCTGGAACAGCATCCCGGAACGGGCGTGCTGATTGCCCCCAACTTCGCGCTCGGTTCCGTGCTGGCCTCGGCCTTCGCCGCCACCGCCGCCAAGTACTTCGAATCGGTGGAGATCATCGAACTGCACCACCCGGACAAGGTGGATGCGCCCTCCGGCACCGCGGTCCGCACGGCGCAGCTGGTGGCCGCCGCCCGCACGGACGCAGGCGTTCCCGCGGGCCCCGACGCCACCACCACGGCGCTGGATGGGGCCCGCGGCGCCGACGTGGACGGCGTGCGCGTGCACAGCGTGAGGCTGCGCGGCCTGGTGGCGCACCAGGAGGTGCTGCTCGGCGGGCCGGGCGAACAGCTGACCATCCGGCACGATTCATTCGACCGCGCCTCCTTCATGCCCGGCGTCCTGCTGGGCGTCCGGACCGTCGGCGGGCGGCCCGGACTGACCTACGGACTAGACGGGTACTTGGAACTTTCATGAGCAACGCCGAACACACGGGTCCCGCAGCGGACGGCGGCAACGGCCGCATCGGCTGGTATGCCCGGCACGGAGCCAAGATCTGGGTCGGCGTGATCATCGTCCTGCTGGTGGGCTACCTGGGCGCCACGCTGCAGCGGGCCTGGCTGATGCTCAGCGAACCCGACCCCGTGGCCAAGGGCCTGGGCATCGCGCTGGTGGTCCTGCCGGTCATCGGGGCCTGGGCGCTCAGCCGCGAATTGCTGTTCGGCGCGCGGATGTCCAGGCTGGCCCGGACCCTCGAGGCCGAAAACGGGCTGCCCGTGGACGACCTGCCGCGCACGCCCGGCGGGCGCATCGTGCGGGAGGCGGCCGACCGGGAGTTCCTGGTGTACCAGGCCGAGGCCGAAGCCGCGCCGGAGGATTGGCGGAGCTGGTTCCGCCTCTCGTGCGCCTATGACGCCGCGGGAGACCGCAAGCGCGCCCGCGAGTCGATGCGCCACGCCATCAGCCTCAGCCGTTCCTGAACGGTTCAGCGGCCCCGGCTGCCCGCCGGCCGCAGCGCCTCCCGGGTCAGCCGCGCCGCGGTGGAGGTCACCAGCTCGAACGGTCCCCGCCACCCCAGGGCCAGGAAGGCCATGCCCACCGCCACCGCCGCCGCTGCCTGCCACAGGTAGGTTGGCAGTTCCGGTGTAGCCGGCGGCAACGCGCTGAGCACCCAGACATGCGCGGAGTAGAGCGTCAGCGTCATCGCCCCGGCGCCCGCGAGCGGCATCAGCAGCCACGGCAGCCGGGACGTCAGCAGCAGGCACACCGCCAGGACCACGGCCGAGGTGCCCACCGTGTGCAGCAGGTCAAAGGTCGTTCCGGCATGCGGCGACGAGCCGCCCAGCCACCACCACGAGCCGCGCTGCTCGATCCAGCTCATGTTCACCTGGTACACGAGATCGAAGTCCGGCCGCCGCGCCGCCTCGGTCGCCGCGACCTCCGCATACCCGCCGAGCCGCTCCATCAGGAACCAGGAACCGGCCTTGGCGGCCACGGCCAGCACGGCGCCCGCCGCCAGCAGCCCCAGTTGCACGCCGGTGCGCTGCAGTTCCAGTCGCCCGATCAGCAGGCCCGCCAGCAGATAGCCCAGCCACTGCACCACGGGATAGTAGCCGGTGAGGAAAACATCGCTGAGCAGCGTGGCCGGCGTCAGCAGGTCGTAGACCATGGGGTTGTGGCCCAGCTCGGCCGGCTGCACCGCCGCTTCCGCCCAAGGCCGCAGCAGGTGGGCCAGCACCGGCGAGACGACGATCCAGCCGGCCGCCCACAGCGCCAGCACGCCGCGGCGCAACTGCAGGAACGGCAGCGCACACAGGAACAGCACGCCGTAATGGACCAGGATCACCGCGACGTTTACTTCCAGCGCGCCCAGCATCATGCCGACCGTGGCAATGAGCAGCGCCCGCACGGCAATGCCCCCGCGGTCCGCGGCAAGGCTCCCGCCCCGGTGGCCGCGGCTGCCGCCGGTGAGCAGCGCCAGCCCGACCCCGGCCAGGACCGCGAACAGCGCCGAAGAGCGCCCGGAGAGGACCAGGCCCACGAAGTTCGGCTGCGGGTCCGTGCCGGCGGTCCACGGCGCAAAGATGTGGGTCGCCATCATGCCCAGCAAGGCGATGCCGCGGGCGGCATCGATCCCGGCAATCCGCGGGCGGGTGGAACCTGGGCGCATGCACCGATAATCTCACAGCCGGCGTGGCGGCGGCCGTGAGACCAGCGGCCGGCACACGATACCGTGAGGGAATGAACAGGTTGGAGAACGCGGCTGCCGCACCCGTGGAGCGGCCATGATGGGATTTGCCGTCAACGGGGACGACGGCGTGCGGCTGGCCTTCGAGGACACGGGCACCGGGGAGCCGCTGCTGCTGGTCCATGGAACCGCCCTGTCCAAGGCCACCTGGCGGGGGCTGGGCTACCAGCGTGCCCTCAAGCCGCGGCACCGGGTGATCTCGCTGGACATGCGCGGGCACGGCCGCAGCGACAAACCGCACGACGAGGGCGCCTACACGATGGAGCGTTTCATGGGCGACGTCGAAGCGGTGCTGGACGCCTGCGGCCTGGACAGCGTGAACTACTTCGGCTATTCCTTCGGCGCGCGGGTAGGACTCGCGATGGCGGTTTACCGACGGCAGCGCCTGCGTTCGCTCACCATGCTGGGCGGAACGCACCGGAGCATGGCCGGCCAGGTCGGCAAGCTCTTCTTCCCCGACTACCTGGACGCGCTGGAGACGGGCGGGATGGAAGAGTTCCTCCGCCGCTGGAACGAGCGCCGCGCCGTGCCGGTGGACGCGGCCACCCGGCAGGCCTTTTTGGCCAACGACCCGGCGGCGCTTGCCGCCTACTTCCGCGCCGGCGAAGAGCTGCCCGGCCTCGATCCCCGCCAGGTCCAGCGGATCCGCTTACCCGTCCTGCTGATCGCCGGCAGCGAGGACCACCCACGCGCCGCGGAGTCGCGCCAGGCCGCCGCCTTGCTGCCGGACGGACACTTTGCCGAGCTGCCGGGCCTGGACCACGCCGGCTGCCTCGCCGCCCAGGACGAAGTGACCGCCTTGCTGACCGGTTTCCTGGGCCGCCTCCCTGCGCCCCGCTGACACGCCCGCCGGCCCCGGGCGCTGACGGCGGGCGGGAGCCGCCGCGCGTGACGTGAAACTCTGTGTCGCGCCTTGTACGCCATTGCCGATAGGGCCGACGGACACGGTAACGTTTTCCCTATGGTTGAGTCTGACGTTCGTGAGTATCCCTTTGGCACCATGGTCACCGCAATGGTCACCCCCTTTACCGAGGAGGGCGAGGTTGACTACGGGAAGGCAGCGGAACTGGCGGACAAGCTGGTCCAGGACGGATGCGACGGGCTCGTCGTCACCGGCACCACCGGCGAGACCTCGACGCTCACCGACGACGAGAACGAGGGCATGTTCCGGGCCGTCGTTGAGGCAGTGGGGGGACGGGCCAAGGTGATTGCCGGGTCCACCACCAACGACACCCGCCACTCGGTCAGTCTCTCCCGGCGCGCCGCCAGCGCCGGCGTGGACGGACTGCTCATCACCGCCCCCTATTACAACAAGCCGAGCCAGGCCGGCGTGCAGGCCCACATCGAGACCATCGCTTCGGCCATCGGCCTGCCCGTCATGGTCTATGACATCCCCGGCCGCGCCGGCATCAACATCGAGACGGAAACCCTGATCCGGCTGGCCGAGCATCCACTCGTCGTCGCGCTCAAGGACGCCAAGGCGGACTACGCCGCGACCACCCGCGTCCTGGCCGCCACGGACCTCGACGTCTACGCGGGCGACGACGGCCTGACCCTGCCGCTGATGGCGGCCGGCGCGGTCGGCGTGGTCAGCGTGACCGCGCACGTGGCCACCCGCCAGTTCCGGGAGCTCGTCGACGCCGCACTGGCGGGGGACTTCGCCACCGCACGCCGGCTGCACTTCGAACTGGACCCGATCATCCGGGCGGTGATGACACACATCCAGGGTGCGGTCGCCGCCAAGCAGATCTTGAAGTGGCAGGGCGTCCTGCCCAATTCGGTGGTCCGGCTCCCGCTGGTGGAACCGACGGAGGCCGAGCTCGCGCCGATCCGCGCCGACCTGGCCGAGGCCGGCCTGGCGCTGGGGGTCTGACCGCCCGATGAGCGAATCCACCATCACCCAGTTGCGCACGCCGCCGCTGCTTGAACCGGGGACGCTCCGGATCGTTCCGCTCGGCGGGCTCGGGGAAATCGGCCGCAACATGGCGGTCTTCGAGATCGACTCCAGGCTGCTGGTGGTTGACTGCGGCGTGCTGTTCCCGGAAGAGCACCAGCCGGGGGTGGATCTGATCCTGCCGGACTTCTCGTACATCGAGGACCGGCTCGACGACGTCGTCGGGGTGGTCCTGACCCACGGGCACGAAGACCACATCGGCGCCGTCCCGTACCTGCTGCGGATGCGGCAGGACATCCCGCTGATCGGTTCCCAGCTGACCCTGGCCCTGGTCGAGGCGAAGCTGGCCGAGCACCGGATCAAACCGCAGACCCTCACCGTCGCGGAGGGCCAGGTCGAGCAGTTCGGTCCCTTCGAGTGCGAATTCGTGGCGGTCAACCACTCGATCCCGGACGCCCTGGCGGTCTTCATCCGCACCGCGGCCGGCACCGTGCTGCACACCGGCGACTTCAAGATGGACCAGTTGCCGCTGGACGGCCGGATCACGGACCTGCGCGCGTTCGCCCGGCTGGGGGAGGAGGGCGTGGATCTCTTCATGGCCGACTCCACGAACGCCGACGTCCCCGGCTTCACGACGGCCGAGAAGGAAATCGGCCCGGTGCTGGAGCGCCTGTTCGGCCAGGTGCAAAAACGCATCATCGTCGCCTCCTTCGCGTCCCACGTGCACCGCGTGCAGCAGGTGCTCGACGCCGCCGCGGCCCACGGCCGGCATGTGGCGTTCGTCGGCCGCTCGATGGTGCGGAACATGGGCATCGCCGCCAAACTGGGCTACCTGAACGTTCCCGAGGGCATCCTCGTGGACCTGAAAAACGTTGAGGACTTCCCGGACGACCGGATCGTGCTGATGTCCACCGGATCGCAAGGCGAGCCGATGGCGGCGCTGTCGCGGATGGCCAACGGCGACCACCGCGTGCAGGTCGGTGCGGGGGACACCGTGATCCTGGCGTCGTCGTTGATCCCGGGCAACGAGAACGCCGTCTTCCGGGTGATCAACGGCCTGCTCAAGCTGGGCGCCGACGTCATCCACAAGGGCAACGCCAAGGTCCACGTGTCCGGCCACGCCGCGGCCGGGGAGCTGCTGTACTGCTACAACATCCTGCGGCCCAAAAACGCCCTGCCGGTGCACGGCGAGACCCGCCACCTGATTGCGAACGGGCGGCTGGCCGAGCAAACCGGCGTGCCCGCCGGGAACGTGCTGCTGGCGGACGACGGGTCGGTGGTCGACCTGAAGGACGGCACGGCCCGGATCGTCGGCCAGGTCGAATGCGGCTACGTGTATGTGGACGGATCCAGCATCGGTGAAATCACCGACGCCGACCTCAAGGACCGCCGGATCCTGGGCGAGGAGGGCTTCATCTCCGTCATCACCGTGGTGAACCGCAGCACCGGCCAGATCGTCTCCGGTCCCGAAATCCATGCGCGCGGGTTCGCCGAGGACGATTCGGTGTTCGACGACATCAAACCCAGGATCATCGCCGCCCTCGAAGACGCCGTGGTTAACAACATGGACCACACGACCTACCAGCTGCAGCAGGTGGTGCGCCGGGTGATCGGCACGTGGGTGAACAAACGGCACCGCCGCCGGCCGATGATCGTTCCCGTGGTCCTGGAGGCCTGATCCCGCACCCGGCGCAGCCGATCCGCAGGCGCCAAATCCCGCGGATCACGCCGGGCAGCCGGTAACCTAGCCACTATGGCGACTCGTACTTCCCCTGCCCGAAAAGGCACCCAGCAGTCGCGCGGTAAGGCTACAGGCACCACTGCGCGCTCCTCCTCGGGGCGTTCCAGCAAGACCAAGGTGCTCGAGGTGCAGCCCCAGGAAGAGCAACTGCCGCTGCTGGCCCGGCTGATCCAGGGGCTGTGGATGGCCGTGGCGCGTCCGGTGGCCGCGGGCGTCCGGAAGCTGGGCCCCGATGTGCGGCCCGACCCCGCACTGCGCCGCGACGGCACCGGCTTCTTCCTGCTGCTGCTGGCCGGCTGCGTGGCCACCGTCGAGTGGTGGGCGCTCGACGGCTGGTTTGGAGACGCCGTGCACGCCATGGCCGGCGGGACCTTCGGCTGGATGGCTTTGGTGTTGCCCGTGCTGCTGCTGATCATGGCCGTGCGCCTGATGCGCTGCCCGGAGGACTCTCCCGCCAACAGCCGCATCTCCATCGGCCTCATCCTGGCGCTGGCGTCCGGTTCCGGGCTGGCCCACGTGATCGGCGGCCAGCCCGCCCTCGCCGACGGCTTCGATGCCCTGTGGGCGGCCGGCGGCATGGCCGGGTTCCTGCTTGCCGCGCCGCTGGCAGCGGTCAACACCTGGCTGGCGGTGGCCTTCTACGCACTGCTGGCCTTCACCAGCATCCTGATCGTGACCGCCACGCCGTTCCGCCACATACCGATGCGCCTCCGGATGCTCTACGAGCACCTGATGGGCCAGGACCCGTCGGCGGAAGCCGGGTACCGGCCGGCCGCCGACGGGCATGACCAGAGCTACCTCTACGCCGACGACGCCCCGGCCAAGGAACCCAAGCCGCGGCGCAAGCTGTTCGGAAAGCGCAAGGCCGAAGAGGCGGACGGCGGCGACGACGAGGGTTTCTTCTTCGACGAGGCGTTCGAAACGCCGGTGATCGAGGACGGCGAGCCGGAGGAAGAAGCCGGAACGGAGCAGGCGGCGCCGGCCGTGCCGCCGGGCGTTCGCAGGCCCACCCAGGCCGAGCTCGCCGTCGAAAAAATCAAGCGCAACCAGGGGCTGGTACCCGAAGGCGCCACCGAAGCGCTGCCGGTGCTGCCTGCCGCCGCGCCGGCGACCGCGGCACCCATCGTCCCGTCCACCCCGGTCCAGCCGCAGCCGCCGACCACCCCGATCCCGCAGCGCACCGAGCAGTTGCAGCTGGCCGGCGACGTCGCCTACACGCTGCCGCCCTCGGATTTCCTGCCGCCGGGCCCGCCCTCGAAGGAACGCTCAGAGGCGAACGACGCCGTCGTCAAGGCGCTGACCGAGACCCTGGACCAGTTCAAGGTGGACGCGAAGGTCACCGGCTTCTCCCGCGGCCCGACGGTGACCCGGTACGAAATCGAGCTGGCGCCGGGCACCAAAGTCGAACGTGTCACCGCGCTGTCCAAGAACATCTCCTACGCCGTGGCCAGCTCGGACGTGCGCATCCTCTCGCCGATTCCCGGCAAATCGGCCATCGGCATCGAGATCCCGAACACCGACCGGGAAACGGTCTCCCTGGGCGACGTGCTCAGGTCGAACAACGCCCGCAAGACCGAGCACCCCATGGTCATGGGCGTGGGCAAGGACGTGGAGGGCGGCTTCGTGCTGGCCAACCTGGCCAAGATGCCGCACCTGCTCGTCGCGGGCGCTACCGGCGCGGGCAAGTCTTCGTTCGTGAACTCGATGATCACCTCGATCCTGATGCGCTCGACGCCGGACGAAGTGCGGATGGTCATGGTGGACCCCAAGCGCGTGGAACTGACCGCGTACGAGGGCGTGCCGCACCTGATCACGCCGATCATCACCAATCCGAAGAAGGCAGCCGAGGCGCTGCAGTGGGTGGTCCGGGAGATGGACACCCGCTACGACGACCTCGCCAACTTCGGCTACAAGCACATCGACGATTTCAACAAGGCCGTGCGCAACGGGAAGGTTGTGCCGCCGGCCGGGTCCAAGCGCGTGATCAAGCCCTACCCGTACCTGCTCGTGATCGTGGACGAGCTCGCCGACCTGATGATGGTCGCCCCGCGGGACGTCGAGGACTCCATCGTCCGCATCACCCAGCTCGCCCGCGCCGCCGGCATCCACCTGGTGCTGGCCACCCAGCGGCCGTCGGTGGACGTGGTGACCGGCCTGATCAAGGCCAACGTGCCGTCGCGGATGGCGTTCGCCACCTCGTCGGTGACCGACTCCCGCGTGGTGCTCGACCAGCCCGGCGCGGAGAAGCTCATCGGCCAGGGCGACGCCTTGTTCCTGCCGATGGGCGCCAACAAGCCCATCCGGGTCCAGGGCGCCTGGGTCTCCGAATCGGAAATCCACAAGGTCGTGGAACACGTCAAGGGACAGCTGCAGGCCGTCTACCGGGACGACGTCGCCGTCGAGGCGCCGAAGAAGCAGATCGACGACGACATCGGCGACGACCTGGACGTGCTGCTGCAGGCGACCGAACTCGTGGTCACCACGCAGTTCGGCTCGACGTCGATGCTGCAGCGGAAGCTGCGCGTGGGCTTCGCCAAGGCCGGCCGCCTGATGGACCTGCTGGAGTCCAGGGGCGTGGTCGGCCCGTCCGAGGGCTCGAAGGCACGCGACGTGCTGGTCAAGCCGGACGACCTGGCTTCGACGCTTGCCGCCATCCGTGGCGATGAGCCGCCGGCGGCCGCCCCGGGCGCGGCGGGCGAGGCTGATTCGCTGACGGAGGCGCTGGCGGAGAACGCCAACGCGAACCACGGATTCGACGGCCCGCGTGACCTGGTCGCCGAAGACCTGGACTCGCGGCCGCAGGCGGAGGACTACCACGACGGCGACGATTCAGGGTCCGAGGACGCCTGGAGCCTGACCGGGCGCTGACGTGCGTGCCGCGTACCCGCCGGCGGCGGCCGAAGGGCCACGGCGGGCGGGTAGCCTTGAAACCGTGACTGATTCAGTGTCCCGGCCCGTGCCCCTGCTCAATATCGCCAACGTCCTCACCACCGTGCGGATCCTGCTGGTCCCGTTTTTCATCTGGTTCCTGCTGGCGGACGCCGGGGCAGGGCAGGTGTTCCGCTGGCTGGCGGTGGCGGTTTTTGCCGTCGCAATCTACACCGACAAGCTTGACGGCGACCTGGCCCGGTCCCGGGGCCTGATCACCAACTTCGGCAAGATAGCCGACCCGATCGCCGACAAACTCCTGATTGGTGCGGCCCTGATCCTCCTGTCGGTGCTGGGCGACCTGCCGTGGTGGATCACCGTCGTCATCCTGGTCCGGGAGCTGGGCATCACCTTGCTGCGTTTCGTCGTCATCCGCTACGGCGTCATGCCGGCCTCGCGCGGCGGCAAGTTGAAGACCGTGCTGCAAACCCTGGCGATCTTCCTGTACCTCCTGCCGCTGGAGGCGTGGCTCGGGTCCTGGGCCGTCTGGGTCGCCTTTGCCGTCATGGCGGTCGCCGTCGTCGTGACCGTGGCAACCGGCATCGACTACGTGGTCAAGGCAGTGGCGCTGCGCCGCGCCGCCCTCGCGAAGCCGCAGGGCCGGCCGTGACCACGCCCGCCTCCGTGGTCGTAGGAGCCGCCATCGCGCGGAAGGTGACCTTGGCCACGGCCGAATCACTGACGGCGGGAATGGTGGCGGCGGAGCTGGCCACCGTTCCGGGAGCTTCGGGCACGCTCCGCGGCGGCGTGGTGTCCTACCAGAGCCTGATCAAGACGGCGGTGCTCGGCGTCGACGCGGGCCTGCTCGAGCGCGAGGGCGCGGTCACGGAAGCGGTTGCCTGCCAGATGGCCGACGGCGCCAGGCGCGTGTTGCAGGCCGAGATCGCGGTGTCCACGACCGGGGTGGCGGGACCGGAACCGCACGGTGGACGGGAGGCGGGAACCGTGTGGATCGGTGTAGCGTCTCCGGAAGGCACGCGCGCCGTCGAATACCGCTTCGAGGGGGACCGCGCCCGCATCCGGCGGCTGGCGTGCGAAGCGGCCATCGAACAACTGGGCCTCGCGATCGACGCGGCCCCCGGTCCCGCCGGCACCGGAGATTCGGGCCCGGGAACAAAAACTTTGATTCAGTAGTTATCAAAGGGTGTCAGCAACTGTTACGTTGTTGGCCTAGGCTTGGAAGACAGCGGCGCGAGCCGCACACCTCATGAGGGAGCAAGGCGATACAGATGGTAAAGCAGCCCGTGTCCGTAAACGGTGTAGTCCGTTGGCGTGATGTGGGATTGGCCGAAGAACCGCGTACGGAGCAGAAGGAGCGCAAGATGGTGGTGCTACGACACGAGATTGGCGACGTCCTCCGCGATGTCCGGCAGCGTCAGGGACGCACCCTTCGAGAAGTGTCGCACAGCGCCCGCGTCTCCCTCGGATACCTGAGCGAAGTCGAACGCGGCCAGAAGGAAGCATCGTCGGAACTCCTGTCCTCGATCTGCTCGGCTTTGGACGTTCCCCTGTCGCACATGCTCCGGGAAGTCAGCGACCGGGTCGCGGACGCCGAGGGCGTCGTCATTCCCGACACCGTTCCGCAGGAACTGTCCCGGGAGTTTGTCGGGGCCATTCCGGACGAGCTGCCCGACGAGCTGCGCGGACTGGCTTCCGCCCGCTACTGACCCGAAAACGTGAACCGGCCGGTTCCGCCCCGTGGCGGACCGGCCGGTTTTTGTTGTGCCAGCCGTTGCCCGGCCGCGCCTGCCCGTCCCGGGAGGCTGCGGTTAGTGGACGGGCGGCTCGTTGGCGTACGAAGCGTTCAGCCGGTCCAGCAGCTGTCCCAGCGTGGACAGGTCCTCGACGGACCAGTCGCCAAGGCGCTCGTGGAAGGCGACTTTGCGGGCGGCCTGTGCCTCGGCCAGCTTTTCCAGCCCGGCCGGAGTCAAGGTGATGGATTGGGCCCGTCCGTCCAGTGGATCCGCCTCCTTGCCAACCAGTCCCAACTGCTCAAGCATGGCGATCTGGCGGCTCACGGAGGGTTTGCCGACGCCGATGGCGGCCGCCAGTTCGGTCAGCCGCATGGAGCGCTCCCGCTGCAGGATCAACAGCAGTCCGTAGGCGGCAGGCTCCATGTCCGGGTGGACGTTTCGTGCCACCCGGTGCGAATTCGCCCTGGCCCGGCGCCAGAGCAGGCTCAGCTGCCGTTCCAGTGCTTCGATGGCCGCATCGAACCCTGCATCTGCGCTGCCTGTGGCGTGGTCTGTCATGGGCTCATTGTAATGAGCAGCATGCACACGCAGGGCAACGGCGGCCTGACGCGCCGACGCGTATTCCGATGGCGCCGAATCTCCGCCCGGTCCGGTTGAGGCCGGACGGACACGTGAGAAGATGGACGCGTGCGAACCAGTGACTTCTGGCGGTTGATGGACGATGAATTCGGTCCCGCATACTCGCATGTCCTGGCGGCCGACCTGGTGCTGGGTCAGCTCGGGGGCCGCACCGCGGCCGAAGCGCTGTCCGCGGGCATCCCGCCCAAAACCGTGTGGCTAGCCCTCTGCGACGTCCAGGACGTTCCGCCCGAGCGGCGCTGGGGCAAGGACCGTGAGCCGCGCGGCTGAACAGACACGCCGCGCCAAATGCCGATATGTTCGAAAGTGTGTTCGGATCCCGCTAAGCTTCTACACAGACCCCCGAGTGGACGGATCATCCACACGCTCCGCTGCCGATCCCATTTTGTCCGAACCGGCGGTTACGGTCGGAAGACGTCAAGAAAAAAAGGCCCGAGGGCCGCAAGAGACTGAGGTGAACAATGGCCGCACCAGCTGACCGCGAGAAGGCACTGGAAGCTGCGCTGGCGCAGATCGACAAGCAGTTCGGCAAGGGGTCGGTGATGCGGCTCGGCGACGACACGCGCGCCCCCATCGAAACGATCTCCACCAGTTCGATCACCTTGGACGCGGCGCTGGGCATCGGCGGCCTGCCGCGGGGCCGCGTGGTGGAAATCTACGGTCCGGAATCTTCCGGTAAGACCACCGTGGCGCTTCATGCCGTGGCCAGCGCGCAGAAGAACGGCGGCATCGCAGCCTTCATCGACGCCGAGCACGCCCTGGACCCCGAATATGCCAAGAAGCTTGGCGTTGACACCGACGCCTTGCTGGTATCGCAGCCGGATACCGGTGAGCAGGCCTTGGAAATCATGGACATGCTGATTGGCTCCGGCTCGCTGGACATCATCGTGATCGACTCCGTCGCGGCCCTCGTGCCCCGCGCGGAAATCGAGGGCGAAATGGGTGACAGCCACGTGGGGCTCCAGGCGCGCCTCATGAGCCAGGCCCTGCGAAAGATTACCGGGCGGCTCAACCAGTCCAAGACCACGGCCATCTTCATCAACCAGCTGCGCGAAAAGATCGGCGTGTTCTTCGGCAGCCCGGAGACCACCACCGGCGGTAAGGCGCTGAAGTTCTATGCCTCCGTGCGCATCGACGTCCGCCGCATCGAGACCCTGAAAGACGGCGCCAACCCGGTGGGCAACCGCACCCGCGCCAAAATTGTCAAGAACAAGATGGCTCCGCCCTTCAAGCAGGCAGAGTTCGACATCCTGTACGGCCATGGCATTTCCCGCGAGGGCAGCCTGATCGACATGGGCGTGGAACATTCGCTGGTCAAGAAGTCGGGCGCCTGGTTCACCTACGACGGCGACCAGCTGGGCCAAGGCAAGGAAAACGCCCGTAAGTTCCTGATCGACAACCCGGACCTGGCCGACGAGCTGGAACGCAAAATCCGGCAGAAGCTCGGGATCGACCCCGTTCCGGACAGCGGAGAAGAAGGCGGGCCGAAGCTCAAGGCAGTCGACGGATTCTAGGTGGCCCGCAGGAACGGTCCGGCCGCCGGGCCAACGCCGGGCAGCCCGGCCGACCTGGCGCCCGAGGCGGATCCCCACGCGGTGGCACGTTCGATTGTGCTGGGCGCGCTGACGCGGTCCCCGAAAAGCCGCGCGCAGCTGGCCGCAAAGCTGGCTGAGCGCGGCGTCCCGGACGACGTCGCCGAGGCGGTGCTCGACCGATTCGAAGAAGTCAATCTCATCGACGACGCCGAGTTCGCCGAAATGTGGGTGCGCAGCCGCTCCCAGACCCGTTCCTTGGCACGCGCTGCCCTCAGGCGGGAACTCGCGGAGAAGGGGATCACCGGCGACATCGCCGAGCAGGCACTTGACCAGCTTTCGCCCGACGACGAGCTGGACGCCGCGCGGGAACTCGTTCGCCGCAAGATCCGTCCCGACTGGGAACTGAACGACCGGTCGGCCAGGGACAAGCATCTGCGGCGGTTGGTTTCGATGCTGGCCCGGAAGGGCTATCCGCCCTCCCTGGCCTACCGGGTCGCGGACGAGGAACTCGGCAACGCCGCCGACCAGGGGTACTGAGCCTTCCGTTATGGAATTGTGACTTTCTGAAATTGAACGTATCATTCTGGGACTGTGAGCCCATCGCAGAATGAACGTCGCCAATCCACCCAGCTACGCCGGAGCACCCGCAGGCGGCGCCGCCTTCGGATCGCGGCGGGGCTGACTCTCGGCTCTGTCGCTGCCCTCGGCGCCACCGGGGCAGCGGGTGCCCTTCACGACGGCCAGAGCCCGTCCGCGGCGGCGGGGTTCATCGCAGACCCGGTGAAGCAGCTGATGGGTTGGAGCGACCCGGACGAGGGGCAGCGGCCGGTAACGCGTGCGTCCCAGAGCCAGCAAACGGAACGAGCTTCCACCGACGCGGCCGCGCAAAAGGACGCGCGGGCATCGGAGCCGCGCAAGGCGGACGAAAACGAAACTGCCGCCGGTCAGGCAGCCGCAACCCCTGCAGCAGAGGTTGCGGAGACGGGAGCCTCCGGACCAACGAGTCCAGGCCAACAAGGCGCCGCCGGGGCGCAGCCGGGTGCGGCCCGGGACGGCGCGTCGACGGACCCGGCCGGGAAGGCAGCTGCCGGGCGCGCGGCCGAAGAACAAGCTGCACCGGGCGCAGCCAATCAACGGGCTGCAGCCGGCCCGGACGAAGAACAGGATCCGGCGGCCGGCGCCGCGGCAAACGAGGGGGGCTCCCGGCCGCCTGCTGAAGCACCGACGAACGACCCGGGGCCGGCCGACGACGACGCCGGAGCCGCAATCCCGGCCCCCGGCTGGGGTGCCGGGGAGTTGGCCTGCCTCGAAGAGCTCTGGAACAAGGAATCGGAAGGAAACGCCGGCGTCGAGAAATCGACCGGCGGCGGGTACGTTTTCCGGATCCGGCTCGACCGCGGCCTGGATTACATCGAGTCCCGGTACGGTTCGCCGTGCCTGGCCCTGGACTTCCAGCTAGACAACAGCTGGTACTGATTTACCCGCCCTGCGAATTGTGGCCGGTCTCGCCACAGGCCGTACCCTTGTAACGTGAGTTTGACTGCCCCAGCCCCGCCCATCGAGACGCAGCACGAAGCCCGCACCTACCAAGTGCGCACGTTCGGCTGCCAGATGAACGTACACGATTCCGAGCGGCTTGCCGGGCTCCTCGAAGCAGCCGGCATGGTCGAGTCCCAAGGCGGGCAGGCCGACGTCGTGGTGTTCAATACCTGTGCGGTGCGGGAGAACGCCGACAACAAGCTGTACGGCAACCTCGGCCAGCTCGCCCCCGTGAAGGAACGCAACCCCGGCATGCAGATCGCCGTCGGCGGCTGCCTGGCGCAGAAGGACCGGGAGACGATCCTCCAGAAGGCGCCCTGGGTCGACGTCGTGTTCGGCACCCACAACGTGGGCTCGCTTCCCGCCCTGCTGGAGCGTGCCCGGCACAACAACGAAGCGCAGCTGGAAATCCTCGAGTCGCTCGATGTCTTCCCCTCGACGCTGCCCACCAAGCGCGACGCGGTGTACTCCGGGTGGGTTTCCATCTCGGTCGGTTGCAACAACACCTGCACGTTCTGCATCGTGCCCTCGCTGCGCGGCAAGGAACGCGACCGCCGGCCGGGGGACATCCTGGCGGAGGTCCAGGCCCTGGTCGACGACGGCGCCATCGAGGTCACCCTGCTGGGGCAGAACGTGAACTCCTACGGCGTGGAATTCGGCGACCGCGGCGCCTTCGCGAAGCTGCTGCGCGCCTGCGGCAACATCAGCGGCCTCGAGCGCGTCCGGTTCACCAGCCCGCACCCGGCTGCGTTTACCGACGACGTCATCGACGCCATGGCCGAAACACCCAACGTCATGCCGCAGCTGCACATGCCGCTGCAGTCCGGGTCGGACAAGGTCCTGAAGGACATGCGCCGGTCCTACCGGTCCACCAAGTTCCTCGGCATCCTTGAAAAGGTCCGGGAACGGATTCCGCACGCCGCCATCTCCACCGACATCATCGTCGGATTTCCGGGGGAGACGGAGGAGGACTTCCAAGCCACGTTGGACGTGGTAAAGCGGGCCCGCTTCGCCAGTGCCTTCACCTTCCAGTACTCCAAGCGGCCCGGCACGCCGGCCGCGGAACTGCCGGACCAGCTGCCCAAGGCCGTGGTGCAGGAACGCTACGAGCGCCTGATTGCCCTGCAGGACCGGATTGCTGCCGAAGAGAACGCCAAACAACTGGGCAGCAGGCTCGAGGTCATGGTGACCGCGCAGCAGGGACGCAAGGCGGAGGCAACCCACCGGCTCTCCGGGCGGGCCCGGGACCAGCGGCTGGTGCACTTTTCCGTGCCCGCGGGTGCGCCGGCGCCGCGGCCGGGCGATCTGGTCACGGTGACCGTCACCGAGGCGGCACCGTTCCACCTGATCGCCGACCCGGCCTCCGAAGCGGACTACCAGCTGCGCCGCTCGCGCGCCGGTGATGCGTGGGACCGCTCCCAGGCGGATTCCTGTGCGGTACCGGCCGCCCCGGGCAAGCCCTCCCAGGTGTCGCTGGGCATGCCCGCGCTGCCCGGCCGAACCGCCTGACGGCGATGCCGGTCCACCCACCAGCGCCGGCCGGCCCGGCGGTCATCGCCGTCGTCGGTCCCACCGGCTCCGGAAAATCGGATCTCGCCGTCGCGCTGGCCCGGCGGCTGGGCGGGGAGGTGATCAACGCCGACGCCATGCAGTTTTACCGCGGCATGGATATCGGCACGGCCAAAATGGATCCGGCCGAGCGGCAGGGAATCGAGCACCACCTGCTGGACATCCTCGACGTGACGGAAGAGGCGAGTGTCTCCGCCTACCAACAACAGGCCAGGGAAGCGATCGACGGCGTGCACGGACGGGGGCACCGGGCCATCCTCGTCGGTGGTTCCGGACTGTATGTACGGGCCGCCCTGGATGCGATCGAGTTTCCGGGTACCGATCCGGTCCTGCGCCGCGGCCTGGAAGAGGAGCTGGAAAGGCTCGGCCTCGCAGCGATGCGGGAGCGGCTGCGGCAGGTCGACCCGGTGTCCGGCGGGCGGCTGGCCGACGCCCGCCGGGTCATCCGGGCGCTGGAAGTGCGGCAACTGACCGGGCGTCCGTTCAGCTCCTACATGCCCGAGCGGGAGTATGTCCGCCCGACCGTGCAGATCGGCCTCCGGGTGGACCGCGAGCGGCTCAAGCACCGCCTGGCCGGCCGCGTCCATACGATGGTGGAACGCGGGCTGCTGGAGGAAGTCGCGGCACTGGACCGGCAGGGCCTGCGCCACGGCCGGACCGCCTCGCGCGCGCTCGGCTACGCCCAGTTCCTGAAGGTGCTGGACGGTGAATGGAACCGGGACGAGGCCGCCGAGGACACCATTGCCGCCACCCGCAGGTTCGCCCGGCGCCAGCTGACATGGTTCCGCGCCGATCCAAGGATCCACTGGCTGGACTGGGAGGATCCGCTGGCGGCGGACAAGGCGGCGGCGCACATCGCTAAGCTTGAGCCGTGAACAACCCCATGCCTGATCATCTGTCGGCCCTCGCCGGGCTGCCCTTTGCCAAGGGACACGGCACCGGCAACGACTTTGTGCTCATTGCCGATCCCGATGGGGCCAAGCACCTCGGGGCCGAGGCGGTCGCCGGCCTCTGCCACCGCCACCTCGGCATCGGCGCCGACGGGCTCATCCGTGCGGTCCGGTCCCGGCACCTGCCCGAGGGCCGTGAGCTGCTGGAGAGCGCGCCGGAGGCCGAGTGGTTCATGGACTACTACAATGCCGACGGCTCGACCTCGGAAATGTGCGGCAACGGGGTCCGCGTCTTCGTGCACTTCCTGCTGGCCGAAGGACTCGTCCAGCTGGGGGCGGGGGAATCGCTGACCATCGGGACCCGGGCGGGAACCAAAATCGTCAGCCGGTCAGCCAACGGCTACGCCGTGGACATGGGGCCGTGGGAGTTCATCTATCCGGCGGAGGCTGCCGCCAGGGCGATGGATTCGACGGTCAGCGCAGGCGGTCTCCAGGTGCCGCGGCCGGCACTGTCGGTGAGTCTGGGAAACCCGCACACCGTGGTCGCCCTCGCCGGGCTCGAAGAACTGGCCGCCACCGAGTTGTTCCACGCGCCGGCGGTGGATCCGGTTCCGGAGAACGGAACGAACGTTGAGTTTGTCGTGCCGGCGGAACCCCTCGTCGCCGACGGCGCCGGGCACATCAGCATGCGCGTGCACGAGCGCGGGGTGGGGGAGACCCAGTCCTGCGGGACCGGCGCCTGTGCTGCAGCCGCCGCCATCCGCTACTGGGCGGGTGCTGGCGCGCCGGACGACTGGCAGGTCGGAGTTCCGGGCGGCGTTGTCCGGGTCCGGTTCATCCCCGCAGCCGACGGGCGGGAACATGTGGAGCTGAGTGGCCCCGCCGTGCTCGTGTCCCGAGGCGTGGTGGCCTGACCGAAGCCGCTCAGCCGGCCCGCCGTACGCAGAGCACCCGGAACGTCTTAGCGGTGCTTTCACGGCTGACGGTGTAGTCCGACGGCAGTTCGGCCGCGAGCCAGCGCTGCAGCGAGTCCGACCCGAGGTTCTTCTGGACGACCAGCCAGGCGGTGCCCCCCGGTGCGAGGCGGGGCAGCCACATCAACAACAGTTCGTGAAGCTCGCTCTTGCCGATCCGAATCGGAGGATTGGACCAGATGGTGTGGAACTGCAGGGCCGGGTCAACGTCTTCCGGGCGGCAGGCACGGACATTGGCCAGCCCCAGGGACGCGGCGTTGTCGTTGGTCAGCGCGATGCTGCGTTCATTCACATCCACGGCCAGCACCGTGGCATCGGGGGACTTCAGCCCCATGGTGAGCGCGAGCGGTCCCCACCCGCAGCCGACGTCGAGCAGGTTGCCTTCCGGAGCAGGCGGGGGGACCTCATCCAGAAGCACGGCCGTGCCCTTGTCGAGGCCGTCCGGACTGAAGATGCCTCCAGCTGTTTGCAGCTGCCGCATGCGGCCATCCAGCTCGACGGCGAGGGTGCGGCGAACCTCGGGATTGCCTGGTTGCGCGCTGAAGTAGTGCTCTGTTCCCATAATCGGCCAGATTAGTGCGCCGACCGCGGAATCGGTATCTAGGCCCACCTAAGCAACGTCGGCTCTGATACCGTGGGAGGCATGAAAAACCTGTGATTGCGCCGTAACCTGCTGTCCCCGTTCGCACCCGGACAGCGCGTGCCGATGGTTGAGGCCTTGACCTCCCCGGCCGCCGGGCAATCACCGTTCCCGAAGGCTCTCTCGAGTCCCTTCTGATCCGGTGCCGCAGCCGCCGCAAGGGCTGCGGCGGTCCCCGGCACCCGCTGTTTGCCCTGCCGCCCGGCCGGCGCCGGCAGCCCGCATTTCCCGCCCGGCAGTGCCCGGGCCCATGCCAGGAGGACTTTTGGCGAATCATCCACAAACTGCATCTTCGGGCTCTGCCGGTCGCATCCCGGAGGACTACGATAAGACCACGGACATTTCGAAGGAGAGCATGACCACCAACCACCCCCAGCCGACACCGGAACCGGAAATGACGCCTGATGAGATCCAGGCGGTCATCGACCGTATCCTGGCCCGCGACACCGCGGCGCGAGGCAAACAGGGCGTCGGCGGCAGAGCCCAGGCACTCTCCGAACTTGATGCCGAGCATTCCGAATTCGACGGCGACCAGCAGGATCTCGCAGAACGCCGCGCCCTGCGGCGCGTGGCCGGCCTGTCCACCGAGCTTGAAGACGTCACCGAGGTTGAGTACCGGCAGCTGCGCCTGGAGCGGGTCGTCCTCGCCGGTCTCTGGACCGAAGGCACGGCCGACGACGCGGACAATTCCTTGCGCGAACTGGCAGCGCTGGCGGAGACAGCCGGTTCCGAGGTGCTGGACGGTATTGTCCAGCGCCGGTTAAAGCCGGATCCGGGGACTTTCCTGGGCTCCGGCAAGGCCCAGGAACTACGCGACATTGTGATGTCCACCGGCGCCGACACGGTCATTGTCGACGGCGAGTTGTCGCCGTCGCAGCGCCGCGGTTTGGAAGACATCGTGAAGGTCAAGGTCATTGACCGCACCGCGCTCATCCTGGACATTTTCGCGCAGCATGCCAAGAGCCGCGAAGGCAAGGCCCAGGTAGAGCTGGCCCAGCTTGAGTATCTGCTGCCCAGGCTCCGAGGCTGGGGCGAGTCCATGTCCCGGCAGGCCGGCGGCCGCGTGGGGGCGGCCGGCGGCGGCATCGGTTCCCGCGGGCCCGGTGAGACGAAGATCGAGCTGGACCGCCGGCGCATCCGCACCCGGATGGCGAAGTTGCGCCGGGAGATCACCGCCATGAAGCCCGCACGGGAAACCAAGCGCGCCAACCGCCGCCGCAATGCCGTGCCGTCGGTGGCAATCGCCGGCTACACCAATGCCGGCAAGTCGTCGCTGCTCAACCGCCTGACGGATGCGGGCGTGCTGGTCGAGAACGCGCTCTTCGCCACCCTGGATCCGACCGTCCGCCGGGCGGAAACACCGGACGGCATCGGTTACACGCTCGCCGACACGGTAGGGTTCGTCCGGTCGTTGCCGACGCAGCTGGTGGAAGCCTTCCGCTCCACCCTGGAGGAAGTTGCCGACGCCGACGTCATCCTGCACGTCGTCGACGTCTCGCATCCCGACCCGGAGGGCCAGATCGCCGCAGTGCGCGAGGTGCTGACCGAAATCGAAGCACGGCACATTCCGGAAATCGTCGTCTTGAACAAGGCCGATGCCGCCGATCCCTTCGTGGTCGAGCGACTGCGCCAGCGCGAACCGCGGCACGTCGTGGTCTCGGCGCGGACCGGGCAGGGCATCGATGAGCTGCTTCGGCTCGTCAGCGAGACGATCCCGCGGCCCAGTGTGAAGCTGCAACTGCTGGTGCCCTACGACCGTGGCGAAGTGATTAGCCGCCTGCACAACGAAGACGCCGAGATCCTCTCCATGGAGCATGGCGGGGACGGCACGCGGCTCGACGTGATGGTGCGCGAGGGCCTGGCATCGGAGCTGGAACAGTTCCTCCGGCATGACTGACCTCCAGGTTCCCGCCGGTGAGGCGTTGCGGCTGCTTGATGTCGCCGTTCAGGAGATGGGCGGGCAGCACCGTGCCGGCCAGCACGAGATGGCGGCGAAAGTAGCCGAGGCCTTCGAGCGCCGGCAACACCTGCTGGTGCAGGCGGGCACGGGCACCGGCAAGTCGCTGGCCTACCTGGTGCCGCTCATGGTCCAGGCGCTGGAGGGGGAGAAGCCGGCCATCGTCTCCACCGCAACGTTGGCGCTGCAATCGCAGATCGTCAAGCGGGATCTGCCCCGGCTGTTGGAGGCCGTCGCCGACGAGCTTCCCAGGCCGCTGGACGTCGCTTTGCTCAAGGGCAGGAACAATTACCTCTGCCTGCACAAGCTCGCGGGCGGCTTTCCGGACGAGGACGCGCCGGCGGCACTGTTCAGCCTCGGCGAGGACGCGGTTCCGCATCCTGCTCCGGCCGGCGCAGTGTCCGCTTCCGGCGCCTCGGGCGCGCTGGGCAAGGAAGTCGTGCGCCTGCGCGAGTGGGCACAGGAGACCGAAACCGGGGACCGGGATGAACTGGTGCCCGGTGTCAGCGACCGGGCCTGGCGGCAGGTCTCCGTCGGCTCGATGGAATGCCTGGGCGCCCAGAAGTGTCCCCTGGCCGCCGAGTGCTTCAGCGAACTGGCCCGGGGCCGCGCGGCAGAGGCTGACATCGTGATCACGAACCACGCCATGCTGGCCATCAACGCCTTCGAGGGCGTCGCGGTACTCCCGGACTATGACGTGGTGGTCATCGACGAGGCCCATGAGCTGCAGGACCGGGTCACCAGCGCCGTCGCGGGGCAACTCTCCGCCGCCATGGTGCGTACCGCCGCCTCGACGGCGCGCAAACACACGGGGATCAGCGTGGAGCCTTTGAACTCCGCCGCCGACGCCCTGGAGGACGTCCTGCAGTCGGTGCCGACCGGCTTGTTGGCGGCCGGCCTCCGCGAGGAGCATGAGCTGGTGCTCGCGCAGGTACGGGAAGCGGCCCGCGCGGCGCTCTCCGACTCCAAGCCCGAGGGTGCGGGGGCAGCGGACGGCGGACGGCAGATGGCGCGCTCACGGCTCTCGGCCGTGCTGGAGCTGGCTGAACGGCTGCTGTCCGCACCGGACTCCCGGGAGGTCATCTGGGCGACCCGTCCCAGCACCTATGGCGAGACCGGCGACTACGCCGCGAATGACGACCAGCCGGCAACGCTGAACGTAGCACCGCTCTCGGTGGCGTCCCGGCTGCGTGAGGGCTTGTTCGACGAACATACCGTTGTGCTGACATCGGCGACGTTATCGGTCGGGGGAACCTTCGACGCCGTCGCCGGGTCGCTCGGACTGCTCGGAGCCGGCGCGCCCGCCTATTCCAGCGTGGACGTGGGCAGCCCCTTCGATTACCCCAGGCAGGGCGTGCTCTACGTGGCGTCGCATCTGCCCAAGCCGGGCCGGGGCACCAGCCCGGAACAGCTCGATGAACTCGAGGAGCTGCTGCTGGCCTCGCGCGGCGGCGCCCTGGGCCTGTTCTCCTCGCGGCGTGCGGCAGAAGAAGCCGCGGCCGAAATGCGCGCGCGCACCGACCTGACCATCCTGTGCCAGGGCGAATCGTCGATGGGCGCGCTGGTCCGCCAATTCGCCGAAGAGCCCGACACCTGCCTGTTCGGCACGATGACGCTCTGGCAGGGCGTCGACGTTCCCGGTTCCGCGTGCCGGCTCGTGGTCATCGACCGGATCCCGTTCCCCCGGCCGGATGACCCGCTCACGACTGCCCGCACCCGGTCCGTGGCGCAGTCCGGGGGAAACGGTTTCATGACCGTCTCGGCGACCCACGCGGCCGTGCGACTGGCCCAGGGAGCCGGCAGGCTGATCCGCGCCTCCAACGACCGCGGGGTGGTGGCCGTGTTGGACTCCCGGCTGGCGACAGCGCGCTACGGGAACTTCCTCCGCAGCGCCCTGCCGCCCTTCTGGAGTACCAAGGACGGCGCCACGGCCCGCCAGATCTTGGAAAGGCTGGCGTCGGCCGCAGCCTGAACGTGCTGTGGGGGCACGCCCATCCCGGAGCGAGCGGGGCCCACCCGGCCGGGAACCGCCCGTGCGCGCAGGGATCCCGGGGTGGCGGCAGCGGGGGACCGGAGACGAGGGCGCGTCAGAGGGCCCGCATCACCGAGACAACCTTGCCCATGATGGTTGCGTGGTCGCCCAGAATGGGTTCGTACTGGGTATTCTGCGGCAGCAGCCAGGTGTGGCCGTCGCGCTGCCGGAAGGTCTTGACCGTTGCTTCGTCGTCGAGCAGTGCCGCCACGATGTCGCCGTTCTCGGCCGTGTGCTGCTGGCGCACCACGACCCAGTCGCCGTCACAGATGGCCGCATCGATCATGGAATCGCCCGAGACCCTGAGCATGAACAACTCGCCGTGTCCCACCAGTTGCCGCGGCAGGGGCATGACGTCCTCGACCGCCTGGTCCGCCAGGATAGGCCCGCCCGCTGCGATCCGTCCCACCAGCGGCACCATCGCCGTGTCGGATGACGTGGTCAGCTCGGATACTGCGACGCCGCTGGAGCTGCGCAGCTGTTGCGGTTCATCGACTCCGACGATTTCCACACCCCCGTGCTCGAGTTTCAGCGGGGTCAGGATTTCCATGGCACGGGGACGCTTGGGGTCGCGCCTGATGTAGCCCATCTTCTCGAGCTGGGCCAACTGGTGCGTGACGCTGGACAGGCTTGCCAGACCGACGGTGTCACCGATCTCGCGCATGGACGGAGGGTATCCGTGGGACATGACGGAGCGCTGGATCGTTTCCAGGATCTTCTTCTGCCGCGGCGTCAGGCTGCGTCCCACTTTGACGGGCCGGCCGCGTCGCTTCGCTCCGGCAGTGGTGGTGGTCTCTTCCGACATGTCCGGCCCCGGTCTCCCCGTAGTGGTCCCTGCGCCGGCGCCGTAGCGGAACCGCACATGGGCTGTTGTCTCAACTGTTTTGTCGGTGGCGGCTGATGCACTGCTCTTACTGCCGCTCGACGCTTACAACGCTAGGCGAGGCGGTAGCGAATTTCAAACATTTGTTCGACTGAGTCTCGACAATGTTCGATCACCAGTGCTAAAACTGTAAGAGACGCATTCGAAGATACGTTCGAATGCGGTCGCACAACGATCGAAACCAGCCGAAATAGATCGAATATCGGAAAGGTGGCACCATGTCCGCCCAGCTCGCACCGCAGCCCGCCGGCGTTCGCACCAGCACAGGCCTGCGGCTGACCCGCCGGGGCCGTTTGTTGCTGATCGGCCTGCCGCTGATGCTCGCCGCGGCCGCAGCCCTGACCCTGATCGGTTTCTTCACGGCTCCGGCAATGGCCGCCGCCGGGGGGCTGGGACCGGGGCCGGCGGCAACTGTCACGGTCGGCAGCGGCCAGACACTGTGGGACATAGCAGTGCAGTCCGCCCCGGACCGCAACCCTCACGATGTCATTTTCGAGATCGCGCAATTGAACGGCCTCCAGGGGGACATCGTCCACGCCGGACAGCAGCTGCTGGTCCCGTCGGCGCGCTGAGACCAGCCGTAATATGAGCTGCTTCGGCCCGCCCGATTCCTGCCCCGGGCGGGCCGAAGCTTAAACTGGACCGGTGAGTGAGCAGTTAGAACGCCTGAACCGCCTGCCGTTGCGGGAAAATCTCCGGGGCTTGGAGCCCTATGGTGCGCCCCAGCTGGAGGTTCCCGTCCTCCTGAACGTCAACGAAAACACCCATGGCCTCCCCGATGCTGTCCGCCGGGCCATCGTCTCGGCCGTCAGTGAGGCGGCCGCAGGCCTGAACCGGTACCCGGATCGCGAGTTCACGAAGCTGAGAACGGCGCTTGCCCGCTACTTGGGGCACGGCCTCACCGCAGAGAACATCTGGGCCGCCAACGGATCGAACGAAGTCCTGCAGCAAATCCTCCAGGCCTTCGGCGGCCCCGGCCGCACCCTGCTGAGCTTCCCGCCCACCTATTCCATGTACCCGCTGCTGGCCAGCGGAACGGATACGGATTACGTGGCTGTTCCGCGGGGGGCAGACTTCACGTTGTCCCCGGACGCCGCCGCCGCTGCGGTGGCCGACTCCGCGGCAAATGTGGTCGTTCTATGCTCCCCGAACAACCCGACGGGCACCGCCCTGGGCCTTGACGTCGTGGAGGCGGCGTATGAGGCGGGGGAGGCCTCCAATGCCATCGTGATCGTGGACGAGGCCTACGCCGAGTTCGCCCACGCCGGAACGCCGAGCGCGCTGACGCTGTTGCCGGGGCGGGAGCGACTCATTGTTTCCCGGACCATGAGCAAGGCCTTCGCGCTGGCAGGCGCCAGGGTCGGGTACCTCGCCGCCGCACCGCAGATTACCGATGCGCTGCGTTTGGTCCGCTTGCCCTATCACCTCTCCGCGGTCACCCAGGCAACGGCCCTGGCCGCGTTGGAACATGCTGATGCGCTGCTGGCCAACGTCGAAGACATCAAGGCGCAGCGGGACCGCATTGTCGACGGGCTGGCCGGACTGGGACTTGACCCGGCGCCGTCCGACTCAAACTTCGTGTTTTTCGGTGGGCTGGAGGACCCCCGCTCGGTGTGGCAGGGGCTGCTGGAAGCCGGCGTGCTGATCCGCGACGTCGGGATCCCGGGCCATCTGCGGGTAACCGCCGGCACTGAGGCCGAGACCACAGCCTTCCTCGACGGCATCAAGGCCCTGGTGGCGAGCCCAGTCTCCTAAACTAGTAAGAGCGAACCGGCTCGTGCCGGTCGACCAATTCGTCAAAGGACTCCCATGACCGTGGAAACCACCACCGGACGTACCGCACGCCTCGAACGCATCACCAGCGAGTCGTCCGTGCTGGTTGAACTGGACCTCGACGGCACCGGCCGTTCCGAGATCAGCACCACCGTGCCGTTCTACGACCACATGCTCACCGCCCTGGCAAAGCACTCGCTCGTCGACCTGACCGTGAAGGCCAGCGGGGACACGCACATCGACGCGCACCACACCGTCGAAGATGTCGCCATCACCATCGGCGACGCCCTGAAGGAAGCGCTGGGGAGCAAAGCCGGGATCCGCCGTTTCGGCGAAGCCACGGTGCCCCTGGACGAGGCGCTGGCCCACGCCGTCGTGGACATCTCCGGCAGGCCCTACCTGGTGCATACGGGGGAACCGGCGGGCCAGGAGTACCACCTGATCGGCGGACACTTCACCGGATCGCTGACCCGCCACGTCTTCGAATCGATCACGCTGCACGCCCAGATCTGCCTGCACATGCGCGTGCTGGGCGGCAGGGACCCCCACCACATCGTCGAGGCCCAGTTCAAGGCCTTCGCCCGGGCGCTTCGCGCCGCCGTCGAAGCCGATCCACGTGTCGAGGGCATTCCCTCGACGAAGGGAGCCCTGTGACGGCTGCGCCCAAGGTCACGGTACTGGACTACGGCTCCGGGAACGTCCGCTCGGCAGTCCGGGCGCTGGAGCATGTGGGTGCCGACGTCACGCTGAGCCATGCCTCCGACGACGTCCTCGACGCCGACGGCCTGCTGGTTCCCGGCGTCGGGGCCTTCGCGACGGTCATGAAGGGGCTCAAGTCCGTGGACGCGCTCCGCTGGATTGGGCGGCGGGTGGCCGGCGGCAGGCCCGTGCTGGGCATCTGCGTGGGCCTGCAGGTCATGTTCGAAGAAGGCGTGGAACATGGCGTGCGGTCGCAGGGCATCGGGGAATGGCCGGGAACCGTGGAAGCGCTGCCCGCTGAGGTCGTACCGCACATGGGGTGGAACACCGTGGACGCCGCGGAGGGCAGCCGGCTGTTTGCCGGGATCGAAGACGAGCGCTTCTACTTTGTACACTCCTACGGTGTGCAGCACTGGAACTTCGATGTCACCCAACCCGCGATGACACCGCCGCTGGTGACTTGGTCCACGCACGGCGCCCCGTTCATAGCGGCCGTTGAAAACGGTCCGCTGAGTGCTACCCAGTTCCATCCGGAAAAGTCCGGAGACGCCGGCGCGGAGCTGCTGCGCAACTGGTTGAAGACGCTGAGGTAGTCATGGGCAGCATCCTCCTGATGGGCCTGGCCGGGCTGCTGGCCGGCGGCGCCATCTCGTTCCGACAGCAGCGGCTGCCCAAGTGGTTGGTGATCGTCTTCTGGATCCTGGCCGGCCTGTCGCTGCTGGCTGCCTACTTGCTCACCCTCGGCCCGGCCGAGTAACCACACCCATCCCGCGCCCGCTGACGGCGCGCAGAAAGCGGAAGAACCATGACGAACGAAACCACCATCCTTGAACTTTTGCCCGCAGTCGACGTTGCCGACGGCCAGGCCGTCCGGCTGGTCCAAGGCGAAGCCGGCAGCGAGACCGGCTACGGGGATCCGCTGGACGCTGCGCTGGCGTGGCAGAACGACGGGGCAGAATGGGTGCACCTGGTGGACCTCGACGCGGCGTTCGGCCGGGGCAACAATACGGAAGTGCTGCGCCGCGTCTCCGACGAACTGAAGATCAAGGTGGAGCTGTCCGGCGGCATCCGCGACGACGCGTCATTGGAGCGCGCGCTTGAGTTCGGGGCCGCACGTGTCAATTTGGGCACCGCCGCCCTGGAAAACCCGGAATGGACAGCACGCGCCATTGCCCGGCACGGTGACGCCATCGCCGTCGGCCTCGATGTCCGTGGCACCACGCTCGCGGCCCGCGGCTGGACGCAGGATGGCGGCGACCTCTGGGAGGTGCTGGCCCGCCTCGAAGACGCCGGCTGCTCGAGGTACGTGGTCACCGATGTGACCAAGGACGGGACGCTGCGCGGGCCCAACGTGGATCTGCTCCGGCAGATGTGCGAGCGGACGGACAAGCCGGTGGTTGCCTCGGGCGGAATCTCCAGCCTGGATGACCTGCGGACACTGCGTGAGCTGGTTACGGCCGGCGTCGAGGGAGCGATTGTGGGCAAGGCACTGTACGCGGGCAAGTTCACGCTGCCCGAAGCCCTCGATGTCGCCGGACGGCGCTGAGAGACCAGCATGGGCAAGAAGCAGCTGCCCGCCCATATTGCCGCTGCGCTGGCGGGAGCCGGCGGGGCGGGGGACTCGGCCGGCCAAAGCTGGGCCGGACGGGACCTGAGCGGTGAAGGAAATCCGCTTCATCAGTTCGACCAAGATGACGGCAGCGCGGATCCCGGCTACGAGGCGGCGCTGCAGTGGCTTGCTGCCGGAACCGGCGGCGAAGCGGAAGTAGTGGCTGCCCTGGCGAACGCCCGCGTTTTCGTGCCCATCGTGGCGACGCTGGGAGAAGAGGCCGAGGGCAGCCACGGCCTGACAGCGGATAAACAGGCCGACATGGCCGTAGTGACGTTGCAGGCGCCGGATGGGCGCCGGGCGCTGCCGGTGTTCAGTAACACGGCCGCCCTGGAGGCCTGGCATCCCCAGGCCCGGCCAGTCGCGGTGGAGGCGCCGCGGGCGGCCCTGGCGGCCGTGTCCGAAGACGCCGAACTGATGGTTATGGATCCGGGCGCCGCCCTGACGTTCGTGGTCCGGCGGCCGGCAGTGTGGGCGTTGGCCAAACAGCACGAGTGGGTGCCCTCCTACCGCGATCCGGCGCTGTTGGAGTGGGTGGCCGAGGCCACGGGCGGCGAGGAGGCGGTCATGGCCTCGTTCGTGGAGCCCGGGACCGGGATCGCGGTGCGGGCGGCAGACGGAGCCGTGGTGGCCGGCGGCGGCCACGGCCCGGAACTGCGCCTGGTCCTGCAGGTGCAGGACGGGCTGGGGCGCGAAGAGCTGGCCGCCCTGGCCGGACGGATCCAACAGCGGCTCCAGTCCCGGCAGGAGTTTGCCGAACGGGTGGATTCGCTGGAGCTGAAGTTCACCCGCTGAATCCCGCGTAGCGGCCGCCGCAACCAGAAGCGCAAAGACAAAGGACGACGCCGGTGCGGGGCACCGGCGTCGTCCTTTGTCAGTTCTGGAAGTCCGCGCCGGTCAGTTGACCGGACCCGTGAACTTCTCGCCCGGGCCCTTGCCCGGATCGTCCTGGATTACCGATGCTTCGCGGAAGGCCAGCTGCAGGGAGCGGAGGCCATCGCGCAACGGTCCGGCATGCTGGCTGCCGATTTCCGGCGCGGCAGCGGTGACGAACCCCGCCAGGGCGGTGATCAGCTTGCGGGCTTCGTCCAGGTCCTTGAGCTCTTCGGCGTCTTCTCCGGCGGCCAGGCCGCACTTAACGGCGGCGGCGCTCATCAGATGGACGGCGGCGGTAGTGATGACTTCCACGGCCGGTACTTCGGCGATGTCGCGCATCTGGCCCAGGACTTCCTGTTCCTGGCTGGAGGCAGAACCGGCGTCGGGGGCGAAGCTGTGGCGGTGGCCGTCGGTCTGCGGATTGTTATCTGAGCTGCTCATACTGGTAAGCTTGTCACAGACCAATTGGATCCCGTTACTTATGTGCCTCACGGCACGTGCGGAGCAGGATCCGATCTGCAAGCGGAGTCCTCTCCCACCCGTCGGTATGGCTAGCCAGAGCTGCCGGGTCCAGGTCGGCAGGCTGTAGCCGGAAACCCTCGCGTGAGGCGCCCGGGCCAGCCGGTGAAACTCCAGGGAGTTTCCGCCTGCCGCCACTTCGAGGCCTTCGATTGCGTTTGCAATGGGAGGCCTTCTTTCATTGCAAGCGGCAGCCGATTTTAGTGACAGGAGCCACACATTAGCGAGCCAAGAATCAATGATCGTATCCGCGTTCCCGAGGTGCGGTTAGTCGGACCGAACGGCGAACAGGTTGGGATCGTCCGTATTGAGGATGCCCTGCGCCTGGCCACGGAATCGGATCTTGACCTGGTTGAGGTCGCACCGCAGGCCAAGCCTCCGGTGTGCAAGCTTATGGATTTTGGCAAGTACAAGTATGAGGCTGCGGTCAAGGCCCGCGAGGCGCGCAAGAACCAGACGAACACTGTGCTCAAGGAAATCCGGTTCCGCCTGAAGATCGACAAGCATGACTACGAGACCAAGCGCGGCCACGCCCTGAAGTTCCTCGCGGCCGGCGATAAGGTCAAGGCCATGATCCAGTTCCGCGGCCGCGAACAGCAGCGCCCGGAAATGGGCATCCGCCTTCTGCAGAAGTTTGCCGAGGACGTCGCCGAGGTCGGCGTGATCGAATCGACTCCGCGCATCGACGGCCGCAACATGGTCATGGTGATCGGCCCGACCAAGAACAAGGCCGAAGCCAAGGCAGAGGCCCGGCGGGCCGCCCAGAAGGCTGACGCCAAGGCAACGAACGAGGCCAAGAAGGAGAAGGTGGATACCTCGGCCGACCAGGACCCGCTAACTCAGAGCCTGGGCGACTTGATGCCGGAAGGCCTGGCCGCAATGGCAAGCCAGCCGGAGGAAATCGCCGAAGCACCTGCCCAGGCCGATGCCGCGGCTGAGGTTGAGCCCGAGGTGGAGACCGAGCCCGCGGAGCAGCCGGAAGCCGAGGCTGCTGTTGCGGCCGAGGCGGAGCCCGAGGTTGAGGCGGAGCCCGAGGTTGAGGCCGAGGCCAAGCCTGCTGCCGAGCCGGAAGCCGAGGTTAAGCCGGCAGCTCAGGCCAAGCCGGCCGCTGTAAAGCCGGCCGCTCAGGCCAAGCCGGCAGCTGCAAAGCCGGCGGCCGAGGCCAAGCCGGCGGTTCCGGCGAAGCCCGCGGCACCTGCCACGGAGGCCAAGCCCGCAGCACCCAAGCCCGCCGCCCGGCCCAAGCCGGCAGCGCGGCCTGCAGCACCCAAACCTGCTGGCCGGTCCGGTTCCAAGAACTAAGACCGTACAGAGAGCATCCGGCAACCGCCGGGCACGGTTCTGTGCCCGGCGCCGGTAAACAAGTAAACCGCCGGTGCCCGTTTTGCGGCACCGCACGAGCCGACGGTCGGCAGCGACCCGAGGAGACGTAAGGAGAACGGCAGCCATGCCGAAGCAGAAGACCCACAGTGGCGCCAAGAAGCGCTTCAAGCTCACCGGCAGCGGCAAGCTCAAGCGCCAGCAGGCCAACCGCCGCCACTACCTGGAGCACAAGCCTTCCACGCTGACCCGACGCCTTGCCGGTGACAAGATCGTTGCTCCGGCCGACGTGCGCAACATCAAGAAGATGCTCGGCATCTGATTTTCTCCCCTCCGGTCCGCGCGGTGACGCCGCAAGGGCCATCCAGCTAGTTTTGCCCCCGGCCGCCGATTGCGGCGGCCTAACACCGGGCACCAATCATCAAAAGGAGTACGCACGTGGCACGTGTGAAGCGGGCGGTCAACGCCCACAAGAAGCGCCGGGTCATCCTGGACCGGGCTGCCGGATACCGCGGACAGCGGTCCCGCCTGTACCGCAAGGCCAAGGAACAGCTGCTGCACTCGTTCGTGTACAGCTACGGCGACCGCCGCAAGCGCAAGGGTGATTTCCGCCGCCTGTGGATCCAGCGCATCAACGCTGCGTCCCGCGCCAACGGCCTGACCTACAACCGCCTCATCCAGGGCCTGAAGGCCGCCGAGGTCCAGGTCGACCGCCGCATGCTGGCCGAGCTGGCCGTGTCCGACGCCGGCGCCTTCGCCGCGCTGGTGCAGGTAGCCAAGGACGCCCTGCCGGCCGACACTTCGGCTCCCGCAGAGCGCCAGGCCGCCGCCAAGCCTGCCGCCGCCGCCAAGGCCGCTCCGGCCGCCAAGGCTGCCGCGCCCGCCGCTGAAGCCGGAGAAGTTGCCGGCGCCGTGAAGGCTGTTGACGGCGAGGACGCTCCCGCCGGCTACACCATCAAGGGCAACCAGTCCAAGAAGTACCACGTCCCGGGCTCCACCTGGTACGAGAACACCACTCCCGTGTACTGGTTCGAGTCCGTGGAGGCCGCCAAGGCTGCCGGCTTCGAGCCCGCCGGCGGCGAGGCCCGCCAGAAGGTTGCCGAATAAGCACCGGATGCATCAACGCTTATGTGGCGACGTTATAGTCGCTGTATGAGCACTACCGGGCGCCCGCAAGCCGTCATGTCCAACCCCCGAGCTGATCGGGTCAGGGATGTGGCAAAGCTTGCCGGGCGCTCGGTGCGTTTAAAGCGCCGCCAATTCTTGGCCGAAGGCCCGCAGGCTGTCCGCGAGGCCCTGTCGGCCCACCGCGCGCATCTTGCCGCCGGCAACAGCGGCACCGTAGCCGAGGTCTTCGCCACCGAAGCCTGCCTGGACCGCTCGCCTGAACTAGCCGACCTTGCCGACGGCGTGCCGCTGCGGCTGGCCACCGATGCGGTTCTGGCCGCAATGGCAGACACCGTAAACCCGCAGGGGATCGTGGCCGTCTGCCACTACCTGGACCGGCCGCTGAACGAGGTCCTGCAAAGCAAACCCCTGCTGCTGGCGGTCATGGTCCGGGTGCAGGACCCGGGCAACGCGGGCACCATCCTGCGGGCGGCCGATTCAGCCGGCGCCGATGCCGTGATCCTGACCAACTCCAGCGTGGATATCTACAACCCCAAGGCCGTGCGTTCCACGGCCGGATCGATCTTCCACCTGCCTGTGGTGAACGGTCACGATTTCGGTGACGTGGCGGCGGCCGTACGCGCCGCCGGCGCAACCATGCTCGCAGCCGACGGCTACGGCACCATCGATCTGGACGATTTGCAGGACCGCAGTGCCCTGGCCCGGCTGGGTGAAACCCCCGCAGCCGGGGACGAGGGCGTGGCCGGCCTGCCGGATCTGGCGGCGCCTACCGCCTGGCTCTTCGGCAACGAAGCCCAAGGGCTGTCGTCGGAAGAACTGGCTGCCGCGGACCACCGGGTCGCCGTGCCGGTTTACGGCCAGGCCGAAAGCTTGAACGTCGGCACGGCTGCCACCGTCTGCCTGTACGCCTCCGCGAGGTCCCAGCGTCGACGCGGGCCTGCAGGGTAGCTGGTTAACCGGCCGGCCCGCCGCACGATGCGCCTCAGGCGAGGCTGCGCCGTTTCTCGAGCGCCCCGCTGAGAGCGGCGATGACCAGCCCCAAGGATGCCAGCCCGGCACCGACCAGCGCCGGCGCGGCATATCCCCAGCCCCAGGAGATCACGAGGCCACCCAGGAAGGCGCCGAGGGCATTGGCCATGTTCAACGCCGCATGGTTCAGCGACGCGGCCAGGGTCTGGGCGTTGGGGGAGGCGTCCATCAGGCGCGTCTGCAGGGCCGGGATCAGGCTCGATCCTGCGGCCCCGAGGAGGAACACGAGGGGAATTGCCAGGGCGGCAATGGATGAGGCCGCCCAGAAGAACACCAGGATCACGATGATCGCCGTCATCACCTGGTAGATGGTCCCGATCACGGAGCGGTCCGCCAACCTGCCGCCGATGAAGGTGCCGACGACCATGCCCAGGCCGTAGAGGCCGACAATCAGCGGCAGGGCGGCCGGGGCCAGGCCTGTCACCTCGGTCATGGTGGGGCTGATGTAGGAATACACCGCGAAGAATCCGCCGAAGCCAACCACGCCGATCAACAGAGCCAACCAGACCTGTATACGCTTCAGGGCGCCGAGTTCCCGACGGATGCCGGCCTCCGCATGCGCGGGGGTAAAGGGGACCAGACGCTGGAGCATCAGTATCGTCACCGCGCCGACGATGCCCACGGCCACGAACATCAGCCGCCAGCCGTACTGCTGGCCCAGCCAGGTCACCAACGGTACGCCGACGACGTTGGCCACGGAGAGCCCGAGCATGACCATGGCGACCGCCTGCGCGCGGCGGGTCGGCGAAACCAGCGAGGCAGCCAGAACGGCGGCCACGCCGAAGTAGGCGCCGTGCGGAAGGCCGGAAATGAACCGGGTGACCAGCATGGTGGCGTAGTCGGGCGCGAACACCGACGAGAGGTTCCCGAGCGTGAACAGGACCATCAGCCCCAGGACCATGTGCTTGTGCGGAAGCTTGGCTCCGAGGGCTGCGAGCAGCGGCGCGCCGACCACCACGCCCAGGGCATAGGCGGAAATCAAGTGCCCGCTCTCCGGGATGGAGACGTTCAGGCCGGCCGCCACATTCTGCAGCAGGCCCATGATGGCAAATTCCGTGGTACCGATGCCGAAACCGCCCATGGCCAAGGCGACGATGGCCCACGCCGTCCGGCGGTTTTCGGTCTGCCTCCGTGCGGTGACGAGTGTGGGGGAATTCATGATCGGCTTTCGGTCGGACGGACAACTGGGCGCCGGCACACGCCTGCACGCCATGGCAATACGGGCGGCAGCTGCGGGCACCGGCTGTCACTGTACGGCAACGCGACGGCGCGGCATCCCATTCCGGACCCGTGTGGCCTGTGGTCTGCGGCATAGTCCGGGCCGTGGGAGCCGGGCAAGGCAAGCACCGTAGACTGATCCGCGTGCACACGAGCCTGAAACAGATTGTCGGGGCAGCCATCCTCGACGCCCGCGACGCCCCGAGCAGATTGCTGGCCGCCCGGCGCACCGCACCCGAGGCGCTGGCCGGCCTGTGGGAGTTCCCCGGCGGCAAAGTGGAGCCGGGGGAGAGCTGCGAAGACGCCCTGCGCCGCGAACTCCGCGAAGAGCTTGGGGTCGGAATAGAGCTGGGAGCCGAAGTCCCCGGTCCGCTCCCGCAGGGGTGGCCGCTGAACGAGGCGGCGGCCATGCGCGTATGGTGTGCCTACATCACCGACGGGCAGCCGAAGCCGCTGCAAGACCACGACGAATTGCGCTGGGTCCCGCTGGGGGCGGCAGAAGCTGCTGCCCTGCCGTGGATCCCCGCAGATTTTCCAATCCTCGAAGCCGTGCTCGCCGCTGCAGGCCACACCGCCGGCCGTCCCGCGTAACGGCGCCACCCCGAAGCCCCGCGGAGGCCGAGGCCTTGCCGGCCACTTAGAACAACGTCACCTGTCCCGCTGCGGCCGGGGTGACGGACGGTGCTGCCGGACTTTCCGCCGCTGGCCGCATGGGCACGTCGCGCAGCCGGGCAGCGTTTTCCAATCCGTGCCGGCGCTTGGCTGCCCGGACCCGGTCCGCCAGCCAATGCCGGTAGTCCTTGGCGGCATACGTGCCGCCGTCGTAGAGGCGGCGGTACTTGCCCAAAAGTTGCGGGTATTCCTTGGCCAGCCACTGCAGATACCATTCCCTGGCGCCGGGACGAAGGTGCAGCGCGCCCGCCGTCATGCTGGTGGCCCCGGCTGCAGCCACGGCCGCGCAGAGCTCGTCGAGCGCCTCCTCCGAGTCCGTCAGCCAGGGCAGGATCGGCATGGCCATCACCGAACACGGCAGGCCGGCGTCGCTGAGCTTGGCGATCAGCTCGAGCCGGGCCCGCGGGGTCGGTGTTCCCGGCTCCACCCGGCGCGCCAGTCCGGCGTCGGTCATGGCGAGCGAAATCCCCATGCCGACTTCAACGTCCCCGGCCGCCGCACGCAGCAGCGGCACGTCACGGGCCAGCAAGGTGCCCTTGGTCAGGATCGAAAAGGGGGTTCCTGACCCGGCCAGGGCCTTGATGATCTCCGGCATCAGCTTGTAGCGGCCCTCGGCCCGCTGGTAAGGATCAGTGTTGGTGCCCATGGCCACGTGTTCGCGCTTCCACGACGGCTTGGCAAGCTCGCGGCGGAGCACCTCGCCCACGTTCACCTTGACCACCAACTGGCTGTCAAAATCCAGCCCGGTGTCCAAATCGAGGTAGCTGTGCGTCTTGCGGGCGAAGCAATACACGCACGCATGGCTGCAGCCACGGTAGGGGTTGATGGTCCATTCGAACGGCATCCGCGAGCCGGCGCCTACGCGGTTCAGCGCCGACTTGGCCATGACCTCATGGAATGTGATGCCGGCGAAACCGGGGGTCTGGACGCTCCGGACGAGTCCGGACAACGGGAGCAGTGCGCCTGGTTCCGCTTGCTGGGAGGACCACCTCATGCTTTAAGTAGAACACATCTTCGAACTGCGCGACAGGGCCGGAGGGGAGTTCCGCGGGAAAGCTAGCCGGCCGCCCGCACGGGACGCGAGCCGCGCGGCCCAGGCCCGCGCCGTCCAGGCCCCCGCCGCACCGGCCGCTCCGCGTAGCCGCCCGACTGCAGCCCGGCCAGCCGCTCGAAGACGTTCCGGGACGCCGGGTCGCCGGTCCGCCACCACGACCACGCGGCAGCGAAGCCGTACAGCGGCAGGAACGGCAGGCCCAGGCACCAGGCATATTGGCTGCTGTGGCGGGATTCGTGGCCCAGCAGCACCGGATTGCCGGCCAGCCCGGCCGCAGCGTCGCGGAACAGCACCACGTTGCCCACGGTAAAGGCAGCGGCCTTCGGCAGCCCGGGCCGATAGCCGTGGGCCAGGATCAGGCCATGGGGTCCGGGATGCAGGCTGCAGCGGACCGCGGCGGCGAGGGTCAGCCCCAACAGGGTGGAGCCGTTGAGCAGGTTCCAGGCGGCACGCAGCTTCTCGGACGGCGTCATGGGCCCATCGTAAGCGTTTCGGGTCGGTGCCAGCCCGTGAACTAGACTGGACTGGTTGCCCGTATGCGGGCGGAAACCCTATAACCTATTCCGAGGTCCCCACAGCACATGTCTGACGTGACACCCCCAGCCCAGGAGCCACCCGTGCCGAGCCCCCTCGACGAAGCCGCGGTAGCCGCCGCCGTCGAGCAGGCGGTGATGGCATTCAAGGCTGCCTCCGACCTGGACGGGCTCAAGACTGCCCGGCTCGCCCACGCCGGCGAAAAATCCCCGCTGAGCCTGGCCAACCGCGAAATCGGCAAGCTCGCCAAAGAGGACAAGGCGGCCGCGGGCAAGATCGTGGGTCCAGCCCGCGGGCGCATCAACCAGGCGCTGGCCGCCCGCACCGCCGAACTGGAGGCCGAGCGGGAGGCGCAGATCCTCGTCGAGGAGGCCGTGGACGTTACCGCGGCTCCGCGCCGCCGCCGCGCCGGTGCCCGGCACCCGCTCTCCACGCTGCAGGAACGGGTCAGCGACATCTTCGTCGGCATGGGCTGGGAGATCGCCGAGGGGCCGGAGGTGGAATCCGAGTGGTTCAACTTCGACGCCTTGAACTTCAAGCCGGACCACCCCGCACGGGAGATGCAGGACACCTTCTTCGTGGAACCGCCCGAGGCCCACTTGGTGCTGCGGACCCACACCTCGCCGGTGCAGGTCCGCTCCATGCTGGACCGCGACCTGCCCGTGTACGTGCTGTGCCCGGGCCGGACGTTCCGCACCGATGAACTGGACGCGACCCATACGCCTGTCTTCCACCAGTTCGAAGGCCTGGCCGTGGACAAGGGGCTCACGATGGCCGACCTGCGCGGCACATTGGAGCACTTCTCGCGGCAGATGTTCGGCGCCGAGGCCAAGATCCGCCTGCGCCCGGCCTACTTCCCGTTCACCGAGCCCTCCGCCGAGATGGACATCTGGCATCCGGGCGCCAAGGGCGGCCCCCGCTGGATCGAGTGGGGCGGCTGCGGCATGGTCAACCCCAATGTGCTGCGCGCTGCCGGCATCGATCCGGAGGTCTACTCCGGATTCGCCTTCGGCATGGGGATCGAACGGACCCTCATGTTCCGCAACGACGTCCCGGACATGCACGACATGATCGAAGGCGACATCCGCTTCAGCCAGCACTTCGGGATGGAGATCTAGAACTATGCGTATTCCCCTTTCCTGGCTGCGCGAGTACGCGCAGGTTCCCGCAGACGCCACCGCCGAGGACGTCATGGCCGACCTCGTCAAGGTCGGGCTCGAAGAAGAGGACGTCCACCGTCCGTCCGATTCGATCTCCGGGCCGATCGTGGTGGGACAGGTCCTCGACCTGGTCAAGGAGCCGCAGTCGAACGGCAAGACCATCAACTGGTGCCAAGTGCGTGTGGCGCCGGAAGGCGCCGGCCAGCCGCTCACCGGCGACGGCATCGACCCGTCCGGCGTGCAGGGCATCGTCTGCGGAGCCCACAACTTCGAGGTGGGCGACAAAGTCGTGGTGACGTTGCCCGGCGCCGTGCTGCCGGGGGATTTCCGGATCACCCCCCGCAAGACCTACGGGCACACTTCCGCCGGCATGATCGCCTCCGCCCGAGAGCTCGGCATCGGCGAGGACCACGACGGCATCATCGTGCTGTCCCGGCTGGGCCTCGACCCGGACATCGGCACCGACGCGATGGAACTGCTCGGCCTGACCGACGAGGCAGCCGAGATCAACGTGACGCCGGATCGCGGCTACTGCTTCTCCATCCGGGGCGTGGCCCGTGAATACGCGCTGGCCACCGGCACCGAATTCGTCGACCCGGCCAGCCGCATCGATGTTCCCGAGGCGACCGGCGAGGGCCACCCCGTCCGGCTCGAAGACCGGTCCCCGGTCTACGGCAAGCCCGGCTGCGACCGCTTCGTGGCGCGCACGGTCCGCGGCGTCGACCCGTCGCGGCCCACGCCCCAGTGGATGGCCTCCCGGCTGCGCCTGGCCGGCATGCGCTCCATCTCGCTGGTGGTCGACATCTCCAACTACGTGATGCTGGAACTGGGCCAGCCGCTGCACTTCTACGACGCGGACAAGCTTCAGGGCCCGATCGTGGTCCGCCGGGCCTACCCGGACGAGACCCTGGTGACCCTGGACGGCAAGGAGCGCCGGCTCTCCACCGAGGATCTGCTGATCACGGATGACCGCGGCGCCATCGGCCTGGCCGGCGTGATGGGCGGTGCCGAAACCGAGGTCGGGGACGGAACCGCCAATGTGCTGATTGAGTCCGCCCATTTCGACGACGTCTCCATGGGCCGCACCCGGCGCCGCCACAAGCTGCCGTCCGAGGCATCCAAGCGCAATGAGCGCGGAGTGGACTGGGAAATTGCGGATGAGGCGGCGCAGCGCGCCGTGGACCTGCTGGTCGAACTCGCCGGCGGCACGGCCGACACCACCGCCACGGATGTCGGGGCACGTCCGGCGCCCGTCGAGATCGACCTGCCCGACGGCTTCGCCTCCCGCCTCATCGGCTTCGAGTACACCGCAGGGCAGATCGAATCCGCCCTGACCGGCATCGGCGCTTCCATCGAACGGTACGACGGCGGCCTGCGCGTCACGGCGCCCAGCTGGCGTCCCGACCTGGCCATCAAGGAGGACCTGGTCGAGGAAATCGCCCGGCTGGTGGGCTATGACCGGATTCCGGCCACCCTGCCGGTGGCTCCGCCGGGGCGCGGCCTGTCCCGTGGCCAGCAGCAGCGCCGCCGCGTGCTGCAGTCCCTGGCCGACGCCGGCCTGACCGAGGTGCTCAGCTACCCCTTCGTTTCCACCGGGCATAACGAAACGTTCGGAACTCCCGAGGCCGGCTCCGGGGTTGCCGCCGTCAAGCTGGCGAACCCAATCTCCGCCGAATTCGGGTACCTGCGCACCAGCCTGCTGCCGGGCCTGCTGGAGACCGCACGCCGCAACCATTCCCGCGGCTTCCGCGACCTCGCGTTGTACGAAGGCGGCCTGGTGTTCCTGCCCGGCGACAAGACCGGGTCGCCGGTCCTGCCCCCGCTGGGCGCCAGGCCCTCGGACGAGGTGCTCGAGGAACTGCAGGCCGGGATCCCGGACCAGCCCTGGCACGTGGCCGCGGTCCTGATCGGGCACGAGGCGGCACCGGGCGCAGGGTTCACACCCCGCACCTGGGAATGGTCGGACGCGCTGGACGCCGCACTGACCGTCGGCGACGTCCTCGGCATAGAACTGGTCGTCGCCCAGGGGCAGCACCAGGCCTTCCACCCCGGCCGCACCGCGCAGTTGTCGCTGCGCACCGGCGAGGTCGTCGGCTACGCCGGCGAGCTGCATCCGAAGCTGCTCCAGGACGGGGACCTGCCGGCGCGGACTGCCGCCATGGAACTGAACGGCGAGGCACTCTTTGAGGCCGCCGCTGATGTGATCGTGGCCAAGCACCTGTCCACCTACCCGGTGTCCACCCAGGACGTGGCGCTGGTCGTCGATTCGTCGGTTCCGGCCGAAGCAGTCCGCGAGGCGCTGCGTGAAGGCGCGGGCGAACTGCTGGAAGATGTGGCCCTGTTCGATGTCTATTCGGGCCCCGGGATCGAGCACGGGAAGAAATCGCTGGCCTTCGGGCTCAGGTTCCGGGCGAATGACCGCACGCTGACCGCCGACGAGGCCTCCGCGGCACGGGCCCAGGCCGTGGAGCTGGCCGCAGCCCGCTGCGGTGCCGTTCAGCGGTAACCGGTTACTGCCATGAATGACGACGGCGGGGCCCACCGAAGCAGGTGGGCCCCGCCGTCGTGGGGGAAAGGGAAAAGGAACGCATGAAGGCCCAGGTGATACTGCAGTTGGTGCAGCTGCAAAACGGGTTCCCGGCCGCCAGCGGGCCGGACCGGCGTCCCAGCGTCCGCGCGCACACCCGCGAAGCAGTCCGCCTGCTGGCGGCGCGGGAACTGAACGTCGACCCCGACCGGATGCGGCTCGCCTTCGACTGCCGCCAATGCACGCGGGGCAACGATGGCCGGCATGGCCAGCCGCACCTGCTGCTGGACGGCGCTCCGGCGCCCGCCCGCCTGAGCTACGCCCGCTCGGGCCGCTGGCTGCTGGCCGCACTGTCCTTCCGGCCCGTGCTGCTCGGAGTCGACATCGAAGACGCCTCGGCGGACGCTTTCCGGCCGGAGGACAACATCGACGCCGTCATGCTCACGGAAGCGGAGCGGACCCTGGTGGAACAGGCAGCCGACCCGCGCCTGCTGCGGGCCCGGCTGTGGACCAGGAAAGAGGCCGTGCTGAAATCGACCGGTCATGGCCTGCGGCTGCCGCCGGATACGATCGGCGTCGCCGGTGCGGACGGTGAACCCCAGCTGTCCGGTTGGCCCGGGGAAGCAGGAGACCGTCCCGGGCTGCAACTGCTGGACCTCACGCTGGCAGATGCCGGCGGGGAAGTGCCTCCCGGTCTCGCCGCGGCGCTGGCGGTTGGCGGGTCGGCCGACCCGAAAATCACCTACCGGGAAACTGCGGCCGCCTAGGGCTGAACCGGGAGGGAGGGCAGGCGCTCCGCCCGCCCTCCCGTCCCCCCGAAATTTTCTCCGCCGGCGCCGGGCGCGCCGGCGCCGGCAACCAGCGAGGGCGTCGACGGCAACCCGGGCGGGCTACGGGGTCAGCAGCAGCTTGCCCGTGGTGCGGCGGGCCTGCAGGTCCTCGTGTGCCTGTGCTGCATCGGCCAGCGGATAGGTCCGGCCGATCCGGATGTCCAGGCGGCCCGACAGGACGGCATCGAACAATTCGCTGGAGCGCCAGCGCCGTTCCTGCGGCGTCAGCAGATGGTCGGCCAGCTTGGGGCGGGTGACGAACAGCGATCCGGCGTGGTTGAGCCGCTGCAGGTCGAACGGCGGCACCTGGCCCGACGCGCCGCCGAAGAGCACGAGCATGCCGCGGGTTCGCAGGCTGGCCAGCGAGCCGTCGAAGGTGTCCTTGCCGACGCCGTCGTAGACCACGTCCACCCCCGTCCCGGCGGTCAGTTGGTGCACCTGCCGGGCGAAATCGTCGTAGCGGAGGACCTCATCCGCCCCGGCGCTGCGGGCCAGGTCTTCCTTGTCGTCGGTGGACACCGTGGTGATCACGCGGGCGCCCTTGGCTTTGAGCAGCTGCGTCAGGATCAGGCCTACGCCGCCGGCACCCGCATGGGTGAGTACCGTCTGGCCCGGCTGGACCCTGAAGCTGGAGTTGATGAGGTAATGCGCCGTCATGCCCTGCAGCGGGATGGCGGCCGCCACATCGTCGGCCACGCCGTCCGGCACCGGGAGCGCCGCCTCGGCGGAGACCACGGTGTACTCCGCGTACGTGCGGTCTCCCTCGGCGAAGGCGACGCGGTCGCCGGGGGCGAAGCCGTCGACGCCGGCGCCGACGGCTTCGACCGTGCCGGCGGCCTCGGAGCCGGGCGTGTACGGAAACGGGACGTTGTAGACGCCGCTGCGCTCATAGGTCTCGACGAAGTTCACACCTGCCGCGGCAACTTTGACCAGCAGCTGGCCCGGGCCGGGCCGGGGGGTGTCGACCTCGCGCAGTTGCAGTACTTCCGGACCGCCGGGTGCGGCGGCCACGATCGCCTTGGCCATGTAGGGTCTCCTTAAGGTACTCGGGACAATCGGTGCCGGCGGCGGAATCCGGGCCGCTGAGGGCCTGCCGGCTCAGAACCCATCGTAGGCGCTAACGTCGGTCCGCCCGGCCCGCCTCATCCGCCGGCAGGGCACGCAGGAGGATGCATAAATATCCTCTCCGATGCATAGTCTTGCTGTATGCTGGATGCCATGACAATTAAGGTTGCAGTCTCCGGCGCCAGCGGTTACGCGGGCGGCGAGGTCCTCCGCCTGCTGGCGAACCACCCCGAGGTCTCGGTCGGAGCCGTCACCGCACACAGCAATGCCGGTTCGCGGTTGGGGGAACTGCAGCCGCACCTGCATGCGCTGGCGGACAAAGTCCTGGTCGACACAACCGTCGAGAACCTGGCCGGGCACGACGTGGTGTTCCTGGCGCTGCCGCATGGCGCCAGCGCGGAGATCGCCGCCGCGCTGCCGGCAGACACACTGGTGGTGGATGCGGGCGCGGACCACCGGCTGGTGGACCCGCTGTCCTGGGAGAAGTTCTACGGCACCGCCCACGCCGGCAGCTGGCCCTACGGCCTTCCCGAACTTCCCGGGCACCGGGACAAGCTGCGCGGCGCCCGCCGGATCGCCGTCCCGGGCTGCTATCCCACCAGTTCGCTGCTGGCGCTGGCCCCGGGCTTCGAGGCCGGGCTGCTGGAGCCCGAAGACGTGGTCATTGTCGCCGCGTCCGGCACCTCGGGGGCCGGCAAGTCCGCCAAGGTACACCTGATCGGTTCGGAAGTCATGGGCGGCATGAGCCCCTACGGGGTCGGTGGCGGCCACCGGCACACCCCGGAAATCGAGCAGGGGCTGTCGGCGGCCGCCGGCGAGGCGGTCACGATCTCGTTTACCCCCACCCTCGCGCCGATGAGCCGCGGCATCCTGACCACCGCCACCGCGCGCACCAAGCCCGGTACGGACGCCGAGTCGCTGCGCCGCGCCTGGGCGGCCGCCTACGCGGACGAACCGTTCGTGCACCTGCTGCCCGAGGGCCAGTGGCCGAATACCAAGTCGGTGCAGGGCAGCAACCACGCCGTCCTGCAGCTGGCCTTCGACGAGCACGCGGGCCGCGCCGTCGTCACCTGCGCCATCGACAACCTCACCAAGGGAACGGGCGGCGGCGCCATCCAGTCCATGAACATCGCCCTCGGCCTCGACGAGACCGCCGGCCTGACCCAGCAGGGGATAGCACCGTGAGCGTTACCGCACCACAGGGATTTCGCGCCGCCGCCGCCACCGCCGGCCTGAAAGCCTCCGGCAAGCCCGACGTCGCGCTGGTGGTCAACGACGGACCACAGCGGGCGGCGGCGGCAGTCTTCACCTCGAACCGAGTGGCCGCCGCTCCCGTGCACTGGTCACGGCAGGTGATCGGCGACGGCCGTGCGGACGCGGTGGTGCTAAATTCCGGCGGTGCCAACGCCTGCACCGGGGCCGAGGGCTTCCAGAACACGCACGCCACCGCCGAGAAAACCGCAGCCCTGCTCGGTATTTCCTCGGGCGACGTGGTGGTGTGCTCCACCGGGCTGATCGGCGAGCAGCTGCCGATGGACAAGCTGCTGCCGGGCGTCGAAGCTGCTGCAGCGGCGTTGTCCGACAAGGGCGGCGCCGACGCGGCCGAAGCCATCATGACCACCGATTCCGTTTCCAAGCAGGCCCTGTTCACCGGCGGCGGGTACAGCATCGGCGGAATGGCCAAGGGCGCAGGCATGCTGGCCCCGGGCCTGGCCACCATGCTGGTGGTCATCACCACCGATGCCGAACTCGCACCGCCGGCGCTGCAGGTGGCGCTGCGCGAGGCCACGCGGTTGACATTCGACCGGACGGATTCCGACGGCTGCATGTCCACCAACGACACCGTGGTGCTGCTCGCTTCGGGCGCCTCCGGGGTCATTCCCGCGCTGGACGACTTCACCGCCGCCCTGACCGGCGTCTGCGCGGATCTGGCCCGGCAACTGATTACCGATGCCGAGGGCGCCAGCCACGACATCGCGGTCACGACGATCAACGCCGCTTCCGAGCGGGATGCGGAAACCGTCAGCCGCGCAGTAGCCCGCTCCAATTTGTTCAAGACCGCCATCTTCGGCAAGGACCCGAACTGGGGCCGGGTGCTGTCCGCGGTGGGCACGACCGACGCCGCCTTCGAGCCGGACCAGCTCAACGTCAGCATGAACGGCGTGCAGGTCTGCCGAAACGGCGGCGTGGGCGAACCGCGCGACCTGGTGGACCTGAACGGCCGCGACGTGGCCGTGGTGATCGACCTGAATGCCGGCGGCGAGACCGCGACCATCTGGACCAACGACCTCACGCACGAATACGTGCATGAGAACTCCGCCTACTCTAGCTGAGGACCGAGATGAACACGATGCTGATGGCCCAGGACAAGGCCGCCACGCTGATCGAGGCCCTGCCCTGGATCCAGCGGTTCGCCGGCACCACCATGGTGATCAAGTACGGCGGCAACGCCATGGTCAATGACGAACTGCGGCAGGCGTTCGCCGAAGACATCGTCTTCCTCCACCACGCCGGCATCAAGCCGGTGGTCGTCCACGGCGGCGGACCGCAGATCAACGCCATGCTCTCCCGGCTGGGCATCGAGTCCGAGTTCAAGGGCGGGCTGCGGGTCACCACCCCCGAAGCCATGGACGTGGTGCGCATGGTGCTCACCGGGCAAGTCGGCCGGGAACTGGTGGGCCTGATCAATTCGCACGGGCCGTACGCCGTGGGCCTCTCCGGTGAAGACGGCGGGCTGCTGCAGGCGGTGCGCACCGGCACCGTGGTGGACGGCGAAGACATCGACCTGGGCCTGGTCGGCGAAGTCGTGGGCGTCAACCCGTCCGCCATCCTGGATTTGCTCGACGCCGGGCGCATCCCGGTGATCTCCACCGTGGCGCCGGAAATCGGCGGCGACGGCGAGGGCACCAACCAGGTGCTCAACGTCAACGCCGACACCGCGGCCGCCGCGGTGGCGGACGCCCTGCACGCCTCGCGGCTGGTCATCCTCACCGACGTCGAGGGGCTGTACGCCAACTGGCCGGACAAGTCCTCCCTGATCTCGTCGCTGACGGCGGGGGAGTTGCGCGAGCTGCTGCCGCGGCTGCAGTCCGGCATGATTCCCAAGATGGAAGCCTGCCTGAAGGCGGTCGACGGGGGAGTCGAGCGCGCCGCCGTCGTCGATGGCAGGATGGCGCACTCGATCCTGCTGGAAATCTTTACCGCGGCCGGCATCGGCACCCAGGTCGTCCCGGACAGAGAAGCAGCATGAACACCCCGGATACCGTTTCCCCGACCGCCGGCCTCGCCGGGCTGGAAGCACTGGAAGGCCTGGGCAACCGGCAGTTGCTGGAGAAGTACCGCGGGTCGCTGATGGGGGTCTTCGGAACCCCGCAGCGCGTCCTGGTGCGCGGCAAGGGCTGCATCGTTTGGGACGCGGACGGCAGGGAATACCTGGACCTGCTCGGCGGGATCGCGGTGAACGCGCTCGGCCACGCGGACGAGTTCCTGACCGGGGCCGTGGCCACCCAGTTGTCCACCCTCGGGCACGTCTCGAACTTCTTCACCAGCCCGGCACAGATCGCGCTGGCGGAGCGGTTGCTGCAGCTCGCCGCCGCCCCGGCAGGTTCCAAGGTGTTCTTCGCCAACTCCGGCACCGAAGCCAACGAGGCGGCGTTCAAGCTGGCCCGGCGAAACTCGAGCCCCACCCGGACCAAGATCCTGGCCCTGGAGGGCGCTTTCCACGGCCGGACCATGGGGGCTTTGGCGCTGACCGCCAAGGAGTCCTACCGCGAACCGTTCGAACCGCTGCCCGGCGGCGTGGTCCACCTTCCCTTCGGTGACGAGGAGGCCCTCCGCGCCGCCGTCGACGAGTCCGTGGCCGCCGTCGTGCTGGAACCAATCCAGGGGGAGGTGGGCGTCCGGCCGCTGCCCGCGGGCTACCTGAAGGCGGCCCGCGAAGCCACCGAGGCGGCGGGCGCGCTGCTGATATTGGACGAGGTGCAGACCGGCGTCGGCCGCACCGGCAACTGGTTCGCGTTCCAGGGCGGCGTGGCCGGCGGCGAGCGGATCGTCCCGGACGCCATCACCCTGGCCAAGGGCCTGGGCAGCGGGCTGCCGGTCGGCGCGTTGATCACCTTCGGCGCAACTACTTCCGAACTCCTGACGGCGGGCCAGCACGGAACGACCTTCGGCGGCAACCCGGTGGCGACGGCGGCGGGCCTGGCGACGCTGCAGTCCATCGAATCGCGCGGGCTGCTGGCCCACGCGTCCGGGCTGGGGGAGCGGATGCGCGCGGACCTGGCCGGCCTGGAACACGTCGCCGAGGTCCGCGGCGAGGGCTTGCTGATCGGGATCGACCTGGATGCCGACATCGCCGCTGCCGCGGTGGCTGCCGCCCTGGAAGCCGGCTTCATCATCAACAACCCGGGCCCGCGCACGCTGCGGCTGGCCCCGCCGCTGATCCTGACCGCCGAAGAGGCCGCCCGGTTCACCGCCGCGCTGCCGGACATCCTGACCACCGCGGCTGCCCTGGCCGCCGCTACCAGCAAGGACGCATCATGACCCGCCACTTCCTGAAGGACACCGACCTCAGCCCGGCCGAACAGGCGGAAGTGCTGCAGCTGGCCGCCGACATGAAGCGGTCTCCCTACCGCTACCAGCCGTACGCCGGAGACGGGGCGGGACGTAAGACCGTGGCCGTGATCTTTGACAAGACCTCCACGCGCACCCGGGTGTCCTTCGCCGCCGGGATCGCGGACCTGGGCGGGGTGCCTCTGGTCATCAATCCCGGCGAATCGCAGCTGGGACACAAAGAGTCCGTCTCCGACACCATCAAGGTATTGGAACGGATGGTCTCCACGGTCGTCTGGCGGACCTACGCCCATGCCGCGCTGGAGGAGATGGCGGCGCTGTCCCGTGTGCCGGTCATCAACTCGCTCTCCGACGACTATCACCCCTGCCAGTTGCTGGCCGACCTGCTGACGGTGCAGGAACACAAAGGCAGGCTGGCCGGCCTCACCATGACCTATCTGGGAGATGCGGCCAACAACATGGCCAACTCGTACCTGCTCGCGGGAGCGACGGCCGGGATGCACGTGCGGATCGCCGGACCGGCCGGGCACCTGCCGGCGGCTTCGGTCGTGGCCGAAGCCGAAGCACGCGCCGCCGAAACCGGCGGATCGGTTCTGGTCACCACGGATCCCGCCAAGGCGCTGGCGGAGGCCGACGTCGTCGCCACGGACACGTGGGTCTCGATGGGGCAGGAAGAGGAGAAGGCGGAGCGGCTGGAACTGTTCAAGGACTACGCCGTGGACCAGGCGGCCCTGAAGCTGGCAGCCGACGACGCCGTCGTGCTGCACTGCCTGCCCGCCTACCGCGGCTACGAGATCGCCGCCGAGGTCATCGACGGCCCCCAGTCGGTGGTGTGGGACGAGGCGGAGAACCGGCTGCACGCCCAGAAGGCGCTGATGGCATGGCTGATGGACCGGTCGTCGCTGGCTCCCTTGGCCGGGAGCTGACGGCGGTGAACACGATGCCGGCCACCAAGACCGCCCGCCAGGCAAAGATCACCGCGATCCTCACCGGCGAGTCGGTGCGCTCCCAGGCGGAACTGGCCGCCCGGCTAGCGGACGAGGGAGTCCAGGTAACCCAGGCCACGCTCTCGCGCGACCTGGTGGAACTGGGGGCGGTACGGGTGCGCGGCCAGGACGGCGGGCTGATCTATGCAGTGCCCGGCGAGGGCGGGGAACGCACGCCGCAGAGCGGTGTTACCCAGGAGATCCTGGACGCCCGGCTGGCCAGGCTCTGTGCCGACCTGCTGGTGACCGCCGAGGCCTCCGCAAACCTGGTGGTCCTGCGGACACCGCCGGGGGCGGCCAACTTCCTGGCGCTGGCCATCGACCACTCGGTCATGCCGTCGGTCTTAGGCACGATTGCGGGCGACGACACCGTTCTGCTGGTGACTCGGGATCCGGCCGGCGGAGCTGCGCTCGCTGCACGGTTCCTGCAGTTCGCCGACGAATCCTCGCGCAACGCCTGAACCCCATAACCTAGTCGCAGCAACAGCAGCTGCGGGCGCCGGCGCGGAAGCCGGCGCAACGAGCCATCTCCGCCGGCCGGCACGGCAGGGTGCGGAACCGTCACCAGGGCAACCTGGCGGAAAGGGAAGATACAACGTGACGCAGGAACCGAAGAGCCCCACCGGGCACACCAACGAAGGCGCCCTCTGGGGCGGCCGCTTCGCCGGTGGGCCGGCCGATGCCCTGGCCGCGCTGAGCAAGTCCACGCATTTCGACTGGCGCCTGGCACAGTACGACATCGCAGGTTCCCGCGCACACGCCAAGGTGCTGCACAAGGCCGGGCTGCTCGACGACGCCGAACTGCACGGCATGCTCGCCGCCCTGGACCGGCTCGACGACGACGTGCGGTCGGGCGCGTATGTGGCGGCCGAGTCGGACGAAGACGTGCACGGTTCCCTGGAGCGCGGGCTGATCGAACGGGCCGGCGCCCAGTTGGGCGGAAAACTCCGGGCCGGGCGGTCCCGCAACGACCAGATCGCGACCTTGGGCAGGATGTACCTGCGCGACCACGCTCGGATCATCGCGGGGGGAGTGCTGGCAACCATCGATGCGCTGCTCACCCAGGCCCGCCGGTATCCGGAGGTTGCCATGCCGGGCCGCACCCACCTTCAGCACGCGCAGCCGGTGCTGCTGTCCCATCACCTGCTGGCCCACGCCTGGGCGCTGCTGCGGGACGTCCAGCGGCTGGCGGACTGGGACAAGCGGGCCGCGGTCTCTCCCTACGGCTCCGGGGCCCTGGCCGGTTCGTCGCTCGGCCTGGACCCCAACGCCGTCGCGGCGGACCTCGGTTTTGACTCCGCGGTCTGGAACTCGATCGACGGAACTGCGGCGCGGGACGTCTTTGCCGAATTCAGCTGGGTCGCGGCCATGATCGGCGTGGACCTGTCCCGGATATCGGAAGAAGTCATCCTGTGGGCCACCAAGGAATTCTCCTTCGTGACGCTGGACGATGCCTATTCCACGGGCTCCTCGATCATGCCGCAGAAGAAGAACCCGGACGTCGCGGAATTGGCCCGCGGCAAGGCCGGCCGGCTGATCGGCGACCTGACGGGGCTCCTGGCCACGCTCAAGGGCCTGCCGCTGGCCTACAACCGTGACCTGCAGGAAGACAAGGAACCGGTCTTTGACGCGGCAGACACCCTGGAGCTGCTGCTGCCCGCCGTCGCCGGCATGATCGAAACGCTGGTCTTTAATACCGAGCGGCTGGAAGCGCTGGCCCCGCAAGGGTTCGCGCTGGCTACCGACATCGCCGAATGGCTGGTCCGGCAAGGCATTCCGTTCCGGGAAGCGCACGAGCTGTCCGGTGCCGCCGTGAAACAGGCCGAAAGCCGCGGAGTTGAACTCTGGGACCTGACGGACGAGGAATTCGCGGCCATTTCCCCGCAGCTGACTCCGCAGGTGCGTGAAGTGCTCACGGTTGAAGGTTCGCTGGCCAGCCGCAGTTCGCAGGGCGGCACCGCCCCGGCCGCCGTGGCCGCCCAGATTGCGGCGCTTGAGGCAGCGCTGGACGGCGCACGTGGATACGTCTCCGGCGGCCGCCCCTGAGCCGGCCGCGCCCCGGCACCGGTAAGTTACCGGCCGGTAGCAAATGGTGCTGCGGTAGTTTGTGAAGCGACGGGTCGAGAGCCACTGAGCCGAGGGAGCGAGCATGTCGACGCTGAGCCAGGACGAGGAAAAGCTGGTGCCGGAGGGCCGGATCGAGCGGGTTGACGGGGATTACGTCCTGGCCTTCGACCGACAGTTCGATTACCCGCGCAGCTACATCTGGAGCCTGCTGGCGGAAAAGGACAACGTCGCCAAATGGCTCGGCACGCTCGATGCCGACTGGCAGCTGGGCCATACCTATGAGTTGGATCTGGGCGGTGGCACCACCAGCGGCACGGTCCTGCAGCTGAATCCGCCGCTCAGCCTGCAGATCAGCTGGGAGGACGAGCTGGGGCAGGAAGCGGTCATCGAATGGCGGGTGCTGGAGAGCGACGGCGGTACCTTGCTGCAGTTCCGCTCGCGCGCCGAGGGGCCGGACTTCCTGACCGAAGGCAGCGCGGGCTGGCAAACAATCCTGGACGCACTCGCCGCCGTCGCGGGCGGACGGCCGTCGGACCCGGAGCCCGGTCGATGGGCACGGCTGCGGGAGGCCTATGCCCGCCACTTCCGGCTCTCGCATTCGATGGGCACCGCCCACAGGGATTCGGGGCGCACCAGCCTGCGTTTCGAACGGTTGCTCGACGCCGCCGCAACGGAGGTCTGGGCGGCCCTGACCGAGCCGGATCTGTTCGGCAAGTGGCTGGGCCCCGGCCGGGTGGAGCTGCAGACCGGCGGCGCCGTCGAATTCACCCTGCCGGAACGGACGGTTACCGGGGACGTTGAGTATGTGCTCGCCGGCAGCCGTCTCGACTACACGTGGACCGCTCCGGAGGGCAGCGGAACCGTGCACTGGATGCTGGAACCGGCCGACGGCAAGACCCGCCTGCTGCTGGTGCACAACATCGGCCGGGAGATATCGCCCGAAGCCCTGATGGCCCGCTGGCATGCGCGGCTGGATGCCCTCGCCACGGTCCTGAGCGGCGGCCATGTGCATGATTCGGCGCACCGGCTCGAAGCCCTGACGCGCTTCTACCAGCGGGTGCAGCCGGCCTAGTGGACGCAGCGTTACGTCACTGGCTCGCCCGGCCCGCCGTGGACGTCGCTCCCGGGCTGCTCGGCGCCCGCCTGACACACACCACGCCCGAGGGAACCGTAGCCGTGCGGCTCACCGAGGTTGAGGCCTACATGGGCGAGCACGACCCCGGATCTCATGGCTTCCGCGGCCCGACAAACCGCAACAAGGCGATGTTCGGCCCGCCCGGCCACATCTATGTCTACTTCACCTATGGCATGCACCATTGCGTGAATATCGTGTGCGGCCATGAGGGCCAGGCAACGGGAGCCCTGCTCCGCGCCGGTGAAATCACCCAAGGACTTGACCTTGCCCGAAGCCGGCGCGCTTCGGCCAAAAACGATGCGGAACTGGCTCGGGGCCCGGCCCGGCTGGCCACGGCCCTGGGGCTGACGCTGGCGGACAACGGCAGGGCCCTCACCCAGGGGGAACTGGAACTCGCACGGCCGGCCGTCCGGGCCTCCCATCAGCATGTGCGGAGCGGGCCGCGGGTGGGCGTGAGCGGCGAGGGCGGCACCGCGGCCTACCCGTGGCGTTTCTGGCTCGAGGGGGACCCGACGGTCTCGCAGTACCGGGCCGCGAAGCCGCGCCGGCGCGCCGGCAGCGGGTAGGGTAGACGGGTGAATGAACGTCCCCGCGAATCAGTTGAAGCCATGGTCAACCGTCTCTCGGAAACGGTTCGGGACTATCCGAAGCCAGGGATCATCTTCCGGGACCTTACCCCTGTATTCGCCGACGGCGAGGCGCTGCACGCCTTGGTGCACGCGCTGATCGATCCGTTCGAGGGCCAGTTCGACGCCGTGGCCGGTGTCGAGGCCCGCGGCTTCCTGCTGTCCGCTGCGGCCGCGTATGCCTCCGGCACCGGGGTCATCACCGTGCGCAAGAAAGGCAAACTGCCGCGCAGGACGATTTCCGAAGACTACGCGCTGGAGTACGGCACCGCCACGCTGGAGATCCATGCCGATGAACTGGTGCCGGGTTCGCGCGTCCTGATCCTGGACGATGTGCTGGCCACCGGAGGGACCCTCGGCGCGGCGTGCCGCCTCTTCGAACGGGCAGGGGTGCAGGTTGCCGGATTCGGCGTGGTCCTCGAGCTCTCGGCCCTGCGGGGCAGGTCTGCCCTGACCGGGCACCGCATCCGCTCGCTGGTGCGTGAATAGCCCCCGGCAATTGCGTCCTTGGCGAAAGGGCGCGTGCCCACCCGCCCGCCGTCGTTCCGACGGAAGAAAATTCGGCGCGCCGGTAGTAGAATGGACGGTCTGCCTTTTGGGGAGGGAAAACAAGTATGCCTGAATCGCCTTCGGCCCATGCCGAGCTTGAACTTGAGCGCGCCTACGTAGCGGGGCTGTACCGCCGGCTGGAAGAACTGCGCGCCGAGAAACAGGAACAGTTGGCCCGCGTCCGCAGCAGCGGGGCCGTGGGAAGCATGCAGAACATTTCCGAGCGCGACGCTTTTGCCACCATGTATGAAGACCGGCTGGCGCAACTGAACGCCGTGGACGACCGGTTGGTGTTCGGCAGGCTCGATCTGGACGACGGCGACCGCCGCTACATCGGGCGGATCGGACTCAGCACAGCAGACCTGCAGCAGCTGATGGTGGACTGGCGGGCCCCCGAAGCCGGGGCGTTCTACCAGGCTACGGCCTTCGAACGGCTCGGAGTCCGGCGGCGCCGGCACCTGATTTTGCAGGGGCACCAGGTCAAGGGCATCGAAGACGACGTGCTGGATCCGACCATGCTCTCCGAGGACGGGGTCCTGCAGGGCGAAGGGGCCCTGTTGGCGGCGCTGAATTCGAAGCGGACCGGAGCCATGTCCGACATTGTCGGCACCATCCAGGCCGAACAGGACCGCATCATCAGGGCCCCGATGCCGGGGATCCTCGTGGTGCAGGGCGGTCCCGGTACGGGCAAGACCGCCGTCGCCCTGCACCGGGCGGCCTACCTGTTGTATTCGCACCGCGAACGGCTGAAGTCCGCCGGCGTGCTGCTGGTGGGGCCATCGAACTCTTTCATGAAGTACATCGAGCGGGTGCTTCCCTCGCTGGGCGAGACCGGAGTGGTGATGTCCACCCTGGGCGGGCTGATGCCCGGCGTACGGACCGTGTCCGAGAGCAACCCGGCCGTGGCCGAGATCAAAGGCCGCCTGGCCATGGCCGGCGTCGTGGCCAACGCTGTGGCCAACCGGCAGCGGCTTCCGGCGGAACCGCGCAGGCTCAACGTCGAGGGCACCATGCTGACGCTGACACCGCGCCAAGTGGCACGGGCCCGCGACCGGGCACGGGCGACCGGTAAACCACACAACACGGCCCGGGTCACGTTCGTGAAGATCCTGCTGCGCGAACTGGCGGACCAGTTGGCGGAGGCACTGGAGAAATCGTCCGGACCGGGAAACAACGTGGACCGTGCCTATCTGATCGAAGACGTGCGCACCTCGCGCGATGTCAGGGTGGCGCTCAATCTCTGCTGGATGCCGCTGACCCCGGAACAGCTGGTCAGGGAACTGCTCAGCAAGCCGGCCCATCTGGAGGCGGCCGCTCCCGATCTGACGGAAGCCGAACGCAAGCTGCTGCTGCGCCCCGCGGACGCGCCGTGGACGGAAGCCGATGTGCCGTTGCTGGACGAAGCCGCGGAGCTGCTCGGGGACATGGATGCCTCGGCCGGGCGGGACAAGGCCCAGCGGGATGCCGAGCGGGCCCGCGACGTCGCCAATGCGGAGCAGTCGCTGCGGAACGTCGACCAGATGCTGCGTGATATCGGGATCGACGGTGTGGTCAGCGCCGAGGACCTGGCCGGTTACAACCAGGCGCAGCAGACCCGCTTCACCGCTGCCGAACGGGCCGCCGTTGACCGCACCTGGGCCTTTGGCCACATTGTGGTCGACGAGGCGCAGGAGTTGTCGGCCATGCAGTGGCGGCTGCTGATGCGCCGCTGCCCGCTGAAGTCGTTCACCGTCGTCGGCGATATCGCCCAGACGAGTTCGGCCGCCGGCGCGGAATCGTGGCAGCAGGCACTCGAGCCGTTCGCCGGCGACCGCTGGCAGCTTGAAGAACTCACCGTGAACTACCGCACGCCGTCCCAGATTGCGCAGGCCGCGGTCCGGATGGCCAACGCGGCGGGCCTGGTCGTGACGGCTCCGAAGGCCGTGCGCGACGGCCGCTGGTCGCCGGTCGTGGACCGGGTGCCGGAGGGCCGCATGGTCGAACGGCTTTTGGAGGTCATGCCCGAGGAGCTTGCCGCTGCCGACGGCGGTCTGTTGGCGGTTATTGCCTCCGACCACCGCCTCCGGGACGTCCGGGACGCGCTGACCGCAGCCTATGGTGCGCGGGTGGGCGGCGGTGCCGGGGGGATGGAACAGGACATCAGCGTGCTGGGTCCGCAGGAGGCAAAGGGCCTGGAGTTCGATTCCGTTGTAGTGCTTGAGCCGGGCGAGCTTCTCCACCGGGTCGGCGGCCGCGTCGGAGATCTCTACGTCGCCATGACCCGTCCGACCCAGCGGCTCCGGCTGCTGGCCGAAGGCGACGTCCCCGAGGGCATTGAAGGCTGATAATTTGGTATCCGTGAATAATACGTTTTTCGCTTCCCAACGCAACGACCCTGGTTTTGCCAATGTTTGGCAGGAACTGAAGTGGCGCGGCCTCGTCCATGTTTCGACCGATGAAGCCGAACTGGAGAAGGTGCTGGCGGGGGACCCGATCACGTATTACTGCGGCTTCGACCCCACCGCACCCAGCCTTCACCTGGGCAACCTGGTCCAGCTGCTGACCATGCGCCGGCTCCAGTTGGCGGGGCACAAGCCGCTTGGCCTTGTAGGTGGTTCCACCGGGTTGGTCGGCGATCCCCGACCTACCGCCGAGCGCACCATGAACACCAAGGAAACCGTTGCCGAGTGGGTGGACCGCCTGCAGGGACAGGTGCAGCGCTTCCTGGACTTCGACGGTACGAACGCCGCGCGCATGGTCAACAATCTGGACTGGACGGCCCCGCTGAGTGTCTTGGACTTCCTGCGCGACGTCGGCAAGCACTTCCGCGTCGGCACGATGGTCAAGAAGGACATCGTCGCGTCCCGGCTGAACTCGGACGAGGGGATCAGCTACGCCGAATTCAGCTACCAGATCCTGCAGGGCATGGATTACCTGGAGCTGTACCGGCAGTACGGCTGCATCTTGCAGACCGGCGGATCCGACCAGTGGGGCAACCTCACCAGCGGCATCGAGCTGATCCGCAAGGTGGAGGGCAAGTCTGTCCACGCCATCGGCACGCCGCTGATCACGAACTCCGACGGAACCAAGTTCGGCAAGAGCGAGGGCAATGCCATCTGGCTGGATGCGGACATGTGCAGCCCCTACGCCATGTACCAGTTCTGGCTCAACACGGCCGACGCGGACGTGGTGCAGCGGCTCAAGGTCTTTACCTTCCGTTCCCGCGAGGAGATCGAAGCGCTTGAGCGCGCCGTAGCCGAACGGCCGCATGCCCGTGAGGCACAGCGTGCGTTGGCCTATGACGTGACGTCGATTGTGCACGGCCCCGCAGCCACCGACAAGGTGATCGCCGCCTCCTCGGCCCTGTTCGGGCAGGGCGACCTGGCCGAGCTGGACGAAGCGACTCTTGTCGCCGCCACTGCCGAGCTGCCCAGCGCAGTGACCGGTGCAGCTACCACCGGCATCATTGACCTGCTGGTCCAGTCCGGTCTGGCCGCCAGCAATTCCGCGGCGCGACGGACCGTAGCCGAGGGCGGCGCCTACGTTAACAACCAGAAGATCACCGATCCGGACGCTTCGGTCGGGAGTGAACAGTTCCTGCATGGCAAGTACCTGTTGATGCGCCGCGGGAAGCGCACGCTCGCCATGGTCGAAGTGTCTGCCTGATTCCGTCGGCGTTCGCACGTCAGCCGGCCACGTCGAAGGGCCCGCAGTCCCCCCGGTCAGGGGAGGCCGCGGGCCCTTCGGCATCAGTGGCGGGCATCACCCGCCGGCGATTTGCGGGCCCGTCCGGTGCCGTGTAATGTTTTCTGAGTCGCCGCCGCTGGTTGTGAAACAGCCGGCCGGAACGCGACAAGCCCCTTCGATAAAAGACAGCGACTGTCATGCGCCCGAGTGCGCAGGCAAATTAGCTGGGTTTTTGTGATGGGTTCCTTTTCTCGAGGTAAATGAAGCGGAAACGCGGATTTGACAGAAAGAAAAGGAATGAAATAAAGTAGAAACATCGCAGCGAAGAAAAGCAAAGCGAATTTCGGAAGAAATTGTTTTGGGAAGTATTCGTTTGCTCCTGTTGTTTGAGAACTCAATAGTGTGCCAAGTTTGTTGATACCAATTATTTATTGGTTGAAAGTGCCGTGGCGTGCTGCCCCTGTGGTGTGTCGCGGTTTTATCAGCCTGGTTTGAATTTAGTGCAGTGTCTTCGGTCGTTTTCCCGGCCGTTGGTGCTGTGTCTGTTTGAAAC
>NZ_JBNHGA010000006.1:0-463588 GCF_059090765.1 Arthrobacter sp. Cza30 | reverse complement strand
GGGCACCCGCCGTCGCCGCGTCCGGGCCGGATCGGTGGGGGAACCACAGCGGGTCGGTGAGCTTGCGCACACCGCCCGCGCATCGCCGTCGCAGAGCCGTCACGAACGGCAGGAGCGGAGGCCGGCATGGTAATTTTGAGGGCGCAAGCAACCTTTAAATTCCGTCCAGTGAGGCGGGGAAGGAGGCGGCAACAGATGAACACGGACCACCCGGCGCAGCCGGCATCGTCGCGCGTTGTACTTGCCGAAGCGGACATCAACCGCGCATTGACCCGTATCGCCCACGAGATCCTCGAGGCGAACAAAGGCTCCCAGGACCTGGTCCTGCTGGGCATCCCGCGCCGCGGTTACCCGCTGGCCCGGCGGCTGGCCGCCAAGATCGCCGCCGCCGACCCCTCGGTCGCCGCCGACAAAATCATCGGCCAGCTCGACGTGACCATGTTCCGCGACGACCTGCGCCGGCATCCCACGCGTTCGCCGCTGCCCACCCAGCTGCCGGCCGACGGCATCGACGACAAGGTCGTGGTGCTGGTGGACGACGTGCTCTATTCCGGGCGCACCATCCGCGCCGCCCTGGACGCCCTGGTGGACCTGGGCCGGCCACGGATCGTGCGGCTGGCCGTGCTGGTGGACCGCGGGCACCGCGAGCTGCCGATCCGCGCCGACCACGTCGGCAAGAACCTTCCCACCTCCTCCAAGGAGAAGGTCCGGGTCCGGCTGGCCGAGACCGACACCAACAACGGCGCACCGGCGGCCGACGAAGTAGTGATCGAGGACGTCAGCGCATGAAACACCTGCTCTCCACCGCGGACCTGGCCAAGCAGGACGCGGTGCAGATCCTGGACACTGCCGAGGAGATGTCCGCGGTCTCCCTGCGCGAGGTCAAGAAACTGCCCGTGCTGCGCGGCCGCACCGTGGTCAACCTCTTCTTCGAGGACTCCACCCGCACCCGCATTTCCTTCGAAGCCGCCGCCAAGCGGCTCTCGGCCGACGTCATCAACTTCGCGGCCAAGGGATCCTCGGTCTCCAAGGGCGAATCGCTCAAAGACACCGCCCAGACCCTGGAGGCGATGGGCGCGGACGCCGTCGTCATCCGGCACTGGGCCTCCGGGGCGCCGGCCCGGCTGGCCGGGTCGGGCTGGATCGACGCCGCCGTGGTGAACGCCGGCGACGGCACCCACGAACATCCCACCCAGGCGCTTCTGGACGCGTTCACGCTGCGGCGCACTTGGGCCAGGCTCTCCGGCACGGCCTCGGCCGGGAGCGACCTGGCCGGCATGAAGGTGGCCATCGTCGGGGACATCCTGCACTCCCGGGTGGCCCGCTCCAACCTCTGGCTGCTGCGCACCCTCGGCGCCGAGGTCACCATGGTCGCCCCGCCGACGCTGCTGCCGGTGGGCAGCCGCCAGTGGCCGTGCACCATCAGCTACGACCTGGACGCCACGCTGGCCGAGGGCACCGACGCCGTCATGATGCTGCGCGTGCAGGGGGAGCGGATGAACGCGGCCTACTTCCCGTCCACGCAGGAGTATTCGCGCCGCTGGGGGTTCGACGACCGCCGCCTGGCGGCGCTGGACGCCTCCGGCCGCGCCGGCACCATCATCATGCACCCCGGCCCGATGAACCGCGGGCTGGAAATTTCCTCGGCGGCAGCCGACTCGCCGCGGTCCACCGTGCTGGACCAGGTACGCAACGGGGTTGCCGTGCGGATGGCCGCGCTCTACCTGTTGCTCTCCGGCGGCACCGAATCCGCCGCCCCCGCTCCCATCGCCGCCCAGGAGGCCAAGTGACCGAGTCCAGCGAAACCACCTACCTGATCCGCGGGGCTTCGCTGACCGGCGGGGAGCGTGCCGACCTGCTGCTCCGCGGCGGGAGAATCGCGGAGGCGGGCACCGGCCTGAGCGCGGCCGGCGCCGTCGTCATCGATGCCGACGGGCTGATCGCGCTGCCGGGCATGGTGGACCTGCACACGCATCTGCGCGAGCCGGGCCGCGAGGATGCGGAGACGGTGGAGACTGGGACCCGCGCCGCGGCCCTGGGCGGCTTCACGGCCGTGCACGCGATGGCCAACTCGACGCCGGTCGCCGACACCGCCGGCGTGGTCGAGCAGGTGTACACGCTGGGCCGGACCGCCGGCTGGGCGGACGTCCGCCCGGTGGGCGCCGTGACCGTGGGCCTGGCCGGCGAACGGCTCGCCGAGCTCGGCGCGATGGCCGACTCCCGGGCCCGGGTCCGGGTCTTTTCCGACGACGGCATCTGCGTGTCCGACCCGGTGCTGATGCGCCGCGCGCTGGAATACGTCAAGGCGTTCGACGGCGTGATCGCCCAGCACGCCCAGGAGCCGCGGCTGACCGACGGCGCACAGATGAACGAGGGCACCGTCTCGGCGGTGCTGGGCATGACCGGTTGGCCGGCCGTCGCGGAGGAGAGCATCATCGCCCGCGACGTACTGCTGGCCCAGCACGTGGACTCCCGCCTGCACGTCTGCCACGTCTCCACGGCCGGATCGGTGGAGCTCATCCGCTGGGCCAAGGCCCGCGGGATCAAGGTCACCGCCGAGGTCACGCCGCACCACCTGTGGCTGACCGACGAACTGGTCCGCAGCTACGACCCGGTCTACAAGGTCAACCCGCCCCTGCGCACCGATGAGGACGTGCAGGCCCTGCGCGCCGGCCTGGCCGACGGCACCATCGACGTCATCGGCACCGACCACGCGCCGCACCCCTCCGAGGCGAAGGAGTGCGAGTGGGCGCAGGCGGCCATGGGCATGACCGGGCTGGAAACCGCGCTGTCCGTCGTGCAGCACACCATGATCGAATCCGGCCTGATCGGCTGGGCCGACTTCGCCCGGATCACCTCCGCCATGCCAGCCCGGATCGGCCGGCTGGCCGGCCAGGGCCAGCCGCTGGCCGCCGGATCGGCCGCCAACATCACCCTGGTGGACCCGGCGGCCCGCTGGACGGTGGACCCCGCCGCCATGGCCACCAAGGGCAGGAACTCGCCGTTCGCCGGCCGGGAGCTGCCCGGCCGCGTGGTCGCCACGTTCCTCAACGGACACCCCACGGTGCTGGACGGCGCCCTGAACACCCCGGCACGCCCGGCAGGGGAGGCCTGAGATGAACCAGATGCAAGCGGGCCTGGTGATGCTCGCCGTCGCCGTCGTGCTCATGGTGCTGGTGGGCGTCGGCTGGCGCAACCGGGTCAAGCGGCAGCGGGACATCGCGCCGCTGCCGCAGGTCCCGGCGGACACCGCCAACCCGACCGGCTACTACGAAGGCATGTACGTGGTCACGACGACGGCGGGGGACTGGCTGGACCGCGTCGCCGTGCACGGCCTCGGCATCCGGACCAAGGCGGCGCTGCGGACCTATCCGCATGGCGTGCTGATCGAGCGGCCCGGCTCCACGGACCTCTACATTCCGGCCGGAAGCATCTCCGACGTCCGCACCGAGAGCGGCATGGTGGGCAAGTTCGTGGAGACCGAGGGCCTGGCCGTGATCACGTGGAAGCTGGGGGAGCGCGAGGTCGACACGGCCTTCCGCACCCGGCAGGCCGCCGACAAACAACCGCTGCTGGCGCAGCTGCAGACATACCTACCCGCCGTACAGGAAGACTAGGACCTATCGTGAGCGCAGAAACAACATTCCTCTCCGCACCGGCGCTGCTGGTGCTCGAAGACGGCCGGACCTTCCGCGGCCGCAGCTACGGTGCGCAGGGCACCGCGCTGGGCGAGGCGGTCTTTTCCACCGGCATGACCGGCTACCAGGAGACCATCACCGACCCGTCCTACGCCCGCCAGCTGGTGGTGCAGACCGCACCCCACATCGGCAACACCGGCGTGAACGACGACGACGCGGAGTCCCGCAGGATCTGGGTGGCCGGCTACGTGGTCCGCGACCCGGCCCGCCGGCCCTCCAACTGGCGCTCCGAGCGCAGCCTGGACGAAGAACTGGTCAACCAGGGCATCGTGGGTATCCAGGGCGTGGACACCCGCGCCCTGACCCGCCACCTGCGCGAACGCGGAGCGATGAAGGCCGGCATCTTCTCCGGGGACGCCGCCGCCCGCCCCGCGGCGGAGCTGCTGGCCGAGGTCACCGCGCAGCCGGCGATGGAAGGCGCCCGGCTCGCCGAAGAGGTCAGCGTCACCGAGGCCTACACCGTCGACCCGGCCGACCACGGCTGGGACGGGGAGCCGCGGTTCACCGTCGCCGCCCTCGACCTGGGCATCAAGGCCATGACCCCCGTCCGGTTCGCCGAGCGCGGGATCCGGGTGCACGTGCTGCCCGCCACCGCCAGCTTCGAGGACATCCAGGCCGTCGCGCCCGACGGCATGTTCATGTCCAACGGCCCCGGCGACCCGGCCACGGCCGACCGCCAGGTGCTGCTGCTGCGCAAGGCGCTCGACGCCGGCCTGCCGTTCTTCGGCATCTGCTTCGGCAACCAGATCCTGGGCCGCGCCCTGGGCTTCGGCACCTACAAGCTGCGCTACGGCCACCGCGGCATCAACGTGCCGGTCATGGACCGGCGCACCGGAAAGGTCGAAATTACCTCGCAGAACCACGGCTTCGCCGTCGACGCCCCGCTGGACGGGCCCACGCTGGCCCCGGAGGAGCGCTTCGGCCGGGTCGAGGTCAGCCACGTCTGCCTCAACGACGACGTCGTCGAGGGCCTGAACTGCCTGGACATCCCCGCCTTCTCCGTCCAGTACCACCCCGAGGCGGCCGCCGGGCCGCACGATGCGGCGCCCCTGTTCGACCGCTTCACCGACCTGATGAACTCCCGCCGTAACCAGACCGGGACCGCTTCCGAGACCACGAAGGAAAGCAAGTAATGCCCAAGAGAGAAGATCTGAAGTCCGTCCTGGTCATCGGTTCCGGTCCCATCGTGATCGGACAGGCGGCCGAGTTCGACTATTCCGGCACGCAGGCGCTGCGGGTGCTGAAGGAGGAGGGCCTGCGGGTCATCCTGGTCAACTCGAATCCCGCCACGATCATGACGGACCCCGAGTTCGCCGACGCCACCTACGTGGAGCCGATCACCCCGGAGGTGGTCGAAAAGATCATCGCCAAGGAGCGCCCGGACGCCCTCCTGCCCACGCTGGGCGGCCAGACCGCCCTGAACACCGCGATCGCGCTGGACAAGAACGGCGTGCTGGACAAGTACAACGTGGAGCTGATCGGCGCCAACATCGCCGCCATCGAACTCGGCGAAGACCGGGAGAAGTTCAAGGGCGTGGTGGAGCGCTGCGGCGCCGAGTCCGCCAAGTCCGTGATCGTGCACTCGATGGACGAGGCCTTCGCCGCGGCCGAGGAACTGGGCTACCCGATGGTGGTGCGCCCGTCCTTCACCATGGGCGGCCTCGGCTCCGGGATGGCCTACAACGCGGACGACCTGCGCCGGATCGCCGGGGCCGGCATCCAGTACAGCCCCACCAGCGAGGTGCTGCTCGAAGAGAGCATCCTGGGCTGGAAGGAATACGAGCTCGAAATGATGCGCGACAAGAACGACAACGTCGTCGTCGTGTGCTCGATCGAGAACTTCGATCCGGTGGGCGTGCACACCGGCGACTCCATCACGGTGGCCCCCGCCATGACGCTGACCGACCGCGAGTTCCAAAAGCTGCGCGACATCTCCATCGCGGTGATCCGCGAAGTCGGCGTCGACACCGGCGGCTGCAACATCCAGTTCGCCATCGAACCGGACACCGGCCGCGTCGTCGTGATCGAAATGAACCCGCGCGTCTCCCGGTCCTCCGCGCTGGCCTCCAAGGCCACCGGTTTCGCGATCGCCAAGATCGCCACCAAGCTGTCGCTCGGATACACGCTGGACGAGATCCCCAACGACATCACCCAGCAGACGCCGGCCGCCTTCGAACCGACGCTGGACTACGTCGTCGTCAAGGTTCCGCGTTTCGCGTTCGAGAAGTTCCCGGCCGCCGACCCGACGCTGACCACCACCATGAAGTCCGTCGGCGAGGCGATGGCCATCGGCCGCAACTTCACCGAGGCGCTGCAGAAGGCGCTGCGGTCGCTCGAGCAGAAGGGGTCGCAGCTCGAGTTCGACCCGGTCAACGACTATGACGTGCCCGAACTGCTGGCTAAGTCCAGGGTCGGGTCCACCGAGCGGCTCTCGATGGTGCAGCGGGCGCTGCTCGGCGGTGCCACCGTCGAGCAGGTCTTCGAAGCCACGGCGATCGACCCGTGGTTCCTGGACCAGCTGCAGCTGATCAACGAAGTGGCCACCGAAATTCGCCGGGCGCCGGCACTGACGGAGGACATCCTGCGGCTGGCCAAGCGGCACGGCTTCTCCGATGAACAGATCGGCAAGCTCAGCCACACCAGCGAGGCAGTGGTCCGCGGGGTTCGGCACGCGCTGGGCATCCGCCCGGTGTTCAAGACGGTGGACACCTGCGCCGCCGAATTCGCCGCCTACACCCCGTACCACTACTCGTCCTACGACGAGGAGGACGAGGTGGAGCTGCACGCGAAGCCGTCGGTGATCATCCTCGGCTCCGGCCCCAACCGGATCGGCCAGGGCATCGAGTTCGACTACTCCTGCGTCCACGCCACCATGGCGCTGCGCAAGGCCGGGCACGAGACGGTCATGATCAACTGCAACCCGGAGACCGTCTCCACCGACTACGACATCTCCAACCGCCTTTACTTCGAGCCGCTCACGCTCGAGGACGTGCTGGAGGTCATCGCGGCCGAGGAGCGCACCGGCGGCGTGCTCGGCGTGTTCGTGCAGCTGGGCGGCCAGACGCCGCTGAAGCTCGCGCAGGCGCTGGCCGACGCCGGCATCCCGATCCTCGGCACCTCGCCGGAGGCCATCGACCTGGCCGAGCACCGCGGCGCCTTCCAGCGGGTGCTGGATTCGGCCGGGCTGATAGCCCCGAAGAACGGCACCGCCGTTTCCTTCGAGGAGGCGAAGAAGATCGCCGACGAGATCGGCTACCCCGTGCTGGTCCGCCCGTCGTACGTGCTGGGCGGGCGCGGCATGGAGATCGTCTACGACGAGGCCAACCTGTCGCGCTACATCGCCAACGCCACCGAGATCACCCCGGACCATCCGGTGCTGGTGGACCGCTTCCTGGAAGACGCCATCGAGATCGACGTCGACGCCCTCTACGACGGCAAGGACCTCTACGTCGGCGGCATCATGGAGCACATCGAGGAGGCCGGCATCCACTCCGGCGACTCCGCGTGCGTGCTGCCGCCGATCACCCTGGGCGCCGACGTGCTGGACCGGGTGCGCAAGGCCACCGCCGCCATCGCCGAGGGCGTGGGAGTGCGCGGCCTGATCAACATCCAGTTCGCGCTGGCCGCCGACGTGCTCTATGTGATCGAGGCCAACCCGCGCGCTTCCCGCACCGTCCCGTTCGTGTCCAAGGCCACCGGCGTGCAGTTGGCCAAGGCCGCGGCGCTGATCGGCACCGGCGTGGACATCGACACGCTGCGCAGCGTCTACAAGGTGCTGCCCGAGACCGGCGACGGCTCCCGGCTGCCGCTGGAGGCACCGGTCGCGGTGAAGGAAGCGGTGCTGCCGTTCAGCCGGTTCCGCACGCCGGAGGGCACCGTGGTCGACTCGCTGCTAGGCCCGGAAATGCGCTCCACCGGCGAGGTCATGGGCATCGACAAGTACTTCGACACCGCGTTCGCCAAGAGCCAGGCCGCGGCCGGCAGCGCCCTGCCGACGTCCGGCAAGGTGTTCGTCTCGGTGGCCAACCGCGACAAGCGCTCCATCATCATGCCGGTGAAGCTGCTGGTGGACCTGGGCTTCGAGATCCTCTCCACCGGCGGCACGGCCGAGGTGCTGCGCCGCAACGGCATCCAGTCCACCACCGTGCGGAAGGTCGCCGAGGGACGGTCCGACGACGGCGAGGGCACCATCGTCGACCTGATCACCGAAGGCCAGATCGGACTCGTCCTCAACACCCCCTCCGGCGGCCAGGCCCGCGGCGACGGCTACGAGATCCGCGCGGCGGCGACGTCGGTGGGCACGCCGATCATCACCACGGTGTCCGAGTTCGGCGCCGCCATCCAGGCCATCGAAGCGATGCGCCAGTACGAGTGGGACGTCACCAGCCTGCAGGAGCACGCCGAGAACCTGAAGGCCGCCTTCCATGCCTGAGCCGCACGCCCGGCCGCAACCCGCCACCTTCGGGCAGCGGCTGCGGGCGGCGATGGAGGCCCGCGGGCCGCTGTGCGTGGGGATCGACCCGCACCCGTCGCTGCTCTCGGCCTGGGGACTGAACGACGACGCCGGAGGGCTGGAACGCTTCTCCCTCACCGTGCTGGACGCGGTGGGGGAGCAGGCTGCCGCCCTCAAGCCCCAGGTGGCGCTGTACGAACGGCACGGTTCGGCCGGCCTGGCGGTGCTGGAGAAGCTGCTGGCGGCCGCGGGCCAGGCCGGTGCCCTGACCATTGCCGACGCCAAGCGCGGCGACATCGGCTCCACCATGGCCGCCTACGCGGATGCGTGGCTGCGGGACGGTTCGCCGCTGGCAGCCGACGCCGTAACGCTCAGTCCCTACCTCGGGTACGAATCGCTGCGGCCGGCGCTGGACCTGGCGGCGGCAACCGGCCGCGGGGTGTTCGTGCTGGCGTTGACCTCCAACCCTGAGGGCGCCAGCGTGCAGCACGTCGGCGGCGCCGAGTCCGTGGCCGCCCGGATCGCGGAAGCCGCGGCGGCCGACAACGAGGAGGCCGGCCGCGCCGGGGAGCTGGGCTCCGTCGGCCTGGTGGTCGGCGCCACCGTCCGGGCCGAGGTGATGGAACGGCTCGGGGTGGACCTGGCCGCGGTCAACGGGCCGCTGCTGGCCCCCGGTCTGGGCGCCCAGGGTGCCACCGGGGCGGACATCGCGGCGGCCTTCGGCTCCGCCGTCGGGAATGTCCTGGCTACCTCCAGCCGGGACATCCTCCAGGCGGGCCCGGACGCCGCCGCCTTGCGCGCCGCCGCCGACCGCACCCTGGCCGGTCTGGCGGGCCTCGTGGGCTGAGCAGCGCGTCGGGGCGGCTGCCCCGTGCACACCTCCTGCGCCGGGCAGCCGGCCCTCAGCCGCGGCGTTGCCGTTCTGGTAAGTTCAATTCATGCCCAATATGCCCGCCCGGCATCTTGTCCGACGGGCCGGATTGTCTGGAGGAGCTGTGGGTCTTCGACCGCTGACGGAGAGCGAACGCACCACCGCCCGGCTAAAAGCGACGGCCGCCCGGGTCGAACGTGCGGAGATCAAGGCCAAAGTGAAATCCGGCGCCATGACCGTCGCCGAGGTGATCGAGGCGGCCGCGTCGATGGAATCGGTCGGCCGGCTGCGCGTGGCCGAACTGCTCGAATCGTTGCCGGGCATCGGACCGGTCCGCGCCGCGGCCATCATGGAGACGGTCCGCATTGCGCCCAGCCGCCGGCTGCGCGGGCTCGGCATCCACCAGCGGCGAGCCCTGATAGACCACTTGGAATCCCAGTAACAGATGGAAGATATGTCCGACAAACCCCGCCTGACCGTTCTCGCCGGCCCCACGGCCGTCGGCAAGGGCACCGTTTCCACCTATATCCGCGACAACTACCCCGACGTCTGGCTTTCGGTGTCCGCCACCACCCGCGAACCGCGGCCCGGCGAGCAGGACGGCGTCCACTACTTTTTCGTCGGCCCCGAAGAGTTCGAACGCCTCGTGGCGGCCGGCGAGATGCTGGAATGGGCCCTGGTGCACGGCCGGAACCGCTACGGCACGCTGCGGCGCACCGTGGACGAGGCCATGGCAGACGGAAAGTCCGTGCTCTTGGAGATCGACCTGCAGGGCGCCCGGCAGGTCAAGCAGTCCATGCCCGATGCCACGTTCGTGTTTCTGGCCCCGCCCAGCTGGGAGGAAATGGTCCGCCGGCTGGTGGGACGCGGCACCGAAACACCCGAGGAACAGCAGCGCCGGCTGGAAACCGCTAAACTGGAACTTGCTGCCGAGCCCGAGTTCGATTTCACCGTCGTTAACGACGATGTCAAGCGGGCGGCAGACGAGCTCGTTTCATTGATGGGACTTGTTCCGCACCCGCGCTGAGCGGGCCCCAAAGAACACGTCCCGGAACCCATTGGAGATTTTGTGTCGACCAACCTCGAAGGCATCATCAACCCGCCGATCGACTCCCTGCTGGAAGCAACGGATTCGAAGTACGCGCTGGTTATTTACGGTGCCAAGCGTGCCCGCCAGATCAACGCCTACTACTCGCAGCTGCACGAAGGCCTGTTCGAGTATGTCGGCCCGCTGGTGGACACCAAGCTGAACGAGAAGCCGCTGTCCATCGCGCTGCGCGAAATCAACGAGGGCCTGCTGGTCAGCAAGCCTGTCGAAAAGGCCGCAGAGTAACCAGCGTCTAACACCGGGGCAGGCATGCGGATCATTTTGGGCGTGGGCGGCGGGATCGCCGCCTACAAGTCGGCATCCCTGCTTCGGTTGTTTAAGGAAGCCGGCCACGAGGTGACGGTCATGCCGACCGACGCCGCCGAGAAGTTCGTTGGCCGCGCCACCTGGGAGGCCCTCTCCGGCAACCCGGTGAGCAACAGCGTGTTCGACGCCGTCGAGTCGGTTAACCACGTCCGTCTCGGCCAGGAAGCCGACCTCGTGGTGGTGTGCCCGGCCACAGCGGACCTGTTGGCGCGCGCCGCCGCCGGCCTGGCCGACGACCTGCTCACCAACACCCTGCTGGTGGCCACCGCGCCGGTGGTCTTTGTGCCGGCCATGCACACCGAAATGTGGCAGCACCCGGCCACCGCGGCGAACGTGGCCACGCTGCGCAGCCGCGGCACCACGGTGATGGACCCGGCCGTCGGACGCCTCACCGGCAAGGACACCGGCCCCGGCCGGCTGCCCGAACCGGCCGAAATCTACGACTTCATCACCGCCGCCCTCGCAGACGGGACTTTACAACCGCGGACGACGGCGGAGGCCGGCTGGTCGGCGGACTCGTCCGCGACCGTCCTCGCGGCTCCGGAACCCGGTCCGCTGGCCGGCAAGCGGGTCCTGGTCACCGCCGGCGGCACCCGCGAGCCGCTGGACCCCGTGCGCTTTTTGGGCAACCGGTCCTCCGGCAAGCAGGGCGTGGCACTGGCCCGCGCCGCTGCGGCCGCGGGAGCGGAGGTCGAACTGATCGCCGCCCACGTTGAGGTGGACATCCCGGACGGGATCAAGTCCAGTTCGGTGGAAACCGCCCTGGACCTGCGCGAGGCGACGCTCGAAGCGGCGGCGCGCTCCGACGTCGTCATCATGGCAGCCGCCGTGGCGGATTTCCGGCCGGCCGAAGTGACCGACACCAAGATCAAGAAGCGCGACGACGCCGACGACCCCGTGATCACGCTCGTGCGGAACCCGGACATCCTGGTGGAGGTCGTGCAGCAGCGCGGCTCCGGCGATGCGCCGCTGATCATCGGTTTCGCCGCGGAGACCGGCGACGACCGCGGCGACGTGCTCGACTATGCGCGCAGCAAGCTCGAGCGAAAGGGCTGCGACCTGCTGGTGCTCAACCGCGTGGGCCGCGACCTGGTGTTCGGGCAGGATGACACCGAGATCACGGTGCTGGCTCGCGGCGGCGTCGAACCGCAGACCCACCGCGGCAGCAAAGACAGCGCGGCGGTCGTGGTCATCGAGCGCATCACTGCCGAACTCTCCCGCTGACACTGCGTGCGGGCTGCTTCCAGCCTGCCGCGGGAACCGGCCCACCGTGACCCCCTATTTCGTTCCGTTTCGCTGCATGACCCGGCGTTCGGTGCCGCCTCAACCGTTCCGTGGCGGTCCTCGCCAGCAAGTAAGGTATGTCTGTGACTTCTTCTGACAGCAATCTGCGGCTCTTCACGTCCGAGTCCGTGACCGAAGGCCATCCGGACAAGATCTGTGACCAGATTTCCGACGCCATCCTCGACGCGCTGTTGCGCGAGGATCCCGAGTCGCGGGTAGCCGTAGAGACGCTGACGACGACCGGCCTGGTACACGTGGCCGGTGAGGTCACCACGAAGGGCTATGTGGAGATCCCGCAGATTGTCCGCGACACCATCCTGGAGATCGGGTACAACTCCTCGGACAAGGGGTTTGACGGCGAGCGTTGCGGCGTGTCGGTTTCGATCGGCCAGCAGTCGCCGGAGATCGCCTCCGGGGTCTTCAACTCGTTCGAAAACCGTGAGGGGACCGGCATCGACGCGCGCGATGCCCAGGGTGCCGGCGACCAGGGCATCATGTTCGGCTATGCCAGCGACGAGACCGACGTCTTGATGCCCGCACCGATCTGGCTCGCGCACCGCTTGTCGGAGCGTTTGACCGAGGTGCGGAAGGACGGGACGCTGCCGTATCTGCGGCCCGACGGCAAGACGCAGGTGACCATCGGTTATGACGGCGACAAGCCGGTGTCCGTTAACTCGGTCGTGATTTCCAGCCAGCATGAAGGCGGCGTGGATCTGGACCACCTGCGTGCGGACCTCACTTCGCGCGTGATTGAGCCGGTGCTGGCGGCCAGCTCCCTGGACGCTACGAACGTGCGCTACATCCTCAATCCGGGCGGCGACTTCGTGATCGGCGGGCCGGTGGGCGACGCCGGGCTGACCGGACGCAAGATCATCGTGGATACCTACGGCGGCATGGCCCGTCACGGCGGCGGCGCATTTTCCGGCAAGGATCCGTCAAAGGTGGACCGTTCGGCCGCCTACGCCATGCGCTGGGTAGCCAAGAACGTGGTGGCCGCGGGGCTCGCCCGGCGCGCCGAGATCCAGATTGCATACGCCATCGGCATGGCGCGGCCGGTCGGCATCTACGTCGAAACCTTCGGAACCGAGACGGTTGACCCGGCGCGCATCGCCCAAGCGATCGAGGAAGTCTTCGACCTGCGTCCGCTGGGCATCATCGACGACCTGCGGCTCAAACGGCCCATCTACAAGCAGACCGCGGCGCACGGCCATTTCGGCCGTGAACATCCCGACTTCACGTGGGAGCGGACCGACCGGGCCGACGCGCTGCGCAGCTACTTCAACGCCTGAGCCTGATGGGCTCTGATCCGCACCAGCTGAGCCTGCTTCAGGGCTTCGGTGCCCCCAAGCAGGCGCCGGGCACCGTACCGGCGGCCGCGACCAACCCGGTGGCGCAGGTGCTGATCGAAACGTCGCTGCCACATCTGGACCGGATCTTCGACTACCTGGTGCCGGAGAATTTGGACGCCGACGCTGTTCCCGGCGCGCGGGTCAAGGCCCGTTTCGGCGGCCAGGAAATGAGCGGGTACATCACCCGCCGCACGTCGGAGGTGCCGGAAGGGGTCAAGCTGGCCCCGTTGGCCAAAGTGGTGTCCGCGCAGCCGGTGTTGACCGAGGAGCTGCTCCAGCTGGCCACGTCCGTGGCCGAGCGCTATGCCGGAAACGTCAGCGACGTACTGCGCGCCGCCATCCCGCCCCGCGTGGCCAAAGTGGACAAGGAATTCGCCGCCCGCGAGGAGGGCCAGGCGGCTGATCCGGCGCCTTTGGCTGACCCGGCACCTCCGGCTGATCCGGCAGCTCCGGCTGGCACCGCGCCTCCGGTTACCTCTGTCATCTCTGCCGCCGCACCTCCGGCTACCGCGCCGGCTCCGGATGGCGCGGAGCAAGCCTTCGCCGGTTACGACGGCGCCGGTGAGTTTCTGGCCGGGCTGGCGTCAGGTGCCGCCCCGCGTGCCGTGTTGGCCAGCCACAAGTCCTTCGGCCCTGCTTCGTGGACAGCCCAGGTAGCCCACGCCGTGGCAAGCGTCCGGCAGAGCGGCCGCGGCGCCGTCGTCGTCGTTCCGGACGCGAAGGACCTGGCACGGCTGGAAGCCGAACTGGAGCGCGTCCTCGGCGCGGACCAGTATGTCTGCCTGACTGCCGAGGATGGGCCGACGCCCCGCTACCGGAACTACCTGCGGTTGCTGCATAGTGAGGTCTCGGTGGCCGTGGGGACGCGCTCGGCCGCCTTCGCTCCGGTGCAGGATCTCGGACTGGTGGCCATGTGGGACGACGGCGATGACCTGTTGCTGGAGCAGCGTTCCCCGTACCAGCATGCGCGCGAGGTGTTGTTGCTGCGCACGGCACAGGCCGGTTGCGCGGCCCTCTTCGTGGGTGTCTCGCGCAGCGGCGAAACACAGCGGCTGGTTGAGAGCGGCTGGGCGTCCGAGCTCACGCCTGCCCGGCCGTTCCTGCGCCAAGCGACTCCGCGCATCCTCAACACCGCGGATTCGTTCCAACAGGAACGCGATCCCATGCTGCGCCACGCCCGTCTGCCGCATGCCGCGTGGCTTGCCGCAAAGGAAGGCCTGGAGCGCGGCCCGGTGCTGGTCCAGGTGGCGCGGACCGGCTTTTCACCTGCCCTTGCCTGCCAGGACTGCCGCACGCCGGCCAGATGCACCGACTGTAACGGGCCGCTGGCGCAGCCGGGCCGGTCCGCGGCGCCGGCTTGCCGGTGGTGCGGCCGATTAGCCACGAACTACTCCTGCCCCGAATGCGGGTCCCACAGGCTCCGTGCCTCTGCGGTCGGCGCCCTGCGCACGGCGGAGGAACTGGGACGTGCGTTCCCGGGGGCGACGGTCGTGTCTTCCTCGGGGGAACACATCAAGTCTGTCGTCGAGTCACGGAAAGCCCTGGTGGTCGCAACACCGGGAGCCGAGCCGGTGGCACCCGATGGGTATGCCGCGGCGTTGCTGCTGGATGGCAACGCCATGCTCAGCCGCGAGTCTCTGCGCACCCCCGAAGACGTGCTGCGCCGGTGGTTCCGCGCCGCGTCGCTGGTGCAGCCGTCGTCCGAAGGGGGGCTGGTGGTAGTCACCGCCGACCAGGACGCGGTTGTGGCGCCCTTGGTTCGGTGGGACCCCACCGGTGCCGCAGCCCGGGAAATGCAGTTGCGGCGTGAGCTTCAGCTTCCCCCGGCGGTCAGGATCGCCGCCCTGACCGGGAAGCCCTCAGGCATTGAGGCCTTCATGGCGGACTTTGAGCTCAGCGGCAGCCTTCGCAGCGTCGGGCCCGTCGAGCTGCCGGCCCAACCGGGGGAGAGCGGCGAGCACCGCCTGTTGCTGTTCTTCAGCTATCAGGACGGACCCCGCGTGACTGCCGCGCTTCGTCACCGGAAGGCGGCGCTGTCCGCTAAGCGCGTCCCCGACCCGGTGCAGGTGCGCTGCGACGGGACCGACCTGCTGTAGCCTTCCGGGCGCGCGCTCCGTTGCCGGCTCGGGACGCAGGGGCGGCGCCGGACCGGGAAGCAGGGGCTGCCTCTGCATCCGGCGGCGGCGTGCCTGGTAGTGGTGGCGGGGTGGAGGTGTAGGTGTGTCCGGTGGGCGTGGTGGTCTCCACGGAGTGGTGTGGTCCGTGGAGTGGGCGGCTGGTCCAGCCTTCGGCTTCCTTTGACTGGTTGCATTGTTCGCACAGTCCCTGGCCGTTGGCCATGGTGGTTTTACCGCCGTGTGCCCAGGGCACGATGTGGGCCTGGATCATCCGGCGCATCCCGTCGGGGAACTTGCGTGCGGCCGAATCCATCCCCAACAACTGCCCGGTTCCCGGGGCGGTGTAGAGGCGGCGGACCCAGATGTCCTCCACGCTGGCCTGTTGCAACACTTTGGTGCGTTGGGCCTGCTCGCGGGCGGTCTTCCACCCCGGTTCGGTCCCGGCCGGCGGCGCCTTCTGCCCGATCCGGCCGGGCGGGCTGCACCCGGTTGGTCCTGCCGCCGGCAGCCCCCTGTCCTGGCGGCCGGGCCCGGCAGCGTTCCGACCGGGCGGGCTTCCCCCAGTGGTGGGTGTCGGTGGTTGTGCCGGTGCCGGCCGTTCTGGGAGATGGGTGAGGTTGCGGGCGTAGCGGGCCGGGACGATGCCGTGCCCGGTCAGCCAGGCCGGTTCGGCCTCACCCCGCAGCAGGGCGCGGTCGGTCATCACCAACTGGATTTCCAGCCGGGCCGGGTCGGCGGTGCTGCGCCCGGTGACGCGTTCGAACACGGTGTCGGCCATCAGCTGTCCCCTAGACCGGGGGTCGCCCATGCTGCGCAGCCGGTCCGCTTCCCGGTGCAGGGCGGCCATCACCGCCACCCCCTGGATGACCGGCAGCAGGGTCCGGACCGAAACCATGGTGTCGGGCTCGGGCCGGGAAGACACATGCCGGTCCGCTTCGGCCTTCGCCGCCCGGTCCACCACCGAGCGGGGATCGAGCCGGTAGGCGAGGCGCTTGGCTTCGGCCCGCAGCACCCGGTTCCCGAGCCCGTGCAGCCGCTCCCGGTTGCCGGCCAGTTCCCGGTCCACGCGGGCGCGGTGCTCCGGGGACAGGCAGCCGGTTTCCTGGGCCAGGATCTCGGCCCGGTATTCGTTCAGGCTCCCCGCGGCCAGCGCAGCCAGGGTGTGCGGCATCTGTGCGACCAGGGTCCGGGACAGGTTCAGCAGGACCGCGGCACGGTGCGGGGACTCGCGCCTGGCCAACCCGATCTGGGCGGCCACCCCGGCGCCCTGCCGGTCTTTCGGGATCCCGGCGGCGGCACGGCGGGCACGCACCGATTCCTCCAAGGCGACCTGGACCCTGGCCTGCGCGGCAGCGGCGGCAGCCTTCAAACCCTCCAACGCCGTGAGCTCCTCCACCAGTTCCCGGTCCGGCGCACCCACGTCGATGCCCTCGAGGGCAGCGGCCGCAGCGCGAACCGCCGCAGAACCCACCGGTGCCGCGGCCGGCCCGGCGTCCAGCATGAGACCCCTGCCGGCAGGTGGTACTAGGGCGCCCGGCGCTGCGGCAGACGATCTTGGAGCAAGCCCTGCTGCGGCGGGAGGTTCGGGTAGGGCCGGATCAAACATCTCAGCGTCTCAATCTTCAGCATGCGCACTGCATGGCCTCGACTACGAGCGGTAACGAACCCCGGACGGATCCGCAGACGCCACCGGCAAACCCACTGCCCGGCGGCCAACGATGGTGCTGAACTGCTACTGAAAACAGACTATCCGCCGCCACTGACAGTTTCGGAAGACACGCAACCTCCGCCTCCGTCTCCGCTGCGGTTGCGCCGCTACTGACAGTTTCGGAGGATGCACCCTCCGCTGCCGCTGCCGGTGACGCTGCCGGCGACGGTGACGGTAACGGTGCCGGTTTCTGGGCCGGTTTCTGGGCCGGGAAGCAAGAAACCAGTGCCGTGACCTTACTCGGCCACATCAAAGTGGAAGTCCGCCGTCAGCAGCTCAACCCGCTTGCGAGGTGTGGGAAGAAGAAATGAGTCGCGTTGTCGATCGGCGCGCTTCCGGGACGACACCCAACCGGCTTCTCCTCGGCGCCGGCCATCAAGCTAGCGGGACCGGCCCCGCCGTCGTTCCATCACTTCCTCGGCTGCGGCGACCAGCTGCTTGGCCGACTCGTTCCAGTCGTAGGCCGCCGCTCTGCGGATGCTGGCCTCCGACGCCGCGCGGAAGGCACCGGGCTGGTCAAGCGCTGCCACGGCCGCCGCGAAGTCGGCGGGCTCGTCCGGGTCCACGAGGGTGACGGCGCCGCCACCGACCTCCCGGAAGATGGGGATATCGCTGGCGATCACCGGCGTCCCGGCGGCCATGGCCTCGATCATCGGCAGGCCGAAGCCCTCGTCGCGGGAGAGCGTTACCAGCGCCGTGGCCCGCTGCAGCAGCTGCTGGTACCCGTCGTCGGATATCCCGTTGTGGAAGACCAGCCGGCGAGGGTCGACGGCCCGCGCCTCCAGCTCGGCCTGCCGGTCCGGACGGATCGGGCTGAGCAGATGGAGCCGGTAGTCCGGCAGCAGCGTCATGGCGTCAACGATGGTTTCGACGTTCTTGTACGGCATGAACGAGCCCATGTAGAGCAGGGTCTTGTCGCGGCCGCCCGCCGGATCACGCGGCGCTCCCTGCGGCTGGGCGGCGTTGGAAACAATCCGGATCGGCCTGCGGGTGAGCCGGTGCCGTTCCATCAGCGCCCGCGTGGTGTGACTGATGGTGGCCACCGTGTCCGCACGGTTCAACAGGAGACGCTGCGGCCAGTAGGCCTTGTGGTAAAGCCGCCACAGCCACTGCACCGGCTTAGGCAGGAAGCCCGGCGGTTTGGGGTGGGAGTAGTAGATCAGGTCGTGCAGCGTCAGGATAAGCCCGTATTTGCGACCGAAACTGCCCATGGTCTGCATCGGGCAGACGACGACGTCGGCGCCCAGCCTGTTCACGCGGCGCGCCACGAAGAGTTCGGCGGGGGAGAGCGGACTGTTGATCTTGACCCAGGGCACGTCGGGCAGGAGCTGCAGCTGCCGCTCGTCGTTGATCAGCATGCTCACGTCCGCCAGTCGGGACGCGGCTTCGATGAGGCTGGCGCCGTACCGGCTGATGCCGTCCAGCTGGTCGGTGCGCGTGAACCGGGCGTCAATCAGGAGTTTCATGCACTCATTCCGTCGATGAAGTCCCGGATGAGGGCGGCGGCCGCTGCCGGGGTTTCGTAATGGATCAAATGCCCGACGGCGGGGATCACTTCCAGCCGGGAGTCGGGGATCATCGAGGCGAGCCTGCGCTGGCTCGCCACGGAACCGATGTCGTCCCGTTCGCCGGCGATCAGGAGTACCGGAAGCTTCAGCAGGCCGGCGACCTGCGCGACATCGGCGGAGATGGACGCCCGGAAGGCCTCCAGCACCACCCGCCGGTCCGCGAACGCGCTGAAGTAGGCGTCGTGCTGCCCGTGGATGTAGGAACGTAGCTGCGGGTCGCGGGTCTTCGCCATCATGATGCTCATGCCCCGGACGATCAGCCGGTGGCGCAGCAGCCAGAGCCCCAGCCGCTCGGGCAGCTGGGCCCCGGCGAAGTAGTAGAAGCCGGCCAGCCGGGACGGTATCGCCTTGGGTCCCTGCAGCGCGGGTTCGCTGATCGGGTTGACCAGGACGGCGGCCCGGAAGCTGCCCGGATGCGCCGCCAGGTAGTGGCTCACCACGATGGACCCGAAGGAGTGTCCCAGGACGTAGGTGTCCGGGCCCAGCTCCAGCGCGCCGGCCAGGGCGTGCAGGAACCGGGTGTAACCCTCGATCCCGTGCGTGCCGGCAGCCAGCGGCTCCGATTCGCCGAAGCCGGGAAGGTCGGGGGCGATCACACGGTAGCCGGGCAGCCGGCCCACCACTAGTTCCAACCCGTGGTGATCGCCGCGGAAGCCGTGGATGACCAGGAGGGTGGGCGCGCCGTCGTCGTCCGCGGGGTATTCCCAGTAGCGCACCCGTGCGCCGTCGAGCAGAATTTCGCGGCGCACCGCACGGTCGGCAACGGCGGTCACGCCGGGGTCCCTCCTGATTTCATGCCTTCGACTCTACCGACCCCCGGGCGCGATGCCGCGCAGCGCGGCCGATTGGCTTGCGCAGGGCACCGGACCGCGGTGCCTGGAGGCGCCGGGAGGCGGCCGGCCCGGGCGCCGTAAAGGGGCAGCACGGCGGACGACGGCGACGGCCCGCTCGATTGACGCTGGCGTGCGCCGCCGGTTAGGTTCAACAGCAGCCGGGCACGGAAGCCCGGACCCGAGCGTGGAGGACACAGATGGCGGAGTTCGTGCTGGCGATCGACCAGGGAACCACATCCACGCGCGCGATTATTTTCGACCACGCCGGCACGCCGGTCTCCACCGGCCAGCGCGAGCACCGGCAGATCTTCCCGCAGCCGGGCTGGGTGGAACACGACCCGCTGGAAATCTGGGACAACACCCGCGAGGTGGTGGGCACGGCGCTGTCCCGGGCCAGCCTGACCCGGCACGACATCGCCGCCGTGGGCATCACCAACCAGCGCGAAACCACCGTGGTGTGGGAGAAGAGCACCGGCCGGCCGGTCTACAACGCGATCGTCTGGCAGGACGTGCGCACGCAGCAGATCTGCGACGAACTGGCCGCCGACGGCGGGGTGGACCGCTTCCGCGAGCAGACCGGGCTGCCGCTGGCACCCTACTTCGCCGGGACCAAGCTGGCCTGGATCCTGCGCAACGTGGCCGGGGCGCGGGAACGGGCCGAGGCCGGCGAGCTGCTGTTCGGCACCACCGACAGCTGGGTGCTGTGGAACCTGACCGGCGGGCCGGACGGCGGCACGCACGCCACCGACGTGACCAACGCCTCCCGCACCCTGTTCATGGACCTGCGCACGCTGCAGTGGGAACGGGAGATCCTGGACGCCTTCGGCGTGCCGGCCGCGATGCTGCCGGAGATCCGCTCCTCGTCCGAGCCCTACGCGACCGTTCATGGCTCGCAGCTGCTGCGGCACGTCCCGGTCGCCGGCATCCTCGGCGACCAGCAGGCGGCCACGTTCGGGCAGGCGGCCTTCAACCCCGGCGAGGCCAAGAACACGTACGGCACCGGGTGCTTCGTGCTGGTCAACACGGGCGAGGAGATCGTCAGGTCGTCGCACGGCCTGCTCACATCAGTGGGCTACCAGCTGGGCAAGGCGGCGCCGCACTATGTGCTGGAGGGGTCGATCGCCGTCGCAGGGTCGCTGATCCAGTGGCTGCGCGACAACCTGGGCCTGATCTCGTCCGCGCAGGAGGCGGAGCAACTGGCGGGCACGGTCGAGGACACCGGCGGCTGCTACTTCGTGCCCGCGTTCTCGGGCCTGTTCGCCCCGTACTGGCGCCAGGACGCCCGCGGCGCGCTGGTCGGCCTGACCCGCTTCGTGACCAAGGCGCACATTGCCCGGGCCGCGCTGGAGGCCACGGCCTTCCAGACCCGGGAAGTCCTGGATGCGGTGAACGCGGACGCCGCGGTGCCGCTGACCGGCCTCAAGGTCGACGGCGGGATGGTCGCCAACGATGCGCTGATGCAGTTCCAGGCGGACATCCTGGGCGTGCCCGTGATGCGGCCCCGGGTCACCGAGACGACGGCGCTGGGGGCGGCCTATGCCGCGGGCCTCGCCGTCGGGTTCTGGGAGGGCACGGACCAGCTGGCGCGGAACTGGGTGCAGGACAAGGTGTGGGAGCCGCAGATGCAGGCGGAAGAGCGGGAACGCAGGCTGCGTTTGTGGAAGAAAGCGGTCACCCGGACCTTCGACTGGGTCGACGACGATGTCCTGTGAACGTGCGGTAAAGTGGTCCCATGTTCGCACTGCTCCTTAGCTAGCCGCTGCCGCGGGGCCCAGGCCCTGCTTCAGCGGCCCGCCCCTCCGATGCCGAGGGGCTTTTGTGTGTCTAGGGGAGTCAGGCCAGTGCGCAGTACAGACAAGAGGACGAGGCAAGCACAGTGAGTACGCAGCCGGGAACGGAACAGCACGAGTACAGTTTCTCTGCCATGGAGGCCAAGTGGCCGGCCGTGTGGGAGGAACTTGATGTCTTCGCTCCCGCCGACGACGGTTCCCGCGAACGCCGCTACGTGCTGGACATGTTCCCCTACCCCTCCGGCGACCTGCACATGGGCCACGCCGAAGCCTTCGCCATGGGCGACGTCGTGGCACGCTACTGGCGGCTGAAGGGCTACGACGTCCTGCACCCGATCGGCTGGGACTCCTTCGGCCTGCCGGCTGAGAACGCCGCGATCAAGCGCAACGCCCACCCCAGCGAGTGGACCTACGCCAACATCGACACCCAGGCGGCGTCCTTCAAGCGCTACGCGATCAGCGCCGACTGGTCGCGCCGGGTGCACACCTCCGACCCGGAGTACTACCGCTGGACCCAGTGGCTGTTCCTGCGGTTCTACGAGCGCGGCCTGGCCTACCGCAAGAACTCCCCGGTCAACTGGTGCCCGAAGGACCTGACCGTGCTGGCCAACGAACAGGTGGTCAACGGGGCCTGTGAACGCTGCGGCACCCCCGTGACCAAGAAGAGCCTGAACCAGTGGTACTTCAAGATCACCGATTACGCCGACCGCCTGCTGGACGACATGGACGAGCTCAAGGGCCACTGGCCGGAGCGCGTGCTGGCCATGCAGCGCAACTGGATCGGCCGCTCCGAGGGCGCGCACGTCCGGTTCACGGTGGAGGAGGCGGGCGGACGCCCGGCCCAGGACGTCACGGTCTTCACCACCCGCCCGGACACCCTGAACGGCGCCACCTTCTTCGTGGTCGCGGCTGACGCGCACCTGGCGCTGGACCTGGTGGCCCCGGAGCATCACGATGCGCTGATGGCCTACCGGGAGCAGATCAAGGCACTCTCCGACATCGAGCGCCAGTCCACCGAACGCGAGAAGACCGGCGTGTTCCTGGGCCGCTACGCGATCAACCCGCTCAACGGCGAAAAGCTGCCGGTCTGGGCCGCCGACTACGTGCTGGCCGACTACGGGACCGGCGCCATCATGGCCGTCCCGGCGCACGACCAGCGCGACCTCGACTTCGCGAAGGCCTTCGACCTGCCCGTGCGCGCCGTCGTCGACACCGGGGAAGGGGACCCGGCCGAGACCGGGATCGCCACCAGCGGCGAAGGCACCCTGATCAATTCCGGCGAGCTCGACGGCCTGTCCAAGACCGAGGCCATTGCCCGCGCCATCGACCTCGTGGAGGCGGCCGGCACCGGCGAGAAGACCGTGAACTTCCGGCTGCGTGACTGGCTGCTGTCCCGGCAGCGGTTCTGGGGCGCGCCGATCCCGATCGTCCACTGCGACGAGTGCGGTGAGGTCCCGGTTCCCGATGACCAGCTGCCCGTGCGGCTGCCCGACGACCTGCGCGGCGAAGCCCTGTCGCCCAAGGGCACCTCGCCGCTGGCCTCCGCCGCGGACTGGGTCAACACCGACTGCCCGAATTGCGGCAAGGCCGCCCGCCGGGACACCGACACCATGGACACCTTCGTGGATTCGTCCTGGTACTACCTGCGCTTCGCCTCCCCGGACTACGCCGAGGGCCCGTTCGAGAAGGACGCCGCGGCCCGCTGGCTGCCGGTGGACCAGTACGTCGGCGGAGTCGAGCACGCCATCCTGCACCTGCTCTACAGTCGGTTCTTCACCAAGGTGCTCAAGGACATGGACCTGATCGACTTCGACGAGCCGTTCCGCGCGCTGCTGAACCAGGGCCAGGTGCTCAACGGCGGCAAGGCGATGAGCAAGTCGCTGGGCAACGGCGTGGACCTGGGCGAGCAGCTGGACAAGTTCGGCGTGGACGCCGTGCGGCTGACCATGATCTTCGCCTCGCCGCCCGAAGACGACGTGGACTGGGCGGACGTTTCGCCCTCCGGCTCGGCCAAGTTCCTGGCCCGCGCCTGGCGGCTGGGACAGGACGTCGCCTCCGCTCCGGGCACGGAGTACGACGACGGCGACCGCGCCCTGCGCTCCGTCACCCACCGGACCGTTGCCGACGCGGCGGAACTGCTCGATGCCGGCAAGTTTAACGTGGTCATCGCCCGGCTGATGGAGCTGGTCAACGCCACCCGCAAGGCCATCGACGCCGGACCTGGTGCCGCCGACCCGGCCGTCCGCGAGGCCACCGAGGCCGTCGCCATCATCCTGAGCCTGTTTGCCCCCTACACCGCGGAGGACCTCTGGGCCCGGCTGGGCCACGAACCGTCCGTCGTTAAGGCGTCCTGGCCGGCCGTGGACCAGTCCCTGCTGGTGCAGGACACGGTCACGGCCGTGGTGCAGGTAGCCGGGAAGGTGCGCGACCGGCTGGAGGTGGCAGCCGACGTGGACGCGGACGAGCTGGAAAAGCTCGCCCTGGCCTCGCCGCAGATCATCCGGACCCTTGACGGCCGCGGAGTGCGCAAGGTGATTGTGCGCGCGCCGAAGCTGGTCAACATCGTGCCGGCCTGACCGGCGGCCCGGCCCCGATGAATTGGCTCGAGCACCTCGTACAGCGGTCCAAGCAGTTGCTGCACCAGCAGCAGCAGGCGCCTGCCCGGCCGGGGCAGCCGCCGCGGCACCGGGTCGCCGTCGTCACGGATTCGGCGGCTACGCTGCCCGCGGACTGGGTCAACCAGCCGGACACGGCGGACTGGCTGCGGGTGGTGCCGATGCCGGTCATGATTTCGGGCCAGATCTACGGGGAAGGCGTCGACGACGTCGCGTCCGCCCTGGCGGTCGGGCTCGCCGAGGGGCGCGACATCAAGACGTCGCGCCCGTCGCCGGGGCTTCTGGAGCGGACCTACCGGGAGCTCGAAGACCTGGGCTTCGACGCGATCGTCTCCATCCACCTCTCGGCCGAGCTCTCCGGCACGATCGAAGCGGCGGGCCTGGCGGCCGACGGCGTGGGCATCCCGGTGGAAGTGGTGGACACGCGCAGCGCCGCGCTGGGTGAAGGATTCGCCGTCATCGATGCCGTCATCGCGGCGCAGAGCGGTCTCGACCGGCAGGCCGTGACGGAGCGCGCCAAGGCGGCCGCCGTGTGTTCAGACGTCTTTTTCTACGTGCCCAGCCTGGACCAGCTGCGCCGCGGCGGCCGGATTTCCGCCGCCTCCGGCCTGCTCGGCACCCTGCTGGCGATCAAGCCGCTGCTGGCCATCCGCGACGGTGCCATCCTGCCGCTGGAGAAGGTGCGCACCGCCGCCCGCGCCCAGGCCCGGCTGCAGCAGCTGGTGGTGCGCCGGATCGAGGAACTCGACTACGAACCCCGTGTGGCGGTGCACTACTTCGGCAACGAAACCGAGAGCCGGGCCATCGCGGAAACCCTGCAGCAGTACCTGAGCGACGAGGTGCTGCTGACCCCGGTGCCCTCGGTCCTGGCCGCCCACACCGGACTGGGCGTCGTCGCGGTGGTCGTCGGTCCGCCGACGCCGCCCCTGGACTAGTCGTTCCGGGGAACAAGCTTTTGCTTACCTGCGGCACAACTCTCATATCGATACTCGAGTGCCAGTAATTCCAAAGGCGAAGGGACGACAATGAAGCATGGTCGCGCCCGAAGTACCGACACGCGCTCCGAAGAGCAAACTGGAGCGCATCTCTGATCACGCCATTTGGTGGCTGCCCATGGTGGCTTTGCTGCCTGCAAATATTCTGCTGCCGAATGCGGACCTGGGCGCCCGTATCCTCACCAGCCTCGGGGTAGTCATCCTCGTCGAAGCCCTGCTGCTCGTCGGTGTGAGACGCGACAAACGCAAGCGTCTGATCGTGGATATCGAAGAACACGGGATCATTGATTGCCTCCTCCGGTACCCCAACGCTGTGCCCGGGTCACTGCGCGACCGCTGGGCACCCGGGTCGGCTCAGCTCAAGCCAAGCACCATCGTGTTCAGAGAGCGCAACGTCATCGAACCGTTTGGCCCGGACCAATTCATCGGAGCGCCCCGAATACTCGAGGTCCAGTCACCGCCCGAGCAACGGGTGCTGCCTCCGTCTACGCGAAAGGAGATCCGTAGGAACCAGCGCGTGGTCAGTATCCGAACGAGGGACGGTGAAGTGGAAGTGGCAGCTGATGAGATGAGCCTCAACTCCTTGCGCAGGCTCGTCTACGGAACAAACGATGGCGATTGAACGCTCACGACCGTGGTCGAGTCACGCCGGGCGACAGCCGGCGGTGATGCCAGGCCTAAGCGAGCTGCTCCAGTTTGTAGATAGCCATGACGGGGCCATCATCTCTAACAGCTACCGGAAAATTTGTTGCTCAACGTGACACCAGCTTCAGGAGTACCTAGGCCCGGGCTTTACTGCGACCGAGCGCCGGCCGGCCCACGCTGCCATCAACAGCCCTGCCAGCACCGCCGCGCCGGCGAAGCCCCGCGGCGAAGCCCATCCGAGCTCCGGCAGCGTCAGCGCCACTGCAACGACCGCGCAGGAGAGCAGGAACTCGACGGCGGCTCGCAGGAGCCGCTGCCTGTAAGCAGGCGATGCGATGAAGTGTGCCAGCGGTACTAGCGGCACCATGGCGAGTAGGGCGGTACCGAGAAACGGGTAGAGCCCGTAAAAGACGAAGAACAGCGACGACGCCGCCAGGAGCACCACGAAAAGTGCCAGCTTTGCCACCCGCTGCGTCCCGCCGTAATTGTCCCAGCGCCGGCAGACAATGGCCCAGGCCGGCAGGCCCAGCAACCAAAGCCCGCCCCAGTAGCCGGTGCCCAGCACCCACAGCGCCACCATCAACAAACCGGGCAGAACGAATGCCAAGACGCGGCCCCAAGTGACATCTCTGCGATCAGGACCGTAAATGAACAGCCCAATAACTGCGTACACGATCAAATACCCAGGCAACAGCTCAGCATCAGGCCGGGTCGCCAGCTCAAAGAGGAGCAACAGCATGCCAATGGCTGCGACAGCAACAGCGGCCACTACCCAGGGGCGGCCTGGAGCCGCCACATCGTCAAGCCAAGCCGGCCAATGCATCAGGGTTTCCATGCCTGCAGTATTGCAGAGCGGGCGGTAGATACCCCGCCCGCTCTGCCGCCCATCCTGCACGCCGCACATCACGACGCGGCAGCATACGGCTATTCGCAGGATTGATCAGAAGTCTCGAACGCGGGCTACGGCCAGTATGCCGCTATTTTCGGTCCGTGCGGGGCGCGAATAAACGTCGAAAACCTTTGAGCGGCGTAGGCCGGTAGGCTCGCTCTTCATAGTGCTCCCGGATACCCTGCAGAAGGTTTTCGTATTCGGTCCGCTCAAAGGTGAAGGACTGGCCCGGGAAGATCCAAGGCTCGTCGTCAGCGGCCTGCCAACCGAATCTCTGCCATGTGATTGTCTGGGGCGTCTGCGACAGTTCCATGCTCACCGTGCCGCACCATAGATCGCCGCAGACCGGACAGAGCAGGAGCGCAATACGCCCGTCGTCGAAGTCACCCGGCATATGTCCCAGCAGTCGGTCTAAGTACTCCAATGCAGCCTTCGGTGACCAATCATCACGCAGTGCCGTGGTTTCCTGTTCCGGCCGCGCCGCGTCTTCTGGAATTCTCAGCAGGTCCTTTAGGGGCCGACCGTCAACCAGGAATCCGAGGAAGTCCAGCGGGTGCTCTCGTCCTGTGGGAATTTCCGTGTAGTGCGAGGTAGCAGTTTCGACACTTAGTCGGTGGCGATCGTTTCCCATGCACTCAGTATTGCTGGAGATTTGATTGTCCATGCATATTTCTGATTTGTGCCACGCTGGTCGTCGGACCGCGGATGCCATCCCGAGGTTGAGTGTTCCTGTCCTCCACAGACAGCGCCGCCGAGCCGCTGTCCACGACAGTTTGCTGCACGGGCGGGGCAGCAGCCCCACCGCCCTACTGTTGCCCGATGGGCCGACACCGCTGGCTTCCGTCAACCGCCCGCGGCGGCATTGCGTCGCGGCCGCGGCGAACTCCGCGCTTCCGCATAGCCCTCGGGGCCGCATTCGTGGTGGCCGGGCTGTGCCTCGGCTACGGACTTGTTTCGCTGGCCACCGCCGATGTAAGCCGCTCGACTGCTCCTATCTTGGAGAGCATCCCGCTGGCGTCCGCGCCGGCTGCCCGTCCGCCTGCCGCCGAGGGATCGGAAGGGGAGCCCCCAGCAGCGCCGTCTGCTGCTGCCGGCGAAGACGGTACGGAGACCGCGGATGAACCGGCAGGCGGCGGCCCCGGCATCATCGTCCATGTGGCCGGGGCCGTTGCCTCGCCGGGGATCGTCCGGCTGGCCGACGGCTCAAGGGTGTTCGAGGCCATTGACGCGGCCGGGGGTGCCACGAAGAAGGCCCAGCTCGAGGCGCTGAACCTCGCGGCGCCGTTGACCGACGGACAGCAGGTCTATGTGCCCACGCCGGATGCGCCCAGGCCGCCACAACCGGCGGTCGGTTCGGGAGGCGGCGGCGGTGCCGGTGGGGGCTCCGGCGGCGGGGAGGCGGAAGCCAGTAAGGGCGGCGGCGCCGCTGGCGGTCCGGCTGCCAAGATCAACATCAATACGGCGACGGCCGAGGAGCTCCTTGAGCTGCCCCGGGTCGGACCGGTTCTTGCCGCGCGGATTGTCGAGTTCCGCGAGCAGCACGGCCCGTACGGGCAGCCGTCGGATCTTGATGCAGTGCCCGGCATCGGGCCGGTCATGCTGGAGTCGTTGGTGGAGCTGGTGTCGGTATGAGCCGGCCGCCGCGCTGGCAGCGGTACGCGGATGCGGCCCGACGTCCTTCTGTCGTTAGGCCGGACCAGAATGAGGGAGGACAGCCGCCCAGCCGGCGCAGCGACCTGGGCCGTCTGTTGCTGCGCCACGTCGAGCCAGATCCCGCGGCCGCTGAGGCCGCTGCGGCGGAGGCCGACGGCCGGCGCTTGGATCTTCGCTTGGGGCTCGTTGCGGCGGCATGCTGGGCAGCTGCGCTGGCGCTGCCGCACGCGCCGCCGGGGGTGGCCCTGCTGTCCGCGGGCGTGCTGTTGGGAACCGCCTGTGCAGCGAGCGCCCGTTTGCTGTTGCCGCTGCGGCCGGTCCGGCTCCTGCCTCGGCTGGCCAGCTGGCCGGCACGCCACCATCGAACCCGGCCCCGGGAAGACCCGCCTCAGCCAAGGTCCCCCCGGGAGGGAAGCCGGCACCACCCACGAGCCCGGCAGCAGGGAAACCCGCCTCAATCCCGCGCCCGGCCTCGGGGCCGCGGCGTGGGAGGCATCGCCGTCGTCGTTGTGCTGTGCAGTTGCACCGGGCTGCTGTCCCTGACGGTGGGGCTGCAGCAGGCGAAGCGGCTGGCGGGCCCGATCGGGACGGCCATCACCGCCGAGCAGACCATCACGGCCCGCCTGGTGGCGACCGGGGACGCCGCGGAGGTCAGGGCGCCGCGGCAGTTTGGCAGCGGGCCGCGTTTCCACCTGACCGCGACCATCGTCGAGGCCACGGCCGGCCGCGTGCGGTTCGAGGCCGACACGCCGGTGCAGGTCCTGGGCGGGCCGGAGTGGTCCCACGTGCGGTTCGGCGAGCGGCTGCGGACCTCCGGCAAGCTCGTCCGGGCGGTCCCGGGACAGGCCGTCGATGCCCTGCTGATAGCAGCCACCGCCCCGTCGGAGCGCTCGGCACCACCCCTGGACGCGTGGGTCTCGGCCCTGCGCGGCCAGTTCGTGGCGGCGCTGGCGGGATTGCCACCCGACGCCCGGGGGCTGCTTCCCGGGATGGTGCTGGGGGACAAGGAACACCAGGCTGCGGACCTCGAGGAGGCCATGCGGCGTACCGGGTTGACGCACCTTCTCACCGTCAGCGGCGCCAATGTTTCGTATGTGCTGGCCTTCATCTACCTGCTCGGATCGGCGGTCCGCCTGCCCCGGTGGGCGAAGGCGGTTGCGGGCCTTGTTGGTCTCGCCGGGTTCGTGCTGCTGGTCCGGCCGGAGCCCAGCGTGCTGCGGGCGGCGGTGATGGGCTCGCTGGGAGTGGTTGCGGTACTGAGCGGACGGGGCAGGGCAGCGCTGTCCTTCCTGGCCGTGGCGGTGCTGGTGTTGCTGATCGTCGATCCGTGGCTGGCGGCCAGCTACAGCTTCGTGCTCTCGGTGTTGGCGACCCTCTCGCTCGTGCTGCTGGGGACCGCGTGCTCCCGCCGCCTGCAGCGCTTCCTGCCGGTCCCGCTGGCGCACGCGGTCGCCATGCCGCTGGCGGCGCAGGTCTTCTGTGCCCCGGTCATTGTCCAGCTCCAGCCCGAACTGGCCTTGTATGCTGTCCCCGCCAACGTGGCTGCGGGACCGCTGGTCCCCTTCATCACGGTCACCGGGATGATCGGGACGGGACTGCTGCCGCTGTTGCCAGGACCGGGCGCCGCGGTGCTGCATGCCGCGGGCTGGATGACCTTGTGGATCGCAGGGGTCGCCCGCTGGTTCTCCGAATTGCCCATGGCCGCGCTGCCGTGGGCGGGTGGCCCGCTGGGTGCCGCCGGAGCGGCGGGTGCCGGTCTGGCGCTCCTGTGGGGACTGCGGGCCGCGGACAGACGGCGGGCTCCGCAGGAGCAACACCATGGGTCCGACGACGACGCCGGGTCGGAGTTGCGGGGGCGCGGCGTCGCTTCCGGCATGCGCCCTACGTTGTTCAAGCTGGTCTGTTGGACAGCCCTGCCCGGGCTCGCAGCAGGGGCGCTGGCGGGTGCGCTGCTGCGGCCGGCACCGGCGGGGGAGTGGGACGTGGCGGCCTGCGACGTCGGACAGGGTGATGGGCTGGTGGTGCGCACAGGCGAGGGCAGCGCGATCGTGGTGGATACCGGACCCGACCCGGAGGTCATGGACCGGTGCCTTGACCGACTCAACGTGGAAAGGATCGACCTGCTGGTGCTGACCCACATGCATTTGGACCACTATGGCGGACTGGCGGGAGCCGTTGCGGGACGGCAGACAGCGCGGGTGCTGTACTCGAGCGCCGAGGCAGCGCCACCGGCTTCCGTGCTGGCCACGCTTGAGGGCCAGCGGCTGCAGGCCGAGCGTGCCTTTGCGGGCCTTTCCGGCTCGTCCGGAGCAGTTGCCTGGGCGGTGCACTGGCCGGTGGAGGGCGGGGGCGGGCTGTCCGAAAACGACGCGAGCATCGTCATCGACCTCACGCTGCCGTCGCCTGCCGGAGGATCGACGCGGATGCTGCTGACCGGCGACCTGGAGGAGGAGCAATTGCCGGCCCTGATACGCCGGTTGGGACCGGACTTCGCCGTCGACGTGCTCAAGGTCAGCCATCACGGCGCACGGAACGGGGGAACCGAACTTATCACCGCGCTGCGTCCGGCCGCGGCCCTGATCTCCGTGGGCGCCGGCAACGATTACGGCCATCCGGCGGGCGAAATCCTGGCGGCGCTCAAAGCGGCCGGCGCGCACGCCCTCAGGACCGACGAGCTGGGAACGGTCCTCGTGGACGTCGGCGACCGGGAATTGTCCGTCCGCGCTAACCGCTAGCCGGGCAGCGGAGGCCCGAGCCGGCCGGGCAGGGGAGAACTGTGCCAGGTGGGTAACGAGAACTGGGCCAAGCGGGTAGCGGAGACCCGGGCCAGGCGGCAGCGGGCAACTACTTTGGGCAAAAGGCCCGGATCGTGAAACTCTTGACCTGAACAAGGAGGAAACTGCCGTGAACCCGCCACCCGGATCCCGCTCTTCGGCCGCCAAGAAGAGTGCCGTCACCGTCTCCTGGCGTGACGTCGAGCCGGCCGCCGTCGTGCTCGTCAGCGGTCCGGAAGAGTACTTGGCCCACCGGGCCAAGGAACGCATCCGGGGCCTCCTGCGCGGCCAGCACCCGGACCTTGAGCTGGTCCAGCTCGATGCCTCCGCCTACACCACCGGCGAGCTCACCATGCTGGCCAGCCCCAGCCTCTTCGGAGAAGCGAAACTCATCGAGGCGTCGTCGCTGGCGCAGATGAACGACGAGTTCCTCACGGACCTGCTGGCCTATGTGGCGGCACCGGCCGAGGACGTCTGGCTCGTCCTGCACCACGGGGGCGGAACCCGCGGCAAGAAACTGCTGGACGCGGTCAAGGCTTCCGGCGCCCCCGTTGTCGACTGCCAGGCCATGAAGAAGGACTCCGAAAAACTGGACTTCGTCAGGCAGGAGTTCAAGTCGGCCCGCCGGGCCATCGAACCCGCCGCGGCCCAGGCCCTGGTGGCCGCCGTCGGCTCGTCCCTCCCGGACCTGGCAGCCGCCTGTTCCCAATTGATTTCCGACGCCGACAGTGCGGTCACCGAAGAGACGGTCGAGAAGTACTACGGCGGGCGGGTCGAGGCCACCGGATTCAAAGTCGCGGATGCGGCCGTATCCGGCCGCGGCGCGGCCGCGCTGTCTTCCCTCCGGCACGCCCTGGCTACCGGGGTGGATCCCGTGCCGATCGTTGCCGTGCTGGCCATGAAGCTACGCCAGATTGCCAAGGTCAAGAGCGCGTCGGCCAATGCGCGCGATCTGGGCATGGCGCCGTGGCAGTTTGACCAGGCCCGCAGGGACGCGCGGCTGTGGGAATCAGATGCCCTGGCCCGCTGCATCCAGGTTTTGGCCGAGACCGATGCCCAGGTCAAAGGCGAGGGCCGCGACCCGGAATATGCCGTGGAGCGGGCCGTCACCTTGATCGCCACCAGCGCGCGCCGCTGAACCTCAGGCGCCGCTGGCTCTTCCGCCGTGCCCCCGGACCCGGCTGCCCATGTAGCCGCCGAGGAAACCCCCGGTGATCGCGACGGCTGAGCCTGCCCGCGCCAAGCCGATCCCCAGCCCCTGACGTCCCTTCCGGCGGGCCAGCCACGAGCCGGCGAATACCACGGTGGCCGCCGAGGTTGCCGCTGAATGCAAAACGCCGATGCGCCGCGTGGCCGGGTCCGCCGTGGTCCATTCGGCCAGGCCGGCCACTGCGGTGGGAAGGGCGGCCAGCACCCCCACACCCACCAGACGGCGGGCGGCCAGGCGCTCTCCGCCGTCGTCGTCAAACAAGTCGAGGAACACGGCCATGAACCAGGCGCCGAACGGCGCGTCGGTCAGGATCGCATGCGGCGGGATGGCTGTGTCCACCCCGCTGAAGAACCGTTTGAGCGCAGGCCTTCCGACCAGGGGAGCGCCCAGCCCGCCCAGCACTCCGACCGCCCCGTCCAGCGCCGGGGACCGCCCCACCCGGTCGACGAACCGCAGGTAGGCATTCGAGCCGTTCATTTCCCCGCCCCATCCCGCCCGAGATAACGGCGCGCGCAGACCCCCGGCGCCCGCGGACACAACCAAAGGTACCCTCCGGGCGGGCCGTCGTCTGCAGCCGGACGGCCGGACGCACAAAAGCCGGAGGCCACCACCCCGAACGGGTGGCGGCCTCCGGCCTTGGCTTAGGTCGGCCTTTCGGCCGGAACGCGCTGCTTAGAGCGCGTTGACCTTCTTGGCCAGCGAAGACTTGTGGTTCGCGGCGTTGTTCTTGTGGATGACACCCTTGCTGACGGCCTTGTCGAGCTTCCGGCTAGCGGCAACCAGGGCGGTGGCGGCGGCGTCCTGGTCAGCGGACTGGACGGCACCGGTCACGGCGCGGATGGCGGTCTTCAGCTCGGACCGAACCGAGATGTTGCGCTGGCGTGCCTTCTCGTTGGTGAGGATGCGCTTCTTCTGGGACTTGATATTGGCCACGAAATAACTCTCTTTGTTGAGGAACTTGGTCTTTTGAGGGCAGTCGGTCCGGTCATTGACTGAGCGGCGTGGGGTACCGTAATGGCAACCGGCCCGAGGTGCCCGTCGACCTGCGCGGACACACAGCTATAAATGTTAGCAGATCCGTGCTCAGGGCGGCGGACCTGCGCGCGACCGACACGCCGCGCCCCGGCGGCGGGCCTGCGGGCGGCCGACACGCCGCGGGCCGGCCGGTGCACAGCCCGGGACCGCCGGCCGCCCCTCCGATCAGCTCCAGCCGCGGCGGCGCATGGCCCGGGCAACCTCGTCGAACGAGGCCCGCGGCAGCACCGCTCCTTCGCGCCGGACCCGATCCGGCTCCAGCTGCAGCACGCGGTCGAGCTTGACTTCACTCGGGCGGCCCCGGATGTCCCAGGCGCCTGAGCCCAGATCCAGGTAGTCGCGGTCGCGCTGGCCGTCGTTGTTCCGGTCCCGTGTGGTCAGCATGAGCGCCAGCAAGCGGCCGCGGTGGTAGCCGATGACCAGGACGGGCCTGTCCTTGCCCCGCGTGTGGTCCTCTTCATACGGCACCCACGTCCAGACGATCTCGCCGGGATCCGGCGCGCCGTCGGCCTCGGGGGAGTAGCTGATGGTCCCGGTGCCCCGGTAGTCGCCCGGATACGCCGAGCCCGGACCGGTTTCCGTGCCCCGGGGACCGGCCACACCTCCGGGAGGCCGGCCCTGCCTGCCGGCCACCGGACCGCGCCGCGGCGTGGAACCTCCGGAGTGTCCGGCACGGGACAGCCCGCGGACGGCTCGGACGGCGGAGCGAAGGAGACGGTTGAGGCCGCGTTGGGAAAATGCCATGGCCCTAGGCTACCGACGGCGGCACGGGCGGGAAATCGACGCGTCTGCCGTTTCGGCACGGCCGCGAGAACGGCAGGTCTGCCGGTTCGGCACCTGCGCGAGAGCGGCGGGTCCGTCGATCCGGCACCTGAGCGATCTCGCCGGCTACGCGCCCGGGTGCGCGGATCGCGGGCCGGCGTGGGACACTTATAGTTGAGCAAATTCAGCGTGCTGGTCGACCCGGCCGCATTGCCGTAGCCCGCTTGTCTGAGAGTAAGGAACCATCTGTGTCACCGATGGCCCGCACCGCGCCGGTGCCTGCCGCCACCGATCCGGCGATCATCAGGAACTTTTGCATCATCGCCCACATCGACCACGGCAAGTCCACTCTTGCCGACCGGATGCTCCAGCTCACCGGCGTGGTCCAGCCGCGCGACATGAAGGCCCAGTACCTGGACCGGATGGACATCGAGCGGGAACGCGGCATCACCATCAAGTCCCAGGCCGTGCGCATGCCGTGGGAGCTTGACGACGTCAGTTACGCCCTGAACATGATCGACACCCCGGGCCACGTGGACTTCACCTATGAAGTTTCCCGGTCGCTGGCAGCCTGCGAAGGCGCGGTCCTGCTGGTGGACGCGGCCCAGGGCATCGAGGCCCAGACGCTGGCCAACCTCTACCTGGCGATGGAGAACGACCTCACCATCATCCCGGTCCTGAACAAGATCGACCTGCCGGCCGCGCAGCCGGAAAAGTACGCGGCCGAGCTGGCGAACCTGATCGGCGGCGATCCCGAAGACGTGCTGAAGGTCTCCGGCAAGACCGGCGTGGGCGTCGAAGCGCTGCTGGACAAGATCGTGCGCGACCTGCCGGCCCCGACGGGCGACGCGGACGCACCGGCCCGCGCGATGATCTTCGACTCGGTCTACGACACCTACCGCGGTGTGGTCACGTATGTCCGCGTGGTCGACGGCAAGCTTTCGCCGCGCGAACGCATCCAGATGATGTCCACCCGGGCCAGCCACGAGCTGCTCGAGATCGGGGTCAGCTCGCCCGAACCCACCCCGTCCAACGGCCTGGGCGTCGGGGAGGTCGGCTACCTGATCACTGGCGTGAAGGACGTCCGCCAGTCCAAGGTCGGCGACACCGTCACCAACCTGCTCAAGCCGGCAGCGGAGTCCCTCGGCGGCTACGCAGACCCCAAGCCCATGGTCTTTTCCGGGCTCTACCCGATCGACGGGACGGACTACCCGGTACTGCGCGACGCGCTGGACAAGCTCAAGCTCAACGACGCGGCACTGATCTACGAGCCGGAGACCTCAGCGGCCCTCGGCTTCGGCTTCCGGGTCGGCTTCCTCGGGCTGCTGCACCTGGAAATCACCCGGGAACGGCTTGAGGCCGAGTTCAACCTGGACCTGATCTCCACGGCCCCCAACGTGGTCTACGAGGTCACGCTGGAGGACAAGAAGATCCTGACGGTCACCAACCCGAGCGAATATCCCGACGGGAAGGTTTCCGAGGTTCGCGAGCCGATGGTCTCGGCGACCATCCTCGCGCCCAACGAGTTCGTCGGCACCATCATGGAGCTCTGCCAAGGCCGCCGCGGCGAGATGAAGGGGATGGACTACCTCTCCGAGGACCGGGTGGAGCTGCGCTACCGGCTGCCGCTGGCGGAAATCGTCTTCGACTTCTTCGACAACCTCAAGTCGCGCACCCGCGGCTATGCCTCGCTGGACTGGAAGGCCGACGGCGAGCAGGTGGCCGACCTGGTCAAGGTGGACATCCTGCTGCAGGGCGAACAGGTCGACGCGTTCAGCGCCATCACGCACCGTGAGAAGGCCTACAGCTACGGCGTCATGATGACCTCCAAGCTGCGCGAGCTCATCCCGCGCCAGCAGTTCGAGGTGCCCATCCAGGCCGCGATCGGTTCCCGCATCATCGCGCGCGAAAACATCCGCGCCATCCGCAAGGACGTGCTGGCCAAGTGCTACGGCGGCGACATCTCCCGTAAGCGCAAGCTGCTGGAGAAGCAGAAGGAAGGCAAGAAGCGGATGAAGATGGTCGGCCGCGTGGAGGTCCCGCAGGAGGCCTTCATCGCCGCGCTGTCGTCGGATGACTCCAAGGACAAGGCAAAGAAGTAGTTCCGCAGTGCTTGTGACAACAACGACGACGGCGGAGGCGCGCCTCAGTGCCTAGCGTCCTGCCCGTGGGGGACCCGGCGCCGGCCGACGGCCTGCTGCCCGCACAGGCGGCGGTCGGCGCGGAGGACCGCGCGTTCTGCCTGTATGTGCACATCCCGTTCTGCCGGGTGCGCTGCGGCTACTGCGATTTCAACACCTACACCGCCAAGGAACTGGGTTCCGGCGCGTCGCAGGATGAATACTCGGGCACCCTGAACACGGAGCTGGAGCTGGCCGCGCGGGTCTTGCGCGATTCCGGCGTGCCGGAGCGGCCGCTGTCCACAGTGTTCTTTGGGGGCGGCACGCCCACCCTGCTGCCGGCGGCGGACCTGGCGTCCATGCTGCGCCGGGCCGCAGGCCTGTGGGGTTTGGAGCCGGGCGCGGAGGTCACCACGGAGGCCAACCCGGACTCGGTGACGCCGCAGTCGCTGGAGATCCTGGCCGACGCCGGATTCACCCGGGTGTCCTTCGGCATGCAGTCCGCCGTGCCGCACGTCCTGCAGGTGCTCGACCGCACGCACGACCCGGAGCGGGTGCCGCAGGCCGTGCAGTGGGCACGTGACGCCGGGCTGAACGTCAGCCTCGACCTGATCTACGGCACGCCGGGCGAATCCATCGCGGACTGGGAAGCCAGCCTCGACTCCGCGATCGCCTGCACGCCGGACCATATCTCCGCCTACGCCCTGATCGTCGAGGAAGGCACCAAGCTTGCCGCCCAGATCCGGCGCGGCGAAGTGCCCGGCATCGACGACGACGACCATGCCGCCAAGTATGAGATCGCCGACGCGCGGCTCGGCGCGGCAGGCTTCGGCTGGTACGAGGTCAGCAACTGGGCCCGCACTCCCGAGGACCGCTGCCGGCACAACCTGGCCTACTGGCGCGGGGACGACTGGTGGGGAGCCGGTCCGGGCGCACATTCGCACGTGGGCGGCGTCCGGTGGTGGAACGTGAAGCACCCCGCGGCCTACGCCCAGCGGCTGGCCACGGGGGTATCTCCGGCAGCCGGCCGCGAAACGCTGGACACCGGCACCCGCCAGCTGGAACACGTGATGCTCCAGACCCGCATCATCGACGGGCTGCAGACCCGGGACCTGGGCCCGAACGGCCGGAAGGCCGTGGCCGGGCTGATCGCCGACGCCCTGGTCGACCCGGCCGCGGCCTTCGCCGGGACCATCCGGCTCACCCTCAAGGGCCGGCTGCTGGCCGACGCGGTGGTGCGCCGGCTGCTCGAGGACTGACTTCACCGGCCTCCAGCGACCGGCCGATCCGGTGCAGGGCCGCCTCGTAGGCGGAGTCCCAGCTCCACCCGGCCGCCGGGGCGCCCGCCAGCTCCAGCGAGACGAGCCCGTGGACCTGGCCCCACACCACGCCGACCATGGACGCGACGTCGTCGTCCGATGCCCCGGGCAGGGCGGCGGCGACGGCGGCAAACAGCGGCGCGATCGCTGGCTCCGCGGCGCCGGGCGTCGGCTGGCACGGCACCTGGCTGGCCAATGAACCGCCGAACATGAGGCCGTACAGGACCGGATGCTCCAAGGCCCACGCCCGATAGGCCCTGCCCAGCGCCTCCAGTCCGTCGGGAGCGGCGCGCTGTTGGGAGGCCGCGAAGGAGGCGAAACCGTCGTCGAGGATGGCGGTGAGCAGCTCCGCCTTCCCGCCGAAGAGCGAGTACACCGCCGTCGTTGACGTCCCGGCCGCCGCCGCGATCGCCCGGAGCGACACAGCCGGCGCGCCGTCGCGGGCGATCAGGGCCGCGGCAGTGTCGAGGAGCGTGCGGCGCAGCGAATCATCGTGGACTATGGGTCTTGCCATGACCCCAGTATTCCATAACAATGTTCTGTAACACTGTTATGAGAGGAATCGGCTCATGTCGGAACAAGTACACACAGGACGGTTCACGGCCGACCCGGGCGGCGAACGGGTTACCGTCTTCCTCATCGGGATGCGGGCCAACCGATGGTGGAAGGTCGGCAGGGTGGCCCGCACCGCGTCGGCGATGCCGGCGATGCTGGCGCACCTGGCGTCCTCGCCGGAGGCCGGGCTGCTGGGCTTCCACCAGTGGTTCGGGCGGACCACGATCATGGTCAGCTACTGGAAGAGCCCGGAACATTTGCAGCGGTTCGCCTCCGACCGCTCGGCCCCGCACCTGGAACCCTGGCGGCGGTTCATGCGCGAATCGGCCGGCAGCGGGGACGTGGGCGTCTGGCACGAGACCTACGAGAGCGTGCCGGGGGGCCGGGAGAGTGTCTACAGCGACATGCCGCGCTTCGGCCTGGCCGCGGCGACCGCCCACGTGCCGATCGCGGCGGGGATGAACACCGCCCGCCAGCGGTTCTCGCGGCAGGCAGGGTAGGAGGGAGGCGGAGCCGGCAGTGCTAGCGGAGCGGCAGGGCTACCGGAAGAGGCTGGCGGAGCGGCAGGGCTACCGGAGCGGCAGGGCTAGCGGGATGCCAGGGCTAGCGGAACAGGCGCAGGTTGTAGGCGTACCGGTAGGGAACGCCGCGGTTGCACTTGACGCCGGCAATGACGGAATAAACCGTGAGGAAAACCCAGATGGAGGCCGCGATGACGGCAAAGAGCCCGCTGACCGCCGGGATGACGATCAGCAGGTTCGCAATGATGGCCACCACGGTGGGCGGAACGGTGAAGTTCAGGGCCTCTTTGGACTCTTGGGCGGTAAAGGGACCCCGGTCCTTGAAGATCAGGTAGATCGCCAGCGACGGGAAGCAGCCCAGGATGCCGCCGAAGTGCGCCATGGTGGCCCATTGCCGGTCCTCCGAAGGGGTCAGGGGCAAAGCGGACGCCGACGCGCTCTGGTACTGCTGGCGCGGAGCGGACTTGCGCTCCGGCTGCTGCTTACGAGCAGAGTTCTCGGACACTGGACCTACCTTCGGAAAATCTTCTGATGGCTCACTTCTGTTCCTAGCCTAGCCGTTCCACCCCGTCACCCGGTGCATTCCGCGGGCGCCGGCGCCGGCCGGGACCGGCTCACACGGTCAGGAAATCGATGACTTCTTCCACCCGGCCCAGGAGGCTGGGCTCCAGGTCGGCATAGGTGTTGACACTGCCCAGCAGCCTCTTCCAGCCGTCGGCGATGTCGATCTGGGTCCGGTGCGGCCAGCCGAGGCCGGCAAGGATGCCGGTCTTCCAATCGGTGCCGCGCGGAACCACCGGCCACGCGGACCGCCCGATGACCGCCGGTTTGATGGCCTGCCAAACATCGACGTAGGGGTGGCCCACAATCAGTACGTTGCCCGCCGCCGCGGGCACGGCCATGGCGGCCTCGGCTATCCGCCACTCCTTGGAGTTGGGGACCAGGTGGTCCACCAAAATGCCGAGCCTGCGCTGCGGACCGGGGGAGAAGTCCGCCACGGCCGCCGCCAAATCGTCCACGCCGTGCAGGGGTTCGACCACGATTCCCTCTACCCGGAGGTCGTCTCCCCAGACCTTTTCCACGAGTTCGGCGTCATGCTTGCCTTCGACCCAGATCCGGCTGGCCCGCGCGACCCTGGCACGCTGTCCCTCGACCTTGACCGAACCGGAGGCCGTCCGTTGCCGGACGGGTGCCTTCTGCGCGGGCGCCGCCGGCACTACCTTCACCGGCTCGCCCTCGAACAGGAAGCCGAAACCCAGCGGAAACGAGCGGACCTTGCCCCGGCGGTCTTCCAGCGACACCAGATGCACACCGCCGGACTTCTCCACCCGGACGACGGCGCCCACCCACCCGCTCTGTGCGTCCTCGAGCACCAGTCCCGGTTCGGCGCCGATTTCGCGCAGTGCCCGGGCCTTGGGGGCGGTGAGATCCTGGGGGCCCCAGCCGTAGCTGCTCATAAACTTTAAGTCCTCTGCTGGTTGTGGTCCTCACGGCACGGCCGCCCGACAATGCTAACAACGGCGGCGACGTATTAGACTTAGCACTTGGACGTGTTGAGTGCTAACGGTCTGTCCGCAGACGAGTTGGAGACAGGAGGAGTGCAGTGAGCGAGGTCCGGAGGCTGGAAGTGCTCCGCGCCATTGTCGAAGACTATGTGCACTCGCGCGAGCCGGTGGGCTCCAAGGCACTGGTCGACCGGCACAGCCTGGGCGTGTCGTCAGCCACGATCCGCAACGACATGGCGGCGCTGGAGGAAGAGGGGCTGATCGTCGCCCCGCACACCAGCGCCGGCCGGATTCCCACGGACAAGGGCTACCGCCTGTTCGTGGACCGGATTTCGGACGTCAAGCCGCTCTCTGCCCCCGAGCGCCGCGCCATCCAGAAACTGCTGGAAGGCGCCGATGACCTCGACGATGTCATGGAACGCACCGTGCGGTTGCTGTCCCAGTTGACCAACCAGGTGGCCGTCATCCAGTATCCCCAGCTGGGTGCTGCCAAGGTGCGCCACATCGAATTCATCCTGCTGGCTCCCAAAAGGGCCCTGGTCGTGCTGATCGCGGACAACGGCAAGGTGGAGCAGCATGTCGCGGCGCTTCCGGCGGACGTCACCGAGGATGCTCTGTCCACGCTGCGCGCAGCGTTCCTTTCGGCGCTGTCCGGGAAACCGCTGGCGGCGGTGCCGGGGCTGCTGAAGACCTTCCCGGTGCCGCCGCAGACGGCACCGGCGGGCACGGTCGAGGCCTTGGCGTCGCAGCTTTCGCAGCTTGCCGCGGCCACGAACGAGGAGCGGATCCTGATGGCCGGCACGGCCAACCTGGCCCGTTCCACGGTCGACTTCCAGTTGAGCATCGGTCCCATCCTCGAGGCTCTTGAAGAACAGGTGGTGCTGCTGCAGTTGCTCTCCGAACTGCATCAGGACGCGCGCGGCATGTCGGTGAGCATCGGCAGCGAAAACCCCTACGGTTCGCTGGCCGAAACCTCCGTGGTGGCCACCGGGTACGGCCCGGGCGCGACGGCCAAGGTCGGCATCCTCGGCCCCACCCGGATGGACTATCCCACCACCATGGCCGCGGTGCGCGCCGTCGCACGTTATTTGTCACGGATCCTCGCCGGCTAGCCACACGCCGCGCAGTGTCCGCACCGGCCGTCGGCGCCGGTGAACCGATCCCCAGGAAGTGAAGTACTACAAGGTGAGTAACCACTACGACGCCCTCGGTGTCAGCCAGGACGCCTCCACCGAGGAAATCAAGAAGGCCTACCGCAAGCTGGCCCGCAAGCTGCATCCGGATGTGAACCCCGGCCCGGAGGCAGCCGAACAGTTTAAGCAGGTCAGCCACGCCTACGAGGTGCTGTCCGACCCGCAGAAGCGGCGCATCTACGACACCACCGGCAACGAGAACGGCAACGACACCGGCTTCGGCGGTGGCTTCTCCGGGTCCGGGTTCGCCTTCCAGGACATCTTCGAAAGCTTCTTCGGCGGCGCCGGGGCGGGCGGCGCCGGTCCGGCCTCCCGGACCCGCCGCGGCCAGGATGCCCTGATCAATGTGCGGATCGACCTCAAGGACGCGGTCTTCGGGGTCAACAAGAAAATCGAAGTGGACACCGCCGTCGTCTGCCCCACCTGCGACGGCAGTTGCTGCCGCCCCGGCACCAGCCCGCGCACCTGCGACATCTGCGGCGGTTCCGGCCAGGTCCAGCGTGCGGTGCGGTCCATCCTGGGCCAGGTCATGACCACTGCCGCGTGCGGCAGCTGCCAGGGCTTCGGCACGGTCATTCCCGACCCCTGCAACGAGTGCAACGGGGAAGGCCGCGTCCGCAGCCGGCGTTCGCTCACCATCAAGCTCCCGGCGGGCGTCGGGACCGGAACGCGGATCCAGCTGGCCGGCCAGGGCGAAGCAGGCCCTGCTGGCGGCCCGCAGGGCGACCTGTATGTGGAAATCCGCGTCAACCCGGACAAGAACTTCATCCGCGAGGGTGACGACCTGCATGTCACGCTCTCGGTGCCGATGACCGCTGCCGCGCTGGGCACCGACCTTACGCTGGACACCTTCGACGGCGAACAGGAAGTCAGCATCAAGCCTGGCACGCAGGCGGGCGAGACCCTCACCCTGCGCGGCCTGGGCGTGACCCACCTGCGCGGTTACGGCCGCGGCGACCTGCAGGTGCACGTGCATGTGGAGACGCCCAGCAAGCTGGATGCGGAGCAGGAGGACCTGCTGCGCCGGCTGGCCCGGGCCCGCGGCGAGGAATACACCGAGGGCAAGCTGGCGTCCTCCGGCACGGGCGTCTTCGCCCGCCTGCGGGACCGGCTCGGTAACCTCTAGGCGTGACCAGCCACCTGTTCTTCACGGCTCCGGGCGAGCTCGACGACGTCGCTCCGGGCGACAGCTTCACCCTGGCCGGGGACGAGGCGCGGCACGCCGTCACCGTCAAGCGGATCGAGTCGGGTGAAGCCGTCGATCTGGCCGACGGGCTGGGCCGGCGGCTGATAGGGGAGGCCGTTGCCGGCACGTCCGGCCAGCTCACCGTCCGCGCGCTCCGGATCCTGCAGGAACCGAGGCCGGACCCGGAGTTGGTGCTGGTGCAGGCGCTGGCCAAGGGAAACCGCGACGAACTTGCCATCGAAGCGGCCACCGAACTGGGCGTCGATGCCGTGGTGCCGTGGCAGGCCGAACGCAGCATCGTGCGCTGGAAGGCGGACAAGGCGGCCAAGGGAGCGGCGAAATGGCAGTTGGCGGTCCGGGCGGCCGCCAAGCAGTCGCGGCGTGCCCGCGTTCCGGAGGTGGAGCCGCTGGTGGAACGGGCCGGGCTCTGTGCCCTGATCCGGGACAGCCGGCTCTCGCTGCTGCTGCACGAGGACGCCGCAGGCAGCGTGGCCGACGCCGTGGAGGCGGCCGGGTTGCGTGCCGGCTCAGCCGCCGGGGAGCGCGGCGGAAACGACGGCGCCGGTGCCCGGCCAGGTGCCCGGCCCGGGGGCCGGACCGGCGGCGTGGCGCGCGTGCTGATGATTGTGGGCCCCGAAGGCGGGATGAGCCAGGCCGAAGTGGACGCGATGCTCGACGCCGGGGCGGTGGCGGTGCGGCTGGGTCCGCACGTCCTGCGTTCCTCCACGGCCGGGCCCGCCGCCTTGACCTTGCTCAGCGAGTTGCTGGGCCGCTGGCGCTGACCACGTCCGTCAGCAGAACCGGCCTAGGTGATGGTGAAGACCTTGCTGTCCGCATTCTGCCGTTCGTCGGTCCGCCCGTCCTGGTCCTCTTGGAACACGTACAGCCGGTAGGTGCCCGGATCCAGCTTCTGGCTGAACCGGAACTCGCCGATCTGCCCGCTGTCGGCATCCACGAGGGCCGTGCCGTCCTTGACCAGTTCGCCTTCGGACGTGTCGTCGGAGCCGGCAAGGCGAAAAATCTGCCAGCTCAGTTCCGATTCGTACGCGACGCCGCGGCCGAACACCTCCACGCGTCCGGCGGCGGTAGCACCGTCGGCCGGGTCGATGATCCATACCGGGGCGGCCAGGCTGCTGTTCCGGCCCATCGGCTGGCCCAGCGGCACATGGCCAAAGGCTTCGTAACCGTGATGCCCGTCCACGAGGATGACCACTTCCAGCGGATCGTCCGACGTGCTCAGCCCGGCGTTCGCCGCCGCGGCCGTGGCGGTGAAGACCAGTTGCTGCACGGCCCGTTCGGCGATGCCGGCATCCACGCGGCGGTTGAACGCGTCCGAGGAAATGTCCAGCGTGATGACCGAACCGTTGGTGATGGAGGCGCCCACCTTGCTCGCCGGGCTGAGCGGGTTGAAGTAGTCCGGATCGAGGGGCTGAAGCCGCGTCAGCGCGGCCACCGCCGTCGTGATGGGATCACCGAGGTTTTCCGCCTGGCGGTATTCGCGGTACAGGAACACGTTGTCGGCGTTGGTGCCCAGCCAGTAGATGGGAGAGAGTTCCGAGGAGCGCAGGGTTTCGACCGGCACGCTGGAGACCAGGGGGCTGCTGGCCGAAGCGGGGGCGGTGGGATCCGGCATCGAGGTCTGGCCGCCGCCGCCACCGCCGGCGGCCTGCGGCGAGCATCCGAGCAGCACCAGCGACGAGGCAGTGACCAGTGCCAACCACGCACCGAAGCGGCGTGTCGGGACCGGGCCTGCGGGCTGCCGGAGCTGGTTGCTGGCGATGCTTTCGATCCCTTCTGACGTGGGCAATGACCGGGTGGGTGTGGGCCGAAAAGGGCTGCTGCCGCCTTTCCTGCCTCACTAGCTTGGCACAGGGGAGGGGGGCTGATGGCTGCTTTAACCAGCGCTCAACCGGACTGATGCAGGATTGATGCAGGATCGATACCAAGGCGTTTTTCGTCCCCGCAGAGGACGGTGCGGCGGCTCGTGCCGTAGCATGGACGTGTACCGTCGGGACCGGATCCATTTCCGGTTACCGCCAGCAAGCGCCCACCGAAGGAGCGATGAAAGGCCACATCGGCCGGACTATGTCCCAATCACGCCTGGATGTCGATCCGCTCGGATCAAGCAGCCGTTCCGTCCATTTCGATTCGTCGGAACACATGGTCAGGGCGCTCGGCGCCCACGATGAGGTGCTGCGGGTCATCGAGTCGGAGTTCAGCGATGTGGACCTGCATGTACGCGGCAACGAACTCTCCATCACCGGCCCCGCCGACGCGGTGCAGCTCACGCTCAACGTGGTGGAAGAGATCCGCGCCCTGGCGGCGAAGGATACGAGGATCACCGCGCAGGTGGTCGCCCAGCTGCTGCGCATGCTCGGCGAACAGTCGGCGCAGCGGCCGGCCGAGGTCCTGACGCTGAACATCCTCTCCTCGCGCGGCCGCAACATCCGGCCGAAGACCCTGAACCAGAAGAACTACGTCGAAGCCATCGACAACCACACCGTGGTCTTCGGGATCGGCCCCGCGGGCACCGGCAAGACCTACCTGGCGATGGCCAAGGCGGTCCAGGCCCTGCAGCACAAAGAGGTCAACCGCATCATTCTGACCCGACCCGCCGTCGAGGCGGGGGAGCGGCTGGGCTTCCTGCCCGGCACGCTCAGCGACAAGATCGACCCGTACCTGCGCCCGCTCTACGACGCCCTGCACGACATGATGGACCCGGAGTCGATTCCGCGCCTGATGGCCGCGGGCACCATTGAGGTGGCGCCGCTGGCCTACATGCGCGGGCGCACGCTCAACGACGCGTTCATCATCCTGGACGAGGCGCAGAACACCACCCCGGAACAGATGAAGATGTTCCTCACCCGGCTGGGCTTCGGTTCCAAGATGGTCGTGACCGGCGACGTGACGCAGATCGACCTGCCGAACGGCACCAGTTCGGGCCTGAAGATCGTCAGCGAAATACTCGACGGCGTGGAAGACGTCCGCTTCTCCCGGCTGGACGCCACCGACGTGGTCCGCCACCGGCTGGTCAGCGACATCGTGACGGCGTACAGCCGCTGGGACGAGTCCCGGCGCGGCGAGGGCGGCCGGGACGAATCGCGCCGCTCGGACGGCGGCCGGGGCCCGCGCCGCGCACCCGCCGCCCGGCGGAAGACGGATGTGGAAGCCGGCCCGGAGGATCGAGCATGAGCATCGAGGTCAACAACGAATCGGCCGTCGCCGCCAACGAGGAAGAGCTGGTGCGGCTGGCACGGTTCGTGCTGGACTCCCTCTACGTCCATCCTGAAGCGGAACTGTCCATCATCATGGTCGACACCGAAGCGATGGAGCGGCTGCACATCGAGTGGATGGACGAGCCGGGTGCTACCGACGTGCTGTCCTTCCCGATGGACGAACTGCGTCCCGGCACCGCGATGAAGCCGGGCCCGCCCGGCGTGCTGGGCGACATCGTGATCTGCCCGCAGGTGGCGCAGGAGCAGGCGAAGAAGGCCGGCCACGGCCTGTTGGACGAAATGCTGCTGCTGACCACGCACGGCATCCTGCATCTGCTCGGCTTCGACCACGCCGAGCCGGCCGAGAAGGAAGAGATGTTCGGCCTGCAGCGCCAGTTGCTGTCCTCCTTCACCGGCAAGGCAGCCCCCACCGAAACCACCCTGTAGAGACCGGCGATGCTCTGGATACTCGCCGGCATGACGCTGGCTTTCACGCTGTTCGCCGGGGTGCTGACCGCCGCCGAGGCCGCCTTCACCTACCTGCCGCGCCACGACGCCGAAAACCTGCTGCGTTCCGGCCGGAGCCGCAGCCTGCGCCTCATCCTGGCCTCGCCGGCGGCCCACATGCACGGGCTGCGTTTCTGGCGCGTCTGGTTCGAGATGGCCGCCGCCGTCGCCATCGCCCTGCTGTTCCACGACCTGCTGGACAACATCTGGCTGGCCGGACTGCTGGCCACCGTCACCATGGCCGCCGTCGGATTCGTGCTGGTTGGGGTTTCCCCGCGGCAACTGGGCCGGATGCACGCCGGCGCCGTCGTGCTTTCCACCGCCTTGCTGGTCAGGCTGCTGTGCTCGATCCTCGGCCCGGTGCCCCAATGGTTGGTCCGTCTGGGCAGCACGGTTGCCCCGAACGCGCCGCGCGCCGACGCGGCCTTCTTCACGGAAGAGGAGTTCCGCGAACTCGTGGACCGGGCCAACGAGTCCGACATGATCGAGGACACCGAGGCGGAACTGATCCACTCCGTCTTCGAGCTGGGCGATACCAAGGTCCGGGCGGTGATGGTGCCGCGCACGGACATGCTCAGCATCGACTCCGGCTCCACCCTGCAGGAGGCCATGACGCTGTTCCTGCAGTCGGGCTATTCGCGGATCCCCGTGATCATGGACACCGCGGACCAGATCCGCGGCATCGTCTACCTGAAGGACGTGGCCGCCAGGATCCACGGCCGGGCCGACCACGGCGCCGGCATGCTGGTGGACCAGATCTGCCGCGAGGTCCGCTACGTGCCCGAGTCGAAGTCGGTCGGCGAGCTGCTGCAGGAAATGCAGCGCGAGTCCACGCACGTGGCGATCGTGATCGACGAATACGGCGGCACCGCCGGCCTGGTCACGCTGGAGGACCTCATCGAGGAGATCGTCGGCGAGATCGTCGACGAATACGACACCGAGCGCCCCGAAATCGAGGCGCTGCCGGACGGCCTGTACCGGGTCAGCGCGCGCACCAGCATCGACGACGTCGGCGAACTGTTCAATCTGGAGCTGGACGACGAAGAGGTGGACACCGTCGGCGGGCTGCTGGCCAAGAGCCTCGGCCGGGTGCCGATCGTCGGCAGCGAAGTGGAGCTGGACGGCCTGCACCTGCGCGCCGAACGGCTGGAGGGCCGGCGCAACCGCGTCAGCCATGTCCTGGCCTGGTATGAAGCGCCCGCCCGGGACCAGTACGCCAACGACGACGGCGCTGCCGCCGCCGATGACCCCGCCCGCATGCCCGGGACGGAGAGGGAACGATGACCAACCCCGAAAACGCCACTGGCGAAGAGAGCACCGACAAGGCCATGGCCATGCCGTCCAGCGGCTGGCCCAAGGACTACCGCGCCGGTTTCGTGTCGCTCGTGGGCCGCCCGAACGCGGGCAAGTCCACGCTGACAAACGCGCTGGTCGGGCAGAAGGTGGCCATCACCTCCGCCAAGCCGCAGACCACGCGGCACACCATCCGCGGCATCGTGCACCGCCCGGATGCCCAGCTGGTGCTGGTGGACACGCCCGGCCTGCACCGGCCCCGGACCCTGCTGGGGCAGCGGCTGAACGACCTGGTGGCGGACACGCTGGCGGAAGTGGACGCTATCGGCTTCTGCCTGCCGGCCAACGAAAAAATCGGCCCCGGCGACCGGTTCATTGCCAACCAGCTGGCCGCCCTGTCCGGCAAGCCAGTGGTGGCACTGGTGACCAAGACGGACCTGATGGACAAGCAGGCGCTGGCCGAGCAGCTGCTGGCGGTCGCGGCGCTGGGCGCGGAGATCTTCGGCCCGGACGGTTTCGCCGACATCGTGCCGGTTTCCGCCGCCAAGGGGGACCAGGTCCAGACGGTCGCCGATGTGCTCGTCCGGCAGATGCCGCTGTCGCCGCCGCTTTATCCCGACGGCGAGCTCACGGACGAACCCGAGGCCGTCATGGTGGCCGAACTGGTCCGGGAGGCGGCGCTGGAGGGCGTGCGCGACGAACTGCCCCACTCGCTCGCCGTGGTGGTCGAGGAGATCGTTCCGCGCGAAGGCCGCAGCGCCGACAACCCGCTGCTGGATGTCCGGGTGAACCTTTTCGTGGAACGTCCGTCGCAGAAGGCCATCATCATCGGCAAGGGCGGGGAGAGGCTCCGTGACGTCGGCACCCGCGCCCGCAAGGGGATCGAGGGCCTGCTGGGCACCCGCGTCTACCTGGACCTGCACGTGAAAATAGCCAAGGACTGGCAACGCGATCCCAAGCAGCTGGTGCGGCTCGGTTTCTGAGCCTCCGGCGCCGCCGGGAACTTTCCCGGGCCGCAACCCGTAGAATACTTAGCGGCCAGTGATTGGCTGGCCGCGTCATTTTCGTCTGGCTTATAACCGTGCAGAGGGGTACCCGTGGATCATCGCGGCAGTTTCGGTGATGACCCGCAGACCCCGGCGCCGCAGACCCCGGCGGGACAGCAGCCGGCTGGGCAGGATTCCGCCCCGCGGTCCCCGGCCGGCGGCACGCCGCGGCGCGGGCAGGCGCGGGCCGCCAATCCGAGGCACATGGGCCGCGGACCCAGGCTGCTGTGGCTGAAGGTCGTGGCGGGCGCGCTGGCGCTGGCGCTGGCGGCCGGTGTGGGCGTCGTGGTGTTCAAAATCGTGGGCCTGCGCGACAGCCTCAGCACCTCGCCGCTGAACCTGGGCACCGGCGCCCAAGGGCTTCCGGTGGACCTGAGCCGCGATCCCGTGCAGATCCTGATCCTGGGTACCGACACACGCGCCGGCAGCGACGGCCGGTACGGCTCGGATGGCTCGTCAGCCGGCTTCGGCAAATCGGACGTGATGATGCTGATGAACCTGTCCGCGGACCGGGAGCGGGTCACCGTGGTCAGCCTGCCGCGCGACCTGCTCACCACCATCCCCACCTGCACCGATCCGGAGACCGGCGAGGTCTATCCGGAGCAGCAGGATGCCCAGCTCAATGCCGCCCTGACCTATGGCGGCCCCGGCTGCACCGTGGCAGCCGTCAACGAGATGACCGGCCTGGAGATCGACCACTTCATGATGGCCGATTTTAACGCCGTCAAGGAGCTCTCCACCGTGATCGGCGGGGTGGAAGTCTGCGTCAACGAGCCCATCAATGACACCTACTCCAAGCTGCGGTTGCCGGCCGGCGTGAGCACCGTGCAGGGCGAGCAGGCGCTGGCGTTCCTGCGCACCCGGCACTCCTTCGGCGACGGCGGAGACCGCGGCCGGATCCGTGCGCAGCAAAGCTTCCTGGCGTCCATGGCCCGCAAGGTCCAGTCCGAAGGCACGCTGACCAACGTGCCCCGCCTCTACTCCATCGCCGAGGCCGTGGTTAACAACCTCACGGTGGACGAAGGCCTGGCGGAGGTTTCCCGGCTGCTGGCCCTGGCGGACCGGGTCAAGAGCGTGGACCTGGGGAAGGTTGCGTTCGTCGCGCTGCCCACGCAGAGCGCCCCGATGGACGAGAACCGTTTGGTCGTGGACGAGGAGCCGGGTCAGGCCCTGTTCCAGATCCTGCGCGAGGACGGCGACGTCACCGCGCCGGAGGTCAACACCGCCGGGAAGCCCGACCCGACGACCACGGGGGAAGCGAGCGGGGAATCCACGGCCGGTGCCTCAGGCGGCGGCACCCCGTCCCCGACCGCGACCGACGACGGCGGGGCGACCGCCGGGGCGACGACCGCGCCGGGCGGGGACCCGACGGCCGGCGTGCCGTCCTTCGACCCGGCCGTGCAGCCCGTCAAGGTGGTCAACGCCTCCGGCGCGGCCGGCCGCGAGGAGGAACTCTCCGAACAGCTGCAGGCGCTGGGGTACCTGCTGGCGGCCCCGGGCGACGGCGGATCCGAACGCACCACCACGCAGCTGTTCTACTCGACCGGATTCGAACACGTGGCCCTCGCCCTCGCGCAAGAACTGAACGTCCCCCGGGCCAACGTCCTCTCCTCCGGCGACCATTACGGCGTCGCCCTGTCGGTTGGCCGGGACTTCGCCAGCGGCACGCAGCTGGCCGAGACCGGCGGCGTGGCCGGCGGCTTCAAGGGCCAGACCGCCGACCAGGTCACCTGCCAGCAGCCCGGCGCCTTCTAAGCAGCCGCTACCAAATCCTGACCCGCTCGGCCGGGGCGAGCCACAGCCCGTCGCCCGGAGCGGTGCCGAACGCTTCGTGGAACGCGTCCAGGTTGCGCACCACCTGGTTGCAGCGGAACTCGTTCGGGGCGTGCGGGTCGATCGCCAGCCGGCGTGCCGCCTCCTCGGAACGGATCTTCTGGCGCCAGCATTCGGCCCAGGAGTAGAAGAACCGCTGGCTGCCGCTCAGCCCGTCGATCACCGGGGCTTCCCGGCCCGCCAGGCTCAGCCGGTACGCGCGGTAGGCGATGGCCAGCCCGCCGAGGTCGCCGATGTTCTCGCCCAGGGTGAGTTCGCCGTTGACGGTGTTGTCGGGAGCCTCCGCCGGACTGAGCGCCGCGTATTGGGCCACCAGTTGGCCGGTGAGCCGCTCGAAGGCGGCCCGGTCTTCGTCGGACCACCAGTTCCGCAGCGCTCCGGTGCCGTCGTACTGCGAGCCCTTGTCGTCGAAGCCGTGGCCGATCTCGTGGCCGATGACCGCGCCGATGGCGCCGTAGTTGGCCGCGGCATCGGCGTCGGCGTCGAAGAAGGGCGGCTGCAGGATCGCCGCGGGGAAGACGATCTCGTTCATGGTGGGCATGTAGTAGGCGTTCACGGTCTGCGGCGTCATGTGCCACTCGGCCTCGTCGATGGGCTTGCCCAGCTTCGCCAGGTTGCGGCGGACCTCGAACTCGTTGGAGGCGAGGACGTTGGACCAGACATCGTCCCCGGGCACGAAGGCGGAGTAGTCGATCCACTTCTCCGGGTAGCCGATCTTGGTGCGGAAGGCCGCCAGCTTCTCCAGCGCTTTACCGATCGTTGCGCTGCTGAGCCACGGCAGGGCGGAGATGCTCTCCCGGTAGGCGGCCAGCAGGTTGGCCACCAGTTCTTCCATGCGTTCCTTGTGCGCCGGCGGGAAATGCCGCGCCACGTATTCCTGCCCGATGGCTTCCCCGAGGGCGCCTTCCACCAGGGACACGCCGCGCTTCCACCGCTCCTTGAGTTCCGGGGTGCCGCTGAGGGTGCGGCCGTAGAAGCCGAAGTGCGTCTGGACCGCTTCGTCGTGAAGGTAGGGGGCCGCCGTCGTCAGCACGTGGAGCCGCAGCCAGGCCTGCCAGGCCTCCAGCGGCTCGCTGTCCAGCAGGGCGTCGAGCGTGCCGAGGAACCCGGGCTGGCAGACCACCATCTCGGCCGAGCCGCCCGCTTCCGGGCCCAAGGCCGCGAGCCAGTCCGGCATCCAGTCCGCCATGGCGGCCACCTGGCCGGCGGTGCGCAGGTTGTAGGTCTGCTGCGGGTCGCGGCAGGAGACCTTGTCCAGGTGGCCGGCCGCCAGCTTGTGCTCCAGGTCCAGTGCCGCGTCCGCCTGCACCGGGTCGAAGCCGGCCAGCTGCAGCATCTTCCGGGCGTAGTCCCGGTAGGCCTCGCGGATGGGGCCGAAGTCGTCCTCGCGGTAATACGCCTCGTCCGGCAAACCCAGTCCCGCCTGGTACAGGTAGATCAGGTAGCGGGTGGGGTCGCCGGCGTCGTTGTTGACGAAGAACGCGAGCGGATACGCGGCGCCGCTGCGGCTGAAGGCCCCGATGACCTCGCGCAGCCCGTCCCGGTCGGAGATTTTCGCGATCGCGGCGAACTGCTCCGCCAGCGGCGAGAAGCCCTTGGCCTCGGCCGTGTCGGTGTCCATGAAACCGGCGTAGAGGACGCCGATCTTTCCCGCCGGGCTGGTCGGATCCGGGTGCGTGGCGGCGTCTTCGATGATGGCCCGCACGGATTCTTCGGAGGCGTCGCGCAGGGCGGTGAAGGAGCCTTCCAGTGCGCGGTCGTCGGGGATGGCGGTCTCCGCCAGCCACTTCCCGTTCACGTGCCGGAAGAGGTCGTCCTGCGGGCGGACGGCCGGGTCGACGTTGGACAACACGATGCCGGAGCGGCTCATGTGCGCCTCATTTCTTCGTTGCTTTCATCTTTTCCCTCACATCCTACGCACCGTGCTAGTGTGAAATTGTGCGCGCAGGAATGCTCCTTCTTAGCTGCCGCGGCGAGGCCACGCGAACTTCTGTTTGACAGGCCGAACCCTCGCTGCGGAGTTTGTGTTGCCCGGCCAAAATTTTTCGATTAGCTCCCATGAGAAAAGGCCACACACCAAAATGCGAAACGCACAAAAGTCCTCCGGAATGCCCATCCATAAGTACATTCCCTTCCAGGACCAGATCGCCGTAGAACTGCCCGACCGCACCTGGCCGGACAAAGTGATGACGAAGGCCCCGCGCTGGTGCGCCGTGGACCTGCGCGACGGGAACCAGGCGCTGATCGATCCGATGAGCCCCGAACGCAAGCACAAGATGTTCGACCTGCTGGTCAAGATGGGCTACAAGGAGATCGAAGTCGGTTTCCCGTCCGCATCGCAGACCGACTTCGACTTTGTCCGCCAGCTGATCGAAGGCGACCGGATCCCCGATGATGTGACCATCCAGGTCCTCACGCAGTCCCGCGAGCACCTGATCGAGCGCACCTACGAGTCCATCGCCGGCGCCGGCCGCGCCATCGTGCACCTGTACAACTCCACCTCCGTGCTGCAGCGGCGGGTGGTGTTCCGGGAAGACCAGGACGGCATCGTGGATATCGCCTTGCAGGGCGCCCGGCTGTGCCGGAAGTACGAAGAGGGCCTGAAGGGCACCGAGATCACCTACGAATACTCGCCCGAGTCCTACACCGGCACGGAGCTGGAATTCGCCGCCCGCATCTGCAACGCCGTCACCGACGTCTTCGAGATCTCCGCGGACCGGAACGTCATCCTGAACCTGCCGGCCACGGTGGAGATGGCCACCCCGAATGTCTACGCGGATTCCATCGAGTGGATGTCGCGGAACCTGAACAACCGCGAGAACGTGATCCTCTCGCTGCACCCGCACAACGACCGGGGCACCGGTGTGGCGGCGGCGGAACTGGGCTACCTGGCCGGCGCCGACCGGATCGAGGGCTGCCTGTTCGGCAACGGCGAGCGGACCGGCAACGTGGACCTGGTGACGCTGGGGCTGAACCTGTTCAGCCAGGGCATCGACCCGATGATCGATTTCTCCAACATCGACGAAGTGCGCCGCACCGTCGAATACTGCAACCAGCTGCCGGTGCCCGAACGCTCCCCGTACGGCGGCGACCTGGTGTTCACGGCGTTCTCCGGCTCCCACCAGGACGCCATCAAGAAGGGCTTTGAGGCCATGGAGGCCGACGCGGCCGGCCAGGGCAAGACGGTGGACGAACTGGTCTGGGCGGTGCCCTACCTGCCGGTCGATCCGAAGGATCTGGGCCGCAGCTATGAGGCAGTGATCCGGGTGAACTCGCAGTCAGGCAAGGGCGGCGTGGCCTACCTGCTCAAGCAAGAGCACAACCTGGACCTGCCGCGCCGCGCCCAGATCGAGTTCTCGGGCGTCATCCAGCGCCGCACGGACACCGTGGGCGGCGAGGTCAGCCCGGCGCAGCTGTGGGAGACCTTCACCGACGAGTACCTGCCGACCCCGGACAACCGGTGGGGCCACTACACCCTGGGATCGGTGAAGACCGACAGCGCCGACGACGGTTCGTTCCAGCTGACCGCAACCATGGGCGTGGACGGCGTCCAGAGCCGCCGCACGGCCGAAGGCAACGGGCCGATCGCCGCGCTGCTGGAAATTTTCCGGCAGGACGGCGTGGACGTGCGGGTACTGGACTACACCGAGCACGCCCTCTCCGAGGGGGGCAACGCCCGGGCCGCCGCCTACGTCGAGTGCGCCGTGGGCGACCGGGTGCTGTGGGGCATCGGCATCGACACGAACACCACCATGGCCTCGCTGAAAGCCGTCGTGTCCGCGGTGAACCGCGCCATCCGCGACGAAGGCGCCAAGGCCGCCGGCTCGCTCTAGGAAACCGCCCAGCGGGCTTCCCTGCCGTGCCGCGGCGGGGAAGCCCGCTTAAGTGGGAGAATGAAACGGTGTCCAACAGATCCTTCGCCTCCCGCACGTACCGGGACCAGGGCGTCATCCTGCGGACCCACAAACTCGGCGAGGCCGACCGGATCATCACGCTGCTGACCAGGCAGCACGGCCAGATCCGGGCGGTTGCCAAAGGCGTGCGGCGCACCAGCAGCAAGTTCGGCGCGGTGCTGGAACCCTTCATGGTCGCGGACCTGCAACTGGTCTCCGGCCGGAGCCTGGACATCGTCACGCAGGCCCAGATGGTCGGGCCGTACGGCCGGGACATCGCCGCCGACTACACCAAGTACACCTCCGCCGCCGCCATCTGCGAGACGGCGGAAAAACTCACCGACGTGGACGGCGAGTCGGCAGGAGCGCAGTACGGGCTGGTCATCGGCGCGCTTTCGGCCCTCAGCCGCAGCGTGCACGCACCCGAGCTGATCCTGGATTCCTACCTGCTGCGGGCCCTTGCGACGGCGGGCTGGGCCCCCAGCTTCGACGAGTGTGCCCGGTGCGGCGCCCAGGGACCGCATACCGCCTTTGCCGCTCCGCTGGGCGGCGCCGTTTGCCACGATTGCCGTCCGCCCGGGTCGGCCTCGCCCGCACCGGAAACGATGCAGCTGCTCGCCGCCCTGCTCTCCGGAGACTGGCCGGCGGCGGACGCCTCCGCCGCCGGTCCGCGCCGTGAGGCCGCCGGCCTGGTGGCCAGTTACCTGCAGTGGCACCTTGAACGAACCCTGAAATCCCTCAAGCATGTGGAGCGAGTGTGACCCCGATTTCCCGGCAACCGCAGCGGCCATGGCCGCATCCCTCCGGCGCCAAACCGCCCGCCCTTCCTCCGGCGCTGGTCCCGGAACACGTGGCCATCGTGATGGACGGCAACGGCCGCTGGGCGAACCAGCGCGGGCTGCCGCGGACCGAGGGTCACCGCGCCGGGGAAGCGGCCCTGCTGGACGTGATGGCCGGCGCGATCGAAATCGGGGTCAAACACGTCAGCGTGTACGCCTTCTCCACCGAGAACTGGAAGCGGTCCCCGGAAGAGGTCCGCTTCCTGATGGGCTTTAGCCGGGACGTGCTGCGCCGCCAGCGCGACCAGCTCGACGCCTGGGGGGTGCGCATCCGCTGGTCCGGCCGCCGGCCCCGGTTGTGGAAGTCGGTGGTCAACGAGCTGGAGGTCGCCGAGCGCCAGACGGCCGGCAACGCCACCTGCACCCTGACCATGTGCGTGAACTACGGCGGGCGGGCGGAGATCGCCGATGCCGCCGCGGCCATCGCCGCCGACGTCGCCGCCGGACGGCTGCGGGCGTCGTCGGTCTCGGAAAAGACCGTGCAGCGCTACCTCGACGAGCCGGACCTGCCGGACGTCGACCTGTTCCTGCGCACGTCGGGGGAGCAGCGCTTCTCCAACTTCATGCTGTGGCAGTCCGCGTATGCGGAGATGGTGTTCATGGATACCCTCTGGCCCGACGTGGACCGCCGCACCCTCTGGGAAGCCATCGACATTTACGCCCGCCGCGACCGGCGGTACGGGGGAGCGGTGGACGCCGCCGCGGTCGGCGGAGCCTAGCCCTGGTCGGCTACCGCTGCTGGGTGTCCGTGAGGTCCTCGGTCCGGTCGTCCTGCAACACGTAGGCCTGCGCCCAGCGCTGCAGCCGGGCATAGGCGTCCCGCCGCACCTCGGTCCGGGAGAGGAACACGTCGTGCAGGGCGTCCTGGACCTGCTCGATGGAGACGGTGTAGCCGAGCCGGACCGCCCGCTCGGTCATGGTGCGGATGTCCAGCACCACGTCGGTGCTCCTCATGTCCTCGTGCCAGACCGAGCCGTTCATGCTGCGGGTCGAAGACATCACCAGCACCGGGATCTCGAGCTTGAGGCCCTTCGCGACCTTCGACTGTCCCTCCCAGATGGCGCTGAGCCAACCGGCGCGCACGGGGAAGGACTCCGGCGGCCGCAGCTTGGGGTCCAGATCCCATTCGCCCTCCGCGGTGCTGCTGATGCTGCGGTAGTAGAAGCCGCGGACCGGCAATCTGATCTCGGTTTCCGGCTTCAGCCGGGACAACGGTTCCAGCACCGCGCCGGCGGCGCGCCGGACCAGGGAACTGCCGTGCATTTCCAGCCAGGGACTGTTCAGGACCAAGGCGCGCAGCTCGCCCGGGTGTTCCGCCGCCCACAGGGCAGCCACCAGCCCTCCGGTGGAGTGTCCCATCAGCGTAATCTTCGTCTCCGACTGGCCGCGTTCCTCACGGATCAGATCGAGCGCCAGCGAAATCTCGTCCTCGTACTGGCGCAAATCCGTCACAAAGCCCGCCGGATCACCCTCCCGCAGGCTGCGTCCGTGGTGGTGCAGGTCCAGCGCGAAGAACGCCACGCCTTGGCGGTGCCAGAACTCTGCCAGTTCCGTATTGAAGAAATAGTCGCTCCAGCCGTGCACATACAGGACGGCGTGCCCGCCGGGGGAGCGCTGCGGGGAGTGCGGCAGGTAGCGGATCAGCGTCGCCCGCTGCTCCCGCCCGCCGGGGGCCGGCACTTGCAGGACCGTGGACTCGAATTCCGGGCCGAGGATGTCTTCCTGCCAGTCGGCTGCCGTCGCCACGGTGGTCCTTCCTCTCTGTCCGGTTGCTGCCCCCATGTTATCGCCGGGTGGACACGGTTTGGTGCGGCGGCCTCCGCACGGAAAACTAGGACCATGCGCCTCTACCCCGCCTTCTTCCGCGCCGCGTTCTCCTGGATGGACGCCGAGCGTGCCCACCGAATCGGTTTCCAGCTCATCCGCGCCGCGCACCGGTGCGGGGCCGGGGCAGTGCTGCGCCGCGTCACCCGCCCGGATCCGTCCCTGGCCACCGAGGCGCTGGGCCTGACCTTCCCCTCGCCGTTCGGCCTGGCAGCGGGCTTCGACAAGGAAGGTTTCGGCATCGAGGCGCTGGCCGACCTGGGTTTCGGCGCGGTGGAGGTCGGCACCATCACCGGGAGCGCGCAGCCGGGCAACGCGCAGCCCCGACTGTTCCGGCTGGTCGAGGACCGCGCCGTGATCAACCGGATGGGCTTCAATAACGACGGCGCAGCCGCCGTCGCGCCGCGGATCGCCGCCGCCCGGCGCGGCCTGGCTTCCCGATACGGCACGCTCCGGCCCGTCATCGGCGTGAACATCGGCAAGACCAAGGTGGTGGAACTGGCCGATGCCACCGAGGACTACCTGAAGAGCACCCGGCTGTTGGCCCGGTCCGCCGACTACCTCGTGGTCAACGTTTCATCGCCGAACACGCCCGGACTGCGGCTGCTGCAGAACGTGGAGACGCTGCGACCGCTGCTGCGGGCAGTGGGGGAGACCGCCGATTCCGCGGCCGGCCGCCATGTCCCGTTGCTGGTGAAGATCGCCCCGGACCTCAGCGACGAGGACATCGACGACGTCGCCCGGCTCGCGCTGGAACTGAACCTGGACGGCATCATCGCGACCAACACGACGGTTTCCCGCGAGGGTCTTGTCTCGGACCAAAGCAAGATCGCTGCCTGCGGCGAGGGCGGCCTCTCCGGCGCACCGCTGAAGCAGCGCTCCCTCGACGTGCTGCGCCGGCTGCGCACCGCCGTCGGGGACGACCTGGCGCTGATATCCGTCGGCGGTGTCGAGACGGCCGGCGACGTGCAGCAGCGGCTGGACGCCGGTGCCACCCTGGTGCAGGGCTATACGGCGTTCCTGTACGAGGGGCCCTTCTGGGCCGGCCGCATCAACCGCGGCCTGGCCAAGCGCCGGCGCTGAACGGCCCTGCACGGCGTCATTCCGAAACCGGGCCGAGCCATCCGGAGCCCGGCCGGGCCTCGAGGGCATGCAATAGGGCCGGGAGCCGCAATGCTCCCGACCCTTGGTATGCGAAAGGGTCGGGAGCCGCGATGCTCCCGACCCTTCGACCGGTCCCTCCCCTGGATCAGGCGGGGTATTCGCCGCGCTTGACCTGCGGCTTCGGCAGGCGCATCCGGCGCAGCTGCAGCCCGCGCATGACGCCGTACCAGACCGCCCCGCGCTCGACCTCGCCAAACTTGGCGGCCAGGCGCTTCTTGAGCTGGCGGCCGAGGATGAAGGCGTCGATGGCGACCAGCGCCAGCAGCACCCAGAAGCCGAACAGGATGAACGCCTGGACGTTGAGGTCGCGGATAAAGCTGAGGACCACGAAGATGAGGGCGAAGACAATCAGGAACTCGCCCAGCACCCAGCGGGCGTCCACGAAGTCGCGGACGAAGCGCTTCTGCGGCCCCTTGTCGCGCAGCGGCAGAAAGCGCTCGTCGCCGGTGTTCATGGCCTCGCGCATCTTCAGCCGCTGATCCGCCATGGCGGCCCGGTTGGCCTCCTTGGCGGCCTTGCGGTCATTTGGGACCAGGGGGCGCTTGCGCGCAGCTTCCTGGTCCTTGCGCCGGGGCGTGGGCGCGCCCTTGCCGTATCGAGGCTGCTGGGCGTCGTTGGCCTGGTCGATGGTTTCCTGGGGCGTGGGAGCCTCTTTTTTACGTCCGAACACCAGTCAAGAATACCGGACCGCATACGGCCGTTGTCCCCCTTGGGGCCCGCGCCGCCGGGGCAGCCACGGGGCATCGTCGCGACGGTGCCCGGGCGATAGGGTGTCGACTATGACCAATGTGAACGTAGACGAACTTGCGGCCGCCGTCGACGCCGGCATGGGGCTCACCATCTCCTCGTTGGAACAGCTGGTTTCCATCCCGGGGATCGCCTGGCCGGCCTTCGACCCGGAGGACCTGGCGCGCAGCGCGGATGCCGTAGCCGGCATGGTCCGGGAGCTGGGCCTGGAGGACGTACAGATCCTCAGCGTGGCGAACGGCGAGGCCGCCGGCGGCCCCGCCGTCGTGGCCCGCCGCCCGGCCGCGCCGGGCAAGCCGACCGTCCTGCTGTATGCCCACCACGACGTGCAGCCGCCGGGGGACCCGGCGCTCTGGCGGACGGAACCGTTCAAGGCCACCGAGATCGACGGCCGCCTCTATGGGCGCGGAACCGCCGACGACAAGGCCGGGATCATGGTCCACTTGGCCTCGCTGCGTACGCTGCTGGAGGTCCTCGGCGACGATTTCGGGCTCGGCATCACGTTGTTCTTCGAGGGGGAGGAGGAGGCCGGTTCGCCAAGCTTCCGCCCGTTCCTCGAGACACACCGCGAACTGCTGCGGGCAGACGCCATCATCGTCGCCGACTCCAGCAACTGGAAGGTCGGCATCCCGGCACTGACCACCAGCCTGCGCGGTCTGGTGGACGGCACCGTGGAGCTGCGGGTGCTGGAACACGCCGTCCATTCGGGCATGTTCGGCGGGCCGCTGCTGGATGCGCCCACGCTGCTGTCCCGGCTGATCGCCACCTTCCACGACGACGACGGGGCGGTCGCCATCGAGGGCCTCGTTTCGGCTCCCGCCGCCTCGGTGGACTATCCGGAAGAAGACTTCCGCCGCGATTCGTCGGTGCTCGAGTCCGTGCGGCTCGCGGGCACCGGCAGCATTGCCGACCGGCTCTGGAACAAGCCGGCCCTGTCGGTGATCGGCTTTGACGCCCCCAGCGTCGAGCTCGCGTCCAACACCTTGATTCCCGCCGCCCGCGCCAAGATCAGCCTCCGGCTGGCACCGGGACAGGATCCGGACCGGGCGATGGAAGCGGTGGCCGCGCACGTTGCCGCCCATGCGCCCTTCGGCGCCGCCGCCACCTTCGTGCCGGGGGAGCGCGGCCACGCGTTCGCCACCGACACCTCCGCGCCCGCGGCCCAGGCGTCGCTGTGGGCCCTGGAGCAGGCGTGGGGCACACTGCCGGTGGAGGCCGGCATGGGCGGTTCCATCCCGTTCATCGCCGACCTCACGGAAGTCTATCCGGAGGCACAGATCCTGATCACCGGCGTCGAAGACCCCGACTCGAGGGCGCACTCGGCCAACGAGTCGCTGCATCTCGGCGACTTCCGCAATGCGGTCCTGGCCCAGGCCCTGCTCCTGGCACGGTTGAACAGCGAAAGACTCTAGGCCTGTTCGGGCCAGGCTGGAGGCGGGGGAGAGTTATCCCATTTCGGCCCACCAGACGTACGATGGATGGGAAGCCCGACGCACCACTGAGTAATAGCAGCAGGTCACCGGACGGCCCGAAATAGATAAGGAAGTGCAATGAGCGCAACGACCAACTCGTCCGCCCCCACCACGGCACCCGAAGCGGCAGAACTGCCCACGCATGAAGTGGCTTTGACCGACGTCGCCGCCGGAAAGGTCCGCAGCCTCCTGGAACAGGAAGGCCGCACGGATCTGCGCCTGCGCGTTGCCGTACAGCCGGGCGGATGCTCCGGCCTGATCTACCAGCTGTACTTCGACGAGCGGATGCTCGACGGGGACGCTGTCCGTGATTTCGACGGGGTCGAGGTCGTCGTCGACAAGATGAGCGTTCCTTACCTCTCGGGCGCCTCGATCGACTTCGAGGACACGATTTCCAAGCAGGGCTTCACCATCGACAATCCGAATGCCGGTGGCTCCTGCGCCTGTGGAGACTCCTTCCACTAAGGGCCTGCAGGGCGCTCTCCGGCCGCCGGAACGGCCGACGCACGGGGGAGCCTGTCACATGGAAGTCATGTGGGCGGGTAAGCTCTACAGTGAGTAGTAAAACTGGATATGCGGCCAAGCTCAGCTCTGCCATGGCCGCATCACTTGCACGAAACAAAGAGGAAGGGCCGTCTGTGAGTTCGCAGGTTCGAACCGGCAGTCGACGCGCCAAAATCGCCAAGGCTACAGGTCTGGGTGCACTCGGTGCGTTGTTGTTGACGGGATGTTCAGAAGAAGTCCGTTTGGGTTGGTTGCCCACCGAGCGGGACGTTACCAACCACACGCCCGAAATCATTGATTTGTGGGTCAACGGATGGATCGCCGCGCTGGCCGTCGGAGTCGTGACCTGGGGCCTGATCCTCTGGTGCATTATCGCGTACCGCCGCCGCAAGGACGAAACGGGTTACCCGCGCCAGCTGAGCTACAACCTGCCGCTGGAGATCTTCTACACCGCGGTTCCCGTGGTCATGGTCATGGTCTTCTTCTACTTCACGGACAAGACCACGTCCAACATCACCGAGCGGGTGGACAACCCCGACGTCGTCGTCGACGTGCGCGGCAAGCAGTGGGCCTGGGACTTCAACTACGTCAAGCAGGACAAGTACTTTGCCGGCGTGCAGGCCCACCTGACCGGCGAGACCGGCGTCCCGGAGACCCTGCCCACGCTGTACCTGCCGGTGAACCAGAGCGTGGAGCTGCAGATCAACTCCCGCGACGTCATCCACTCGTTCTGGGTCCCCGCCTTCCTGCAGAAGGTGGACATGATCCCGGGCAAGACCAACTACCTGAACTTCACCCCCACCCGTGAGGGCATCTACGACGGCAAGTGCGCCGAGCTGTGTGGCGAGTACCACTCCGAAATGCTCTTCCGTGTCGCGGTGGTCTCCGAGGCTGAATTCGACGCTCAGATGGCGCGGCTCAAGGACGGCCAGCTTGGCGAAGAGTACGACCGCAACCCCTACGCTGAAGCGTCTGAGTAAAGGAGCGAGGGCCACAAGTGTCAACGTACGAATACACAGCTGACGACCGGGCTACCACGGTAGCTCCGCGCGTCGTGCCGGTGTCCAAGGGGCGCATCGTCGTCAACTGGATCACCTCCACGGATCACAAGACCATCGGGTACATGTACCTGATCGCGTCGTTCATCTTCTTCTGCCTCGGTGGCGTGATGGCCCTGGTCATCCGTGCCGAACTGTTCGAGCCCGGAATGCAGATCCTGCAGACCAAGGAACAGTACAACCAGCTGTTCACCATGCACGGCACGGTGATGCTGCTGATGTTCGCCACGCCGCTGTTCGCCGGCTTCGCCAACGTCATCATGCCGCTGCAGATCGGCGCCCCCGACGTAGCGTTCCCGCGCCTGAACGCGCTGGCTTTCTGGTTCTTCCTGTTCGGCAGCATCATCGCGGTGGCCGGCTTCATCACCCCGCAGGGCGCCGCTTCCTTCGGCTGGTTCGCCTATGCACCGTTGTCCAACACCACCTTCTCCCCGGGAGTCGGCGGGGACTTGTGGGTCTTTGGTTTGGCGCTGTCCGGCTTCGGCACCATCCTCGGTTCGGTCAACTTCATCACCACGATCATCACCATGCGCGCCCCCGGCCTGACCATGTGGCGCATGCCGATCTTCACCTGGAACACGCTGGTTACCGCCATCCTCGTCATGATGGCTTTCCCGCCCCTGGCCTCCGCGCTGTTCGCCCTCGGTGCCGACCGGCGCTTGGGCGCGCACATCTTCAACCCGGAGAACGGCGGCGCCATCCTCTGGCAGCACCTGTTCTGGTTCTTCGGCCACCCCGAGGTCTACATCATCGCCCTGCCGTTCTTCGGCATCGTTTCCGAGATCTTCCCGGTGTTCAGCCGCAAGCCGATCTTCGGCTACAAGGGCCTGGTCTACGCCACGATCGCCATCGCGGCGCTGTCAGTGACGGTGTGGGCCCACCACATGTACGTCACCGGCTCGGTGCTGCTGCCGTTCTTCGCCTTCATGACGATGCTCATCGCGGTGCCAACCGGGGTGAAGTTCTTCAACTGGATCGGCACCATGTGGCGCGGATCGATCACCTTCGAGACGCCTATGCTGTGGAGCCTGGGCTTCCTGGCCACCTTCCTGTTCGGCGGCCTGACCGGCATCATCCTGGCGTCGCCGCCGCTGGACTTCCACGTCTCCGATACCTACTTCGTGGTGGCGCACTTCCACTACGTGGTCTTCGGTACGGTCGTGTTCGCGATGTTCGCGGGCTTCTACTTCTGGTGGCCCAAGTGGACCGGCAAGATGCTCAACGAGCGCCTCGGCAAGATCCACTTCTGGATGCTGTTCCTGGGCTTCCACGGCACCTTCCTCATCCAGCACTGGCTCGGCGTCGAGGGCATGCCCCGTCGCTACGCCGACTACATGCCGGAAGACGGGTTCACCGCGATGAACCAGTTCTCCACGGTGGCATCCTTCGTGTTGGGCGCCTCGATGATCCCGTTCTTCTGGAACGTCTACATCACCTGGCGCAACGGCAAGAAGGTCGAGGTCGACGACCCCTGGGGCTTCGGTGCTTCGCTTGAGTGGGCGACCTCCTGCCCGCCGCCGCGGCACAACTTCACCTCGCTGCCCCGCATCCGGTCGGAGCGCCCCGCGCTGGACCTGCACCACCCGGAGCTGGCGCCGCGGCACACCCCGACGACTCCGGCACCGGTGGCCCAGATGGCCGGTCCCGCTGACCAGAAGGACGCATAACTGTGAAGATTGAAGCCTGGCTATTCATTGCGCTTGCGCCGTTCTTCGCCCTCGTTGCCACCGTCTACGGCTACATGGGGAACTGGGAGGAGCCCGTCGGCTGGCTGGCGCTGTACCTGACGGCCGGACTGTCCCTGATGATTGGCGGTTACCTCTGGTTCACGGCGCGGCGCATCGGTGCCCGTCCGGAGGACCGGGTAGACGCCGAAATCCATGAGGGTGCCGGCGAGCAGGGCATGTTCAGCCCGTGGAGCTGGTGGCCCATCGTGCTGGGTCTCGGTGCCGCCACTGGATTCATGGGCCTGGCGGTCGGCTGGTGGATCGTCTACATCTCAGTCGGCCTGACCACGGTGGCCATCATCGGCTGGGTCTACGAATACAGCCGCGGGGACCACGCGCACTAATACCCGCAGCTACCCGACGAAAGGGTCCGGAACCGTGAGGTTCCGGACCCTTTCGCGTACCCGCGGGGCCGGCCGGGCGCCGGGACGCTGGTCTAGACCGATAGAATGGGTGAATGCAACCGGCTGAACAGGAGGCCGCATGTCCGTGAACGCCGCCGCGATCGAGGGTGGGCTCGATGGCTCCTCCCGTACCGCGAAACACGTCCAGCTCAGGGACATTTTGCGCAGGCATGCCCAGGAACGCTGCGAACCCGGGGCCGCTTTTCCCTCGGAGAGGGAGCTGGCCGAACGCTTCGGCGTGGCGAGGATGACCGTACGCCAGGCGATCGACTCCCTCGTCGCCGAACAGGTGCTCGAACGCATTGTCGGCCTGGGGACCTTCGTGCGGCAGCCGAAGCTGGACCTGCAGGTCAAGCTCACCTCCTACAGCGAAGAGATGCAACGCCGCGGCATGGTTCCCGATGCCCGTGTCCTCAGCTTCGAGCAGATCGGCGCCACCCCGCTGGTCGCCCGCGAGTTGCAGATCGAGGAGGGGCAGCCCGTGGTGCGCTTCCGCCGCCTGCTGCTGGCGGACGCCGAACCGATGAGCGTGGACGAAAACTTCATTCCGGCGCAGCGGGTGCCCGGGATCCTCGACGAGGGGCCGCCGTCGTCGCTGTACAACATCCTGAGCGAACGCTACGGACTGATCATGGAGTGGGGAGAGGACACCATCGAGGCAACCGCAGCCCAGCCCTCCATCGCGCGGCTCCTGAGCGTGGACATCGGATCGCCGCTGCTGAAGATCCAGCGGCATGCCTACGTCTCCAAGACCATGGTCGACTTCTCGATCTCGTATTACCGCGCGGACCGCTACAAGCTGTGGGTGCCGCTGCAACGGCCCGGGGGACGCGCGCCGCGTTCCTACAACGTCAAGCGCTTTTAAGGGCGCCAGAGGGCCGCTGGAGGCCGCCCGCGCCGCCAGCCTATCGTCGTCCGCCGTACAAGCCCTGCAGTGGGCGGACGGCCTCGCGCGTAGCCGCACATGCCGGCAAGGGGCAATGACCGCCGTCGCCGATAGCCCCGTTTGTCGGGGGCACACCGGCCCGCCCGTGGCACTAGGCGCCGCTGGACGTACCCGACAACCCAGGCCGCTTGCTGCGGCCGCACACGACCCCTGGAACCGCCGCAATGCCCCAGTGGCGGCAGCGCCGGGGGAGCGCAGCAGCTCGGTAGACGCAGGGTGCCTCACCGGCGGCGAGGCAAAGGGGCGAGTCAAAAGAGAATGGCCCCGGACCAGGTCCGGGGCCATTCTCTGTGCGGTTATTGCCTTAGCGGGCGGTGACTTCCGCCTTCTCGGCGGGTGCCTCAACCTCGGCGTGGTGGCTGTGTGCAGCCTCCAGCTCGGCCGGGGTAACCGGTGCCACACGGTCTTCGAAGAAGAACCGGGACAAGGCGCCGCGCAGCTTCTCGGAGCGCTTGACGTGGCCAGCCCTGTTCGGCTGCGCCGGGATCACCTCGGGCGACTCGTAGCTGACCAGCCGGTACTGCTTGTACTCGTTCAGCGGCTCGTGGACCTCGATGAACTCACCATGCGGCAGGCGGACAATGCGTCCGGTCTCCCGGCCATGGAGGGCGATCTCCCGGTCCTTGCGCTGCAGCGCCAGGCAAATGCGGCGCGTGACGATGAAGCCGAGGATCGGGCCCAGGAAGAACAGCGCACGCAGCCAGTACGTCACGTCGTTGAGCGACACGTGGAAGTGCGTGGCGATCAAGTCGGAGCTGGCAGCTGCCCACATCACCGAGTAGAAGACGATGCCGGCGACGCCGGTGGCGGTGCGGAACGGGACGTTGCGCGGGCGGTCCAGGATGTGGTGCTCGCGGGTGTCCTTGGTCACCCAGCTTTCGATCCACGGCCAGGCGAACATCACGGTGAACAGCAGGGCGGCCGGGCCGAGGGCCGGGAGGAGCACGTTCAGCGAAATGGTCCGGCCGAAGATCACGAACTCGCCCACGCCGGGCATCAGGCGCAGCGCGCCGTCCACCCAGCCGATGTACCAGTCAGGCTGGGTACCGGCCGAAACGGGGGAGGGGTCGTAGGGGCCGTAGTCCCAGATCGCCAGGATCTGGAAGTTCGCCGCAATGACGGCCAGGATGCCGAAGACAACGAAGAAGAAGCCGCCTGCCTTGGCCGCGTAGACCGGGCCAATCGGGAAGCCGACGACGTTGGTCTCGGAACGGCCGGGGCCGGGGTACTGGGTGTGCTTGTGCACGACAACCATGAACAGGTGGACGGCGATCATCAGGAGGATCAAGGCCGGGACCAGCAGGATGTGCAGCACGTACAGGCGGCCCACGATGTCCGTACCCGGGAACTCGCCGCCGAACAGCAGCAGCGAAATGTAGGTACCAACCAGCGGGATTGCCTTGATGACGCCGTCGATGATGCGCAGGCCGTTACCGGAGAGCAGGTCGTCCGGCAGGGAGTAGCCGGTGAAGCCGGCAGCCAGGGCCAGGATCAACAGGACGCAGCCGACAACCCAGTTCAGCTCACGCGGGCGGCGGAACGCACCCGTGAAGAACACGCGCAGCATGTGGAAAGAGACCGAGGCAACGAACAGCAGCGCAGACCAGTGGTGCAGCTGGCGCATGAACAGGCCGCCGCGGATCTCGAACGAGATCTCCAGGGTGGACTGGTAGGCGACGGACATTTCGACGCCCTTGAGCGGCACATACGGTCCGTCGTATGTGGTATGAGCCATCGAAGGATCGAAGAAGAACGTCAGGAACGTTCCGGTGAGCAGCAGGATGACGAAGGAGTACAGTGCCACTTCGCCGAACATGAAGGACCAGTGGTCGGGGAAGATCTTCCGGCCGAATTCCTTGACGATCCCCGAACCGCCGACGCGGGTATCGACGAAGTTGGTGATCCGTCCGGCCCGCGTCTTGGGTACGTAGGTATCAGTTGAAGCGCTCATGCTTAGCCACGCTCCCAGTAGCTAGGTCCGACAGGTTCATGGAAATCGCTTGTGGCGATCAGGTAGCCCTCGTCGTCGACGCTGATCGGCAGCTGGGGAAGGGCGTGTGCGGCCGGGCCGAACACAACCTTGCATTCCTGTGCCGCATCGAAGGTCGACTGGTGGCAAGGGCAGAGCAGGTGGTGCGTGTGCTGTTCGTACAGCGCCACCGGGCAGCCAACGTGAGTGCAGATCTTGGAGTACGCAACGATGCCATTGTAGTTCCAGTCTTCGCGACCTGGGGAGACCTGGAGGACGTCGGGATTCAGGCGCATCAAGAGGACGACCGCCTTGGCCTTCTCCTCGAGCTTGTGCTCGGCCTCGTTGAGCCCCTCGGGGATGACGTGGAACGCGGAACCAATGGTGACATCCGAGGCCTTGATCGGGGTGCCGCTGGGGTCGCGGGTCAACCGGACACCTGCGTCCCACATGGTGTGCCGCAGCACCTCCGGGTTCAGGTCCTTGGACAGGTCGCGGAAAATGCCGATGGCCGGCAGGATAGCCAGCACGCCGGCGCCGATCAGGGTGTTGCGGATCAGCGGACGGCGGGAGATGCCGGATTCGTCCAGGACCTGGCCGATGATCTGCTCGGCGTCCTTGCGGTCTTCCTCGGTGCGGACCTCGTGGCGCTCTTCAACGATCTCGTGGTCCGGCATGAGGGTCTTGGCCCAGTGGACAATGCCCACGCCAATGCCCAGCATGGCAAAAGCGGTGCCCATGCCGAGGGTGAAGTTCTGCAGTCGCAGCGTTGCGGTGGTGTCATCCAAGCGGATGCCAAAGTACCCGACGAAGAAAAGTACGGTGCCGATGATGGAGATTACGAAGAGTATCGCAACCTGGCGTTCGGCTCGCTTTTCCGCCCGGGGATCTTTGTCGGCACGGCGCGGGCGGTGCGGGGGGAGTCCAGGATCCTGAAACTTCTCCACGTCGCTCTGACCAGCCGTAGCAACGGTGCCCGAGGTGTTCGGACTGCCGTGACTATGGTCGCCCATGATCCCTCTCATCCTTCTCTAAATAGTTCAAAACTCATTAATGACTGTTGGCGCTTCTCCGGCGGCCCGTTGGGGCCGCCGGAAGCGAAGGTTAGGAAGACCGCTGGGTCAGCCAGATGGTGAACGCGATGACCACGCCCAATCCAAGCGTCCACATCAGCAGGCCCTCGGACACGGGGCCGAGCCCGCCAAGGGCGAACCCACCGGGGGAGGGCTGCTCTTCGATGGTCTTCAGGAAGGCGATGACGTCGCGCTTCTCCTCCGGGGAGATGTTCGCGTCGCTGAACACCGGCATGTTCTGCGGACCGGTGGCCATGGCCTCGTAGATGTGCGCTTCGCTGACGCCGGCAAGCGCCGGCGCGAACTTGCCGCGCGTCAGGGCACCACCTGCTGCGGCGGCGTTGTGGCACATGGCGCAGTTGACCCGGAAGATCTCGCCGCCGGCGGCAGGATCACCCTGGGAGACGTCGAGGAATTCATCCGACGGAATCGCGGGACCGGCACCGAGGGAGGCTACGTAAGCCGCCAGCTGCATGGTCTGCTCTTCGTTGAACTGGTTCGGCTTTTCCATTGCCTGGGGGCCGGACATCTGCATGGGCATACGGCCGGTTCCTACCTGGAAGTCCACGGCTGCGGCGCCGACGCCGATCAGCGACGGACCGGCCTGGTTGCCGTGCGCACCCTCCGGGGCCCCGACAGCACCGATTCCGTGACAAGTTGCGCAGTTCGCCACGAAGAGCTTCTCGCCCTCTTCGATGTCCTGCGCGGAAAAGGTGGTGGTTTGGGCCTTGGCCTCGTTGACGTTCCCGGCAACGGCGTACAGTCCGCCGGTGACGAGCAGTCCCATGAGCAGCAGGGCAACGGCCGCCAGGGGATGTCGTCGCCTCTGGGAGAGTGCCTTCACTTGTTGGTTCCTAACTTTGCGGTGCGTGTGCGTAGATGTTCGGCCGGCTGGTCCGCAGCGAGGCGCGGACCTTTCTGCCGTCTACTTAAGGAAGTAGATGATGATGAAGAGAGCGATCCACACGACGTCGACGAAGTGCCAGTAGTACGACGTGACGATGGCCGACGTGGCTTCGAAATGGCCGAACTTCTTGGCGACGTAGGCGCGGCCGATGATCAGCAGGAAAGCGATGAGGCCGCCTGTGACGTGGAGGCCGTGGAAGCCGGTGGTGATGTAGAACGCCGAACCGTAGGAATTCGAGGACATCGAGACGCCTTCGGAGACGAGCATCGCGTATTCGTAGGCCTGGACGGAGACGAAGATGGCGCCGAGGAAGAATGTCAGCAGGAACCATTCGACCATGCCCCACTTGGCGACATTGAAGAGCCCGCCGGAGCGGCGGGCCTGCAAGCGCTCTGCGGCGAAGACGCCGTACTGGCAGGTGAAGGAGCTGGACACCAGGATGATGGTGTTGGCCAGCGCAAACGGAACATTCAACTTCGCGGTTTCCATCGCCCACATCTCGCCGGAGGTGGCGCGGAGGGTGAAGTACATAGCGAAAAGGCCGGCAAAGAACATCAGCTCGCTGGAGAGCCACACAACGGTTCCGACGGAAACCAGGTTGGGGCGATTCAGCGTTGGATGCGCCGGGGTACTGGGGGCATGGGTTGCAGTTGTCACAAGGCCATTATGTCTATAAATCTGCCTACTTCACCAATGCATTTGAACGCGTGGCGCCGCGTTCCGGTTCCTGAACCGCTGGATTCCGCGGAACGGCGCGGAAGTTAACAATCCGGAAGTTTCTACAAAACGTAGATAACCTAGTGAAGTGACGACCGAACCCAACGCTCAGAACACACCCACCTGGCCTGAACTGATCTCTGCCCTGATCTCCCGGCAGGACCTCACTGCGGCCCAAACCCAGTGGGCGATGAACACGATCATGTCCGGCGGGGCCTCCGACGCGCAGATGGCCGGCTTCCTGGTCGCGCTGCGGGCGAAGGGGGAGACAGTCGATGAGCTGACCGGCCTGGTGGAGGCCATGGTCGGCAACGCCCGGCCGATCGACATCCCGGGGGAGAAGCTGGACATCGTCGGCACCGGCGGGGACCGGCAGAACACCGTCAACATCTCGTCCATGGCCGCCCTGGTGTGCGCGGGGGCCGGGGCTCGGATCGTCAAGCACGGAAACCGCGCCGCGTCGTCGTCGTCCGGTTCTGCCGATGTGATCGAAGCCCTCGGTGTGCGCCTGGACCTCCCGGTGGACCGCGTGGCACAAACCGCCGTCGAAGCGGGGATCACGTTCTGCTTCGCGCAGGTGTTCCACCCCTCCATGCGCTATGCGGGCGCGGTGCGCGCGGAACTCGGCGTGGCCACGGCCTTCAATTTCATGGGTCCCATGACTAACCCGGCGAATCCCACGGCGGCCGCCATCGGCGTTGCCGATGCCCGGCTGGCGCCGCTCATCGCCGGCGTGCTGGCCGCCCGGGGCATCCGCGCGCTGGTCTTCCGCGGCGGGGACGGCCTGGATGAGCTGACCACCACGGGCCCCTCGTCGGTATGGGAGGTGCGCGGAGGCGCGGTGACGGAACACGACCTGGACCCGCTGGACCTCGGCATCCCCCGGGCAACGCTGGACGACCTGCGCGGCGGCGACGCCGCCGCGAATGCCGAAGTGGTGCGCCGCGTGCTCGCGGGGGACAAGGGGCCGGTGCGCGACGCCGTCGTCCTCAACGCGGCCGCCGCCCTGGTGGCCAACGAGGCAACAGCCGACGCCCCGCTGCTGGAGCGGCTGGCCGCCGGTTTGGAACGGGCCGAGGAAGCCATCGACAGCGGTGCCGCGGCCGAAGCGCTGCAGCGCTGGATCGACGCTACCCGCTGACTTCCCGGCCCGCGCGTGGGCCGCAACAGCTTAACAAGGAGTGCCCCGGACAGATTGTCCGGGGCACTTTGTCTGCGCGCGCGAAGCCTAGTGCTCGAACCCGAGCGAGAAGGCTGCATCCAGGTCATGCTTGGAATAGGCGCGGAAGGCGATGTGAGTGGTCGTTGCCTGCACGCCCTGGACCTTCGAGAGCCGGTCGGCGATGACATCGGCCAGCTCGTCGTGCTTGGCGACCCGGGCGACGGCGATCAAATCCCATTCGCCGGTGACCGAATAGACCTCGCTGATGCCCTCGATCTCGGAGATCTCCTGGGCGCACTCCGGAATCCGGGTCGCATCGGTGCGGATGAGAACGAATGCTGTAGCCACTGCACTGCCTTTCTGCTGGAACTGGGTGTTCTTCCCTCTATCCGAGGTTATTCCACCCGTCGGGCGAAACGTAGTTTGATGAACAGTGCGGCGGCCGCCCGCCACCCCAACAGCAGGGCGCCGAGGACCAGGAAGGCCACGATCTGGAAGGACAGCGCGAGCCCGCCGCCCGCCAGGCCGCGCAGGGTGAGCCCCAGGGCCACTGCGGCCAGCCAGACGGCGACCCCGGTCGGCCAGAGGGCGGCCGGCCGGCGCCAGGCGCGCGCGGCCAGCCAGCCCACGAGGGCCCCGGCCAGGAACGGGCTCGCGGTAATCAGGATTCCGGCCAGGGCCATTCCGTGTTCGTGCGTGTTTCGGCCCGCCGCCGCAAAAATGACGACGGCGGCCAGGTCCAGGGCGATCGATGCGGCCGCCAACGGGATGCCCGCGCGGAGCCGGGGCGATGTTTCAGTCACCCCTCCACACTATCGGGCACGCACGGGCGTACGATGCGAGGACGAGCCGGCCGGGGGCCGACGCCGTCCGCGGCAGTCGGGCAGGGGGCGAAGCCGGGCGGCGGAGGGGGAGGAGCGGTATCCATGAAGTTGGCACAGGCTGCGCTCGGTGTGCATGAGCTCGAGCGGGCCACCGCTTTCTACACCGACCTGCTCGGTTATCCGCCGGCCGGGGTCTTCGACCCTCCGGGCTTGGTGTTCTTCGATCTCGACGGCGTGCGACTGCTGCTGGAGGTGGGCGCGCCGGCCGCCCTATTGTACCTGCAGGTCGACTCGGTGCGGGACCGGATCGAGGAACTGCGCGCCCGGGGGATTGCGGTTGTCGAGGAACCACACATCATCTTCCGGCATGCCGATGACGCCCTGGGACCTGCCGGCATGGATGAGTGGATGGGGTTCATCCGCGACTCCGAAGGCAATCTCCTAGGGCTAGTCAGCCACCAGCCGGTGGAGCAGTAAGGTTGCATCCGCGCCTACAACCCTGCATACTTGTTGCCTGAGCCACAAGGAAGCAGATTTGTATGTATGTGTTGACGGTCGATCAGCGGCGCTCCCGCCGGCACGTGGACCTCGTCGAGGGCGCGCTCGGCGCCCTGAATGAGGACCCGTCCCGTCCGCTGGTGCGCGGTTTCGAACGCACCGCCGGCGACGAGATGCAGGCGGTCGTCGCCGACGCTGCCGTGGCGGCTGGTCTTGCCCTGGACCTGGCGGTCAGCAACCACTGGAGCGTGGGAATAGGCGTGGGCGGGGTCGTTACTCCGTTGCCGGCGTCTACCCGCGCGGGTTCCGGCGAGGCCTTCGAGCGCGCACGCGAAGCGGTGACCGCGGCCAAGACAGCGCCGGGCAACGTCGCCGTCTCCGGTGCCCGCGAGGAGGCCGGCCATGCCGAAGCGGTGCTGCAGTTGCTGGTGTCGGTGGCGCGGAAGCGCAGCAGGCAGGCGACCGAAGCCGGGATGCTCAGTGATGAAGGACTCACCCAGCAGCAAATCGCCGACCGGCTGGGAATCACACAGCAGGCCGTCTCCAGCAGGCTGCATAGTGGGCTCTGGCCGGAGTGGCGACGCGCACGGTTGGCGGCACAAGCGTTGCTGGAAGGGGCCGACCGATGAGCGTCATGGCACTGCTCGCGCTCTGCGTGGCCGCGGCCGTGGCGGCGCCCATGTACTTCGAGCGGTTCCAGGGGCGGGGCAACCGTTGGCTGTACGCCGCCAGCGCCGTGTCGCTGCTGCTCCTGGGCATTGCGGGATTGTTGGCGGTCCTGGGGTCCGGCGGCCTGGGCCCGGCAGCCTATGCGCTGGGCGTGGCGGCCGCCGCGATCGGCGGTGGCCCGGCCACCGTGACCATCCTGCGGTTGTCGTTCAATGCCTCGCACCCGGACAACCACACCGACCCCGAAGCATCCCCTGTGCTTCGCGGAGGGGCCTGGATCGGGGTTCTCGAGCGGACGGCCATCGCGGCCACCCTGCTGGCCGAGTGGCCGGAAGGATTGGCAGTTGTCCTCGCAGTAAAAGGCCTGGGCCGGTATTCGGAACTCGGTCAGTCCGGGGCGGCCGAGCGCTTTATCCTGGGCACCTTCGCGAGCGTGCTGTGGGCCGCGGCCGCTACCGGCATCGCGGTTCTCCTGCGCTGAGCGCAGGCGACGCCTGGGCATTCCCGGCCAAGCGGGCGGCGCCGGGTCAGCGGCGCAGTCCGTAATAGAAAGCACGGTCCCGCCCGGTGGTGCCGCCGCCCCCTGCAGGGCCCGCGTTCCGTCCCCACGAAATATTCCCCGCGGTCTGTTGCCCACGCCACATTCGTCCTCTTATGATGATCACCGGTCAAGGAGCGGCCATGGGGAACTCTTGAGGGGACAAAGCATGGATCCCAAACTGCGAGTGGTCGTCCGGCTGGATATCGATCGGGAATCCGCCAATATCGAAGTGCGCGGGCACGTGACAACCCGAAACATTGTGGCGCTGTATTCGTTGGTTCGCCGCACCAGCGCGCTTGCGCCCGGGCGGGGCGTCACCATCAACCTCCAGAATGCCCGGATTGAAGCTGCCGCCCTGGAGGAGCTTCACCGCTGCAGTGAAAGCAAGCGGCTTCCCGGTTATGCGGCCCCCGAAGGGGAGGGGTGCCGCCTGAAGGTGATAGACCCGGGTGGCACCGACGCCACGACCCTGCTGCTGGCCGCTGCCCCTGGCTGAGCCTGAGGCATCTCGCCCAGCCGCCGGTCCGCCCGGTGCACGTTGAAGTACCCGATTCATGGACGCCCGAGGGCGGTTCCGGTACGCCTGACATAGGGGAGGAGCCCATCATGCAGAAGATCACGCCGTGCCTGTGGTTCGACAGCGAGGCCGAAGAGGCGGCACAGTTCTACGTCCAGTTGTTCAAAAACTCGAAGATCCTCGACGTGTCGCACTACGGCGAGACCGGTCCGGGGTCGGAAGGCCAGGTGCTGACCGTAGAGTTCGAGTTGGACGGCCAGTCCTTCACGGCCCTGAATGGGGGAGCCCAGTTCACGTTTAATGAGGCCGTGTCCCTGCAGGTGGACTGTGAGGACCAGGCGGAGGTCGACCGGCTCTGGGACGCGCTGACCGCCGACGGCGGTGCCGAGAGCCAATGCGGATGGCTCAAGGACAAGTACGGGTTGTCCTGGCAGATCATTCCCTCGGTGCTGCCGCGGCTGATCGGCGGGCCGGATCCGCAGAAGGCGCAACGTGCCATGGAAGCCATGCTGCAGATGAGGAAGATCGACATCGGCGAACTGCAGCGCGCTTACGACGCCGGCTAGCGCCCTTTGCGCCCGGAGTCCCTTCCGGGTGCTCCCGCCAGCGGGGAGCTCACAGGATGCCGGCCGCAAGGTGCGTGTTCCTGACGGCATCGAAGACGACGTCCGTGAGTCTGTGCTGGCGCGCGAGGACTCCCCGCTGCCTTGCCGCGCCGGTCCCGTCGCGAAGGATTCCCTCGACGACGGCCCGTATGGGATCCAGATCGTCCGTTTCCGCCAACACGGGTCCGACATGTTCGAGCAGGGCGGCGACCACGTTTCGGGCCGGGGCGCGGTCGCCCTTCAAGGGGTGGAGCAGTTCTTCTTCCAGTCCCGACCTGCTGGCCCGCCAGGAAGCAAGACGCAGCAGCTCCGCCGGTACCGGAGGCGGCGGGCTGCCGTCGCTCCATTGCCGGGCAGCCGTCTCCACCAGGGCCCGGCACAAGGCGGCAACGGCGGCGGCGTGTTCCGCTTGCAGGCATACGTCGGCCACGCGGATCTCGACCGTCGGATGCCGTTGACCAAGCCGCGCGTCGAAATAGATCATCCCCTTGTCCAGCAGCACGTCGCACTCGAGCAGCATCCCCAACAGTTGGTGGTAGGCATCGGCGGAGCCGAAGATGCCGGTCGGCCCGGCGGTGGGCCACCGTTTCCAGACCTGGTAGCGGAAGCTGGCGTAGCCGCTATCCACGCCTTGCCAGAAGGGGGAGTTGGTGCTCAGCGCGAGCAGGACCGGCAGCCAGACGCGGATCCGGTCAAGCACGGCAACGGCTTCCTCATCGGAGGCCACGGAGACGTGCACGTGGAACCCGCACGTCAGTTGTTCGCGCAAGGTCATCCCGAACCGGGATTCCATGGCCTGGTATCGCGGGCGCGGCACGAGGCTGGTGGTGGCGGGCAGGGGATAGGTGCCCAATGCCGCAGCCCTGGCGCCAAAAGGCCGCGCCTGTCGGTCGGCCTCCTCGCGCCCGGCCCTGATCCCCGCGGCCAGGTCCTGCAGATCCTTGTACGGGGCCGACACCGCTTCGAGCTGCTCCTGCTTGACCTCCGACATCAGGCTGCCCTTGTAGCCGCCGCGGGACGCAGTATCCGCGGGTGCATCCAGCGTCGCAGGGTGTCCCTGCTCCCGGAGCAGTTGTTCCGAGACGGACGCTAGGGCGCCGGTCTTGGCGTCCACCAAAAGCAGCTCTTCCTCCACGCCAAAGGTTCGCATGCTGTTTAGTGTTCACCACAGGCGGGCTTGGCGAAAGATCGCCACGGCTCGCGGGACCTTCCGTGGGGGCGGACGCGGCACGGTGACGGAAAGTCATCCAGGTTGGTCAGCTTCGGCTGCGGAGATGACCGCATCCAGGGGTCCCACCGGACTGCAAAACGGGATACCGTAGCCGACACGGAGACGCGCTTGCATCTCCGGCAGGGCCCGCAACCGATCAGAATCCATCGGCCTGATCTTCGGCAAGGCCGCTTTGCACTCCGGGGTCTGTGCCGTTGTGGGCCGGGTAATATCGGCCTTCAACCTAGGATCGTGCTGTGGAAATCGTCGAAACCATGCTCCCCGGCGTCGGCATGCGATATGACCTGAAGACGAGGACCAACGTCAATTTTTCCCTGGTGATAGACCGGAATGGCGGCGCCGACATCCTGACCTTTGACGAAGCCGATCCGGACCGGGCAGTCAGCAAGCTCCAATTGGAACCGGAAGAAGCGTTACAGCTGGCCGAGCTATTGGGCGCGCCCCGGATCATGCAACGCTTTGCGGATCTCTCCCGGGAGGTCCCGGGATTGGAAACGAGCCGCTTCGCCGTTCGGCCCAACTCACCGTATGCGGGCCGGCCGCTGGGGGACAGCAAGGCCCGCAGCCGGACGGGGTGCTCAATCGTGGCGATCATACGCGGGGAGCGCGTGATCACGGGCCCCACCCCACAAGAGCATCTCTTAGCCAACGATGACCTGATAGCCCTGGGGTCGGCCGATGGGCTGGCCGCACTCGAAGCTCTCATCAATGCGCCGACCGCCACCTGAACGTGACACACCTGTCGCTCCTCCTGATCGAACTGGGAGTGCTGTTCACCGTCCTCTCCGGGCTCGGGTTCCTGGCACACAGGCTTGGCCTTTCACCGGTCCCGTTTTACCTCCTTTCCGGGTTGCCGTTCGGAGAGGACGGGCTGCTGCCGGTGCATGCAGCGGGGCCCTTTGTGGAAACCGCGGGGGAGATCGGCATCGTCCTTTTGCTGCTCCTGCTGGGGCTCGAGTTCTCCGCGGCCGAGCTGATGTACAGCCTCAAGCGGCATCGGGTCTCGGGTTTGATCGATTTCCTGCTGAACGCGGTACCCGGGTTCCTGTTGGGACTGGTGCTGCAGCTGCCGTGGCAGGCGGCTATGGCACTTGGGGGAGTCACCTGGATATCCTCGTCCGGCATCATCGCCAGGCTGTTGAATGACCTGGGCCGGTTGGGAAATCGGGAGACGCCGGCGGTGCTGTCGATACTGGTTTTGGAGGACATCGCCATGGCGCTGTTCCTTCCAATCCTGGTTGTGGTTCTTGCCGGCGGCGGAGCCTGGCAGGCAGCCGGGGGAGTTGCCCTGGCCGCAAGCGCCGTGACGCTCGCCCTTGTCGCGGCACGCAAGGCCGGGTACCGGATGGGACGTCTGCTGTCTCATCCCCAGAATGAACAGGTCATGTTGCGCCTCCTCGGCATTACATTGGCCGTTGCCGGCGTGGCCGAGGGGATGGGCGCCAGTGCGGCAGTCGGCGCTTTCCTGGTGGGCATAGCGATTCCCCAGCACTTTGCCGACCGTGCCCGGCACGTTTTGAGCCCGCTGCGCGATCTCTTTGCAGCGATCTTCTTTGTGACCTTCGGCCTGGCCATCGATCCTGCGGACATGTGGCCAATCCTGCCTGCAGCACTGCTGCTGTCCGTCGTGACCGCTGCTACCAAACTGGGTACAGGCTGGTGGGCAGCAGGAAAGGAAGGCGTTCGGCAGCGTGGACGGCTCCGGGCGGGGGCCGCCCTGATCACCCGGGGGGAGTTTTCCGTCGTCATTGCGGGTTTGGCCGTTGCGGCAGGCTACACAGTGGTGGGGCCCATCGCCGCGGCATATGTGATGATCCTGGCGGTCGCAGGTCCTCTTCTGGCCCGCTTCAGCGACGCCTGGATGCCTCGTGCGGGCGGTAAGGACCTGCCGAAACCGGGTCCCGAACCGAGGTGAAGGACCTCCATGGCGTAGCCGGGGACGCGGGACTCCACCGGCATTAATTGCCGAGGGATATCGCAGTGCAACACTAGGTCCGTGGCTGCTTTCACGATATCGACCGCCCTGCCAGTCTCCGATGCAGAACTGCTTTCGCTCTATGAGTCTGTCGGTTGGACTGCTTACACCAACAACCCAGATCTGCTCTATTGTGCGATAAGGAACTCCTCCTTCGTAGCAGTGGCTCGGACTCAACACGGCAGGCTAATAGGCCTCGCACGGGCCGTTTCGGACGATGCAACAATCTGTTATGTGCAAGACATCTTGGTACACCCGGCGTTTCAGGGAACCGGCGTCGGACGCGCCCTTTTTGATCAGGTGAGGGAGCGGTACCAGCACGTTCGGCAAACGGTGCTCATCACTGATGATGAACCTCGGCAGCGCGCCTTCTACCAATCCATGGGACTGACCGAGGGATCGGATTTCGAAGCTGGCCCGGTTCGAGTCTTCGCTCGGTTCCGCTAAGCGCATCCGTCCGGGAAGGCCTCTCGAACCTTGGAAGGGGAGGCGCACTGGCCCGGGCCGGCTTCGCTCGTGGGGCCACATCGAGACTACTGGTAACCACCATTATCGACCGAGCAGGGGGGACTCGATCCCTTTTGGAAGTTCCTTCTGGGGAAACGCCTCTAGGGCTGGCCGGGCCTCAGTATTGGCAATACGATGAAAGCGTTCTCTACCCCGGCTAATGGTTGGGCCCACGTTTCTAACGGTGCTCGGGTTCTATGGAGGCGCTCTAATGTCGGTTGCTGACCTCCGGGGGCTGTTTCCCGGGCTCGGAGACACTATTTATCTCAACACAGCGAGCATGAACGTTGGCTGTACCCCGGCCCGTGAAGCCTATGAGCGGTCGGTTGAGCAGTGGGCTGTGGGGAAGTTCAATTGGAGCGAAGCAGAACGGGCCGGGGAGGACGCTCGCAGCGTCTTCGCTGAGATCATCGGCGCCACTGCCGCGGACGTCGCCATCGTTCCGGCGGTGAGTACCGCCGCTGGGATTGTGGCCGCTAATCTGCCGTGGGCGAACCGTGGTGAGAACATCGTTGTCGCTGACAATGAGTTCACGTCAAACTACTATCCGTGGCTGCTGCTACGAGAGCGCGGCTACGAAGTGCGGACCGTGTCGCCAGCGGGGGAGGACGTGTCGATCGAAGAGTTTGACCTAGCTGCGGACGGCGGGACCCGGCTCATAGCTGTAAGTGCAGTTCATTCAGCCAACGGCTTCCGAGCCAACCTGAAAGCCATCAGCAAGATCGCGAGAAACTCCGGAGCATGGTTTTTCGTTGATGCCTGCCAAGCTGCTGGGGCGGTACCGCTGGACGTCGTGCGCGACGGCGTCGACTTCCTCGCCGCCGCAAGCCACAAATTCTTGCTCGGCTCGCGTGGTATGGGCTACCTCTATGTCCGGCCTGAGTTGTTGGATCGCATACATCCGGTCGGCCCGGGGTGGAAGGCAGCACGAAAACCAGCAGAGAGCTTCTACGGGCCAGTGATGGACCTGTCACCCACTGCTTCTAAACTCGATGCCTCGCTGGCCTGGTTTCCAGCAATGGCAGAGCAGGCGGCATTAGGCATCTTCCGCCGGTTTGGGACGACTGCGCTTCTGGAGCGCAACGCTCAGTTGGCGACCCGCCTGCAGGACGCACTGACAGCACAGGGCTTGGCCTTTCGGCCCATCGCTGCGGAGAACCGTTCCACCATTTTTTCCGTCCAGGCCGACGACACCGAAGCGGTCCTTGAGCGATTTAATCAGGCCAATGTGGTCGCTTCTGTTCGTGCCGGCAGGATTCGGCTGGCCGTTCATTTTTACAACTCCGAGGACGAACTGGATCGAGTCGCGGCGCTTATTGTCCATTCTTGAACTGACTCATTCGGTGCGCGGCGTGGCACCCCGTCATCTCCAACGTTATCTATCTACATGCGATGCTCCGCGCCTGGACAAGCGCTAGGAACTCGCCGATTGACCCCTCTCTATGGCCTCAGGCAACTAGCCTCACATAACGTCGGCTATCGACCACCTGCCTCTAGTGGTGGGCGGGGCTTGTCCCATCGTGGGGCGCGGCGGGGGAGCGGAGGAGTTGTAAGCAGAAGGCGTCGCCCAGCCATCGCTCGTACTCTTCGTCGGTCCAGCCGCGGTTTGAGACCAGGAGTTGCCACACATTCGGGTGGTTAAGCGTCCAGAGGATGTCAGTTGCCCTCGAGACGTTCAGCGATGGGGCGAGGGATCCGCTGGCATGGAGTTGCTCGACGATGGCGCGCTGCACATCGAGGAGTTTCCCTTGGATGCCTGCCCAGAGGTCGGCGATCTCGGGGTCGGCTGACGCGGCGGTGCGGATCATTTCCAGTAACGCTCCGGACCGGGTTTTAACGCGGCGTCCCTGGGCTGCGACCAAGCGGAGCTTCCGTTCCGGGTCGGGTTCCTCGACCACGGCTTGGTACCAGTCCCGTTCCAAGACAGGCAGCTTTGCTTCTTCAGCGCCGAACCGGGCGCCCCATAGCGTGTGCACCAGCGCTGCCTTGGTGGCGAAGTAGACGTAAATCGTCTTCAGCGCTACGCCTGCTTCTTCGGCAATGGCGGGCATCGATGTTGAGGGGTAGCCCTGGCGCTCAAAGAGCCGCTGGGCAGCGTCAAGGATTGCCTTGCGCGTCGCCTCCGCCTGTTCCCGGCGGCGGGGTGAATCGTACCTGCGGCTCTTGACCGTTGTTCCCATAAGAGTAGAATATCAACGTAATGATTACATGTGCCGGGTAATGAATGCTCGGCAACTGTAGGGAAGGATGAGAACCAATGGCAACGCTGCGGATCGACCTTCAGGTTCGTGACTATGAGATGTGGAGGAGCGCCTTCGAGAACGACGCCGCCGGACGGGAGCGCTCCGGAGCGCGGGGCTACCGGATATTCCGCCCTGCGGAGCAGGACCATGAAGTAATGCTCGACATTGACTTCGACTCGGTAGCCGAAGCCGGCGCGTTCCTCGACACCCTGCGCACCAAGGTGTGGCCATCCCCGGAGAAGTCTCCGGCCAAGGTCGGCGAGGCCAAAACGCACATCCTGGAGATGGTCGAGGCCCGGGAGTACTGACTATCCCGCGGAAACACTCTCTTCCAGGCAACCCATCCTGCCTGAATCTATGCGGCACGCATGCCTCGAACTTCACGGGTGGCCCAACCATCAGAACCAAGCCCGCCAATAGGCGGCTCAAACGACCAGCCTTCATAACGTCGGCTATCAGCCGACCAGAGCGGATTGGCAGAAGGGGCTGGACGCCAGAGTCGCCCAAGGATGACGGAGGAGGGGGTTCTTGAATCGGATGCAAGAACCACTGTTCTACTTGACATAATGTGGATTATCGGCGTTACGGAAAGGCCCAAGCCGTGGCGGTTCGCCTCCTGCTGTGGCGCATGCTTAATCGGTCGTTGGCTGCGTGTCCTACCCAGTTTTGCGAAGTACCGGCCTGCACCCGCTGGCCGGAACATCTCGTGGCAGGCCGACTGTGTGCTGCTGGCCGCTCCAATGATCCATGACGTTCACAGTCACACGAGCTCACGGCCGAACGCCGGCTACAGGCAGCCAGAGCTCGATGTCACGCCATTTGGGCGGCGAATTCGAGGCGAGACCCGATAGTGGGCTGGAAAGGCTGTTTTCCGGCAACCGCGAGTGCAGGGATCCCTCGCAATGAAGTCGTCGCTCCCCTGAAACCAGCAGTAGCTTGACATAACTCTGCACCCACCTGCTGCCGCCGGAGTTCGGGACTCCGGCGGCTGCTTTAGTCCTCAGGCACCGACGTAGGCCGCCAGGTGCTTGCCGGTCAACGTGGAACGATCGGCGACGAGATCGGCCGGCGTCCCCTCGAAGACAATGCGGCCGCCGGCATGCCCCGCCCCGGGCCCGATGTCGATAATCCAGTCGGCGTGCGCCATGACGGCCTGATGGTGCTCGATCACGATGACCGACTTGCCGGAGTCGACGAGGCGGTCCAGCAGGCCGAGCAGCTGCTCGACGTCGGCCAGGTGAAGTCCCGTCGTTGGCTCATCGAGCACGTAGACGTCGCCCTTGTCGGCCATTTGTGTCGCCAGCTTGAGCCGTTGCCTTTCGCCGCCGGACAGCGTGGTGAGCGGTTGGCCGAGCGTCATGTAGCCGAGTCCCACGTCGGCGAGCCGCTCCAGGATCTTGTGGGCGGCCGGGGTGCGCGCATCGCCCGTGCCGAAGAACTCCTCGGCCTCGGTCACCGGCATGGCGAGCACCTCCGCGATGTTCCGGCCGCCGAGCGTGTATTCCAGCACCGCCGCCTGGAACCGCTTCCCCTCGCATTCCTCGCAGGTGGACTCGACGGTCTCCATGATGCCCAGTTCGGTGTAGATGACGCCGGCGCCGTTGCAAACGGGGCACGCGCCCTCGGAGTTGGAGCTGAACAGAGCCGGCTTGACGCCGTTGGCCTTGGCGAATGCCTTGCGGATCGGCTCGAGCAATCCCGTGTAGGTGGCAGGATTGCTGCGCCGTGACCCTTTGATCGCTCCCTGATCTATCACCACGACGCCGGGGCGGCGCGCGACCGAGCCGTGGATCAGCGAACTCTTGCCCGAGCCGGCGACCCCGGTGATCACCGCAAGCACTCCGAGCGGGACGTCGACGTCCACGTCCTGAAGGTTGTGCGTCGAGGCGCCCCGAACCTCCAGGGCACGCGTGAACGGGCGGACCGACTCCTTCAGGGACGCCCGGTCGTCGAAGTGGCGGCCGGTGGTGGTGTCGCTCCCCCGCAGTTCCTCAACGCTGCCTTCGAAGCAGATCGTCCCGCCCGACGTGCCCGCGCCCGGCCCGAGATCCACGACGTGGTCGGCAATGGCTATGGTCTCGGGCTTGTGCTCCACCACCAGCACGGTGTTGCCCTTGTCCCGCAACTGAAGCAGCAACTGGTTCATCCGCTCGATGTCATGGGGGTGCAGGCCGATGGTGGGTTCATCAAACACGTAGGTTACGTCGGTGAGCGACGAGCCCAGGTGGCGGATCATCTTGGTGCGCTGTGCCTCTCCCCCGGACAACGTCCCCGCCGGCCGGTCGAGCGACAAGTAACCCAATCCGATCTCCGCAAACGAATCGAGCAGGTGCTGCAGGCCGGTGAGCAGCGGCGCGACCGACGGCTCTTTTAGATCGCGGATCCACTCGGCCAGGTCGCTGATCTGCATCCGGCAAAGATCTGCGATGTTCTTGCCGCGGATTTTCGACGACAGCGCCTCCTGCGCGAGCCGGGTCCCGTTGCAATCGGGACAGGTGGCAAAGGTGATCGCGCGGTCCACGAAGGCCCGGATGTGCGGCTGCATCGCCTCACGGTCCTTGGAGAGCATCGATTTCTGGACCTTGGGAATCAAGCCCTCATACGTGAGGTTGATCCCCTCCACCTTGATCTTGGTCGGCTCCGAATAGAGCAGCTGGTGGAGCTCCTTCTTGGTGAACTTCGCAATCGGCTTGTCCATCGGCAGTCCTGCGCCGCTGAAGATGCGGCCGTACCACCCGTCCATGCTGTAGCCGGGTACCGTCAGCGCGCCTTCGGAAAGCGACTTCGTCTCGTCGTAGAGCGCGGACAGGTCGAAATCGCTGACCGAGCCCATGCCCTCGCAACGCGGGCACATCCCGCCGAGGCGGTTGAAGGTCGCCTTCTCCGCCTTGGTCTTGCCGCCGCGCTCGACCGTGATGGCCCCGCTGGCCTTGACCGACGGGACGTTGAAGGAGAAGGCGTTGGGCGACCCGATAGACGGGTCGCCCAGCCTGCTGAAGAGGATCCGCAGCATGGCGTTGGCGTCGGTGGCCGTGCCCACGGTGGAACGCGGGTTGGCGCCCATCCGTTCCTGGTCCACGATGATTGCGGTGGTCAGGCCGGCGAGGAAGTCGACCTCGGGACGCGACAAGGTCGGCATGAAGCCCTGGACGAACGCGCTGTAGGTCTCGTTGATCAGGCGCTGCGACTCCGCGGCAATGGTGCTGAACACCAGCGAACTCTTGCCCGATCCCGAGACCCCGGTAAACACCGTGAGCCGCCGTTTAGGGATCTCGATATTGATGTCCCTGAGGTTGTTCACCCGGGCGCCCTGCACCCGGATCAGGTCGTGGCTGTCCGCCGAATGCACTGACGCCGGTTGCAGGTCCCTCGTCGTGGCCGTGCTCATTGCTGTCTCCATCCCTTGGGTGCCTCGCCCGCACGGCCCGACCCTGCGCCAGCAAGGCCGCTGTCCGCTCGGTTCGTGTGCCTGGCCTGCGGGCGCCACTCCGCCCGCCGCGGCAACGATTACGTCTTTACCTTAATGGACTTGTCCGGAACCCGCTCCGGATTTTTGGTCCGCCGCGGCCGGCGTTACTCTGCCGCCTCGCCGACCGCCTCAAGCGCTTGGCGGATGCGGCGGGACGGTCCGCCCAGGTTCAGGTCCTTCGCGAGCTGCTCAAGCCGTTCTGCCTCTTCGGGGCGCAGCGGCCGGAGGGTGGCATCGAACGTCCCGAGCTCCAGGTCGCGGACAACGCCGACAACGGTCGGGGCGACGTCGAGGTAATCGGCGGCCTCCGTGATCTTGGCCCGCATCCGTGCGGCCATGGCAGCCGTTGGGTCCGCTGCCGCCGCAACGATTCCGCCGAGGCTGCCGTAGTCCTTCAGCAGCCCGGCCGCCGTCTTGTCGCCGATGCCCGCAACTCCGGGCAAGCCGTCGGACGTGTCCCCGCGCAACGTGGCGAAGTCCGCGTACTGGCTGGGCAGCACGCTGTACTTGCGCACCACCGACACGTCGGTCATCACCTCGAGGTTGCTCATGCCCCGCGCCGTGTAGATCACCCGCACCGCGCGGTCGTCGTCCACCAACTGGAAGAGGTCCCGGTCCCCCGTGACGATGTCCACGGGCACGTCGGCCTGGGCCGCGAGACTGCCGATGACGTCGTCGGCCTCGTGATGGTCCGCGCCGATGACGGCGACGTTGAGCGCGTCGAGCACCTCGCGGATCAGGGGCAGCTGTTCCACCAGGCCCGCCGGCGTCTCCTCGATATCGAGGCCGTCCGGCACCGGCCTGGCCACGCGGTGGCTCTTGTAGGTGGGGAGCAGCTCGACCCGCCACGCGGGGCGCCAGTCGTTGTCCCAGCAGGCCACCAGCCGGGTGGGTCGGTAGTCGGTGATCAGCCGGGCCATGATGTCGAGCAGCCCGCGCACGGCGTTCACGGGGGTGCCGTCCTTGGCTTTGATCGTGTCCGGCAGGGCGTGGAAGGCCCGGAAGTACAGCGACGCGGTGTCGAGGAGCATCAATCGTTCGGCCACAGGTTGCCCTTTCGCTGCCGGTGAGGAGCACGTCCACTGGAGTTGGTACTACCTTAGTGGCATGGTTCCCGGTCCCCTGCGGTACCGCAGCGGCTTGGTGGTGCTGCTGATGACGGCGGCCCTGCTGGCCGCATGTTCGGGCGCTCCCGGGAGCCTCTCCCCTGCATCCCCGAGCGCCCGGAACCTGATCGCTGCCGCCGTGGACCAGAGCCGGGCCGACTACACGGACCGGGTGGTCAACCTCATGATCACCAACACCTCCGCGCAGCCCCTGCTCGTCACCTCCGCGGCGCTGCATTCCCCGCTTTACGACGACGCCGCCGACTGGAAGCCGACGCGCACCGGCGGGACCAAGGTGTCGCCCGGTGCGACGGTGAGCCTGCCGGCTGACCTGCCGGCCGCCCGGTGCTCCGCCGGTCCGTCCCCGACTGCTGCAGAGCATCGGATAGCGGTGACCCTGGACGGCGAGGGCTCCGCGCCGGGCACGGTGGAAGTTCCTGCCGGCGATCCGCACGGTGTGCTCTCGCGCAACTACACCGGGGACTGCCTGGCGCAGGCGGCGGCTTCGGTGGCCGGGCTTCGGGTCAACCCCGGGCTTCAGGTGCTGGCCGGGCGCGGCGCGGCCGTCGTCGGAATTGATGTCCAGCCGTCCGGCGGGAAGGGGTCGCTGGTCATCGAATCCTTCGGGACCACCACCTTGCTCAGCGAAGACGCCGAACACCCGTGGCCCAAAGACATCCGGGTGGCCGGGACGGATCCGGTGTCGCGGCTGGCCCTGCGCGTCGTGCCGACCCGCTGCGATCCCCATGCGCTGGCCGAGGACAAGCTGGGCACCAAGATTCCGGTATCCATCAGGACGGCGAGCGGACACGGCGTACTGCGGCTGGACGGCGGACGGGATTTCACCCGGGAGATATACCGGTTCATTACCGACGCCTGCTCCTCCGCGGACCGGAGCGGCTAGCGGCGCAGGAAGGGCCGGCGCGCCCTACACTGGCAGCTGTGACTGACTACCCTGCGGAACGCCTGCGCGATCTGGTCCATGCGCTGGCCGCCTCCGGTGACCCTGCCCCCATCCTGCAGGTAGGCGAGCCCGTGCTGAGGCAGCCCGCCGCGACGTTCGACGGCCAACTGGACGACGCGGACCTGAACGCCCTGCTCGCGCTCCTGCGCCGGACCATGCATGCGGCGCCCGGCGTCGGGCTGGCGGCGCCGCAGATCGGAATCCCGCTGCGCATCGCGGTCCTCGAGGATACCTTCCAGCCGGACGTGGAGGTGGCCGCAACCCGTGAACGAGCCCCGCTCCCCTACTTCGCCATCATCAATCCGTCCTACCGCGCCCGCGGCGACGAGACAGCCGCATTCTATGAGGGGTGCCTGTCCTTCGCGGGCTACCAGGCGGTGGTCGAACGCCCCCGCAGCGTCGACCTCGACTTCGAACGGCCCGACGGTGGGCGCGCACGCGAAACCTTCTCGGGCTGGCAGGCCAGGATCGTGCAGCACGAAACGGACCATCTCTCGGGCACGATCTACGTGGACAAGATGCAGCCCCGGTCCCTGAGCGGCAATGACGAATACACCCGGCACTGGGCGCAGCCGACGATCGACCGGGCACGCGCCGGCCTGGCCTTCTAGCTCCGCACCGTGCCGGCACGTCGCCGGCCGGCACGGTGCCGGGCCGGAAACGAAACGGAACGTGCCGACCCCGGCCCTGCCGCCGGCCCGGCCGCCGGACTACGCCCGTGTTGCGGGATCCGGTTCGGCGGCTGCCGCGTGTCCGCCGTCGTTGTTCTGCGCCGTGGGAAGGTGGGCCGCCCACCAGCCCAGGATCTCGTCGAAGCGCTGCTTCCGGTGCCACGGCGTACCGGTACGGGACAGCTCGTGGTTCTCCCCGGGGAAGATCAGCAGTTGCGTGGGGACGCCGCGCTGCTTGAGGCCCACGTAGTAGCGCTGGGCCTGTTCCAGCGGGCAACGCAGGTCGTCTTCGGAATGGATGACGAACACCGGCGTCCGGACGGAATCCAGCCCGGCGAACGGGTTCTGGCCGCGCACCTGCTCCGGATCAGTGCCGGTGTATTCGTCCGAAAAGAACCAGCCGATGTCCGAGGAACCGACGAACGACGGCGGATCCAGGTAGCCCCGCTCCACGATTGCGGCAGTGAACCGGTGGTCCCGGGACACCGTCCAGGCGGTCAAGTAGCCACCGTAGGATCCGCCCATGATGCCCTGCCGCGTGCCGTCCAGCTGCGGGTACTTGGCGATGGATCCCTCCAGGAATGCCAGGACGTCGGCCATGGCGAGGGCTCCCATGGAGCCCTTGACGGCGCGCCCGTGCGCCTGCCCGTAGCCCGCTGAACCGCGGGGGTTGCACATGACGACGGCGTAGCCGGCCCGGGCGTAGACCTGTGCCTCGTCGAAAACCTCCCAGCCGTACTGCGCGAACGGCCCGCCGTGGATGTTCAGCAGCACGGCGTGCGGCCCCCGGCCCTCGGGCAGCAGCACCCAGCCGTGCACCGGGTACCCGTCGGCCGAAGCGAAGGTCGCTTCCCGCGGCGCAATGATGCCGGAGTCCCGCAGCGCAGCGGAAAAATCTGTCAGGCGGGTCAGTCCGCTGCCGGTCACGAGCCCCAGGTCGCCGGCGGTCGACGCGTCCGAGAAACTCACCACGGTGCGGCCCGCCGCCCGGTCGGCCGCCGCTGCGGTCAGCGGGCCGTCGACCAGGACGGCTATGCCGCCGGTTGCCGGGACTTCCACCAGCTGCACGGCGCCGCGGTGCCGGTTCAGGGCCAGCACCGCATCCGGACCGGCCGCCACCAGCGTGCCTTCGGCCAGGTCCGTCCCCTCCGGATCGGTCAGGCGGCGCACGTCGTGGGGGGCGGAGACCGGAGCCGCGTACAGCGCGGCATTCTGCGCCACGAAGTCCCTCCCGCCGCCGATCAGGCTGCCCAGGTAGAACAGCCAGCGGCCGTCGGCGCTGGGCCGCGGCGACGCGGCGGCCAGGAGCGGCCCGGAAAGGTTGGACATCAGCCGCGGACTGCCGCCGGCATCGTCGGGCTCCAGCGCGAACACGTCCCGGCGCAGGTCCTCGTCGGCTCCCTCGTGGAGGGCCGCGGTGAAGTAGAGCGTGCGGCCGTCGGGGCTGAAGGCCGGGCCGTCATGGTCGGCGTCCGCGAACGTCAGCCGGCGCGCCTCGGGCACGGCGGTAAAATCGGCTTCGCCGTCCCGGCCCGCCTGGCGGGCGGCGCGGCCGACCGGAGCGACCGGCGGTTCGGCCTGCACATCCGGTGCGTCCACCGCGAACAGCTGGGCACGCTTGTCCCCGGTATAGCCGACCCCGTTCAGGCGGTACTTGTAGCCGGTGACCAGCCGGGGATCCTCGGCTCCGGGACCAACGCCGTCCATCGTGCCGTAGCGTCCGCCGGCGGGGACCCGGGCCGCGAAGACCAGGCGGCGTGAGTCCGGGGACCAGACGAACGAGGAGACACCCAGTTTCTCGTCGGTGACCGCGACCGGCTCCCCGCCCCGGCTGTCCACCACCATCAGTTGCGCCCGTTCCCCCGGTCCGGCCGCGCGGAGGAACGCCAGGCAGAGCCCGTTGGGCGAGTAGGCGGGTGCCGTGTCCCGGAAACCGCGCGTGAGGCGGCGCGGCGCGGCACCGCCGTCGTCCAGCGGGACTTCCCACAGCTGCCCCACGTAGCTGTCCGACGCAAAGTCTGGATGCGTGGCCGAAACCGCGGCCCTGCCGCCGTCCGGATGGAGCGTGGGGGCGGACACGGAATTTAATAAAGCAATGTCTTCAGATCGCACGACTGTGAGCCTAGTCTCACCAGCAGGCCGGAGCCAATCGGCCGATCATCGTCCGGCTTTGCCTAGGATGGAGCATGCCCTCCGCCCCGCACTTCCCGGACCTGATCCCGCTGCTGCTCTGCCCGGTCTGCGGGGAAGGACTGATAGTCGCCGGGCCCTCCCCGGCCCAAGGGCTCCGCTGCGCGGACGGCCACCAGTACGACGGCGCCCGGCAGGGGTATGTCAATATGCTCACCGGGCGCGGCACCCGGTTCATTCCGGACAGTGCCGACATGGTCTCCGCCCGGGAGGCGTTCCTGGGTGCCGGCCACTACGCACCCCTGGCGGAGCAGCTATCCCGGACGGTCGGCGCCCTCCGGCACGGCTCCCCCGCTCCCGTGGTGCTGGATGCCGGCGCCGGCACCGGCTACTACCTCGCAGCCGTCCTCAAGGGGCTGGGCGACGGGCGGGCCGTGGCGCTGGACCTGTCCAAGTTCGCCCTCCGGCGCGCGGCCCGGACGCTGCCGGATGCCTTGTGCCTGGTCTGGGACCTCTGGAAGCCGCTGCCGCTGGCGGCCGGGACCGTGGACCTGATCCTCAACGTGTTTGCCCCCCGCAACCCGGCCGAATTCGCCCGGGTGCTGAAACCGAACGGGCACCTGGTGGTCGCCACAGCTGCGCCGGGGCACCTGGACGAGCTGCGTGACGTGGTCCCGCTGCTGGCCGTCGATAGCGACAAGGCTGACCGGCTGGGGGCGGCCCTGGGCGGCGAATTCGAAGAGCTGGCCGCCGATCCGCTGCAGGTGCCGCTTCAGTTGGACACGGAGGACATCGTGCGGCTGGTGATGATGGGGCCCAACGCCCACCACACCGACGCCGACGCGGTGCGTGCGGCCGTCGGGGAGGCCGGTCGACCGCTTCAGGTCACCGCGCGTTTCACCGTGAGTACGTACCGGCGCCGAGGCCGCGGCGGGGAGCCCGTCCGCCCCGCCGGCTAGCGCGGCCGGGAGCCCGAGCGCCCCCGCTGGCCGCGGCCGGCCCTGGCTGGGGTTTTCTTCCGGACACCCGGATTCAGGTCGACGAACATCCACTTCAAAAACAGCTGGATCAAGGGTCCGATGGCCAGGACGAACACGAGCGTGCCGAGGCCCACGACGCCGCCGAGCAGCCACCCGGCGAGGGTCGCCGCCGCTTCGATGCCGGTGCGGACTATCCAGACCTGCCAGCCGGTGGCGGCGTGCAGGCCGGTCATCAGGCCGTCCCGGGGGCCGGGTCCGAGGCCTGCCCCGATATACAGCGCGCTGGCCGCCGCCAGCAGGACCAGTCCGGCAGTGAACGAGAGAACCTGCGCGGCCAGGTGGTCCCAGAACGGGATGAGCAACAGCCCGAAGTCGGCGAAAAACCCGACGAGGATGGCGTTCGCGACCGTTCCCGCGCCCGGCTTTTGCCGCAGCGGGATCCACAACAGCAGCACGGCCGCGCTGATCGCCACCGTGGCCCAGCCGAAGCTGATGCCCGTGGTCCTGGCCACGCCCTGGCTGAGCACATCCCAGGGGGCCGAGCCAAGGTTGGCCCGGATCATCAGCGCAATGGCGATCCCGTAGGCGAAGAGGCCGGCCAGCAGCCGCAGGGTCTTCAGGAACAGCCGATTGCTGGTCAGCAGGGTTCGCATGGCCCGCTCCGGGGTGCGCGGCAGGGCGCGGTGTTCAGCACTGGATCATCCTATCCAGCAACGCACCCCGGCCCGCCGGACGGCCTTTCTGGTCACAACTTGGCCACGAAACGCCCCGCACCGCCCGGAAGTGGCGAATTTCACTCCGCCCACGCGCCGTCGTCGGGCATGATGGTGGTATCAAGGGCAGCAGCAGCCCGCGGTTCATGCACGCGTGAAAGAGGCAGGCCTACGCGACTGCGGCTGCTCCAACATCAGGGGGTACTGATGATCGAATGGCTCGTCGCCAACAGCTGGGTCCTCTGGCTGGCCGTGTTCCTGATCCTGGCCATCGTCGAAATGATGACGCTGGACCTCTTCTTCATCATGATGTCCTCCGGCGCGCTCGTGGCCCTGTTCGGAGCGCTGCTCGGCCTGCCCTTCTGGATGCAGGTGGTCATCTTCTGCGTGGTCGCGCTGCTGATGGTGCTTTTCGTCCGACCGGTAGCGCTGCGGCATCTGCGCAGCGGACCGCGGGACCTCGCCACCAACATTGACCGGCTGATCGGCGAATCGGCGATGACCCTCGAATCCGTCACCGGCCATTCCGGCGTGGTGAAGATTGGCGGTGACACCTGGTCGGCCCGGTCGGCGGACGGGTCTGCCATCCCAGCCGGCCAGCGCGTTTCGGTGGCTCGGATCGAGGGGGCAACCGCCGTCGTGACACCGCAGCGCGCAGACGGGCCGCTGCCGGCCCAGTAAGACCCGGGCGGGCATCGTGCCGGCACCGTGACCCACTGACACCACTCTTAGAGGGGAACTATGGATAGCAATATCGGAATCTGGATCGTGCTGCTGGTCCTGATCGTCTTCGTCGTGATCGTGCTGGTCCGCGCCGTGCGGATCATCCCGCAGGCACGGGCAGGCGTCGTGGAACGGCTGGGCAAGTACCAGCGCACGCTGAACCCCGGGCTGACCATCCTGATCCCCTTCGTGGACCGGCTGCTGCCGCTGCTGGATCTGCGCGAACAGGTCGTGTCCTTTCCGCCGCAGCCGGTCATCACCGAAGACAACCTGGTAGTCTCCATCGACACCGTCGTCTACTTCCAGGTGACCGATGCCCGCGCCGCGACCTATGAGATCGCCAATTACATCCAGGCCGTGGAGCAGCTGACCACCACCACGCTCCGCAACGTCGTGGGCGGCCTGAACCTGGAAGAGGCGCTGACCTCACGCGACCAGATCAACGGCCAGCTCCGCGGCGTCCTGGACGAGGCCACCGGACGCTGGGGCATCCGCGTCTCCCGCGTGGAGCTCAAGGCGATCGATCCGCCCCACTCCATCCAGGACTCGATGGAAAAGCAGATGCGGGCCGAGCGCGACCGCCGGGCGGCCATCCTGACCGCCGAAGGCACGAAACAGTCTCAGATCCTGACGGCCGAAGGCCAGCGCCAGGCGGCCATCCTCGCCGCCGAGGGCGACGCCAAGGCAGCGATCCTGCGCGCCGACGGCGAGGCCCAGGCAATTCAGAAGGTGTTCGACGCCATCCACAAGGGCAACCCGACGCAGAAGCTGCTGGCCTACCAGTACCTGCAGACGCTGCCCAAGATCGCCGAAGGCGAGTCGAACAAGCTCTGGATCATCCCCAGCGAGGTCGGCGAAGCGCTCAAGGGCATCGGCAACCTGCTGGGAACGGCGACGCCGGACAGCGAGACGGCCCCGGCCGCCTCAATGAGCGGCAGCGAGCTGCGCGGCTGAGACAGCAGAAACAGGCACGGGGCCGGGAGCCCGGAGCGTCAGCGGGTCGGATGCTCCCGGCTCCCGGCTTTGGTTTACCCTGGACCGCTGCCCGGACTATAATGGGTGGTTTGCCGGGAAGTTGCCGCCTACAACCATCCTTGACGCAGGCGGGATTCGCGTTATCATCGCGGCCGGGAACAGACGGCCGCCCGCCGACGTTGAGACTGTTAGCGAGCCATCGCGGACGCGGTCCAGCCGCCGGTCCGCCACAAGACAAGAGGGAGAGATCATGAGCGATCGTAGCCTGCGGGGTATGCGCCTCGGAGCGCAGAGCATGGAGACTGAATCCGGTGTCGAACCGGCTCCGCGCCAGCGCGTTGAGTACCGTTGCGAGGACGGCGAGCAGGTGTTCGTGACCTTTGCCGCAGAAGCCGAGATCCCCCCGGTATGGGTTTCCAAGTCGGGCAAGGAAGCACTCCTGGTCAACGGAGAAAAGCCCGTGGATCCGAATGCCAAGCCGGTGCGCACCCACTGGGACATGCTGCTGGAACGCCGCAGCGTTGAGGAGCTCGAACAGATCCTCGAGGACCGCCTGACCAAGCTGCGCGAACGCCGCGGGGAACGGCGCACGGCTTAAGGCCTGACCGCCCATCCTCCGAGAGCGGGCGCGCGCCCTGACGGGCGCGCTCCCTCTCTCTTTTGTGCCGTCGGGTTGGTGCCGTCGGGTTTTTCTGCGTTCGGCGGTCAGCGTTTGCGGGCGCGGAGTTTCCGCCACTTGTCCGCGATCCCCCACTTGGTGACCAGCAGGATGGACTCCAGCACGATGCCGCCGCTCATTTTCGAGTCGCCGTATTCGCGTTCGACGAAGGTGATCGGCACTTCACGGACCGCCAGTCCTGCCTTCAGGGTCTGCCAGGTGAGGTCGATCTGGAAGCAGTAACCAACCGATTCCACGCTGTCCAGATCGATGGCGCGCAGGGTCCCGGCCTTGAAAGCGTTGAAGCCGCCGGTGATGTCCCGGATGGCCACGCCCAGCATGAGCCGGGAGTACAGGCTGCCGGCCAAGGAAATGGCCTTGCGGTGGAGAGGCCAGTTGACCACTTTCCCGCCCGGAATCCAACGCGAGCCCTTGACCATGTCAGCGCCGCCGTCGAGTGCGCCCAGTAAGCGGGTCAGCTCCTCGGGCTGGTGGGAGCCGTCGGCGTCCATCTCCACCAGGACGTCGTACCCCGCGTCAAGCCCCCAGCGGAAGCCGGCGATGTAGGCGGCGCCGAGCCCCGCTTTCCCTTCGCGGTGGAGGACGTGGATGGCGGAGTCGTCGGCCGCCAGTCGGTCGGCCAGGGTTCCGGTGCCGTCCGGGGAATTGTCGTCGACCACCAGGATGTCCGAGCCGGGTACGGCGGTACGGAGGCGGGCTACTGTCTTCGGGAGGGACTCGATCTCGTTATACGTCGGGATGATGGTGACGACCCGCACTCAGTGGCCTTTCGAACGTTGTGCTGCTAACCGCAGATTTCCTCGAGCCGGAGATACCCGGGGGCTTCCGCATCGACGGTCCAGTATAGGCCATGAGTATGTACCGGAGGCGGGCGGGCACGCCCGGCCAGCGGCCTCAGGTGGAAGGAAGGGTAGGTCCGCACGCCTTCGGGCCACGAAAGCAAACCTGTGGGGGAACGCAGACATGTTTTCTACTGACGTGCGGACCTACCCTGGAAGTGCCGGTTCGTCAAGGGACATCGGGCGCAACCCGCCCGCAGGCAGGTGCCGCCAGCAGCCTCTCTCCCCGGCACGGACCGGAATCCGCGAAGAAATACCGGCCCATTGAGAGTTCAGCCTACTGGCTGAGCGGCATGTGTCAATACCGCTCTGACCTGCGGTTTTGTCCATACCTGCACGTCAGAGCGGGGCTCCTGGCCGCCGAAAGTCACCGAAATCAAGCAAATCGTTCAGATTTTTCGGCGTCAGCCCAAACCGGACCGGCCTCAGGAGCCGTTATAAATGGTTACTCCATTCATCACGGTGCGGACACACACCGGCAACCTGCCGCTGTCCAGAGAGGGCAGCATCGGCGTGCCGGCACGTGCATCGGTGCTCCAGGCGGACACCCGCGAGTCGGGAGTCTGGATGGAGAGTTCGTCCGCGTCCCAGACGGCGAACGTCGCGGGAGTGCCCGGAGCCAGCTGGCCCTCCATGGGGTTCCGTTCTCCCGCGGCTCGCCAACCGGCCCTGGTGTGCGCCAGGAACGCCGCCCGGGCCGAGATCTGCTCGGACCGGTTATGGTGCTCCAGGCACGCCTTCACGGCGGCCCACGGACTTTGTTCCGTGACCGGGGCGTCGGAACCGATCGCGACCGGAACGCCCGCAGTCTGCAGCGTTCCCACTGCGTTCATGGCGAGTGCCGATTCGGCGCCGAGCCGCGTGGCGTACATGCCTTCCGCCCCGCCCCAATAGGCGTCGAAGAGCGGCTGCATGCTGGCGGTGACCCCGTGCCGGAGCATCCGCTCCAGCGCCCCTTCGGGCACCATTTCCACATGTTCGAGGCGGTGGCGGGCCGAACGTACCGCAGCGTCCCCGACGCGTTCGGCGGCCAAGTCCAGGGCGTCGAGCACCCGCAGCAGACCGGCATCGCCAATCACATGGAAACCCGCCTGGATGCCCTGCTCCGCCGTCAGTTCCACATGCCGCGCCGCAGCCTCGGTGTCGAGATAGAGCGTCCCGTGGGCCCCCGGGAGGTCGGCGTAGCCCGCACTGACGGCCGCCGAATGCGATCCGATGGACCCGTCCATGGTCAGGTCCCCGCCCAGCCCCCGGAGGCGGCCGGAGAAGTAGTGCACCGTTTCCTTGACCTGTTCGGCGGAGGTCATCAGCTCCCCCCAATACGGCAGGATCCTCGGTCCGGGCTCGGCATCGCCGAGCGCGAGCAGCGCCAGCAGGTCCTCTGCGGGCCCCAGTTGCGGGGCGGCCATCTCCGTGACGGCGACGTACCCGCGGGACGCAGCGTGCCGCAGGGCCAGCCGCTGGAGCTCTTCACGCCGGCCTGCTGCAGGGGTCTGGACCGCGGCCCGAACCCGTTCAAGGGCCGGCCCGCTGACCGTCCCGGTAACCGACCAGCCCGGCACCTCCGAGAGCGACAGGCGGGACGCCAGCGCGGCGGAGACGGCCGCCGAATGGACATCCACCCGCGTCAGGAAGACCTCCGCTCCGCCGGCCGCCCGGTCCAGTTCGGCGGCGGAGGGGGCGCGGTTCCCGGGCCACCGGGTTTCGTCCCAACCGTGGCCCAGGACGGGGCCGCCGTCCTGCCGGGCAGCGGCGGCGACGGCGTCGAGCAGTTCCACCAGCGATGCGCAGCCGGTCAGGTTGAGCGAGGACAGGGCGAGCCCCGTCTGCGTCACGTGGGCGTGCGCGTCCACGAAACCGGGCGCCACCAGGCGTCCATCGAGGTCGACGACGCGCATGCTGCCGTCGGCGATGGACGTCGCGGCATGTTCCGACCCGATCCAGGCCACGGTGCCGCCGTCGATGAGCATCGCCGTGGCGTACGGGTCGGCGGCGCTGTAGATGCTGCCATTGCGGTACAGCGTGAGGCCCGTGGCAGCGGGCAGTACAGATTCGCTCATGGAAATCCTTTCAAAAGGGTGGTGCGCGCGGGACCGACGCTATTCGGCCACGGCGGCGTAGGCGACGACGCCCCGGCGGACCAAGCCAATGGCCTGCCTGCCGCGGGCCGCGAGCTGAGGATCGAGGGCGGGCACTTTGATCAGCTGGTCCAGCAGGTCGATCACCTGCTTGGCCCACCGGACAAAGTCGCCGGCGGCCAGGTCCGTGCCCTTGAGCGCGGTCTGCAGGGACCGGCCGCTGGCCCACTTGTACATCGGCCAGGCGAGTCCCAGCTCCGGCTCGCCGGTGAGCGGCAGCCGGTGCTGTTCCTCGAGATCAGTCAGCTGCGACCACTCACGGACGGCGATCATGACGGACGCTTCCATGGCCGCCGAGGGCATCTTGGGCCGGATGCCGGCCTCTTCCCGCTTGGCCTGGTACACGAGGCAGGAGACGAAGGCCGCCAGTTCCGCGGCGGTGAGCCCCGCGAAGGCGTCCTGCTCCAGGCACAGCGCCACCAGCAGGTCACGGTCGCCGTAGATCCGCCGCAACCGTTCTCCGGCGGGGCTGATGGCGACGCCGTCGCCGCCGGTCTCCAGGTAGCCATAGCTGTCGAGCACCTGGCAGACCCGGTCGAAGGTCTTGGCGATGGTGTTCGTGCGGCCCTGGATCTGCGTCACCAGCTGGTCGGTTTCCTTGCGGAGATTCCACCAGCGCTCGGCCCAGCGGGCATGGTCTTCCCGGTCGCTGCAGCCGTGGCAGGGGTGGGCCTTGAGTTTTCGGCGCAGGTCGTTGATCTGCCGCTCGGCCTGTGTCCCGCCGGGGACGATGAAGTCACGGTGCTCGCTCCCCCGCCGCGGCGGGCGCTTGTCGTGCAGGGCATTGCGCAGCGAGGACGCCAGATCGCGGCGTTCCTTGGGGCTGCGCGCGTTGAACGTCTTGGGGATCCGGATGGTGGAGAGTACCTCCACCGGGCCCTGGAAGTCGTCGACGGAGATGCGGCGGATGTGTTTTTCCTGGGTCAGCACCGTGGGACGGGGCTCGCGGGCGGCTTCGTCCCGGTCCAGCACCACGGCGTAGCCGAGGTTCCGGCCCGCAGAAATATCGATGATGTCGCCGCGGCGCAGGCGGTCCAGGGACGATGCCGCCGCCGAGCGGAGGTGCCGGGACTGGGTGCGGGAGGCGCGTTTCTCGACCTCGTTCAGGTCCCGGCGCAGGCGGGCGTATTCGTTGAAGTCGCCCAGGTGGCAGCTCATGGCCTTCTCGTAGCCGGCCAGCGATTCTTCCCGGCTGCGCACCTGCTTGGCCAGGCCGACCACGGAGCGGTCGGCCTGGAACTGTGCGAACGAGGTTTCCAGGATCTCCCGGGCCGGGCCGCGGCCGAACTGCGCGATCAGGTTGATGCTCATGTTGTAGGTGGGCCGGAAGCTGGAGTTCAGCGGATAGGTCCGCCGTGAGGCCAGGCCCGCTACGGCTCCCGGATCGGTACCGGGCTGCCAGAGCACCACGGCATGGCCCTCGACGTCGATGCCCCGCCTCCCGGCGCGGCCGGTGAGCTGCGTGTACTCCCCGGCCGTGATGTCGACGTGCGCCTCGCCGTTGAACTTGTCCAGTTTCTCCAGCACCACCGTCCGCGCAGGCATATTGACGCCCAGCGCCAGCGTCTCCGTGGCGAAGACGGCGCGGACCAGATTGTCGGCGAAGAGCTTCTCGACCACCTCCTTGAACGTCGGCAGCATGCCGGCGTGGTGGGCGGAAAATCCGCGGGACAGGCCTTCGCGCCAGGTCCAGAAGCCCAGCACGTCCAGGTCCTCTTCGGCGATGTCCTGCACGGCCTCGTCCACCCGGCGGACGATGACGGCGCGTTCCTTCTCCGTGGTGAGCAGCAACCCGGATTCCAGGCACTGCTTGACGGCGGCGTCGCAGCCGTTACGGGAGAAAATGAACGTGATGGCCGGCAGCAGTCCCTCGCTGTCGAGCTTGGCGATGACCTGCGGCCGGCTGGCGCGCCGAATCCGGGTCAGCGCCTGCCGCGGTGGTTCGGGCGCGCGCCGCCCGCGCCGGCCGCCGGAACGGCCCCAGTTGGCGCTGCGGTTGAGCCGGTGCTCGGCCGACGCCAGTTTCAACAGCTCCGGGTTCACCTCGTAGGCGCGGCCGCCGCCGGCTTCCTGCGCGGTTTCGTCGAAGGCGACGTCGCCGGCGAAAAGATCGAATAAGTCCGAGCCGACCATGACGTGCTGCCACAGCGGGACGGGGCGGTGCTCGGACACCACCACGTCGGTGTCGCCGCGGACGGTGTCCAGCCAGGCACCGAATTCCTCCGCGTTGGAGACGGTCGCAGACAGTGAGACCAACTGCACGTCGTCGGGCAGGTGGATAATGACTTCTTCCCACACGGCGCCGCGGAACCGGTCGGCCAGGTAGTGGACTTCGTCCATCACCACATAGGCCAGGTCCAGCAGGGTGTCGGAATTGGCGTACAGCATGTTCCGCAATACCTCGGTGGTCATCACCACCACGTCCGCGTGCGGATTAACCGAGGTGTCCCCGGTGAGCAGCCCCACCCGCTCGGCGCCGTAGGTGGCCACGAGCTCGTTGTACTTCTGGTTGCTCAGGGCCTTGATCGGCGTCGTATAGAACGCCTTGAGTCCCCGCTGCAGGGCCATGTAGACGGCGAACTCGCCGACGACGGTCTTGCCGGCGCCGGTGGGAGCCGCGACCAGGACGCCGCGGCCGCGCTCCAGGGCCTCGCACGCCTCGCGCTGGAACGGGTCGAGTTCAAATCCGAGCGTCTGGCTGAACGAGTACAGCCGGGTCTTCGAGAAGGCCACCCGTTCGGCGGCCGCAAGGTAGCGTTCGGAGGGGGAACTCATAGCAAAAGCCTATCCGCTTAAATCCGCCGGCCCGATGGGTGCCGCCGACCCCTGACCGGCCGCAGCCTATTTGGCTCCGTCCTGCTCCGGGTCGTCGGCCTTCAGCTGATCGAGCGGCGTGGCCTGGTCGACGCCGGCGGCGACTTCCGCTTCACGGACCTTGCGCCGCTTGTCCCGCCGCTTGTCGTTGAGCAGGCTGATGCCGGTTGCCACGAAGAACAACACCAGCAAGGGGGCCGCCAGCAGGAACATGGACATGGCGTCCGGGCCGGGGGCGGCCATCGCCGCCACCAGGCAGACCACGAACACCACGATCCGCCAGCTCTTGATCACGCGGCGGCCGGACAGCAGACCGGCGAAATTCAGCCCCACCAACACCACGGGGAGCAGGAACGCGATGCCGAGGGAAAGGAACATCCGCATCACGAACGTCAGGTAGTCGGTGGCCAGGATCTGGTTCACACCGCCTTCCGGCGTGAACATGGTCAGGACCTTGACGATCTCCGGGAGCACGATCCAGCCGAAGTAGATCCCGAGCAGGAACAGCGGCACGGCGGCGACCATGAAGCCGAGCGTGTAGCGGCGTTCCTTGGTCTTCAGGCCGGGCGTGATGAAGGCCCACACCTGGTAGATCCACACCGGGGAACTGACCAGCAGCCCCAGGAAGATGGAGACCTGGATTTTCAGGTCGAACGGAGATCCGACACTGCCGTAGTTGATTTCCGCGCGCCGGCCCTCTTCCGCCGAGATTTCCATCAGCGGTGCCTGGACGGCGACCATCACGGGGTCGTACAGGAACCAGCCGGCGACCGCGCCGAGCAGGACGGCAATGCCGGAAATGATGAGCCGGTTGCGGAGTTCTTTCAGATGGGCCTTGAGCGGCATCCGCCCCTCAGGGTTGGCCTTCCGGCCTTTCTTACCGGCCACGGCCCTTACTGCTGGTGCGGCGATGGGGATCCGCCGTTCGCATTCGGCTGCTGTCCGCGGTTGTCAGTGTTGTTCCGCGGCGGGTTGACCACGCGGCCCTCGACGGGTTCCGAGTCCGGGTCGGTGGCGGACGCGTCGTCGTCCTTCATCTGCTTCACCTCGGACTTGAAGATCCGCATGGACTGGCCCAGGCTGCGGGCAAGGCCCGGCAGCTTCGGTGCGCCGAAGAGCAGCAGCACAATGATGACCAGAATAATGATGGTCCAGGGGTTATCGAAGAGTCGTCCCATGCGTGGTTCCTTTCGTCTAGTCCATCCTATGCCATCGGCGGGTCAGGACAGCCGCAGGTCGCGCAGGGACTGCCGCTGCCCGCGGGCCGTACGCCGGGCGAACCGGCGCCGCCTCCGCTCCTCGCGCCGCCGCTCCTTGCCCTGGACGTATTCCTCCTTGAGTACCGCGGAGTCGGCGAAGAGTGCCAGCCGGGGCCGGTGCGGGTCGGCGGGCTGCTGTTCCGTTGGGAGTCCGCCGGCCAGCCGGTCGGCCGCCGCCTCGAATTCACGCAAAGTTCGCACGAACTGGCGGAAAATCCGCCAGCCGAGCAGGGCGATGAACACCAGGGCCAGCGCGCAGAGGGCAACCCAGAGCAGGATCCAGAACCAAAGGGGCATGCTGTCCACTCTAGCTTCCGGCCGAAGCCGGGGCCTCGCGGTAGGCCTCCAGCGCCTGCCGCAGCCATTCCCGCGTCTGGCCCGCCGCCTCCGCCGGTTCCAGCACGGCAACTTCGCCGCCGTGGCGTGCCGCCAGGCCGGGCAGCACCGCCGTGCTGGAGAGCCGGATTTCGGCCGCGAGCGAACCGTCCGCCAGGACCGCGCGGCGCCGGGCATTGTATTGGTCGGCCAGTTCGGCCAGGCGCTCGGAGATCCGCAGCACCACCACCTGGTCCGTCTCCTGCGGGGTGAACAGGCTGTCGGGGAATTCGCTGCTCCGTTCCGCCGGCGGCTCAAAGCGCTCGGCGGTGGCGGCCAGGGAGCGCATGCGGTCCACCCGGAACTGCCGCACGGCCTGCTGGCGGTGGCACCAGGCCTCGGTGTACCAGTGGCCGTCCACGGCGAAGACCCGGAGCGGGTCGATCCGGCGGTTCGTCATCTCATCCCGCGACGGCACGAGGTAGTCGATGTCCACGCTCCGCCGGGCGGCCGCGGCTTCCTGCAGCGCGAGCACCTCGGGCGTGCTGCCCTCGGCCGCCAAATCCGCGGCGATGGCCGTGTGGCGGGCGGCAACCCCGCCGGCCGCCGCCAGCAGCTTGCTGAGCGCGCTGCGCAGGGCGGGCTGCTCCCCCACCCCGGGCACGGTCTCGAGGGCCTGCAGGCCGACCACCAGCGAGAGCGCCTCGTCCAGGCTCAGGCGCACCGGCTTGTCGATCTCGTCGGCGTTGTTAATGGAGATGGTGCCGTCTTCCCAGAACGCTTCGATGAGCTGGTCCGGGCCGTAGCCGGGAGTCCCGCAGACGAACAGCAGGTTCAGGTCCTTGATCAGCTGGTTCTTGCTGATCTTGAACTTCTCGGCGGTGGCGTCCAGCGGCACCCCCGGATTCGCCGTGACGTAGGAGACCAGGTCCAGCAGCCGCGGCAGATGGTCCAGCGACCCCGTCTTCCGTGCCGGCCGTGAACCGTCCTCCAGCAGGGCATACGACGGCGGTGCCTGGGTCGCGGCGGCCAGGGCGCCTTCCAGCCGGCGCACCACGGCGCCGCGCAGCTCGTCCGGGCCCTGAACCAGGGCGTTGGCGCCGTGCGAGGCAATTTCCTCCGCCAGCACCTCCGCGTCGCCGTAGCCCAGGGTGACGGCGTCCCAGCCCGCCGGGGGCCGGACACCCTCGGCGGCGGCGGCCGCCGCGCGCAGCGAGTTGGCTTTGTCCTGCCGGAGCAGGAGCACGGCGGTCCCGTTGTCCTCCGGCGCCTGCAGCCCGTCCAGCACCGGGCGCATGGCGAACCCTTCCGGGATGCTGTAGGTCCCGTTCAGCTTCTTGATGGCGGAGGTGACCCTGGACAGCCGGAAGGTGCGCTGCGCGTCCCGGTCCAGGTCGCGGCCGGCCAGGTACCAGTGGCCGTACCGGTTGCCCAGCCCCCAGGGCTCGACCCGACGCGGCTGCGGCCGGCCGTCCTTGGGCGACCGGTAGTCGAAGGAGACGGGGGTGTGGTCCAGCACCGCCTTGAGCAGCGGTTCGAAGGCCGGCTCCGCGGTCCGGATGCGCGGTTCCACCCCGATCAGTGGATCGCCGTCGGCCAGGGCTCCCTGCACGTCGAGCCGGCGCACGGCCCGGGCGGCCGCCGACCCCAGCGAGGCCTGCTGCCACAAGCGGGAGGCGAGCGAGAGCACCGCGCTCTCCCGGGCGGTGAAGTGGAGTTCCGGCAACCGGTACTTGTGCCGGTCGATCCGGTACCGCAGCCCGCTGTTGTCGTTTTCGTAGAGCGTGTCGTCCGGGAACGTCTCCACCGGGATGCCCATTTCCCGCAGGTCTTCTTTGTCCCGCTCGAACAGCCGGTTGAAGGCGTCGTCGCTGGTCGCCTCGCGATACGGCGGGATCAGCGCGCGCAGCTCTTCCTTGCTGTAGCCCCGGCGGCGTTCCAGCAGCGCGATCAGCAGGTTGAGGAGTCGTTCGGTCTTGGAGGCGGACATAGTTGAAACGTTACTGGCTGGAGGGTTTCGGGGCGAAGTCAACGCCGAAGGGGCGGAGTAACGATGAACTAACGTTCTCCGTCGCTCCGCCCCCGGTAGCCGGTTGGTGGGCTCAGCGGACGCCGAGCAGGTCCACCACGAAGATCAGCGATTCGCCCGGCGCGATCGCGGACCCTGCGCCGCGGTCGCCGTAGGCGAGGTGGGCCGGAATCTCCAGCCGGCGGCGGCCGCCCACCTTCATGCCCAGCAGGCCCTGGTCCCAGCCCTGGATGACCTGGCCGACGCCGACGCGGAAGTCCAGCGGTGCGCCGCGGTTCCACGATGCGTCGAACTCTTCGCCGGTGGACCAGGCAACGCCCACGTAGTGGGTGGATACGGTGTCGCCGGCCTTGGCCTCGGCGCCGTCTCCCACGATGATGTCTTCGATCACCAGGTCCTGCGGGGTTTCGGTCCCGGGGAAGTCGATCTCGGGTTTGGTGCGGTCATATTCGCGCTTGCCAAAAGACATGCTGAACCTCTCTTGCTTGACGTGTATCTGGTGCTGCGTCGGCTACGTTACCGCACGGTGCGGCGGCATCCCTTACTGGACGTCCGTCAGCTCCACGTAGAAGATGAGGTCCCCCACGGCATCTCCCTGGCCCTGGACGTAGGCCAGTTCAGTGGGAATGGACAGCATGACCTTCGAGCCTTCCTTCAGGCCGGCCAGCCCCTTGGTCCAGCCTTCGATGACGCCGTCCAGCGGGAATTCGGTCGCTTCTCCGCGGGAGAAGCTGGAGTCGAATTCGGTGCCCGCGGCCCAGTTCCACCCGGCGTAGTTCGCCTTCACGGTGCTGGTCTCGGTGGCCTCCTTGCCGTCGCCTTCTTCGATGACATTCACGATCAGGTTGTCCGGGGCGTCGTTTCCTTCCGGGATCTTGACCGCGGGGACGCCCTCGTCGTCGAGCGTGATCTCCGGCAGTTTGCCGGCCTTCTCCAGTTCCGCGACCTCGGCCGCGTCGGCCTTGACGCCCTTGTCCTTGACGTCCTGCACGGTCAGGAAAAGCAGCTGCGGGTTCTGCGCGGGCGCGGAGGCGCCGGCCTCGGCCGGCGGCTGGACGTAGTAGGCGATCTCGCTGCCCGGGTTGGAACCGAGCAGCGCCTCGTACAGGGCGGGGTCGGCGGTCTCGAAGCCCTCGCTCAGTTCCACCGTCTGGTCGGCCAGGCCGGAGTACGTCTCGCCGAGTTGTTCGCCGGTGACGGCGTCCTTGGCCAGCAGCCGGTAGCGGATCCACTGGCCCGCGGCAGCACCGTCCCCCTCGCCTTCGGTGATGACTTCGGCCCGGGATTCGGGCAGCTCCAGCGGCGCGGCGAATTCGACGGCGGGGGCGGCGCCCTCTGCGCCGGAGGTCACGGAGATGTCATCCAGGCTGTCCGAACCCGAATCGCCGTTACCGCCGCACGCGGTGAGCAGCAAGGCGGCCGGCAGGAGGATGGAGAGTATTTTGCGCACAATCGACTTTCTTATCGCGGAACTTGCGGGGCACGGGACATTCTCGCAGAGAAATCTGGTGAACCGCTTGGAATACAGCGCGGAGGTCACAAGGTGGCGAGCAGTGCCTCGACCCTGGGGTCTTCGCTTTTGAACGGGTCTTTGCAGAGGATGGTCTGCTGGGAGCGGTCGTTGAGCTTCAGGTGGACCCAGTCGACCGTGAAGTCGCGCCCGTTTTCCCGGGTCGCGCGGACAAAGTCGCCGCGCAGTTTGGCGCGGGTGGTCTGCGGCGGCCGGTCCACGGCGTCCTTGACGTCCTGTTCCTCCACCACCCGGGCCACCTCCCCGCGTGCCTGCAGCAGGTGGTAGAGGCCGCGCCGGCTGGAGATGTCGTGGTAGGTCAAATCCACCTGCGCGATACGCGGGTGATCCAGGTCGATCGCCTGGCGGTCCATGATCCGGTTGATCAGCCGCTTCTTGATGGCCCAGTCGATTTCCCGCTCGATGCCGCGGTGGTCGCCCGATTCGACCGCCGCCAGGGTCCGTTCCCACAAGTCGAGGATGCGCTCCACGTGCGGGCTGTGTGCCCCGTTGGCCTGGACGAACCCGCGCGCCTTGGCCAGGTATTCCTGCTGCATGGCCAGCGCGGACATCTCCCGCCCGCTGGCCAGTTTCAGCGGCCTGCGGCCGGTCAGGTCGTGCGAGATGTCCCGGATGCTGCGGATCGGGTTTTCCAGCCGGAGGTCGCGCATGATGACCCCCGCTTCGATCATCCGCAGGAGCAGGTCCACCGTCCCGACCTTGAGCATGGTGGTGGACTCGGACATGTTTGAGTCGCCGTTGATGACATGCAGCCGCCGGTAGTACTCGGCATCTGCGTGCGGTTCGTCCCTCGTGTTGATGATCGGCCGTGACCGGGTGGTGGCGGACGAGACGCCCTCCCAAATGTGGTCGGCGCGCTGGGAGAAGGCGTAGATGGAGCCGTTTTGCGTCTTGAGCACCTTGCCGGCACCGACCAGGATCTGCCGCGTCACCAGGAACGGGATCATGATGTCGGCCAGCCGGGAGAATTCCAGTTTGCGCGGGATCAGGTAGTTTTCGTGGCTTCCGTAGGAATTCCCGGCGGAATCGGTGTTGTTCTTGAACAGGTAGACGCTGCCGCCGAACCCCTCCCGCGCCAGCCGCTCCTGGGCTTCGTTCATCAGGTCTTCGAGGATCAGTTCCCCCGCCCGGTCCTGCGCCACCAGCTGGGCGACGTCGTCGCATTCCGCGGTGGCGTACTCCGGATGGGACCCGACGTCCAGGTAGAGCCGGGACCCGTTGGTCAGGAACACGTTGGACGACCTGCCCCACGTGACCACTTTGCGGAAGAGGTAGCGGGCCACCTCTTCGGGCGAGAGCGGGCGCGAATCCGGCGCCGAATAGGAAATGCCGAACTCGGTCTCGATCCCGAAGATGCGTCGATCCATGGCTAGCCGTCCATTCCCTCGCCCAATATCCGGTCCAGTTCAGCGGTGGGCAACCGGCGGAAGGCGCGCCGGCTCCCCCGGGTGGACAGCGGGTCGCGGTCCAGGACGGCGACTTCCAGTCCCTCGGGACGCAGTTCCCTGCCCTGCCCCGCCTCCAGTTCGCCGGTCCCGCCGGACAGGGCGGCCACCGCCGCCCGGACCGCGCCGGAAAAGTCCCGGTCGGCGCCCCGGTTGCCGCGCAGCCTCTCGCCCACCGCCTCGGCCGAACCACCCATCACCACGAAGCCGCGTTCGTCGGCGATAGACCCGTCGAAGGTCAGCCGGAACAGCCGGTCTTCGGCCGGCGTATCGCCGACCTCGGCGACGGCAAGCTCCACTTCGAACGGCTTGCTGTCGGCGGTGAACACGGCGCCCAGGCTTTGCGCATAGACGCTGGCGAGGCCGCGGCCCGTGACGTCGTCCCGGTCATAGGAGTAGCCGCGCACGTCGGCGTAGCGGACACCGGCCTGGCGCAGGCTTTCGAACTCGTTGTACTTGCCGACCGCTGCGAACGCGATCCGGTCGTAGATTTCCCCGATCTTGTGCAGCGCCGGCGAGGGGTTTTCGGCGACCAGCGCGATTCCCTCGGAGCAGCTGAGCACCACCACAGAACGGCCCCGGGCGATGCCTTTCCGGGCGAAGTCCGCCCGGTCCTTCATCAGCTGTTCGGGCGAGACATAGAACTGCTGCGTCATGCTCAGGCCTCCCGTCCGGCCACGGCGCGCGCGCCGATGACGGCCTCGGACGTGACGGCCAGTTCCCGGTCCGGGATCCGGCGGGCGCCGGCGGCGTTGACGGTGTAGATCACGGGCCACACCTGCCGGACGGCATCCGGTCCCCCGGTCGCCGAGTCGTCGTCGGCGGCGTCGTACAGGGCTTCGATGGCCACCCGGACCGCTGCCGCTTCCTCCAGGTTCGGCTGCCAGAGCTTCTTCAGCGCCCCGCGGGCAAAGACCGACCCGGACCCCACGCTGTGGTGCTCCTGCTCCTCATAGCGTCCGCCCGTAACATCGTAGGAGAACAGCCGGCCCACCCGGCGCTCCGCATCGAAACCGGCGAACAGCGGAATGACCGCGAGGCCCTGCATCGCCATCGGCAGGTTCGACCGGATCATCGCCCCCAGCCGGTTGGCCTTGCCGTCGAGGCTGAGCAGCGTGCCTTCGATCTTCTCGTAGTGCTCGAGTTCCACCTGGAAGAGCCGCGTGATGTCCAGGGCGATTCCGGCGGTGCCGGCGATGCCCAGCAGCGAATGGGAATCGGCCGGAAAGACCTTTTCAATGTGCCGGCTGGCAATCAAGTTGCCCATGGTTGCCCGCCGGTCGCCGGCCATGAGCACGCCGCCGGCGAACGTCATCGAGACGATGGTCGTGCCGTGGGGCACCATCGGTGCGGCCCCCGCCGGCAGTTGCTGGGCCCCGCGGGCGCCCGGCAGCAGATCCGGGGCGGTGCGCGCCAGATACTCGCTGAAGGAGGCGGTGGCTGAATGGGAAATCTGGGCGAAAACCGAGCCCGGACCGCCGGCCGGCATGTCCATCAACTACTGGCCGCCCTTCTGCACGAAACCGCGCACAAATTCTTCCGCGTTCTGTTCCAGCACGCCGTCGATCTCGTCCAGCAGATCATCCGTGCCTTCGGTCTCGGCCTGCCCGGCAGGTGCGGCGGCAGGCTCGGGCGTGGGCTCGTCGTCGTACTCTTCGTCGTCGCGGCGCGAGTCCACGTTCTTGCGGTCCTGGGTTGCCATGATGGCCTCCTTCTGGTGGGACGATCGACTCTGTCCTAGTGCTTATGTTGCCACGTGGGGCTCGTCCGCGGGGCCCAGCAACGCCGTGATGAACTCCTCTGCCGACGAAGCCTCCTCGAAGAGCCTGCCGGTCAGTGCGCGGTTGCCGCGCAACGGCTCGCGGGTGGGGATGCGCTGCAGCCGGCGCCGGTCGGGAAGATCGAAAATCACCGAGTCCCAGCTGGCCCCGACCACCTCGCGGGGGAAGTGCTGAATGCACTTCCCGCGAAAGTAGGCACGAGTGTCCTCGGGCGGCTCGCCCACGGCGGCGTCGATCTGGGCGTCCGAGAGCAGCCGGCGGATCCGGCCGCGTGCGGCCAGGCGGTGGTAGAGGCCCTTCTCGGGCCGGACGTCGGCATATTGCAGGTCGATCAGGCCCAGGCGCGGGTCGCCCCATTCCATGCCGTCCCGGTCCCGGTAGGCCTGCAGCAGTTTGAGCTTGGCCACCCAGTCCAGCTGGTCCGCGGCGCCCATCGGGTCGCGGCGGAGTGTCTCCAGCACCGCAGCCCAGCGCCGCAGCACGTCCGCGGTCTGGCCGCTGTCGGTGCCGTGCCGGCGGCAATGCTCCACCGCCGCCTGCAGGTAGATCTCCTGCAGGTCCAGGCCGGTGACCATGCTGCCGTCCTTGAGCGCGACCTTCTGCTGCAGGGAGGGGTCGTGGCTGATCGCCTGCAGGGCCTGCACCGGGTCGGCCAGCTGGACGTCCGGCACCTCGCCGTGTTCGATCATGGACAGCACGACGGCGGTGGTGCCCATCTTGAGAAAAATCGACACCTCGCTCAGGTTCGCGTCGCCGATGATCACGTGCAGCCGCCGGTACTTGTCCGCGACCGCGTGCGGTTCGTCCCTGGTGTTGATGATGGGCCGCCGGATGGTGGTCTCCAACCCCACTTCGGCCTCGAAGAAATCCGCCCGCTGGCTGACCTGGTAGCCCGGGGTGCGGCCGTTGCTGCCCAGCCCCACCCGTCCGGCACCGCACACGACCTGCCGGGACACGAAAAACGGAATCAAGCCGGTGACGATCCGGTTGAACGGCACGCTGCGCGGCATCAGGTAGTTCTCGTGCGCGCCGTAGGAGACCGACTTGTTGTCCGTGTTGTTCTTGTACAGGTTCACCGGCGAGAATCCCGGCGTGGCGGCGATCCTGCGCATCGCCGCGAGCACGACGGCGTCGCCCGCCTTGTCCCAGCGCACCGCATCCAGCGGGTTGGTCACCTCGGGCGAGGAGTATTCCGGGTGGGCGTGGTCCACGTACAGCCGGGCCCCGTTGCTGAGCACCATGTTCATGAGCACGCCGGAGGATTCGTCCGTGTAGAACTCGCTGCCGGCCGCGCGGCCGCCGGCCAGCGCTATCTGCTCGGCGTCGAGGATCGGCGGGACATCGGTCAGCTGGGACGGGTCGGCCTGGTCGCGCGAGAGGTCGAATCCCCGGGCATCGTGCAGCGGCTCCTCGTCGGTGTAATCCCACCGGGTGCCGGCCAGATTCCCCAGGCCCTTCCGCATGGTCGCCGCGTACGCGTTGATCACCTGCGAGGAGAGCACAGTGGAGTTGGCCAGGGGTTCGCCGGGAGCATGGATGCCATACTCCGTCTCCGAACCCATCACGCGATAGACGCTCACAAGTACTGCCCGGTGTTCGACATCGTTTCGATGGCCTTGCCGGCCTCCTGCCCGGCCTTGCCCTGCACGATGGTGCGGATGTAGGTGATCCGCTCGCCCTTCTTGCCGGAAATCCGGGCCCAGTCGTCCGGGTTGGTGGTGTTGGGGAGGTCCTCGTGCTCGCGGAATTCGTCCACCACGGCGCTGAGCAGATGCTCGATCCGCAGGCCCTTCTGCTGGTTGGTCAGCAGGTCCTTGATGGCGTTCTTCTTGGCCCGGTCCACCACGTTCTGGATGACGGCGCCGGAATTGAAGTCCTTGAAGTAGAGCATTTCCGTGTCGCCGCTGGCGTAGGTGACTTCAAGGTACTCGTTGGACTTGTCCGTGGAGTACATCTCCTCGACCGTGCGCTGGATCATCGCGTCGATGGTGGCCTTGCGGTCCTGCCCGTGCTCGGCGAGGTCCTCGGCATGGATGGGGAGATTGGTGGTGAGGTACTTGGCGAAGATGTCCGCGGCCGCCTCGGCGTCCGGCCGGTGGATCTTGATCTTCACGTCCAGCCGGCCGGGGCGCAGGATGGCCGGGTCGATCATGTCCTCGCGGTTGGAGGCGCCGATGACGATCACGTTCTCCAGCTTCTCCACGCCGTCGATCTCGGACAGCAGCTGCGGCACGATGGTCGTTTCGACGTCGGACGAGACGCCCGTGCCGCGGGTGCGGAACAGCGAATCCATTTCGTCGAAGAAGACCACCACCGGGCTCCCGTCGGAGGCCTTCTCGCGTGCCCGGGCGAAAATCAGCCGGATGTGCCGCTCGGTCTCGCCCACGTACTTGTCCAGCAGTTCCGGTCCCTTGATGTTCAGGAAGTAGCTGCGGGTGTCCGTGCCGCTGCGCTCGATGGCCTTGGCGGCCAAGGAGTTGGCCACGGCCTTGGCGATCAGCGTCTTGCCGCATCCGGGAGGGCCGTAGAGCAGGATGCCCTTGGGGGCCTTCAGGCCGTGCTCGCGGTAGAGGTCGGGATGCAGGAAGGGAAGCTCGACGGCGTCGCGGATCTGGTCGATCTGCGGACCGAGGCCGCCGATGTCCTCGTAGGAGATGTCCGGCACCTCCTCGAGGATGAGGTTCTCCACCTCGCTGCGCGGAATTTTCTCCAGCGCGTAACCGCTGCGGGCGTCGATGGACACGGCGTCGCCGACCCGGAGCCGTTCGGTCCGCAGGGCGCCGGACAGCTTGACGACCCGTTCCTCGTCGGCCCGTCCGACCACCAGGACGCGGTCGCCGTCGAGCATTTCCTTGATGGTGACCAGCTCGCCGGAGCGCTCGAAGCCGAGCGCGGCGATCACTGTCAGCGACTCATTGAGCAGGACTTCCTGGCCGGGGGCGAGGTGGTCCATCTTCACCAGCGGGCTGACCGCGACGCGCAGCTTGCGTCCGGACTGCACGATGTCGACGCTCTCCTGCACCATGGCAGCGTTGCTCGTGCCGGGCCGCGGCCTTTGCGCCTTGTTGACCTGGGTGATGGTCGCGAAGCTGAAGGGGGTTTCGCCGTCGCGTTCGAGGGCGGACTTGAGCCGGACGATCTCGCTCTTCGCGGTCTCGAGCGTGGAGACGAGGCGGGAATTGTTTTGCGTGGCCGCGGCCAACTGCTTGTCCAGGTGGCGCAGTTTGTCGCGCAGGACGTTGATCTGGCGCTGGGCGACCGTCAGCGCGTCGCGCTGGTCGTCCTGCCGTTCAGCCGGTGCCGGTTGGTTGTTCTGGTTCTGGTCGTTCATCACCGCGACCTGCTTCCGTGATCGGTTCCTTCCCTAGACACTAACCGGCACCCGCGCCGGCTGCACCTGTCTACGAAAGAAAACGCCAAACCGAGACATCTTGTTCCGATGCCCTCACGGAAGCGGCCGCGCCCCGTCCTCAGTCGGTTTCGGGATTGATGTTTTTGAACGCTCCCCGCTGCACGGTGGAGGCGGCGTCCTTGGCAACGCGGCGGAGCCGGCGGTCGGACACGGTCCGCTCCCCCAGCGCCTCGGCATTCCAATCGTCCTCGTCGCCGGTCCACGCCTGCACGTCCTCGGCGGCGAAGCCGGTCTTGGACGGACGGCGCTTGGGCGTCAGGCCCGTCTCGCCGCCGGCCAGCCGGCGGGCAGTGAGCAGGAAACCGGTGTGCGCCACCATGCGGTGGTCGGGCCGGACGGCCAAGCCTTCCAGGTGCCAGCCGCGGACCATCGACTCCCAGCCGTCGGGCTCGGTAAACCGGCCGTCGGCCCGGATCGCCTCGGCGGTACGTGACAATTGGGTAACGGTCGCGACGTAGCTGATCCAGACGCCGCCGGGCGCCAGCACCGTCGCCACGGCGTCGAGGCATTCCCACGGCGCCAGCATGTCCAGCACCACCCGGTCCACGCTGCCGGGTTCCTCGGCTTTGACGACTTCGTCCTGGAAATCGCCCAGCGAGATCTGCCAGGCAGGGTGCGGCCCGCCGAAGAACGTTTCCACGTTGCCGCGGGCGACGTCGGCAAATTCCTCGCGCCGCTCGAACGAGTGCAGCCGTCCGCCGTCGCCCACGGCGCGCAGCAGCGAAATGCTCAGCGCACCCGAGCCGACCCCGGCCTCCACCACCCGGGCGCCCGGGAAGATGTCCGCCATGGTCACGATCTGGGCGGCGTCCTTGGGGTAGACGACGGCGGCACCGCGCGGCATGGAGAGCACGAAGTCCGAAAGCAGGGGGCGCAGGGCCTGGTACCGGTGGCCCACCGTGTTTGCCACCACCGTGCCCTCTTGCCGTCCGATCACCTCGTCGTGCGGCAGGAAGCCCTTGTGGGTATGGAACGCGCCACCGGGCGTCAGGGTGATGGTGTTCATCCGGCCCTTTTCGTCCGTGAGCTGGACCCGTTCCCCGGGCCGGAACGGCCCGCGTCGCTGGTCGGAGCCGTGCGCGCTGGTGGAGGAGCTCATGCGTGGATCACTTCCGGTCGTTGTGTGTGCGGCCGCGGCGGTGTGTGCCGGGCCGGTCCGTCGATTGTATTCCGGCCGGCGGCCGGGTTCCGGCGCGCGCGGCCGGCGGGATCAGAGCCTGCCGGCCTTGCCGGTGATGGCGCGGACCACCGTGCTTTGCTGGAGCACCCCGGTGACGCGGCCCTCGGCGTCGATCACGGCGTACTCGCTGCCGGACAGCCGGGCCAGGTACTGCACCAACTCCTGGCCGGCGGCCGCCTCCGGGACGTAGGCCCCCGGCGCCAAGGCCCGGGAGACGGCCGCGGCGGGCGTCCGGGCGGCGGCCGGCGGCGGCACCTGGTCCAGCGCCGTGCGGTCCACCACTGCTTCGGGCTGGCCGGTCGCGGCGGTAAGCACCACGGAGAGCCCGGGGTGCCCCTGGATCAGCTGCCGCACCTGGTCCACCGTGGCGGTGGCGGGCAGCGACGCGGCCGGAAGCTTGAGCTGCCCGGCGCTGACGGACGGCAGCCGCAAGCGCATCCGGGCGTGCGAGATAGCGGAACTGGCGCCCATCCAGAGGAAACCGCACACCAGCACCATGAGCACCACGAGCTGGAGGTCCGGCGTGCCGCCCCGCAGCAACGGGACGCCGATCACGCCGATCACCAGCAGCACCACGATGGCGCGGCCGGCCCAGCCCGCCGCAACGGTCCCCTTCTCCTGGCTGCCGGTCGCCTTCCAGACCGCGGTCTCCACCAGCCGCCCGCCGTCCAACGGAAGCCCCGGGAGGATATTGAAGACGGCCACCAGGAAGTTGGCCCAGATGAAGATGTCGGTCAGCAGGAACGGAATCGGTTCGCCGCGGAACAGCGGCAGGACCAGCATGCCGGCGCCGGCCAACGCAAAGTTGGCCACGGGCCCGGACAGGGCCACCAGCAGGGACTTGCCCGGTGTGGCGTTGAAGTTGTCGAACTGCGTGTGGCCGCCCCAGAGGTTGAGCACGATTTTGGCCGACGGCCACCGGAAGGTCCGGGCGGTCAGGGCGTGGGCGAGTTCGTGCACCAGCACTGAGAACAGCAGCAGCAGCGCATAGCCTAGGGCTACGGCGTAGGCTCCCACGCCGATTTCCGGCATCAGGCGCTGCACCTGGGGGCCGAAGATCAGCACGATGAAGGCGGCGATCACGAACCACGACCAGGCCAAGACTACCGGGACGCCAAACATGCGCCCGAGGGGAATCCCTTCGCTGCGCTCTTTTTCCTCCGCCGGCCGGGGGGTCTGCCCGCTCATACTCCTGCTTCCTGGGCGGCGCGCACCAGGACGCGCTCCACGTCCGCCAGGCTCTTTCCGGCCAGGCTGTCCCAGTGCGGGCGCCCCGGTGCCGGCGGCACGGGCACGACGTGCGGGATGGCCACGGTCACGAGGCCGGCGGCTTCGGCGGAGGCAACTCCGGGGACCGAGTCTTCCAGCGCCACGACGTACTGCTTGTCGGCGCCGGGCAGGTGGCCGCTGAGCCAGTCGAAGGCCTGCTGGTACGGTTCCGGGTCCGGCTTGCCACGCGTGACCATGTCACCGGTGACGACGTGGCGGAAGCTGCCCTCGGGCAGCGCCCTGACCACTTCGGCGGCGAGCTTGGTCTCGCTCATGGTCACCAGGACGGACGGAATGCCTGCCCCGGCCAGCTCCGCGAGCAACTCCCGCGCGCCGGGGCGCCACGGGATGCGGCCGCGGACACGTTCGGTCACGGCGTCGATCAGCCGGTCGACAATCTCGCGGATGCCCAGCTCGACGCCGGCCTGCTGCAGCACGGCGGCCGATGTCTCCAGCGCGTTGCCCACCAGCTTTTTGCCCAGTTCGTCGTTCCACACCCCGCCGAACGACGCTACCAATTCGGATTCGGCTTCGATCCAGTACGGCTCGGTGTCGACGAGCGTTCCGTCCATGTCCCAGAAAACGGCCTGCAGGCCGGACGACGGGTGGCTGGACGCAGCGGGGGAAGGGGAGATTTCGGGCATGCATCCAGTCTACGGGCCCTTCCTGCCCGGCCCCGGCATCGGCCCCGTCATGGGCTCGGGCACGGGGCTCCGGCACCGGAATCGGGGGCTATGCTGGGCGCGAATCGAATGTCGGCTCACTGACAAGCCGTGCCGGGAGGATTAGGGTGAAACCGTGAGTACTCAGGACAGTGGCGACCTGCCCACGGAAGGCGACGGCGAGCAGCGCGGTTTGCACTTGCTGTTCCCGCAGACGAAGCCCGGCGAGCCACCGCGGCGTTACACCGTGATGCTGGCCGCCTTCGAAGGCTGGAACGATGCCGGCGAAGCCGCCACGGACGCCGTCAAGTACCTGAGCCGGCTCTGGGACAGCCACAAGGTGGCCACGGTGGACCCGGATCTTTATTACGATTTCCAGTTCACCCGGCCGGTGGTGCACCGCACCGCCTCCGGGGAACGCCGGATCAAATGGCCGACGACGAAACTGACCCGCAGCAGCATCCCGGGCAGCCTGCTGGACATTATCTTTGTCCACGGGGTGGAGCCGTCCTACCGCTGGCGCGCGTACACCGCGGAGCTGTTGGCCCACGCCGAAGAGCTGGGCGTGGACTGCATCATCCTGGTCGGCGCCCTCTTGGCCGACGTGCCGCACACGCGCCCCATTCCCGTCACGGTCACCAGCGACGACGACGACGTCCGCCGCGCCCTGAATACCGAATCCAGCCAGTACGAAGGCCCCACCGGAATCGTCGGAGTGTTGTCCGATGTCGCCTCGCTGGCCGGCATCCCCACCATGTCCGTCTGGGCCGCGGTGCCGCACTACGTGGGACAGTCGCCCTCCCCCAAGGCCGAGCTGGCTTTGCTGCACCGGCTGGAGGACATCCTGCAGGTCCCGCTGGAAGTGTCGGTCCTGAGCGAAGAAGCCGAAGCGTGGGAGCGCGGCGTGGACGAACTTGCCACCGAGGATCCGGAAGTCGCCGCCTACGTGCGGCAGCTGGAGGAAGCCAAGGACACGGCCGAGTTGCCGGAGGCGACCGGGGAATCCATCGCCCGCGAGTTCGAGCGCTACCTCAAGAAGCGCGGGAAAGAGTAGGGGCCTGCACGGGAACCACACGCCGCTTAGACCTCGCTCGTTCCTCGCTCGGCGATGCGCGGCTTAGTGGTTCCCGCCTCCGGCCCCGGTTCTTGGCTTAGAGCCGGATACCGAGGAGCGCGTCGAGCAGCGCCGCGAACTGCTCGGCGCCGTCACCGGCCTGCCCTGCGGCTTGCTGCCGGGAGTGCTCGGCGAAGCCGTCGATTTCGGCCAGGGCCGCGGGTGCGTTGAGGTCGTTCGAGAGCGCCCGGCGGATTTGCTGCGCAAGCTCGGGTACCTGCTCGGCCCGCACAGAGGGGGCCGCGCCGCGCCACGCAGAAAGCCGCGCCTGCGCCTGGCGGAGCAGGTCCTCGGTCCAGAACCAGTCGCTGCGGTAATGCTGGCCCAGCAGCACGGTGCGGATCGCTGCCGGCTCCACGCCTTCTTCGCGCAGGGCCGAGACCAGCACGAGGTTGCCCTTGGACTTGCTCATCTTTTCGCCGTCGAGGCCGACCATGCCGGCGTGCATGAAGTGCTTGGCCAGCGGCTTTCCGGTCATGGCGTAGGCGTGCCCGGCGCTCATTTCGTGATGCGGGAAGCTCAGGTCCGAGCCGCCGGCCTGGACGTCGAAGGTTTCCGGCAGGAACTTGCGCGCGATCACCGAACACTCGATGTGCCAGCCGGGGCGGCCGGGGCCGAGCGAGGCGCCCGGCCACTCGGGTTCGCCGTCGCGGGCGACGCGCCACAACAGTGCGTCCAGCGGGTGTTTCTTGCCCTGGCGCTCCGGATCGCCGCCGCGCTCGGCAAAGAGCGGCAGCATCTGGTCTTCGGTCAGCCTGGAGGTGGCGCCGTTGTGCCAGCCCGGTCCCGCAGCGGCAACGGAATCGAAGTAGACGTCGCCGTCGGGCTCGCCGCCGGTGCCCGGTACGCGGTAGGCAAGGCCGCGGGCCAGCAGATCCTCCACCACCGGAACGATCCACTCGATCGATTCCACCGCTCCGATGTACTCGCCGGGCGGGATGACGTTGAGTTCTTCCATGTCGGTGCGGAACAGCTCGGTCTGGTCCTTCGCCAGCAGCTGCCAGTCCATGCCGGTGGCCGCGGCGCGTTCCAGCAGCGGATCGTCGATGTCCGTGACATTCTGCACATAGTTGACGGTGCGCCCGGCGTCGCGCCAATAGCGGTTGAGCAGGTCGAAGGCCACGTAGGTGGCGGCATGGCCCATGTGCGTGGCGTCGTACGGGGTGATGCCGCAGACGTACAGGCTTCCCGTCGAGGACGGCTCAAGCCGTACCAGCGACCCCACGGAGGTGTCGTGGATGGTCAGTTCGTCTTTGCCGCCCGGAATTTCGGGTACGGCACGGGCATTCCAACCAAGCACTCTTGAGTTTCCTTCCGATGAGGTGCACGGACGCAGATGGCGGGCGGGCCGCCGTCGTAAATTACGCTCCTAACATTCAAGGATGCAGGAGCCGGATAAATTCCCGCGGGTCAGGCGTTGATGACTCCGGCGCCCAGCAGCACGAACAACAGCGCGCCCAGGGCGATCCGGTACCAGACGAAGAGCCGGTAGCTGCGGGTGGACACGTACTTCAAGAACCATCCGATGATCACGAAGCCGACGCCGAAGGCCACCACCGTGGCCAGCGCCGTCTCCCCCAGCCCGTACGGCCCGGGTTCGCCGAAGCTCTTGGCCAGCTGGTACAGGCCCGAGGCGAAGACCGCCGGGATCGCCAGCAGGAACGAATACCGGGCGGCGGCCTCGCGGGTGTAGCCCATCAACAGTCCGGCCGTGATGGTGCCGCCGGAGCGGGAGACGCCCGGGATCAGGGCCAGCGCCTGGGCCAGCCCGTACAGGATGCCGTGCTTGTAGGTGAGCTTGTCCAGCGTGCGCACCTGGCGGCCGATGGAGTCGGCGATGGCCAGGAACACGCCGAAGACAATCAGCATGGTGGCCACGATCCACAGGCTGCGGAAGGTGGATTCGATCTGGTCCTGGAACAGCAGCCCGAGCACGCCGATGGGGATCGAGCCGATGATGACCAGCCAGCCCATCCGGGCGTCCGGGTCGTTCCGGGGTACCTTGCCGGTGAGCGAGCCGAACCAGGCCTTAATGATGTTGACGATATCGCGCCAGAAATAGACGACGACGGCGGTCTCCGTGCCCAGCTGGGTGATGGCGGTGAAGGCGGCCCCGGGGTCGGCGGCACCGGGCAGGAGCTCTCCGACGATGCGCAAGTGGGCGCTGGACGAGATCGGGAGGAACTCGGTCAGGCCCTGGACGAGCCCCAGGATGATTGCTTCTAGCCAATTCACATCCTCGACCTTATGGCACCAAGGCGCGCGAAACGGAAACGGACACAGCCGCGGCGGCGAAGATCCGCCCACGGCATGACCCCGGGTGCCCGGCGTGGGCCGGGGCTGACGGGCCGCCCGTCCGGGAGGACGGGGCACGCGCTGCGCCGCACGCGCGTCGCTCGGCGGGCCGCTGCCGAGGGCGCGGCAGCGCAGGCCATAAGCTGGCTTTATGGAGCACAATCGCTTGGGTCACAGCGGGCTGAAGGTCCCGCAGCTGTCGCTGGGAACGATGACGTGGGGAGAGGAAACGGACGAGGAAGCCGCCGGCACCATGCTGCGCGCCTACCTGGACGCCGGCGGCACGCTCCTGGACACCGCCGCGCCGTACGCCGAAGGCCGCAGCGAGGCCATGCTCGGGGCGTTCCTGGGCGAGCTGGTTCCCCGGCAGGAGGTGCTGGTGGTCTCCAAGGCGGGCGTGACGCGCAGCGAGGGCCGGCGCGAGGTGGACACGTCCCGCGGCGCCATGCTGCGCAGCCTGGACGCCAGCCTGGCCCGGCTGGGCACGGACTACCTGGACCTGTGGCTGGTCCATCTCTGGGACGACGGCGGCGCGCCGCTGGAAGAGACCCTTTCCGCTCTCGAGCACGCGGTGTCGTCGGGCCGCGCACGCTATGTGGGAGTGTCCAACTACTCCGGCTGGCAGCTGGCCCGGGCGGCCTCGATCAGCCCGGTTCCGCTGGTCGCGGTGCAGAACGAATATTCGCTGCTGCACCGCCGGGCCGAACACGAAGTCATTCCGGCGGCGCGGGCCCTCGGGCCGGGCCTGATGGCCTGGTCGCCGCTGGGACGCGGCGTCCTGACCGGCAAGTACCGCACGGGCATTCCGGCCGATTCCCGGGCCGCCTCCGAGCAGCACGCCGGCTACGTGGAACCGTACCTGAGCGGCCGGCCGGCCCGGATCGTGGATGCGCTGGCCACGGCGGCGCGGGGCCTGGACGTCCGGCCGCTGGATCTGGCGCTGAGCTGGCTGCTGCAGCGGCCCGCCGTCGGCACGGCCGTGGTGGGTCCCCGCACCCCCGCCCAGCTGGCAGAAATCCTGAAGGCACCGTTGGACGCCCTGCCCGCGGCGATCGGCCAGGCCCTGGACGAGATTTCCACGCCGTAACCGCCCGCCCCGGGCGCGGCGGCGCCCGGCGCTTAAGCGCTTGATCGGATCCGGGCGGCCCCGGGGCGTGCTACTTTTCTTCGATCTCCAGATCGTCGTCGAACGGGTCCACCACGTCGTCGGGTTCGTCCATGCCCTCGTCGTCCGACTCGTCGTAAATGACCAGCGGCGTCACTTCGCCGTAAGCATCGTAGAGCGCGTCCTCGTAGGTTTCGAACGATTCCATAATGGACGAGAAGGCCGCTTCCACGGCAGGATCGTCATCACCCCGGCGGCTGGATGCGGCGGCCAGATGCTCCTGCAGGGCGGAAACCAGTGACTCGAGTGCGACGCGCGGATCAATGCTCATGCTGTAGACGTTAGCCGCATTGTGGAGAATAAGTGAAGAGAACAGGAGGGCAATGAGAGAACAATTTCTGGGTGCCGCCGTCACCCGCGAACGCGACTACGCCCGGCAGTACGAATACCTGGTCCTGACCGTGAACAAAGACGAATCCGTCGGCGAAGCCCGCCGCGCGCTGACCGAGCACGCCGAGTACGGCAAGTGGGATCTGGTCCGGACCCGGCTGTACCTGGGCGGCGGCCGCAAGTACTGGCTCCGCCGCAGGGTGCTCAAGGTCGAACGCACCGCCTGACCCCGGCAGGCGGTGCGTTCGCCCTCGTCAGTCTTCCAGCGGCCCCAGCCAGGCCGTTGCCACGGTGCTGTGCGCGGACTCGTCGTCCGAGGGGTGGTAGAGCCCGGCCAGCACGTCGCGGTACAGCCGCTCCAGTTCACGGCCGCGGAAGTACCCGCCGCCGCCGGAGACGCGTACGGCCTTCTCCACCACGTCCTTGGCGGTTTCGGTGGCCCTGATCTTGATGCCGGACAGTTTGGCGAACCAGAACTTGCCGTGGTCGGCCAGCGTATCCACGTCGCGGGCAATGGACGCCAGCTGCGGGTACAGCCCGTCCATGGCCAGGGCGGCGTCGGCCACCCGCCAGCGGATGTCCGGATCCTGCGCGTAGCTCTTGCCCGTTTTCAGCGAACGACGGCGGTGCACGGCTTCCACCGCGAGGTCCAGGGCCCGGGTGCCGATTCCCGCATAGACGGACGAGAGCAGGATTTCGAAGCACGAGAAGATGCCGAAGATCAACGGATCCGGGTTCGGCCCCACCGGAAGTTTCCGGAAGATCCGCTCCGGCGCGGCAACAGCGCCTTCCAGCACCGTGGTGTTGGACTGGCTGGCGCGCATGCCCAGCGTGTTCCAGTCGTCCTTGATCCGGTAGCCGGGCTTGTCCCGGTCGATGAACCCCCACACCAGCTGCGGTTCGGTGCCGGAATCGTCGCGGCCGAAGACGCCGAGCCGCGTCCAGGCGGGCGAGAGGCTGGTGAACACCTTCCTGCCGGTGAACTCGTATCCGCCGTCCCCGCGGGGTGCGGCGACGGTGCGCGAATCGAAGAGGACCTGGTCGTTGCCGGCCTCGGAGACCCCGAACCCGAAGACTTCGCCGCGGCCGGCCTCAGCCAGGACGTAGTCCATGCTGTCGTCGCCGCGGGCCTTGAGGACCCGCGCGACGCCGGTCCACACCAGGTGCATGTTGACCGCAAGCGCCGTGGCCGGCGCCGCGGTGGCCAGCCGCATCTGTGCCCTGGTTGCCTCCTCCAGCGTGTAGCCCAGGCCGCCGTCTTCCTCCGGGACGAACATTTTCAGGTAGCCCGCCTCGACGAGGTCGGCGAAGTCTTCGTGGAAGAAGCTGTTCGCTTCGTCGTAGCCTGCGGCCCGGCCCCTGATGGTCTCGAGCAGGTGGTCCGGGAGCAGTTCTTCAACACTGGCGGGCATGCCGGTGGTCCTTTCGTCGTCGTTCCAAGAGGTCAGTAGGTGGTGAGCAGGCGCTGCAGGACGCGGGTGCCGAACTTCAGCGAGTCCACCGGCACCCGTTCGTCGACGCCGTGGAACATCCCGGTGAAGTCCAGGTCGTCGGGCAACCGCAGCGGAGCGAAGCCGTAGCCGGTGATGCCCAGCCGGGCCAGCGCCTTGTTGTCCGTGCCGCCGGAGAGCGTGTACGGGAGCACCACGGCGTCCGGATCCTCATGCGCGAGCGAATCGATCATGGCGTCCACCAGGTTCCCGGCGAACGGCACCTCCAGCGACCTGTCCTGGTGCACGTAGCTGACCTGCACGTCGGGGCCGGCCAGTTCGCGGATGGTGGCCAGCACGAGCTCTTCCTGCCCGGGCAGTGTCCGGGCGTCGATCCGCGCCTCGGCCAGCCCGGGGATCACATTTTCCTTGTAGCCGGCCTTCAACACCGTCGGGTTGGACGTGTTCTGCAGGGTGGCGCCGACAAAACGGGCCAGGGTGCCCAGTTCCTTGAGCAGGATGTCCGGGTTGTCCGGGTCGAATTCGACGCCGGTCAGCTCGGTCACCCCGTCGAGGAACCGGCGGGTGGTGTCCGTCAGCTCGATCGGCCACTGGTGCGCCCCGATCCGGGCCACCGCGGCCGCCAGCGTGGTCACCGCGTTGTCCGTGTTGATCTGGGAACCGTGCCCGGCCCGGCCGGCGACCGCCAGCCGCAGCCACGCGATCCCCTTCTCCGCGGTCTGGAGCAGGTAGGCGCGGCGGCCGCCGATGGTGGCCGAGAAGCCGCCCACTTCCGAGATGGCCTCGGTTGCGCCGTCGAAAAGCTCGGGACGGTTCTCTACCGCCCATCGCGCCCCGTACGTGCCGCCGGCCTCCTCGTCGGCGAAGAACGCGAAGACGATGTCGCGGCGCGGCCGGGTGCCGCTGCGTGCCATGTGCCGCGCCACCGAGAGGATCATCGCGTCCATGTCCTTCATGTCCACGGCGCCCCGGCCCCAGATGAGCCCGTCCCGCTCCTCGCCGCTGAACGGATCCACCTGCCAGTCATCGGCTTGCGCCGGCACCACGTCCAGGTGTCCGTGCACGACCAGCGCCGGCGCCGAGGGGTCCGTGCCGGCCATCCTCGTGACGACCGACGTCCGGCCGGGCGCGGACTCGAACACGTCGGTGGCCAGTCCGGCTTCTTCCAGCAGTCCGGCCGCGTACTCGGCGGCCAGCCGCTCCCCCGGCCCCTCGTTTCCGCCGTAGTTGGAGGTGTCGATCCGGATCAGTTCCTGGCAGATCTCGGCCACTTCTTCGTGCGGGCTCGGTACAGTCATGAAGGCTCCTCGGAATCGATGTCTGTCCCCAGCCTAACGAGCGGGAGCGGCCGAGTGCAGCAGCTGTCCGCAGGCGGCGCCGCGGCGCGGTGCCACGGGGCGCGGCCGGAGCCGCGCCCCGGTGCCGGCATCGTCGAGCGCACGGAGGGCCCGATTCAACAGTTCGGGCAAAACATGTTAGAGTTTTTCTCGCTGCTTTCGACGGAATCGGTGCGCCTGACGGCCGCTGGAGAACCGGCGAAAGTCCACCTGCGCGGGTGGCGGAATGGTAGACGCGCTAGCTTGAGGTGCTAGTCCTCTTATTGAGGGTGAGGGTTCGAGTCCCTTCCTGCGCACAGAGAAAGCCCCGGACTTCCGGGGCTTTTTTGTGCCCGCAGCGCGCACAGACCGCCGGCCTCCCCGGCGGCGTGCCTAGGGAGAAGGCATCCGCCCCTGGCCGATGGCGGCCGCTTCGGCGCGCACCACGGCGACCGCCTCCTGGACGATGCCGCTGCCGTCGTCCTCCGCAGCACGTGCCCGGCGCACAAACCCGCCGGCATCACCCCGGCCGGCCCGCACCGCCCGCAAAGGGGCAAGCAGGGCGGCCCGGCGCAGCCACGGGTCCTCTTCTTCCGCCCACCGATCGAGGATCGCTTCCGCACGCGTGCGGGACTGGCCGGTCAGCCCCTGGATCAAGGGACCGACGACGTCAACGGCGAGCGGGTCAGCCAAGGCCGCAAGGCGCGCGTCGCGAAGGAAGCCTTCCAGCCGGGTGAGGTCAGAGCTTCGCAAGAGGCGTTGGTTCGACTGCAGCAGCACCACGGCGGCCAGGCGCCGCTCGAAGACCGGCCGGGACCACAGTTCGGAGCTGAGGGCCGTCACCTCGTCGTGCGAGAGCGGCCGGAACTTCCGCCCGGCGTCCCGGACCGTTCCGCGGACCGCACCGACCGACGCGCCGTAGTAGCGCAATCCTTCGCCCGCCCCATTCTGCGCCTCCGCGCGTTCCCAGGAGGCTTCCCGCCGCAACGTGAGGTCGATGAATTCTGCCGCCTCGCTCATCCATCAAGTCCTTCATTCACACGGTGTCCCGGCCGGTTCCCTCCTGTCCGGACCGATCGCTGCCGGCCTCTTCCTGTCCGGGTGCCCGATCGTTACCGGCTTCTTCCTGCTCGGTGTAGGCGCGCAGCAGGTCCTTCGCGCCGTCGGCTGCCTGTCCTTCCTGATCCAGCGTCCGCTGCATAGTCTCGGCGTTTTCCCGCCCGGCAGGGAACGGCGGGAGCAGCGGAACATCGGGATCGGTGAGCACCTCGATGAGATACGGCCGGTCGGCGGCCAGTGCCTCGTCCCACGCGGCCCCGAGCTGCTCGGGGTCCTCGACCCGCTTCCCGTGCAGTCCGAGCAGCCGTGCGTAGCCCGCGTAGTCGACATCGGGCAGGGCCTGGCTGTCGGCGAACCGCGGCTCGGCCTCCATCTCCCGTTGTTCCCAGGTTACTTCGGCGAGTTCCCGGTTGTTCAGGACACAGACCACAAAACGGGGGTCCATCCACCGCTGCCAGAGCCGGCCGACGGTAATCAGTTCGGCCAGGCCGCTCATCTGCATGGCCCCGTCTCCCGTGAGGGCAACAACCACCCGTTCCGGGGCGGCCAGCTTGGCGGCGATGCCGTACGGTATCGAACAGCCCATGCTTGCCAGGGTGCTGGAGAGGTGTGCCTGGGCGCCTTCCGGCAGCCGCAGCTGCCGGGCATACCAGTAGACGGAACTGCCGACATCGACGGCGAGCAGGCCGTCCGCCGGGAATCTTTCGTTGAGCTCAAAGGCCACCCGTTCGGGGTTGACCGGTTGCGCCGGCGTCATGGCCCGCTGCCGCGACAGCTCGCGCGACTGCCGCACCCAGCCTTCCACCTGCTCGCGCCACTGGCCGGCGGGGCGGTCCTCCAGCAGCGGCAGCAGCGCCGCCAGGGTCGTGGCGGCGTCGCCGGTGAGCGCCGCCTCGACCGGATAGCGGTTGCCGATGGCACTGGCGTCATTGTCGATCTGCACGGCGCGGGCAGCGCCCGGCGGCGGGTAGAACTCCGTCCAGGGGTCGTTGGAGCCGACGATCAGCAAGGTGTCGCAGTGTGCCAGCAGTTGGCCGCTGGCGGCGGTGCCCAGGTGACCCATGGTTCCGGCCGCGAGAGGCAGCGACTCGTCCACATAGGGCTTGCCGAGCAGGCTGGTGGCGATGCCGGCCCCGAGCTTCTCCGCCACCGCAACCACCTGCCCGCGGGCATCCCGCGCTCCCTGTCCTACCAGCAGGGCAACCCGCTGCCCGGCGTTGAGCACGGCCGCGGCCGCGCGCAGGTCGTCCGGGTCCGGGACAACGTGCGGGGCTCGCCAGATCGGCGCGGTGGTCACCACGCCATGGGAGTGCTCGAGTTCGGGGGCGGGAAGTTTCTGGATGTCGTGCGGAATGATCACCACGGCCGGGCCGCGGCCGCTCAGGGCCGCCTTGAAGGCGCGGTCCAGCACCAGCGGAACCTGCTCCGGGGTGCTCACCTGCTGCCGGAAGGTGGCCACGTCCTTGGTCAGGTTGGCCAGGTCCACTTCCTGCATGTACCCGGAGCCGAGCGCGGTGCGCGACTGCTGCCCGACGATGGCCACTACCGGGACGCTGTCGAGTTTGGCGTCGTACAGGCCGTTGAGCAGGTGTATGGCGCCGGGACCCTGGGTGGCCGTGACCACCCCCACCCCGCCCGTGTACTTGGCGTGCCCCACCGCCATGAAGGCGGCATTTTCCTCGTGCCGGGCCTGGACGAACTCGACCGTCCCCGCGCGCCGCAGCGCGCCCATGAACGTGTTGATGCCGTCGCCGCTGTAGCCGAAGATCCGCGACACCTGCCACGCGCGAAGCCGATCGACAATAAGGTCTGCAACGAGCCGCTGGGCCATATCCACTCCACTCGTAATCCTCAGGGTGCTTACTGTCTATCATCCCTATCATCCGGTGCCGTCGTTTTAAACCCTTCCCGGAGCCGCGCCGCGGCCGGCATGCAAAGATGGCGGCATGGAACTGGACGGAGAACTGGCGGCCCATCCCGTCCGGCTGGGCGCCGCGGACCAGCGGGACATCGACCTGTACCGCACGCTCAGCGCCGACATTGCCGCCGGCGTCGCTGTGGTGTCGACGCGGTGGCGGAACCGGGACTACGCGGCGACCGTCAGCGGTTATCTCTCGGTGTCCTACGATCCGCCCACCATGCTGGTCAGCCTCTTCGAGGAGTCGAGGATTTGCGACGCCGTGGCCGAGTCGGGGACCTGGGCCTTGAGCCTGCTGGCGTCGCAGCACCAGGGCACGGCGAACTGGCTGGCGAGCCCGGGCAATCCGGTGGAAGGCCTGCTCAACCAGGTGCCGTACCGGCGCGGCCCGGCCACCGGTGCCGCAGTGATCGGCGGAGCCCCCGCGTGGTTCGAGCTGAGGACGACGGCGGCGCATCCGGCGGCCACCCACCTGCTGATCGTCGGCGAGGTGGTGGCCATGGGCCGGGACGCCGCCGGTTCGGAAAGCGCCGATCCGCTCATCCACTTCGGCTCCTCCTACCGGCGCCTGGGCCGGTAGCAGCGCCGCACCACGGCCCCGGAGCGCGCGATGCCGGAGCCTGTGGGCCGGAGTTGGTCAGGGCAGCGCCGGCGGCCCGGAGTAGGCGCCTTCCCAGACCGCCCGCGTTCCGGATTCGCCGGTCAGCACCACCGCCACCGTGGCGCCCGCACACACGGCCAGCACGGCGACGGCGACCACCGCCGCCGCGATGACACGGTATCCGGCGCCAAGCCTGCGCCGGGAGGAGGCGTCCGCCGTCGTTCCGTAGCGGAACCACAGCCACAGCCCCAGCGCCGCGGCGAAAAGGCCGGCGACCCACGGCAGCAGCATGTCGCCCAACCGCATGTGTTCGACGGCCAGAGGCGTCTGGTCGATCCTGAGGAACAACCAGTGGCCGGCCTGTTGGGTGACCGGCACCAGCACCAGGGCCAGCAGGGCGATCAGGGGGGTGGCAATCCCCAGGCGCCGCCTCGCCGCCGGCCAGAGCAGGGTGAGCGCAACGCACAGCGCCGCCAACGGAACGAACACCACGGTGGCGTGGACCAGGAGCACGTGCAGCGGCAGGGAATTGATTTCGTACTCCACCGGATCCGCTCCTTGTGTCCCAGACCTGGCCCATCAACCGGTAAGACGCCCGCGTAATACGTAGCGGTTCAGCCGGGAGCCCGGCGGCCGGTCCATTGTCTTACCCGGCTGCCTGCTCTATGAATGGACTATGACGGCCACGCTGAGAGCCCTGGAAACCGCTGTTCCGGATACCATCCTGATCCAGTCGGAGGCGCGGGACGTGTTCTCCACGCAACCGGGCTTGACGCGCCTGGGACAACGCCTGGTGACCACATCGTTCGACCAGTCCGGCATCGACACCCGGTACACCGCCGTCGAGGAACTCACGACGGCCAAGCGGGCGGACAACCCGGTGTTCTTCGACGCCGAATCCCGACAGATCCTCTCTCCCAGCACGAAGGTGCGGAACGACATTTTCGCGAACAAGGCTACCCCGCTGTTCATTGAGGCGGCCGGCAAGGCGCTTGCCTCCTGCGAGGGGATCGGCCCGGCGGACATCACGCACCTCATCACCGTCTCCTGCACCGGGTTCTTCAACCCGGGCCCCGACTACAAGATCGTGCGTGCGCTGGGGCTCAATCCCGCCGTCCAGCGCTACCATCTCGGCTTCATGGGGTGCTACGCGGCGTTCCCGGCCCTGCGGGCGGCCAAATCGTTCTGCGACGCCGATCCGCAGGCGGTGGTGATGGTCGTATCGGCCGAACTCTGCACGCTGCACGTGCGCACGTCCAACGACCCGGACACCATCGTGGGCTCCTCCCTGTTCGCGGACGGCGCGGCGGCGGCGGTCATCACCGCGCGCGGCCTGGACGAGACCGGACCGGCCATCCGGCTGGACCACTTCGAAACCGTCCTCACCCCCGTCGGCGAGGAATCCATGGCCTGGAACATCGGCGACGAGGGCTTCGAAATGGTCCTGGGGACCTACGTTCCGCACATCATCGACGAACACATCGTCGGTGCGCTGGAGCCGCTGCTGGCCCGTGAACCGGACCTGGCGGCAAGACCGTACCGCGACATTGAGCACTGGGCGATCCATCCGGGCGGCCGCAGCATCCTGGACAAGGTCGAGGCCAAACTGGAGCTGACCGGGGAACAGCTCGTGCCGGCCCGGGAAACGCTGCGGCGGTACGGGAACATGTCCAGCGCCACCGTGATGTTTGTGCTCAAGCACATCCTGGAGCAACCGGCGGGGTCCGGGGAGGAGCGGATCTGCTCGATGGCCTTCGGCCCTGGCCTGACGGTGGAAACCGGCCTGTTCACCAAGACCGTGCCCGCCGCCACCCGCCGGGCCAGCCAGGTTTCCGCGGCAGCGGCGGTGTAGGGCGGGAACGGACCGCCGTGGCCGCCCGCCCACCGGATCGCAAGGCGTCGACGTTCCTGGCCCTCCGCGCCACGGACACCGTGGAGGAAATGGACAAGCCGGACTGCGACCCCGTGATGCTTCGGCGCACCTACGCCCAGTTTCCGCTGATCAACCGGGCGGTGTCGGGTTGGCACGGCATCTACCGGCGCCTGCTCCGCCCGCGCCTGGCCGGCCTCGAGGCCCCCACCCTGCTCGATATCGGCTCCGGCGGCGGCGACGTTCCCCGGCTGCTCGCCCGCCTGGCCGCCCGGGACGGCCTCGACCTGCGGGTCACGGCCATCGATCCCGATCCGCGCGCCCATGCCTTCGCCGTGTCCCGACCGCAATTGCCCGGCCTGGAATTCCGGCAGGCCTTCAGCTCGGAATTGGTTGCCGAAAGACGCAGCTTCGACGCCGTGGTGTCCAACCACTTGCTCCACCACCTGACCGCCCCCGAGCTGGCCGGGTTGCTGGCCGACTCGCAGCGGTTGTCCCGCGCCCTCGCAGTACACAGCGACATCATCCGCAGCCGCACGGCGTATGTGCTGTTCGCCGCCGGGACGCTGCCGTTTTTCCACCGCTCCTTCATCCGCCGGGACGGCCTGACCTCCATCCGCCGCAGCTACACCCCGGACGAGCTGCGCGCCGCCGTCCCGCCCGGCTGGCGGGTGCTGCCTGATTCACGCTTCCGGCAGCTATTGATCCATGAGACCAATGCCTGAGGCAGCGCTCCCCCGGAGCCGGCCCGACGAGGCGCTTGGCGACCGCGTGCTCGATGTCGCGGTGGTCGGCGGCGGCCCGGTGGGACTGTTAATGGGCATCCTGCTGGCCCGGCGCGGAGTGGACGTGGCGGTCCTGGAGCGGCGCCGGGCACGCAGCATCCACTCCCGGGCGATCGGGATCCATCCGCCGGCCTTGGCCGTGCTCGACGACGCCGGCGTGGGCCCGGAGCTGGTGGCGGCCGGCGTCCGCATCCGCCGGGGGGTGGCCCGCAGCCGCGGCCGGGACGTCGCGTCGCTGTCGTTTGATGCCATTCCCGACGCGCATCCCTATGTGCTGGCCGTGCCGCAGGTCATCACCGAACGGCTGCTGGAAGAACGGCTGGAGGCGCTGCGTCCCGGGACGCTGCGCCGCGCGGTGGCGGTGCAGGGGGCGCACGACGACGGCGCGACGGTGACGTTGTCCTGTCGCCACGGCGCGGGACCGGAACAGGCGGCGGGCACGGGCTGGGCTCCCGTACCGGACACCGCACCGCGGCCGTCCGCCGCTGCTGCTGCGGAGACGGTGCGGGCCAGGCTGGTGGTGGCGGCCGACGGCGCCTATTCCGCCCTGCGCCACCAACTCGGCGTCGGGGTGCGGACGCGCGTGTATCCGGACGCCTACATGATGGGAGATTTCGCCGACACGACGGGCGACGGCAGCACCGCCGTGCTCTTTTTAGAGGCGGGCGGGATCGTCGAATCCTTTCCGCTCCCCGGTGGTGCCCGGCGCTGGGTGGCCAGGATGCCCGGCGTGGTCAGCCACCCGACGCCGGATGGCCTCGCCTCCCTGGTCGCGCGGCGCACGGGCGACGGCCCGGACCCCGGCAGCTGCACCATGCTCAGCGCCTTCTCCGTCAGCTCCCGGATGCCACGGCGGCTGATAGCCGGGCGCGTCGCGCTGGTCGGCGACGCGGCACACCAGGTGAGTCCGATCGGCGGGCAGGGCATGAACCTCGGCTGGCTGGACGCGGCTGCCTTGGCTCCGATCGTGGCCGCGGCCCTGGCGGGCGAACCCACGGGCAGGGCGCTGCGACGATACGAGGCGGACCGGCGGCGGGCGGCCAACACCGCCATCTGGCAGGCGCACCTGAACATGGCCCTGGGCAGGCCGTTGCCGCCGCCGGTGCTCGCGGCACGCAACCGCCTGTTCAGCACGCTCAGCCGCTTCCCCAGAGTGCAGGACACGGTGGCCAGCCGCTTCACCATGCACTGATCCGTCATCAAGCGGCTGGGGCTTACCCGTGCGGCTAAAGTGGCTGCTAGACAAATTCGGCGGCACGTCGATTTTCCCGAGCCGGAGACGTCCCGGCTGACACGGTCTGGAGGTGGGCATGGTCGGCGCGGAGCGCATCGCCGTGCTGTCGCTGCATACCTCGCCGCTGGCCCTCCCCGGCGGGGGCGACGCCGGCGGCATGAACGTCTACGTGCGCGCCCTGGCGCGGGAACAGGCGGCGCTGGGCACCGCCGTCGACGTTTTCACCCGCTCCCTGCACGACGGGCAGGAACCGGTGGAACATCCCCGCGCGGGCGTCCGCGTGATCCACCTGGACGGGGCCCCCGCCGACGCGGTAACCAAGGAAGACCTGCCGCAGAGGCTGGCCGCGCTGGAGGCTTCGCTGCGGCAGTTCACGCAGCGGGACGGGGCACGGTACGACGTGCTGCACTCGCACTACTGGCTCTCTGGTGCCGTGGGGCTGCGGCTGCAGCACGACTGGCACATTCCGCTGGTGCACTCGATGCACACGATGGGACTGGTCAAAAACCGGCACCTGCAGCCCGGCGAACCGCCGGAGCCGGCCTCCCGGATCGACGGCGAACAAGCCATAGCGTCCGGATCCGGCCGGCTGATCGCCAATACCCTGACCGAGGCGGCCGAGTTGGTCGACCTCTACGGCGCGGACGAGGGGACGGTGGACGTGATCCCGCCCGGCGTGGACCTGCACACCTTCCGCCCCGACGGCCGCCGCGCAGACCGGGAGGCCGCGGGCATCGGCGCGGATACCTTCCACCTGGTGTTTGCCGGCCGCATCCAGGTGCTGAAAGGGCCGCAGGTCCTGCTGGCCGCCGCGGCGGAACTGCGCCGCCAGCGGCCCGACATCCGGCTGCACGTGTCCATCATCGGCGAGATCAGCGGGTCCGCCGGGCTTGACCTGCCGGCGCTGGCCGGGAAGCTGGGGCTGGCGGACACGGTGACGCTCTCGCCCCCCGTGGAGCCGCGCGCCTTGGCGGCCACCTTCCGCAGCGCCGACGTGGTGGCGGTACCGTCCTTCAGCGAATCCTTCGGCTTGGTCGCCCTGGAAGCGCAGGCGTGCGGCACGCCCGTCGTTGCCACCAACGTGGGCGGGCTGCCGGTGGCGGTCAGCCACGGGCTCACCGGGCTGCTGGTGGACGGGCACGACCCGGCCCGCTGGGCCGGGGCCCTCCGCGAGCTCCACGACTATCCGGAGTTCCGCCGGCGGCTGGGCGCCAATGCGGCGGTGCACGCCTCGTCCTTCGGCTGGGAGCAGACCGCCGCGCTGACGGCGCACAGCTATCAGCTGGCGGTCGACCACTTCCGCCGCTGAACCTGCGGCGCCGGCATTGACATGGGATCCGGCCTGCGGCACGGCTAGGATTCATGGGTGCCAACCCCCGATTTCCGCATCCGCCGCGCCACCCGAGACGACATCCCCGCCACGCTCGACATGAAGCTCGCCGCCTGGCGGGAAACCTACGCGTCCCAGCGGCCGGAGAGCTTCTTCGCCGCCGAAGCGGCCCGGCGGGAGCAGCAGATCGACTGGTGGTCCCGCGGGCTGTCCGCGGGTGCGGAGCTGTGGGTCGCCGAAGATCCCGCCGGACGGATCATCGGCTGCTCGGGCGGCGGCCCCGTGCAGGACGACGACGCCGACGCCGGCGTGCCGCACGAACTGCAGATGCTCTACGTGCTGGCGGAGGCCTACGGGACCGGGCTCGGGCGGCAGCTGCTGGAGACGGCGATCGGCGGCGGGCCGGCGCTGCTCTGGGTCCTCGAGGACAACCCGCGCGCCCAGGCGTTCTACCGCAAGCACGGATTCAGCCCGGACGGACGCCGCGAGCCGCTGACCGGCCTGTGGGAGGGGCTGCACGAGATCCGGATGGTCCGGCGGGGCGGCTAAACCCGTTCGAGCTCGGCGCGAATGGCGGCGATGCCGCGCCACACCTCCTGGAAGCTGGTGGACAGCGGCGAGAGCCCCAGCCGGAGGCCGTCGGGCTCGCGGAAGTCCGGTATCACGCCCTGCTCCCAGAGCCTGCCGGTAATCTGCTTGAAGTCCGGGTGGTCGATGGTGACGTGGCCGCCCCGTTCGGCCGGATCAAGCGGCGAAGCGATGGCGACGCCGAAACCGGCCAACGCCTCCTGCACGGCTTCGACGGCAAACCCGGTCAGGGCGATCGACTTTTCCCGGACCGCCGCCAGCCCGGCCTCGTCGATGAGGGCGACCATGTCCTGGAGGGCGGTCATGCCGATGATCGGCGGAGTTCCGGACGTGAACCGGCGGATCCCGCCGGCCGGCTGGTACCCCTGACCCATCTCGAAGGGTTTGGCGCTGCCCAGCCAGCCTTGGATCGGCTGGCTCAGGTGCTGGTGCTCGGTCCGCACGTAGGCCCAGGCCGGGGCGCCCGGCCCGCCGTTGAGGTACTTGTAGCTGCAGCCGGCGGCCAGGTCGACGCCCCAGGCGTCCAGTTCGACGGGCAGCACCCCGGCGGAATGGCACAGGTCCCACAAAACCAGGGCACCGGCGTCGTGCGCGGCGGCAGTGATGGCCGGAATGTCCGCAACATAGCCGGAGCGGTAGGCCACGTGGCTGAGCAGCACGAGCGCGGTGTCGGGGCCCACGGCGGCCCGGACCGCTTCTGCCGTCACTCCCCCGGCGTGCGGGGGCTCGAGCCAGTCCAGCTCCAGGCCGCACTCGGCGGCGATGCCTTCCACGATGAAGCGGTCGGACGGAAAATTGTCCCGGTCCACCAGGACGCGCCGGCGCCCCGGGCGCGCGTCGATCGCGGCGCGAGCCAGCTTGTACAGCAGCACCGTGGTGGAGTCGGCCACCACGCATTGGCCCGGCGCGGCTCCCAGCACGACCCGGCCCAGCTCGTCGCCGATCCGCTCCGGCAGCTGGAGCCAGACCTCGTCCCAGGCCCGGATCAGCCGGCCGCCCCACTGCTGCGCCATGACGTCCCGGACGCGCTCGATGCTGGCGGCCAGCGGCCGGCCCAGCGAATTGCCGTCGAGGTAGGCCACGACGGTGTCGTCGTCGTGGCCCGCGAACCGGGTCCGGTATCCGGCCAGCGGGTCTGCGGCGTCAAGCATCCGGGCGCGGTCACGCAACTGATCGTCGTTGGTCATACGGCAAGCATAGATGCGGCCGCCACGGGGCCGCCGAACCGCGGCGCGAAGATTCCGAAAAAAATCTCCCGGGACTGTCGATATCCACGGCCCCCGTTCGACGGCATAGTAGAAGGCGCATGCCCGCGTCCTCGTTCCGAGAAGGAGAGAGCCATGAAGTACATGTTCATCATGCGGTCCACGGATGAAGCCCTTGAGGCGTCCAAATCCATGCCGTTCGAAGAAATGATCAACAAGATGGGCGCCTACAACGAGGCGATGATCAACGCCGGCGTCATGCTGGCGGGAGAAGGCCTGGCTGATCTTTCCGACGGCAGCGGATTCGTCGTGGACTTCTCGGAGGAACCGCCGATGGTGACCGACGGCCCGTACGGCGAAACGCACGAACTGTTCAACGGTTTCTGGATCGTCCAGGTGGCGTCCAAGGAGGAAGCCGCGGAGTGGGCCAGCCGCTGCCCGCTGGGACCGGGCTCAAAGCTGGAGGTCCGCCGCGTGACCGAGGCCGCCGACTTCGCGGACTTTGCGGACAACGAGTACATCCGGAAGGAAGAAGGATGGCGCGAGGAAGAGGCGAGGCTCCGCTCGGAGAACGCCTGACCACCGGAGCCGGGGCCCGGGAGCCCGGGGTGAGCGGAGCCGGGGCCCGGGAGCCCGGGGCGGCGGGGGCCGAGGCCCCGGCGGCGATCCGGCGCCGGATCGATGCGTTGTGGCGGATCGAGGGCGCCCGGATTGTCGCCGCCCTGGCCCGTACCACCGGGGATGTCGGTTTCGCCGAGGACGTCGCGCAGGAAGCCGTGGCCGATGCGCTGGTCCAGTGGCCGCACACCGGGATCCCCCGCAACCCGGCGGCGTGGCTGACCACCGTGGCCAGGCGCCGGGCCATTGACGCCTGGCGGCGGGCCGAACGCCTGGAGGACCGTTACCAGGTGCTGGCCCGCGGGCGGCGCGACGAGGAAGACCTGGCCTGGGACCCCGTACCCGACGACGTGCTCCGGCTCGTCTTCACCGCCTGCCACCCGGTGCTCTCGCGGGAAGCGCAGGTATGCCTGACGCTGCGGGTGGTCGCCGGCCTGTCCGCCGAGGAGATCGGCCGGCTCTTCATGATTCCGGTCGCCACGGTGCAGCAGCGCATCGTCCGGGCCAAGAAGACCCTGGCCGCGGCGAAGGTGCCCTTCGAAGTCCCCGAACCGAACGACTGGGGCCCGCGGCTGGGCGCCGTCCTGCGCGTGGTCTACCTCCTGTTCACGGAAGGGTACGCGGCGACCTCTGGGAACCGTTGGATCCGGTCCGACCTGGCCGGCGAAGCCCTGCGGATCGGACGCGTCCTGGTGTCACTGGTGCCCCGGGAGCCCGAAGCGCACGCACTGGTGGCCCTGATGGAGTTCCAGGCGTCGCGTTTCGGCGCCCGCACCCGGCCCGACGGCAGCCCGGTCCTGCTCGCCGACCAGGACCGGACGCGTTGGGACCGTGCCCAGATTGAACGCGGCCGCGCGGCTCTGGCCAGGGCCGACGCGCTGGGCCGCGGCCGGGGCAGCTACGCCCTGCAGGCAGCCATCGCCGAATGCCATGCGGCCGCCCCCAGCGTCGCCGGCACCGACTGGGCGCAGATCGTGCTGCTCTACGAAGCGCTTGGCCGGGTGGCGCCGAGCCCGGTGGTGGAGCTCAACCGTGCTGTGGCCGTGTCCATGGCCACCGGCCCCACCACCGCCCTGGCCATTGTGGACCGGCTGGCCTCGGAGGGCGCCCTGAGCGGCTCCCACCTGCTCCCCAGCGTCCGCGGCGAGCTGCTGGCCCGGCTCGGCCGGGCGGAGGAGGCCCGCTCCGAGTTCGCCGCCGCCGCCGCCCTGGCGAAGAATGAGCGCGAACGGGAGGTCCTCGAACGCCGGGCCGCTTCCGGCTGACCCGGTCCGGCACCGGTCAGGGCTGAGGCGGTGCCCGCCGGCTTCCCGGCCCGGCCACGCCGCTCAGTCGGCGAGCGTGTGGACGCTGCCGGTGAAGTGCAGCCGGTGGCTGCGCTCCCCCCAGCCGGTGAATTCGGAAGCTTCCCAGGACCCGTCGCGTTCCGTGTCATGGATCCTGACGGCCACCGTGGCGGGCAGGAAGACCGGAGCCGCGAAGTCGATGCGCCAGCTGAAGGGTTCGCTGGCCGTGGCTTCCACACTGGTCAGGACCCGGGAGGCCAGGTACATCCCGTGGGCGATGGACCGCTTGAGCCCCAGCATCTTCGCGGACACCGCGCTCAGGTGGATCGGGTTAAAGTCGCCGGAGACCCCGGCGTACTCGCGGCCGGCCTCCGGCCCGAGCCGCCAGCGGGCCGTCGGCTGCGGCGGCGTGAAATCGGCGCGGTCCGGGCGGACTGCCTTGTCCAGGCCGGGCAGGTAGACCGCCTTGGCCAGGTAGTCCGAGACACCTTCCCACACGGCCTCGCCGCCGGCGTCGATCCGGGTGTGCAGTTCGACCTGCGTGCCCGCGTGGTGGCCGCGGAGGCCCTCGGCCCAGGCCGTCACGGTCAGGGGCTCGGCGAAGTGGACCGGCCGCAAGTGCCGCACCCGGTTGGCCAGGTGGACCATGCCGAGCAGCGGCAGCGGAAAGTCCGGCCGCGTCATCACGCTCATCGCCACGGGGAACGCGACCGAGTGCAGGAACACGGAGGGCAGGGTGTCCCGCACGGTGCCGTGGACCAGCTGCTGGAACCCGCTGATCCGCTCGGGGGTGATCTGCACCCCGTCCAGGGTGTGCCGCACCGCCGGGACCTGCTCGCTGTGCTGGCCCACGCCCAGCTTGTGCCGCGCGGCAGTCGACGCCGCCGTCAGGTAGAGGCGCGAGAGCGTGGGCATCTCCCCCAGGATGACCTCGTTCATGCGCCGACCATGCTTTGCCCGCAGACCCGCAGGGTTTGCCCGTTGATGCCGCCCGCAGCATCGCTGGCCAGGAAGGAGGCGGCCTCGGCGACGTCGCGCGGCTGTCCGCCCTGTTGCAGCGAGGAGAGCCGGCGTGCCACTTCCCGGGTCAGGAACGGCATCCGGGCGGTCATGTCCGTCTCGATGAAACCCGGTGCCACGGCGTTGATGCTGCCGCCCGCCTCGGCGAGCCCGGCAGCCGAGGCCAGGACCATGCCGATGATTCCAGCCTTGGATGCGGCGTAATTGGTCTGCCCGCGGTTGCCCGCAATGCCGCTGGTCGAGGCCAGCGAAACCACGCGCGGCCGCCCGCGGAACGCGCCCGAGGCCAGCAGCTGCCCGTTCATCCTCAGCTGCGACGTCAGGTTGACGGCGATCACGGAGTCCCATTTGGCCTGGTCCATGTTGGCCAGCAGTTTGTCGCGGGTGATGCCGGCGTTGTGGATCACGATGTCCAGCCCGTGGTGCCGCTCCATGGCATGGGCGGCGATCTTCGCGCCGGCATCGGCCGCGGTGATGTCCAGCTGCAGGGCGGTGCCGCCCACCCGGTTCGCGACCTGCGCCAGCTGTTCCCCGGCCGCGGGGACATCGACGACGACGAGCTGTGCGCCGTCGCGGTGCAGGGTCTCCGCGATGGCAGCGCCAATGCCGCGCGCGGCCCCGGTGACGACGGCGACCTTGCCGGCCAGCGGACGGTCCGGGTCCGCGGGGAGCGAGCCCTCGTCGGAGCCGACCAGCAGGAACTGGCCGTTGACGTAGGCGCTCCGGGCCGAGAGCAGGAAGCGCAGCGGTCCCAGGACGGCCGGTGCACCGGCTTCCACGCCCTCGCCGAGCAGGATGCCGTTGGCGGTGGCACCGCCGCGCAGCTCGTGCGCCAGTGACCGCAGCGACCCGTCCACTGCCTGGCGCGCGGCGGCCTGCGCGGGCCGGGCGGCGCCGTCGGCGGGCCGGGATACGGTGATGACGCGGCCGCCGGGGGCCAGGTCCCGGAGGCTGGCGCCGGCGCTGAGCATGGGCTCCGACAGGTCCTCGGGCGCTTCCAGCTCGTCGAGCACCAGCACGATGCCGCCGAGGCGTTCCTTTGGTGCCGCATGCCGGCGAACGTCGAGGTCCCACCCGAGCATTTCCTTGGCCACCGTGTCGGCGCCGGCGCCCGCGCCGAGCACCACGACAGGTCCGGGCAGCAGCGGTGCGCCGGGCCGGTAGCGCCGCAGCACGGCGGGCTGCGGCAGCCCCAGCTTCTTGGCCAGGCTCTTCACCGGTCCGGCGTTGACCAACTCCACGTACCGGTCGGTCATCAGTTCGCCTCCAGGATGGCGACGACGCCCATGCCGCCTGCGGCGCAGACGGAAATCAGGCCGCGTGTGGTGCGGGACTCGGCGTCGGCCTTCTCGCGCAGCATCTTGGCCAGGCTGGCCACCAGGCGTCCGCCGGTCGCCGCGAAGGGATGGCCGGTGGCCAGCGAGGAGCCGTTGATGTTGAGGCGGGTGCGGTCGATGGCGCCCAGGGGCTTCTCGAGGCCCAGCTTGTTGCGGCAGAACTCCTCGCTTTCCCACGCCGCAAGGTGGCACAGCACCGTCCCGGCGAAGGCCTCGTGGATCTCGAAGAAGTCGAAGTCGGCGAAGGTCAGGGCCTGCCGGGCCAGCAGCCGGGGTACGGCATAGGCCGGCGCCATCAGCAGTCCTTCCTTGCCGTGCACAAAGTCAACGGCGGCGGCTTCGGAGTCCACGACCTCTGCCAACACCGGCAGGTCATTGCTCCGGGCGTACTCTTCCGAACTCAGCAGCACGGTGGAGGCCCCGTCGGTCAGCGGCGTGGAGTTGCCGGCCGTCATGGTTGCCTCGGCGCCGAGGTTCTTGCCGAACACCGGCTGCAGCTTGCCCAGCTTCTCCAGGGTGGTGTCGCCGCGCAGGTTGGAGTCCTTGGCCAGGCCGCGGTAGGGCGTCATGAGGTCATCGAAGAACCCGCGCTCGTAAGCTGCCGCGAGGTTGTGGTGGCTGGCCAGGGCGAGTTCGTCCTGCGCGTCGCGGCTGATGTTCCAGGCCGCGGTGGTCAGCGCCTGGTGCTCGCCCATCGACAGCCCGGTCCGCGGCTCGGCCGTGCCCGGCGCGTTGGGGGCCAGATCCTTGGGGCGCAACTTGGCGATGGCGGTCAGCCTCTGCTGCATGCTCTTGGCGCGGTTCAGTTCCAGGAGCACGGCCCGGAGTCCCTCGCTGACCGCGATCGGTGCGTCGGAGGCAGAGTCCACGCCGCCGGCGATGGCCGTGTCGATCTGCCCCAGCTTGATCTTGTTCGCCAGGCCCATCACGGTCTCCAACCCGGTGGCGCACGCCTGCTGCAGGTCGTACGCAGGCGTCTGCGGCGAAAGCGCCGAGCCGAGCACCGCCTCGCGGGTGAGGTTGAAGTCGCGCGAGTGCTTGAGGACAGCGCCGGCGGCCACCTCGCCGATGCGTTCGTCCTGCAGCCCGAACCGTGCCACCAGCCCGTCCAGGGCCGCGGTGAGCATGTCCTGGTTGCTGGCCTGGGTGTAGGCTCCGTTCGCGCGGGCAAAGGGGATGCGGTTGCCGCCGACGACTACTGCCCTGCGCAGTCCGTTGGCGGAGCGGGTGCCGGTGGCGTCAGGTGAAGTGGCCATGTGGGCTCTCCTCGGGATTGGGTATGGAGCGGAACAAACGACAGTTACCGTAACCAAGCGTACCTGATACGCTGAGTTACGTGAACACCGCCACAGGCCGCCAGGCCGCCTCGAATCCGGCGACGCCCGCGGACGGCCGCTCGGCCCGCTGGGACCGTCACCGGACGGAACGCCGCCGGGAGCTGATCCGTGCGGCCCGCCACGCGGTGCACCGGCTTGGCCCCGATGCGTCCATGGAGGAGATCGCGGCGGCGGCCGGGACGTCCAAGCCCGTTTTCTACCGCTACTTCGGCGACAAGGCCGGACTGCAGCGGGCCATGGGCGAGGTGGTGATCGGCCGGATGCAGGCCCGGCTACAGGAGGCCGCCGCCACCGCGACTACGGCCCGGGAGGGCCTGCACGCCATGGTGTCGGTCTACCTGCAGATGGCCGAATCCTCGCCGCACGTGTACGCGTTCGTCACCCGCAATGCGCCGTCCGAGCCGCCGGCCGTTCCGCAACCCGGTGTGGACGATGCGCGGCCGGCAGCCGCCCCCGGGGACGGCAGTTCCGCCGTCCTGCACGACTTTTTCGCCAACGTCACCGCCATGATCGAGGCCCCGCTGCGCGGCCATCTGGCCGCGGCAGCGGGAAGTGCCGCGGAACTGGCGGCCGCTTCCTACTGGCCCCGGGCCGCCATCGGCATGGTGCGTGCGGCCGGGGAATGCTGGCTGGCGGCTCCCGACGATGGAACCAAGCCGAGCCGGGAAGTCATGACGGGCCTGCTCACCCAGTGGCTGCTGGGCGGCGTCGCACCGGACGACGGCGCTCCCGCAGCGGGCTCCGGGCCACCCGGCCGGTCCCGCAACACCCCCGGCAAGGACTGAACCGCCCGCACCGGGCCGCCCCGGCCGCCTGCCCCGGCCCCACCCGACACACACCTGACGACCGAAGGAACATCCGATGACGAATATGCCCGCCCTGGAAACCCCGGAACCGGTTGAAGACAATGGCGCCGCCGTCGATGTGGCCGAACTCGGCCGGCTCCTGCTGGGCCGCTGGGCCGACATCCGCCAGACGGCACGCGACCTGGCCGGCCTACCGGAACTCCACCGCATCGACGGGCTGACGATGGAGGAGCACCGGCAGCGGGTCTCCGGACAGCTGAAGTACCTGGTGGACACCGGCGCCGTACACCGTGCCTTCCCCGCACGGCTCGGCGGCGAGGACAGTCACGGCGGCAACGTGGCCGGCTTTGAGGAACTCGTCACCGCCGACCCCTCGCTGCAGATCAAGGCCGGTGTGCAGTGGGGCCTGTTCGGCGCGGCGGTGCTGCACCTGGGCACCCGGGAACACCATGACCAGTGGCTGCCGGACATCATGAGCCTGAAGACGCCCGGCGCCTTCGCCATGACCGAAACCGGCCACGGATCCGACGTGGCCAGCATCGCCACCACCGCCACCTACGAACCGGCCACGCAGGAATTCGTCATCCACACGCCCTTCCGGGCCGCGTGGAAGGACTACTTGGGAAACGCCGCCAACGACGGCCTGGCCGCGGTGGTGTTCGCGCATCTCATCACCAGGGGCGTCGACCACGGCGTTCACGCCTTCTACGTGCCCATCCGGGACGAACAGCGAAACTTCCTGCCCGGCATCGGCGGCGAAGACGACGGTTACAAGGGCGGACTCAACGGCATCGACAACGGCCGGCTGCACTTCGACCATGTCCGTATCCCGCGCACCAACCTGCTGAACAGGTACGGCGACGTGGCCGAGGACGGCACCTACACCTCCCCCATCGCCAGCCCGGGCCGCCGCTTCTTCACCATGCTGGGAACCCTGGTGCAGGGCCGCGTCTCGCTGGACGGCGCCGCCGTTGCCGCCAGCAAGGTGGCCCTGGCCATCGCGGTGCGATACGGCACCGAGCGCCGGCAGTTCAACGCGTCCTCGGGCACCTCCGAAGAGGTCTTGCTGGACTACCAGCGCCACCAGCGGCGCCTGTTGCCCCGGCTGGCCACTACCTACGCGGCGTCCTTCGCGCACGAACAACTGCTGGAGAAGTTCGACGACGTCTTCTCCGGCGCCCATGACACCGACGAGGACCGGCAGGACCTGGAAACCTTGGCCGCCGCCCTGAAGTCGCTGAGCACGTGGCACGCGCTGGACACGCTGCAGGAGTGCCGGGAGGCCACCGGCGGGGCAGGTTTCCTGGCCGAAAACCGCTTCGCGGCGCTGCGCGCCGACCTGGACATCTACGCGACCTTCGAAGGCGACAACACGGTGCTGCTGCAGCTGGTCGCCAAGCGGCTGCTGGCGGATTACGCCAAGGAGTTCCGCCACGCGGACTTCGGCGTGATGGCCCGGTGGGTTGCCCACCAGGCGGCCGACGCGACCTTCCACCGCACCGGCCTGCGCCAGGTGGCCCAGACGTTCGCGGACAGCGGTTCGGAGCGCAAGAGCGCCAACTACCTGAAGGATCCGGAGTCGCAGCGCCAGCTGCTCACCGACCGGGTCTCCACCATGGTCGCCGGCATCGGCGGTGCGCTCCGCAATGCCACCAGGCTGCCACAGGCGGAGGCCGCGGCGCTGTTCAACGAGCACCAGCATGAGCTGATCGAGGCCGCCCGGGCGCACGCGGAACTGCTGCAGTGGGAGGCCTTTACCGCGGCACTCGGGCAGGTCGACGACGACGGTACCCGCCAGGTGCTGACCTGGTTGCGGGACCTGTTCGGCCTGTCGCTGGTGGAGAAGAACCTGGGCTGGTACCTCATGTACGGGCGGCTCTCCGCCCAGCGCGCCCGCATCCTCGGGGGGTACATCAACCGCCTGCTGTCCCGGCTGCGCCCGCACGCCCGCGACCTCGTGGACGCCTTCGGCTATGGGCCCGAGCACCTGCGCGCGAAGATCGCCACCGGTGCCGAGCAGGAACGCCAGGACGAGGCCATGGCCTATGCCCGCTCGCGGCGGGCCAGCGGCGACGCCCCGGTGGACGAGAAGGTGCTCGTCGCCCGCCGGAAGGCCGCCGAAAAGCTCGCCGCGGGACGTCAGAAGCTGCCGGCCAGCAGCTAGGCGAACGACGGCGGGGCCGGAGCCGGGGGCCATGCGGTTCCCGGTGGCGGGCGCCGCCGTCGTCAGCAGGCATACTGCCGGGCGACACGGCCCACCCGTGGCGGGCCACCGCCGTCGTCAGCGCAGTTGGAGCGGCTAAGATTTTCTGGGCCCGCTTTTCCCTTCCGCGGGCGGAAAGCACAGCATGTCCTTCACCCAGAATGCCCTTGCCCGCTGGCAGGAGCTGCAGGCCTTGTCCGCGACGCCGGGCCTCAAGCTCGCCGCCGCCAGCCCCTGGGTGCCTGCGCTGTTCCGGACCGCTTTCACGCGCTCCCGGCCGCAGCTGCCGCTGGAGGAGTTCCACCGCAACACCGACGCGTTCCTGGCCGGGCTGCGGCGCGCCGGGGTGCCGCTGCGCGAGGATTGGTCCGCCCGCCAGTACGCCGACGACTGGGTGGCCCGCAGGTTCCTCTCCCGCCTGCGCGAGGGCGGGCGGTTCGTTTACGAGCCCACCGAAGCAACGGTGCGCTTCCTGGAGTATCTGGACGGCCTGACCGGGGCCTCCTCCTCCCTGAACAGCTCCCGCCTGGCCACGCTGCTCACCCGGGTCGAGGCCCTGGCCCATGAGACCGATCCCGATCCCGAGGCGCGCATCGCCGTGCTCCGGGCCGAAATCGCCGAACGGCAGGAAAAAATCCGCGCGCTGGAAGCAGGCGACACGCCGGCGGCGGTGCCCGCAGCCGCGGCGGCGGAGGCGGCACGCGACATCCTGGCGCTGGCGGCCGGGTTGCCGGCCGACTTCAAGCGGATGCGCGACGGCTTGGAGCGCATGCTGCACACACTGCGCGCCGAGATCGTCGAGTCGAATGCCACCAAGGGCATCACCATGGGCGAGGTGCTCGACGCCGACAAACGGCTGCGCGGCACCAGCGAAGGCCGGACGTACGAGAGCTTCACGGCGTTCCTGAACGACGAGGACCAGCAGCAGCGGTTCCGGCAGGCGATCGCCGACGTGCTCGAGCGGGACTTCGCCGACGGCCTGGAGCCGGAGGACCGGAGGGCCCTGCAGCAGCTCATGCCGCAGTTGCGGGCTCAGGCGGCCGAGATCCACCGCATCTACGGGCGGCTCTCGGAAAGCATGCACACCTTCGTGCAGTCGGACGACTACCGCGAATCGGTCCAGCTGCGCCAAGCGATCCGGGCGGCCGAGGCAGCCATCTTCAAGTCCCGGCACAGCCTGCCGGGCCGGCGCGCGGTGGTGCCGGCGCCGCAGCTGTACGGCTCCGGCTTCGAGTCGGTGAGCATGATCCGGCTCTACGACCCGCAGGATCACCAGGCGCCGGCCAAGTTGCCGCCACCGCCGGAGTTCACCGAAGCGGACATCCGCCGCGCGGTCCGCACACCGCAGGCTGACGCCGCGGTGCTCTCCCGGGCGGTGCGCAGCGCCGTCGAGTCCCGGGGACCGGCGCCGTTGTCGGCGGTCTTCGACCAGCTGGAACCGGAACACCGGCACCTGAACAGCCTGCGCTGGCTGCTGCACCGGGCCTTGAATTCCGGCGGCGTGCTCGATCCGGACGCGACCGACAGCCTAACCCTGATCCAAATCGACGGCAGCGAACGCACAGCGGTGCTGCCCGCCGTTACTTTCACGAAAGCTGCAGATTCATGCACGAGTTAACCGAGGACGCGTTGGCCGAGGAGCACCCCGAACCGCCCGCAGGGCCCGACGAGGCTGCCGCGCCGGAGGCAGCGGACCCCGCAGAGGCCGAGGAGCCGCCCGCCCGCGACGAGGTCGTGGACGGGCCCGAACTCTTCGACGGCGATACCGGCAAACTGCCCCTGAAACTGCGCCAGGCCCTGATCCGGCTGCTGCGCGGCCCCTACCTGCACGCCGGCTCCACGGACCGGGTCTACGACACCGTGGTGGAACACCGCCGCGTCCTCGCCTCCCGGCTCAGCGAGCTGTTCCTGCAACTGGTCATCGACGAAGACCGCAAGGTCGCCATGCTGCGGCCGGTCCCCATGGCCGAACCACACACCAGCGCACTGCAGCGGCAGCGGGAGATGACGCGTGAAGAGACGCTGCTCCTGCTGCGGATGCGGCTCATCCAGGATCGCCACGCCGGCACCGGGACGGAGCCTCTGATCAGCCGGGCCGACGTGATCGACGTGCTGCAGGACTACGTGGACCCCGAACAGCACGACGCCAAACACGTCGAGGACCTGGCCGATGCCTCCATCCGCAAGCTGTCCAACGAGCGCCGGCTGCTGGAAGCCACCGAACTTCCGGACGTGTGGGTCATTTCCCCGGCCCTGCCACTGGCCTTGCCCTTCGAGAACATCGGCGACATTCCGGCGGTGATCGGCTCGCTGGCCGGCACCAACCCGCCGGCCGGCGGGGCGCCGGAGGCCGACCAGTCGGCTGTCGACGGCGAGGAGGCCTGACATGAGCATCGAGACGATCCTGCCCCTGGACGGGCTGCTGAATCCCGGCCAGCACCGCCTCAGCCGCGTGCAGCTGGTCAACTGGGGAACCTTCGACGGTTCCCACACCATCCGCGTGGACCGTGCCGGAACGTTGCTGACCGGCGGCTCCGGAGTGGGAAAGTCCACGATTTTCGACGGCATGCTCCAGGTGCTGGATGCCCGCCCGAAGATGAACGAGGCGGCCCAGACCAGCGCCGGCAGCGCCGCCGAGGAACGTCGCACCGCGTTCAGCTATATGCGCGGACGGTTAGGCGCCACGCCGGCGGACGGCGACGGTTCCCGGACCGCCACGTTCTACCAGCGTCCCGGTGCCACCTGGTCGGCGGTCTGCCTGACCTTCGACAACGCCCTGGGCCAGATCACCAGCCTGTCCGTGCTGCTGGACCTGCCGGCCAACGGGACCGAACACAATGTGGGCCGTTTCTATGTGCTGCACAACAAGGCGCTGGACATTCCCGCCCTGGAGGCCGGCATGCTCGGCCGGTTCAGCAAGACCTCGCTGGAGGCCCTGCTGCCGGGCAGCCAGGTCTTCGATTCGCACAAGGCGTTTGCGGAGCGTTTCCGGCAAGCGCTGGGCATCGACCAGGAAAAGGCCTTCGGCCTGCTGCGGACGCTGCAGACGGGCAGGGGCCTGGGCGGCACCGTGAACGACTTCTTCCGCAACCATGTGCTGGACACGCCCCGGACGCTGGCCGCCGCTGAGGAGGCGGTGGAAGACTTCAGCCATCTGAGCAGCATCAGGCGGCAGCTGGAACGCGCCCGGCAGCAGCGGGACCTGCTGGCCCCCGTTCCCGGACTGCATCGGGAGCTGCAGCAGGCGCAGGCCGGGCTGGAGCGCAACCGCGTGTTGGCGGACGAGGCGCTGCCGCTCCACCGGCGCCGCCTGGCGCTGGACTGCCATGGCCGGCAGATCGACCGGCTGGAAGCCGAAGCAACGGCGGCGACGGCCGCGCTGGCAGCGGCCGAAGCGGCTCGCGACGGGCTCCGGGAGAAGGCGTCGTCGCTCAGGGCGCGGTACGGCAGCGAAGGAGGCTCCGCCGTCGCCACGCTGGAACGGGAGCTGGCTGCGGCCCAGGCTGAGCTTCGGGCCCGACAGTCCCTTGAAGATGCCGTCCGGGCCGAAGTGGCGGCCGCGGGGATCGAGGCCGATTTCAGTCCCGCCGGCCTCGTTGCCGCGCGCAGCCGTGCCGCCGTGCTGGTCAAGGACCTGGGCAAGGAGGCCGAGTCGGCCCGCGAACGCAGCAACGATGCCCAGGGCGAGGCCTGGACCCTCAAGGGCCGGATCCGCGCGCTGGAGGAAGAAATCGAGTCTTTCCGCCGCCGCACCAGCAACATTCGTCCCGACAGCTTGGAGCGCCGCCGGCGTATCTGTGCCGCCACGGGCATCACGGAAGAGGAACTTCCTTTTGCCGGCGAGCTGATCGACATGGTCGCCGCCGAGGCCCGCTGGCGCCCGGCCGCCGAGCGCGCACTGCGGTCGCTGGCCGCCGCGATGCTGGTCCCGGGCGACCGCATGAAAGCCGTCACCCGGTACCTGAACGAGCACAACATCCGCGGCTTCCTGCGGATCATCGACGTCAGCGCCCCGCTGGACGGAAAGGCCGAAGCCGGCGACGATGACCTGGTCACAAAGCTGGTCACCAGGGACACCGCCATGGGGCACTGGGTCCGGCGCAAGATCACGGCGCATTACGACTACGTCTGCGTCGACGACCCGGACCAGCTGGCACAGGTCGCCCGCGGTGTCACCCTGGGCGGCGCGGTAAAGCGCAACAGCAGCACCACGGAGAAGGACGACCGGCACACCGGGGCGTCCGACTATCTGCTCGGCTTCGACAACCAGGACAAGATCTCCGCCCTCGCCGCCCGGTTGCTGGAACTGCGCGAGACGTACGGCACCGCTGACGCCGAGTCCGCCGAGCGCGCCCGCGAGCAGCAGGATCTGGGCCGCCGGCTGGCCGCAGCCAAGGCCGTGGCGGCCGACACCCGCGATTGGGCGGAGGTTTCCGCCGAAGCACACGCAGCCGCCGTGGCCGCGGCAACAGAACGGCTGGAGCAGGCCCGGGACGCCAACGCGGACTTGGAGCAGTTGCGGTTCGAGCTGGAGACGGCGGAACTGGACCTCACGGCCGCCACGGAGAAGATCGGCGTGCTCAAGGGCGATGCCGCGCGGCTGTCCGCCGAGCTCGACGCCGCGCGCGGGCGCCGGGACGCCCTGGCCGCCACCGGCGAGACCGCCGGGCAGCTGACCGACGAACTGGCCGCCGAGCTGGACGACCTCTTTGCCCCGTACGGGGAGATCACCGACTTGGCCTTCCTGGGGGACGTCTGCACCCGGGTGGAGCGCGCGCTGCTGGACTCCCGCGGCCTGCTGGAGCGGACCAGGCTGGAGGCCGGCAACCAGCTGGTGAAGATCTTCGAGTCCTACGGCAGGCAGTGGGGATCAGACCACGGCACGTCGCTGGAAGCCGCCGCCGACTACGAGGCGCGCTACCACGACATCGTGGGCGAAGGGCTGCCGCAGCGGGAGGCGGAGTTCCGCGAGTACTTCAACAACCGCACCTACGAACGCTTCAGCGACCTGCTCCAGTTGCTGGACGAAGAACGCCGCAGCATTGCGTCCCGCCTGCAGCCGCTGAACCAGATCCTGCGGCGGGTGAAGTACCACGACGACAGCCACCTGCAGATTGAGATCGCCAACGCGGTGCCCGACGCCTCGCACAAGTTCCGCACCGACCTGAAGAACGCGCTGCCGGTCATGGGCAGGCGGCAGACCGCCGAGGACATGGACGCCCGCTACCTCGCCCTGGAGCGGATTGTGGAGAGGCTGGCCTCCGAGGACGAGCGCCGCTGGCGCGCCGAGGTCCTGGACGTGCGGTCGCACGTGGACATCACCTGCACCAATCTGCTGGCGGACGGCCGCGCCTACACCAACCTGCAGGCCAGCCTGATGTCCGGCGGCGAGGGCCAGCGCTTCACCGCCTTCATCATGGCGTCGGCGCTGGCCTACCAACTGGGCATCGCCGGGCAGGGCTTCAGCACCTTCGGCACGGTGATGATGGACGAGGCCTTCGTGAAATCATCGCTGGCGTTCGCCGAGGCCAGTATCAACGCGCTGCACGAATTCGGTTTCCAACTGCTGTTGGCCGCCCCCGAGGACAAGGTGGACCTGGCCCGCTTCCTCGGTTCGGTCACCGAAGTCCTGCGCGATGAATCCGCCAACCGGTCGGGCATCCTGGAACGCGGCCACTCCCTGGCGCGCCCGGTGGACATCGTGTTGCGCTGATTGCCCGTCCCCGGCTGACCTCGATGAACGCCTCCCGCCTGGCCTCCATCAACGCACTCCCCCGGGCGGACGGGCGCCGCGCCGCCGTATACTTTTGAGCATGCCGATCACGCACCTCAACCGTGGCCACTACGTCCAGCAGTCCGTCGTCGAGCAACGCGGAGGCGATCTGTGAGCGGCGGTCTCGTCGCCCTGCTCGACGACGTCGCGGCCCTGGCCCGCATCGCGGCCGCCTCCGTGGACGACGTCGCGGCGGGCGCCGCCAAGGCCGGGGCCAAGGCCGCCGGCGTGGTGATCGACGATGCCGCCGTCACCCCGCAGTACGTGTCCGGGGCGGACCCTTCCCGCGAACTGCCGATGATCAAGCGCATCTTCTGGGGCTCGCTCCGGAACAAGCTGCTGATCATCCTGCCGGCGCTGCTGCTGGTCAGCGCCTTCATCCCGGGGGCGATCCCGTTCATCCTTATGCTGGGCGGCACCTACCTCTGCTACGAGGGTGCCGAGAAGGTCTGGCACAAGCTGCGCGGCCACCACGACGCCGACAAGGCGCCGGCGGTCGAGCGGGGCCCGGAGGCGGAGTCCAAGGTCGTCAAGGGCGCCATCACCACCGACTTCATCCTGTCCTGCGAGATCATGGTGATCTCGATGAACGAGGTGGGTGACGCCTCCCTGTGGGTCCGGGCGCTCATCCTGGTCGTCGTGGCGATTGCAATCACGGTGCTGGTGTACGGCGCCGTCGGGCTCATCGTCAAAATGGACGACATCGGCCTGCACCTGACCACCAAGGATTCCGCGGGGTCGCAGCGCTTCGGCGCGCTGCTCGTCAAGGGCATGCCCGCGGTGCTGGCAGGGATCACCTTCGTCGGCACGATCGCCATGCTCTGGGTCGGCGGCCACATCATGCTCCAGGGGGCATACGACCTCGGCTGGCACGCTCCCTATGACCTGGTCCACGTCCTCGAGGGCCCGTTCGCCGGGATCCCGGTGGCCGGCGGCTTCCTGGCCTGGCTCGTGAACACCCTGTGCTCGGCCGTCCTCGGACTCGCCTGGGGCCTGGTCGTCATGGCTATCCTGCACCCGCTGCTCAAAGTGCTGCCCTTCGGCAAGAACAAGGGCGGGCACGAAGAGGGCGACGCCCGCGCCGCCACAGCGGGCCATCACCCACCAAGACGCGACGCCGATCCTGCCCCGTGACTTATCCCCGCCGGGTAGCCTGCTTCCCCGCCAAATCGCAGCACTAACCCGCGCGGCATGCCTCCCAGAAGCGGTCCCACTCTTGAGGAGTGGGACCGCTTCCGCTTTCAGCAATCGTGACGCTCAACCGTAAGCGGATCGCACGTGACCAGGTCAGCGTCCATCGGTCAACTTCGACCTGAGTTCTTCTGCCTGGGCAGCAACGGCCTGCCTCTGGTCCCGGGTGAACCTTCTGGCCTGCATATTTAGGATCGCGTGGCTGCCATCTTCGCCCACGCCCAAAAGCTGGCCCACGCGACGGGTTGCTTCGTCCATGTCCTCTGAATCCCCAATCACCTGAAAGATCTCGTCGCGCCGATTCATCGCTGCCAGCAGCGCCTCAAGGATCATCAACTGATCCCTCGTCTGCTCCTCCTCATTCATGCGGCGATTCTCCCACGCCGGGAAGTATCGCATGCTGCGCTGCGGCGAGGGCCGGACGATCAGGCCGGGAATCACTTGCAACGGAGCCGTACATACCGGCAGCCATGGAAAGCACTGTCCCCTACAGGCCATCACCGCCGCTTCAGCGACACGCACGAAATGACGTGTACTTTATGTTTGATGTTGCTGTCAGGAACGCTCGCCGGTGTCACTCGAAAGTCGCCGTTGGCTGATCCGGTTCGCTTGGCCACATTGCGCCGCGCAGCCGGAGTTCTAAAATCTCTCCGCGGTAAGCAATCGCTCGCGCCGCCCACTAGTGTTGGGGGCCAGAGAGTTGAGCAGCGTGGTCTTGTTAGGCCTCAAGGGACTTGGAGGTTCCGCCGCTAGGTGACCGCCCCGGCAGCCCATCAAGCCTGCGGCCAGGAACCCTCGCCATAAACGAAAAACAACGGTGGCCCCGAAAACCGGACGTGCGCATCCAATTTCACCATGGGGGACTTCGATATTTCGTTCCACTACAAGACCGACAGGCCGGCGAGGACCAGCGGATCCGCTGCTGGCGCTTTGAATGCCGCCGCTTGCCGATCACCCCGCATGAAGGACAGCCGGACTTGATGGTTGTCTCGACATGTTCTCCGCTGGCCGAACGTGAGGATGTCGGCGGTGAGAACATGGTAGTCCGGCAGGTTGAAAATGATTGTGGCAGCATCAGGGCGCCGGGCAGTAAGCCCGGTCAAGGCTCGTAGTTCCTGTCAGTGATGAATACGTCAAGAACATCCATCACAACAGGCTACGGCCCGTTCTGTCTAAAGACACGACCGGGCTTTCACCACGAACCTCGGAGAGCCTCATTGATTTGGTTAGATTCTGGGCTTGCCAATACGAACTACTGACCGCGCTCAGCGCATGTCCCGATCTGAATGATGCCAAGATCGAATGAGCAGTGCTCAGTGTGGGTGCGACGAGGCTGAGCATCGTTGTTTGACTTCATCGCTGTCTCTGCTTCAAGCCTAAGGTGTGGCCAACCCCAATTGCCCATTTCTCCAACGGCCGTGCAACCGTAGCCGCACCCTTCGTAGCTGCTTCGTATCTGCTCAATAAAACTGGACATCGACGAACATGTTGCGGATCCCAAGAGTGAGAGTATCTGATTCGCGCAAACTGAGTTGTAACTCGCCACGTGAGCGTTGAGGCAATAGAGGTAGTCGTCCCCGGGCTCACAGATTCGTTCAGCTTTTTCAACTACGTTCAATGCGCCCGTTGGCTGCAGGCTCTGTGTTGCAGCGCGAGCCTCTTGGTCGACGATTTCGACATCGTAACTATTTGTTGCTCCAACGACCAAGAAGGACAGAGTCGCAACTACTACTAGTGGTAACCAGACCCACTTCTTGAAGTCGTGCCACGAACTTGCAAAATTCCACATAAGCAGGCCGCTAATTATGGCTACAAGCCCACCGCTAGACCAAGTTGGAGCCCCTGGTGCTAGCTCGAGTCCGGCCATCGATACTGCAGTGAGTTGACTGGCAGTTGCGACCACACCTACCAGAAAAACGGTTGACCAACCGCTCCCTAAGCCTCGAAACCAACTTGGTCCGACCGCTCCCTTCTTGGAAGGGTTCTCTACACCTAAATCTGTGCTCATTCCGTCTGCTCACCTAGATCGGCAATGACTCTTGTCAAGAACGACATGGTTAAGGGCTCTCGAGATTCCATGCCATGCACCAGCGGCAATACGCTGCCTTTGCGTCAGCCATCTGCTTGCATTCTTGGCATTTTCTCAATGCGAGTTGGGCCTGTATTTTTGTCTGTTCTTTGCGCACATTTTGAACAGTAGAGAGTGTCACCTTCGTCCCACAGATGCTCAGACGGCCCGCACGAAGCGCATTCATCCACGCTCAATTGTTCCCCCAACTGCTTGGTTTAGTCGGAGTCTATCCGTATGACCATGTTCGGAGGCCGAACATGGTTCCAACACGCCGAACATGACTCGGCCTGATCCTTTGTGTACGCGAGCAATGTTATTGAAATCCTTCCAATTGCTGGCCAAGCGTCATTCACCACAGCGGACAAGCTCTACGCCTACTACAAGCAGTCGGGTGCACTGTTCGCGTGAACCCAAGCATTTGCTGCGGTGAGACGCAGCCCTCCGTCCGGGGCTATCCTCTCTGCCATGGGATCACCGTGGGATCCTGGGCTGCCGGGTGTGCTGCGGCTGCCGTCGGGGAGACTGGTGCGCGGCCGCGCGCTGCGTGTTCCGTTGCCGCCGGGTCCCGCGCCGGAATTCGCCCTGTACCTGACTCACCGGGCGCCGGCCTCAACCTTGTGGGAGCAGCGGTGGGTGCGCTGGCGGGATCTCCGGCTGCCGGAAGACCTGTCGGAGGCCGAGGAGGCCCTCCGCGAAGCCTGGCTGCGCGCCGGCGACGAGCGGGTGGAGGTCGCCTGCTACGGAGGCCGGGGGCGGACCGGCACGGCGCTGGCCTGCATCGCGATTCTCGACCGCGTTCCCGCCGCCGAAGCCACCGGCTGGGTCCGGAAGCACTACCGCCCCGGAGCCGTCGAAACCCCGTGGCAGCGACGGTTTGTGCGCCGGTTCCCCCAACGCCCGTAGCAGTCCCCGCGGGCTTCCCCTCTTACGCCAGCACGCTGCGGTACACGCCCAAGGTCTTCTCGGCGATGGAATCCCAGGAAAAGTGCTCTTCGGCGCGCCGGCGGCCCGCCGCGCCCTGGCGGCGGGCGGCGGCGGGATCATCCAGCGTCTTGTTGAGCGCGGCGGCGAAGTCGCGGACGAACTGTTCCTCGTCCAGCGGGGTGCCCGTCCCGTCGCTCGCCTGCTCCAAGGGCACCAGGGTACCGGTGACGCCGTCGTCGACGACCTCCGGAATGCCGCCGGTGGCGCTGGCCACCACTGGGGCGCCGCAGGCCATGGCTTCAAGGTTCACGATCCCCAGCGGTTCGTAGATCGACGGGCACGCGAAGACGGTGGCGTGGCTGAGCACCTTGATCAGTTCCGGCCGCGGGAGCATCCGCTCGATCACCACGACGCCGTCACGGCTCCCGCGCAGCCCGGCCACCAGCGAATTAACCGCGGCCGCCAGTTCGGGTGTGTCGGCAGCCCCGGCACACAGCACCAGCTGTACTTCCGGCGGCAGCAACGCTGCTGCGCGCAGCAGGTACGGCACACCCTTCTGCCGGGTAATCCGCCCCACGAACACCACGCTGGGCCGGTCCGGGTCGATCCCCAAGGCGCGCACCGCGTCGTCGTTGTGATCGGGTGTCCATTCCTGCACGTCCACGCCGTTGTGGACCACGTGCACCCGGTCCGGATCCACGTCGGGGTAGCTGCGCAGAATGTCCCTGCGCATCCCGGCTGACACGGCAACGACGGCGGCGGCCGCCTCATAGGCGGTGCGCTCCGCCCAGGACGAGAGCCGGTAGCCCCCGCCCAGCTGCTCGGCCTTCCACGGCCGCAACGGCTCCAGCGAATGCGCGCTGAGCACGTGCGGCACATCGTGGAGCAGCGACCCCAAGTGCCCGGCCATGTTGGCGTACCAGGTATGGGAATGGATGAGGTCCGCTCCGGCGAAGCCGTCGAGCATCTCAAGGTCGACGCCCAGGGTCTGCACCGCGGCGTTGGCTTCCCGCAGTCCGGCCGGAACCCCGTAGCTGCGCACCGCTGCGCCATGGAAGTCCGACGGCCGCCCGGCGCCGAAGGCATGCACGTGCAGGTTCACCCTGCCGGCCAGCACCCGGCTGAGCTCGGCCACGTGGACGCCGGCCCCGCCATAGATCTCCGGCGGAAATTCTTTTGTCACAATGTCTACACGCACGACACCTAACGTAGTGCACGCCCGACCCTTCCTCTACTGTGTGTGGACAAGGGGGACGTCATATGTCGGTCCGGCAATGGACCGCGGATGCGATTGGATAGACGATGCCACAGAAGAAGGTCCTGGCCGTTGTACTCGCCGGCGGCGAGGGAAAGCGCCTGATGCCGCTTACCGCCGACCGGGCCAAGCCGGCCGTGCCGTTTGCCGGCAGCTACCGGCTGATCGATTTCGCGTTGTCGAATCTGGTCAACTCCGGGTACCGGGAGATCGTAGTGCTGACGCAGTACAAATCGCACAGCCTGGACCGGCACATTTCCGAAACCTGGCGCATGGCCTCGCAGTTGGGCAACTATGTGGCTTCGGTACCGGCGCAGCAGCGGCGCGGCAAGAGCTGGTTCCTGGGCAGCGCCAATGCCATCTACCAGTCCCTGAACCTGATCCACGACGCCCGGCCGGACATCGTGGTGGTGGTCGGCGCAGACCACGTCTACCGGATGGACTTCTCGCAGATGGTGGAGGACCACATAGCGTCCGGCGCGGTAGCCAGTGTGGCCGCGGTGCGCCAGCCGCTCGCGCTGGCCAATCAGTTCGGCGTGATCGAGTCCGAACCCGATGCCCCCACCAAAATCCGCGCCTTCGTGGAGAAGCCAGCGACGACTCCCGGCCTGGCGGATGACCCGCATAGTTTCCTGGCGTCCATGGGAAATTACGTCTTCAACACGGACGCACTGCTGCAGGCGCTGGAAGCCGACGCCGAGCGGCTGGACACCAACCACGACATGGGCGGCGACATCATCCCCTACTTCGTGGAACGCGGCGAAGCGGCCGTCTACGATTTCACCGCGAACGACATACCCGGCTCCACCGGGGCCGACCAACAGTACTGGCGCGACGTCGGCACCCTGGATTCCTACTACGAAGCCCACATGGACCTGATCAGCCCGCTGCCCGCCTTCAACCTCTACAACCTGCGCTGGCCGATCTACACGCGCCAGTCGGTCTCTCCCCCGGCCAAGCTGGTGCGCGGAGTCAGCGGCACCGCGGGCACCGCGCACGACTCCCTGCTGTCCCAGGGCGTGGTGGTTTCGGGAGCAGAAGTCACCGAGTCGGTGCTCTCCACCGACGTCTTCGTCGCCGAGGGCGCCCAAATCCACGGGAGCGTGCTGTTGGACAAAGTGACGGTGGGCGAGGGAGCCGTGGTCCGAAGGGCCATCGTGGACAAGAATGTCCGCATCCCGGCCGGCGCCACCATCGGGGTCGATCCCGAACTGGACCGCGCGCGGGGCTTCACGGTCACCGAATCCGGGCTGACCGTCCTGAGCAAGGACCAGAAGGTCATCCTCGGCCCCACGGCGGCGAGCGCTCAGCACAAGGCCGCTTCATTGTAGCAGCGGGCACAACGTCTGGGCCGTGTGCCACGGGCGCCCACCCTTTTCTTTTGAAGCGCGGGTGCCGGTTGCGCCCGGACCGCGGACTGCAGGCGGTACGGTAGCGAAGTGCCTCAACCTCAGTCACCGGAGCCCCGCCCTACCCGGCCCGGACAGCCCGCGGGGCCGCAGGATTCGGGGCTGGGCGCCAGACCTTGGCTGCGCCGCGTCGGACCGGGGCTGCTCTTTGCAGCGGCCGCCGTAGTTGCCGCCCACGGCCTGCACTGGCTCGCGCCGGCCGTCCCGGTGATGAGCTTCGCCGTGGTCCTGGGCATCCTAGGGGCGAACCTGCCGCCTGCCGCTTCGTGGACCGGCGGAGCCGCGCTTCCCGGGCTGGCCTTCTGCGGACGGACGCTGATGCGGGCCGGGATTGTGCTGCTCGGCGCCCGGCTGGCGCTCTCGGACCTGGCCGAGCTGGGATGGTTCGCCTTGGTGCTGGTGGTTCTGGTTCTGCTGCTGGCGTTCGCCGGAACCTATCTCTTGGCGCGTTGGCACCGTTTGCCCGGGGACCAGCCCGTGCTGCTGGCCGCCGGATTCTCCATCTGCGGGGCGTCGGCCATCGGCGCCGTCGCCGCTGCCCGGGGCAGCCGGAGCCAGGACACGCTGATGCCCGTCGCCCTGGTGACGCTGTGCGGCACGCTGGCCATCGGCGTCCTGCCGGCCGTCATGGCGGTCACCGGCATGACTCCGGCAGTGTTCGGCTTCTGGACCGGAGCTTCGGTGCACGACGTCGGACAGGTCGTCGCCACCGCCCAGAGCGCCGGCACCGCGGCCCTGACCATCGCCGTCGTCGTCAAGCTCGCCCGCGTGGTGATGCTGGCACCCGTGACGGCCGCCGCAGCCTTGCAGAGCCGGCGGAGGGCCAAGGCGGGAGCCGTACACGGACATGCAACCGGAGCGACCGGCAAGCAGCCGCCGCTGGTGCCGCTCTTCGTGCTCGGTTTCCTCGCCCTGATGATGCTGCGCAGCGCGGGATGGTTGCCGCAGCCGGTTCTGGACGGCACGGCGTTCGTGCAGGAACTCCTGCTGGCCGCGGCACTGTTCGGGCTGGGCTCGGCCGTCCGCCTGCGGGAACTGCTCCGGTCCTCGCTGCCGGCCATCTCCACGGCCCTGCTTTCTTGGCTGCTGATCGCCGGACTGGGGATCGTTGCAGCCTGGCTGGCGATGGGCGGACGCTGAGGGGTCGCAACCGGACCTGCGCATGGTTAAATGGGCCGGATGACGAACCAGAACCTCAGCCGCGACGAAGCGGCCGCACGGTCAAACATCCTGCGGGTGGAGAGCTATGAGGTCTCGCTGGACCTGCGCAACGCCGAGGATCCCGACGCGCCGGCTTTCGTCTCCAGCACCGTCATCACGTTCAGCTGCAGCGAACCGGGCGCCACGGTGTTTGCCGACTTCATCCACGGCGGTGTCCACTCCGTCACGCTCAACGGCCGGCCCCAGGACCTCGACGAAGTCGTGGACGGTTCCCGGATCACGCTGCCCGGCCTCGAGGCCGAGAACCAGGCCACGATCACGGGCACCGCGCTGTACAGCAGCAGCGGCGAAGGGCTCCACCGGTTCGTCGATCCGGTGGACGCGCGAACGTACCTCTACACGCAGTACGAACCGGCCGACGCGCGCCGCGTCTTCGCCAACTTCGAGCAGCCGGACCTGAAGGCCAGCTTCAGCTTCCACGTTGCCGCCCCCGACCACTGGCTGGTGGCCTCGAACGCCGCGGTTGCCGTGACCGAGCCAATGGGCTCCACGCCCGGCTACTCCGTCCGCCGCTTCGAGCCGACGCCGCGCATCTCCACCTACATCACCACCGTCCTGGCCGGGCCCTACCACGCGGTAAGGGACAACTGGCAGGGCACCCTGCCCGACGGAGGACAACTCAGTGTGCCGCTTGGCGCCTACTGCCGCGCCTCGCTGGCCGATTCCTTCGATCCGGAGCAGATCTTCGCCGTCACCAAGGCCGGCCTGGACTTCTTCCACGAACTCTTCGACTACCCCTACCCGTTCGGCAAGTACGAGCAGGCGTTCGTGCCCGAATACAACCTGGGCGCCATGGAGAACCCAGGACTGGTTACCTTCACCGAGGCCTACGTGTTCTCTTCCCGGGCCACCGACGCCCAGTACCAGGCCCGCGCCAACACCATCCTGCACGAGATGGCGCACATGTGGTTCGGCGACCTGGTCACCATGAAATGGTGGGACGACCTCTGGCTGAAGGAATCGTTCGCCGACTACATGGGGTCCTTGGCGTCCGCCGAGGCCACGCAATGGACCAACGCCTGGATCACCTTCGCCAACCGGCGCAAGGGGTGGGCGTACGTGCAGGACCAGCTGCCCACCACCCACCCCATCGTCGCCGACATCCCGGACCTGGAAGCGGCCAAGCAGAACTTCGACGGCATCACGTATGCCAAGGGCGCCTCGGTGCTCAAACAGCTGGTGGCCTATGCCGGTTTCGACTCCTTCGTCGGTGCCTCGCGCCGGTATTTCCGTGAACATGCCTACGGCAACACCTCGCTGGCCGATTTCCTCACCGCCCTCAGCGCGGCTTCCGGCCGGGACATGGAGCAGTGGGCCCGGCAGTGGCTGCAGACCGCCGGCATCTCCACGCTGGGCGTGGACCTCGAGTACGACGGCGGTGCGATCGCCTCCGCGGGCATCGTCCAGGAGGCGGTGGATCCGGTGACGCACGAGCCGTCCTTCCGGACGCACCGGTTGCGGCTGGGCCTGTACAACCCGGATGCCACCGGCCGGCTAATCCGCACGGACCAGCTGGAGCTGGACGTGGCGGGCCCGCGGACCGAGGTTCCGGAACTGGCGGGCCGGGACCTTCCCGCCCTGCTGCTGCTCAACGATGAGGACTTGAGCTACGCCAAGGTCGTCTTCGACGCCCGCTCCCTGAAAACGGTGCTCTCGGCCTTGGACATGGTCACCGATCCGCTGGCCCGCGCCCTGTGCTGGTCGAGCCTCTGGGACATGGCCCGCGACGGGCGCCTCCCCGCCGCCGACTACGTGGAGGCGGTGCAGCGCTTCGCCCCGGCGGAAACCGAGAACAGCGTGCTGCAGGTGGTCCTGGACTGCGCCAAGGCCGCGATGGACCGCTACGCACCGGCGGGCCTCCGGACGGGCCTGCGGGAAGCCTTCCTGGCCGCCGCGCGCCGGGAGGTGGAAGCGGCGGAGCCGGGCAGCGACCGGCAGCTGACCTGGGCCCGGTCACTGGCGGCGGTCGGCCGCGCGGATGACGGCCAGGCGCGGTTCCTGCGCGGCCTGCTGGACAAGACCACCGTGCTGGAGGGGCTGAAGCTGGACACGGACCTGCGCTGGCGTTTCTGGCAGGCACTCGCGGCCACCGGCCACGCTTCGGCGGCGGAGCTGGATGCGGCCCTGGAAGCCGACCGCAACGCGGCGGCGCGTGCCGGCCATCTGGCCGCCATGACGGCGCGGCCCGCTCCGGAGGTGAAGGCCGAGGCCTGGCACACCGCAGTGCATACCGATTCGCTGTCCAACGAGCTGCTGGACGCCACCATCGATGGTTTCTGCCAGGGCCCGCGTGAGCTTCACGCCGGGTATGTGGAACCGTACTTCGAGGAACTCGATCGGATCTGGTCGGTGAAGAGCATCGAGATAGCGGGCAGGCTGGTTCGGGGGCTCTACCCCATCGCCCAGGACCTGGTCTCCGGACAGGCACCTGCTGAACACCCCGTCGTCGTACGCACCGATGACTGGCTCGACAGCCACGCGGAGGCGCCGGCCGCGCTTCGCCGCATCGTCATTGAACAGCGCGACCATCTGCTCCGGGCACTCCGCGCGCAGCAGGCCGGCTCCCGGGGCTGAGCGCACCCAGCGGCCGAGCGGACGACGACGGACGACGGCGGGCGAGCGGCTGCAGGTGCATCGGCGGCCGTTGGCGGGCAGGGAGCCGCCGTACGGTTCCCTGCGCCGCCTCCGTGGAATAGGCTGTCGTCTTCCAGGGGCCCGGACCCCAGGACGCCGGGGTTCAGGAGCAGGAGGAATCGTGCCGAGACTGCGAGTGCACAATTTTTCCGTCTCGCTCGACGGCTATGCGGCCGGCCCGCGCCAGAGCGTGGAGGACCCGTTGGGAGTGGGCGGCGAACAGCTGCACGAGTGGGTGTTCCGGACCGCGGCCGGCAAGCGCATGGGCGGCGAGGGCGGGGGTTCCACCGGGGTGGACAACGACTTCGTCGAGGCCGGGCAGGAGGGCATCGGGGCCACCATCATGGGCCGGAACATGTTCGGGCCGGTGCGCGGGGAGTGGCCCGCCGACGAGTGGCGGGGCTGGTGGGGCGAAGACCCGCCGTTCCATCATCCGGTCTTCGTGCTGACGAACTACCCGCGGCCGCCCATCACCATGGCCGGCGGGACCGTCTTCCACTTCGTCGACGACGGGATCGAGTCCGCCCTGCGGCAGGCCTTCAAAGCCGCCGCCGGGCAGGACGTCCGGCTCGGCGGCGGCGCATCCGCCGTCCGGCAATACCTGCGGGCGCGGCTCGTGGACGAACTGCACCTGGCCATGGTGCCCGTTCTGCTGGGCTCCGGCGAGCGCGTGTTCGACGACCTGGACGCCGCCGCTCTCGGCTATGAGTGTGTCGAATTCGCCGCTTCGCCTGCCGCGGCACACGCCCGTCTGGTCAGAAGCACGGACCGGTAGCCCGGCCGCGCGGCTCCCGCCGCTCACCCTACGGTACGCGGTGCAGCCATTCTTCAGTGCCGAACTTGGTCTCCACGAGTTCCCGGGCCATGGCCAGCTCTTCCTCGGAGAAACCGCTGTCCTCGGCCGCATAGCGGTCCTTGAAGGTCCGGATCATCACCTCGATGATTTCCTCGCGGGTCAGGCCGGTCTGCCGGCGCAGCGGGTCCACCCGCTTCTTGGCGCTGGAGATGCCCTTGTCGGAGATCTTTTCCTTGCCGATCCGAAGGACGTCGGTCATCTTGTCCGCGTCGATGTCGTAGGACATGGTCACGTGGTGCAGCATCCCGCCATTGGCCAGCCGCTTCTGCGCCGCGCCGCCGATCTTGCCCTCCGGCGTGGCGATGTCGTTGAGCGGCTGGTAGAACGCCTTGATGCCGACCTTCTCGAGTGACGCCATGACCCAGGCGTCGAGGTACGCGTAGGACGCCTCGAAGCTCTGCCCGTCCACCAGGGTCTGCGGCAGGTACAGCGAATAGGTGATCGCGTTGCCTTGTTCCATGAACATCGCGCCGCCGCCGCTGATCCGGCGCACCACCGTGATGCCGTGGCGTTCCACCCCGTCCGGGTCCACTTCGTTGCGTACCGACTGGAAGCTGCCGATCACCACCGACGGTGCCTCCCACTCCCAGAACCTCAGCGTCGGCGGCCGCTTCCCGGCCCCCACCTGACGGGTCAGGACCTCGTCCATCGCTACGTGCAGGTGCGTCGGCAGCGGGGTGGGCGGAATAACCTGCCAGTGATGATCAAGCCAACCGGTGGCCTTGTTGAGGGCGCGGCGCACGGCTACGGCAACCGCATCGGCCGAGAAGCCGAACATTTGCGCGTCCGGCCGCAACGCAGCGTTAATCGCGCCGGCATAGTGGCCGTGGGTGCTTTCGATGCTCATCCCGTCAAGCGCGGCGTTGATGTCCGCCAGTGCTTCATCCGGTTCCAAAAAGAAGTCGCCGCTGACGGACGGCCGGATAATCTGTCCGTCCGCCACCTCGAAGTCCACGACCACGAGCTTGCCGCCCTGGACCTTGTACTCTCCATGGCGGTGGTCGGTCATGTGCGCTCCTTGACTGTCTTCGGGTTATCTTGGCGGGGACGGTTGCGGCCGCCAGGCGGCTGCGGTGGACGGTTTTCCCAGTCTAATCAAGGCCCGTGGGCAGCCCGTCCGCGCGGGACTCAGGTTCCTCCCAGCTGCTGCCGGGGCTGTGCCCAGAACCCCCTCGTAGTGTCATAGACACCTCATCACGGTGCGAGTGAAAGAGGGGCCGGACGTGCCCGGTCCAAGCGCCGGTGGGTATTGGAGTAACTCCCCCAACCTCTCCACTACCCGCCGGCGCTTTTTCATGCCTTCTTTCCGTCTCCCGTGTCGGCAAGCTTCAGCCCGATCACGCAGCCGATGATCCCGGCAACGAAGAGCAGTTTGAGCACGCTCGCAGGTTCTCCACCGAACAGCATGGCGTAGCCGACGGTCAATGCCGCCCCCGCGCCGGTCCATACCGCATACGCCGTGCCAATGGGGATGCCGCGCATGGCATAGCCCAGGCCAAACATGCTGAGGGTCAGTGCCACGAAGAACACCACGGCGGGCCCCGTGCGGCTTAGTCCGTCCGACATCCCCAGGGCTGTTGCCCACACAGCTTCCAGGACGGCACTGATCAGCAAAACAGTCCAATGCATGGCAGCCCCCTAACCGATCGCCTTGAGGCCGACGACACAGCCGATGATGCCCAGCAGGAGGAGTACGCGTATCAGCGTCGCTTTCTCGGCGCCGGTGATCATGGCCACGGCCGCGGTCAACACCGCACCGATGCCGACCCATACCGCGTAGGCGGTCCCCACCGGTATGGCCGTCATGGCGTAGGCCAAACCAACCATGCTCAGGACCATGGATACCACGAAAATGAGGGTAGGCCAGAGCCGGCGGAAGTTCTTCGATGCGCCCAGGGCGGTGGCCCACACGGCTTCCAACACACCGGACAAAACAAGTATCAGCCATTCCATGAATGATTCCTTTGGCCAGTCTTGTCGCACACCGGGTACTGAACCGTCGTCCGGAGACCTCAGGAAACAGGTCTTGAACTAGAAAATAGCAAAGCACGACGCCGGTGCGCAGCTTTGGTGGCCAACCTCACCAGCCAGGGGCCCGGCCTCGGTCGTTGACGGCCCTCCCGATTGTTTTGCACTTTCCTGCGCACCAATCCCCTACAAGCATCGAACCTGGGGAGCCGCATTGCTACCGTCGTGCGCAAGCGGGTGCAACGGCGCGAGAACGTGGGCGGTGCGGTCGAAGACCTGGCTGCCGCGAAGGGCTCTCTATTGACCCGGTCACTCTAAAGGAAGAGGAGGAGGCAGCCGGTGAACGAGGAGATCTATCACCAGGGCAATCCCGAGCCGCCGATCGCCGGCGACGAGACGGCGACCCTGCTGGGCTTTCTGGAGCGGCAGCGCGCAACCTTCGCGTGGAAGACCGGCGGGCTGGACGCGTCCGGCCTGCAACAGAAGCTCAACCCGTCATCGATGACGCTGGGCGGCATGCTCAAGCACCTGGCCCGCTTCGAGGACGACATGTCCACCGAGTGGCTGAATGGCCGAGCCCAACTCCCACCGTGGAACGCCGTGGACTGGGACAGCGACCCCGACTGGGACTGGCGTTCCGCCCACGATGACTCCCCCGAGCAGCTGTATGGGCAGTGGTCCGACGCCGTGGCGCGCTCCCGTGCCTTGTTCGCCGAGGCGCTGAGGGACGGCGGCATGGGACGACCGGGCAAAGTCGTCTCCGACCCCGACGTTGAACTACCGAATCTGCGCTACATCCTGCTCAACATGATCGAGGAGTACGCCCGCCATAACGGCCATGCCGACCTCATTCGGGAGTCGGTGGATGGGCTCGTCGGCCAGGACCCTCCGGGTTGAGAACGGCGTGCCGTGCCCAGCGGGAGATCCTGCGCGGCAGGGGGCTATCCGGCTCGCCGTTGCGCCAGGTGCCACGCAGCTTGAAGGCCCGATATCAAGGCAACCAGGAAGCCGAGCGCGCCTAGCCCGAGGAAAACCAGAACGAAACCGATCCTGAGAGGGGAAGGAGGCAGTCCTTGATCGGCCTCACTGATTCCCCCGAAACCAATCCAGGTAAACAAGGCCAACACCAGTCCAAGGAACATCATGGAGCTGCCGGATGCGAAGGCTACCGCAACGGGAATTTTTCTCATGAACTGCTGGCCCCTTTCACTGCGTTTACGGTGCAGGCTGTAGACTCCTTGGCACATTGAACGGACGGCCACTCCTAAATTATCGAATGATACGCCCTTTCGGGATACCCTGATCAGAAAGTCTGGGCGCTGCAAGGCCGAAACCGGAAGAGGGCAATGCGTAGAACATTCAACATCGCGTTGCCTTAGTCATCGGCATGATCCTGGTCAGTGCCGGATTGTTCTTCTTTGGATATCCGGAATGGGGAGGATATGCCATCGAGGGTTTGATGCTCATCGCCGTGGTGGTACTTGTAGCCAGGCTTGCGCTTGGGGGCAGAAAGAGCATCTCTCAACCGATGGCGGAGCCCGGAGAGACTCCTAATGATATATACCTCGGCGCCACCTACACGGGCCCACGACTCATCGCCCCTCCCCGCGAAACGCATGCAGAGTTGGTCATCGATGATGATGAGCGGCTGCAGTTCCTTGAGGCCCTCAAGAACGCAGACGCACGCTCACCCCGCGACGTCTCTGGGGAACGGCACCGCCCCTAGCCGTATAGACAATTCCTGTCGCAGCTTTCCCGCAGCGCCTTCCCGGGAATTCCAACAACCTGCGATCAGCCAAGCGAAACCACTTTCCTACTCGCCCTGCCTGGTTTTATTAATAGTTGGATTTCGGCCTGCATGAGGGCCGTTCCGTCTGCATAGTCGATGAGCTCCGGATCTTCGACGTGGGAACGAAGGCCTGCCGCACAAAGGCAGACCTTTTGTATGGCAGGATAATTCCCGGGCAATCGCACTGAATCTGTGCGTGACTGTTGCCGGACATATTGGGGGAATACTTGCGCAAGAATCCGGGCCGAATGTTGGCCTCCATCCTTACCGCCGGAGCCCTGCTGCTTGGCGGGTTCACGGCCGCAGCCCCGGCTGAGGCCCTCGGGCCGAAAGTCACAGGGCCGAGCGCCTCCTCGGTGCTGAACACCCTGCCGGTCAAGGGCAAGGCCGCCAAAACCGGCTATTCCCGGGACAAGTTCGGACCCTCATGGAAGGACACCGATCGCAACGGCTGTGATACCCGGAACGATATCCTCAAGCGCGACCTCACCAAGGACAGGTTTAAGCCCGGCACGAATAACTGCGTCATCGCTTCCGGGACCTTGAAGGATCCCTACACCGGCAAGACCATCAGCTACGTCCGCGGCGGCAACAAGGTCGACATCGACCACGTCGTCGCTCTGGGCCAGGCCTGGGTGTCCGGTGCCCAAAAGCTCTCCACCGCCCAGCGCACCGCCTTGGCCAACGACTCGCTGAACCTGCTGGCCGTGGATGCCTCCGCGAATCGGGCCAAGGGCGACCGCGAGGCCAGTGCGTGGCTGCCGAAGAACAAGTCCTTCCGTTGTCCCCTCGTCGCCACCCAAATCGCGGTCAAGAAGAAGTACGCCCTGTCGGTCACTCCCGCAGAGAAGGCCGCCATGAAGCGGGTCCTCACCTCCTGCCCCGGGCAGAAGACGGTGAAGGTCACCGCCATCAAGCCGGCCAGCAAGGCAACGCCGACGAAGGCCGCCAAGCCCTCCACTGCATTGAAGGTCTCCCCCGGTGCTTTCTGCGCCTCGTCCATGAAGGGCAAGAAGGGCATCGGCAAAACCAATGGCAAGACCTACACCTGCAAGGCGTCCTCCACGGACAGCCGCCTCCGCTGGCGCACCTGAACGGGGTTCAGGAGGAAAGGAAGCGCACCACACGTGCGGGTGAACCCACAACGATGGAATTATCGGGCACGTCCTTCGTGACTACGGAAGCGGCCGCCACGACGGCATTTTCGCCAATGGTCACCCCGGGCAGAATGGTGGCGTTCGACGCGATCCAGACATTGCGGTTGATGACGATGGGAGCCGGGTGCATGTCCCCGCGGCGGCTCGGCGCAAGGTCGTGGTTGAGTGTGGCCAACAAGGAGTTGTGCCCGATAAGACAGTCGTCACCAATCACCACGCCGCCCTGGTCCTGAAATTTGCAGCCTGAGTTGATGAAAATCCTCTTCCCGAGCGTGATGTTTTTCCCAAAGTCGGCGTAGAAAGGCGGGAAAACCGTCACGGATTCGTCAATCGGCTTGCCCGTCAGCTGAGTCAACAGCTCCCTCACCCGCGCAGGTTCCTGATAGGCGCCATTAAGCTCGCCGGTAATGCGCAGCGCATCCTGGCTGATCCGGTGCATGACGGCATGCAATGGCGAGCCCCCCGTGATGGTTTGGCCGGCGTTCAGGGCTTCAAGGAGATCTTCGAGTTCCATGGTGTCCTTCATGTTCATCCCGGAAGAGTTCGCCCAGACGTGGCATGCATCCAGCGTATGTTGCAGCCGGCAGATGTCGGCACCCTCTCGGGCATTCCACTTCGGGGACACTGGCATGAGTTGGCTGGCCGCGTCGCCGTCGGAAACCCACCACACGGCCCCACCAGATGCGACGATGATCGAATGCAGAACCGGGCCAACTTGCTCCTTGAGGGACCGCGCGGGCGACGCCTATGCCTCGAGCTGGCGAAGGAGGTCAGCCCGGACGTGAGAACGGCCGCGCTCGGGCTGGCATACGAACTGGATCCTGGAAAGGGCTCGTCAACGGTCCTGCTGACCGCCGGCCAAGGTGTTGCTTCCGCCCCTGCATCACCGGAAGAGTTTGCGGCAGCGATTGCTTCCCTCGATCCGGGTGCCCTGAACGATGTACTCATCCAATCGGCGCTGCAAGCAGCCGTTGCGTCGGCCAGGTACTGGCAGGAACCGGAGGGGGAAGACGTGCTCGCCGGGCACCCCGCCGTCGTTGCCGCCCTCTACCCCGTGGCCGAGCAGGTCATGGATTCGTCGACGGGGCGGCAATGGGGTCAGCCTCGCCGGACCGGGCAGTGGGCGATTGACTGGCGATCCGCGGAGGACCCGGCGCCGCTGCCCAGAGACCCGCAGCGAACTTTGGCTGAGTGGGGACGTGGAGAGCGAGCCGAAGAAGCCCGGGCTGCGAGAGATCGGCGCGATGGCCCAGGGGCACCCTGGTCCGGCAGGTGGTGGTCGTTCCCGCAGGGGCTGCTCCAGACCGTCGGGCAGATTCCGGCAGGCCTGGACCTCGTCGAAGACAGCCCTGGCTGGGAAGATGCCACCACGATTCCGGTCCGTGGCGTGGGCCGGACGTATGAGATCCGCAGTGGCGATGACTGGATCCGGCTGTGCCGCGCCTTCCCGCTGGACGTTACCGCCTCCCGCCGGCACGACTGGTACCGCACTACCGGACGGGCCGGCCGATGGGTAATTCCCGACTGGGAACGAGTCGCCCAAGACTGGGATGCCGTACACCTGACTGACTTGGCATACCTCAACGGCGCTGCGCGAGCCCTCCAGATCGATTCAGAAGCGGCTAGTGTCATCGCCGGGTGGAACCCCGATACCACGATCTGGCTCGCCGACGTCGCACGCGAATGGGAAGGGCCCCGGCAAATCTGGCATCGCTCGCCGCAAGACGGCTGCTGGTCTCGGGTATCACCGCAGACCGAGCCATGAACCAGCTGGCGCGCGCACGGAGTGTGCTACGTCATCGATGATTCTGCAGGTCGCAAGCGACTTTTCAGAAGCTCGATTTCTTCTTGGCTGAGCCCTGCCTCGAGCAGATAAACGCGGGGATCAAATCCTGCCAACCAGGTAATGAGTTCCGTCCGTCGCTCCGAGATACGGTCCTCTAACTCTTCGATGGAGTACACCCTTACCTTGCCGCGGGTCGGATTGCGGCGCGCGTGCTTGTCCACGTCGCGAACCGCACGCTCATAGTCGCTGGCAATCGCGTCAGCCGGCACTCCAGCTAGTGCGAGGAGAACGGCAGCGATCATTCCGGTCCGATCGCGACCGCCTGCACAGTGAAACAGCACCGCTCCTTCAGCGTGGGCTATCGTCCGGAAGATTTGCGCAAACTTCTCGGGATAGAAGGCAAGATTGTCCCGGTAGGACGCAGTGTGATCCAGCAGAGGTCCGCAGACCCGCATGAAGTCCTCGTCGTCGGGGTCCTCGGTCGGCAGGTTAACGATCAACAGGTCTTCGAACACCTTCTCGTCGATAACGGGATGATGCCGCTCCCCTTTTAATTTCGCCGGGGTTCCGAAGGTCGACAACGGTGGTGAGGCCGGAGCCCAGCGCATCCTCCCACCCCTGGAGAGACATGTACTCTCGCGCCCCGGATCGGTATAACTGCCCCTGGCGTGTTAGACCACCTGAACGCAGCGGCATGCCGCCGAGGTCGCTGAGGTTGAACGCCCCGTCCCAAGGTGTCCTGTTCATGACAGGACAGTCTACAAATGAGCGATGCCGCACACTTTGTGCGCGGTCCCGCCGGTTGGGATCGCGCGCGCTCAAGTCCCGCCCGGCAACCTACCCGTCGGCGGCGCAGAACAGCTGCAGTTCGGCGTCTCCGTAGCGGATGTAGTGCAGACCTGTGAACCCGTGTCCCCCGGCGAAGCGGGACTGCAGCGAGTCGCCGTCCTCCAGCTGGTACAGCATGTTCGCCAGCGCGTTGCCGGCCCCGCCGGTGATGGCCAGCGAGACGGCGCGACCGTCCGGGGCCTCCCCTGTGTAGCTTCCGGACAGCCGGAACGAACCAATCATCAGCTCCTCCCGGTTCGCCGTCGGGCCGTCGACCCTGGGCAGGACCAACTCGCCGGTTTCCTCTCCGGCGCTGCTGCCAAAGTCCGGACGGTACTGCGTGGTGCAGGTGATCTCGGCCGGCAACTGTTGGGGCCCTGCTGCACATCCCGTGAGCAGCAGGCCGCAAGCAACCAGCGCGACCGGAACCCGTACCGCCCGCGAGCGGCCATGGTTCCGCCGCGGCCCCATGGGGACCGCTTCACGGTGTGGAGTTGGTGCCATGCCAGCAGCCTAGCGCCGCGGGCGGGGCGGGGATGTCAGGCCCCGGTGCAGACGCGCCGGCGCCCCACGCGAGACCGACAGGCCGGCGCGTTAAACGGCGAAGCCCCCACCGTACGGTGCGGGCTTCGCTGAAGGCTTGCGGGGAGAAGGGTTACTTCTTGCCGCCGAAGCCCTTGAAGCGTGCGTTGAAGCGCTCCACGCGGCCGGCGCTGTCCATGATGCGCTGCTTGCCGGTGTAGAACGGGTGGGACTCCGAGGAGATTTCAACCTCGATCAGCGGGTAGCTGTTGCCGTCTTCCCACTCCACCGTCCGCTTGGACGTCGCGGTGGACTTGGTCAGGAAGGAAACGCCGGAGGCCAGGTCGCGGAACACAACCGGGGCGTATGCCGGGTGGATATCAGACTTCATAGTTGTACCTTTTCTACGCGCCCCTGGATTTTGCCAGCGGCTAGAAGGATGGAAAGATGGCAGCCCTATCAGGGCCAGCACACAACTCTACCGCATTCGGCGGGCTCACGTCGAAGTGACACGGCAGGCCCAGAACGCCACCGCGCTGGCGGCCGCAACATTCAGGGAGTCCACTCCGGCGCGCATGGGGATCATCACCGTCAGGTCCATCCGGTCGAGCGTTTGCTCCTTCACGCCGGCGCCCTCCGTCCCCAGCACCAGTGCCAGCTTGTCGTAGCTGCGCCGTTCCAGCTCATCCAAGGTGATGGCGTCCTGGGACAGCTCCAACGCCGCCGTGGTGAAGCCCGCGTCGCGGAGCACGCGAACATCCTCCGGCCACTCCGGCAGCCGGGCCCAGGGAATCTGGAAGACCGTGCCCATGGAGACCCGGATGCTGCGCCGGTACAGCGGGTCGGCGCACTGTGGGCTGAGCAGCACCGCGTCCATGCCCATGGCGGCGGCGGAGCGGAAGATCGCGCCCACGTTGGTGTGGTCCACTATGTCCTCCAGCACTGCCACCCGGCGGGCACCGGCCAGCACGTCCTCGACGGGCAGCGGCGCGGGCCGATGCATGGCGGCCATCGCCCCGCGGTGCAGGTGGAATCCGGTGATCGTCTCGAGCACCTCGGGCGTCCCGACGAACACGGGCACCTCGGGGAACCGGTCGATCACGTCGCGCAGGTCGTCCAGCCACTTGTCGGTCAAAAAGAAAGACCGCGGGGTGTGGCCGGCGGCGATGGCGCGGCGCAGCACCTTGGAGCTTTCGGCGATGTACATCCCCTCGGCGGGCTCGCGGCGGCGGCGCAGCGCGGTGTCCGTCAGCTGCGCGTAGTCGGCCACCCGCGGGTCGGCGGCGGAGTCCAGGCGCACCAGGTTCATGCGAAGAGGTTCCTGACCAGCACGAACAGCGCCACCAGGCCAAGGGTGACAATGATGCCGCGCAGCACCACCGGCTTCAGCCGGCGTCCCACGGCGGATCCGATCAGCGCGCCGACCAGCGAGCTGATGGCGATGACCAGCACCACCGGCCAGTCGATCCGGTCGAACGCGAAGAGCATGTAGGAGATGGCCGCGATGATGTTCACGCCCAGCACCAGCACGTTCTTCACCGCGTTGGCCTGCTGCAGGGTGCCGTGCAGGAAGACCCCGAGGATTCCCACCAGCAGAACGCCCTGCGCGGCCACGAAGTAGCCGCCGTAGACGCCGGCGAAATAGACCAGCCCCAGCAGCAGCCACGGCCGCGGCCGGGTCCGGGCCTGCGCGGCCTGGCGGTCACGCACCCAGGCCTGGAGCTTCGGTTGGAACACCACGAACAGCAGGGCCACCACGATCAGGAACGGGGCCGCCACGCCGAAGACTTCCTCCGGCAGGTGCAGCAGCAGCCAGGCGCCGGTGATCCCGCCCAGCAGTGAGGCCGGAAGCAGGATGGCCAGGGTGCGGCGCAGCCCGGCCAGTTCCCGCCGGTAGCCGTAGACGCCGCCCACGTTTCCGGCGATCAGGCCCATCGCGTTCGAAATGGTCGCGGTCACCGGCGCGTAGCCCAGCGCCACGAGAATGGGGAACGTGACCAGCGTGCCGGAGCCGACAATGCTGTTGATGGTGCCGGCCCACAGCCCGCCCAGCCCGATCAGGGCAGCGTTCAGCACATCCATGAGGCGGGCGCCGCCTAGGCGCGCTTGGCTACGGCAGTGTAGCGGCCGCCGTCGTGCTTGACGCTCAGCGGCATGTCGAAGGCGGTGCTCAGGTTCTCTTCGGTCAACACGTCGGCGATGGGCCCCTGGGCCACCACCCCGCCCTCGCGCAGCAGCATGGCGTGCGTGAAGCCCGGCGGCACTTCCTCCAGGTGGTGGGTGACCAGCACGAGCGCCGGCGCGTCCTCGTCCCGGGCCAGCTCGCTCAGCCGCTGCACCAGATCCTCGCGGCCGGCCAGGTCCAGGCCGGCACCCGGCTCGTCCAGCAGCAGCAGTTCGGGATCGGACATCAGGGCCCGGGCAATCTGCACGCGCTTGCGTTCGCCCTCGCTCAGCGTGGCGAAGGTGCGGTTCATGAACGTGGACATGCCCCAGGCGTCCAGCAGCCGGAAGGCCCGGCGCTCGTCCATCTTGTCGTACTGTTCGCGCCAGCGGCCGGTCACCCCGTAGGCGGCGGTGACCACCACATTAAGCACCTGCTCGTGCTCGGGGATCTGGCTCGCCAGCGCCGTGGAGGCCAGGCCGATCCGCGGCCGCAGCTCGAACACGTCGACCTTGCCCATGGTCTCGTCCAGGATCCCGGCGATCCCGCGGGTGGGGTGCAGGCGTGCGCCGGCGATCTGCAGCAGCGTGGTCTTGCCCGCCCCGTTGGGGCCGAGCACTACCCAGCGCTCCCCCTCCTTGACCTGCCAGTCAATGCCGTCGAGCAGGGTTTTCCGCCCGCGGACAACAGTGACCCCGGCAAATTCAAGTACATCGCTCATATCAGTAGACAGTAGGCTAAAACGCGTAGTATTCGCCAAACGCGGCGCCGGAGCCTGCCATGATGGATCCGGCCCTCCCTCAAGCTTTGCGTAGAACGGAATCACCATGCCCTCGCTCCTCCGTGTCGTCTCCTACGGCCGGGAACTCCCCGACGCCTACCTCGCTGCCGTGCAGGCAGCGGTCACCGGAGCCGGCGGGAGCATCAGCGAGCTGGAGAACGCGGCCAACGACCGTTTCCAGGTCACCGTCCTGACCGTGGAGTACGACGGCGGAGCCTCCGACGGCATCGCAGCCTTGCGGGCGGCGCTGGCCCCCGTCCTCACCGACGACCTGGGCACGGCCGTGATGGACGCGTCGCTGGCCGGGCCGCAGCGCAAGCTGCTGCTCATGGACGTGGACTCCACGCTCATCCAGCAGGAGGTCATCGAACTGCTGGCCGAGCATGCGGGCAAGCGCGAGGAGGTGGCCGCCGTGACCGAGGCGGCGATGCGCGGCGAACTGGACTTCGCCCAGAGCCTGCACGCCCGGGTGGCCACCCTGAAGGACCTCCCACTCGACGTGATCGACCGTGTCCGTGCCGCGGTGCGGCTGACGGACGGCGCCCGGGAACTTGTGGAGGCCTTCCTGGCCGCCGGCCACGCGGTGGCCGTGGTCTCCGGCGGCTTCAGCCAAATCCTGGACCCGCTGGCCGCCGAGCTGAAGCTGACCTACCACCGCGCCAACCTGCTGGGCATCGACGCGGAGCTGCTGACCGGCACGGTGGACGGCGACGTGGTGGACCGCGCGGTGAAAGAGGCAGCGCTGCGCGAATGGGCCGCCGCGGAGGCCATCGACCTGGCGCAAACCATTGCCATCGGCGATGGCGCCAACGACCTGGACATGCTCGCGGCCGCCGGCCTGGGCGTTGCGTTCAACGCCAAGCCTGCCGTCCGGGCCGCCGCCGACGCCGCCATCAACATCCCCTACCTGGATGTGGCCCGCTACTTCGCCGGCGTCTGACCCCGCCCGCGACCGCCGGACCCGCAATCCCGTGCCGGCCGGTTTCCGCTTGCCGGTTTCCGCCGAACGCGGCCCCTACCGCAGGGCCACGGGCGGGAGTAGGGTCGGTTGAACCTCCCCGGACCGCGCCCCGGCTGCCGGACTCCGGGCAGGGGTTCCCGGAACCTGCCGTGAAGGAGAACCAGCGATGGGCACGCACTCCACACCAACCGCCACCCTGGATCCGGACGTGGCCGAGACGTGCCGGCGCCTGGCGGCGCAGCTGCGGGTCGACTCCATCCGGGCCACCACCCGGGCCGGCTCCGGCCACGCCACCTCGTCGCTCTCGGCGGCCGACCTCATGGCGGTGCTCCTGGCGAACCACCTGCGCTATGACTGGCAGCGGCCGGAGCTCGCCGCGAACGACCATCTGGTGTTCTCCAAGGGGCATGCCTCGCCGCTGCTCTATGCCATGTTCCGTGCCGCCGGAGTGATCGACGAAACGGAACTGCTCGATACCTACCGGCAGTTCGGCGGCCGGCTGCAGGGACATCCCACGCCGGCCCTGCCCTGGGTGGATGTGGCAACAGGATCGCTCGGCCAGGGGCTGCCCGTGGCCGTCGGCATCGCCATGGCCGGCAAGTACCTGGACCGGCTCCCGTACCGGACGTGGGTCCTCTGCGGGGACAGCGAGATGACCGAAGGATCCATGTGGGAGGCGCTGGACAAGGCCGCCTATTACCGGCTGGGAAACCTGACGGCGATCGTGGATGTGAACCGGCTGGGCCAGAACGGGCCGACCGCACTGGGCTGGGACCTGGACCGGTACTCCGCAAGGATCAGGGCTTTCGGCGCGCAGCCGCTGCCGATCGACGGCCATGACCTGGCCGCCATCAACGAAGCCTTCGCGACGGCGCGTGAGACCACCGACCGGCCCAGCGTCATCCTGGCCCGCACGGTCAAGGGCAAGGGCGTTCCCGCGGTGGAGGACAGGGACGGCTGGCACGGCAAGGCACTGCCGGAGGACGTCGCGGGCGCCGCCGTCGAGGCGCTGGGCGGCCCGACCCGGCTGCGGATTGCCCCGCTGGCACCGGAACCCGGCGACCCGGCCATCACGCCCAACCCCGCGGCCGCCGTCGCGCTGCCCGCCTACACGGAGGGCGATTCCGTCGCCACCCGGACCGCCTTCGGCGAGGCTCTGGCCGCTCTCGCCGCCCGGCCCGAGGTGGTGGTCCTGGACGGCGAGGTGGGCAACTCCACCAAGGCCGGGGAGTTCAGCAAGGCCGCGCCCGAGCGTTTCTTCGAGATGTTCATCTCCGAACAGCAGATGGTGGCGGCGGCCGCCGGGCTCTCCGTGCGCGGGTACGTGCCGTTTGCCGCCAGCTTTGCGGCGTTCCTCGTCTCCCGCGGTTACGACTTCATCCGGATGGCCGGGGTATCCGAGGTGGACATCCGCCTGGTCGGCACCCATGCCGGCGTCGAAATCGGCCAGGACGGGCCGTCGCAGATGGCGCTGGAGGACCTGGCCGCGATGCGGGCGATCCACACGTCGACCGTCCTCTACCCCGCCGACGCGCCCTCGACCGCCGGATTGGTCCGCGCCATGGCAGACACTTCCGGCATCTGCTACCTCCGCGCCACGCGGGGCGACTACCCCGTGCTGTACGGGGCGGGCGAAGAATTCCCCATCGGCGGGGCGAAGGTGCACCGGGCCACGGACCACGACGACGTCACCCTCGTCGGAGCGGGCGTCACCCTGCACGAGTGCCTGGCCGCGGCCGCCCAGCTTGCCGACGACGGCATCGCCGCGCGGGTGGTCGATCTCTATTCGATCAAGCCCATCGACCACCAGACGCTGCTGGCCGCGTGCCGGGCCACGGGCGGTCGGATCATCACGGTGGAAGACCACTATCCCGAAGGTGGGCTCGGTTCGGCCGTTGCCGATTCCCTGACCCAGGCGAAGGTACCGGACCTCAGACTGGTCCGGCTGGCCGTCAAAGGCTTGCCGACGTCCGGTGCGCCACGGGACCTGCTGGACGCGGCGGGCATCTCGGCGCGGCACATTGCCGCGGCAGCCCGCCAACTGGTCCGGGAGTAGTCCGGCTCCGCGGGCCCTTAGTCCTGCGCCTGGAGGAAGGACTCGGCCCCGCCCACGTATTCCGTGTGGCCGGAGGGGACGTCGGCGGTGACCATCTTGGCCACTTCCGCGCCGAACTCTTCCACCGAGTAGAGCTTGCCGGCCTCTGCGCGGCGGGCTTCGATTGCGCCGGGGCGGGCGCGGTCCAGCAGGGTCGCGGTCACGGTGCCTTCGATCATGTCGCCGGATACAACCACCAGCGAGATGCCCTTGGCCTCCAGTTCCGGCAGCAGTTCGCGCAGCGCGTCTTCGCCGGCGCGCTTGCTCAGGGCCACCGGCTCATACTCCGGCATGGTCGGCACGGTACGGATGAAGTGGGCCTGATGGCTGGTGACGAACACGACCCGGGAGCCGGCCGGCATCGCCTCGGCCGCGGCCTTGAGCATGTTCACCTGTGCGTCGCGGTTCAGGCGCAGGGCATAGTCCTCGCCCATGCTGGACTCCATGCCGCCCGACGCGTTGAGCACCAGCACATCGACGCCACCGAAGTTCTCGCGGGCGGCCTCGACCAGCGCGTCGGCGCCCTCTGTAGCGGTGAGATCGGCGGCAACGGCGACGGCGCGGCCGCCGGCTTCTTCGATCTGCGCCACAACCTTGTTCGCGCGGGGTGCCTTCTGGCGGTAGTTGACCACGACCGACGCCCCCTCGGCGGCCAGGAGCTTGGCCACCTCGGCGCCGATACCGCGCGATGATCCCGTTACGATTGCTGCTTTGCCGTCCAGTGCGCCCATGGCTGCTCCTCGAGGTTCTCAGTGGTGGTCCGGCCGGGCGCGTTGTAGGAAACGCCCAACCGGAAAAGGCTTCGGGTTCCATCTTGCCAGTCCCCGAAGCCTTATCCGTTGTCGAGAGCCGACAAAACGCGGGCCGAACACCTGCCTGAGCTGCCTAGTGGCCCATGCCCAATCCGCCGTCCACCGGGATGACCGCGCCGGAGATGTAGGCGGCTTCGTCGCTGGCAATCCAGCGGACCACCTTCGCGACTTCTTCGGGTTCGGCGAAGCGGCCCGCCGGGATGGACGCCAGGTAGTTCTTCTGGGTGTCCTCCGGCAGCACGGCCGTCATTTCCGTGTTGACGAAGCCCGGGGCCACCACGTTGGCGGTGATGTTGCGGGATCCGAGCTCGCGGGTCAGCGAACGGGCGATGCCCACCAGGCCGGCCTTGGACGCGGCATAGTTGATCTGGCCGGGCGACCCGTAGAGGCCCACCACCGAGGAGATCAGCACCACGCGGCCCTTCCGCAGCCGGATCATGCCCTTGGAGGCCCGCTTGATCACCCTGAACGCGCCGGACAGGTTGGTATCCACCACGCTGGTGAAGTCTTCTTCGCTCATCCGCAGCAGCAGCATGTCGCGGGTAACGCCGGCGTTGGCCACCAGGACCTCCACGGGACCGTGGGCAGCCTCGACCTCGGTGAAGGCGGCGTCCACGGACGCGGCATCGGTCACATCGGCCTTCACGCCCAGGAGTCCGTCGGGAACCTCGCCGCTGCGGTAGGTGACCGCCACCTTGTCCCCGTTCGCTTCGAAGGCCCGGGCAATCGCCAGCCCGATTCCCCTGTTGCCGCCGGTGACCAGCACGCTGCGGCCGGACTGCTCGTCGTTGCTCACTCTTACCTCCATCAAGCTGCTGTTTTCCTATGGAATCCTAGCCCGGGAGATCCGCCGGCCGGTCATCGTCGCGCGGCTTTAGACATTCCGGCCATCGTGGGAGAATTGATACAGCCCTGATGGAGTGTGATGAGCAAGCAGCCTGACGAGAAGCCGGAAGTCCTGAGCATTACGGACGTCCCCGAAAGCCATACCGATGAAATGCACCGGCGCATGGTCCAGTACACGCTCGCCATGGCTATCCGGCTGGCTTGTTTGCTGCTCTTCTTCTTCATCGACAGCTGGTTCCGCTGGTTCTTCGTCGGCGGCGCCGTCTTCCTGCCGTGGATCGCCGTGATCATCGCCAACGGCGGCAGCGACAAATCGAACCTGCAGCACAGCACGGCCCTGCTGGACCAGGCGCCGCAGCCGGAGCTGGAGGCCCCCTCCGCCCGGACGGGAAACACTGCGGCCGACCCGGACGAGGTCCTCACCGGGGAACTTATCGACGACGCCGGGCCGGGACCGGACGGCAGCCCCGGCCCGTCTTCCCCGCCCGCGCATCCCGCCTCCGCCGGGGACAAGTCCGAACCTGAGTCGCGCCCGGCCCGGGCAGCGGCCGGCGGGCCCGCCGCTGCTGACGCTGCCGCGCAGGAGGATCCCCGCGCCGACGACCGGCCGGCCGAATTCACCGGAAACCTGAGCCCCGTCACCAAGCGGCGCCGGCGGAGGGCGGCCGCGTGAACCTTTTGGACCAGCTCGGCGGCGGGGTGGCGGCCGACTCCCCCGTCTGTTCGCGGAAGGGCTGCCGCCAGGCTGCGCAGTGGCAGCTGCTGTGGAACAACCCGAAAATCCATACCCCCGAGCGCCGCAAAATCTGGCTGGCGTGCGGCGGACACCGGGAGTGGCTGCAGGACTATCTCGTCCAGCGCAGCCTCTGGCGCGAAACGCTCCCCTTGGAAGGTGCCTGAATGTCCTACCGATTCCTGCTCAGCGGCAAGTGGCTGGGCTGGCTGCTGATCGTTGCCCTGCTGGCCGCGGTGTGCGTGCTGCTGGGCAACTGGCAGATGGACCGCCGGGACCAGGCCCGCGACGTCATCGCAGCGGTGGAGAACAATTACGACGCCGATCCGATGCCGTTCAGCGAGGTGCCGGACATTTTCGCCAGCGCCGATGACGCGGTGGAATGGACGCCGGTGGTCCTCTCCGGCGAGTACGACGACGCCGGGCAGCGGATCGTGCGCAACCGCCCGCTGAACGGCCGGCCGGGCTACGAGGTCCTTGTCCCGCTGCGCCTCGAGGACGGCAGCGCCGTGGTGATCAACCGGGGCTGGCTCCCGATCGGCAACAACCAGGCCGGCCATCCGGACACCATTCCCGCCGCCCCGGAAGGCGACGTCACCGTCGTCGCGCGCGTCAAGCCGGGCGAAGGCCCGGTCAGCCGCGGGGCCCCGGACGGCCAGCTCGCGTCCATTCACCTGGACGCCTATGCGGCGGAGCTGGGGTACCCGGTGCATACGGGCAGCTACGGCCTGATGGCGGCGGAATCCCCCGCCGCTGCCGTGCAGCCCGTGCAGATCCCCAAACCGGCCATCGACGAAGGACCGCACCTGTCGTACTCCATGCAGTGGTACGCCTTCGGTGTGCTGCTGTTCGTCGGCTACGGCTATGCCGCCCGCCAGCAGGCGCACCAAAGCCGGTACGCGGAGGAAGAGGAGGCGCTGAGCGGATACCACCAGGCCAATCCGGCGCCGCGCGCCGCTGCCCCGAAACGCCGGAGCAAGCGGCCGACGGCCGAAGAAGAGGAAGACGCCCTGCTGGACGCCCAGGGGTTCCGCACCGACGGCACCCTGCTCAGCCGCGAGGATTGAACTGGAGCGCCGTCTATAACCGAAATTGCACGGCGCTTAGCGGTCGCAGCTACCCGGCCTTCGCAAGCTCAGACCGGGTCCCTCGCTGCTCCCTTGCGCTCGTTCCTCGCTCGGCGATGCGCGCCTTGGCAATTCCGATTGCGACGGCGCTGCGGCTGGAATCAGGCCAGGGTGACCAGGTCCAGGTAGTCCTCGTTCCAGAGGTCTTCGACGCCGTCCGGCAGCAGCACGACGCGCTCCGGGTTCAGGGCGGCCACCGCCCCTTCGTCGTGGCTCACCATGACGACGGCGCCGCTGTAGTTGCGCAGTGCGCCCAGGATTTCCGCCCGGCTGGCGGGGTCCAGGTTGTTGGTCGGCTCATCCAGCAGCAGCACATTGGCCGACGACGCGACGATGGTGGCCAGGGCGAGCCGCGTCTTTTCGCCTCCGGACAGTACGCCCGCGGGCTTGTTCACGTCGTCCCCGGAGAACAGGAAGGAACCGAGGATGTTCCGCACCTCGGCATCCTGCAGGTCGGGGGCGGCCGTGCGCATGTTCTCCAGCACGGTCCGGTCCACGTCCAGGGTCTCGTGTTCCTGGGCGTAGTAGCCGATCTTCAGTCCGTGGCCGGGCAGCACATCGCCCGTGTCGGGGGTGTCCACTCCGGCCAGCATGCGCAGCAGCGTGGTCTTGCCGGCGCCGTTCAGGCCCAGGATCACCACGCGGGAGCCGCGGTCGATGGCCAAATCCACATCCGTGAAGATTTCCAACGAGCCGTAGGACTTGCTCAGGCCTTCGGCGGTGAGCGGAGTCTTGCCGCAGGGTGCGGGATCGGGGAAGCGCAGCGCCGCCACCTTGTCCTGTGCGCGCACCTCGTCCAGGCCGCTGAGCAGGCGTTCGGCGCGCTTAGCCATGTTTTGGGCCGCTACCGCCTTGGTGGCCTTGGCGCGCATCTTGTTCGCCTGGTCCATGAGGACCTGGGCCTTCTTTTCGGCGTTGGCGCGCTCACGTTTGCGGGCCCGCTCGTCGGTCTCGCGCTGGGACAGGTAGCGCTTCCAGTTCATGTTGTAGATGTCGATGGTGGCGCGGTTGGCGTCCAGGTGGAAGACCTTGTTGACGGTCGCTTCCAGCAGCCCGGTGTCGTGGCTGATCACGATCAGCCCGCCCTGGTGGTTTTTCAGGAACTCGCGCAGCCAGCTGATCGAGTCGGCGTCGAGGTGGTTGGTCGGCTCGTCGAGGAGCATGGTGTCGGCACCGGAATACAGGATCCGGGCGAGCTCGACGCGGCGGCGCTGGCCGCCGGACAGCGTCCGCAGCGGCTGGTTCAGGATCCGCTCCGGCAGGGCCAGGTTGGAGGAGATGGCCGCTGCCTCGGCCTCGGCGGCGTAACCGCCGCCGGAGATGAATTCGGCCTCCAGCCGGTCGTAGCGGCGCATCGCCTTGGCCTGGACGTCGGCGTCGGTGCTGGCCATCTCCGACTGCGCTTCCCGCAGCTTGCGGGTCACCACGTCGAGGCCCCGCACCGAGAGGATCCGGTCGCGGGCCAGTTGTTCCATGTCGGGGGTCCGCGGGTCCTGGGGCAGGTAACCGATCTCACCGGTGCGCACCACGGTCCCGGCGGCAGGCATGCCTTCTCCGGCGAGGACGCGGGTCAGTGTGGTCTTGCCGGCGCCGTTGCGGCCCACCAGCCCCACCTTGTCGCCCTTGTCCACACGGAAGGACACCGCCTCCATGAGCAGACGGGCCCCGGCACGCAGCTCAAGATCGTTGACGGTAATCACAGTGGAAGCCTTTCGAAGGGGTGCGGGAGGGATGCCCGGGCGCCGTCCAGACGGGACGGGCGGAAATCAACCTTTCCAGTCTACCGGCAACACCAAGCCGCCCCCACCCTCCGCCCCGCTCTGATCGGACGGTTATCCTTGGCGAATGAGTTTCTCCCGCGGCTCCCGGTTGGATACGTCACAGGTTCAGGACCGCCGCGGCGGCCTGGGCGGCAAGATCGCCATCGGCGGCGGCGGCCTTTTGGTCCTCATTGCCAGCCTCCTGGGCGTTCCACCCGAAGTGCTGGAAGGATTCGGCCTGGGCGCCGGCCAGGAACAGCAGCAGCCGGGTGGTCCGGCCCTGCAGGAAGAGTGCCGCACCGGCGCCGACGCCAACGAGCGCACCGACTGCCGCATCGTGGGGACCGTCAACAGCCTCAACGATTTCTGGGCCGGCTACCTCCCCCGCTACAACATGCAGTACCCGGCCCCGCAGACCGTCCTGTTCGACGGCGGCGTCAGCACCGGCTGCGGCAGGGCCAGCAGCGCGGTGGGCCCGTTTTACTGTCCATCCGACCAGACCGCGTACTTTGACACGTCCTTCTTCACCGAGCTGACCACCCGCTTTGGCGCCAGCGGCGGGCCGCTGGCCGAGGAGTATGTGGTGGCGCACGAGTTCGGGCACCACATCCAGAACCTCACCGGGGCCATCGGCTACGCCCGGCAGGATCCCCAGGGACCCGAATCCGGGGCAGTCCGGGTGGAGCTGCAGGCGGACTGCTATGCCGGGGTGTGGGCTGGCAACGCCACCGAGCAGATCGACGAAAGGACCGGGGAACCCTTCATGCAGCCGCTGACCCAGCGGGACCTGCAGGACGCCCTCTCCGCCGCGGCCGCCGTCGGCGACGACCGCATCCAGCAGGCTGCCGCGGGGCAGGTCAACCCCCACACCTGGACGCACGGGTCCAGCGAGCAGCGGCAGCGCTGGTTCCTGCACGGCTACCAAACCGGCGACGCCGGCCGGTGCGACACGTTCTCGGCCCCGGACCTCGACCGCCCCGCCTGACGCAGGTGCGAAGGCTGCAGGTTTCGGGCCCGGCCCGCGAAAGCTACAGGTCGCGTGGGTCCACGGGGTCGGTCTCCCGGATGCCCGCGGCAAACGGCGGTGCACCCCCGGAGGTCCCGGCGGGCGATGCGCCCCCGGAGGTCCCGGCCCTGCCGTCGCCGGGATCCCCGGGGCCGAATCCCGGAAGATAACCGTCGGGCTCGCGGCCCATCGTCGTGTCCAGCAGCAGGAAGACCATGCCCGCCCCCAGCCAGACCAGGATCAGGCCGATGCCCATCATCAGCAGCTCCCCCGGCCCCGCCGTCCCGGGACTGTACGGCAGCCAGCCCGTCACGGCACCCCTGATGCCCGTCCAGAGCAGCCAGAAACCCGGGAAGACCAGGCCGACCGTCACGGCGCCGGCGCCGATCCGGGGCCGCGGACCGAAGATCAGCCAGCCGGTCAGGACGACGACGGGCAGCACGTAATGCAGGAGCCGGTCCGCCATCACCCCGGCCGCGGACAGCCCGGCGGCTTCGGGAAAGCCTCGGAACGGGGTGAACTGGGCCAGGAAGACCAGCAGCATGGCCGCCAGGGTGGCGGTCCGGGCTGCTCGCCAGAGCCGTCCCCCGGCCATGGTCGAATCCATCAGCAGCGTCAGGCTCACCACAAAGACGAGCAGCGCGGCCTGCACCCCCGGGGCACTGGCGTAGTTCCACCAGGCATGCGCGGCGGCGGCGGTATAGCCGGGCGCCGTCGGCACGGCCGTGATTCCGACGGCGAGGCCCACGACGGCCAGCAGCGCGGTCAAACCGTGGTAGGCGGCGGCGACGTGGACCTCGTCATAGCGTCCCCGCCGCCGCCTTGATGCCGCACTCGACGCACTCATGACCCGATCCTAGCCCCCGGGACGGTGTCAAGACAGGAGCGGACCGGCCACCCGAAGGTGACCGGTCCGCCGTCGATTCGTCGAATCAGATATTGAAGCCGAGGGCGCGCATCTGGTCGCGGCCGTCGTCGGTGATCCGTTCCGGACCCCACGGCGGCATCCATACCCAGTTGAGGCGCCACTCGTCCACCACGCCGTCCAGCGCCTGGCCGGTCTGCTCCTCGAGGACGTCGGTGAGCGGACAGGCGGCGGTGGTCAGCGTCATGTCGATGAGCAGGGCACCGTCGTCGGCGTACTTCAGCCCGTACAGCAGGCCGAGGTCCACGATGTTGACGCCCAGCTCAGGGTCGATGACGTCCTTGAGCGCTTCCTCGACGTCCTCCAGGGACGTCTGCGGGGCTTTGGCTTCGGTCATGATCAGGCCTTCGCTGCTGTCAGGTAGCGGTCGTAGCCCTCTTCTTCGAGACGGTCGGCCAGCTCGGGGCCGCCCTCTTCGGCGATGTGGCCATCCACGAAGACGTGCACGAAGTCGGGCTTGATGTAGCGCAGGATGCGCGTGTAGTGGGTGATGAGCAGGGTGCCCATCGCGCCGCCGGCATGCACACGGTTGTGGCCTTCGGAGACCACCTTGAGCGCATCCACGTCCAGGCCGGAGTCGGTTTCGTCCATGATGGCGAACGTGGGCTTGAAGAGTTCGAGCTGGAGGATCTCCACGCGCTTCTTCTCGCCGCCGGAGAAGCCCTCGTTCACGTTGCGCTGGGCGAAGTCGGCGTCGATGCGCAGCTGGCTCATCGCTTCCTTGACGTCCTTGGTCCAGGTACGCAGCTTTGGGGCCTCGCCGTCGAGGGCGGTCTTGGCGGTGCGCAGGAAGTTGGTCATGGTCACGCCGGGCACCTCGACCGGGTACTGCATGGCCAGGAACAGGCCGGCGCGGGCGCGCTCGTCCACGCTCATGGCCAGCACGTCTTCGCCGTCCATGGTGATGGAGCCGGAGTCGACGTTGTAGCGCGGGTGGCCGGCGATGGTGGCCGCCAGGGTGGACTTGCCGGAACCGTTCGGGCCCATGATGGCGTGGATTTCGCCGGTGTTGATCGTCAGGGACACGCCCTTGAGGATCTGCTTGCTGCCCTGCTCGGTGTCAATGCTGACGTGCAGGTCCTTGATTTCAAGAGTAGACATCTGTCTGCTTTCTCCTTTGCGCCCGGTGCGGGCGGGCGCCGTTCACGTGATGGAAGTTTTTAGTTGAGGTCCGGGGCAGGCGCCCCGTTGAGGACGGTCGTGACGTCCACGTAGACGCTGTCGCCGTCGAGCGCCAGCGCGAACACCGGGACGGGTTCGAACGCCGGCAGGCTCAGCGGCTCGCCGGTGCGAAGGTCGAACTGGGAACCGTGGCCCCAGCATTCGATCGCGCAGCCTTCGACGTCGCCTTCGGAGAGGGAAACGTCCGCGTGCGAACAGGTGTCTCCGATGGCGTGGAGTTCGCCCTCGGAGTCCCGGACGATGGCTACCGGGTAGTCATCGATCAGGATGCGCACCGCCTGATTGACCTGGATGTCAGAGGCCTGGCACACCAGTTCGCCGCGCGGAGTCCCGCTCATCAGAGGTTGCCCGCCTCGAGTTCCCGCTCGAGCGCCGCGTTGAGGCGCTCTTCAAGGGCGGGCACCCGGATCTGCTGAATGACCTCGTTGAGGAACCCGCGGACCACCAGGCGGCGGGCGACGTCCTGCGGGATGCCGCGTGCCATCAGGTAGAACAGGTGCTCGTCGTCGAAGCGGCCGGTGGTGCTGGCGTGGCCGGCGCCTTCGATCAGGCCGGTCTCGATTTCGAGGTTCGGCACCGAGTCAGCGCGCGCGCCGTCGGTCAGCACCAGGTTCCGGTTTGCCTCGTAGCTGTCGGTGCCCTCGGCTTCCTTGCGGATCAGCACGTCGCCCACCCAGACGGTGTGCGCGTTCTTGCCCTGCAGGGCGCCCTTGTACAGCACCCGCGACTTGCAGTTCGGGACCGCGTGGTCCACGAACAGGCGGTGCTCAAGGTGCTGTCCGGCATCGGCGAAGTACAGGCCGTACATTTCCACGTCGCCGCCGGTGGCGGTGAACCGGGTGGACGGGGTGACGCGGACCAGGTCGCCGCCGAGGCTGACGGTCACGTGCTTGAACTTCGCGTCGCGGCCCACGCGGGCCTGCTGCGAGGAGGCGTGAACGGCGTCGTCGGCCCATTCCTGCACCGAGACCACGGTGAGGTCGGCGCCGTCCTGCACGTCGATCTCCACGTTCTGCGAGACCGTGGCGCTGCCCTTGTGGTCCAGCACGACGACGGCCTTGGAGAACTTTTCGGCCACGATGACCAGGTGCTGTGCGGACAGCTCGGTGCTGTTGCCTTCCACCACCACGGCGACGCCGGAGTCCAGCTGGACCTCGGCCGGGATGGTCACCACTGTCGCTTCGCTGAAGGCCTCCCAGGCCGCGGCCGAGACGCGGTCCTCGGGGATGCCGGCGACGCCGATGCGGGCATCGGCGCGGCCCACGGTCTCGACCAGGACGCCGGCCGGCAGCTCGGCGCCTTCGGGACCGGTGACGGTGACCGCCGGGGCGGTACCGGTCAGCGCGTCGCTCTGCAGGCCGCGCAGGCGCTTGAGCGGGGTGAACCGCCAGTCTTCCTCGCGTCCCGTCAGCGTGCCGAAGTCCTCGGCCTTGTACGAGGTCAGGCGGCCGGCGCGGGAGCTGTCCGGAACACCGACGCCGCCTCCGTGGCTGTGGCTCTTGGCGCTGTCGCCGGCCAGCGGGCCGGCGGCAACGTTGGCCGGGGAGAGATTTTCGCCTTCCTCCGTGAATCCGTCGATGGCCGGAGCACCGATACGTGCCTTCTCAGTGATCTCAGTCATTAACCTACGGATCCTTCCATCTGCAGTTCAATCAAGCGGTTCAGCTCGAGGGCGTATTCCATCGGCAGCTCGCGGGCGATCGGTTCGATGAAGCCGCGCACGATCATCGCCATGGCTTCGTCTTCGGCCATGCCGCGCGTCATCAGGTAGAACAGCTGCTCTTCGCTGACCCGGGACACGGTCGCCTCGTGGCCCATGGTGACGTCGTCCTCGCGGACGTCGATGTACGGGTACGTGTCCGAGCGCGAGATGGTGTCCACCAGCAGGGCGTCGCAGACCACGCTGTTCTTGGTGTTCTTCGCGCCCTCGCGCACCTGGACCAGCCCGCGGTAGGCCGAGCGGCCCCCGCCGCGGGCCACGGACTTGGCCACGATGGCGCTGGACGTGTTCGGCGCGATGTGGACCATCTTCGAGCCGGTGTCCTGGTGCTGGCCCGCGCCGGCGAAGGCGATGGACAGCGTTTCGCCCTTGGCGTGCTCACCGGTGAGGTAGACCGCCGGGTACTTCATGGTGACCTTGGAGCCGATGTTGCCGTCGACCCACTCCATGGTGGCGCCCTCGTGGGCGATGGCCCGCTTGGTCACCAGGTTGTACACGTTGTTCGACCAGTTCTGAATCGTCGTGTACCGGACGCGCGCGCCCTTCTTCACGATGATTTCGACGACGGCGGAGTGCAGCGAGTCCGAGCTGTAGATCGGCGCCGTGCAGCCCTCGATGTAATGCACGTAGGAGTCTTCGTCGGCGATGATCAGCGTGCGCTCGAACTGGCCCATGTTCTCGGTGTTGATCCGGAAGTAGGCCTGCAGCGGGATATCGACGTGGACGCCCTTGGGGACGTAAACGAAGGAGCCGCCGGACCAGACGGCGGTGTTCAGCGAGGCAAACTTGTTGTCGCCCACCGGGATGACCGAGCCGAAGTACTCCTGGAAGATCTCCGGGTGTTCCTTCAGGCCGGTGTCGGTGTCCAGGAAGATCACGCCCTGGGCTTCCAGGTCTTCGCGCAGCTGGTGGTAGACGACCTCGGACTCGTACTGGGCGGCGACGCCGGAAACCAGGCGCTCACGCTCGGCCTCGGGGATGCCCAGCTTTTCGTAGGTGACCCGGATGTCCTCGGGCAGGTCCTCCCACGTCTTGGCCTGCTTCTCCGTGGACCGGACAAAGTACTTGATGTTGTCGAAGTCGATGCCGGACAGGTCGGCGCCCCAAGTGGGCATCGGCTTGCGGTCGAAGTACTTCAAGCCCTTCAAACGCAGGTCCAGCATCCACTGCGGCTCGCCCTTCTTGGCCGAGATGTCGCGGACCACTTCTTCATTCAGGCCGCGGCGGGCGTTGGCGCCGGCGGTGTCGGCGTCGGACCAGCCGTATTCGTAGGTCCCGATGCCATGCAGCTCGGGGTTCTTTTCCAGGATTTCGGAAATGGTGGTGTCGGCTACGTCGGTCGTCCCGACCGCGTTCCTCATGCTCTGATCCACTTGGTCCGTCATCACGGCCTCTCTTGCAGATTGATGGATACTCGTCTCGTGCCTGTCGCCGGTTCGACGGGTCGAACCGCAGACCTTGTTCGACCCACCGGGATGTGGGTCGTACACACATGTCCCCCGCTGGCCAGCGTGGACAGTCGCCTGACATCCACCCCTAGCAGCCGGGAAAAAACTTCGGTTTCGCTGTCGCAGAAGTCAGGGAAGTCTGCGGCCAGCTGCTGCACCGGGCAGTGCCCCTGGCACAGCTGAACGGCCAGCATGGTGCTGTGCGGCGCCTGGGTTCCCACCACGTTGGTGGATCCGACGAAGCCGTCGGCGCTCAGCGCCTCCGCCAGCGCCTTGGCCCGCTCTTCGATTCCGGGCCCTGCGGCCTCTACCACCGGGCGGTAGCGTTCTTCCATGTCCCGGTAGCGGTTCCGCGCGAACTCGGCGACCGCCTCGCGGCCGGCGGCCTCGCCCAGGGCAGCCAATGCGGTACGCGCAATATCCAGGTAGTCGTTGCCGAGCCGGGTCTGGCCCTGCCGGCTCAGCACGTACTTGCGGGCCGGGCGGCCGGCACCGGTGGCGGAATTCGCGGTGAGCTTGACCTCGATCAGGCCCTTGCGGGACAGGGCGTCTAGATGGCGCCGCACGGCGGCGGGAGTGAAGCCCAGTATCTCGCCGAGCCCGGCGGCACTGACGGGTCCGTGTTCCAAAACGGCATTCAACACCCGGTCCCGGGTCCGCTCCTCGGACTCAGGTGCCTGGGCACGCAAAGAAGCACTACTGGTCATGGAATACACAACACAATCATGACGTATTCTATTCCGCGCTACCAGTAAGGCAGGCCTTAGCGGAGCGTGCTCTGCGTCGACCGCTCTACGTCCCGTAGAATGTTCGGGTGCCTACCTCCGAACCCTGCCTGGATATCCAGGGACTCGTGAAAGATCTGGGACCGGTGGAGGCCCTGGACAACAAGATGATCCGCGTGATCGACGGGGTCCACCTGCGCGCCTATCCCGGGCAGGTCACGGCACTGCTCGGGCCCAACGGTGCGGGCAAGACCACCACCTTAGCGTGCGCGCAGGGCCTGATGCGCCCCAACGGCGGGACGGTCCGCCTGCTCGGCCAGGACCCCTACCAGGCGGGAGCCGAGCTGCGCAGCCGGGTCGGCGTCATGCTGCAGGAAGGCGGCCTGCCGCAGGCCATCCGGCCGCTGGCCCTGCTCCAGCACGTTGCCGGGATGTACCAGGACCCCCGCAGCGTGGACGAGCTGGCGGAGCGGCTGGGCATCAACGGTTTCGCCAACACACCCATCCGCAGGCTCTCCGGCGGGCAGAAACAGCGGGTCGCGCTGGCCGCCGCCCTGGTCGGCGATCCGGAGGTCCTCTTCTTGGACGAACCGAGCGCCGGCCTGGATCCGCAGTCCCGGGCCGTGGTGTTCGAGCTGATCCAGGAACTCCGGGCCGAGGGCCTGGCCATCATCCTCACCACGCATCTCATGGACGACGCCCAGCGGCTGGCCGACTACGTCTTCATCATCGATGCCGGCAGGACCGTGGTGCACGGCACGGTGGCCGAACTCACGGCGGCCACGGATGAGAGCGCCGGCGTCGAACGCCTGCTGACCTTCGATGCCGCTCCGGGCCTGTCCTTCGCCCTGCCCGAGCCGTTCTCCGCCGTCGAGAACGTTCCCGGCCGCTACATGGTGGCCGGCCACATAACCCCCGCGGTGCTGGCCGCCCTGGCGGCGGAGTGGGCGGCCCACAATGTCATGCCGGCGTCCATCCACATGGCACCGCGGTCACTGGAAGATGTCTTCCTCGATATTTCCGGGAAGGACCTGCGATGAGCGCGCCCGCCGCCTTGATCCGCCGGATCGCCCTGCAGGGCCGCTACGAGACGTTGGGCATGCTGCGCAACGGCGAGCAGTTGCTGATCGCCATCATCCTGCCGCTCCTGGCGCTCGTCGGCCTGACCGTCACGCCGCTGCTGGACACCTTCACGGACAACAGGATCGCCATGGCCGCCCCGGGCGTCCTGGCCTTGTGCACGGTATCCACGGCCCTGACCGGCCAGGGAATCGCCACCGGCTTCGACCGCCGCTACGGCGTCCTGCGCTTCCTGTCCACCACCCCGTTGGGACAGAGCGGCCTGATCCTGGGAAAGATCCTCGCCGTGCTGGCCATCATGGTCATCCAAGTGGTGGTGGTGGGCGGGACAGCCCTCCTCTTCCTCGGATGGCAGCCCGCGCTCGGCGGCCTCCTGCCGGCGGCCGCGCAGCTGGTGCTCGGTGCCGCGGCTTTCACCTCGCTGGGCCTCCTGATCGCCGGTACCGTCCGGCCGGAAGCCACGCTGGCGATCACCAACCTGCTGTGGGTGCTGTTGGCGGCGGCCGGCGGTATCCTCTTTCCGGTGGCCAGTTGGCCCGACGTTTTCGAGCCGGCCGCCCACGTGCTGCCCTCGACCGCCTTGGGCGACGCCCTGCGCAGCGCCCTGATCGACGCGCAGTTCAATCTCACCGCCTCAATCGTGCTGCTGGCCTGGACCGTTGTGGCCAGCCTCGCCGCCATCCGCTGGTTCAAATGGAGCTAAGTCAATGACCACCGCCACCCCGAAGTCCCGCGACCTCAAGGATCTGCTGCCCGTCTCGGTCACTCGAACCGTGCACGGGCTGGCCATCGCCTCGCTGGTATCGCAGATGGGCATCATCATCACCGGCGGCGCCGTGCGGCTGACCAAGTCCGGCCTGGGCTGCTCCGAATGGCCCAACTGCGTGCCCGGTTCCATGACGCCGACGCCGGAGATGGGCATCCACGGGCTGATCGAGTTCGGCAACCGCACGCTGACGTTCATCCTGGTCATCATCGCCGTGGCCATGCTCGTGTCGCTGTGGCGGATGCGCCGTTCACACCGCACCCTGTTCGGCCTGGCGGTGGCCCTGCTGTGCGTCATTCCGGTGCAGGCCCTGATCGGCGGCATCACCGTGTGGACCGACCTTAATCCGTGGGTGGTGAGCCTGCACTTCCTGGCCTCGGCGGCGCTGGTGGCCGTCGCCACGCTGCTGGTGAACCGCACGGGCATGTACCTGCGCGGCCGCTCCGCCGTGGCCGTCGCTCCCGTCCCGCGCATCCAGGCAACCCTGGGCTGGACCATCGCCGCTACCTCCGCTGCCTCCATCGTGCTGGGCACGATCGTGACCGGCACCGGCCCGCATGCCGGCGACGCCAGTGCCCCGCGGCACGACTTCAGCGCGGACCTGGTCACGCGGATCCACGTGGTGCCGGTCTACCTGCTGGTCGCGGCCATCGTGCTGGCGCTGGTGCTCGCCTACCGCCGCGCCACCTCCGCGCAACTGCGTACCGCCCTTTGGTGGCTGGCCGCCGTGGTCGTGCTGCAAGGCGGCATCGGTTACCTTCAGCACTTCACCGGCCTGCCCGTCGGCCTCGTGCTGCTGCACATGCTCGGTTCCGCCCTGCTGACCGTCGCGGCCACGAACGTCTGGGACCGTTCGACGGGCAAGTTCCCGCTCTAGTCCGGCAGTGCGGCGGGCAAGTTCCCGCTCCAGTCCGGCCGTTCCGATGGGCAAGTTCCCGCTCCAGTCCGGCCAGGCGGCGGGGCAGGCGCTACTGTCCGGCCGGCGCCCGGTGAGCCGGGCGGAACGCCTCGATCTCCTCGAGGAGGCGCGCGAGTTCGCGGCGGCTGCTCCCGGGCAACGGGTGCAGCGGCAGCCGCGGATCGCCCGCGTCGATCCCGGCGGCCCTTGCCAATGAGTAGAAATTGCTGAGCGGTCGCAACGACCCAAAATAGGCCATCAGCGGAGCCAACGCGGCCCGTGCCGCGGCCGCGGTTTCCTCATCGCCGGCCAGCACGGCGTCGCGCAACACCCGGTAATGCGCCGGCAGCACGGCAATCGGCCCGCCGTGCCAGGCATCGGCCGCGAAGCCGGCGTCGGCTATCAGCGCGTCGCCGCTCATGCCGTGGCTAAAGTCGCCGGCCTCGACCGGCAGCAGGCCCCGGAGTTCTTCATATCGGCCGCGGAATACTTCGGCGGAGGGTGCCGATTCTTTCACGGCCACGATGTTGGGTTCCGCGGCCAGCTCGGCCACGAGCTCCAGGCTGAAGCTGAACCGTGTGGTGCGGGGGTTGCTGTACAGGCAGACGGGGAGGCCGGACCGGCGGGCGGCCGCAACGCACTGGGCCGCTACTTCCTCGTCCGTCAGGGGGTAGTAGGACACCGTGGAAACCAGGAGGCCGTCGGCACCGGCCGCGTCGGCGTCGTCGATGTTCTGCAGGAGTTCACGGGTGCCCACCGCGCTCACGCCGACGCACACCGGCAGCCCGGGCCGGACCGCCTTAACCGCCTCCACGGCCGCCGTGACGACATCCCGTCGTTCCGCGCGGTCCAGATACGCGAAGTTGCCCGAACTGCCCAGCACCGTGATCGCGTCGACGGGCGCCTCGCTCACGGCAGCGATATGGCGGATCAGCTCCGGAAGGTTGACGCCGCCGTCGTGATCGAAGGGGGTCACCGGATAGGCAATCAGGCCGCGGAAGGGATTCATGCCGCAATCTTAGGGCAGCGCGGGCAGCAGAGCCCGCTGAGGGCAGCCCGGGCAGCAGGGAACGCTTCCCCGGCGGCACCGCCGGGAGGTTTCAGGCCGGCGTCGGGCGGGGTGCGCCTAGCCGAAGACGGGACCGCCGATAAAGGGATCCAGGGCCAGGGCCAGGAACAGCACCGTGAGGTAGCTGATGGAACCATGGAACACGCGCATGGCGCTCTTGTTCGTGACGGCTGTGCTTTCGGTTCCGCGCTTGGTCAGCGCGTAGAGCCGGTGCGATTCGTAGACGAACCAGGAACCGCTGAGCAGTGCCACGATGGTGTAGACCCAGCCGGCGCCGCCGACCGGAGCCAGCAGCAGCGAGCAGACCAGGGTGGCCCAGGCATAGAGGACAACCTGCACTGAGACCTGCCGTGCGCTGGCGATCGCGCCGAGCATCGGCACGTTGGCCGCGTTGTAGTCGTCGCTGTATTTCATGGACAGCGGCCAGTAGTGCGGGGGCGTCCACAGGAAGATGACCATGAACAGGATCACCGCCGGCCACGCCACCGTGTTGGTCACCGCCGCCCAGGCGATGAGCACGGGGAAGCACCCGGCGGCGCCGCCCCAGACGATGTTCTGTGAGGTGCGGCGCTTCAGGATCAGCGTGTAGATCACGACGTAGAAGAAAATCGCGCCGACGCCCAGCATGCCGGCCAGCGGATTCGCCCCGAACCAGAGGAGCGCCACGGCCACCACGGCGAGCACCCAGGAGAACACCAGCGCCTCGCGCGGAGTCAGTTCCCCGGTCACGAGCGGGCGGTTCTCGGTCCGGTGCATGAGCTTGTCCATGTCCCGGTCGATGTAGCAGTTGAAGGAGCCGGCCGCGCCGGCGGCGAGGGCACCGCCGACCATCGTGGCAGCCATCAGCCAGAGGTCGGGGAAACCGCCCTGAGCGAAGATCATGGTGGGCAGGGTGGTCACCAGCAGAAGTTCCATCACGCGGGGCTTCGTGAGCGACAGGTAGGCCTTGGCCTTGCGCGAGAAGCCGGGCTTGGCCGGAACGGCCAACGCCTGGTCCGGAACGGTCTGGATATTCAAGGAAAAACCACTCAGTTCTGCTGGAGTTCGTCTGACACACGAAAGCGCCCAGCCGTTAAGGACGGGCCAAGGTGCACCTACATCATACTCCTTCTATGTCTCGTAGAAACCGGTTTCCTGCTCGGAGAAACCGGTTTCGCCCGCCCGCGCCGAAACCCGCTCGGGCGCGGGGACGTCCGCCGGCGACAAACAGGGCCCGCCTGTGACTGCGGGCACTGCACAGCGTCCTGCGCATTGCAGACGCAACGGATAGAGTGGGGAAGGAGCGCCAATCCGCGGTTATCGGCGCAACAAGCTTGAGGCAGTAACAACGGCGAATGGCCCAATCGGTCCGCGGCTGCGGCTACTTTCCGGACCGTCGGCTGCCGCCTAGACGCAGATCAGAAAGGGGCCCACCCGGTGCCACACATGGAAGATCAGGAATTGTCCTGGACATCGCTGGACCAGCGGGCGGTGGACACGGTGCGTGTCCTCGCGGCCGATGCAGTGGAGAAGGTCGGCAACGGCCACCCCGGCACCGCCATGAGCCTGGCCCCGGCCGCGTACCTGATCTTCCAGAAGTTCATGCGCCACGACCCCACCGATCCGCAGTGGGTGGGCCGCGACCGGTTCGTCCTCTCCCCCGGCCACACTTCGCTGACGCTGTACATCCAGCTGTTCCTCTCCGGCTACGGCCTGGAACTGGAGGACCTGAAGGCGCTGCGGACCTGGGGATCGCTCACGCCGGGCCACCCCGAGTACAAGCACACCCCGGGTGTCGAAATCACGACCGGCCCGCTGGGCCAGGGGCTCGCCTCCGCCGTCGGCTTCGCCTACGCGCAGCGCCGCACCCGCGGCTTGTACGACGCCGATGCTGCCGCCGGCGAGAGCCCGTTCGACCACACCGTCTGGGTGATCGCGTCCGACGGCGACCTGCAGGAGGGCGTCACCTCGGAGGCCTCCTCCCTGGCCGGCCACCAGGAGCTGGGCAACCTAGTGGTGCTCTACGACGACAACAAGATCTCCATCGAGGACGACACCGACATCGCCTTCAGCGAAGACGTCCTCAAGCGGTACGAGGCGTACGGCTGGCATACCCAGCGGGTCGACTGGACCGAGACCGGCGAGTACGTCGAAGATGTCCCGGCCCTGTTCGAGGCGTTGAAAGCCGCGAAGACCGAGACCTCGCGGCCCTCAATCATCGCGCTGCGCACCGTCATCGGCTGGCCCGCCCCCAAGAAGCAGAACACGGGCAAGATCCACGGCTCCGCCCTGGGCGCCGAGGAGGTCGCCGCCGTCAAGGAGGTGCTCGGCTTCGATCCGGAGCAGCATTTCGCGGTCGAGCCGGAGGTCCTGGATCACGCCCGGCAGGTAGCCGTGCGCGGTAAGCAGGCCCGCGCGGACTGGGAGACCGGCTACCAGGCCTGGCGCGAGGCCAACCCGGAGAACGCCGCGCTGCTGGACCGTGTGCAGGCCTCCGAGTTGCCGGAAGGCTGGGAGGCGGCGCTGCCCGAGTTCCCGGCCGGCAAGGACGTCTCCACCCGGGCCGCCTCCGGCAAGGTGCTCAACGCCATCGGCCCGGTGCTGCCGGAGCTGTGGGGCGGTTCGGCGGACCTGGCCGAGTCCAACAACACCACGATCGAAGGCTCCCCGTCGTTCGTTCCCGAGTCGCGGCAGACCGACATGTGGTCCGGCGGGCCGTACGGCAGGGTGCTGCACTTCGGCATCCGCGAGCATGCGGCCGCCTCCATCGTGAACGGCATTGTGCTCAGCTCCAACACCCGCGCCTTCTCGGGCACGTTCCTGATCTTCAGCGACTACCAGCGGCCGGCCATCCGGCTGGGCGCCCTGATGGGCGTTCCCTCCATCTACGTGTGGACGCACGATTCCATCGGGCTGGGCGAAGACGGACCGACCCACCAGCCGGTGGAGCAGCTGGCGAGCCTGCGTGCCATTCCGGGCCTCGACGTCGTCCGCCCGGCCGATGCCAACGAGGTGGCTCAAGCCTGGAAGGCGGTGCTGGAGAACCACAGCAACCCGGCCGGCATTGTCCTCACCCGGCAGAACCTGCCCGTCTACGAGCGCGGCGAGAACGGTTTCGCCTCCGCCGAGAACGTGGCGAAGGGCGCCTACGTGCTGGCCGAGGCGCAGTCCGACGGCGCGGACACGACGCCGCAGGTGATCCTGCTCGCCACCGGTTCCGAGGTGCAGCTGGCCGTCCAGGCCCGCGAGACGCTGCAGGCCGACGGCATCGCCACCCGCGTGGTCTCCGTCCCCTGCCTCGAGTGGTTCAACCGGCAGGACCCCGCCTACCGCGAGTCCGTGCTCCCGGCCGGCATCAAGGCCCGCGTGTCGGTGGAAGCCGGCATCGCGCAGTGCTGGGACGGCCTGGTCGGCGACGCCGGCCGCAGCGTGTCCCTGGAGCACTACGGCGCCTCTGCCGACTACAAGACCCTGTTCCGCGAATTCGGACTCACGGCCGAGGCTGTTGTCGAGGCCGCCCGCGACTCGCTCTCCCAGACCACCGATTCCTAAGGAGGACGCAATGTCCAACCCGAATACCCAGGCACTCTCCGATGCGGGCGTTTCCATCTGGCTCGACGACCTTTCGCGGGAGCGGATCAACTCCGGGACCCTGAAGGCCCTGATCGACGAACGGAACGTGGTGGGCGTCACCACCAACCCCTCCATCTTCGCCGCCGCCCTGCAGGACGGCCGCAGCTACGAAGCGCAGGTCCAGCAACTGGCCGCCGACGGCGCGGACGTGGATACGGCTGTCTTCGCCATCACCACGTCCGACGTGGCCGAGGCCTGCGACCTGTTCTCCCCGCTCGCCGCCGATACGGAGGGCGTGGACGGCCGCGTGTCGATCGAGGTGGATCCGCGGCTGGCCCGTGACGCGCACGGCACGGCCGCCGAGGCGCAGCATCTGCACAAGGCCGTGGGCCGCACCAATGCCTTCATCAAGATCCCAGCCACCAGCGAAGGCCTGGAGGCCATCACCGAGACCCTCGCGCTCGGCATCAGCGTCAACGTGACGCTGATCTTCTCGCTGCAGCGCTACCGCGAAGTGATCAACGCCTTCATGCTGGGCCTGGAGCAGGCCAAGGAAAACGGCAAGGACCTGTCGACCATCCACTCGGTGGCTTCGTTCTTCGTCTCCCGCGTCGATACCGAGATCGACAAGCGCCTGGACGCCGCCGGGTCCGCGGAGGCCGCCGCGTTGAAGGGCAAGGCCGGCGTCGCCAACGCCCGCCTGGCGTACCAGATCTACGAGGAGCAGTTCGCGACCGAACGCTGGCAGGTGCTGGCCGCTGCCGGCGGCCGGCCTCAGCGGCCGCTGTGGGCCTCCACCGGCGTGAAGAACCCGGACTACCCGGACACCCTCTACGTCACCGAACTGGTGGCCCCGAACGTGGTCAACACCATGCCGGAGCCGACGCTGGAAGCCGTCGCCGACCACGGGAAGGTCGAGAGAGACCGGGTCACCGGCACCTACGCGGAAGCGAACAAGGTGCTCGACGACATCGCGCAGGCCGGCATCTCCTACAACGAGGTGGTGGAACTGCTCGAGGAGGAGGGCCTGGAGAAGTTCGTGGCCAGCTGGCAGCAGTTGCGGGAGACCGTCCAGAACGCCCTTGACTCGGTGCACGGAGCCGGGCAGTCATGAGTTCGCTGGCTTTCGAGGCGTCGGGAGCCGCACTGGCCGCCGTCAGCCGCCATGTCGACACGCTGGTGGAGGACCGCGTCGCGTCCCGCATCGCGACCCAGGACAACACCCTGTGGGGCCCGGAGGCGGAAGCCGAGGCGGCCGTCCGCCTCGGCTGGGTCGATGCGGCGGCGCTGTCCCGGCCGCTGGTTCCGGAAATCCTGGAGCTGCGCAGGGAGCTTGCGGCCGAGGGCGTGACGCGCTTTGTGCTGGCCGGGATGGGCGGCTCCTCGCTGGCACCGGAAGTGATCGCCAATACCGCCGGCGTGGAGCTCACCGTGCTCGACAGCACGGATCCCCAGCAGGTGGGTGCCGCGCTGGCCGAACGGCTGGCCGACACCGCCATCATCGTGTCCTCCAAGTCCGGTTCCACGCTGGAAACCGATTCCCAGCGCCGCGTCTTCGAGCAGGCGTTCGCCGACGCCGGGTTGGACGCCGCCTCGCGCATCATCGTGGTCACCGATCCCGGCTCCCCGCTGGATGAGGCGGCGCGGGAAGCCGGGTACCGTGCGGTGTTCAACGCCGACCCCAACGTCGGCGGACGGTACTCCGCGCTGACCGCGTTCGGGCTGGTCCCTGCCGGACTGGCCGGCGTGGACATCGAGAGGCTGCTCGACGACGCCGAAGAGGCCGCCGAGGTGCTCTCCGAGGATTCCGCCGACAACATGGCCCTGGCCCTGGGCGCGGCGCTGGCCGGCACCGAGCCGCTGCGCAACAAGATAGCCATCGCCGACGACGGTTCCGGGATCGTCGGCTTCGCCGACTGGGCCGAGCAGTTGGTGGCCGAGTCCACCGGCAAGCTGGGAACCGGACTGCTGCCGGTGGTGGTCAACGCCGGCGATCCGGAGACCGTCTCCGGAGCCAAGGATGTGCTCGTGGTCCGGCTGGTCTCCCCCGATCACGAGGTGACGGTCGGAGCCGACGAGGTTGCCGTGGGCGGGAGCCTGGGCAGCCAACTGCTGCTGTGGGAATACGCCACGGCCGTAGCCGGCCGCCTGCTGGGCATCAACCCCTTCGACCAGCCGGACGTCGAGGCGGCGAAGGTTGCAGCACGCGGGCTGCTGGACGAACGCCCGGCCGCGGCGCTGCCCGACTTCACCGACGGAGCCGTCCAGGTGCGCGGCAGCGGCCTGGCCATGGGTGCGTCGCTGGACGACGCGCTGCGCGGCCTGCTGGGCCAACTGGGGCCGGACGGCTACGTGAGCGTGCAGGCCTACCTTGACCGCTTCGGCCAGGCCGAGTTGGAACGCGTCCGGCCCCTGCTGGCCGAGGCGACCGGACGGCCCGTAACGTTCGGCTGGGGCCCGCGGTTCCTGCACTCCACCGGGCAGTTCCACAAGGGCGGGCCGGGCATTGGCGTCTACCTGCAGCTGACCGGCGAGGCCGCGACGGACATCCCCATCCCGGGACGCGAGTTCAGCTTCGGCGAACTGATCGATGCCCAGGCCGCCGGCGATGCCAACGTGCTGCGGGAGGGCGGCCGCCCCGTCCTGCGCCTGCATCTGGCCGACCGGGCCGCCGGCGTGCGCCAGGTGATGGACGCGGTGTCCCGACTGGCTGGAAAGCAGTAATGGCCCCTTCCGAACGACGGCGGCGTCGGGCCAACCCGCTCCGGGATCCGCGTGACCGCCGGCTCGACCGCATTGCCGGCCCCTGTTCCCTGGTGCTGTTCGGGGTCACCGGAGACCTTGCCCGCAAGAAGCTCATGCCGGCGGTCTACGATCTGGCCAATCGCGGGCTGCTGCCGCCGAGCTTCGCGCTGGTCGGTTTTGCCCGCAGGCCATGGGACGACGACGAGTTCGCGGCCCAGGTGAAGGAATCCGTGCAGCGGCATGCCCGCACCCCGTTCCGCGAGGACATCTGGACCCACCTGGCGGCGGGCATCCGGTTCGTCCAGGGCGCCTTCGACGACGAGGAGGCCTTTGAGCAGCTCCGCGGCACCCTGGAAGAGCTGGACGAGCAGCGCGGGACGCAGGGCAACCACGCGTTCTACCTCTCGATTCCGCCGAAGGCCTTCGAGCAGGTGTGCAAGATGCTCTCCTCGCACGGCCTGGCCCAGGCACCCGAGGAAGCTGACGGCACGCCCTGGCGGCGGGTTGTCATCGAGAAGCCCTTCGGGCATAACCTTCAGTCCGCACGCGAACTGAACAACATCGTCGAATCGGTCTTCCCGCCGGACGCGGTGTTCAGGATCGACCACTATCTGGGCAAGGAGACGGTCCAGAACATCCTGGCCCTGCGCTTCGCCAACCAGCTGTTTGAGCCGCTCTGGAACGCGAACTACGTGGACCACGTGCAGATCACCATGGCGGAAGACATCGGGATCGGCGGCCGCGCAGGCTATTACGACGGCGTCGGGGCGGCGCGCGACGTCATCCAGAACCACCTGCTCCAGTTGCTCGCCCTGACCGCCATGGAGGAGCCCATTTCCTTCAACGCGGAGGACCTGCGGACGGAGAAGGAAAAGGTGCTGGCCGCCGTCAAGCTCCCCGAGGACCTGTCGGCCCATTCGGCCCGCGGCCAGTACACCGGCGGGTGGCAGGGCGGTGAGAGAGTGGCCGGCTACCTGGAGGAAGAAGGCTTCAACCCGGACTCGGTCACCGAGACCTACGCGGCGCTGCGGCTGGACATCCACACCCGGCGCTGGGCCGGCGTGCCGTTCTACCTGCGTGCCGGCAAGCGGCTGGGCCGCCGGGTCACGGAGATTGCGGTGGTGTTCAAACGCGCGCCGAACCTGCTGTTCCCCAACCACCACGAGGACGACTTCGGCCAGAACGCGGTGGTGATCCGTGTCCAGCCGGACGAAGGAGTCACCATGCGCTTCGGGTCCAAGGTGCCCGGCACGCAAATGGAGGTCCGGGACGTCACCATGGACTTCGGCTACGGGCACGCGTTCACCGAGTCCAGTCCGGAGGCCTACGAACGGCTGATCCTGGACGTACTGCTCGGCGAGCCGCCGCTGTTCCCCCGCCACCAGGAAGTCGAGCTGTCCTGGAAGATCCTGGACCCGTTCGAGGAGTACTGGGCCAACAGCCGCACCCGGCCGGAGCCCTACTCCCCCGGCAGCTGGGGACCGGCGTCGGCCGATGAGCTGCTGGCCCGCGACGGACGCACTTGGAGAAGGCCGTGATTAAAGAGCTCAAGGACACCACCACGTCGAAGGTCTCGAAGGAAATCGTGGCCATGCGGGAGCAAGGCGGCGTTGTGGCCCTGGGGCGGGTGCTGACCCTGGTGGTCGTGACCTCGCTCGGTTACGAAGAAGAGGCCATCTTCGCCGCCAACGCCGCGAGCCGGGAACATCCCTGCCGGATCATCGCCCTGGTGGATGCCGGGTCGGAGGCGGAGACCAAGCTGGATGCCCAGATCCGGGTCGGCGGCGATGCCGGAGCGGCCGAAGTGGTGGTGCTGTACGGCTACGGCCAGCTGGCAGCCGAGAGCGAGTCCCTTGTGGCCGCGCTGCTGCTGCCCGACGCCCCGATCGTGGCCTGGTGGCCGCACGGCATGCCGAAGGATGCTTCGCGCACGTCCATCGGCCGGATTGCGCACCGCCGCATCACGGATTCAGACAAGGAGCCGGACCCGCAGCAGGCGCTGTTCAGCCTGCGCGAGACCCATACCGCCGGCGACACGGACCTGGCCTGGACGCGGCTGACCAGTTGGCGCGTCCAGCTGGCCGCCGTCTTTGACCAGCTGGAACCTGCCCCGGTCACCTCGGTTGCCGTGGAGGGCGCCTCGGACTCCCCCAGCACCGTCCTCTTGGCGGCGTGGCTGACGCTGGCCCTGAACGCGCCGGTGACCATCGTGGAGGACACGGCGGGGACCGGCATCAGGGGCGTGCGCATTTCACGGACGACCGGCGACATCCAGATCCTGCGTCCCGGCCCGTCCGTGGCCGAACTGATCATGCCCGGCCTGCCGGTGCAGCGTATTACGCTGCCGCGCCGCCCGCTGGAGGAATGCCTGGCCGAGGAACTGCGCCGGCTGGACCCGGACGAAGTGTTCGGCGAGGTGCTGATTCACGGATTGCCCCGAACCAATTTGAGGAGCGTGCGCCGCAGTGACCGCTGAACCACACGTCATAGTCCACTCCGACACCGCCGCCGTCGCCGGCTCGGTGGCCCGGAGGCTGGTGGAGCGCCTGGCGGCGGCCCAGGCCGGCCGCGGCGATGCCACCGTGGTGCTCACCGGCGGCAGCCTGGGCATCAACACCTTGAAGGCGGTGGCCGCCGTCGACGCGCCCGCCGGCTTCGATTGGTCCAAGGTGAACATCTGGTGGGGCGACGAGCGGTTCGTCCCCAAGGACAGCCCGGACCGCAACGAACGGCAGGCACGCGAAGCGCTGCTGGACGCGCTCCCGCTGGACCCGGCCCGGGTGCACCCCTTCGGTGCCGCCGGCGAACACGCCGACCCGAACGCGGCGGCCGTAACCTATTCCGCGGCGCTGCGGCAGGCCGCGTCCGACGAGGGCACCAGCGGCCCGGTGCCGAGATTCGACGTGCTGTTGCTGGGCGTGGGGCCGGATGCGCACATCGCATCGCTGTTCCCCGAGATGGGCGGCATCCGCGAGGAAGAGCGGTCCGTGATCGGCGAGACGGATGCGCCGAAACCACCTCCGGAGCGCGTGTCCCTGACCCTCCCGGCGATCAACTCCGCGGACGAGGTCTGGCTGGTGGTAGGCGGCCAGGACAAGGCCGGCGCCGTGGGACTCGCCTTGGCCGGCGCCAACCCGGTGCAGGTTCCCGCCGCCGGTGCCCGCGGGCGCAAGCGCACCGTGTGGCTGCTGGACCGGGACGCCGCGTCCAAGCTGCCCGACGCGCTGCTGTCCGCGGCCGAAAGAGGCGACGGCTAAGAGCGGCCGGCGCCCGGCCGGGGCACGGCGGGGTCGACCGCTAGCGCGCGTCCCGACGTCGGCGCCGCAACTTCTCAAGCGCCTGCTCCACCACGGCCTCCGCCTCGTCCGGGCTGCGCCGTTCCTTCGCGTACTCCAGGTGGCTCTTGTAGGGCTCGTCGCTGCTGCGGGCCTCGGCGATGTACGTGCCCGGTTCCCTGGCCGCCGTCTGGCCGCAGTGCGGGCAGTCCCACGACGGCGGAATGTCGGCTTCGCTCAGATTGGCGAACACCGGCGTGGTCTCGTGTCCCCTCGGACACCAATACGTGACGGGAACCTTGGTCACCGGAACTACCGTCCGCCCGGTCACGGCCTGCCAGCCTGCAAGCCCGGCACCCGACTCGGAACCCACCCGGACCGCGCGGAAAGAATTCGACGGATCAACCATGTTTGCTCCCCCGCTGAGAAGAATCGATGCCCCCTGCATCGGGCACCAGTCTACGGGTCGAACAGCGAAGGGTTAAGGGGTCGGGCGAAGTCGTCGGCCCGTCGAACCCAGAGAGCGGAGCCCCCGGCGGTGCCGGGCCCCGAAAGCCTCGGTCAGGATTCCGCGCTGAAACGCATCATGAGGCCCAGGGCTACGATGACCGCGCCCCAGACGAGCCCCAGGACGACCGTGAACCGGTTGAGGTTGCGCTCCGCCACGCCGGACGATCCCAGGCTGGTGGTCATGCCGCCGCCGAACATGTCGGACATGCCGCCGCCGCGCCCCTTGTGGAGCAGGATGAGCAGGGTCAGCAGCAGGCTCGTGATGCCGAGCAGGATTTGCAGCGTGATCTTCAGAGCTTCCACAGTGGCCTTTCGTCAGCTGTCGGGATATCCCAGTGGCGGGCAGACATCACTTTGTCAGCAGGTGTTGTTCGAACCTGACAATATTAGCAAATTCGCCTGCGTCCAGGCTGGCGCCGCCGACCAACACGCCGTCCACGTCGCGCTCGTTCAGGATCGCGGCCGCGTTCGCCGCCTTCACGGAGCCGCCGTAGAGCAACCGCACCCCGGCCGCCACGCTGTCGTCGAAGAGGACGGCCATCTCCGCACGGATGGCGGCGCACATCTCCTGGGCGTCCTCGGGGCCGGCCACTTCCCCGGTGCCGATCGCCCACACCGGCTCGTAGGCGATGACCAGCCGGGCGGCCTGACCGGCGTCCAGGCCTGCCACATCGGCCCGCAACTGATTGAGCGTGTGCTCCACGTGGTTCCCGGCCTGGCGCACCGCGAGGCCTTCGCCGACGCACAGCACCGGGGTCAGCTTGTGCCGGTAGGCCGCCTTCAGCTTCCCGTTCAGCAACGTGTCGTCCTCGCCGTGGATCTCGCGCCGCTCGGAATGCCCGACCAGCACGTACCGGCAGCCCAGCTTGGCCAGGAACTGTCCGGAGATGTCACCGGTGTAGGCGCCGGCATCGTGCGGCGAGAGGTCCTGGGCGCCGTAGACAAGCTTCAGGTCGTCGCCATTGACCAGCGTCTGCACGCCGCGCAGATCGGTGAACGGCGGGAACACGGCGACCTCGACCCGGGCATAGTCGTGCCGGGCATCGCTGAGCGTCCACGCCAGTTTCTGCAAGAGGGTGATGCCCTGGACATGGTCCATGTTCATCTTCCAGTTGCCGGCGATCAGCGGGGTGCGGTCGAACTTTCCGTTGGTCGAGCTGGTCACTGAGGTCTCCATCTGTCGGGGGCGCCGCGGTGGACGCCGTGCTGAGCGGTGGGGCGGGGCCGTGCGGAGGCGCCGGGCGGCGCCATCGGGCGGCGCCGTGGGCCTGGGCGATGCCGGCAGCTCCTGCCGCCCGGGGGGCGGCGGGAGCTGCCGCTCGATCAGTTCTCCAGTGCCGCCAGGCCGGGCAGGGTCTTGCCCTCGAGATATTCGAGGCTGGCGCCGCCGCCGGTGGAAATGTGTCCGAAGGCGCCGTCGTCAAAGCCGAGGGCCCGGACGGCGGCGGCGGAATCGCCTCCGCCGACGACGGTGAAGCCGTCACTCCCGGTGAGGGCCTTGGCCACCGTGCGGGTGCCGTTGGCGAACGCGGCGAACTCGAACACGCCCATCGGCCCGTTCCAGAAGACGGTGTTCGCCGAGTGGATCTGGTGGGCGAAGGCCTCGGCCGACTCCGGGCCGATGTCCAGGCCGATGCCGGCGGAGCCGAACGATGCCGACTCGATGCTGTCCGCCCGAACCACTTCCCAGGCCGCATCGGCGGCGAACTTCTCGGCGACCACGATGTCGGTCGGCAGGATGAACGTGCAACCCAGTTCCTTGGCGCGTGCCAGATAGCCGCGCACGGTGTCCAGCTGGTCCTGCTCCAGCAGGCTGGAGCCGACCTTGTAGCCTTGGGCCGCCAGGAAGGTGAAGACCATGCCGCCGCCGACCAGCAGGTAGTCGGCCTTGCCCAGCAGGTTCTCGATCACGGCCAGCTTGTCCGAGACCTTGGAACCGCCCAGGACCACCACATACGGCCGCTGCGGCGCCTCGGTGAGCTTGTTCAGGACCTGGAGCTCCGTCCGCACGAGGTCTCCCTGGTAGGCCGGAAGCCGGCGGGCGATGTCGAAGACCGAAGCATGCTTGCGGTGGACGGCACCAAAGGCGTCGTCCACGTAGGCCCCGTCGTCGCCGGTCAGGGCGGCGAGTTCGGCGGCAAAGGCCTCCCGTTCGGCGTCGTCCTTGCTGGTTTCCCGGGGATCGAACCGCACGTTCTCCACCACCAGCACTTCCCCGTCCTGCAGGCCGCCGGCCGCCTCCCGGGCGGCCGGGCCCACCGTGTCTCCGGCGAACTTGACCGTGACCGGTGCCAGTTCCTTCAGCCGGGCGACGGCGGGGCGCAGCGAGAACTTCTCCTCGGGGGCGCCCTTGGGGCGGCCGAGATGGGCGGTCACGACCACCCGCGCCCCGGCCTGCGCGAGCTTGACGATGACCGGCAGGGACGCCCGGATCCGCCCGTCGTCGGAGACCGCCAGGTCCGGGAGTTCGCCCTCCAACGGGACATTCAGGTCCGAGCGGACCAACACGTGGCGTCCGCGGACCCCGGCGGCAAGCAGGGCATCAAGAGAATGTGCAGTCATTTCTTCCTTCGTGCGGAGGACGGGACGGGCGGGACCTAGGACAGCTTCGAGGCGATCAGGGCGGTCAGGTCCACCAGGCGGTTGGAGTAGCCCCACTCGTTGTCGTACCAGCCGACAACTTTCACCTGATTACCCATTACCTTAGTCAGTCCCGAGTCGAAGATCGAAGACGCCGGGTCTGTGACGATGTCGGAGGACACGATGGGGTCCTCCGTGTACGTGATGATCCCGGCCCAGTGCGGGTCGCCGGCGGCCTCCTTGAACGCCGCGTTGACCTCTTCCACATCGGTTTCGCGGGACACGGTGACGGTCAGGTCGGTCATCGAGCCGGTCGGCACCGGCACACGGACCGCGAAACCGTCCAACTTGCCCTGCAGTTCCGGCAGGACCTGCCCGATGGCCTTCGCCGCGCCGGTCGATGTCGGAACCAGGTTGATGGCCGCCGCCCGGGCGCGCCGCAAGTCCCGGTGCGGCCCGTCCTGCAGGTTCTGGTCGGCGGTGTAGGCGTGGATGGTGGTCATGAGTCCGTGCTCGATGCCGAACTTCTCGTGCAGCACCTTCGCCATGGGCGCGAGGCAGTTCGTGGTGCAGGAGGCGTTCGAAACCAGGTGGTGGGAACCGGCGTCGTACTCGCTGTCATTGACGCCCATCACGATGGTGATGTCCTCGTCCTTCGCCGGGGCCGAGATCAGGACTTTCTTCGCCCCGGCGTCGAGGTGCTTCCGGGCGCCGCCGCCCTTGTTGAACCTGCCGGTGGATTCGATCACGATGTCGACGCCGAGGTCGCTCCACGGCAGCGCGGCCGGTTCCTTCTCGGACAGCACGCTGACCTTCCGGCCGCCGACGATCAGGTTGCCGGCGTCCACCTCGACCGTTTCCGCCAGCACCCCCATCACGCTGTCGTATTTGAGCAGGTGGGCCAGGGTATGCGCATCGGTCAGGTCGTTGACCGCCACGACTTCCAGATCCGTATCTTTCGCCAGAACAGCGCGGAAGTAGCTGCGGCCGATCCGGCCGAATCCGTTGATTCCAACTCGAGTAGTCATGAGCCTCTACCTCGTGGATGGGGCCGTGACCGGAGGGGCTCCCCCGGTCCGTGCCATGTTGTTGGCCAGCTGGCCGGGGTGGTCAGCGCGGAAGCGCCGGTGCGGGCGGCGACGAAGCGAGCGGCGACGTCAGCCCGGTGGACGGTACCGGCGCGGTGTCCGCGCCGGCCCCGCAGGTGGCATGGTGCATGGAGTCGTTCAGTTCCATGATCCTCGTCGGGACGCGCGGTTCCAAGGCCGCGCAACCGTGGCCGGGGTGCAGTTCGTGCGTGCCCATGGTTCCCTCCGTCTTCCCCGGGCAGGGCCCAGCAGACTGCCGGGCCCTGCCTAGTCGTCCAGCATCTCCGGCGTCACGTTGGCTTCGGTCCCCGGGATGCGCAGCTCCAGCGCCCGCTTGTCCGCCATGGCCAGCAGGCGGCGGATCCGGCCGGCGATGGCGTCCTTGGTCATCGGCGGGTCCGCCAAGCGACCCAGTTCGTCCAGGGAGGCCTGCTTGTGCGCCACCCGGAGCTCACCGGCGTACCGCAGGTGCTCCGGCACCTCGTCGTCGAGGATCTCGAGGGCACGCTCCACGCGGGCGCCCGCCGCGACGGCGGCCTGGGCCGAGCGCCGCAGGTTGGCGTCGTCGAAATTGGCCAGACGGTTTGCGGTGGCCCGCACTTCCTTGCGCATCCGGCGTTCTTCCCACACCATCAGCGCATCATGGGCACCCATCCGGGTCAAGAGCGCGGCGATGCTGTCGCCGTCGCGGATGACAACCCGGTCCACGCCGCGGACCTCCCGGGCCTTGGCCGCGATCCCGAGCCGGCGGGCCGCGCCCACCAGCGCCAGCGCGGCTTCCGGGCCGGGGCAGGTGACCTCCAGGGCGGACGAGCGGCCGGGTTCGGTTAGCGAACCGTGCGCCAGGAAGGCGCCGCGCCAGACCGCCTCGGCATCGGCGGCCGAACCGTTGACGACCACGGACGGCAGGCCGCGGACCGGCCGGCCGCGGCCGTCCAGCAGGCCGGTCTGCCGGGCGAGGGACTCCCCGTCCCTGACCACGCGCACGACGTAGCGGTTCCCGCGGCGCAGCGCACCGCCGGAGACCACGATGATGTCGCCGCTATGGCCGTACACTTCCGAGATGGCGGTGCGCAGCCGCCGGGCGGTCGCAGCCAGATCAACTTCGGCCTCGATGACGATGCGGCCGGAAATGATATGGAGTCCGCCGGCGAAACGGAGCGTCGACGAGACCTCAGCCTTCCGGACCTGGGACTTCTTGATGTCAAGGCGAGCGAGCTCATCCTTGACTGCTGCGGTCAGCGCCATGCACCTTGTCCTTACTTAATCCTTGTGGCCTTCGAAAATGTCGTGGTAGGCACTCGCCAGTCTCAACGGATCGTGTACGGGGCGTCCGCCTGAACTTCCTACTCTACCGAAGACCACGCGTGCACCCAGCGCGGCCGCGGCATCCTCGAAACGCCCCTTGTCGTCAATCACGGCCGGATCGGCCAAGACCACGTCGAAACGCATCCCGGGGGCGCAGCGCCTCACCGCGGCAAGGTGGTCCGAGGCCGTCATCCCGGACGTTTCCTTGGTGTCCACGGACAGGTTCATGGTCAGGCAGCGGCGCGCCGGGGTGTCGCAGAGCGCCTCGCGCATCTCCCTCAGCATCAGGTGCGGCAACACTGAGGTGTACCAGGAGCCGGGCCCAAGGATCACCCAGTCGGCATATTCGACGGCGTTCAGCGCCTCGACGCAGGCCGGGGCGTCGTCGGGCAGCAGGCGCACGTCGTGGACGTGGCTGTTGCGCCCGGCCGCCGCCAGCCGGGACTGGCCGGAGATCAGCGCGGTGCGCAACCGCCCGTCCTCGCCCTCCACCAAGACGTCGCCCTCGATGGTCAACGGCACGGTGGCCATCGGCAGCACCTCACCGCGGGCCCCCAGCAGGGCGCCGGCCCACTTCAGCCCGGCAACGGGGTCACCGAGCAGCTCCCACAGGGTCACAATCAGCAGGTTTCCGAGGGCGTGGTTGTCCAGCGACGGCTCGGCGCCCGGGGACGACTTGAAGCGATGCTGCATCACGTCGCGCCAGGTCCGCCCCCAGTCGGTGTCATCGCACAGCGCTGCGAGGGCCATCCGCAGATCCCCGGGCGGGAGCACGCCGAACTCCTTGCGCAGGCGGCCGGAGGATCCGCCGTCGTCGGCCACCGTGACGATGGCGGTGAGTTCCGTGGTGAGCAGCCGCAGCGCGCCCAGCGAGGCAGAGAGCCCGTGCCCGCCGCCCAAAGCCACCACGGAGGGAGGCGCGCCGCTCTTCCCGGTCCGGCTGCGGGAGGTGCCCGGGGCGGGTACCAGCGGCATCGGTCCGGTCAGGATCGCCACTATTCGCGCCCCAAGTCCCGGTGCTGGACGGTGACTTTGACGCTCGGCAACTGGGCCAGCCGCTTCCCGATTTCCTCGGCGACCGCCACGGAGCGGTGCTTGCCGCCGGTACACCCGATGGCGATGGTGCCGTAGTGCTTGTTCTCGCGGCGGTAGCCCTCCAGCACCGGCTCCAGCGCGTCCACATAACGGTTGACGAACTCATCGGCACCGGAGTCCACCAGCACGTAGTCGCGGACCTTCTCGTCCAGCCCGGTGTGCGGGCGCAGCGCGGGGACCCAGTGCGGGTTGGGAATGAAGCGGGCGTCGGCGACGAAGTTGGCGTCCACCGGCAGCCCGTACTTGAAACCGAAGCTGACCACGTTGATGCGCAGCACGATCGGACCGGATTCGGTGAAGAGTTCCGTGATGGCGGTGGCCAGGGCGTGGACGTTCATCTCGGTGGTATCCACCACCAGATCGGCCGAGTCCTTGAGGCTGCTCAACAGTTCCCGTTCGGCGGTGATGCCGTCGGATATGCGGCCGTCACCCTGCAGCGGGTGCGGCCGGCGGCCCTGTTCGAAGCGGCGGACCAGGACGTCGCCGGAGGCGTCCAGGAACAGCACCCGGTAGTGGATACCGCTGGCCGCCAGGGCATGCAGCGCCTCACGGATGTCGCGGAAAAGGCTCTGGCTGCGCACGTCCACGACCACGGCAAGCTTGGGCAGCGACTGCGGCATCCGTGAAACCAGTTCGGCCAGCGTGCCCAGCATCTGCGGCGGCAGGTTGTCCACCACGTACCAGCCGTGGTCTTCGAGGGCATGCGCCGCCGTGGTCCGGCCGGCCCCGGACATGCCGGTGACCACCAGGAGCTCGGATTCCACCGGCTTTTCCGGCGTCAAGTCCTCGTCCACCGTCATCGTCATTCCATCCATCCCGACCCCCACTCCTCGATTCCAGCTCTAGCCTAACTAAGATTCGATGATTTCGCCGGTCGCCATATTCACCGCCGGCGCGGGCTCCTCCGGGGCACCGGCCGCCAGCTGGCGCTTCAAGGAAGCCGCCAGCGCCGGGCCGATGCCCGGCACCTGCTGCAGCTCTTCGGCGCTGGCCGCCTTGAGTTTCTTCGCCGAGCCGAAATGTTTCAGCAGTGCCTTGCGTTTCGCCGGCCCGAGACCCTGGATGCCGTCCAGCACCGAGACAGTCATCGCCTTGCCGCGCTTCTGCCGGTGGTAGGCAATCGCGAAGCGGTGGGCCTCGTCGCGGATCCGCTGCAGCAGGAACAGGCCCTCGGACGAGCGCGGCAGGATCACGGGGAAATCGTCGTCGGGCAGCCATACTTCCTCCAGCCGCTTGGCCAGGCCGACCACGAACACGTCGGTAATGCCCAGGTCCGACAGCGCGCGGGAAGCGGCGGCCACCTGGGGCGGCCCGCCGTCCACCACCACCAGGTTGGGCGGGTAGGCGAACTTGGTCTTGGGCGCCGGCGTCAGGGTCTCTTCAAGCACGACGGCGGTGTCCGCGCCGTCCCCGGCAGGCGCTTCGCCTGCATCGGCTGCCGCCGAGACGCCCTGGTGACCCTGTTCCGCGAGGTAGTTCCGGAAGCGCCGGCTGATCACGTCATACATCGCCGAGGTATCGTCCCTTGCGGCCTCGCCGGTGATCGCGAAGCGGCGGTAGTCGGACTTCTTGGGCAGCCCGTCTTCCACCACCACCATGGAGGCCACCACGTTGGTGCCCTGCACGTGGGAGATGTCGTAGCACTCGATCCGCAGCAGCGCCACGGGCAGCTCCAGGGCCTCCTGCAGCTGCTGGAGGCCGGCCGAGCGCGTGGTGATGTCGCCGGCGCGCCGGCTCTTGTGCAGGGCCAGGGCCTGCTCGGCGTTCTCCCTCACGGTGGCCAGCAGGGCGGCCTTGTCACCGCGTTTGGGCACGTGGATCTGCACCCTGCTGCCGCGGAGTCCGCTGAGCCAGGCCTGCAGTTCGGCGGCATTCTCCGGTTCCTGCGGCAGCATGACCTGGCGCGGGATCCGGTCCGGTCCGTCGGCGTCCCCGTACACCTGCTGCAACAGGTGTTCGGCCAGGTCGGCGTCGCTCTGGTCCTCGACCTTTTCCACCACCCAGCCGCGCTGGCCGCGGATCCTGCCGCCGCGGACGTGGAACACCTGGACGGCCGCCTCCAGTTCGTCCTGGGCCAGGGCGAACACGTCGGCGTCGGTGTCTTCACTGAGCACCACGGCGTTGCGTTCGAAGACGCGGCGCAGCGCGGCGATGTCGTCCCGGTGACGCGCCGCCGTCTCGTAGTCGAGTTCGGCCACCGCCGCGGCCATCTTCTTTTCGAGGGCGCGGATAAACCGGTCGGCTTCCCCGCCCATGAACGCGCAAAACTCGGCGGCCAGGGCCTTGTGGTCCTCGGGCGAGATCCGCCCCACGCAGGGCGCCGAGCACTTGTCGATGTAGCCCAGCAGGCACGGCCGGCCGGTGCGCTGGGCGCGGTTGAAGACGCCGGTGCTGCAGGTGCGGACCGGGAAAACCCGCAGCAGGGTGTCCACGGTCTCGCGGATCGCTTTGGCCGGGTAGTACGGACCGAAGTACTTGACGCCCTTGCGCCGCTCGCCGCGCATCACCTGCACGCGCGGGAACTTCTCCGCCATGGTCACGGCCAGGTAGGGATAGGACTTGTCGTCCCGGAACATGATGTTGAAGCGCGGTGTGAACTCTTTGATCCACGTGTACTCGAGCTGGATGGCCTCCAGTTCGCTGCCCACGATGGTCCACTCCACCGAAGCCGCCGTGTGCACCATCGCATGGGTCTTGGGCGGCAGGTTCTTGGGGCTGGCGAAGTAGCTGTTGAGCCGGGACCGCAGGTTCTTCGCCTTGCCGACGTAGATCACGCGCCGGTGCTCGTCCCGGAAACGGTAGACGCCGGGATTGGTCGGGATCTCCCCCGTCCGCGGACGGTAGGAAGCAGGATTAGCCATGGCCGGTCACTCCCTTCCTCGCCTGGGTTCTGGGTGCCGTCCGGCCGGTCAAGCCGACGGCGTCTTGTTGTAGCTGTTCGAGCGTTCCTGGCCGGTCAGGTCGGCGATCGCGTCCATGATCTGGTCGGTGGCCGACCGGCGCGCCGGCAGCGAGTGCTCCGGCCCGGTCCGCTTGAAGTACAGCGGCTTGCCGATCCGGACCGTGAAGTGGCTCGGCCGGATCATCATCCTCCCGGCGGGCTGCAGCTGTTCGGTGCCGATCAGCCCTACCGGCAGCACCGGCGCCCCGGTCGTGAGGGCCAGCCACCCCACGCCGGTGCGGCCCCGGTAGAGCTTGCCGTCACGGGACCGTGTTCCTTCAGGATAGATCCCGAAAGCCTCGTTGCGTTCCAGTACGTCCAGGGCGCTCTGCAGCGCGGCCACGCTGGCGGCCTGTTCGCCCCGCTCCACCGGTATCGAGCCGACGCTGTGGAAAAACCACCGCATCGCAGCGCCCTTGGGGCCGCGGGTGGTGAAGTATTCGGCTTTAGCGAAGAAGGCCACCTTGCGCGGCATCATCGCCTGGATGATGACGCTGTCGAGGAAGGACAGGTGATTCGGTGCCACAATCACCGGGCCGGCCGCGGGAAAGTTCGCGATGCCTTCAATCGTCGGCCGGCAGCTGAGCCGCAGCCCGGCCCGGAACGAGGCGCGCGTGGCTTCGAACGTCCTCATGCGGCCGGTCCCCGGCGGCCGGCCAGGGCGCCCTCGGCGGCGGTCAGCCGCCCAATAGCGGCCTCAAGTTCTTCGGCGGTATCCACGACGACGGCCGCGCCGGCGGCTTCCAGTTCCCCGGGGGCGGCGAAGCCCCAGCCGACCCCGACGGCGGGGATGCCGAGCCGGAGAGCTGCGGCGGCGTCATAGAGCCGGTCGCCCACCATGACCACCGGGCCGCACGAGTCGCTGAAAGCATCCAGCGCGGCCTGCAGAATCGGGACCTTGCCCAGCCCGGGTTCCGCCGCCGGGGCGGGATCGTCGCCCTCGGCTCCGTAAATCCCCGCGAAGTACTGCTCCAGGCCCTGCAGCCGCAGCAGCTCCCGCGCCAGCGCGGTCGGCTTCTGCGTGGCGACGGCGAGGACCGCGCCGGTGGAGAGGAGCCGCTCCAGCAGGCCGATGATGCCCGGGTACACCCGGCTTGCCGCCATCCCGGACCGGCGGTAGCCCGCCCTGTACAACGCGATCACCTCGCCGAGCCGGTGCTCCGGCACTCCGGCCCCGCGCAGGGACTCACCCAGCGGCGGCCCGACCAGGGATCCAAGTTCTTCCTGCGGCGGGACCGGCAGGCCGGCCGCCGCAAGGGCCCCGGCAATTCCGGTGGTGATGGCACCTGCGGGGTCAACCAGGGTTCCGTCGAGGTCGAAAAGTACCAGCGCAGGCAATTGAGTCACCCGGGCATTTTCCCACAGATCCGCGGATCCGCCGGAATCCATTCCTGCTGGGGAATACCTTATTCCGTCCGGCAGGCTCACTGGTGGCCGAGCGCCTCCGCCAGGAAGCGGCCGGTGTGGCTTCCCTCGACTGCCGCCACCTGCTCGGGAGTGCCGCTGGCGATGATCTGGCCGCCGCCGGAACCGCCCTCGGGCCCCATGTCCACAACCCAGTCGGCGTTCTTGATCACGTCGAGGTTGTGCTCGATGGTGATCACCGTGTTGCCCTTGTCCACCAGCCCCTGCAGCACCTGCAGCAGCTTGCGGATGTCCTCAAAGTGCAGGCCGGTGGTCGGCTCGTCCAGCACGTAGATGCTCCGCCCGTTCGAGCGGCGCTGCAGTTCGCTGGCGAGCTTGACGCGCTGGGCTTCCCCGCCCGACAGCGTGGTGGCGGGCTGTCCGAGCCGGACGTACCCCAGGCCGACGTCCACCAGGGTCCGCAAGTGGCGCGCGATCGGAGTGAACGCGGCAAAGAATTCCGCTGCTTCCTCGATCGGCATGTCCAGGACTTCGGCAATCGTCTTGCCCTTGTAGTGGACTTCCAGCGTCTCGCGGTTGTACCGTGCGCCGTGGCAGACCTCGCACGGAACGTAGACGTCCGGCAGGAAGTTCATCTCGATCTTCAGCGTGCCGTCGCCGGAGCAGGCCTCGCAGCGCCCGCCCTTGACGTTGAACGAGAACCGTCCGGGCAGGTAGCCCCGGAGCTTCGCCTCGTTGGTCTCGGCGAACAGCTTGCGGATGTTGTCGAAGACTCCGGTGTAGGTGGCCGGGTTGGACCGGGGCGTGCGGCCGATCGGGCTCTGGTCCACGTGGATGACCTTGTCCAGCTGGTCCACGCCTTCCACCCTGGTGTGCCGGCCGGCAACATGCTTGGCTCCGTTGAGCTTGTTCGCCAGCACCTTGTAGAGGATGTCGTTGACCAGGGTCGACTTCCCGGAGCCGCTGACGCCGGTGACCGCGGTGAAGATTCCCAGCGGGAACGAGGCATCGATGCCGCGGAGATTGTTTTCCCGGGCGCCCACCACCTTGATCTGGCGCTTCTTGTCCATCTTCCGGCGCTTGGCCGGCAGTTCGATCCGGCGCCGGCCGGACAAGTAATCACCGGTGATGGAACGCGTGTTGTCCAACAACTCCTGCAGCGAGCCGGAGTGAACCACTTCGCCGCCGTGCTCCCCGGCGCCCGGTCCGATGTCCACTATCCAGTCGGCCTCGGCGATGGTGTCCTCGTCGTGTTCCACCACAATCAGGGTGTTGCCGAGGTCGCGCAGCCGTGTGAGGGTCTCGATCAACCGGCGGTTGTCCCGCTGGTGCAGGCCGATGGAGGGCTCGTCCAGCACGTAGAGCACGCCAACCAGGCCGGAGCCGATCTGCGTTGCCAGCCGGATGCGCTGGGCCTCCCCGCCGGACAACGTGCCGGCGGCGCGCTCCAGGTTCAGGTATTCCAGGCCCACGTCCAAGAGGAACCGCAGCCGCGCCTGGATCTCGATGAGTACCTGGTGGGCGATTTGGGTTTCGCGGGCCGAGAGCTCCAGGCCGGCGAGGAACGAACTCGCCTCGCGCAGCGGCAGGGCAGACACATCCGCGATGGACTTGCCGTTGATCAGCACGGACAGGGACGCGGGATTCAGCCGCGCGCCGTTGCACTCCGGGCACGGGACCTCGCGCATGTACTCCTTGTAACGGTCCCTCGCCCACTCGGACTCAGTTTCCTCATGCTTTCGGTGGATGTACTGGAACGCGCCTTCGAACCCGGTGCTGTATTTCCGTTCCCGGCCGAAGCGGTTGCGGTACTGCACCACGACCTTGAAGTCCTTGCCGTGCAGCACGGCCTCCCGGACCTTCTTCGGCAGGTTCTTCCACGGCTCGTCCATGGAGAACCCCAGCTCGTGCGAGAGCCCTTCGAGCAACCGCGTCCAGTACTCCTGGGTGGCTTTGCCCAAGGACCACGGAGCAATGGCGCCCTCGGACAGGCTCCGGTCGGGATCCGGGACCACCAGGTCCACGTCGACTTCAAGCTTGCTGCCGATACCGGTACAGGCCGGACAGGCGCCGAACGGATTGTTGAACGAGAACGAGCGCGGCTCGATCTCGTCGATGGCGAGAGGGTGTTCGTTCGGGCAGGCCAGGTGCTCGGAGAAGGCACGCGTGCGGCCAGGCTCGTCCTCGGCAAGGTCGACGAAATCGGCCAGCACCCGGCCCTCCGCGAGGGCCAGGGCGGTTTCCACCGAGTCGGTCAGGCGCTGGTGGATGCCTTCTTTGGCCACCAGCCGGTCCACCACTACCTCAATGGTGTGCTTGTACTGCTTCCCCAGCTTCGGCGGTTCGCTTAGCTGCACCAGCTTGCCGTCCACCTTGGCGCGGGAAAAGCCCTTGGTGCTCAGTTCCTTGAACAGGTCGACGAACTCGCCCTTGCGCCCACGCACTACCGGGGCCAGGATCTGGAACCGGGTCCCTTCGGGAAGCTCTTGCAACTGGTCCACGATCTGCTGCGGGGTCTGCTTCTCCACCGGTTCACCGCACTGCGGGCAAAAGGGGCGCCCGACGCGGGCCCACAGCAGGCGCAGGTAATCGTAGATCTCGGTGATTGTTCCCACGGTGGAGCGCGGGTTGCGGCTGGTCGACTTCTGGTCGATCGACACCGCCGGCGACAGGCCCTCGATGAAGTCCACATCAGGCTTGTCCACCTGTCCCAGGAACATCCGCGCATAGGAAGAGAGCGATTCCACGTACCGGCGCTGGCCCTCGGCGAAGATCGTATCGAAGGCCAACGACGACTTGCCCGAGCCGGACAGTCCCGTGAAGACGATCATGGCGTCGCGGGGCAGGTCCACGCTGACGTTCTGCAGATTATGCTCGCGGGCGCCCTTGACGACCAGTCGGGACATGTCCGCGGAGCGGGAAACGGGGGTGGCAGACTCGGAATCGGTCGCCGAGACGGACGTTTCGCTTGCTTTTAGCACGGTATCTACTCTAATCGAAAATTCGTTCGAACTTGTATTACATCGGTCACGGCGGACAGCCCCTGCGGACAGTAGACGTCCGCAATTGCGGCCTCCGCTGGCCGCCGCCAGCCCGCCGCTTCGCCTACTGGATGCCGCCTACTTGATGCCGTGGCGCTCCAACGCGGCCTTGGCGGCGGCGAGTGCTTCCTTGCCGCCGATCCCTTGACCGTGAACCGCACGGGCGAACGCTTCGGCGGCATCGCCCAGTTGTTGGCGGGCCTTGCCGGCTCCGGCGCTGACCACGGTACCTGCCCGGCCGTGGGTTTCCACCCGCCCGGCAGTTTCAAGCTCCCGGTAGGCGCGTGCCACGGTGTTCGGGACCACACCCAGATGATCGGCCAACCGCCTGACGGGCGGGAGCTTCGTGCCTACCGGGAGTTCGCCGGCGTCGGCCGCTTCAATGATCCGCAGCCTCAGCTGCTCGAAGAGCGGCACGGCGCTGTCGCGGTTCATCCGCCAGTCAAACTCACTCGCTTCCATCGCCTGCGCCCGCTCCTCGTCGTGTCCGCAGCACCGCGCTGCCTGTCCGCTGCTACAACCAGAATGACATCCTGAGCCGTCCGGGTCGACTGTCGGTAGGCTGGGAAGCATGTTGCTTCACGAAGATCCTGCAGTCACAATCCGCAGCGTTTCCGTTTCCGAGATGGACAACAACGTCTATCTGCTGACGGCCAAGGCTTCCGGCACCCAGGTGTTGATTGACGCCGCCGACGACTTTCCGGCCATCCGGCAACTGCTGCGCGAGGGCGCCGCGGATGCCGGGCGGCCGGCCGAGGTTGCCCTGATCGTGACCACGCACAGCCACTGGGACCATGTCCGGGCCCTGCCGGAGGCGGTGGCCGCTACCGGCGCCAAAACGGCGGCCGGCGTGGAGGACATTCCGCAGATCGAGGTGCGGACCGATGTTGCCCTCGAGCATCAGGACGTCGGCCGGTTCGACGGATTCTCGTTGGAAGCCATCAAGCTGCGCGGGCACACGCCGGGTTCCGTGGCGCTGCTCTACCGCGCACCGGAGGGTCCCCCGCACCTGTTCACCGGAGATTCCTTGTTTCCGGGCGGGCTGGGCAACACGCAGCAGGACCCGGAGCGGTTTGGCACCCTCTTCAACGATGTGGCCGAACGGGTGTTCAACTACCTGCCCGACGACACGGTGGTCCATCCGGGCCATGGCGCCGGGACCACCCTCGGGGCAGAGCGGCCCCATCTGGACGAGTGGAAATCGCGCGGCTGGTAGGCGTATCAACCCCGACAGACGTGGACGTTGGGGGGAATCCCGCCTGCCGGGGCTCTCTAATTCTAGCGCCGCGGGCTGCTTTAGCTCCCTTGTCACCCGAGGAAGGATGGCCGGCTGCCCCTGTCAGGCCAGGAAGGACGGCAGGCTGCGTTCCGCCGCGGAATATGTTGCGGCGTCCGGGATCTGTCCCGCCATGAAGCGGTCCACGAGCCGCGGATCCACGTACGACTTGCGGGCGACGGCGGGCGTATTGCCCAGCCGCTCCGAGACGGCGTGCATGGCTGCGACCACGGCTTTGCGCCGGCCGGTGAGATTCGGCTTGCCGTTGTAGCCGGCAAGGGTCACGGCGGCCGTTACCGTTCCCTGCCACGTCCGGAAATCCTTGGCACTGAACTCGGGCCCGCAGAGTTCGTGGATAAACTCGTTCAACTCCGACGCGGAGAGCCCCGACCAGTCTCCGGTGCCGTTGCGGTAACCGATGGCCGGATCGTCGGCCTTCAGGGTCCGCACCGCCGCCAGCTGGACGGCAATGTCCGGATCCTTCAGTTCCACGTCCCACTGCAGCCCGCTCTTTCCGGGAAAATGCAGCCGGACGGTCTCTTCCCGCACGTGCACGTGGCGGACCAACAACGTCGTCACCCCGTAGGAACCGTTGTCTTCGGCGTAGACTTCCGAGCCGATCCGCAACGACGCGCTGTCCAGCAGGCGGAAGGCAACGGCACAGGCCACCTGGCGGGTACGTTCGCCGGACCTCAGCAGCCTTGTCACCTTGCGGCGGGCGGTGGTCAGGGTGGCTCCGAACGCCAGGGCGCGGTCAAACTTTTCCCGATCCCTCAGTTCCCGCCAACGGGCATGGTAGATGTATTGCCGCCGCCCGGCGTCGTCGGTTCCCGCGGCCTGGATATGCCCATTGGGCGCCGGGCAAATCCACACATCCGACCACGCGGGCGGGACCGCCAACGCCTTGATCCTTCGGAGCTCGTCCCCGGCAGGCCTCGAACCGTCCGGGTTGCGGTAGGAGAACCCTGCCCCGTGGCGCCGACGGGTGATGCCGGGTGCACGGACGTTGCTGCGCCTTAGCCTCAGATGGGCACCTCCATCTTGAATCCGCAGCTGCAGCGAAGAATTTCAACGTTGACCCGCACGGTCGGGAGCGGCCCGGTTTCCGGGGAGCCGGCATCCACGGGATCAACGATTGAGTGGTCGATGCGTTCCACCGGCTGCATCGGCTCCCCGCAGTGCATGTAGCCCTCGGCGCCGAAATCGATTCCCACGCTCTCGGCTTCCGTGGCCGGTACCTTGAAGGTTTCGTGCCCGTAATAGCCGTCGCAGCGGCTGCACCAGTAGCTGACGTCCCATCGCGGCAGTGCGGGGGCCCCGGCCTGCGGCGGCAGCAGCGTTACGGCGTCGAAGACCAGGTACTCGTCGGTGCTGCAGGCGGTGCACGAGGGGTCGGGCAACGCGCTTCCCGGTTCCCGGTCCTTGTCCTGGCCGGCATGGGCACTTGAACTGTCATTGGCAATCATGATCGTCTGCCCTTCCAATCTGCATCCCACTATTGATAAGCATACTGTTTGTAACCCATCATACTGGGGTTGGAAGAGCAGCATAAGCGCCGCGGCGGCGTCCCCGGAAGGGTGTACGGCCGCCCGCGGCATGGGCCGCTTAAATCAGCCGGCAAGGGAGTCGCCCCGGGCAGACCTAGCTGGTGCCGTCGTACAGCGAGTCCGGCGGTTCGCCCCCTGGTTTGCCGTACAGGCCGCGGACCCGCCGCTTGCTGGCCTGCAGCGCGTCCCTGCTGTCGCGCCGGTCGAGTTCGACGCGCAGCTCCTCCAGGCGGAATTCGGTCTCGGGATCGGCCGCGCCGAACTGGATGCTTTCCCGCTCGAGCTGGCGCATGGCCCTCCCGTACAGCGCCAGCAGTTCGGGGTCGCCGAGGGGAGCCAGATCCATGGGAAATTCGTCGGCGGGTGACAGATGGCGGTGCCGCATCAGTTCCGCCCCAACCCGATGGAACCCCCTGCATACCGACCGGCATCGGACCTGTCCATGCGCAGCCTCCAGATAGCCCGGGAGCCGATTCGGCCCCAACTGCTGCGAGCTTACAAGCGCTTCCCCCCTCCGGCAACGAATGACTTTATTATCGCGCCGGCACGATTAATTTTACGCCTGGGTCTTGACAGGCGGCAGCCCGGAATGGCGTAGGCATCCCGGGCACCCGTCCGCCGGCGCGGCAGGATGATTATTCGTCGTAGCGTTCTTCCCGGATGGTTCCGAACGGGACCTCCTCGGTCGCCATGGCTTGCACTTCGTTGGGGAGGAAGCGCACCAGCACGCCGCGATCGCCCTCGGCAGCCGATTGCTTCAGCACCGGCAGGATCGCGTCGGCCTGGGTGGGCTCACATCCGGCCAGGTACCTGGCGTACGCCTCCGGCAACTGCTCCGACATCTTGGCCGCCGGGATCAGTAGGAGATGAACTCGACCAGTTCACCCACCCGGTCTTCCGGATAGTTGCGGGCGACATCGGCTTGGCTGAGTATTCCCACCAGATCGTGTCCATCGATCACCGGCAGCCGGCGCACCTGATGGTCCTGCATGGTTTTGATGGCCTCTTCGATGCTGTCATCCGCGCCGATCGTCACCGGCTTGCCTTGGCCCAGTTCGCCCGCTTTCACCTCGCGCGGATCCCGCCCGTCGGCCAGGCACTTGACCACAATGTCGCGGTCGGTAACCATTCCCTTGAGCCTGTTGTCCTCACCGCAAATGGGCAACGACCCCACGTCGAGGTCGCGCATTTTTTGCGCCGCCAGCTCCAGCGTCTCGTTCTCTCCGATGCATTCAACACCACCGGTCATGATTTCCCTTGCGGTTGTCACGGATATCAGTCCCTTCAGGTAGTTCGAGCCGCTTCGCGCACCGTCCAGCCAGCAGGGATGAGCACGCCAAGCTGATTTATAAGGTTACTTACAATTACCACAGGGGGCGGGGGAATTGAAGGGCGGCCGGCGCCTCCCCCGCCGCGGGCGTCGGGTTTGGGCCTATCCCCTTGGCCGCCGGGCACCGCCTTAAGCCACGGAGCCCCCGTGAACCAGCGGCTCACGGGGGCTCTGTGACAAAGCAACCGGATCAGCGCCTGGCGCCGCCTTCGGTGTCGTCGGCAACACGGTCGGCGTCCTCGTTCAGGTGGGCCTTGGCGTCGGCGACCTTGTCCTTGGCCTCGCCCTCGACCTGCTGGCCCTTGCCCTTCAACTGCTGGGACTTGTCATCCCTCGCCTCGCCGACGGCTTCGTTGACCTTGCCGGTCACCTTGTCCTTCGCAGCATCGAACTTGTCGCCCATACCCATATCAGCACCTCTTTCGGTTCAGGTTTTCCTACAGGTTCCGCCAGACTACCGCGCCGCGGGCCAAGTAGAAAGCTTGCTGACTTTCGGGCCGGTTCGCCCGGAGCTGACACTTCGTGCTTCCGGATCCTCAGGGGATGGCCGGCCACTGTCCGGCTGTACGACCCGATGCGCGACAGCGTAGGGTGGCATCACGATCAGCATACTGACCATACCGGCCGCTCCCCGGCCACGCCTTCCATCGAGTGGAGCACCAAGGGTGCCGGCGGAGCCTTCGCAGCGGCCGTTAGAAGGGAGCCAGACATGACGGATCAGTACACCTTCCAGAATCCGGTAGACCGTTTTCCCAGCATCTCGCCGCCCAAACAGAGCCAGCCGGAGCCCGGGCTGGACCAAGAGCTGGAGCCCGAGACCGACCGCGGCGAAGAGTCGTACCGCGGCACCGGCAGGCTGACCGGCCGCAAGGCCCTGATCACGGGGGCGGACTCCGGCATCGGCGCCGCCGTCGCCATCGGGTTCGCCCGCGAGGGAGCCGACGTCGCCCTCTCCTACCTCCCGGCCGAGGAATCCGATGCCCGGCACGTCGCCTCGGTCATCGAGCAGGATGGCCGGAAGGCGGTGCTTCTTCCGGGCGATATTTCCGATGCCGAGGCGTCCCGCGAGCTGGTCGCCAAGGCGGTGGAACAGTTGGGCGGGCTGGACATCCTGGTTAACAACGCGGGGCGCCAGATCGCCGTCGAGAAGATCGAAGACATCAGCGACGAACAGTTCGAGGACACGTTCCGCACGAATGTTTTCGCCATGTTTTGGATCACCAAGGCCGCCGTGACGCACATGCCGCCGGGCTCGACGATCATCAACACGACGTCGGTCCAGGCCTACAACCCCTCGCCGGTCCTGCTGGACTACGCCTCCACCAAGGCGGCCATCAACAACTTCACCAAGGGTCTGGCGCAGCAGCTGGCAAGCCGCGGCATCCGGGTCAACGCCGTAGCCCCCGGCCCCTTCTGGACCCCGCTGCAGGTCAGCGCGGGACAGCCGAAGGAAAAGCTGCCGGAGTTCGGCAAGAACGTGCCGCTCGGCCGCGCGGGGCAGCCCACCGAACTGGCGCCCGCTTACGTCTACCTGGCCTCGCCGGAGTCGAGCTACGTTTCCGGCGAGACCCTGAACGTCAACGGCGGAACGCCCACGCCCTGAGGCAGGGTACGTCCGCCGCGCAACCGGCGGCTAGGTTCAGCCGAGCTTGCGCCCCACCGCGAAGATCCGGCGGAATCCGAACACGGTTCCGTATTCGGACTCCGGGTAGGCGTCGCGCAGCAGCGTGGCGTACTCGGCTTCGAACTTGGCCGCCTCTGCCGCCGGCAGGGCGGCCAGGACGGGGCGCAAGCCGGTCCCCCTGACCCACTCCAGCACCGGATCCGGCCCGTGGAGCAACTGCTGGTAGGTCGTTTCCCAGACGTCGGCGTCACAGCCTTCGTCCGATAACAGCTTGAGGTAGTCCTCGGGTTCGGAGACCGCGTCCTCGTGGCGAAGGACCCCGTCCAGCCGGCGATGCCAGCGCGGCGAGCCGGCGAGCGCACGCATGAGCGCGTGCGACGGCGCGGCAAAGTTGCCGGGTACCTGCACGGCGAGCCAACTGCCGGGCTTCATGGCGCGCAGCCAGGAACGCATGAGGTCCTGGTGCCCGGGCACCCACTGCAGCGCGGCGTTGGACACCAGCACATCCAGCTCCGCCGGAGGGGTCCAGGTCCGGATATCCCCGGCCACGAAGGTTAACCTGGCTGAGGTGTGCCGCTGCTGCGCCTGCCGGATCATCTCGGGCGAGGAATCCACCCCGGTGACGCTGGCGGCGGGCCAGCGGTCGGTGAGCGCCGCCGTCAGGCCGCCCGGGCCGCAGCCCAGATCCACCACCACTGCGGGGTCGTCGGCGGCGATCCTTCCGGTCAGGTCAAAGAACGGCCGGTCGCGGTAGCCGGCGAATTCCACATACTTCTGCGGGTCCCAGTGCATGGGCAGTACGTTACGCCACGCGCCCGCCGGGGCGGCGCACCGCTGGGTGCCCGCACGGCGCGGCGCACCGCTGGGTGCCCGCACGGCGCGGCGCGACCACCGCATAAGCTGGAAACAACATGAATCTTCTCCAGCTCCTGCCGGGCACCGGCACTGCCTCAGATCCCGACGACGTCTACACCTGGTTCACCGAGTGGGTCGAATCCCGTGGAATGTCGCTCTACCCTGCCCAGGACGAAGCCGTCATGGAGCTGGTTACCGGCAACAACGTCATCCTGGCAACCCCCACCGGGTCCGGGAAGTCGTTGGTGGCGATCGCGGCCCACTTCCACGCCATGTCCACCGGGACCGTCAGCTATTACACGGCACCCATCAAGGCGCTCGTGTCGGAGAAGTTCTTCGCCCTGTGCGACATCTTCGGACCGGAGAACGTCGGCATGGTCACCGGCGACTCGGCGGTCAACCAGGACGCCCCGATCATCTGCTGCACCGCCGAGATCCTGGCCAACATCGCGTTGCGCGAGGGCTCCGCCGCGGACCTTGGCACGGTGGTCATGGACGAGTTCCACTACTACTCCGACCCGCAGCGCGGCTGGGCCTGGCAGGTGCCGCTGCTGGAACTGCCGCAGGCGCAGTTCCTGCTGATGTCCGCGACGCTGGGCGACGTGACCCGGTTCGAGAAGGAACTCACCGACCTCACCGACAGGACGACGGTCACCGTCAGTTCGGCCGAACGCCCCATTCCGCTGCATTACTACTATGTGCAGACCAGCGTGCAGGAGTCGCTGGAGGAACTGCTCACCACCAGGCAGGTTCCCGTCTACGTGGTGCACTTCAGCCAGCTGGAAGCCATAGAGCGTGCACAGAACCTCATGAGCATCAACGTCTGCACCCGCGAGGAGAAGGACCGCATCGCGGAACTGATCTCGGGTTTCCGGTTCGCGGCCGGCTTCGGCAAGACCCTCAACCGCCTGGTCCGGCACGGCATTGGTGTCCACCACGCGGGCATGCTGCCCAAGTACCGACGGCTCGTGGAGCAGTTGGCGCAGGCCGGGCTGCTGAAGGTCATCTGCGGCACCGACACCCTGGGGGTGGGCATCAACGTGCCCATCCGCACCGTGCTGCTGACCGCCCTGAGCAAGTACGACGGCGTGCGCACCCGCCTGCTCAATGCACGCGAATTCCATCAGATCGCCGGGCGCGCGGGCCGGGCGGGCTATGACACGGCGGGCACCGTCGTCGTGCAGGCCCCGGAACACGTGGTGGAGAACACCAAGGCCATGGCCAAGGCGGTGGCCAAGTTCGGCGACGACCAGAAAAAGCTTCGCCAGGTGGTGAAGAAGAAGCCGCCGACCGGCTTCGTGAGCTGGGGCGAACCGACCTTCCACAAGCTGGTGGAGAGCGAACCCGAACCGTTGACGTCCAGCTTCACCATCAGCCACGCGATGCTGCTGAACATTCTCGAGCGCCCCGGGGACCCGTTCGCCGCCGCCAAACGGCTGCTGACGCGCAACCACGAAACACGCGCGTCCCAGCTGAAGCTGATCAAGAAGGCCCTGGGCATTTACCGAGAGCTGGTGGTTTCCGGCCTGGTGGAACGACTGGACGCGCCGGACGAGAACGGGCACCTCGTCCGGCTGAAGGTGGAGCTGCAGCCGAATTTCGCGCTGAACCAGCCGCTTTCCCCGTTCGCGGTGGCCAGCCTGGACCTGCTGGACCCCGAGGACGGCGGCTACGCACTGGACGTGGTCTCCATCATCGAGGCCACGCTCGAGAAGCCCCGCCAGATCCTGTCCGCGCAGGAGAAGAAGGCACGCGGCGAAGCCGTCGCTGCGATGAAGGCCGACGGCATCGAATACGACCAGCGGATGGCCCTGCTGGACGAGGTCACCTACCCGCAGCCGCTGGCCGAGCTGCTCGAGGCCGCCTTCGAGACCTACCGGCACGGTGCGCCCTGGCTGGGCGATTTTGAACTCGCGCCGAAGTCGGTGATCCGTGACATGTACGAGCGGGCGATGAATTTCGGCGAGTTCGTGCAGTTCTACGGGCTGGCCCGCAGCGAGGGCATAGTGCTCCGCTATCTCACCGACGGCTACAAGGCGCTGCGGCAGACCGTGCCGGCCGAGGCGCTGCGCGAGGATCTGGCCGACATCATCGCCTGGCTGGGCGAGCTGGTGCGGCAGGTCGACTCCAGCCTGCTGGACGAGTGGGAAGAACTCGCCGCGGGCAAGGGCGCCGCTGATCTGGCGGCCGAGCACGCCGCCGAGTCGGTGTTCACGCAGGAGCCGCCGAAGCTGACCGACAACATCCGGGCCTTCCGCGTCATGGTGCGCAACGAGTTGTTCCGCCGGGTGGAACTGTTCGCGGAGGAGCAGGAAGAGGAACTCGGCGCACTGGATGCGGATGCGGGCTGGGACGCCGACCGCTGGGCGGACGCGATGGATGCCTACTACGAGGAGTACGACGACCTCGGCATCGGGCCCGATGCGCGCGGACCGGCGCTGCTGATCATCGAGGAGCAGCCGGCCGTCTGGAAGGTGCGGCAGATCTTCGATGATCCGGCCGGCAACCGGGACTGGGGCATCAGCGCCGAAGTGGACCTTGCCGCCAGCAACGAGACGGGAGCGGCCGCGGTCCGGATTCTCGACGTCGGACCGGCCGGCGGCTGAGGCCGGCGGCGTCCGCTTGCAGGCGGTTGGCAGCAACCCTAGGGTGGTAAGCACACTTACCTTCCGCGGGGCGCGGCCTGCGCTCCCCCGGGCGGCGCGACAGGGGGACAATCGTGAAAGCACTGACCTGGCAAGGCAAACGGAAGCTGAGCGTCGAGCAGGTTCCCGACCCGGTGCTGCGGGAGCCCACCGACGCCATCATCAGGGTCACCTCCACCGCCATCTGCGGGTCCGACCTGCACCTCTACGAGCTGTTTGGCCCGTTCCTGTCGCCCGGCGACGTCCTGGGCCATGAACCCATGGGGATCGTCGAGGAGACCGGCAGCGCCGTGCCGGGGCTCAAGCCCGGCGACCGGGTGGTGGTCCCCTTCAACATCGCGTGCGGGCGCTGCCATATGTGCAGCCGGGGGTTGCAGTCGCAGTGCGAAACCACGCAGGTCAAGGACAAGGGTTCAGGCGCCGCACTGTTCGGCTACACCGAGCTCTACGGATCGGTTCCGGGCGGGCAGGCCGAGTTCCTGCGCGTCCCGCACGCGGACTACGGCCCCATCAAGATCGAGGACAGCCAGGCGCCGGACGAGCAATACCTGTTCCTCTCCGACATCCTCCCGACCGCGTGGCAGGCAGTGGCCTACGCGCAGGTTCCCGACGGCGGCACGCTGGCAGTTTTCGGGCTCGGGCCGGTCGGCCAGTTCGCGGCCCGCATCGGCCGCCACCTGGGCCACCGCGTGATCGGGGTCGACCTCGTCCCGGAGCGGCTGGACATGGCCCGCAGGCACGGCATCGAGACCCTGACGTGGGGACCAAAGATCGCCGACGAGCTGCGCGACGCGACCCAAGGCCGCGGTCCGGAGTCGGTGGTCGACGCGGTCGGCATGGAGGCGCACGGCGCGACCGCGGCGGCCACCGCGCAATTCGCCGTCGGACTCCTCCCCGACCCCGTGGCCAGGAAGCTGATGTCGACGGCAGGCCTGGACCGCCTCTCCGTCCTGCACGCCGCGATCGACGCCGTAGCCCGCGGCGGCACCATCTCGCTGTCCGGCGTCTACGCCGGCCAGGCCGACCCCATGCCGATGCTCACGCTCTTCGACAAGCAGGTCACGCTGAGGATGGGCCAGTGCAACGTCCGGCGCTGGATCGACGACGTGCTGCCGCTGGCGGGCGATCCGGCAGATCCGCTCGGCGTCGGCGACCTGGTCACGCACACGGCCCCGCTGGACCAGGCCCCGGAGATGTACGAGAAATTCCAGAAGAAGGACGACGGCTGCATCAAGGTGGTGCTCAAACCGTAGCGCCCGCTCCGGGACGCTAGGCTTTTGTCATGTCTGTGATCCGTCCGGCCGACGAAGCCGATGTCCCCGTCATCCTCGACCTGATCCGCGACCTGGCCGTGTACGAGAAGGAACCGGACGCCGTCAAAACCACGCCGGAACAGCTGCAGGACGCCCTGTTTTCCGCCCGGCCGTCGGTCTTCGCGCACGTCGCGGAAGACGACGGCGGTGTGCAGGGTTTCGCCCTCTGGTTCCGGAACTTTTCCACGTGGGAGGGTGTGCACGGCATCTATTTGGAGGACCTGTATGTCCGGCCCGAGGCCCGCGGACGGGGATACGGCAAGGCCCTGCTGCAGACGCTGGCCAGCCACGCGGTGGCGTCCGGGTACGCCCGGGTGGAGTGGGCGGTACTGAACTGGAACCGCCCGTCCATCGACTTCTACCGCAGCCTCGGCGCCCGCCCCCAGGAGGAATGGTCGACGTTCCGGCTGGCCGGCGACGCCCTCGCCTCGTTCGGCTCGGGTGCCGGCCGGGTGCACCAGTGACCGGACACCGGGTGACCGGAACGCACCGCATCCGCGGCATGAGGACGGCCGGGTATTTCTTCGACGTGCCGCTCGACCATGCGGATCCGGACGGCGAAACCCTCGAAATTTTCGCCCGCGAGTATTCCTCGCTGGAACACGACGACGGCGCCGCGGCACGGCTGCCGTGGCTGCTGTTCCTGCAGGGCGGGCCAGGCGGCCGCGGCAACCGGGTGACGTCCTTGTCCGGCTGGATGAAGGAGGCGGCCAAGACCTTCCGCATCCTCATGCTGGACCAGCGCGGCACCGGCCTCTCCTCCCCCGTGAACCGGCAGACGCTGCCGATGCGCGGCGACGCGGCGGCGCAGGCGGCCTTCCTGGCCCATTTCCGTGCGGACTCGATCGTGCGCGACGCCGAGCTGATCCGGCAGGAACTCGGCAGCGGACCGTGGAGCATTTTCGGGCAGAGCTACGGCGGCTTCTGTGCGCTGACCTACCTCTCCCTCGCGCCCGAGGGGCTGCGGGAAGTGCTGATCACCGGCGGCCTGGCCCCGCTGGCGGGAGGAGCCGAGCAGGTCTACCGGGCCACGTTTCCCCGGGTGGAAGCACGCAACCGCGAATACTTCGCCCGCTACCCGGAAGACCGGGCCCGGGTCACCGCCGTCGCACGACACCTGGAAGCGGTGCCCGAATACCTGCCGTCCGGCGAGCGCCTCACCACCGGCCGGTTCCAGATGGCCGGGTCGTTCTTGGGTGGCAACACCCGGATCGACGCCCTGCACTACCTGCTGGAGGACGCCTTCGTCCCGACACCGTCCGGCCAGCGGCTCTCGGATACCTTCCTGGAGCAGGTCTCCGCGCTGGCGAGCCGTGCGTCCAACCCCCTCTATGCCCTGATGCACGAATCCATCTATGCCCAGGGCGAAGCGACCGGCTGGGCCGCGTGGCGCGTGCTCCGGGACTTCCCGCAGTTCGCCCCGGAGGCGGACGAGCCGCTGCTCACCGGCGAAATGGTCTATCCCTGGTACTTCGAGCAGGACCCGGCCCTGGTTCCGCTGCGGGAGGTGGCCGAGCTGCTGGCGGCGAAGTCGGATTGGCCGGCCCTCTACGACCCCGACCGGCTGGCCGGGAACAGCGTCCCCGCCGCGGCGGCCGTCTACCGCGACGATATCTACGTGGAGCGCGGCCTGTCGCTGGAAACGGCCGCGCAGGTGAAGGGGCTGCAGGTCTGGGAAACCGGTGAGTTCCATCATGACGGCATTGCCGACGACGGCGAGGCCGTCTTCCGGCGCCTGCTCGGCATGGTCCGGGGCTAACCGCCGTCCCTCAAGACCGGGCAACGCGCCGGGAAGCTTTACCCGATGGTCTGCACGTAGAAGTTTTCGCTCCGCAGGCAGTCCTCCGGCGCGCTCTCGGAGAGACGGTCGAGTTGGTCCTGCCGGAGGGTTCCCCCGCCGAAGAATACCGGTCCGCCGATCGCCAAAGACCGGCCTTCGACTTCCACGGTCAGCAGTTCCCGCCCGTGGCCGAATTCGGCGTCGGCCGGAAACACCAGCATGACCTCACGACCCGACGTGTCCTTACCGATGACGCAATCCTCCGCAGACAGCTCGAGGGTTCCCTCGAAGCCGGCCTCCATCTCGAAGTTCTCCCGGCCGCTGGCGGGGTTCACCAGCAGGACCTCGTCCCCCGGACCCGAGTGGACGGCACCGAAGGATGCAGGGACGCCCTCGTCACCGCAGCCCGACAGGAGGGTCGACACCACGGCTCCTGCGGCCAAGACCTGCCGGCGGCTCACGATGGGCTCCTGTCGCCGGCCCCCACGCCTGCCGGGACGCCCCCGCCGCGGGCGGCGAAAGCCATCGCCAGCAAGATGCCCGCAGCCACGGCGGCCGCCGCGTTCAGGCCGGCGAACCCCAGGGCGGCCAGCAGCGGACCCGACAGGGCTGCCCCCAGGGCCCCCGCGGCGCCCATGAGTGTGTCGGACAGGCCCTGCGCCGGCACGCGGCCGGATTCCGGCACCGACTCGGCCAACAGCGTGGAGCCGGCAATCACCGAGGCCGACCACCCCAGGCCCAGCAACACCAGACCGGCACCCACCAGCCACGTGTCCTGCTGTCCCAGCCCGGCCAGCGCCGTCGCGGCCAGGAGGACCAGCTGACCGGCCACGATGGTTCGGGTGCGTCCCAGCCGATCGGTCAGCCAGCCCATCAGCGGCGAGAGCGCGTACATGCCGGCCAGATGCAGCGAGATGGTGAAGCCGATGATGGCGAACGTGTCTGTCTGGCTGTGCTGGTGCCCGCCCGCATGGTCCAGCGCCTGTAGGTGCACCGGCGTCATGGACATCACCGCTACCATCACCAGCTGGGCGCCCACCACAGCCGCCAATCCGAGCGCGGCCATGGGATGGTGCCGGATCGCAGCCACGCCCGTCCGCAGGGTTCCGCGGCGGTCGACCGGCCGGGCGTCCCCGCCGCCGCGTGCACGCGCATAGCCCAACGGGTCCGGCCGCAGGCCCACCAGCAGCAGCGCGGCGCCGATGGCCATGCCCGCCATCGAGAACAGGAAGGGTCCGGACGATTCGGGCAACCCGAGCGCAGCGCCCAATTCCGCGCCCGGGCGGATCAGGTTGGGGCCGGTCACGGCACCGACCGTAATGGACCAGACCACGAAGGCCAGGTCCCGGCCGCGATGCTGTGGCACGGCCAGGTCCACCGCCGCGAAACGGGCCTGCAGGTTGGCTGCGTTGCCGACCCCCAAGAGGGCGGAGCCAGCCAGCAGCACCGCAAAGGATCCGGTGACCGGTGCCAGCGCCATCAACGCCGAACCCAGCAGGGCCAGCAGCAGACCGGTGACCAGCGCCCGCCGGCGTCCGGAACGGGCGGCGACACCGGCCAACGGCAGTGCCGCCAGCGCGCCCGCCAGGGCTATCGCCATCGTGGACGTTCCCGCCAGGGCCTCGCTGCCGGTGAGTTCCACGGCCAGCAGCGAGCCGATGGCCAGCCCGGCGCCGTGGCCCAAGCCGCTGAACAGCTGGGCCAATGACAGGGAAACAACGACGCGGCGCTGAACGTCCCTCGTGCGAGGGTCTGCGTTCAGCGCCGCGTCTGGTTGCTGGGTCACACGCCGATCCTAGTCGACCTGCAACCGGTTAAACCGCCGTTACTCGGTGTCGGACTTGGCGCGCTCGGCCTCCGACTGGACGCGCCCGGCGTCCGACTGGGCCGGCTCGGCGTCCGACTCGGCGGCCTCGCCGTCGGCCCTGGCGCGCTCGGCGTCCTTTGCCAGCCGCGCATCGATGGCTGCCTGGCGGCCCGCCGGGCTGAGCAGGCTGGCCACCGTGGCGACCACCAGGGTGCCGATGATCACGCCGAGCGACAGCTGGGTGCTGATCTCCGGGACCCACTCAACATGCTGGCCGCCGTTGATGAACGGCAACTCGTTCTCGTGCAGCGCGTGGAAGATCAGCTTCACGCCGATGAAGGCCAGGATGACCGACAGCCCGTGCTTGAGGTAGACCAGGCGGTCCATCAGGCCGCCCAGCAGGAAGTACAGCTGGCGCAGGCCCATCAGCGCGAAGATGTTCGCCGTGAAGACGATGAACGCGCTCTGGGTGAGGCCGAAGATCGCCGGGATGGAGTCAACCGCGAACAACAGGTCGGTCATGCCGATGGTGATGAAAACCATGACCATGGGGGTAAACAGGCGCTTGCCGTCCACCGTGGTGCGCAGCTTGTTGCCGTCGTAGTGCTCGCTGACCGGCAGCTTCTTGGTCAGCCGGGAAATCAGCCCGGACTCGGAGCCCTCTTCCTCGTCCTCGCCCGAGTCTGTTGCCTGCTTCCAGGCGGTCCAGAGCAGGAACGCCCCGAAGATGTAGAACACCCAGCTGAACTGCGCGATCAGCGTCGCGCCCAGCAGGATGAAGATGCCCCGTAGGATCAGCGCGATGATGATGCCGAACATCAGCACTTCCTGCTGGTACTTCCTCGGCACGGAGAACCTGGCCATGATGATGATGAAGACGAACAGGTTGTCCACGCTGAGGCTGTACTCGGTGATCCAGCCGGCCACGAATTCCTGGCCGTAGTCGGGGCCGGCCTGCCAGAACAGCATGCCTGCGAAGATCAGCGCCAGTGTGACGTAGAAACCGACCCAGAGGCCGGCCTCCTTCATCGACGGCTCGTGCGGCCGCTTAACCACGTACAGCAGGTCAAACAGCAGGATGACGCCCAGAACCACGAAGGACGTGATCTCAAAGGGCAGCGATAATTGGTCCGACACGGAACCTTGCCTTTCACAGAAGATGCCGCGCGGGTGCGGTGCGCGGGTGCGAGTGTTCGCCGCAAGTCTCTCCGCCTTCCGCTCTGCGGCCAGGCCACTGTGCCCGGCGGGGCGTCGATGCCCCGCGTGTTGACGTCCACAGTGTTCGGGATACTCCCCTACGCTCGGTCAAGTGTAGCGTAGGTGCGCCCGACGACGGCGGGCGCGCACCGCCTTCGTCGTTTCACCGCCGGAAGTCCGTGCGGCAGCTGCGGAGGGCTTAGGCGTGGCCGGCGGCGCGCATCTGCCGCAGGTCCTTCTTCAGGTCCGAGACCTCGTCGCGCAGCCGGGCAGCCAGCTCAAACTGGAGTTCCGCCGCGGCGGCGTGCATCTGCTCCGTCATCTGGGCGATCAGCTCGCCCAAATCCTCGGCCGGTGCCGCAGCCAGTCCGTCGCGGCGGATCTTGTCCTTGGGCACGGCGGCGGACAACCCCCGCTTGCCCTTGCCGTAGTCGAACTCCTTGAGCAGTTGCTGGGTGTCGGCGTCCTCGCGGGCCAGTTGGTCGGTGATGTCGGCGATCCGCTTCCGCAGGGGCTGCGGGTCCACCCCGTGTTTCTTGTTGTGCGCGACCTGGATCTCTCGGCGGCGGTTCGTTTCCTCGATCGCCTTGGCCATGGAGTCGGTGATCTTGTCCGCGTACATGTGCACCTGCCCCGACACGTTGCGGGCGGCACGGCCGATGGTCTGGATCAGCGAGGTGCTGCTGCGCAGGAAGCCTTCCTTGTCCGCGTCCAGGATGGCGACCAGCGAGACCTCCGGCAGGTCCAGGCCCTCGCGCAGCAGGTTGATGCCCACCAGCACGTCGAACGTGCCCATCCGCAGCTCGCGGAGCAGTTCCACCCGGCGAAGGGTGTCCACGTCGGAGTGCAGGTACTGGACCTTCACGCCGTGCTCGTTCAGGTAGTCGGTGAGGTCCTCGGCCATCCGCTTGGTCAAGGTGGTGACCAGGACGCGTTCGTTGCGTTCCACGCGCGCATTGATCTCGCCCAGCAGGTCGTCGATCTGGCCCTTGGTCGGCTTGACGATGACCTCGGGGTCCACCAGGCCCGTGGGCCGGATGATCTGCTGGACATAACCGTCGGACTTGGACAGCTCGTACTTGCCCGGCGTGGCGGAGAGGTAGACGGTCTGGCCGATCCGTTCCAGGAACTCGTCCCACTTCAGCGGCCGGTTGTCCATCGCGGACGGCAGGCGGAAACCGTAGTCCACCAGATTGCGCTTGCGGGACATGTCGCCCTCGTACATCGCGCCGATCTGCGGCACAGTAACGTGCGATTCGTCGATCACCAGCAGGAAATCGTCCGGGAAGTAATCCAGCAGGCAGTGCGGCGCGGTGCCCGGACCGCGGCCGTCGATATGCCGCGAATAGTTCTCGATGCCGTTGCAGAACCCCATCTGCTGCATCATTTCGAGGTCATAGGTGGTACGCATCCGCAGCCGCTGCGCCTCCACCAGCTTGTTCTGCGACTCAAGGACCTGCAGCCGGTCGCGCAGTTCGTCCTCGATGTCCCTGATCGCCCGGCTCATCCGGTCCTCACCGGCCACATAGTGCGACGCCGGGAAGACGTACATTTCAGTCTCTTCCCGGATGATCTCCCCGGTAACGGGATGCAGCGTCTGGATGTTCTCGATTTCGTCCCCGAAGAACTCGATCCGCACGGCCAGTTCCTCGTACATCGGAATGATCTCCACGGTATCGCCCCGGACCCGGAACGTGCCCCGGTGGAAGTCGATGTCGTTGCGGGCATATTGCATGGCGACGAACCGGCGCAGCATGTCATCCCGGTTCATTTCCGCGCCCTTACGGAGCGTGACCATGCCCGCGATGTATTCTTCCGGCGTGCCCAGACCGTAGATGCAGGACACGGTGGCCACCACGATGACGTCGCGCCGGGTCAGCAGCGCGTTGGTGGCAGAGTGGCGCAAACGTTCGACTTCCTCGTTGATGGAGGAGTCCTTCTCGATGAAGGTATCCGTCTGTGCCACGTAGGCTTCCGGCTGGTAGTAGTCGTAATAGGAGACGAAGTACTCCACGGCGTTGTTGGGCAGCAGCTCACGAAACTCGTTGGCCAGCTGCGCGGCCAGGGTCTTGTTTTGCACCAGCACCAGGGTGGGCCGCTGCACCTTTTCCACCAGCCAGGCGGTGGTCGCGGACTTGCCGGTGCCGGTGGCACCGAGCAGCACGACGTCCTTCTCGCCCGCCTGGATCCGTTCGGTCAGTTCCGCGATGGCGGCCGGCTGGTCGCCGGCCGGCTGGAATTCGCTGACGACTTCGAAGGGCGCCACAACGCGTTTGATGTCCTGCGCAAGACTCATGCCGTTAACGGTAGACCCGATTGCGGTCAGCGTGGGTCCGGAATCGCTCTGGGCCTAACCCGGCAGCGTATTGGCCCGTGCCTTCAGCGTGGGTCCGGGATCGCTCCGGGCCTCACCCGGCAGCGGATCGGCCCGCGCCTTGCCCGCTGACCGTTGCCCGGTACCCGCCGCGTGCGGTAAATGTGTGGGTGCAGCCGACGACGAACGGAAGGCACGCCATGGACCTGGTCCGGACCTATCCCGAGGGTGTGACGTCGTGGATCGACGTCGAACACCGTGACCTTGAGGCGGCCAAAAAATTCTATGGCGGGATCTTTGGCTGGACCTTCGCCGAGGCCACTCCGCCGGGGGTATCTCCGCGCTATGTGATCGCCAGGCTCGACGGCCGGGACGTTGCCGGCCTTGGCGAGGGCACTGCGGGCGCCACCCCCGCGTGGAACACGTACGTCGCCGTCCTGGACTCGGAGGCGGCGGCGGAGAGGATCCGCTCCGCGGGCGGTCAGGTGCTCTCCGGCCCGGCCGATGCCGGTGACGGCGGCCGGGCGACGCTGTGTGCGGATCCGGCCGGCGTCCCGTTCCGGCTCTGGCAGGCGCGGAACCGGCCGGGCGCCCAGGCGGTCAATATGCCGGGCGCGTGGAACTTCAGCGACCTGCACGCCGCCGATCCCGCCGCAGCGTCGGCCTTCTACGGAGAGGTCTTCGGCTGGCGCTTCGACGACGTCGGTTTCGGCAGCATGATTCGCGTCCCCGGCTACGGCGACCACCTGCAGGCGACCAGTGATCCCGGCATCCACGAGCGCCAGTCGGGCATCAACGTCCCGCCGGGATTCGCCGATGCCATCGGGTGGCTCACGGGCCTGCAGCCCGGCGAGACGGCACACTGGCACGTGGCGTTCACGGTCGCCGACCGCGACGAGACCGCCGCCGACGTCGAACGCCGGGGCGGGACGGTGCTCGGCCAAACCACGTCCGATTGGACCCGGGATGCCCTGATCCGGGACCCGCAGGGCGCCGTGTTCACCGCGAGCCAGTTCGCCCCGTCCGCGGGGTGAGGCCGCCGGCGCTAGCTGCCGACGGCGGGCGGTTTCCACCCGGTGTCCCGGGCCCACTCGTTCATCTGCGGATCGGCCGTCCGGCTGAACCAGTCTTCCTTCGCACGGGCGTAGCCGCCGGTCGAGGGGTCGGACGCATGCAGGCCGGCGAGCCGACGTTTCTCGGCCAGATACGCCGCGGCCGCACCGGGGTTGGCCCGCAGCCAGTCCCGGAACAGCAGGGCGTAGCGCCACCCCGGGGAACCGGCTTCCCGGATGTGGACGTTGACGGCACGGCCCGGGTCGGCGTTGCCGTGCAGTCTTTTCTGCCAGTCCCCCGGCTCCGGATGCTGTGGCCTCGGGGTGTCCCGCCAGGTACCCGGCCAGCGCGGGAAGCCGGCGTCCGCCAGGGCGTCCGCGGCGGAGTCGGCGTCGTCCAGGCTCCCCACGGTCACCTGCAGGTCCAGCACGTCCTTGGCCGGCAGCCCCGGAACGGCGGTCGAACCCACGTGGTCGACGGCAAGAATGCGCGGGTCGGCGCGGCTGAGCCGCGCCGCGAGCAGGGCTGCCTGCGCCGGCCACTCCGGCTGCGGGTCGAGCAGGACCGGCGGGCCGGTGCGCGGAGCCAGCCGTCCGGCCAAGAGGTTCCGGTTGAAGGGCACCAGGCGTTCCGCCCAGAGCGCGTCCAGCGCCGCTAACAATTCCTCCCGGGTGCCGTTGTTTTCCAGCACGACGTCGGCGGCGGCCCGACGTTCCGCCGGGGAGGCCTGGGCGGCGATACGGGAGCGGGCGTCGGTTTCGCTCATGCCGCGGTCCTCGACCATGCGCCGCAGCCGCTCGTCTTCGGGCGCATCGATCACCAGGACAAGATGGAAGGAGGGGCTCTGCCCGGTTTCCACCAGCAGCGGGATGTCTTGGACCAGGATGGCGCTCTCGCCCGCCGCCGCCGCCCGCGCGGCCGCCGTGGCGCGCACCAGTGGGTGCACGATCCCATTCAGGCGCTCGCGGTGCGCGGGATCGTTGAAGACCAGGGCGCCGAGCGCCGGCCGGTCAAGCCGGCCGTCGGCTGTGAGGATCCCGGGGCCGAACGCATCGACGACGGCGCGCAGGCCGTCGGTGCCGGGCTCTACCACTTCCCGGGCGATGGCGTCGGCGTCGATGAGGGTGGCGCCGAGCTCGGTTAGCCGCCGGGCAGCCAGCGATTTTCCGGCGGCGATGCCGCCGGTGAGTCCGATTCTGAGCACGGCCTTAGTCTAGCCAGCACGCGGACAGGCGCCGCGCCACCGCGTGTCCAGCCTCCCCCGGGCTTTAGTGCCCGGGCCCGCTACTCCTCGTGCCCTTGGTCGGCGCTCATCTGGTCTTCGGCGGGCGGAGTTTCTCCGGGCGGAACGCCACCGCCTGGTTCCAGCCCGGTGATGTTCTGGCTCTCGGGATCAGGGTTGGCCGAGTCGCCTTGGTCGGCCGATGCCCGGCCTTCGTTGACGCCGTCGGGCGCGGCCGGGCCGTGGCCCTTGCCGCCTGAAACACGCGGGTCGAATTCCGGTTGGTTTTTCGCCATGGTTCCGCCGTTCGTTGCGTTTTCCGGCCGCCCCGCGGGCGCGGCCCTGTGCCACCCAGACTAGGCACGCGCGGGACCGCCGGACAAGGGCCCCGGGCGGGCGCACTAGGCTGGATCCTATGGTTCCCCCGTCCCCCGGCAGCAGCTACACCACCGTAGCCGGCGAGCAGCGGCATGAGATCGAAATCAAACGCTCGAGGTTCATCACGGTGCTGCGCCGGGTGGAAACGGAACAAGAGGCCCGCGGCCTGGTCGCGGAGCTGCGCCGCGAATTCCACGACGCCCGGCACCACTGCAGCGCCTTCCTGCTGGGCCCGGACCGGGGCGTCCAGCGCTCCAACGACGACGGCGAGCCCGCCGGTACGGCCGGGGCGCCCATGCTGGAGGCCCTGCTCAAACGCGAGACGGCGCCCGGGCTGACGGACCTCAGCGACGTCGCGGCCGTCGTCGTCCGCTATTTCGGGGGCATCCTGCTGGGAGCCGGAGGACTGGTGCGGGCCTATTCGGAGTCGGTGTCGCAGGCCGTGGCGGCAGCGCCGCTGGTCCGGCGGCGCCGGATGCGCCTGTTCGCGGTGCCGGCGGCCCACGCCCACGCCGGGCGTTTGGAAAATGACCTGCGCGCGGCCGGCACCGTGGTGCTTGGCAGCGAGTACGGAGCCGACGGGGTCCGGATCAGCCTGGCGATCGACGACGAGCCGGCGGTCATTTCCCGGGTCGAGGAGCAGCTTGCCGCGCTGACCTCGGGTGGTCCGGCCGCGGAACCGCTGGGCACGGAATGGGTGGACCTTGACTGAGCGGCCCGCGTTCGATTTTTCCGAGCTCCGGCGCTGGCCGGATGTGGAGGCGGACAACCTCTTCGCCTACGACGCGGCCGACAGGTTGCTGCTGGACACCGCCGCGCCCCTGTTGGACGGCGTGGACGGCAGCCGGATCACGGTCGTCAACGACCACTACGGGGCGCTCACGCTGGCCCTCGCGGCAGCCGGCAAGCACGGCATGCGCGTGGTCCAGGACCCGCTCAGTTCCGAGCGGGCCCTGGCCAACAACGCCGCGCGGATGGGACTGGCGGGCTACCGGAATTGCCTGCTGGAACCGGCGGCGTTCGACGGCGCAGGGCTCGTGCTGCTGCAGCTGCCCCGCGCGCTCGATGCGCTGGAGGAGATCGCCGGCTGCATCGCGGCGGCCGCCTCGCCCGGCGTCACCGTCCTGGCCGGCGGGCGCGTCAAGCACATGACTACGGCGATGAACTCCGTGCTCGGCGCCTCCTTCTCCTCGGTTTCTGCAGGGCTGGCGCGGCAGAAGGCACGCGTGCTCACGGCCACGGGACCGCTGCCGGCGACGGGCGGGCGCTTTCCCCTGGCCGAAGAGCACGACGTCGGGCTGCCGGTTCCGCTGCGGCTGCTTGCCTTCGGCGGCACGTTCGGCGGGCCCAAGCTGGATCCCGGCACCCGGTTCCTGCTGCCCTTCTTGGCGGGCGCCCGGCAAGCGGACCGCGCCGTCGACCTCGGGTGCGGCAACGGATCCATCGCCGCCTATCTGGCCCTGTCACGCCCGGGAATGCGGGTCCTGGCAAGCGACCAGTCGGCCTCCGCCGTCGCGTCGGCACGCGCCACGGCGGAAGCCAACGCCGTGGCGGACCGCGTGCAGGTCCTTAGAGACGATGCGCTGTCCTCCCTGCCGCCGGCCTCCGAGCAGCTGGTGGTGCTCAACCCGCCGTTCCATATCGGCAATGCCGTGCACGCGGGCATCGCGCTGAAACTCTTCGCCGACGCCGGGCGGGTGCTGGGGCCGGCCGGGGAATTGTGGACTGTCTGGAACAGCCACCTGGCCTACAAACCGGCGCTGAACCGGCTGGTGGGGCCAACCCGGCAGGTGGCGAGGAACTCCAAGTTCACGGTCACCGTCAGCACCCGGCGCTGAGAAGCGGCTCTAGACGCCGTAGTACCTGCGCAAGTCGGCCTCTTCCGCCGGGCTGAGGCTGTCGGATGCGTCCGGCGAGGGCGAGTCCTTGATGGTGTCATGGCTGTAGGCGACGTACACGTCGCGTGATTCAATGCGGGCTCCGGCGACCGGGACGAACTTCTCGCGGCTGTCGGCCAGGCCCAGGCCAACGGTGAGCCAGGTGATGGTTCCGGTCACCGGATCCTGGTGGACCTGCCCCACCACGCCCAGTTTCTGCTGCTCGCTGTCCCACACTGTGGATTGCTGCAAGGCGTGAATGTCGACTTTTTCTGCCATGTTCTCTCCATTCCGGCCAACGGCCTGCGTGGGTGTCCGTACGTTCCTCACCCTAAATCCCACGCCTGCACCGGGCAAGGACCGGAGCGGCCCCCGAACGGACACCGGCCGCGCAGCGACGGCTTGCCGGCGCTCCGGGAAAGGCGCCGGAGACAGCAGGAACCCCCGCACCCTGGGGTGCGGGGGTTCCTCAGTCAGCGGTGCCGGGTTGCCCCGGCGCCGAGGGCCGTTGTTACTGGCCGGTCAGCTTCTCACGCAGTGCAGCCAGGGCTTCGTCGGAAGCCAGGGTGCCGCCGCTGGAGGCCGGAGCCGCCGGGGCGTCGGAGGAGTAGCTGGTCGGAGCGGCCTCGGACTCGCTCGGAGCCTCGGCTTCCTCTGCCATGGAGGCAGCAACCTGCTTCTTGTGGGCTTCCCAGCGCGCCTGGGCGTCGGCGTACTGCTGCTCCCACGCGGCGCGCTGCGCCTCGTAACCTTCGAGCCACTCGTTGGTCTCCGGGTCGAAGCCCTCCGGGTACTTGTAGTTGCCCTGCTCGTCGTACTCGGCAGCCATGCCGTAGAGGGCCGGGTCGAACTCGGAGCCCTCCGGGTCGACGCCCTCGTTGGCCTGCTTCAGGGACAGCGAGATGCGGCGGCGTTCCAGGTCGATGTCGATGACCTTGACGAAGACCTCGTCGTTGACGGAGACAACCTGCTCGGCCAGCTCCACGTGGCGCACGGCCAGCTCGGAGATGTGGACCAGGCCCTCGATGCCGTCTTCGACGCGGACGAACGCACCGAACGGAACCAGCTTGGTGACCTTGCCCGGGACGATCTGGCCCAGGGCATGGGTGCGGGCGAAGGTCTGCCACGGGTCTTCCTGGGTGGCCTTCAGGGACAGGGACACGCGCTCGCGGTCCAGGTCCACCTCGAGCACCTCGACGGTGACTTCCTGGCCAACCTCGACGACCTCGGACGGGTGGTCGATGTGCTTCCAAGACAGCTCGGAGACGTGCACCAGGCCGTCGACGCCGCCCAGGTCCACGAAGGCACCGAAGTTGACGATGGAGGAGACGACGCCCGGACGGACCTGGCCCTTCTCCAGCTTGTTGAGGAAGGTGGAGCGGACCTCGGACTGGGTCTGCTCGAGCCATGCACGGCGGGACAGCACAACGTTGTTGCGGTTCTTGTCCAGCTCGATGATCTTCGCTTCGATCTGCTGGCCGATGTACGGAGCCAGGTCGCGCACGCGGCGCATCTCGACGAGGGACGCGGGCAGGAAGCCGCGCAGACCGATGTCGAGGATCAGGCCACCCTTAACAACCTCGATGACGGTGCCGGTAACAACGCCGTCCTCTTCCTTGACCTTCTCGATGTCGCCCCAGGCGCGCTCGTACTGAGCACGCTTCTTGGACAGGATCAGGCGGCCTTCCTTGTCTTCCTTGGTCAGCACCAGGGCTTCGACCTCGTCACCGACGGAGACAACTTCGCCCGGGTCGACGTCGTGCTTGATGGAAAGCTCGCGGGAGGGGATGACACCTTCGGTCTTGTAACCGATGTCGAGCAGGACTTCGTCGCGGTCAACCTTGACGACAGTGCCTTCGACCAGATCGCCATCATTAAAGTACTTGATGGTCGCGTCGACGGCTGCGAGGAAGTCTTCAGCGGTACCGATGTCGTTGATGGCGACCTGCGGGGTACCGGGCTTCTCGGTGGAGGTGATGGTCATGTAGTAGGGGCTCCGATGTGGATAGTTTTCTGAGTTCCGCTGCTGCCCTGCGTCCCGGCGCGCAGCAGCATTGGCCAGCTGCAGCACACGGGATGCAATGCCGTTTACGGAAACGGACTGATGTGTTTTGGTGAAGCTCATGGAGCCTGCCTTCGGCGAAGGGCTCTCCATACGCATTACGCGCCCAATAAGTCTAACTGGTCGCGCCAATCCCGGCAAAGCGACGCGCCCTGTCAAGGCGCAGGTGCACGCCGAAACAGTACCCCCGGCCCCCCTTCCCTGGAGGGTCAAAAATGCGTGATGCAATACGGAGGGGTGTCCGTTGCGAACAGTCGGTCCATTCTGTACACCGCCTCCGCTGACGTACCGGAGAAGTGGCCGCCCGCCGCCAAGGTCCGCGCCTGGACTCCGCCCAGATAGAGCGAACCGAGGGAATCCACGGGCACTGTGGCGTCGACGTCCGCGTCCTCCGGCAGCACGTCTACCACTCCCCGGCCGTCCTTGACGGTCAGCCGGTAAGCGCCGCCGCAGATGTCCAGTGGATCGGTGATCCGCAGGGAGCACGAGCCGTCGTGCAGGTACGGCCTGGCTTGGAGGGCCGCTACCGGGTCCAGCACGCGCAGCCACAACACATCTTCGACCGCCGCCACCTCGTAGCCGCGGCTGTCGGCCAGGCCCCACGCCAGCGGATCCTCCACCGGCCCGAGCGGGAACTTGATCCGTTCCAATAGGTCCAGCGACCCGAGGTAACGCCACAATTCCAGGTATGCGTCCTGCCCGGCGGCAACCAGGTCAGCCACCTTCACGGTGTAGGGCTTGCTGTCCCAGCCGGCAAAGCGGTAGCTGACATAGCCGTCCGGCCGGCCGTCGCCGTCGTAATGGACGGCCGCCCGCAGCGACTTGTCTTCCGACGCCTTGTCCTCGCTCCAGCGGCCCGAGACCCGGAAGGCGTAACTGGCCTGGCGCCCGACGGAGCCAAGGGTCCGGGTGTGGAACCCGCTGAATATTTCCGGCGCCAGGTCCTGGAGCGAAGCCGGGTCGGCCAACTCCATCGTCCCCGTCGCGGCGGCGCGCAGCCCGAACCGTTCGCGGGCATCGATTTCCACTTCGCGGATGAACGTCGCCGCGCCAAACCCGAAGCGTCCGTAGATGGTGGCCTCGGAAGCGGTGAGCGCCGCCATCGCGAGTCCCCGGCCGGCCGCCTGCTTCAGGTCGTCGGTGATCATCCGCCGCAGCAGGCCGCGGCGCCGATGCGTCGCCCGGACCGTCACCGCGGTGATCAGGTGGGTGTCCAGCAGCCGCCCGCCGCCCACGTTGAGGGTGTTGACCATGGTGGCGTAGGTAGCGACAGGCACTTCGGGGTCCCACACGCCCGGCCGCTGCGTGTCGTCGTAGGCGCCCCAAAGGATCCGCTGGTCCGTGCCGTAGACCCGGGCGTAGGCGGCGATGTCGGAGGCATCGGGCTTGCCGTCGTGGAACCCGAACCTGACCGCTTCGAACCAGCCGAGGGTCCTGGCGTCCGGCCGGTCGCCGTCGAGCCCGGCGGCAAACCGGTCAATGCGGATGTCCTGGCGGGTTTCCTGGGTGTGCGTGGTCACGATCTTCGAGCCTAGCGGCACCTCCCCCGGTCCGCCAGGGGAGCCGCCGCCATCGCACAAAAGCGTCGCCGCCTCGGCGTGCCGGGGACGCCGGAGGCGGGACGTGCCTAGTGTCCGGCTTCCTGCCAGTTGGCGCCGACACCCACGGACACGTCCAACGGCACCGTCAGTTCCGCGGCGCCGCCCATCTGGGCACGCACCAACTTCTCCACCTGTTCCCGCTCCCCCGCCGCTACTTCAAGCACGAGTTCGTCGTGGACCTGCAGCAGCATCCGGGACTTCAGCCCCTGGTGGCGCAGCTCCTCGGAAACGCCGAGCATGGCCTTCTTGATGATGTCCGCCGCCGATCCCTGGATGGGCGCGTTCAGGGCGGCCCGCTCCGACATCTCGCGCAGCTGGCGGTTGTCGCTGGCCAGGTCCGGCAGGTAGCGGCGGCGGCCTTCGATGGTCGAGGTAAATCCGTCCACCCTGGCCTTGTCCACCACTCCACGCAGGTAGTCGCGGACAGCGCCGAACCGGGAGAAGTATTCCTTCATCAGGGTCCGCGCCTCGTCCACGGAGATGTTCAGCTGCTTGGACAGCCCGAAGGAACTCAGCCCGTACACCAGACCGTAGGACATGGCCTTGACCTTGGCGCGCATCTCGCTGGTGACGTCCTCCGGGGCGACCCCGAAGATGTGCGCACCGACAAACCGGTGCAGGTCCTCGCCCGAGCGGAAAGCCTGGATGAGGCCCTCGTCTCCGGACAGGTGGGCCATGATGCGCATTTCGATCTGCGAGTAGTCGGCGGTCAACAGCAGCTCGTAACCCTCGCCGACGACGAACGCCTCGCGGATGCGCCGGCCCGCCTCCGACCGGACCGGGATGTTCTGCAGGTTCGGGTTGAGGGAGGACAGCCTGCCGGTGGCGGCCACAGTCTGCGCGTAGGTGGTGTGGATCCGCCCATCATCCGCCACGGTCTTGCGGAGGCCTTCCACCGTTTGCCGCAGCTTCGAGGCGTCACGATAGGCCAGCAGCTGGACCAGGAATTCGTTGCCCGTCTTGGCGAACAGGTCGTTGAGCGCATCGGCGTCGGTCGAATAGCCGGTCTTGATCTTCTTGGTCTTCGGCAGCCCCAGCTCCTCGAACAGCACCGTCTGCAGCTGCTTGGGCGAGCCCAGGTTGATTTCCTTGCCGATGATGCCGAAGGCCGCCGAGCTGGCAGCGTCGATGGTCACGGTGAAGTCGTCCACCAGCCGGTCCAGCGCGCCGGCGTCCACGGCGATGCCGTCCAGTTCCATCCGCGCCAGTACCAGCGACAGGGGCAGGTCAAGCCCGCCCAGCAGTTGGTTGGCGCCGCGATCCACCAGTTGACCGGCGAAGTGTTCGCTCAGCTGCAGCGCGGCGAAGGCCTGCACGACGGCCGGTCCGGCCTTGTCATCCTCGGACAGGCCGAGCTCCAACTGCCCGTTGGCTGCGGTTTCGGGGGCCGCCACGGACATCTTCAGGTGGTACTGGGCCAGGTCGGCCAGTTCGTAGCTGCGCCGGTCCGGCTGGATGAGATAGGCCGAAATCGCGGTGTCGTCAACGACGCCCAGCAGCTCGAACCCGCGCCGCGAGAGAACCTTGTAGGCGTACTTGAAGTCGTGGACGACCTTCGGTGCGTCAAGGTCGGACAGCCAGTGTGCCAGCAGCTGCTCGGCGTCGGCGTCCAGCGAAGTCAGCGGCACGTAGGCCGCCTGGGCGTGGGCCACCAGGGCCAGCCCGACGGCGTCGTCCCCGCCTTCCGCGGTTTCGGCCACCAACTGCAAGGCAACGTTGTGCTGGTTGGTCTCCTCCAGCCATTCCTTCAGGGCGGCCGCATCGGTGACCACCGTGTGGGCGGGGGCATTGACCTCCGTCTCGCGGACGGCGTCCTCCTCGCCGAAAAGGTCGAAGAGACGCTTGCGCAGGGTGTTGAACTGGAGTGCATCGAAGAGTTCCTCGATGGCGGCCCGGTCGGGGTGCTGCAGCACCATGTGCTCCAGTTTCACGGGCAGGTCCAGGTCCCGGAGCAGGTGGTTCAGCCGGCGGTTGCGCTTGACGGAATCAACATTGGCCCGGAGCGCCTCGCCTACCTTGCCGCCAATCGAATCCAGGTTCTCCAGGATGCCCTCCACGCCGCCGTAGAAATTGATCCACTTGGCAGCGGTCTTCGGGCCCACGCCGGGAACGCCGGGAAGGTTGTCGGCGGTCTCACCGACGAGGGCCGCGAGATCGGCGTACCGCTCGGGCCGGACGAAGTACTTGGCTTCCACCGCGTCGGCGTCCATCGGCGGGATGTCGCTGATGCCCTTCTTCGGGTACAGCACGGTGACTTTGTCCGTGATGAGCTGGAACGCGTCACGGTCCCCCGACACCACCAGAACCTCCCAGCCGGACTTCTCCGCCCGCTCACTCAGGGTGGCGATGACGTCGTCGGCCTCGTATCCGTCCAGGGTGACGGTGGGGATCTGCATCGCCTCCATCACCTTGACGATCAGGTCCACCTGGCCGTGGAATTCCTCGGGGGTTTTGTTGCGGCCGCCCTTGTACTCGGAATACTCCTCGGTGCGGAAGGTGGGAGTGTCCAGGTCGAACGCCACGGCGATGTGGGTCGGTTCGCGCTGCTCGATCATCTTGATCAGCATGGAGGTGAAACCGTAGACGGCATTCGTGTGCTGGCCGGTATCCGTGGAAAAGTTTTCCACCGGCAGGGCATAGAACGCGCGGAACGCCATCGAATGGCCATCGATCAGCAGCAGGCGCTTTGGCCCCGATGCTTCGCTCTCCGGGCCGGAAACGGGGGCTCCCTCCGTCTCTACTGTCGCGGTGGCTGCTTCCGGTTTGTTAGTTTCACTCACACCTGCCAGCCTAGTTCCCATGAGCGACAAATTCACACCCGGCGACAGTGCTGCGGGACACTCGCAGGGCGCGCTTCCGGCCTCGGCCGCGGCCACGATCGCCGAACTGGTCGACGCCGGTGTCCCGGAACACTTGCACCGGTTGCTGATACACACCGGGGTGGGATCGCTCGTGGTGAAGATGGGCATCGTTTTCAGCGAGATGACGCCGCAGCGCATGGTGGCAACCATGCCGGTGGAAGGGAATACCCAAGTGGCGGGCATCCTGCATGGCGGCGCGCACGTGGTGCTGGCTGAAACGCTGGGGTCCTTCGCGGCGACTCTGCACGCGGGCGCCGGCCGCCACGCCGTCGGCATCGAAGTCGGCGCCAGTCATCACCGCTCCGTCTCCTCGGGACTGGTCACCGGCACTGCGACGGCGATCCAACTGGGGCGTTCGCTGACCGTGCACGAAGTCGTGATGACCGATGACGCCGGGCGGCGCCTCTCCACGGCGCGGATCACCAATTTGATCCGCGACAACGCGTAGGCACCCTTTGAGGCTTGGCCCCGCGAGTCTGAAGGCCGGATCGGGCGCACGGCTGGGATCGGCCAGGTGCCACTCCCCTTTGCGCTGGTTAGTGCCACTCCCCTTTGCGCTGATTGTTTAGGCGGCCGACGGGGCGAGCTTGTCCCTCGGGATTTTCACTACTGCCCAACCGCCGGCAGCGCACGCGCCCAGCCGGGCGCCGTCGTCGGCGTCGTCCCCGCTGTTAGTCGCGGCAGCGGCCAAAGCGCGGTGGATGATTTCGGCGCTCGCCGCCAAGGATGGGTGAGCCGTCCCTTGTGCCGACGTCGGTGCGCTTGCCGGCCGCCCCCCGGTTCTGGCCAGACCGTACCCTGACGCCCCGGTTGGCGGCGTGCCTGGTAGTGGTGGCGGGGTGGAGGTGTAGGTGTGTCCGGTGGGCGTGGTGGTTTCGACCCTGTGGTGTGGTCCCTCAATAGGGCGGCTGGACCAGCCTTCGGCTTCCTTTGACTGGTTGCATTGTTCGCACAGTCCCTGGCCGTTGGCCATGGTGGTTTTGCCGCCTTGTGACCAGGGCAGGATGTGGTCGATGTGCCGGATCGGGGCGTCGCACCAGGGCCTGGCGCAGACCGCGTCGCGGGCGTGGATCATCCGGCGCATCCCGTCGGGGAACTTCCGTGCGGCCGAGTCCATCCCCAACAGCTGCCCGGTCCCCGGGCTGGTGTAGAGGCGGCGGACCCAGATGTCTTCCACGGTGGCCTGTTGCAACACCTTGTTGCGTTGGGCCTGCTCGCGGGCGGTCTTCCACCCCGGTTCGGTCCCGGCCGGCGGCGCCTTCTGCCCAGCCCCACCCGGCGGCGCCTTCTGCCCGGTCCCGCCCGGCGGGCTGCCGTCGATTCGTCCTGCTGCCGGTGACCCGCTGTCCTGGGGGCCTGGGCCGGCAGCGTTCCGGCCGGGCGGGCTGCCCCCAGTGGTAGTTGCCGGTGGTTTTGTCGGTGGTTGTGCCGGTGCCGGCGGTTCTTGTGGCGGGCGGGTGAGGTTGCGGGCGTAGCGGGCCGGGACGATGCCGTGCCCGGTCAGCCAGGCCGGTTCGTTCTGGCCGTGGAGCAGGGTGCGGTCGGTCATCACCAGCTGGATTTCCAGCCGGGCCGGGTCGGCGGTGCTGCGCCCGGTGACGCGTTCGAACACGGTGTCGGCCATCAGCTGGCCCCGCGACCGGGGGTCGCCCATGCTGCGCAGCCGGTCCGCTTCCCGGTGCAGGGCGGCCATCACCGCCACCCCCTGGACGACCGGCAGCAGGGTCCGGACCGAGACCATGGTGTCGGGCTCGGGCCGGGAGGACACATGCCGGTCCGCTTCGGCCTTTGCGGCCCGGTCCACCACGGAGCGGGGATCGAGCCGGTAGGCGATGCGTTTGGCTTCGGCCCGCAGCGCCCGGTTCCCGAGCCCTTGCAGCCGGTCCCGGTTGCCGGCCAGCTCCCGGTCCACGCGGGCGCGGTGCTCCGGGGACAGGCAGCCGGTTTCCTGGGCCAGGATCTCGGCCCGGTATTCGTTCAGGCTCCCCGCGGCGAGGGCGGCCAGGGTGTGCGGCATCTGTGCGACCAGGGTCCGGGACAGGTTCAGCAGGACCGCGGCACGGTGCGGGGACTCGCGCCTGGCCAACCCGATCTGGGCGGCCACCCCGGCGCCCTGCCGGTCTTTCGGGATCCCGGCGGCGGCACGGCGGGCACGCACCGATTCCTCCAAAGCGACCTGCACCTTGGCCTGCGCGGCAGCGGCGGCAGCCTTCAAACCCTCCAACGCCGTAAGCTCCTCCACCAGTTCCCGCTCCGGCGCACCCACGTCGATGCCCTCGAGGGCGGCAGCCGCAGCGCGAACGGCGGCTGAATCCACCGGTGCGGAGTCCGGTCCGGGGTCCCGCCTCGAACCGCTGCCGGCAGACGATCTTGGAGCAAGCCCTGCTGCGGCGGGAGGTTCGGGTATGGCCGGGTCAAACATCTGAGCGTCTCAATCTTCAGCATGCGTACTGCATGGCCTCGACTACGAGCGGTCACGAACCCTGGACGGATCCGCAGACGCCACCGGCAAACCCACTGCCCGGCGGCCAACGATGGTGCTGAACTGCTACTGAAAACAGACTATCCGCCGCCACTGACAGTTTCGGAGGACGCAGGTTCAGTCGGACTGCGAGGCTGGAGGACCGCAGCGGCGCATCGCGGGGCCTGACAGCACGGTGTGGCCATGCAAGGAGAACGGTGCAGGCGCACCGCGGGGTGGAGGAACGCAGGGGGAGAACGCGGGGCCGGTCCGCGCGGCCACGGCGGACGTTACGGCTTGGGCCACGTGGTCCGAAGGCAGAGACGGCCCCACGCAAGGAGGACGCGCAAGGGGCCTTTCCGGTGTGGCTAGACCGCCACCGGATTGAGGTCGTAGTGCATCTCTACCAAGTCGCCCAAGATGCGGCTGCCGCGAAGCCGGGCCGGCGCCGTCGTGCTGGGGACCGGTAGCAGCGGTTGTCCGCCGCCCAGCATTACCGGCACCAAGGTCAGGATGAGTTCGTCCAGCAGGCCGGCCGACGCGTACTGTGCCGCAAGTTGCCCGCCGCCGACCAACCACACGTCTTTCTCGCCGGCGTCGGCGCAGATGTCATGGTGGAAGATACCCACCTCGCCTCGCACAAACGTGATGTCTGCTCCGGGGATGCCTGGCAGTTCGTGATGCGTGAAGACCCACGTGGGTGTTGAGCCGTAGGGCCATTCCTCCGGTGCCTCTTCCAGCACGAACTTGTACGTCTCAGAGCCCATGACGATGGACCCAATGCGCTGCATGAAGGTTTCGAAGCTGTCCTGGACGCCGGCGGCGTCGTTGAACTGCGTGAGCCAGTCGAGCTTGTTGCTGCGGTCGGCGATATACCCATCCACCGAGCTGCCGACGTAGTAGATAGTCCGGGCCATGGGCCCCATGCTAGCCAGCGGGTCGAACCAGCGGAAGCGTGGCATGCGCTCCGCGGGAGATGCGGCGTAGTCGGACCGCATGCGCCCCGCGGGAGACGCGGGGGTTGTCGACCCGCGGCCGCCGCAGTACAACGGTGGGATGGATGCGAAGACGGCGGCGTGGATCGGGGCCTACCGGCAGGCCTGGGAGACCAATGACCCGGATCAGATCGGAGCCTTGTTTACCGACGACGCCGAGTACCGGCCGGAGCCGTGGACGGACCCGTGGCGTGGCCGGGACAGCATTGTCCAGCAGTGGCTGGCCCGCAAGGACGAGCCAGGAGCTGCGACCTTCGAGTGGCACGAAGTCGCCGTGACCGACGACGTCTCCGTGGTCGAGGGAACGACTGCCTACCGGGACGGACGCACCTACAGCAATTTGTGGGTGATCCGTTTGAATGGCGAGGGCCGGGCAACCCACTTCACCGAGTGGTGGATGGACCAGTCGGTCCCTTCCTGAGGCCGACGCCCGCACAGGAGGCGACGCTCATGCATCAACCGCGCCCGTGGCCGTAAGCTCGGGGAATGGCGAGATACTTCGACGTACACCCCCAGGATCCCCAGCAGCGCTCGATCGGCCAGATTGTTGACCTTGTCCGGTCGAACGCGCTGATCGTGTACCCGACCGACTCTTGTTATGCCTTCGGCGCGCAACTGGGCAACAAGGACGCCCTGGAACGGATCCGGACGATCCGCCGGCTCGACAACAAGCACCACTTCACCCTGGTCTGCAAGGACTTCGCCCAGCTGGGCCAGTTCGTGCACGTCGACAACAACGTTTTCCGCAGCATCAAGGCCGTGACCCCGGGAAGCTACACCTTCATTCTGCCGGCCACCGCAGAGGTTCCCCGCCGGCTAATGCATCCGAAGAAGAAGACCGTGGGCGTCCGCATTCCGGCAAACAACGTCGCGCAGGCAATCCTGGCGGAGCTGGGCGAGCCGCTGCTCTCCAGCACCCTGCTGTTGCCCGACGAGGAGGAACCGCTGACCCAGGGCTGGGAGATCAAGGACCGGCTCGACCATGTAGTGGACGCCGTGGTGGATGGCGGCGACTGCGGGTCCGAGCCGTCCACCGTCGTCGACTTTTCCGGCGGCACCGCCGAGGTGGTTCGTCACGGAGCCGGCGACCCGTCCCGGTTCGAATAGGCCTGGGGTTGCGGTGAGGGCGGTACTGGCCGCCCCCGGCTGCACGGCCCGCCGCCGCCCGGTTCCGCCCCGCTAATCCTTCTTGCGCGCCCGGCTGGGCTGCACCCGCGGCGGCTCGCCCGGCATCTTCGGGTAGTCGGGCGGGAAGGGCATCTCCCCCAGACCCGCGGCGAGGTCGCGTTCCCACCACTGGAGCAGAACGTCGATCTTGCCCGGCTCATCATGCATGCGGGCCCACGGGTCGCCGGTTGTCTTCAGCCTGTCCGGAACCGTGGCGATCGTGAACTTCTTCGGGTCGGCCGTTTCGAGTTCGTCCCATTCGATGGGGCAGGACACCGCCGCGTTCGGCAGGGCCCGCGGGCTGTAGGCACCCGCCATGGTCCGGTCGCGGTTGGCCTGGTTGAAGTCCACGAAGATCCGCTCCCCGCGCTCCTCCTTCCACCACGACGTCGTCACCTGTTTCGGCATCCGCCGCTCGATCTCCCGCGCCGCCGCGATGACGGCGTGGCGTACGTCCAGGAATTCGTGCGTCGGCTCGATCGGCGCGAACATGTGCAGCCCCCGGTTTCCGGAGGTTTTGATGAACGCGTTAAGTCCGGCCTCCGCCAGCACCGACCTCAGTTCGATCGCCACCGGGATGGCGTCGTCGAACGAGGTCCCCGGCTGCGGATCCAGGTCGATGCGCAGCTGGTCCGGGTTGTCGGAGTTCCCCGCGCGCGACGGCCACGGGTGGAATACCACGGTGTTCATCTGCACCGCCCACACCGCGGCGGCGGGCTCGTCGAGGACCAGTTGCGGGTGCGACCGGGCGCTCGGATACACCACCATCACCGACCGCACGAAGTCGGGCGCACCCTTGGGCGGATTCTTGGAGAAGAACTGCTCGCCGTCGATCCCGTTCGAAAACCGTTGCAACGACACCGGCCGGTCGCCGTTGGCGCGGACGAAGGCCTCGCCAACCTCCGCGATGTAGCGCGCCAGATCCAGTTTGGTGATCCCCAGGTCGGGCCACATCACCCGGCTCGGGCTGGAAATGCGCACCTCGCGCTCGCCATGCGGTCCGTCGACCGTCAGCGTTGTCTGTTCGCTGGCCATGGGAACACCTAAACACACGCACGTCGCTTCTGGCGAGGGCATGATGGGAGCATGCCTATCACCGAGTCCCCCATGACCATCGAGGTCGGCGACACCACCGTCTCCGGTGTCTACGCCCGCCCCGAGTCCGCGTTCGCCACGCTGGTGGTGGCCCACGGGGCCGGCGCGGGCATGGACCACCCGTTCCTGTCCGGTTTCACCCGCGCCTTGAACGACGACGGCGTAGCCACCTTGCGTTTCAACTTCCCCTACCGGGAAGCCGGCAGGAAGTTTCCGGACCGCCCGCCGGCTGCCATCGTGGCGTGGCGTTCGGCCATGCGGGAAGCGGCAGCGCGGTCCGAAGGTGAACCGCTGTGGGCGGCCGGCAAATCCTTCGGCGGCCGCATGGCGTCGATGGCCGTGGCGGAGGGCATGCCGGCCGCCGGCCTCGTGTACCTGGGCTATCCGCTGCACCCGCCGGGGAAACCGGACAAGCTGCGCGACGAGCACCTGTATGGGCTCACCCTGCCCATGCTGTTCCTGCAGGGCACCCGCGATACCTTCGCAACCCCGGAACTGCTCGAGTCCGTCGTCGGACGCATCGGCCCGAACGCCGTGCTCGCCTGGCAGGAAGGCGGCGACCATTCCTTCGACGTCAAGGGCAGGAAACGAGGGGCGGCGGAAATTGGGGCATCGCTCGCCGGCCCCGCTGCCGGATTCCTCCGCTCGAGGGTCGGCGGCGCCTGACCGCCGGCCGGCTGCCGGCCAGTGCCCCGCGATGGAGTCGATGGCCCGCGGTGCTGGACCCCCGGCTGGCTGCCGGCTACTGCTCGACGATCGAGTCGATGGTCCGCGGGGAGGTGATGGGATCGGCGTGACGGTGGATAATCTTCCAGGTGCCGTCCTCCATCCGGAAAATCGTCGTGACCCGCAACGAGATCGGGGACGCCGCGTCGGACACGCTGACCTTCACCCTGGTCCGCTCTATTTCGACGATGTAGGCCAGATCGGTCGCGACATAGGTGGAAATCCGCTCAAACCGGATCGGCTCGCCCTCCCTGAAATGCGATACCGCCCGGTCCATGGCCGCCTCGACCTCCGCCCAGCCACGGGCAGGCGGACCCAGCGGATTGGCAAGTGTGACCTCCTCCTGCCGCGAAAACAGGTCCTTCGCCAAATCGGGGTTTCCTTGGACGAACGCGTCCAGCGCGCTGTGGTAACGCTCGGCAACACGTTCGAGATCGGGCCCTGGCATGATTCCTCCAGCCGCTGCCTCCCGCCGGGGCCGTGCGGCCGGGGCGCGAATACAGCCATGCTCCCACCGGCATCAGGGGATGTCCATGACCGGTGTCGACCCCCGTGCAGGGCTCCTACCCGGGGGCCGGACCGCTGGACTACGATGGTCGGGCCGGCGGCCGTACGCCTCCTGCTGCGGGTCCGTGCCGAAAGGGGCCGCGTCCGATGAACGAGCAACCCGGCGGCTTCGTGCTGGAACTGGAGGCGGTCCTGGCCGCGCCGTGCGACATGGTTTTCCGCATGCTGACGGACGCGCGCGAGCTGGCCATATGGTGGGGTCCCGAAGGTTTCACAACACCCGAGGCCGTGCTCGACGCCAGGCCGGGCGGCACCTACCGGCTGACCATGAAACCACCCGACGGCCCGCCCTTCCACCTCGCCGGTGAGTTTCTCGAAATCGTCCCTCCGCGCCGCCTCGCCTACACCTTCCGGTGGGAGGAGCCTGCGCCCGATGACCGCGAAACCGTGGTCACGCTCTCGCTCGAACCCTCGGAGGGCGGCACCCGCCTCGCCCTCCGGCAGGGCGGGTTCGCCACCGAGGAACGTCTCGGCCTGCACCGGGCCGGCTGGGCGGATGCCTTGGGGAAACTCGCCCGCGTCCTCCGCTCTAGCGGGTGACCGGGCCCGTTCCGACCGAAGACCTTACCGCTGCCCCACCCCGCTCGCCGCTGTCGAAGGCACCGGGTCGTGCCGCAGGTAGGCGCGCCGGAAACGCCCGGTGCCGCCGGTCAGGGCACGAAGGTCGATGGCGTAGCGCAGCAATTCGTGGTCCGGGACTTCGGCGCTGATTTCGGTGAGGTCCCCGCCGGCCGAATCCGATCCGGTCAACCGTCCCCGCCGGGCGGACAGGTCGCTCATCACCGTTCCCACGTAGTCGTCGGGCACCGTGATCGTCACGGCGGAGACCGGCTCGAGCAACTGGATGCGCGCCGCCGCAGCGGCTTCCCGCAAGGCCAGGGCACCCGCGGATTGGAAGGCCGCGTCGGAGGAATCGACGCTGTGGGTCTTGCCGCCGACCAGTGTCACGCGGATGTCGACGACGGGGAATCCGGCGGAGACGCCTTTTTCCATCTGCGCCCGGACACCCTTCTCGACGGACGCGATGTAGGGCCCCGGGATGATGCCGCCGACGATCTTGTCCACGAATGCAAATCCGGCGCCCCGCGGAAGCGGTTCCACCTCGATATCGCAAATGGCGAATTGGCCGTGCCCGCCGGATTGCTTGACGTAGCGTCCGCGTCCGGCGGCCCCGGCCGCGAACGTCTCCCGCAGGGGCGTGACGACGTCGACCGTTTGAACATTCACGCCCTGCCCGCGCAGCCGGTCGAGCACCACCTCGGCGTGCGATTCGCCCATGCACCACAGGATCAGTTGGTGTGTCTCCTCATGCCGCTCCACCCGCAGGGTCGGGTCGCCCGCGGCCACCTTGGCAAGGCTCTTCGCCAGGGCGGCCTCGTCGTTGCGGGTGGCCGCCTCCACCGCGACGGGCAACAGCGGTTCCGGCATCTCCCAGGGTTGGATGAGCATCGGCTGCTCCCGGGACGACACCGTGTCGCCGGTCTCGGCGGTGCCGATCTTCGTCAACGCGCAGATGTCGCCGGCGATGCACAAGGACACCGACCGCAGGGTCGAAGCGAGCGGGGCGTGCAGATGCGTGACCCGTTCGTCGCTGTCGTGGTCGGCGTGGCCCCGGTCGGCGAGCCCGTGTCCGGACACGTGGATGGCGGAGTCGTCCCGCAGGGTGCCCGAAAAAATCCGGACCAGGGAGACCCGGCCCAGGAACGGGTCGGTGGTCGTGCGGATCACTTCGCCGGCGAGCGGTCCGTCGGGATCGCAGCGCAGCGGGGTGCTGCGCGATCCGTAGAGTCCCGTCGCCGCCGGCAGCGGGCGCTCGAGCGGGGACGGGAACGCCCGCTTGAGCATGTCCAGCAGCTCCGCGATGCCCAGCCCGGTTTCCGAGGAGGTGGCCAGCACCGGGTAGAAGGATCCGCGCGCGACGGCGGTTTCCAGGTCGGAGAACAGCACATCGAGGCCGATCTCCTCGCCGCCGAGGTAGCGGTCCATCAGGGACTCGTCCTCGCTCTCGGCAATGATGCCTTCGATCAGGGCGCTGCGGGCCTCCTCGGCCCCCGCGAGCTCCCCGGCTTCCGCGGGGCGGACGGCGGGCTTTCGTTCCCCGGCACTGTAATCCGACACGGTGCCGGACAGCAGTGCGTGCAGCCCCGTCAGGTCCGCCCCGCTCCGCACCGGCAGGTACAGCGGCTGCACGGACTCGCCGAAGGCGCCGCGGCAGCCGGCCAGCGCCGCTTCGAAGTCGGCCCGCGGGTGGTCCAGCCGGCTGATGGCCACCGCCCTCGGCATCCCGACGCTCTCGCATTCGGTCCACAGCGCGGTGGTCGCGGCATCGATCCCGTCCACGGCGGACACGACGAACAGGGCAGCGTCGGCGGCGCGAAGACCGGCCCGCAGCTCGCCGGTGAAGTCCGAGTAGCCCGGCGTGTCCAGGAGGTTGATTTTGACGTCGTCGTACATCAAGGGGAGGACGGAGAGCACGACGGAACGCTGCTGATGGATCTCGGAGGGATCCGAGTCGCTGACGGTGGTGCCGTCGACGATCGAACCCATCCGGTTCGTGGCCCCCGCCGCCAGCAACAGGGCCTCCGCGAGCATGGTCTTCCCGGCACCCGAGTGGCCCACCAGCACCACGTTGCGGATCTGCTCCGGCCGGGACACCGTTGCCGCGGCGGAGACCTCCGCCCGGCGCAGATCGGCGCTGCGTCCAGAACCCTTCGCCAACCCGTTGGCCGATTTCCCCGACATGAGCGCCTCCTGGCGTCGTAGGCATCGTCGTCCTGCGCACTCACCTGCTCTTAACAGATTCGACACCCGGAAGGGGCGCAGCGGCAAGGGCGTGGCCGCGGGTTAAACACGAAGGCCCCCCGAAGGGAGCCTTTTGTGCCCGAGGTGGGATTCGAACCCACACGGTTTTACCCGCCGCATTTTGAGTGCGGTGCGTCTGCCATTCCGCCACTCGGGCCTGCGCCGGTCGCGGAGCCGGTCTCCAACTGTGAAAACCGTCATGCTGCCCGGTGCGCGAATCTACTCTACATGCCGATAGGCTATTTCACGGAACCGACGCCATGCCAATGGCAACGCAACACTCTAGGAGCGCCAGTGTCTGAACAAACCGAGTCTGTCCCCGCTCGCCGCGTCGTCGTCGCGGAGGACGAGACACTGATCCGCCTGGATATCGTCGAAATTTTGAGGGGCGAGGGCTACGACGTCGTTGGCGAAGCCGACAACGGCGAAAAGGCCGTGGAACTCGCCCAGGAACTGAAGCCGGACCTGGTCCTCATGGATGTGAAGATGCCCGTGATGGACGGCATCTCGGCCGCGGAACAGATCGTCAAGGCACGCATTGCCCCCGTGGTCCTGCTGACGGCGTTCAGTCAGAAGGAGCTGGTGGAGCGCGCCCGCGACGCCGGTGCGATGGCGTACGTGGTGAAGCCCTTCACGCCCGCGGACCTGATTCCGGCCATCGAGATCGCGCTCTCCCGACACGAAGAGATCGCCGCCCTGGAATCCGAGGTATCCGACCTGCAGGAGCAGTTCGAGACCCGGAAGCTCGTGGAGCGGGCCAAGAGCCTGCTCATCACCAAGATGGGCCTGACCGAGCCCGAAGCGTTCCGCTGGATCCAAAAGACGTCGATGGACCGCCGGCTGAGCATGCGCGAGGTCGCCGAGACGATCATCAACCAGGTGAACTAAGGCAACGGGAACGGCGAACTAGGCAGCGGGAACGTCGAACCAAGGCAACGCGAACGGCCTCCGGAATGATCCGGAGGCCGTTTTGCTGTCCTTGGCCTGCAGCGGCCCTTCGCCTACGACGACGGCCAGGGGCCGACCCGCTCGGGCCGGGGGTGCGGCTGGCCGTCCAGCAGTTCGCCGGCGTCCGCTAGGTCGCCCACCCGGTGCACCTTCAGGGAGTTGGTGGAACCGGCCTTGCCCGGGGGCGAACCGGCGGCGATGACGACCAGGTCGTCGATCTCGACCAGCCCGCGCTCGTAGAGGATCCGGTCCACCTGGGCGGTCATCTGGTCCGTGTGCTCGACGAACTCCACGACCAGCGGCTGGATGCCCCAGGTCAGCGACAGCACGTTCAGGGTGGACTGGAGCGGGGTGAACGCGAAGACCGGCCGTCCGGGGCGCAGCCGGCTGAGCCGGCGGGCCGAGTCGCCGGACTGGGTGAACGCGCAGATGTACTTGGCGTCGAGCTGGTCGGCGATCTGCACGGCCGCCCGGGTGATGGCGCCGCCGCGGGTCTTCGGCTGGCTGCCCAGCGGCTGAATGCGGTCCAGCCCGTGCTGCTCGGTGGACTCGATGATCCGGGCCATGGTCCGGACCGTCTCCAGCGGGTACTTGCCCACACTGGTTTCGCCCGAGAGCATGACCGCGTCCGCACCGTCGAGCACGGCGTTGGCGCAGTCCGATGCCTCGGCCCGGGTGGGCCGCGGGTTGTCGATCATCGACTCGAGCACCTGGGTGGCCACGATCACCGGTTTCGCCCAGCGGCGGGCGAGTTCGACGGCGCGCTTCTGCACCAGCGGAACGTCCTCCAGCGGCAACTCCACCCCCAGGTCGCCGCGGGCGATCATGATGGCGTCGAACGCGTCGATGATCTCTTCGATGGCGTCCACGGCCTGCGGCTTCTCGATCTTGGCGATCACCGGGGCGCGGCGTCCCTCCTCGTCCATGATCTCGTGGACCCGCCGGACGTCGCCGGCGTTGCGCACGAAGGACAGGGCCACCATGTCGACGCCGGTCTTGAGCGCCCAACGCAGGTCTTCCTCGTCCTTCTCGCTCAGGGCCGGGACGTTGACCGCGACGCCGGGCAGGTTGATGCCCTTGTTATTGGACACCGCACCCGCCACGGTGACTTCCGTGACCACCTTGACGTCGTCGACCTCGATGGCCTTCAGCGCCACCTTGCCGTCGTCGATGAGCAGGGAGTCGCCCACCTTGACGTCGCCCGGCAAGCCCTTGTGCGTGGTCGAGCACTGCTCGGCGGTTCCCTCCACGTCCTCGGTGGTGATCGTGAAGCGGTCCCCCACCGCCAGGTGGTGGGGGCCGTTCACGAAGCGCCCCAGGCGGATCTTGGGGCCCTGCAGGTCGGCGAAGATGCCCACCGGCTTGGACAGTTCGGCCGACGCCTTGCGGACGTTGTCGTAGGTCTGCTGATGCACGCGGTAGTCGCCGTGGCTCATGTTCATCCGGGCCACGTCCACGCCCGCCTGGAGGACGGCCAAGGTGCTCTCGTAACTGGCGATGGCAGGGCCGAAGGTTGCAACGATTTTTGCGCGTCTCATATCCCTACCCTAATCAGAATGCGGCCATCGCGCAGGCCTGCCGCCGCTAGGGCAGCACCGCGATCGCACGGTCTTCCGGGGCCACCGGCGCCGGCAGCCGCGTGGTACCGGTCAACCACCGGTCGACGGCGGCCGCGCAGGCGCGCCCCTCGGCGATCGCCCACACGATCAAGGACTGTCCGCGCCCGGCGTCGCCGGCGACGAAGATGCCCTCGGCGCCGGTCATGTAGCCGCCGTCGCGGGCGACGTTCCCGCGCTCGTCGAAGGTAGCGTTGACCTGCGCGTCGATCCCGGCGTGCTCCGGACCGGTGAAGCCCAGGGACAGGAACACCAGGTCCGCCGGGATTTCCCGCTCCGTGCCGGGCTTGGGCACCCGCCTGCCGTCCACGAACTCGGTCTCGGCGACCTTCAGCGCCGTGAGCACGCCGTTCTCGCCCACGAACTCCACGGTGGAGGCGAGGTAGGTCCGCTCGCCGCCTTCCTCGTGGGCGCTGGCCACTTCGAACAGCGCGGGGAACGTCGGCCACGGCTGGTGCGACGCACGCTGGGCCGGCGGCTGCTTGCCGATGGCCAGGGTGGTCACCGAGGCCGCCTGCTGCCGGTGCGCGGTGCCGAGGCAGTCCGCGCCGGTGTCGCCGCCGCCCAGGATCACCACGTGCTTGCCCCGGGCGTCGATCTGGTCCGGGACCGCCTCGCCGGCCACCACCCGGTTGGCCTGCACCAGGTAGTCCATGGCGAAGTGCACGCCGGACAGCCCGCGCCCGGGGATCGGCAGGTCCCGCGGCACGGTGGCACCGGTCGCGATCACCACGGCGTCGTAGCGGCGGCGCAGCTGATCCCAGCTGATGTCCTTGCCCGCCTCGATGCCGGTGCGGAAGCGCGTGCCCTCGGCCCGCATCTGCTCCAGCCGGCGGTCCAAGTAGTGCTTCTCCATCTTGAAGTCGGGAATGCCGTACCGCAGCAAACCGCCCACCTTGTCGTCGCGCTCGTACACCGCCACGGTGTGGCCCGCTCGCGTCAGCTGCTGCGCCGTGGCCAGCCCCGCGGGGCCGGATCCGACGATCGCGATCGTGTGACCGGTCAGCCGCTCCGGCGCGTGCGGAGTCACCCAGCCCTGGTCGAAGGCTTCCTCGATGACGGACACTTCCACCTGCTTGATGGTCACCGCCGGCTGGTTGATGCCCAGCACGCAGGCCGCCTCACACGGCGCCGGGCACAGCCGGCCGGTGAATTCGGGGAAGTTGTTGGTGGCGTGCAGCCGCTCAATCGCCTCCTGGTCCTTGCCGCGCCAGGTCAGGTCGTTCCACTCCGGGATCAGGTTGGCCAGCGGACAGCCCTGGTGGCAGAACGGGATGCCGCAGTCCATGCAGCGGCCTGCCTGGCTGCGGAGCACGCCCTTTTCCTGCGCCTCGTAGACTTCCTTCCAGTCCATGATCCGCACGGGAACAGGGCGGCGGGGCTGGGTCTGGCGTTCTCGAACTTTCATAAATCCGCGTGGATCAGCCACCGGTTACCTCCAGGATTCGGGTCCAGACAACGTCGCCGTCGGGGTCCAACCCTTCGGCTTCGGCGTTCGCCCGGGCTTGCAGCACCGCCGCGTAGTCGCGCGGCAGCACCTTGGTGATGCGGGCCAGGGTGCCTTCGAGGTCCTCCAGCAGGCGCGCGGCCAGCCGGGAACCGGTCTCCTCCGCATGTTTCTTCAGCAGGGAAGCGATGGTCCCTTCGTCCGCCGGGTCCGGCCGCAGCAGCTGCAATTCGCCGTTGCCGGTGCTCTGCGTGTTCAGCATGCCCGGGTCCAGGTCCAGCACGTAGGCCACGCCGCCGGACATGCCGGCGCCGAAGTTGCGGCCGGTCCGGCCCAGGACCAGGGCCAGTCCCCCGGTCATGTACTCGCAGCCGTGGTCGCCGATTCCTTCGACGACGGCGGTGGCACCCGAGTTCCGGACCAGGAACCGCTCGCCCACCTGGCCGCGCAGGAACATCTCGCCGCTGGTGGCGCCGTAACCGATGACGTTGCCCGCAATCACGTTGCGTTCGGACGCGAACGTGTTGGCCCGGTCCGGCCGGACGATAATCCGTCCGCCGGAGAGCCCCTTGCCGACGTAGTCGTTCGAGTCGCCGAGCAGCCGCAGGGTGATGCCGGCGGGCAGGAAGGCGCCCAGCGACTGCCCGGCCTGGCCGGTCAGCGTCACGTCGATGGTGTCGTCCGCCAGGGTCTGGATGCCGAATCGCCTGGTCACTTCGTGGCCGAGCATCGTGCCCACGGCCCGGTCGGTGTTGATCACGTCCAGGCTGATCCGCACCGGTTCGCGGTTGGTCAGCGCGTCGGAGCTCATGGCGATCAACTGGTTGTCGAAGTGCTTGTCCAGTTCGTGGTTCTGCGTGGTCATGTTGCGCAGCGGAATGTCGGAGTCGGTGCCGTAGCCGCGCAGGATCGGTGACAGGTCCAGGCCGTCGGCCTTCCAGTGGTCGACCGCTTCGCGCGTGTCCAGCAGCTCCGCGTGTCCGATGGCCTCGGCCAGGCTGCGGAAGCCCAGCCCGGCCAGCAGTTCGCGCACTTCCTCCGCAATGAACTCGAAGAAGTTCACCACGAACTCGGGCTTGCCGGTGAACCGGCGGCGGAGTTCCGGGTTCTGCGTGGCAACCCCCACGGGGCAGGTGTCCAGGTGGCAGACGCGCATCATGATGCAGCCGGAGACCACCAGCGGCGCCGTCGCAAAGCCGAACTCCTCGCCGCCCAGCAGCGCCGCGATCACCACGTCGCGGCCGCTCTTCAGTTGCCCGTCCACCTGCACGACCACCCGGTCCCGCAGGCCGTTGAGCATCAGCGTCTGCTGCGTCTCGGCCAGCCCCAGTTCCCAGGGCGCTCCGGCATGTTTGAGCGAGTTCAGCGGGCTCGCCCCGGTGCCGCCGTCGTGCCCCGAGACGAGGACTACGTCGGCCTTCGCCTTGGTCACGCCGGCCGCCACGGTGCCGATCCCGACTTCGGACACCAGCTTCACATGCACGCGTGCCGAGGGGTTGGAGCGCTTGAGGTCGTAGATCAGCTGCGCCAGGTCCTCGATCGAGTAGATGTCGTGGTGCGGCGGGGGCGAGATCAGGCCCACGCCCGGTGTCGAATGCCGGGTCCGGGCCACCCACGGGTAGACCTTCTGGCTCATCAGCTGGCCGCCCTCGCCGGGCTTGGCTCCCTGGGCCATCTTGATCTGGAGGTCCTCGGCGTTGGTCAGGTACAGGCTGGTGACGCCGAACCGGCCGGAGGCCACCTGCTTGATCGCCGAACGGCGCTCCGGGTCCAGCAGCCGGTCCACGTCCTCGCCGCCCTCGCCGGTGTTCGATTTCCCGCCCAGCCGGTTCATGGCGATGGCCAGCGTCTCGTGCGCCTCCTGGGAGATGGAGCCGTAGCTCATGGCCCCCGTGGAGAACCGCTTGACGATGCTCGAGACGGGTTCGACCTCCTCCAGCGGCACGGGCGGGCGGGCGCCGGCCTTGAACTTCAACAGGCCGCGGAGCGTCATCAGGTCCTTCGCCTGGTCGTCCACGCCGCGGGTGTAGGCCTTGAACACGTCGTAGCGCCGTTCGCGGGTGGCATGCTGCAGCCGGAACACCGTCTCCGGGTTGAACAGGTGCGGCGGTCCTTCGCGGCGCCACTGATACTCGCCGCCGTTCTCGAGCGACCGGTGGGGGTCTTCGATCCCGTCGGCGGGGTAAGCCTGGGCGTGCCGTGCCGCGGCCTCGGCGGCGATGACGTCCAGGCCCACGCCGCCGAGCTGCGACTGGGTGCCGGCAAAGTACTGGTCGACCAAGGATTGGGCGAGTCCGATCGCTTCGAACGTCTGGGCACCGCAGTAGGAGGGGACGGTGGATATGCCCATCTTGGACATGATCTTCAGCACGCCCTTGCCCAGGCCCTTGATCAGGTTTTGCACGGCCTGGGCCGCGGTGACGCCCTGGAGGTCGCCGTTGCGCACCAGTTCCTCGCAGCTTTCCATCGCCAGGTACGGATTGACGGCGGAGGCGCCGTACCCGATCAGGGCGGCGACGTGGTGGACCTCGCGCACGTCGCCGGCTTCCACCAGCAGCGAGATCTTGGTCCGGTTGGCGCTCTTGAGCAGGTGGTGGTGCACGGCGCTCGTCAGCAGCAGCGACGGGATGGGAGCCCATCGGGCGTTCGAGTCCCGGTCCGAGAGCACGATGAACTTCACGCCGCGGTTGACGGCGCCGGAGACCTTTTCGCAGATTTCCTGCAGCCGGGCGGACAACTCGGCGGCGCCGCCGTCGGGCCGGTAGAGGCCGCTCACCTTCAGCGCGAGGCGGCTGCCCTCCTCGTCTTCCATCGCGGCGATCTTGGCCAGTTCGTCGTTGTTGATCACGGGGAAGTTCAGCGCCACCTGGGTGGTGCGCACCTGGCCGGTCGCCAGCAGGTTGCCGTCGGGGCCGATCGACGAACGCAGCGAGGTCACGAGTTCTTCGCGGATGGCGTCCAGCGGAGGGTTGGTCACCTGGGCGAAGGACTGCACGAAGTAGTCGAACAGCAGCCGAGGGCGCTTGGACAACACCGCGATCGGGGTGTCGGTGCCCATGGCCCCCAGCGGTTCGGCGCCGGTGCGGGCCATCGGGCCCAGCAGGATCCGCAGCTCTTCCTGCGTGTAGCCGAAGGTCCGCTGGCGGAGGTTGACCGACGCGGCGGTGTGCACCACGTGCTCGCGTTCCGGCAGGTCCTCCAGCCGGATCATGTTGTCCTTGAGCCATTCGCCCCACGGGTTGGCGGCCGCGACGTCGGCCTTGATCTCCTCGTCCTCGACCAGCCGGCCGGCCTCGGTATCCACCAGGAACATCTTCCCCGGCGAGACCCGGCCCTTCCTGACCACCGTGGCGGGATCGATGTTGACGACCCCGACCTCCGAGGCCAGCACGACCAACCCGTCCTCAGTGACCCAGTAGCGGGCCGGGCGCAGGCCGTTGCGGTCGAGCACGGCGCCGACGAGCCGGCCGTCGGTGAAGGAAACGGCGGCGGGTCCGTCCCACGGCTCCATCAGCATCGAGTGGTACTGGTAGAAGGCGCGGCGCTCGGGGTCCATCGTGGCGTGGTTCTCCCACGCCTCGGGAATCATCATCATGATCGCTTGCGTAATCGGGCGCCCCGCGAGCATCAGCAATTCGGCGACTTCGTCAAAGGAGGCGGAGTCGGAGGCGCCGGGCGTGCAAATCGGGAAAAGCTCTTCCGGCGTGTCGCCCAGCAGGGGGCCCTTCAGCTGCGACTGGCGGGCCCGCATCCAGTTGCGGTTGCCCTTAACCGTATTGATCTCGCCGTTGTGCGCGATGGTGCGGAACGGCTGGGCCAGCGGCCACGAGGGGAACGTGTTGGTGGAGAAGCGGGAGTGGACGATGCCCAGTTTCGTCTTGAAGCGGGGGTCGGAGAGGTCCGGGTAGAAGGGTTCCAGCTGCGCGGTGGTCAGCATTCCCTTGTAGACGATGGTCTTGGACGACAGCGACGGGAAATACACGCCGAACTTGTTTTGAGCGCGCTTGCGGACGCGGAAAACGCGGGCATCCACATCGCTGCTGCCGGCTGCCGCCGGGTCGAGGCCCAGGAACACCTGGGCAAAGTGGGGCATGCAGGACCGCGCCATGGCGCCGACCAGTTCGGCCACCACCGGGACGTCGCGCCAGCCGAGGACTGTGAGGCCCTCGGAGGCGGCGATGGCCTCCACGCCGTCCCGCGCTACCGCCGCCTCAGACTCGTCGCTGGGCAGGAACGCGGTTCCGGCGGCATACAGGCCGGGTGCCGGCAGTTCAAAGCCCACCACCGCGCGGAAGAATTCATCGGGGATCTGGGTGAGCAACCCGGCGCCGTCGCCGGTTCCTTCGTCGGCGCCGACCGCGCCGCGGTGTTCCAAATTGCGCAGCGCCGTCAGCGCCGCGTCGACGATGTGGTGGCCCGGCCCGCCCCGCAGGGTGGCAATCACCGCCAGGCCGCAGGCGTCCTTTTCGTGGGCGGGGTCGTAGAGTCCGGTTTTCTCCGGGTAGGCGGCGAAACGACTGAACGGCGAGGGCACCGTGGTGTGCCGGCGTTCGTGTCCGCCGCCGAGGCTGCGCGGGGTACTCGACCCCTTGAACGGAGGAGTCATCTGAACTTCCTTCTCCTGGATGTAGGTGAGAAGGGGACGGCGCTGGCCCCGCCCGGGCCCGCTCGAGCAAGCAGGCCCGTGATGCCATGGATTCTGTGGCCAGCTCACCCCGCACAGCGCATTCGGTGTCCAGGGGTCGGATGGGGCCGCCAGGATGAACTGTGCGGTTGATCGGCCACGGCCGCCGGGACCGCACTGGGTGGTGCGCCTTGTCCGGCGGAGAATCCACGTCAGTGTGGTCGGTACGCCGCATGCCTGCGCCCGGTCGGTGGTCCGGGAGGTGCGTACTGATGTGTTCGGGTCGCCGGTGAGGGCGGACCGGCCACGGAACGAGTGTGTTCTGCGGTAGAGCGACGATAGCACGGCGGGGACCCCGCAACACAGGCTTTTCGGGTTTTTTACCGACCGCTTTTCGGATTGTTGACGGCAGCCCGGAGCGCACGAGGCCGCCGGAACGTCAGGAGGCTGCGTTCCGGCGGCTGCGCGGGGAAAACTAGTGCTGGCTGCGGTTGTTGTCCGCCCCGAGCGGGTCGTTCCCGGCCGCGGCATCCGCGGGGTTGGCGGCATCCGCGGGCTTGGCAGCAGCATCGGCGGGCTTGGCCGCATCCACGGGCTTTGCAGCAGCATCCGCGGGCTCGGCGGCGGCGGGCTTGGCGGCATCCGCGGGGCTGGCTGCGGGCTTGGCCGCATCGGCGGGCTGCCCGCCGTCCTCGGCCGCGGGAGCCTCGTCTGCGGCAGGATCTCCGTCCTTCGCGTCGGGCGTCCCGGCAGCGGTTTTGGCCTTACCCCCCGCGATCACGGAGGATCCGGCCCCGCCGGCGCGGGGTCCGCCGTCGTGCTTGGAGGCGTTTTCCTGCCGGGCCGCGGCATGCCCGGATTCGACCCCCGCCGCGACTGCCGAGGGCTCGCGGCCCGGCAGGTACAGGGAGTCGGTCTCCGCGGTCCGCGGACGGCGCGCCAGCACGATGAAGATCACGACGGCGGCGACCAGCAGCAGCAGCGACGTCCAGACGTTCAGCCGCTGGGTGATGCCGAAGATCGTGATCATTTCGGCGTCGTCGATGCGCAGCATTTCGATCCAGACCCGGCCGAGGGTGTAGAACGCGACGTACAGCCAGAACAGCATGCCGCGGCGGAACTTGAAGCGCCGGTCCAGGAGCAGCAGCAGGGCCACGCCCGCCAGGTTCCACAGCGACTCGTAGAGGAAGGTGGGGTGGAACAGCGTGCCCGGTTCCGCGTCGGCCGGGAAGTTGGGGTTGTCGGCGTCGATCTCCAGACCCCAGGGCAGCGTGGTGGGAGCGCCGAAGAGTTCCTGGTTAAACCAGTTGCCCCAGCGGCCGATCGCCTGTGCCAGCAGCACGCCGGGTGCGGCGGCGTCCATGAAGGCCGGCAGCTTGAAGCCGGCCCGGCGGCAGCCGATCCAGGCACCGACCAGGCCCAGTGCCACGGCGCCCCAGATCCCCAGCCCGCCGCGCCAGATCTGCGGGATCAGGCCCAGGTCGCCGTTCGGCCCGAAGTACGCGTCGGGCGAGGAGAACACGTGGTAGAGCCGGCCGCCGACGATGCCGAACGGGATGGCCCAGATGGCCACGTCCCAGATGAACTCCTCCGGCCCGCCGCGGGCCTTCCAACGGCGGTGGGTGAGCCAGATGGCCGCAACGATGCCCAGCAGGATGCACAGGGCATAGGCATGGATGGTGAGCGGGCCGATGCTGAATCCGGACCAGCCGGGGCTGGGGATGGAGGCCGGTACGGCCGTTGCAATAGTCGTGCTGTACACCAGTTGAGTCCTCTTGGCCGGAGTTGCGGGTCGGGCGCGGCCCGCGGCAAACCGCCGGCCACCGGTTATTCTGTCAGGCCCGGGCTGTGCCTTCGCTCAGCCGCGCCGCGAGCTTGCCCAGTGCAGGCACACCGGCGTTGCCGAGTTCGGCCACCAGCGCGGTGCCCACGATGGCGCCCTCGGCATACGCGCCGATTTCGCGCACGTGCTCGGGACTGGAGACGCCCAGGCCGACGCAGACCCGTTCGGCTCCGGCCTCGTGCGCCGACCGGACCACGCGCTCGGCGGCGCCGGAAACGCTCTCGCGGGCACCGGTGACGCCCATGATCGACACCGCGTAGACAAAACCGCGGCTGGCCCTGACCGTCATCGCCATCCGCTCCGGGGAGGAGGACGGGGCGACCAGGAACACGCGGTCCAGCCCGTACTTGTCCGAAGCCTCGAACCATTCGGCCGCCTCGTCCGGGATCAGGTCCGGGGTGATCAGCCCGGCGCCGCCGGCCTCGGCCAGCCGCCGGGAGAACTCGTCGACGCCCATCCGCAGGACCGGATTCCAGTACGTCATCACCAGCACGGCGGCGTCGCAGCGGGCGGTGATGCCGGCGACGATGTCGAACACCTGGCTGACTCGGAAGCCGTCCTTCAGCGCCTGCACGGTGGCGGCCTGGATGACGGCGCCGTCCATCACCGGGTCGGAGTACGGAATGCCGATCTCAATGACGTCGACGCCGTTCTCCGCCAGCGCGACGGCGGCGTCGATGGTGGTCTGGACATCCGGGTAGCCGGCGGGCAGATAGCCGATCAGGGCGGTCCGGCCGTCGGCCAGGGCCCGGTCGATGGCCGCAGCCGATTTGCTGGCGATGGCGGTATTGTTCACAGCTGCTCTCCTTCGGAGCCGATTTCGGCCTCGGGCGATTCGTCCGGCAGCAGGCCGAACCACTCCGCCGCGGTGGCGACGTCCTTGTCGCCCCGGCCGGAAAGATTCACGACGATGACGACGTCCTGCGGATGATCCTTGCCCTCGGTCAGGCGCTTGCCCACCCGCAGCGCCCCGGCCAGGGCGTGCGACGACTCGATCGCCGGGATGATGCCCTCGGTGCGGCACAGCAGCCGGAAAGCGTCCATCGCCTCGCTGTCGGTGACGGGCTCGTAAGTGGCCCGGCCGATGTCCGACAGGTAGGAATGCTCCGGGCCGACGCCGGGATAGTCCAGTCCGGCCGAGATCGAATGCGACTCGATGGTCTGGCCGTCCTCGTCCTGCATGAGGTAGGAGCGCGCGCCGTGCAGCACGCCGGGCCGGCCCAGCGTGATGGTTGCGGCGTGGCGGCCGGTGTCGACGCCGTCGCCGCCGGCTTCAAAGCCGTACAGCGCGACGTTCCGGTCGTCGAGGAAGCCGTGGAAGATGCCGATGGCGTTGGAACCGCCCCCGATGCAGGCGCAGACGGCGTCCGGCAGCCGGCCGGTCTGGTCCAGGATCTGCGCGCGGGCTTCCTCGCCGATGACTTCGTGGAAATAGCGGACGAGCGCCGGGAAGGGGTGGGCGCCGGCGGCGGTGCCCAGCAGGTAGTGGGTGTTGTGCACATTGGTCACCCAGTCGCGCAGGGCCTCGTTGATGGCGTCCTTGAGCGTCTGGGACCCGGCGGTGACGGGCACGACGGTGGCTCCGAGCAGCTCCATCCGGGCCACGTTCAGGGCCTGCCGGCGCGTGTCCTCGGCACCCATGTAGACCACGCACTCCATGCCGAGCAGCGCGGCGGCGGTGGCACTGGCCACGCCGTGCTGGCCGGCACCGGTCTCCGCAATGATGCGCGTCTTGCCCATCCGCTGGGCCAGCAGGGCCTGGCCCAGCACGTTGTTGATCTTGTGGGAGCCGGTATGGTTCAGGTCCTCGCGCTTGAGGAAGATCCGGGCGCCGCCGGCATGTTGGGAGAAGCGCTTGGCTTCGGTCAGCAGCGACGGCCGGCCGGAATAGTTCTTGTTCAGCTCGGTGACCTGGGCAATGAACTCCGGATCAGCCTTGGCCTTTTCGAAGGTGTCTTCCAGCTCGTCCAGCGCAGCAATCAGGGATTCCGGCATCCAGCGCCCGCCGAAGGCACCGAAATAGGGGCCGGGGGCATGGCGGAGGCTGCCGCCGGCCAGGAAGGCATCGGCCGGTTCCTGGGTGTTTCCGGGCTCCACCGGGGTGTCGGGGCTCTGCGTCATGGCCGTCCTGTCTGTTACTGGAGGCAGGACGGCCAGCCGCAACCGGCCCTGCCTGCCCCTGGGGATTCTTAAGTTGTGTGGCGCGCGGGTTCAGCCGCGCGCGGCAATGGCCTCGGCGCCCGCCGCGCCGAATTCGGCTACGGCGGCTTCCGGGTCGCCCGTGATGACCAGCGCCTCGCCCACGAGGACGGCGTCGGCGCCCTGCGTGGCGTAGTCGCGCACGTCGTCCACTCCGCGGACTCCGGATTCGGCCACCACCACGGCGCCGGAGGGGATGCGGCCCGCCAATCCGGCGAACACTGAGCGGTCTACGTCCAAGGTCTTCAGGTTGCGGACGTTCACGCCGATGATGCGTGCGTCCACGGCGACGGCGCGGTCGATTTCGTCGGCGGTATGCGTCTCGACCAAGGCCTCCATGCCCAGTTCGTGGGTCAGCGCCAGCAGGGCCTTCAGCCGCTCGTCGTCCAGTGCGGCGACGATCAGCAGCACCAGGTCGGCGCCGTGGGCGCGTGCCTCGAAGATCTGGTATTCGTCGACGTTGAAGTCCTTGCGCAGCAGCGGGACGTCCACGGCGGCGCGCACCGCGTCGAAGTCGGCGAGCGAGCCGTTAAACCGGCGCTGCTCCGTCAACACGCTGATCACGGCGGCACCGCCGCGTTCGTAACCGGCGGCCAGTTGGGCCGGATCGGCGATGGACGCCAGGTCGCCCTTGGAGGGGCTCTTGCGCTTGACCTCGGCGATCACCTTGAGCGCGGTTCGCGGCGAATCGTTGCCGCCCAGGGCCGCGTAAGCATCACGCGGAGCCGGCGCGGCCGCGGCCAGCCGCTGGATCTGCGCCAACGGAACCTGGGCGCGCCGGGACTCGAGATCTTCGCGGACTCCAACGATGATGTCGTCGAGAACGGTCACGTTCAGTGTCCGCTGCCCTGGATCTTGCTGCCGTCCACGCCGTAGCCGACCTTCTTCATGATCCAGCCGACGATCAGGCCGATCAGCATGATTGCCATGCCGGCCCAGAAGACCGGGGACGAGGCCATGGCGAAGCCGATGCCTCCCACGATGGAGCCCAAGATCATGATGAGCACGCAGGTCCAGGCGGCGGGGCTGTTGCCGTGGCCGATGACCTCGTCGTGGATGCTGCCTGCCGGATCCGTCTTCATCGCGGTTTCGGTGGCGGTGGCCTGGTTGCCCATGGTGTATCTCCCTCTAAACGGTTCTGCTACTTCATTCTGCCATTGTTTGCGGGCCCGGCAGGCCAGTGTGACACGGCCGCCGGCGGCCCCGCTGCCCGGTGCCGCGCGGTCGCGGTTCAGTCGGTCGGGTCGTTGCCCCGGCTGAGCTGGTCCCAGCTGTCGATTTCATCCACGCTGCCGGCCCGGTCGGACGGCATACCGTCGGCCTGCCGCTCGGTTGCCGGCACGTACTTCTTAGACGCGGCCCAGGAACGCCCGGCCGCCAGCAGCCAGACGGCCGTCAGCAACAGCAGGACACCGGCGGCGGCGCCCAGGTAAGGGAAGACCGTGATGCCGACGGCGGCCTCTCCCCCGATCTGCCCGGTCGCTTCCCCGATGGCCGCCGAAGCGGCCCCGGCCGGATTGGCGATCACCGTGATGCTGGCGGCACAGATGCCGATGCCGGCCGCCGCCAGCAGCACGGCGATCACGATGCGGGCGATGCGGCCGGCGATGGAAGCGGCCAAGGCGGCGGCCAGTGCCACCAGCGCCAGGGCCGTCACCGCGGTAGCGGCGTCGCTGCCGGGCACGCTCACGTCGGGGGTCTGTACCCGGGTCCCCGGGAACCGGGCCGTGAGCCAGGTTTGCGTCGTGGTGCCAAAGGCGGCCAGCGATATCACGACGGCGGCGAGCACCACGGTGCCCTTGCGCCGCCAACGCGCGGCGGCTGGCCGTGGCGCCGGTGCCGCGTCCGGGGCCGGGGAGGTGTTCTCTTCGCTCATTGCTGCCCCCTGACCGGTACGTGTGCCGGATTGGCCGGGTGGAGCCGCGCCGCCAGGGTCACTGCCCGCAGCGGCGCCGCCGCCTTGTTTACCGTCTCCAGCGCCTCGGCCTCCGGCTGGGAGTCGGCCACGATCCCGCCGCCGGACTGGACGTAGGCGACGCCGCCGCGCAGCAGCGCCGAGCGGATGGCGATGGCCATATCCATGTCCCCGGCAAAGTCCAGGTAGCCGACGACGCCGCCGTAGATGCCGCGGCGGTGCGGTTCCAGTTCGTCCAACAGCCTCAGGGCGCGGGGTTTGGGCGCGCCGGAGAGCGTGCCCGCCGGGAACGTCGCGGCCAGCACGTCGTAGGCGGTCTTGTCCGGCGACAGCCGGCCGACCACGGTGGAGACCAGATGCATGATGTGGCTGAATTTCTCCACTTCCATGAACTGCGTGACGTCGACGCTGCCGGGCGTGCAGACCTTGGAGATGTCGTTGCGGGCCAGGTCCACGAGCATCAGGTGCTCCGCGCGTTCCTTTTGGTCGGCCAGCAGCTCCTCGGCCAGTTCCTTGTCATGCTCGACGCTGTGCCCGCGGGGCCTGGATCCGGCGATCGGGTGGGTAATGACCTCGTCGCCGGTCAGGGTGACCAGCGCCTCCGGGGAGGATCCCACGATCGAGTAGCCCACGCCGTCGGCGTCTTCGAGGCTGAACAGGTACATGTAGGGGCTGGGGTTCAGGTTCCGCAGCACGCGGTAGACGTCGAGGGCTTCGGCCGAACATTCGGCCTCGAACCGGCGGGAGATCACCACCTGGAACACTTCGCCGTCGACGATGGCTTCCTTGCCGCGGTCGACGGCCGCCAGATACTTCTCCCGGGCCCAGCGGTGCGTCACGCTGTTCATCAGGTCAGCGGTTTCCAGGGCGGCGTCTTCCAGCACCGATACCTGCTGGGCGAGCGGTTCAGCGAGCTGCGCCAGCAGGTGCTTGGCGCGTTTGACGGCGTCCAGCCATGCCTCGTCCACGCGCTCGTCGCGGTTGTCGAAGTTGATGGCGTTGGCGATCAGCGTGACCGTGCCTTCGGCGTTGTCGTGCACGGCCAGGTCGGTGACCAGGTTCATGGCCAGTTCGGGCAGGTTCAGGTCGTCTTCGGGCGGGGACGTCAGCTTCTCCCAGTGCCGCACGGCCTCCCAGCCGACGAATCCCACCAGCCCGGACGTCAGCGGCGGGAGCGAGTCGAACCGTTCGGTCCGCAGCGCCTCCACGGTGGCGCGCAGCGCCTCCACCGGGTTCCCGGTGCGCGGCACGCCCACCGGCGGCTCCCCCAGCCAGTGCGCCTGCCCGTCCCTGGTCGTGAGCGTGGCCCGCGAGTTGGCACCGATGAAGGAATAGCGGGACCAGACTCCGCCGACGGCGGCCGACTCCAACAGGAAGGTTCCCGGCCGGGAATCGGCCAGCCTGCGGTAGATGGAAATGGGAGTCTGGTCATCGGCGAGCACCTTGATGGAGACCGGGATGACCCTGCGGTCGCGGGCAAGCGCGCGGAATTCCTCCAGGCTGGGGCTGATGACGCCAAGGTCCTGCATGCGTTATCTGTCTTTCGCTTCAGTGGCTGATACTGCGGTGGTCATGGGGCCCGTTCAGGTGCCGGACGCTCCCGGGCTGCCGTCCGGTTCGCCGCCGTGGCCGGCGACGGCGTCGAGGCCCCGGCCGTCAAAGCAGGTGCGGGTGCCGGTGTGGCAGGCGGCACCGACCTGGTCCACCCGGACCAGCAGGGCGTCGCCGTCGCAGTCCAGGGCCACCGACTTGACGAACTGCACGTGGCCGGAGGTGTCGCCCTTGCGCCAGTACTCCCGGCGCGAGCGCGAGTAGAAGGTCACGCGGCCGCTGGTCAAGGTGCGGTGCAGCGCCTCGTCGTCCATCCAACCCAGCATCAGCACCTCACCGGAATCGAACTGCTGGACGATCGCGGCGACCAGGCCGGCGGAGTCGCGCTTGAGCCGGTCGGCGACGGCTGGGTCGAGGGCCGTTGCGCCGGCGGCGGACGGCACTGTTGCGGGGGAATCAGACTCGGAAGGCATCCCTACAAGTCTAGTGCCAAGTCCCGGAGGCTCCCGCCCGCGCCGGCACGGGCGCACGTACACATTTCTCGGCCCGCAGGCGCCTTCTTCGTGCTAGGTTCAAGGTGATGCATTACGTAAATCCGTCCCGTGAAGTCCTGGCCGAGACCTTGCTGGCTGCCGGGCCGGATTCACCCACCCTGTGTGAGGGGTGGACGACCGCAGAACTGGCCGCCCATCTGTACATTCGTGAACACCGTGTGGGTGCCGCCCTCGGCCTGGCCTTTAAGCCGCTGGCGAGGGTTTCGGACGAGGCCACCCGCAAGGTGGCGGACACAGCCCGGGAACCGGCCGGCTACGCCAAGTTGGTGGAGGCCTTCCGCGCCGGCCCGCCGGCCTGGTCCCCGTTCAGGGTGCCGGCGGTGGACACGGTGGCCAACCTGGTGGAGTTCTTCGTCCACACCGAAGACATCCGCCGGGCAACCGACCGCTGGGCGCCGCGGGCACTGGACGAGGATTATTCGGCGGCGCTGTGGGGCGACCTGATTAAGCGGGCGGCCTTGCTCTACCGGGGAGTGGACCTGGGCATCGTGCTGGTGCGTCCGGACGGCCCGCGGCACGTGGCCAAGCGCGCACCCGTCTCGGTGGCCATCGTCGGAGAACCGGGCGAACTGCTGATGCATGCCTCCGGCCGGGCCAGGCATGCCCTGGTCACCTTCGAGGGCCAGGCCGACGCCGTGGCCCTGCTGGACAGCGCCGAAATCGGCCTCTGACACTTCTGCTTCCCCGGCTCCCGGACTCAGCGGACCGGGTAGCCAGCGTCCCGGATCGCCTGTTTGACCTGCGCGATGGCGTCGTCGGGCCCGAAGTGGAAGACCGAGGCGGCCAGCACCGCGTCCGCCCCCGCGGCGACGGCCGGCGGAAAATGCGCGGGCTTGCCGGCGCCGCCGGAAGCAATCAGCGGGACCTTCACCGCGGCCCGTACCGCCCGGATCATTTCCAGATCGAAACCGTCCTTGGTCCCGTCGGCGTCGATGGAGTTGAGCAGCAACTCCCCCACACCCCGGTCGGCCGCCTCGCGGGCCCACTGCACCGCGTCGATCCCCGTGCCCTTGCGCCCGCCGTGCGTGGTGACTTCGAATCCGGAAGCCACCGCCGGATCGTCGGTCCGGCGGGCATCCAGCGAGAGCACCAGCACCTGGGAACCGAAATGGCGGGTGATCTCGTCGATCACGTCGGGGCGCGCGACCGCGGCGGTGTTGATGGCGGCCTTGTCCGCCCCGAAGCGCAGCAGTTTGTCGACGTCGGCGACCTCGCGCACGCCGCCGCCCACGGTCAGCGGGATGAAGACTTCCTCGGCGGTGCGGGCCACGACGTCGAAGGTCGTTTCGCGGTTACCGGAGGAGGCGGTGACGTCCAGGAAGGTCAGCTCGTCGGCTCCGGCACGGTCGTACCGGTGCGCCAGTTCCACCGGGTCGCCGGCGTCGCGCAGGCCTTCGAAATTAATGCCCTTGACCACGCGTCCGGCGTCGACGTCCAGGCAGGGGATCACACGGATGGCTACAGTCATGGCTTACTCCGGGCAGTCAGATACGGCAGGCGTGGATGGTGCTGACCAGGATGGCCCGGGCGCCGAGATCGTAAAGCTCGTCCATGATGCGGTTGGTCTGCGTGCGGCGGACCATCGAGCGCACGGCCACCCAGCCGGTATCGCGCAGCGGCGAGATGGTCGGTGACTCCAGCCCCGGGGTCAGCGCCGCGGCGGCGTCCACGAGGTCCTTGCGGATGTCGTAGTCCATCATGACGTACTCGCGGGCAACAATCACGCCGCGCAGCCGGCGCATCAGCACGTCCAGTCCGTTGGGCGGGGTCTCCCCGGCGCGGCCGATCAGCACGGCCTCGGACTTCAGGATGGGGTCCCCGAAGATTTCCATCCCGGCGGCCCGGAGCGTGTTGCCGGTCTCCACGACGTCGGCAATCGCGTCGGCAACGCCGAGGCGCACGGAGGACTCCACCGCGCCGTCCAGCCGGACGACGGAGGCGTCGATCCCGTGCTCGGCCAGGTAGCTGCGCAGCAGCCCGTCATAGCTGGTGGCCAGGCGCTTGCCGTTCAGTTGCGCGGCGCTGGTGAACTCGCCGAGCGGGCCGGCGAACCGGAACGTGGACGCCGCGAAGCCGAGGTTCATCAGCTCGACGGCTTCGACCTGTGCGTCCAGGAACAGGTCACGGCCCGTGATGCCGACGTCCAGGGTGCCGGAGCCTACGTAGACGGCGATGTCGCGGGGGCGGAGGAAGAAGAACTCAATGTCGTTGTCGGCATCGGTCATGACCAGTTCGCGGCTGTCGCGGCGCTGGAGGTAGCCGGCCTCGCCCAGCATGGCGGAGGCGGCTTCGGACAGGGAACCTTTGTTGGGAACAGCTACACGCAGCATGGGGGTCTTTCTGGGATCGTCTCGGCCGCAGCAGGGCCTCGCAAGTGTGGAATCGGCCTGGGTCTGGGCGGGGCGCCGCGCACTGGCGGCGTCCCGCTACAGATGCTTGTAGACGTCTTCCAGCCGCAGGCCCTTGGCGATCATCAGGACCTGCAGGTGGTAGAGGAGCTGGGAGATTTCCTCGGCGGCGGCTTCGTCGGATTCGTGTTCGGCTGCCATCCAGACTTCGGCGGCCTCTTCGACGACCTTCTTCCCGATTCCGTGGATGCCGGAATCCAGCTCGGCTACCGTACGGGAGCCCTCCGGACGCTGCTGCGCCTTTTCGCTCAGTTCCGCAAACAGGGATTCGAAGGATTTCACGCCCTTTAGACTACGTCAGGAGCGCGTGAGGGCGGCAAACCGCCGTTCCCATTGTGACGAATGCCTCCGCGCCGCGCTTTAGACGCCGAGGCCTCGGAGCGTGGCCGCGGTCGCCAGGGCGGCGGTCACCGCTTCGTGGCCCTTGTCCTCGCTGGAGCCCGCCAGGCCGGCGCGATCCAGGCCTTGCTGCTCCGTGTCGCAGGTCAGCACCCCGAATCCCACGGGCGTGCCGGTCTGCACGCTGACACTGGTCAGGCCCTCGGTGGCGGCCTGGCAGACGTACTCGAAGTGCGGCGTCCCGCCGCGGATTACGACGCCGAGCGCCACCACGGCATCATAGTGGGGTGCCAGCCGGGCGGCGGCGACGGGCAGCTCGAAAGCCCCGGGCACCCGGACCAGGGCCGGCTCCCCGATCCCCGCCTCGGTTGCCGCCCGCAGCGCGCCGTCGACCAGCCCGTCCATGATCTCGGTGTGCCAACTGGCGGCGACGATGGCGAGCTTTAGCGCGCCGGTCTCCGCCTGCAGGCCGGTGATGTCGATGGTGGGTGCTCCGTGACCGCTCATGTTCTTCCTTCGTGAAACTCTCGTCGGTGGTTGATCGTGTTTGCCTTGCCGTGCCGGGTGCCGGCGTCAGCTCTGCTGCACCGGTGTGGTCTGCAGGACGGCCAACCGGTGGTCCATCCGGTCCCGCTTGGTCTCCAGGTAGCGGCGGTTCTGCTCCCGGAAGGGAACTTCCGCGGCCACCATTTCGACCACCTCGATGCCCAGCGCCGCCAGCATGCTGCTCTTGGCCGGGTTGTTGCTCAGCAGCCGGATGGCGCCGATGCCCATCGCCCGCAGGATGGCGGCGGCGGCGGAGTAGTCGCGCGCGTCCACGGGCAGGCCCAGCTGCTCGTTGGCCTCCACCGTATCGGCGCCGGCTTCCTGCAGGGCATAGGCCCGCATCTTGTTGGCCAGCCCGATGCCGCGCCCCTCCTGCCCGCGCAGGTACAGGACCGTACCGCCGTGCTCTCCGATCATGGCCAGCGCCTGCTCCAGTTGCTCGCCGCAGTCGCAGCGGTAGGAGGCGAACACGTCGCCGGTCAGGCATTCGGAGTGCAGCCGGACCAGCGGTTCGGCCGCCGGACTGACCTGCGAGGTGATGCTCAGGTGCTCCACGCCGGTGGCGGCATCGGTCCACGCCTGGGCGGTGAAGCTGCCGAAGGCCGTGGGCAACTGGACCGCGGGCCCGCCCTCGACCGTGGCGGCCGGAGTCTTTTCGCGGATGTCCTTACCGTCCATGGTTCGCCGCCTTCGGCAGGCCGGCGGTGTCCGGGTTTCCGGCCAGGTGGTTGGCGAGGTCCTCGATCGAAACCAGCGGGCACCCGTGCTCGTCGGCAAAGGCCCGCAGCGCCGGCAGGCGCATCATGTCCCCTTCATCGTGCACCAGTTCCGCGATGACGCCCACCGGCGCACGCCCGCCCAACCGGCACAGGTCCACGGCGGCTTCGGTGTGTCCGCGCCGTGCGAGCACCCCGCCGTCGACCGCCCGCAGCGGGAAGACGTGCCCGGGCCGGGTCAGGTCGGCGGCAGTGCTGTCCGCCGCCGCGAGCACCGCGGCGGTGCGCGCACGGTCGGCGGAACTGATGCCGGTGGTCACGCCGTCGGCCGCGTCGCAGGAAACCGTGTAGGCCGTGCCCTTGGCATCCTGGTTGACTTCGACCATGGGCGGCAGCCCCAGTTCGTCGGCCCGTGCCGCCGGCAGCGGCACGCAGATGACGCCCGAAGTATAGCGGATGGTCCAGCCCATGAGTTCGGGGGTGGCGGCGTCGGCGGCGAAGATGATGTCGCCTTCGTTTTCCCGGTCTTCGTCATCAACGACGACGACGGGGCGGCCGGCGGCGATGGCCGCCACCGCGGCTTCGATGGTGTCGAGCGCGATCCGCGGCTCCACCGCGGCGCTCATGCCCTGGCTCCGGTGGTGAAGGCCAGGAGCCGCTCGGCGTACTTGGCGAGCACGTCCACCTCCAGGTTGACCCTGTCGCCGGGCTGCTTCGCGCCCAGGCCGGTGTCGGCCAGCGTGGTGGGAATCAGGCCGACTTCGAAGAACTGCGTCGCGGCACCGGCATCGCTGACGTTCGTGACCGTCAGCGAGACGCCGTCGACGGCGATGGAGCCCTTCTCCGCGATGTAGCGGGCCAGCTCCACGGGAACGGTGAAGCGCAGCCGCTCCCAGTCGCCCAGGTCCTCGCGTTCGGCCAGCGTGCCAACACCGTCCACGTGCCCCTGGACCACATGTCCGTCCAGCCGCCCGCCGGCCGGGACGCAGCGTTCCAGGTTGACCGGCTGACCCGGCCGGAGCGATCCGGTGGTGGTGCGTGTGAGGGTCTCCCCCATCACGTCCACGCTGACCCGGCTGCCGTCCAGCGCGACTGCGGTCAGGCACACGCCGTTGACGGCGATCGACCCACCGAGCCCGAGCCCGGCAGCCGTTTCGGGTGCGGTGAAGGTCAGCACTGCGCTGTCGGTGGCCGGACTCAGGTCCAGCGATTCAACGCGCCCTTGTTCCGCGATGATTCCGGTAAACATTCATTTGCCTTTCTGAGTGCCGTGGGACGGCAGGGGTTCCAGGTGCAGGCGCAGGTCCGCGCCCAAGTTTCGGGTGCTGCCGCCGGCCGTGTCCCAACGCCAGCGTCCAGCCTCGGACAGCGTCCCGATGCCGAGGTCGGCCACCGCACGGGTGCCGGCGCCGAGCATCAGGGGTGCCAGATAGAGCACGAGTTCGTCCACCAGGTCGGCGCGCAGGAAAGCCGAGGCGACGGTCGCTCCGCCCTCGATCATGGCGTGGCCGATGCCGCGCCGTGCCAGTTCGGCCAGGACGTCGGCCGGGTCGTGGGTGGCCAGTTGCAGGAAGCGGCCATCGGTGCCGCGGACGGCGGCGTCGGCCGGGACCTTCCGGCGCCCCATCACCACGCGCAGCGGCTGGCCGGGAGTATCGCGTCCGGCCCGGTCGCGGGCGGTGAGCCGCGGGTTGTCGGCCGCGATGGTTCCGGTGCCGGCGATGATGGCGTCCGCGCGGGAGCGGATGCCGTGGCTGTCCGCCCGCGCCTCTTCCCCCGTGATCCATTGGCTCGTGCCGTCTGCCGCGGCAATCAGCCCGTCCACCGTCTGCGCGACGTGCAGCGTGGTGAACGGCCGGGCTTCCCGCCGGGCGGCGAACCAGCGATGGTTCAGGTCCAGCGCCTGCTCCGACAGCAGCCCGGTGCGCACGGCGACTCCGGCCTCGGCCAGCCGCCGCGCCCCGCCGGCGGCCGCCTCGGTGGGGTCGGCCGTGGCGTAGACCAGCGAGCCAACGCCCGCGTCCAGGATGGCGCCGGAGCAGGGGGCGGTGCGGCCGCGGTGGTTGCACGGCTCCAGGGTGACCAGCATGGTGCAGTCCGCCAGGTTTGCGGCGCGTTCCCGGGGCACGTTGGCCAGCGCATCGACTTCGGCGTGGGGAGTGCCCGCGCCCCGGTGGTACCCGACGCCGAGCACCTCGCCCCGCGGGTCGATGATGGCGGCGCCGACGAGTGGATTTGCTCCGCGGACGCCCTGCCGGGCGGCGTCCAGCGCAAGCTCCATGCCGTGCTGCTCGGCAGGCGCGAAATCCCCGGCCGTGCCGACTGCCGCCTGATCCGTCACGCCTGCACCTGCTCGTCGGCCGGCCGCCCGATGCGCGGATCGGGATGCAGGGTTTCGACTCCGGGCTTGGCCAGCGCGTTGGCCCGCCACCAGACGAAGAATCCAACCAGCGTGAAGCCGCCGTAGAAGAGGTACATGAAGGCGCTGGCGTAGTAGCCGGCGCTGAACAGCAGCGGCACGCCCACAATGTCGACCGCCACCCAGATCAGCCAGAACTCGACCCATCCGCGTGCCATGCCGTAGGTGGCCAGCAATGAACCGACGAAGGTCCAGGCATCCGCCCAGACCGGTTCGTAGGAGCCTAGGGCCGCGAAGATCGGGGTCAGGGCGACGGTGCCCAGGAGCAGTGCGGCGACCAGGCCCAGGCGCGCCTTGCCGCTGGCCCACTGCGGGGTGATGGCGTGGCCCTCGCCGCTGCGTGCGGAGCGCCAACGCCTCCAGCCGTAGACGGCCACGGCGATGAACATGACCTGGCGGCCCGCCTGGCCCAGGAGGTTGGCGGTATTGGCGGAGCCGAAGAGCGAGCCGAGGAAGACGGTCAGCAGCAACACGTTGCCGATGATGCCGATGGGCCAGGCCCACACCTTCCGGCGCATCCCGCCGAGCGCGCTGAGCAGGCCGAAGACGTTGCCCAGAACTTCGCGCAGCAGCAGAGCGCTGCCGGCTACGGGAATCTGGGCTTCAAAGAGCCACCGCAGAAAATCCATGCCGTTCCTTTCGAGCCGCGGCGACTCCGGGGAACGACAGAGCGGAAGCTTGGGGGGTCTCCGGGCCGCGGTCATCGACCGTACCCGGTGGCCCTATGGCTGCCACCTGTACGTGCTTCTCCCATCCAGACTTTAACTGTCGGTACCGGAATTTCACCGGTTCAACCGCTGCTTGAAGTTCCGGGCGGAACTCTCGGCAGCGGGTCGCGGACTATAACCGCCGGTTCGGACTTACACCGACCCCGGAGCACGTTTGTGTTTGCGTAACTATGCTCTCACAACTGCCTCGTGGCACGTTCCATTCCCGTCACAACGTGTAACACCAGTCACAGGAGCCTCAGAAATGGGGTTGCCGGCCGGCCGCGGCCCGCAACGAGGCGATGGCCTGCTCCGGATCGGCCTTGCCGTACACGGCGGACCCGGCGACGAAGACGGTGGCGCCGGCCTCGGCGGCCCGCACGATGGTCTCTTCGGTGACGCCCCCGTCCACCTGGATCGCCACTGGGAGCCCCGAACCCGCCACGGCGCGGGCGGCCTTGCGGATCTTGGGCAGGGTCACGTCCAGGAACGACTGCCCGCCGAAGCCCGGCTCGACCGTCATGATCAGCAGGAGGTCCATCTCCGGGAGCAAATCCAGATAGGGCTCGACGGCGGTGGCCGGCTTCAGCGCCATGCCCGCCTTGGCCCCGCGGGACCTCAGCTCCCTGGCCAGCCGGACCGGGGCCGACGCCGCCTCCACATGGAAGGTCACAGATTCGATCCCCGCCTCGGCATACGCCGGCGCCCAGCGGTCCGGATCGGCGATCATCAGGTGCGCGTCCAGGGGCAGGCTGCTGACTTCCCGGATCCGCTGCACCACCGGCAGCCCGATGGTCAGGTTCGGCACGAAATGATTGTCCATCACGTCCACGTGCACGGCATCGGCGGTACTGATGCGCCGCAGTTCGGCTTCGAGGTTGACGAAATCGGCCGAGAGGATGCTGGGATTGATGCAGCACTGTGCCATCGGATGCTTGCCTGCCTGTCTGTGTGTCGTGGGATGTCGGAACCGGTGTTGGCCTAGTTGGTGCGGCGGAGCAGCGCCATGAACATGGCATCGGTGCCGTGCCGGTGCGGCCACAGCTGCGCCGTCGTTCCGCCGGCCCGGCCCACGGCGTCGCCGCCGGGTTGTCCTGCTTCCAAGTACCCGGGGAGGCTGACGCCGTCGAGGACGGAGGAGGTGTCCAGCAGTTCCAGCCCGGGGTTCCGGCGCAGCAGGTCGGCGACCACCGCCGTCGTCTCCGCCGGGTGCGGGGAGCACGTCACATAGGCGATCAGGCCGCCCGGCTTTGCGGCGGCGACGGCCGCGCCGAGCAGTTCGCGCTGCAGCGGCCCCAACTGTGCCACGTCGGAGGGCTTCCGGCGCCACCGCGACTCCGGGCGGCGGCGCAGGGCCCCCAACCCGGTGCAGGGCGCGTCCACCATGATCCGATCGAACTGTCCGGCATAGAGGTCGCCCACGTCGCGGCCGTCGCCGGTGCGGATCTCCCACACCCCGGCCGGTACCGGCGCCAGGGCCTTTCGGACCAGCTCGGCACGGTGTTCGGCCACCTCATTGGCCAGCAGCGTGGCGCCCCGTTCGGCGGCCAGCGCGCCCAGCAGGGCGGCCTTGCCGCCGGGGCCGGCGCAGAGGTCCAGCCAGCGCTCGCCCGGCGTCACCGGCGCGGCCGCGGCCAGGGCCAGCGCCACGAGTTGGGAGCCGGCGTCCTGGACGCGGGTGGTTCCGGCCCGCACGCTGGCCAGCCGGCCGAGGTCGCCGCCGGCATACAGGGCGGAGCCCGCGACCAGTTCCCCGGGCTCCGCGCCGGCGTCGATCGCCTCGTCCAGCGAACCCAACCCCGGCAGGGCCACCAGGTTCACGACCGGCGCGGCGTTGTCGGCCGCCAGCAGGTCTTCCAGTTCGTCCACGCGGCGTCCGTGCCCCGCCAGCGACTGCCGCAGGGCCCGCACAACCCACTCGGGATGGCTGTGTTCCAAAGCCGCCGCCTTGACCGGGTCGGTCTCACCGGCGGTCAGCTCGGCGGTCCAGCCGCGCAGGTCCCGGGCGGTGACCTTGCGCAGCACGGCGTTGATCAGCGAGCCGGGGCCCGCGCCGATCACGGCGCGGGCCAGGCCGACGGTCTGGTCCAGGGCGGCGTGGGCCGGCACCCGCATGGCCAGCAGCTGGTGGGCGCCGAGACGCAGCGCATCGAGGATCGCGGGATCCAGTTGGTCCAGCGGCCGGTCCACGCAGCGGGCCAGGATGGCATCGTAGGTGCCCAAACCGCGGAGGGCGCCGTAGGCCAGCTCCGTGGCGAAGCCGGCGTCGCGCTTGTCCAGCCGGTGTTTGCGGATGCTCGCCGGCAGCACCAGGTTCGCATACGCATCGTCCCGTTCCACCGCGCGGAGCACCTCGAAGGCCGCCAGCCGGGCCGGGTCGGCCGCCCGCGTCCGCTGCGACGGAGCAGATCGGGAGTACTGCCTGGTGCCGCCGCGGTTGCGCTCCCGCCCGGCAGCATCACGGCGGCCGGCCCCCTGGCCGCCGCCGCCTTGGCGTCCGCTGTTCCGGCTGCCTTCATTCCGGCCGCTCATTCGAAGTGCACGTCCTCACGCTGTCCGAGCCCGCGGGCCCAATCTGCTGCATCCATCATTTTCTTGCCCGCCGGCTGGACCCTGTCCAGCTCCACCGCATGGGAGCCCGTGCCCACAAAAGCCGAGGCCGACGAGCCGCCGGACAGCCTCACGGCCCCGGGCGGCAGCCCGCGGTGCTCGGGCCGCAGGCGTACCGGGCCCAGCTTGAAGCGCTGGCCGTCGAGCATGGTCCAGGCACCGGGCTCGGGAGTAACGCCGTTGATGCGGCGGCGGATGGCCAGCGCCGGCTGCCGCCAATCAATGTGACCGTCCGCCAGGGACAGCTTGGGCGCGAGGCTGACATCGCCGGACTGCGCCACCGCCACCGCTGTGCCCGCACCAACGGCCGCCAGGGTTTGCGACAGCAGCACGGCGCCGCTGTGGGAGAGCCGCTCCAGCACCTCGCCGCTGGTGTCCGCAGGGCGCAACGCCTCGGTCAGGGTGCCGTACACCGGGCCCGTGTCCAGCCCCTTCTCCAATTGGAAGGTGGAGGCGCCGACGACGTCGTCGCCGTTGATGATGGCGTGCTGCACCGGCGCGGCGCCGCGCCACGCGGGCAGGAGTGAGAAGTGCAGGTTGATCCAGCCGTGTTCGGGGATGCCGAGCGCGGCTTCCGGGACGAGGCCGCCGTAGGCCACGATGGCCGCCACATCCGGGGCGGCGGCCCGGATGGCATCGGCCGCGGCCTCGTCGATCCGGTTGGCCCGGATCACAGGCACGCCGAGTTCCGCGGCGCGGGCCGCCACCGGCGAGGCAGTCAGGACCCGTTTACGCCCTACCGGCGCGTCCTCCCGGGTGAGCACGGCCACAATTTCGAAACCATCCTCGACGAGCCGGTCGAGGGAGGGCACGGCCACGCCGGGAGTGCCGGCGAAGAGGACCCGCAAGCGCCTGCCGCCGTCCGTCATGCCAGCGGCTGCCCGAAGGAACCGGTGCCCGCCGCGGCCGGCCCGCGGCTGAAGCCGGAGCCGACGTGCGCCGCGCGCTGGGCCTGGGTCTCGCCTGCCACACCGTTGTATCCGGCGTTGCGGATGGAGCGCAGCGCGTTCTTCCGGTTCTCCCCGGTGAGATGGTCGATGTAGAGGATTCCGTCCAGGTGGTCGGCCTCATGCTGGAAACAGCGGGCCAGCATCCCTTCGCCCTCGTACTCCACCGGGTTTCCGTGCATGTCCTGGCCGGTCACCCGCGTCCAGCGGCGCCGGCGCACCGGGTAGCCGAGCGCGGGGATCGACAGGCATCCTTCGGCGACGTCGTCCTGGAAGTCGTCGCTGAGCTCGAGCACCGGGTTGACCACGTGGCCGCGCCGGCCGTCCACGCGGAAGGTGAAGACGCGCAGGCTCACGCCAACCTGCGGGGCGGCCAGCCCGGCGCCGTCGACGTCCTCCATGGTTTCGTCCATGTCCGCCACCAGCTTGGCCAGCTCCGGCCCGAATACGGTAACCGCTTCCGCCTTGGTCCGCAGCACGGGGTCGCCGATAATCCGGATACTCAGGATCGCCATGTAGTTCTTGTCCTCACTGTTGCCGCTTCAGTACGCTGCCGATGGGTTCCGGTCCAGTTTAGTGGGCCTGCTGGACCGCCTGCAGGGCGGCCGCAGGGGGCGGCGCGATCGGCAACAGCGCCCGGCCCGCCTCGGCTACCTGCAGATGCGTCTCCCACGCCCGGCGCAGCGAGCAGAAGCGGTACCAGTGCCATCGAAGCACCTCGGGGTTGGCGCGCATCGGCCGGACTTCCGTCTCACCGATCGCCACGCCCAGCAGCAGCGGATCGTCACCGTGCGCCCACGGCTCCCAGCTCCCCGTCGCGGCGTCGACCAGCGACTCCTGCGCCTTCATGCCGGCCACCAACTGCATGACCACCTTGTCATTGAGCGCCTTGACCTGGCCGTTGCGGTCCGTGCCCTTGGTCTTGAAGTCAATCAGGCAGGTGCGCCCCGCGATACGGGCCACGAGATCCAGCGTGCCGGCGTATCCGACTTCCTGGTTCCAGACGGTGATCTCCGGGGCGATGGGCTCCACCCCGTAGAGCTGCCACCATTCGTCGAACCTGGCGGCGAATGCCTCTTCGCCGTTGGCCTTGAGCGCCTCCCGGGCACCCGCAACGTCGTGCTCCCTGTCCAGCGCCCTGAGTGCCACCTGTTCGCAGTACCCGTGGACGCGGTCCCCGCGCAGCGCGGCGGCATCCCGGTAGCGGTCGGCGGCCAGGGTCGCTTCCTTCGCCAACGAACGCAGCCGTCCCGGGTCTCCGGCGGCTTCGGCCAGCCTGGCATCGGAGGCCAGGGAGGTGGCCGCCATGTGGGCGAACCAACCGTCCAGCGTGGTCGGCTCCTGCGCGATCACGGTGGTGATGGAGGGAACCGACGGCGGCTCCGACGTGGAGCGCGCGTACATGCGGCCGTTGGCGGTGGCATGCGCAAGAAGTGGTGCAGTCATAAGGAAATCTTCTCAGGTTCCACTGACCGTTCTGGTCCGCAATGCACAGCGACGGCGCGACGGCGGCCGGCCCCGCGCCCGTTAACGAATGCATCCCCGGCCAGGCGATGCTGCCTGGCCGGGGATGTATTCCGTGGTGGGCGATACTGGGTTCGAACCAGTGACCTCTTCGGTGTGAACGAAGCGCGCTACCACTGCGCCAATCGCCCGGGTTTGCTGAGGATGCGCCGGCGCGTCCTGCAACGTCTAGAAATGCTAGCCCACGGAGGCGCTGAAACAAAAATCACCCGGCCACGACGCCTGGGCAGTTGTTACAGCTGTGGTTTTTGGGGCTCGCGAGGAACTGGGCTGCGGGTGGGCCGCGGAACGGTTCGGCCGGTCCGCCGCCGAGCCCATCGCCCCCCGGGCCCGGCCGGCCCTCGTCGTTTCACCCGCCACAGCGTCGATTGGACGAAGCGGGAATCGTCCTATAGAGTTTTTACTCGTTGGAAATCACAGCGACGCCGCGAGCCGTTCGATGAAGGATCGCGGAAAAAGTGATGGAAAACTTTTGCGGACGTAGCTCAGCTGGCTAGAGCACCACCTTGCCAAGGTGGATGTCGCGGGTTCGAATCCCGTCGTCCGCTCGCAAGTCACTGTAACGTGCCAGCGTCGCTGGCCGGTCCTAGCGCAACTGCGAATAGGCACGGTGGGGTGGCCGAGAGGCGAGGCAGCGGCCTGCAAAGCCGTATACGCGGGTTCGAATCCCGTCCCCACCTCGTTTGCGGCGACACAGCAAACATCTCGTGAGAGATCACGGGCGATTGGCGCAGCGGTAGCGCGCTTCCCTGACACGGAAGAGGTCACTGGTTCGATCCCAGTATCGCCCACTGGAACGCAGTCCGGAGTGATCCGGAAACCGTTTCGCGCGGACGTAGCTCAGCTGGCTAGAGCACCACCTTGCCAAGGTGGATGTCGCGGGTTCGAATCCCGTCGTCCGCTCTCTTTTTCATCGTTTTCTCCAGCGGCCCGCCTCGGGCACACCGGGGCGATTGGCGCAGCGGTAGCGCGCTTCCCTGACACGGAAGAGGTCACTGGTTCGATCCCAGTATCGCCCACCATTCCACGGCTCCCCCGACGGGAGCCTTCCTTGTTTAAGCCCCTGTTTAGCCGTTGAGCGCCCGCGGCGCGGTCCCTACGATGGATGTGCAGGGGCGAAAGGCCCCCCGTCGGAAAGGAGGTGGCCGTGTCTGTATTTGACGAGCTCAAGGGCAGGGCCGGAGGACTCAAGGACAAGGCAGCCGGTCTCGTGGGAGAACACTCTGGCAAGATCAAGGGTGCCGTCGGCAGCGCCGGTGACTACATCGACGCCAAGACCGGCGGTAAGTATTCCAGCCAGGTAGGCGGCCTGCAGGCCAAGGCATCCGGTTTCGTCGACACGTTTGGCGACAGGGATGGCCAGGCACCGTCCGACGGGAACACTCCGTCCGCCTAGTCCCGGGCACGCCAAGGAGGGTGCCGGACCGCCGGGAGGCGAGCCGGCACCCTTTGTCGTGAGGCCGGGTCATGTCGCGAGGCCGCTCCTGCGCGCCGCGCGCGGCGACAGCTAGACCGCGGGTTCGCCGGCCTGGCCCTCCCGGGCCAGCGCGGTCAGGCGGGAGACCGCCCGGAAGTACTTCTTCATGTAGCCGCCGGACATCATTTCCGGGGTGAAGAGCTCATCGAACGGCACGCCGCTGGCGATGATCGGCACGTCCTTGTCATAGAGCCGGTCGGCCAGCACCACGAACCGCAGGGCCACGGCCTGCTCGGTGATCGTGTGCACGTTATGCCAGGCCACCGCGTCCACGCCGTCGAGAAACTGCTTGTACCGGCTGGGGTGCACCCCGGCCAGGTGGTTGACGAGATCGGAGAATTCGTCGGCCGCCACCACCTTGCCATCGAAATCATGCAGCCGCCGCTTGAGTTCGTGGTCGCTGAGCGGCTGGGGAGCTGCCGGCAGCCCCCGGTGCCGGTAGTCCTCGCCGTTCACCCGGATGACCTCGAACTGGTCGGACAGCACCTGGATCTCGCGTTGGAAATCGACGGCGGCAAAGCGTCCCTCTCCCAGCGAACCGGGCAGTGTGTTGGAGGTCGCCGCAAGCTTGACCCCGGCGTCGGCCAGCTCGCGCATCAGCCGCGACATCAGCACGGTGTCGCCGGGATCATCCAGTTCAAACTCGTCGATGCACACCAGGCGGTAGCTGCTGAGCGCTTCCACGGTTTTGCGGAACGACAACGCGCCGACCAGGTTGGTGTACTCCACAAAGGTGCCGAAGGCCTTCGGGCCGTCAACGGCGTGCCACAACGAAGCGAGCAGGTGGGTCTTGCCGACGCCGAATCCGCCGTCCAGGTAGATGCCGGAATGGCCCTCCGGCTTTCCGCCGCCGAACAGCTTCCTGAAGCCCTTGGGCTTGGGCCGGTCGACCACGGCGGCAAAACGCTGCAGCGCCCTCACGGCCTCGCTCTGGGAGGGCTGGGCCGGGTCCGGGCGGTAGCTGGCGAAGGACACTTCGCCGAAGCGCGGCGACGGGTGCAGGCCCGCCAGCAGTTCGTCCACGGACACCTTCGGCGTCCGGCGTGAAAGCTGTTCAATCTGGGGCACGTAGGCTAACCGCTGCCTTCCTGACATGGGCTCGGAGAATGCACAGCGGCCGGAATGCCGCCAGCAAAACGATACGCTACCCCGCCCGCCGGCGGCAGCCGGTGTAAGCCAGGCCACAGCCGGGCCGGCCGGCCGCCGGTGCTCCGCCAGGGGGCCGCTGCGCTCCGGCTGGCCGCCCCTGCGCTCCGCCAGGGGCCCGGCACTCCCCCGGCCCCGATGTGACGCGGGGTGAGGACCCGGAAGCTTTTGCCTGCTCCGGTGGTTAGGCTAAACAGAAGTCCCCCGGCCGTTTTGCACGGCTGTCTGCACGCTCTGACAAGCTGCACGTCAAGGAAAGGTTTGCCATGCCCATTGCCACCGAGCACAACGAGAAGTTTGCCGCCTACGCCAACCCCGACCGCCTGGTCTCCACACAGTGGCTGGCTGAGAACCTGGGCGCGGACGGGCTGGTGGTCGTGGAGTCCGACGAAGACATCCTGCTGTACGAGACCGGCCACATTCCGGGTGCCGTGAAGATCGACTGGCACACCGACCTCAATGATCCGGACACCCGCGACTACGTGGACGGCGAGGGCTTCGCCGCGCTGCTCGGTGCCAAGGGCATCAGCCGCGACACAACCGTGGTGCTCTACGGGGACAAGAGCAACTGGTGGGCGGCCTACGCGCTCTGGGTCTTCACCCTGTTTGGCCATGAAGACGTGCGGTTGTTGGACGGCGGCCGTGACAAGTGGATCGCGGAGGGCAGGGAACTGACCACCGAGGTGCCGCGGCCCCAGGCGGTTGACTACCCCGTCGTCGAGCGCGACGACGCACCCATCCGGGCGTTCCTCACCGACGTGCTGGACCACTTCGGCAAGCCGCTGGTGGACGTCCGCTCTCCGGAGGAATACACCGGCGTGCGCACCACCATGCCCGCCTACCCCGAGGAAGGCGCCCTGCGCGGGGGCCACATTCCGACGGCGGCGTCCGTGCCGTGGGCGCGGGCGGCGGCCGACGACGGGACGTTCCGGTCGCGCGAAGAGCTCGAGGCCATCTACCTGGACGAGGCCGGGCTGAAGCCGGGCGACGATGTGGTGGCGTACTGCCGCATCGGCGAACGGTCCAGCCACACGTGGTTCGTGCTCAAGTACCTGCTGGGTTTCGACACGGTCCGCAACTACGACGGCTCGTGGACCGAATGGGGCAATGCCGTGCGCGTGCCGATCGTCAGGGGCGCCGAGCCCGGCCAGGTCCCCGCCTCGGCCCGCTGAGGAATAGCCGGCCGGCACACGACGTTAACGATGCCGAGCACGAAACCGCAAGAGAGAGCGCAAGTACCCTGATGACGGCGACTGAGCAGACGATTCCCGAACCGCTGGCAGAAATTATCGACGACTTCCAGGCGGTCACCGAGGCCGAGCGGCTGCAGCTGCTGCTGGAGTTCTCCCGGGAGCTGCCCGAGCTGCCCGAACGCTTCGCCGGGCACCCGGAACTGCTGGAGCAGGTGGTCGAATGCCAGTCGCCGCTCTTCCTGACGCTGGAGCTGGGCGATGACCCGGACCAGGACGTGCAGATCTACTTTTCGGCTCCGCCGGAAGCCCCCACCACGCGCGGCTTCGCGTCCGTGCTGCACGAGGGGCTCAACGGGCTGCCGGCGCAGCAGATCCTGGCCGTTCCCGACGATATCGCCGAGCACCTGGGCCTGACCCGCGCCATCACCCCGCTGCGGATCCGGGGCATGTCCTCCATGCTGTACCGCATCAAGCGCCTGATCACCGAGGCACGGCAACTGCGCGCCGCCTCGGCCTGACCGTGGCCAGGAACAAGCCATCCGCCGGGACCCCCGCCACCACGCTGCTGCAGCGGGCGGGGGTTCCGCACGTGCTGCACACCTATGCCCACGACCCCGCGGCGCCCAGCTTCGGTCTCGAGGCCGCGGAGGCGCTGGGGATGGATCCCGCCCGCGTGTTCAAGACCCTGATGGCCGTCGTGGACGAATCGCTGGCGGTCGCCGTCGTGCCCGTCAGTTCCAGCCTGGATCTGAAAAGACTCGCCGCGTCGTTGGGCGGAAAGCGCGCGGCCATGGCAGACCCGCAGGTGGCCCAGCGGCGCACCGGGTATGTGCTGGGCGGGATATCGCCGCTGGGGCAGAAACACGCCAGTCCCACGGTGCTGGATTCCACCGCCCGGGACTTCGGCGCCATTTTGGTCTCGGGCGGCCGCCGCGGGCTGGATATCGAGATCGCCCCGGCGGACCTGGCCGCGCTGACGGGCGCGTCCTTCGCCCCGCTGAAGGCCGGTTAGGGCTCTAGCCGACCGGACGGGGCGCGTCCTTCGCCCCGCAAAAAACCCTTTGAGGCTTTAGCCGACCGGACGGAGCACCCGGCTCAACCAGGACGTGACGACGCGCTCCCAGCGTTCCGGGTCCACGTTCCATTCGCGGGTGTGGCCGGCCCCGCTGAAGGGCTCGAACGTGACCAGCGGGTTCTTCTCGGCTAGCGCAGCCGACGGGCCGTGCGGCACGAAGTCGTCGTCCTCGCTGTGCACGATCAGCGTCGGCACATGCAGCTCGTCGGCCCGGGCCACCCAGTTCATCATTTTCAAATCCAGCGGGGCGGCGAGGCCGGTCAGCAGCCGGCCGGCCTTGTTCGAGATCAGCCACTGCGAGAACTGCCCCACGGCATCCGGAATCCGGTTCAGCTTCGCTTGGTGCGCCAGCACGTCGGTCCAGTCGATCACCGGGGCGTCCAGCACCAACGCCCGGATCCTGCTCCGGTAGCGGGACTGGTCCGCGGCCTGCAGGCTGATCGCCCCGCCCATCGACCAGCCGAACAGCACCACATCCTCCGCCCCGTTCGCCAGGGCGTACCCGATCGCCGCCTCGACGTCGCGCCATTCGGTCATCCCCAGCCCGTAGCGGTGGTCCGGGGCGGAGGGGGCTTCGCCGTCGTTCCGGTAGGAGATCAGCAGCGACGCCATGCCCAGCCCACGGACCGACCGGACGGCGCGGATCCCCTCAGCCCGGGAGGCCCCGCGGCCGTGCACCATGATGGCCCAGGTTTTCGCCTCCGCCTCGGCGCGGACCAGCCAGGCCGGCGCAATGCCGCCTTCCACCGCGATCTGCACTTCCTCATTCGCCAGCCCGACGGCGGCCGGGTCCGGGTAGGCCGCACCGCCCCACCAGCCGCGGGTGGCGGCGGCGAGGTCGCCGGCATACACCTGCTCGACCCTGCGCTGGACCGTGCCTTCCCGCGGCGAGTAGGACGTCACCTCACCCACCCGCGCGACCGAGCGTCCGCCGTCGAAATAGACGCTGTAGACGCCTGGCGCCGTGGTGTCCAGGGTGGCCGGCAGGATGATTTCCTGCTCCGGGCCGGTTCCGACGACGGCCAGGATTTCGAGGTCCTGGACGTGCTCGCGGACCGGCGTGAGCACCTGGCGGGCGAAATAGGAGGCCAGCCCCGAGGTCGCTCCCGCCAGAACCGATCCAGCGCCCGCTCCCGCCAAGGCACCGAGCAGCAGCCAGCGGCCGCGGGGCAGCTGGCCGTCGCCGGCTGAGGTGTTCCGGCCGGACCGGTCTGAGCGTTCGAACACAGCCATGGGTCCATTCTTGCCGGTGCCGGTGCCGACCGCTAACCGGCGCGGCCGTCGGCGCGCCGCGTTGTTGTCCCCCGCTTGTGCTGCTGATTAGGCTGGGCGCATGACCGAAACCATCGTCGTGCTGACCGAGGAACCGCTCAATGACGCCGACCTGCAGAATTTCGGCTGGCTGGCCGGCGAGCAGACCGCCGCCGGGCAGACCACCTTCCGGGTGCTGATTCCCGAGGACACCAAGCGGAACCTGCTGCTCGATTTCGTCGAGCGGCTGAGCATGCTGGAGGTCGGCACCGCGTTCCGCGAGCTGGCGCACGGCCAGCCGACTCCGGAGGAGGCCCGGCACGAGGCCGACGAAGCCCGGCGCATCTCCGCCAGGCTGCTGTCGGAAGCGGGCTTCAACGCCACGGTGGACATCGTGGAGGACGACGGCGTGTCCGCCCTGGTCAAGTACGTCGCGGAACATCCGGCAGACCGGGCAGTTGTCATCACCCGGCCGCATTCCATTTCCGATACCTTCCATACCGACTGGGCCAACCGGGCGCAGGACAAGCTGGGCATTCCGGTCCTGCACCTGTACTCGGGCTCGGGATACATTGGCGACTCGTGAACGTTGGAGAGACTATGAGCAACACAGAGGCCGGACAGTTCCCGGTGACCAAGACCGACGATGAATGGCGGCAGGAGCTGAGCCCGGAGGAATACCACGTGCTCCGCGAGGCCGGCACGGAGCGCCCCTACACCGGCGAATACTGGGACACCCATACCGAGGGGGTCTACAGCTGCCGCGCCTGCGGAGCCGAATTGTTCACCAGCAAGGAGAAGTTCGACTCCCACTGCGGCTGGCCGTCCTTCTGGGCGCCGCTGGCCGAGGGCACCGTGCGCTACCTGCGGGATTCGACTATGGGGATGGAGCGGATTGAAGTCCGCTGCGCCAGCTGCGACTCGCACCTCGGGCACGTGTTCGAGGGCGAGGGCTACGGGACTCCCACGGACCAGCGCTACTGCATCAACTCGGTGTCCCTGACGCTGAAGGACACGCAGTAGCTTTTCGTACCGCGCCTCCCCCCGCGCCTGCGGCGCTTATAAGTTTCATCTGATTGAGCCCGGCCAGCACGAGCCGGGCTTAATCATTCCCGCCCGCCGCGGCACCGAGCATTACAGTTCCTTACGTGAGGTCGCTTTTGACATAAGTAGGGCTGTTGCGTTGCTACGCTCACTACATATTCCAACGTCAGGCGCCGGGAGAGCCGGCCCGATGGAAAGGCGAGGCGACGATGACCATCACCCCCACCCGCAGCAACCACAGTGCCGCCGTGCACGGCAATCCGGCGCAGCACCCGGCCTGGCTGCGCCTGAAGGAGGCGGCCGCCGCGCTGCGCGGACTCCAGGTCCACGACGGCTCGGTACCGGACGACGGCAACAAACCCGCTGCCGCCGGACACACCGACGTGATCATCGACGCCATCGGCCAGCTCGCCCCGCTGTTCGAACACGACGCCGACTACCTGGAGAAACTGGTTGTGGATTTCCGCCGCTGGCGCGACGGCGGCTTCGGCGTCCCGGACTTCCTGGACTCGCTGCTGGCGTTCCAGCCTCAGCAGCACCGGATCAACGGCCTGCGGCACCTGGTGGTCTTCCCGATGTACACGCAGAACGGCAGCAGCGACCGGCTGGTCGAAGCCGTGCTGATCGAAGTCATTTGGCCGGACTTCATCGGCGAACTGGAATCGGGCTCCTACTCCAACAAACTGTTCGTGCCCATCCGCTTCCTGGACTTCACGGCCGGCTACGACACCAACTCGGCCGTGCTCTTCCCGGAGACCGTGGCCGTGCGGGAAACCCCGGCCTTCACCTGGGGCGCCATCTTCGCCGACCGCGAGGCTGCCCGATTCCGCAAAGTGGTCCGCGCCGCGGCCGACATCACCTCGCTGGACCTGCCGGAAGAAGCTGCGGCCCTGCTCGATGACCAGCAGTTGACGCAGGAAACCTTTGTCATGTGGGACCTGATCCACGACCGCACGCACATGCGCGGCGACCTGCCCTTCGATCCGTTCATGATCAAGCAGCGGATGCCTTACTTCCTGTACTCGTTGGAGGAACTGCGCTGTGACCTGACCGCCTTCCGCGAGTCGGTGCGCCTGGTCCAGGACGCCACCGCGTCCGACGAGGTCCGCAAGCACGCCCGGCTGGTGCAGTACGCGGTGATCTTCGACCGGATCTTCCGCTTCGCCATCACCGGCAATCGGGTGCGCAACTACGACGGCCTGGGCAGCCAGTTGCTGTTCGCCTGGCTGCACCAGCACCGGGTGCTGCACTGGACGGACGGCAAGCTCTCCATCGACTGGGACAACGTCGCGGACGCCGTCGTCGCCCTGGGCGGGGAGATCGAGGAGCTGTACTGGCGCTCCATCGACCGGCCCAAGGTGGCCCACTGGCTGGCCGCCTACGAGATGCTGACCAAGACGCTGACCCCGCACCCGGCCTCGGTCTGGGCCAAGGGCCCCGAGGCCCTGCCGCTGACCGGGCTGCCGCGCGAGGTCACCGACCAGGTCATGGACGACGAGTTCCCGCTGTCGATGTTCTACGAGGCCCTCTCGCGGAAGATGAAGCCGGTGATCGAATCCACCTCGGGGATCACCGGAGAGTCGGCCTGACATGGCCGCCGCCGAACACCAGGGCACCGGCGACGGGCCACCCGACGCCGCACGGCTGCTGGCCGCCGCGCCCGGCCCCGGCCGGCTGGCCGGCCTCACGGTGGTCGTCGCCGGCGCATCCGGCGCCTCCGGCCAGGCCGTCACCGCGGCCCTGACCGCCGCGGGCGCCACCGTGCTGGCGGTCGGCAGCAGCAAGGTCCGGCTCGACGCCGCCTACGCGGAGAACGACGCCGTGGCCTGCTTCCAGTGCGACCTCGCCGACCGCCGGGCCGTGGAAGAGCTGGCCGGCGCCGTCGCCGCCGGGCACGGCGGGGCCGACGGCCTGATCCACCTGGTGGGCGGCTGGCGCGGCGGCCAGGGCCTGGCCGGGCAGTCGGACGAGGACTGGGACTTCCTGCACCGGCAGCTGATCAGCACGCTCCGGAACACCACCCGCGCGTTCTATTCACAGCTGGAGGCCTCCCCGTCCGGCCGGGCGGCGATCGTCTCGAGCACGGCAACGGATTCCCCCACCGCGTCCGGCGCCAACTACGCCGCCGCCAAAGCCGCCGCGGAGAGCTGGATGTTCTCGGTGGCCGACGCCTTCCGCCGGGCCCAGTCCTTACGCAAGGAGGATCCCGCCCCCCAGCGCTCCGCCGCCGTCGTCCTGGCCGTCAAGGCCCTCCTGGACGACGCCATGCGCCGGGCAGATCCGGAAAAGGCATTCGCCGGTTTTACCGACGTGGCAGACCTGGGCCGCGCCGCCGCCTCCCTGTTTACGCTGGACGCCGCCCGCCTCAACGGGGAACGCATCCGGCTGGCCTGACCCGGGCCCGGCTGTGACGGCACCCACTGATTAAGGAATACTGAAACACGTGACTGACTCCCCCCTGCTTTCCGGCTCCCTGCACGACACCGACCTGCGCGGCTTCGCTTCGGACAATTACTCCGGCGTCCATCCGGAGGTCCTGACCGCGCTGGCCCACGCCAACACTGGGCACCAGGTCGCCTACGGCGAGGATGCCTACACGGCGCGGCTGCAGCAGGTGATCGCCGGACACTTCGGCGACGCCGCCCAGGCTTTCCCTGTGTTCAACGGGACCGGCGCCAACGTGCTGTCGCTGCAGTCGGTGTTGCCGCGGTGGGGCGCCGTCATCTGCACCTCCACCGCGCACATCAACGTGGACGAAAACGGTGCGCCCGAACGCGTGGGCGGGATCAAACTCCTGGCTGTGCCGGCCGACGACGGCAAGCTCACCCCGGAGCTGATCGACCGCGAGGCGTGGGGCTGGGGCGACGAACACCGCGCGCAGCCGCTGGCCGTGTCCATCACGCAAAGCACCGAGCTGGGCACGCTGTACAGCATTGAGGAAATCCGCGCCATCGCCGACCACGTGCACGAACGCGGCATGAAGCTGCACATGGACGGGGCCCGGTTGTCCAACGCGGCCGCCTCGCTGGGCACCGACCTGCGCAGCTTTACCACCGACGCCGGGGTGGACATTCTCTCGCTCGGCGGCACCAAGAACGGCCTGCTCTACGGCGAATGCGTGGTGGTGCTGAACCCGGATGCGGCCCACGGGCTGCAGTACCTGCGCAAGATGAACATGCAGCTGGCCTCGAAGATGCGGTTCATCTCCGCCCAGCTAATCGCCCTGTACGACGGCGACCTGTGGCTGCGCTCCGCTTCGCACGCCAATGCGATGGCCGCCCGGCTGCGTGCCGCCGTCGAGGGCGTCGAGGGGCTGTCCCTGACCCAGCCGACCGAGTCCAACGCCGTGTTCGCCGCGCTGCCGCCCGGGGTGGCGGACCGGCTGCGGCAAAAATTCCGCTTCTACGACTGGGATTCGTCGCGCGGGGAGGTCCGCTGGATGTGCTCCTTCGACACCACCGAAGACGACATCGACGCCTTTGCGGCGGCCATCCGCAGCGAACTCTCCTAGTTGCGCGCCGGGATGCCCACGGCTTCACGGCGCGCCTGCCTGACGTCTTATAGCACCAGGGCATAATCTGGCTGTGTGAGTGCGATTGATCTCTCAGCAGTGCCGCCTGAGTTCATGCGCGCGCTGTCGGCCTTGCGCCAGGCGCAGTGCCGGAATGAACTGCGGCTGGAGGAAATTCCCGCGCCCTCCCGGCTGGCACCCTTCGCGGTGGCCCTCGGCGCCGAAGTCATCGCCGAACCGGGCCCGCGGCCGCTCCACGGCCCGGTGGTCACGGCCCTGCAGACCGCCGACGGCCCGGAACTGGCCACCGGCCGCTTCATCCTGCTGCATGATCCCGAAGGTTCGGCGGTCTGGGACGGTACCTTCCGGATCGTTACCTACATCCGCGCCCAGCTCGACGCCGACATGGGCAACGACACCATGCTCGGCTCCGTCGCCTGGGACTGGCTGGTGGAGGCGCTGGAGAACCACGGCGCCCCATACCGCAACGCCGGGGGCACCGCTACCCGCATCCTGTCCGAAAGCTACGGCACGCTGAACGGGCGGCAGGACTCGATCGACATCGAGCTTCGCGCCTCCTGGACGCCTGCTTCAGCCGACATCCGCTCCCACCTGGAGGCGTGGAGCGACATGGTGTGCACCTACGCCGGGCTGCCGCCGCTGCCGGAAGGCGTTGCCGCCCTGCCAAACCGCCGCCGCAACTGACCAACCGCCGCCTGCCTGCAGGGCTCCCCGTGCAGGCTCCAGTCGGGGCGGCCGGTTAACTTGCCGAACATGAGGCAACAGGTCAGCGGAGCCGGCGATATTGAGTTTTTCAGTCATGGTGTCGTCCTTCTTGTCCGAGAAGCCGGGGCGGTTGGGGCGGCCTAGGTGACCGGTCAGCTTCCCTTCTCCCCCGTTGCTTTTGGTAGCAGGGCGCCGCCAGGGCTGAGGACTCGACTGAACTCCAAGAGAGGAGCGCGTATCGTGTCTGGCTCATAGTGGATCAGTGAGTACCAAGCGAGCACTCCACCAATTGTCCCGCTATTGACATCAAGAGCGTCCAGGCTGCCTGACCGGAACGGAATGCCGGGATTGGCAACGCGTGCATGCTCGATGAACTCGGGAACCAGGTCCACTCCGGGTGGACGAATGCCAGCTTCACTGAGGAAGTTCGTCCAATGGCCCGGACCGCAGCCAGCGTCTAGTACCGCACCCTCGATACCGTCCGCCCAAGTCGCCACCAGTTGACGGTCTGCAGGGTGCGCGGCACCCATTGAAGCAAAGCGTTCCACGTATTCCGCCGCCCTGCGTGAATACGCATCGCGAACAACGTTGACCATGTGTTCGAGTCTAGGCATGCGAAGGTAAGCGTCCGGTAGACGATCCTCCACTGGGACAGATCCGTCACCAAGGTGTGCCCCGAAGATCTATGTCCCCTTCCGGCCACTCGCTGGCATCGCGTTTGGCGGAGCAGATGAGGTTTGGACCACCCTGAGACACGACGACGGATTTCTGGTCTAAACGAGACAAGCACCGTTCCGTGGCATAGACCTGAATCCACCCCGCTGACTCATAAAACGGCACGACTTCCCTGCAGCATCCGAGAAAGCCAAAGTCGACCCCGGTCTCATCACGCATCACCTTTTGAGCATGTCGCATTACTCGACTGCCAAGACCCGTACCGCGTGAGCGTTCATCGGTAAAACACCTCCCGTGCCAGAGACCGTGACTTCATCGGCGCCCACTACGATCCGGCGACGTTGAAAGCCCACATGAGCAGCCAAAGCTTGTCCGCGGAACGCCAGGACGTGAGTGCCTGCCGGCGAATACCCGTAGGGCGCATCGGGGTTCCACGGGCCAAAATCGTTTAGCATTGTCGAAAAGGCTCTGGAGCGCATCAAGTTAAGTTGCAGTGAGGTCGACGTGTCGTCGCACTCGGATGACTTCACTCATGCGTGCAGCATATCTGTCCGCGTCAGCACTGATCCGATCCATGGCCGTAAGCCGGTGGCCGAACGGGGGCTCCAACATTCCTAAGGGGATCCTTCACCGGACACTCTCAATATTCTTCTTACCTGGCAGCTACGAGCTCGATCTCGAAGCCGTCTGAGTTGAAGAGGTAAGCGGCATAGTGCGCAGGTCCGCCAGCGTACGGATACTTGTCTTGGAACAGCTGCATCCATCCGTGATGAGCGCGTTCCACGACAAGCGCATCCACGTCTCTTTGGCTTCCGGCGTGAAACGCGAGGTGGTTGAGGCCTGGTGCAGTGCGCTCGTGTTTCCGACCGGTCAAGGCTGGTGACTGTTCAGCCACTATGTAGGTCTGCTCAAGTCGCCAGCTGATTCCTGCGTCCCAGCTTTGGTAAGTGGTGTATCCCAGTCGCGGCAGAATCCAACCCCACTCCTGCTTGGCGCGGTTAATGTCAGGGACCCATACCTCGATATGGTGCAGGGATCCCGTGGGAGGGGTGTTCACATTGGGATTCTTTCATGGTCGATCACAGCTGGCCGCAGACCGTCACTCACCGGGCTATACAGATGGAAAGCAACTACTTCAACACTGCGACCATCTGGACGCGACGCCCGTACCTAGCAAGCTCGAGGCTGTCTTCAACATGGACCAGTTTGCGGTGGAAGTCAGTCGAAGGGTCCTCCTCGACAAAACCGGCTCGCGAGTAAAAAGGCGCGTTCCAAGGGATATCGGCATACGTACGCAGGGTCAACCGGTTATGCCCCCGTCCTCGGGCTTCTTCCTTCGCGGCATCGATCAGCATGCGCCCATATCCGCGACGACTATATTCGGGTAAGACCGAAAGTTGCTCTAGGTGGGAAATCTTGTCTGACTCAATGACGTGCACGAAACCCACGACAGCGCCTGTGTCGGTCGCTTCAGCGACCAGGACGTATCCGGGCTCTGACGCTCTCGAAGCGCCAGATGGGGCCGGCGGCCACTGATCAGGAAGCAGCCAATCAATGAGGAGCCGATCGGCAGCATTCTCGATCGTCTCGACTGCAGCGTAGTCAGCCGGTGTCGCGAAGCGGATTCGAGCGGTCACCAATTGATCATATGGTGACTGCCCGTAAGCCGGTCCCCCACCGCGACAAAGATGAGCGAGAGCTTATGCAAGTAGGTGAATAGACAGTGAGAGATGCAATTCATGTTCCATCACAGCTCATTACTGTCCCTTTTGAGGTTCTTGAACGAAACACGTCCGCGCTAATGGCGCCCCTGCGCGGTCAACGCCCTAAGACTACTGTTATGACCTCTCCTGACGCTGACTTCGAGATCCCTTTCACTCCGGTACCGCGCAACTTTCCTGGGCACCAAATGCCTCTATCAGTACCTCAAGGTATGCGCCTCGAACTTAGCCGCTCACGCATCGTGCACGGCAAGGAGCAGGCATTCGAGGAGTGGATGAACATGCTCAATTCGCGACCGGATGAGCTGCAGCAAGGACTCTCGGCGGAGCGCGCGGTCTTCGAAGCAACGTTCCGAAACGTCGAAGCCGACGGCTCAACGTGGATCTATCACCTAGCTTTAATGGGCGATGAATCGGGAGGGCTCGACGAGTCCATTCCCATTGATGCTGACCATGCAGCGTACAGCCGGAGCGTGAAAGAGCCGGGCTGGGAGGAACTCGAACCTCGCTTCATGCTCGCTCCCAATCATCTCCTCGAAGCTATGAGACGCTGGGCCGTGAACGGGCACGATTAATATCTGGATCCTCGAGTGCGAGGCGGGCTCGAATGGATGGCCTGCCCGTAAGCCGGTCCTCCACCGCGACACTCCCCCATCAAAATCCGGACAGTTCAATTCGTGTACGGACCGCCCCCTGAGCCGGTGGTCAAGATGTCACGAGGATATGAGAGCGAGACGCTACGGTGTGCTTATGGCTTCTATCGTTTCGGCCCCGGGAGACCTGGTTATCGCCACGAGCGACGGCATCGATATTCGCTTTGCCGGGATCCGGGTCGACATCGATCTTCCACCTCATGTCGACTCATCCAGTGGCGGCAGCGGAATCCGGATAAGTCTTGAGGGAGTTCGAGGACCTGAGACGCGCCAGCGCGACGTTCACTTTGATGCCGCCCGGCAAGCGTGGGTAGAACGACGGAAAACGCACGGAAGCGAGGGTGCCGGCGATCCGCCACCGATGCCCGGGGTACCTGTCTTGGACCGAGTGGGGGTTCGGGTTACAGATGACATCGGAACTCAATACCGGTGGGCAGGGGGCCACGTCGCGGGAGACGGAACCGACTGGGAAGCCTTCTCGTTCTACTCCCCTACGCCACCGGAGACAGCGCAAACCCTCCGGCTGTCGTTCACTCTCGACGGCAAGCCGACAGGTATGGAATGCAGGGTGCGACTCCGGTGAATCAGCTCTGGACAGATTAGATAAGAGTGCCACTTCCGGTAGACGCTTCTGTACAGCGCCGCACTCACGCGCCGGAGGCAACGGCAGCCTCCGCAATCCTGGTGATTACAGTTACTGGTTGCGGTCAAACCGCAGTGCAAGATGCGCCCGGCGCCTCACTGGATCAGACAGATGATGTATTAGCCGGAGCAAGAACACTCCTTATCGTCAGCCGGCCTTGAGCACTTCGCCTACCTGTCGCCTACTCCAACGCGGGTTACTGAGCCGGCCCCGAAGTGCCGTGAAATCTGGGCCGCCATCCGAGCGGCGCCAACCAGCATCAGCACGGTGGTGAAGATGAGAAGGAGGGCAAGGAAAAACAGGAAACCGAGCCCGAGGGTCAGAAGAAAGGTCATGTAGAGGGCGACAGCTGAAAGGTCCATCATTTGTCCTTACTCCTCCTTCCTTCTGTTTAGGTGCCCAGTAGTCGGCGTTCGTGGGCGAATGCGACCAACTGGAGGCGCAGTTCGAGCTTGTCCAGCACGCTGCGCAGGTGGGATTTGATGGTGGCTTCAGAGACGAACAGGCTCTCGGCCATCTCACTGTTGCTCAGGCCTTTAGCCGCGAGCAGGAAGACGTCCCGCTCCCGCACCGACAACACATTTAGTACGGACAAATCCGGCCCGTTGGCGGGAACGTTGCGGGCTGCATGCTCGAAGAGGGAGTGGATGGATCCGGGGGCGATGACGGAGTAGCCGGAATGAACGGTACGGATCGCCGCCAGTAGAAATTCCGGTTCCGCGCTCTTGAGCAGATACCCGCTCGCCCCGGCCTGAACAGCCTGAACCACGGCCTGATCCCTGTTGAACGTGGTCAACGCAATGATCCTCGGCTTGTCGATTCCGGCTGCCGCGGCGTGCTGCACGATCCGCAGGGTGGCCTCGACGCCATCCATCACCGGCATGCGCAGGTCCATCAGCATCACGTCCGGACGCCGTTCGATTGCCAAGGCAATCGACGCTTCCCCGTCACCGGCCTCCCCCGACAGTTCCATGTCCTCTTGGCTCTCTATCAACATGCGGATGCCCGCCCGGAACAAGGGCTGGTCGTCCACCAGGGCCACGGTGATACGCGTCCCGCCATCAGCCACGGTCGTCCGCTTCCCGTACGACACCTGACTGCCGGGGAAGGCCTGCTGCGGCGAGAGCCGGCTGGACTTCCGCATCCGTAATGTCACCGAAAGTGCCCCCGGCTTCGGCATCGGCAGTATCGTCCGCGGGCGTCGCTTGCCGGGTCCCGTAGGGGATGAAGACCGTCACACGGAAGTTTTCGCCGTCGGGTCCGGCAGTCAGCCAGCCGCCGGCCAGGTGGGCGCGTTCGCGCATACCGGGAAGTCCCCTCCCGACCCGGGCCGTGGCCGGTTCCGCGGCGTTTTCTTTTCCGGTTGGGGCGACGGCCGAGGCCACATGCATAGTCAGGCCCGGCCCGCTCCAGTCAAAGTGGAGCTGCACATCGGTGCCGCGCCCGCCATGTTTGAGGGCGTTGGTCAGGCACTCCTGAACGATTCGGAAGACCGCCACCTCCTGCCCGGCCGACAGCTCCACGGGCGTCCCGGACTCGGTCGGGTGGATCTTCAAACTGCCGCGCTGCATGCCTTCGATGAGTGCCGGGATGTCGCTCAGTTGTGGCTGGGGCGTTGCCATGCCGTCGTCGTGGACTCCCTCGATCACCCGTTGGGCATCCACCAAGGCGCTGCGGGCAGACCGGGCGATCGTGTCCAAGGCGTTGAGGACGGCTTTGGGCTGGTCTTTGCTCAGGTAGCGGGTTCCATCGGCCTGGGCTGCGACGACTGCCAGTGAATGAGCGAGGACGTCGTGCAGATCCCGTGCGATGCGGGTCCGCTCCTGCTCCACGATCAGGTCGATCTCGGTTTCCTGCAGATTGCTTTGCGCCAGTTCGCGGGCCCGGAACAAACCGCCCCGTTCCTGATACAGCGCCGCCAGGCCGCCGACGGCAGCGCAGGCTCCGGCGATTAGCAGGAGGAGTGCAAACAGCTGCCAGCCATAGTCCTGCAGCATCCACCGGTCGCCGGCCTGCGCAGGCGGGATCCACCCCACGCCGTCGCCATATCGCCACGAGAGCATCAGAAACGTCATGAGGGCAGCGGCGGTCACGTTCACGCCCACAGCGATGTACCGCTGCCGCGGCGGGGCAACCCAGATGATAAAACCAAGAGCGACAAAGGAGCCGAGGTAAATGGCCCAGTGGTTGGCCTCCATCGGCGAAAGGATGTGACTTATCTGTCCGGCGAGGAGTGCAACCGTGAGCCCGAGGGAGACCAAGGGCTTCCAGGAGGCAGTGGCAACCGCCAGTGTCATCAGCACCAGCGGCCAGTTCCCTGGCCATGATTGCCAAGACCCTCCCATCCTTCCTGCCTCGGCAATACACCACAGGGTGAAGAAAAGGACGGCCGCCACGGGGGCGCCCCAATGCCGCGCGAATTTCAGAACCGGTTCCATGCCAGTCACCATATCCACGGCAATCACACCGATCCCGCTATATCGGCATAAATTCAACCTGAAAGCCAAATGATTCATTCTTTGAGCCAGATTTTGGCTCTGCGGCGGACCGCGTCCATCCACCGCAGGCCTTTCGTCGATAGCACGACGACAGGCGCCGTAGGCCAAGGTGCTTGGTCGGTGATCTGGCCAGGAGTGAACATCATCAGGAAGTCGGTTCGCCCGCGCTACTTCACACCGTCGCGCCGTGCAGATCAGGGATAGACCAGCAGGTTCTTGTGCAGCTGGCGCCAGCCTTCAGCCACCTCCTTGCTGGCGTCGTAGTCATCGACAACCAGCTTCGCTTTCACACCGGCGGCCTCGAGTTCCACACTGGGGACGCCACCACAGCCGGCAGAAGCCGTGTCTGCTGTCAGGTTTCCCACGACCACACAGATATCACCCTTGTCGGGATCGTTCGGTATAGCGGCATAGAACGCGTGCTCGTCGTCCTTCGCCAGCAGCCGTGCGCTGTCTGCCTTGACACCGAATAGATGCTTGGCGTCGCCGGTCAACGTGTCGGCTGGTTCTTCCGGAGCATCGAGGACCGCCAACCGGGGTTGCGGATCATGAGGCCGCGCACCAGCAGGTTTGGGTGCAGGTAGCGCCAGCCTTCGGCCAGTTCCTCGCCTGAGTTGTAGCCATTGAATACGAGCTTTGCCTCCAAAAGATCCCTAGTTCCAGCAAGCTCTTTAGCTACGTAGGGGGTGGTGTCCCCGCACCCCCCGGATTCTTCGGCACCCCCTTTAGACTCGATGACCACGCACAGGCGGCCGTCCTCGGGGTTGACGGGCACCAAGGAATAGAACCTGTAGTCGCCCTCGTCTGCCAGTAGCTGCTTGTTGGAAGATTGGACCGGCTGGTTCTTGGAATCGCCGGCGGCGTCAGGCCCACCTGCCAAGATGTCCGGATCGGATGACGCGGTGCCTGGTCCGCTGGTGCAGCCGGCCATCGCCAGGAGTACCGCTACACCGGCTGTCAGTTTGGTCAGCGTGCGCATCAGGTTCCTGTCTGTGCGTGTTACCGCTTCACGGTGTACTTAGCGCCGAGACTCTCGGCGAGGGCTTTCATGTTCGTATTTCTTTGGCGATCCTCTACCCCTAGGGCGACTTCTGCCATATCGGCGACAAACCAGTTTTGACCCTCTACAGGTACACAGACCCGGGGTTACCAGCTGCACCGACATACATCTCGTGCACGTTGTCGTAGGCTTCCTGGCTGTCGAACCAGAGAACTTCGACAGTCTCGGTACACAACGTCGATTCGCCGGTAGGCCCACCCGACAGTGGGTGCTTGGTCGGCGGGTCACCCACATCATCCGCGCAGCCCAGCACCCCCTCCACTGCCTGATACGCATCCTCCAGCGATGCGAATTCCGGCAACTCCTTGGCTGCACCACTTGCACTACCGCAGGCGGTAGCGACTCCAAGTAGCCCGAGTACCGCCACCAAAGGCAAATGCTGCCCCGCACGCCTGCTCACTCGTTTCCCCCTCCGTTTATGCAAGGTTTGTCCCACCCTAAGCGCGGAAGTGTATAGAGCGGAGGAGTCAGACGTTGCGAAGCAATAACTTCCTAAACGGTGGCAGTAGCTCAGAGCGTCCTGTGCTCTTCGCCCTCCAGTCCCCATCTATGTGATGATCTACCGCCGCCGACCGTCCAGACCGGATCATGCTGCCTGCCCTTCGAAAGAGGGAATAGCCGCCGAGTGCTATACGTTTACCGGAGTCAGTCAACCTTCGAGAAAAGAGAACAAGCCAAGTGGCAACCGATTACGACGAGGTCCGGTCCGACGTCAAGGAATCCCAGCAGAACTCTCTGCAGGCACTAAAGTCCGCAAACGCACCGGACGCCCGCAGCGTCGTCATGGAGCTGGATGAGGCCGACGGCCTGGACGGAGCCGGTGTTCCCGGGGGCGAGTTCATCGCCGAGGAGCTGACTGTTCAGGTCATCCCCCAGGCCGAAGACGAATTCACGTGCAATTCGTGCTTTATGGTCCGCCACCGGTCCCAGATTGCCCGACAGAAGGGCAGCCACGCCTACTGCACCGACTGCGACGGCTAAACGGCCGTTCTCACTGTTGGGTGGGTCAGCACCCTTAGTGGCGGGCCATGCTCTCACCGTCAACATGGGGGCCGGCGCCGGCCAGCGCCAGTAACCGTCCGATGCCCGTGCCGGCGTCATAGGCGACGTCGAACTCGACCCGCTGGTTCTCTTCCAGGGAGCGGTAACCGCTGGAGGCGCTGGCCGAGAAGCGTGCGAACCATCCGGCCCGCCGCCGTCCTGGCGCAACCCAGATGAGGGCTCATCCGCGGAACCCATCCGCTAGCGAAGTTAATTGCAGGTTCGTAATCACCCGGGAGCTGCGGATGCACCAGAAATGGCTGCGGACCGCGAGGAAGCCGGCGTGCGGCGCTTCATCGCCTCCGATTACGGCACGGCGCATCCTGCCATTCGGCCGGGCGCATACTGCTGGCCTAAACTGAACGGATCATGAGCTCCTTGACTTCGGACACGTCCGGGCACAACAGCCCTGACCAGAGCACCTCCACTGACGCCGCAGAACCCCGGGAGCAGACCCCACCGCTGATCCACCTCGATGCGCCCCGCGACGGCGTCCCGCTGGTCATCGCCAGCGAATCGGGGCTGCAGCGGGCCGCCGATGCGCTGGCGGCCGGCACCGGACCCGTCGCCATCGACGCCGAGCGGGCCTCGGGCTTCCGCTACGGGCAGCGGGCCTTCCTGGTCCAGTTGCGGCGCGAGGGTGCCGGCACCTGGCTGATCGACCCCGAGCCGTTCGAGGACCTGAAGCTGCTCAATGACTCCCTGCGCGGCGTCGAGTGGATCCTGCACGCCGCAAGCCAGGATTTGCCCTGCCTGTCCGAGCTGGGCATGTGGCCCGACAAATTGTTCGATACCGAACTCGCGGCCCGGCTGGCCGGACTGCCCCGGGTGGGCCTGGCAGCCGTGATCGAGTCCCTGCTCGGCTTCACGCTGGCCAAGGAGCACTCCGCGGCGGACTGGTCCACGCGCCCCCTGCCCGAGCCGTGGCTGCGCTACGCCGCGCTGGACGTCGAGGTGCTCATCGAGCTCCGCGAGGCCCTGATCGACAAGCTGCGCGACGCCGGCAAGCTCGAATACGCGCTGGAGGAATTCGAGGCCGTGCGCGCCGCCCCGCCGTCGCCGCCGCGCGTCGACCCCTGGCGCCGCACCTCCGGACTGCACCAGATCCGCGACCGCCGGCAGCTGGCCGCCGTGCGCGAACTCTGGAACGAACGCGAAGCCCTGGCCGCCAAGCGCGACGTTGCACCGGGCCGGCTGATCCCCGACTCGGCCATCGTCGCCGCGGCCAAGGCCATGCCCGCCACCGTCCCGCAACTGCTCGAGACGCACGGGTTCCATGGGCGGGCCGCACAGCGCGAAGCACCGCGCTGGCTGCGTTGCGTCGCCACGGCCCGGGGCGAGACCGAGCTGCCTCCCCTGCACCTGCCCACCAACGCTCCCCCGCCGCCGCGCTCCTGGGCCGACAAGGACCCGGCCGCTGCGGCCCGGCTGCAGACCGCCCGGCCGCGGCTGGCATCGCTCGCCGAGCAGTTGGACATGCCGGTGGAGAACCTGCTGACCCCCGACTACCTGCGCCGCACCGCATGGCGTCCGCCGGAGCCCGTCACGGAGCAGTCGGTGGACGCCGCCTTGGCCGAACTCGGCGCCCGCCCCTGGCAACGCAAGCTGACCGCCGGGTTGCTCGCCGAAGCCTACGCCCACCCGGAGCCGCTGGCGCTCAAGGAGAACCCGGAGCCCGAGGCCGGCGGCGGCGACGGCGCTGCGGGCACCCCCGCGCGCCGGCGGACTTCCACGGGAACCATTGCCGGGCCCGCCGAATCCTCAGCGGGGGCGGTTTCCGGCTCCATCCGGCGGCGCCGGCGTGAACGGCATTCCCCCGCCTGACCGCCTCTGCTGCGCCGACGCGGGAGCCCGGTCTTCCGTTCCCGGCAGACTCCCCGTCGGTGGTGTCTGGCTGCTGCCCGCGGAGGCAAGCCAGCGGCGGCCGGGTACAGTCAGGACGGCAAGGCTGGCGATGACCAGGGCGACGCCAATCCAGCCGACGGGTGGAAGCTGCTCGCCCACCACCAGCACGGCCAGCACCGCGGCCACCACCGGCTCCGCCAGCGAAAGCGTTGTGGCGGTGCTGGCGCGGACCCGCGCGAGGCCGAGGCCAAACAACACGTAGCCGGCGAACATCGGGACCAGTGCCATGTAGGCCCCCACGGCAGCGTTGCCCCAGGAGGCCAGCAGCGGGGCGCCCGTGAGCAGCAGCACCGGCATCAGCAACAGTCCGCCCAGGCCGAACATGGCGCCCATGCCGGCACGTGCGGGAACCCCGCCGCCAATGATCCGGTGTGCTGCCCAGGAGTAGAGGGCGTAGGTCAGTCCCGCCAACAGGCCCAAGGCAATACCGGCGAGCGTCCTGCCCGTACCCCCGGTCATGTCGCCGTCCGGGGTACCGTTGCCGCCGCCTCCGGCGGCCGCGAAGCACAGCAGGGCGGTTCCGGAGAGCCCCAGCACGGTGGCGCCGGCCCAGCGGGCGCCGAGGATGTGACGGTCGGCAGCCCGTTCGATGAGCGCGGACGCCAAGGGGGCGGAGCCGATGCTGACCACCGTGCCGACGGCAACGCCGGCCAGGTGCATGGAACTGTAGAACGCCAACGGATACACGGCGACGGCCACCGCCCCCGGAAGCACCAGCTTCCACTGCGCCCGCAGTTGCCGCCGGGCACGACCCAGCGGCCGCAGCGCAGTCAGCGCTTGCAACAGCCCGCCCACTCCCATGGCCACGGCGCCGATGGCAAGCGGACCAACCTCGGGCGCGAAGGTGGCAGCCGTTCCGGTAGTCCCCCACAGCACTGACGCTGCCAACACCAGGAACGCACCGGGGTAGGCCACCGCCGGCCGGTGCCGCTGCTCTTCTGCTTCCATGTCTCCTCGCCGGTTTCCTGCCGCCCAGCGTAGCCGCTGCACCGTACCCGCAGCATGCCTTCCACCGGACCACCAGCCCGCGCTTGCTGCCTAAGTTACCGGCGGGTAACATCTTGCCTAGCACTGTGTCCCGCATCTCATGGAGGTATCAGGTGAGCCCTACGTCCCCGCCCCGCGCCCTGCGCGATGTCGTCTTCGTCGACGGCGTGCGCACCCCGTTCGGCAAGGCGGGTGAGAAGGGGATCCATGCCGGCGCCCGGGCCGACGACCTGGTGGTCAAGTGCATCCGGGAACTCTTGCGCCGCAATCCGTCGCTGCCGCCCGAACGGATCGACGACGTGGCCATCGCCGCCACCACCCAGACCGGCGACCAGGGCCTGACCATCGGCCGCACCGCCGCGCTTCTTGCCGGGTTGCCCCGCTCGGTCCCCGGCTTCGCCATTGACCGGATGTGCGCCGGCGCCATGACCGCCGTGACGACGACGGCCGGGGGCATCGCCTTCGGCGCGTACGACGTGGTGGTGGCCGGCGGCGTGGAACACATGGGCAACCATCCAATGGGCCAGGGGGCGGATCCGAATCCGCGGTTCGCCGGCGAGCGCCTGGTGGACCCCGCGGCGCTGAACATGGGCAACACCGCCGAAAACCTGCATGACCGCTTCCCCGCGATCACCAGGGAACGGGCCGACGCCTATGCCGCGGCCAGCCAGGCCAAGCTCGCCGCGGCCTACCGGAACGGCAGCATCCAGCCCGACCTGGTGCCGGTGGCCGGCCGCAAACCGGGCGAAGGCTGGACGCTGCACAGCGCGGACGAACCCCCGCGGCCGGACACCACCATGGAAGACCTGGCCGGGCTGCGGACCCCGTTCCGCCCGCACGGCCGGGTCACCGCCGGCAACGCCGCCGGCCTCAACGACGGCGCCACGGTCTCGCTGCTGGCCTCTGCGGAGGCCGCCGGGGAGCTCGGCCTGCCGGTAAAGATGCGCCTGGTCTCCTACGCCTTCGCCGGCGTCGAGCCCGAAGTGATGGGCATCGGCCCCGTCCCCGCCACCGAGAAGGCCCTGAAGATGGCCGGCCTGGACATCGCGGACATCGGCTTGTTCGAGATCAACGAGGCTTTCGCCGTACAAGTGCTGTCCTTCCTGGATCACTACGGGATGGCCGACGACGATCCCCGCGTCAACCGCTACGGCGGGGCCATCGCCGTCGGCCATCCCCTGGCCGCCTCCGGCGTGCGCCTCATGACCCAGCTGGCCCGCCAGTTCGAAGAGGACCCGTCGGTCCGCTACGGATTGACCACAATGTGCATCGGGCTGGGCATGGGGGGAACGGTGATCTGGGAGAACCCGCACCATGAGGATTATTCGGGCAGCACCGTTGATACAACCGCCGAAACCGTTGGAACCGCCACCCCCGCATCAGCACCGGCACGAGAGGACCACGCATGAACGCCGCCCAGTACACGGCCCTGGCCGCGAAGTTTCCGGACGAGACCGTCACCCATTCCTACGTGCAGGATGTGGAGCTGCCCGGTGCCGGCACCCTGGCGCTGCTGACCCTGGACAATGACCTGGACCACCGCAAGCCGACCACCCTCGGCCCCAATACCCTGGTGGAACTGGGCACGGCACTCGAGGGGCTCAAGGCACGGGCCGCGGCGGGCAAGATCTCCGCCGTCGCCATCACCGGCAAGCCCTACTACCTGGTGGCCGGGGCGGACTTGAGCGCCGTGGGCAAGCTCACCGACCCCGAAGACGGGCGGGCGATGGCCCGGCTGGGCCACGATGTTTACGCCACGCTCGCCTCCATGGGCGTGCCGACCTTCGCCTTCATCAACGGAGCGGCGATGGGCGGCGGGCTGGAGATCGCGCTCGCCGCCGACTACCGCACCATCTCCACCGGTGCCAGCGCCATCTCCCTGCCGGAAGCCTTCTTAGGCCTGATCCCCGGCTGGGGCGGGGTCTACCGGCTGCCGCGGCTGATCGGCCCGGCCAACGCCGTCAAGATCATGGTCGAGAATCCGTTGAGCAACAACAAGGCGCTCGACGGCACGGCCGCCTACCGGCTGGGCATCGCCGACGTCCTGTTCGAACCGGCCGATTTCCTGGAGCAGTCGCTGGCCTGGGCCACGCGGATCCTCACCGACGACGGCGCCCGCCGGCTGGTCGCGGACCGCCGCGCTGGAACCTCCGCGGCCACCGAGGCGGACTGGGACAAGGCCCTCGCGGCCGGCCGGAAGTTCGTGGAAGCCAAGACGTCCAACGCCGCGCCGGCGCCGGCCAAAGTCCTGGACGTGATGGACGCCGGCCGGGGCAAGAGCCAGCAGGAATCCGCGGGGCTGGAAGTCGAAGCGCTGGCGGAATTGATGCAGACCCCGCACTTCCGCGACACGGTATACGCCTTCCTGGAGCTGGTGCAGAAGCGTTCCAAGCGGCCGGCCGGCGCGCCGGACCCCAAGCTCGCCCGACCCGTCACGAAGGTGGGCGTGGTCGGCGCGGGCCTGATGGCCAGCCAGCTGGCGTTGCTGTTCGCCCGCCAGCTGAAGGTTCCGGTGGTCCTGACGGACATCGACCAGGCCCGGGTGGACAAGGGTGTGGGGTATGTCCACGCCGAAGTGGACAAGCTGCTGGCCAGGAAGCGGCTCTCGGCCGACGCGGCCAACCGCACCAAGACCCTGGTCATCGGCTCGGTCTCCAAGGAAGCGTTCTCGGACGCCGACTTTGTGATCGAGGCCGTGTTCGAAGAACTGGGGGTCAAGAAGCAGGTCTTCGCCGAGGTCGAGGCAGTGGTCTCCGAGGACTGCATCCTCGCCACCAACACCTCATCCCTGTCGGTCACGGAGATGGCAGCGGACCTGCTGCATCCCGAACGCGTGGTCGGCTTTCACTTCTTCAACCCGGTGGCCGTCATGCCCCTGCTGGAAGTCGTCCGGGCGCCGAAGACCAGCGACGAGGTGCTCTCAACCGCCTTCGTTCTGGGCAAGGCACTCAAGAAGACCACCGTGCTGGTCCAGGACGCCGCCGCCTTCGTCGTGAACCGCGTGCTGCTGCGGCTGATGGGGGAAGTAGCCAACGCCTTCGACGAGGGCACGCCCGCCGACATCGCCGACAACGCGCTCAAACCCATGGGCCTGCCGATGACCCCGTTCACCCTGCTGGCCATGGTCGGCATCCCGGTGGCCCAGCATGTCACCGAGTCGCTGAATGCGGCTTTTGGCGACCGCTTCCGGGTCTCCGCCAACCAGCAGCGGCTCATCGACAACGGCATCACGTCCCTCTGGATCACGGACGACGACGGCCGGCAGGTGATTCCCGAGTCGACCCTGGCGCTGCTGGAGTTCGGAGACTCCCCCAGCAACTCCGAGCAGCTGCTGCGGCGCACCCAGGACGCCCTCGCCGAGGAGATCGGGCTCATGCTGGAAGAAGGCGTGGTGGCCGCCCCGGAAGACATCGACCTGTGCATGATCATGGGTGCGGGCTGGCCGCTGCATTTGGGCGGCATCACCCCTTACCTGGACCGGGCCGGCGCCTCCGAACGGGTCAACGGCCGAAAGTTCCACCCGGAGCGGTAACCGCAGCCGCCGAAGCCGGGCACCGCCGTCGTACCGCTCCTTCAGGACGACGGCGGTGCCGGCCCGCCGGGGGAAACGGCGTCGTTACCCGTGAGCGCAGGCCGGGGCGTTTCAGTTACGCGACACCACCTTCATGGACGTCGTTTCCCGCCAAAAACCCCAGTGCCTTGGCTCTCACACTGAACGCAAGGGGCACGAGGGCGAGAGAGACCAGCAGTCCGAACATCATCGGCGGCCCGCCGACGTTTGCGACGGATCCGGCGTGGACAAAAACGCCTGCAAAGATCAGCGACATGAAGCATAGCGAGGCCGTCATGACGGTGGCCCATCGCTTTGACCGACTGGAGGACACGTTGCCCGCCACCGCGGCCGAAAGCAGCTGCCAGGACGCCAGCAAGGCCACCTCGAAACCGCCGATGGCAATCACGATTACCGTGACGTACGGGGGCGCCAGGTACGCAACCTCGGGGTAGGCACCGGCGTACTCTGCGGCGACCCGAGGAACAATCAGCAGCTGAGCCAGCAGTGCCCCAACAGCAAGGGCTCCGAGGATGATGCGGAAGGGTGTGGCTCGCTGGCTGATCATAGGGCAATCATCACCTACGTCGACTGGCTGGCGGGAAGCGCTAGGCGCAAATGAACAGGCATAATGCCAATAAACGAAAGGTGAGACCATGGCGGCAGTCGTTACCCCAGCGCGGCGACCTACTGCCGGACCAATAGCGGCGACGGTTGTGCTTGTGGCTTCGCTGGTCCTCTTTTTCGTCACCGACAACGCGCTGGTGGTTGTCGCCGTAGCTGGTGCCGTGGTGTTCTCACTGTTCGGACTACAGATGTCCAAGTGGTACTGGATCCCGTCTACCCTCGGCTCATTGCTGCTGCTCTTGCTGCTTGCGCTCATGATACCCCTGTGGACTGGAGGCTAGATGGTCGAGGTTGGGAACCCCACCAGGGTTGCTAACCTGCGTCCCTGCCTCCGCGAACGCCGATAGCCGCGATCCTCTCAACCATGATCACCAACCTGCGACGCCGCGCTTTTCGGACGATGGCCGTCATTAGACTTGCGCTCCGGTTGCCTCTGCACCGGGCCGGCATTCCGGCCCCTCGCAACATCTGCGGCGGCCAACGCTGAAAACCATTGCTTATCCCCTGGTGGGGGCGTGTTTTCCTGTTCCCGGATGTAGAGGTCCGTGATAACCCGCTCGACTGCCGGTGCTAGATAACGCGGATGGCCGAAGTGCCCGGCCATAACAGCCCGGCTGGCGGCGTCGTCGACCCCCGCCATATCGAGGCCTTCCGGCAGGCGCAGGAACCAGCGGTAGCCCCGGGGCCGAGGCGGCAAGCCCGCATCTCTCAGGTAGGCGTCGATGTCGTCCTCAATGGCGCGGATATCATCCTCGCTGATCGGCTCTTCCCAGGAAATGACGGCGCCGTCGGACTTCTCGCAGCGGACCTTGACCTTTTCGGTGCGGGGGCCCATCGGCTCACGTCGAATATTGTCCGGGCCGGCGAACCAGGAGATCATCGCGTCCCAGCCTGTCTCAGCGATTTCGATCCAGCCGTCCGGTCGGGGCCCTTCAGAGACCTGCTCCCACATCTTTAATCGCCTTCTTGTTGAGGGCCGGGCAGGGGCAGAGGCCCGGATGCGTTGATTATCCCATCCGGGCCCCTGCCATGGATGCCCGGAACAGGACAAGGAGAAGGTGCTAGAGCCGGGTCAAAGCGCTGAAGAACAGGGGGCTGGGCGGGCTGCAGTTCTTCGATTTCACCGCCAACCAGGCCTGGGCATACATTGTCGCCTTCGCCGCGAACTTCGTCGCCTGGCTGCAGTTGACCGCCCTCGTCGACAAACATGCGGCCCGTTTCCCGGGCCAAATCTTGAATGTTCGGGTCAAGAATTCTTCATCGAGACACCTGCCCGGGCATATACACAGTTATCGGCTTGGGAAGTTCTTCTGAAAACCGGGGGGATGCACCAGTGCTGCAGTGATCATGCGGCGCATGATGATGTTGTGAAAAGGCCGAATTAGGTTGAAGTAGAGCCGCCCCGTCCAACGGCGGTAATGGACGACGGTAGTGATCTGGAAATTGTTCTTGGGTTCGGTTCCGGTCGGCTCCACCTCGACGATGAGGTGGGCGATTAGATGAGTGTCTTCGGCGGTGAGCACCAGGTAGGTGTCTTCCTTGCTTTCGGAAACCGTGAAAAAGGCGAGTCTGCCACCGGGGCGGAGGCTCATCTCTGCCGGGCGAGGTGCGCGGTTCGTACGGCCGGATGGGTGTTCGAGCCGCATGAGGCGGGCCAGCACGCCACGAGCCACGAACAGCGCCTTTAGCCAGATCGGTTGCCACGACAGGATGTTGCTGATGCCCTCACGTAGAGACAGTGATGTAGTGGCGCTCACCCTGTCCAGGTGGTCTACTGACTTCGCGTATTGCTCAAGTTCCGGGCGCATGAGTTCGCCTTTCATGGGGGGCGCCGCTGCGATCTCCTACGAGCGAACGTGCGGCTGACTTATTGCGCCGAATCTGCATATTGAGGTGGCCAGACCACCTTGAATCGTTCGAAGACGATCTCGTCGGACTCTGCCCATTGACGCCCTTGGGCTGCTGATACGCGAGCCCAGTAGCGGCGGTGCTCACGCTGCCAACTGTCTAGGCTCAGATCGTCCTCGCCTTCGTCGAGGGCGAACGCAGCGTCAGCACTATTAAAGGAACCAATGCGCAGTTCAATACTGCGAATGATGATGCTCGGAGTGCCGTTCCCATCACAGGCAATCCAGTGGGACCCGATCCGGGGCACCTGGTCACCTCGCGCTATGAAGTCCGCAACGAGCTCCGCCGTCGCGCGTTTCCTTCCGCTGAGAACATGAGCGAGAAGTTCATCAGCTAACCGCTGCGTATCACCGAAGTGTTCAATTGTGTATTCCGGGGACGCAGCTACCGCCTCCGGGTGAGCAGCACAGTATTCCTGCCACATCCGAATGCCTGCGTCATGGTCGACAGGGCCAACAGGGTCAAGTTTCACCACCTCATAATGTCAGAAGCAGGCGCCCGATAGCCGGTCTATAGAGCGGCACCCGATCGCCACTCCCCTAACTAAGGACGGGTTTTTTACTAGCACTGGCTCCGACGATTCGCGGATACCTTTCCCACGTCTGATGCCAGCTAGCGGTCTCTACCCCCGGCTTCGGCCGGCGGTTGTGGGTCTGTTCCGTGGCTCTTGTCTGCCCATTCCTCGGCGAGGATGGCGTAGACGTACTCGTCCTCGTCGGTCCATTCACCCTTTCATCAGGCTGACTTGTGGTGGTGGGCCTCGCGGCGCATGCCGATGCGTTCGAGTGCGACCGAGCGGTCGTTGCGGGTGTCGCAGTCGGCGCAGATGCGGTGTACGCCGTGCTCGGTGAACAGAACGCCGCCACGAAGCGCCAAACTCCACGGGCGCGGAGCGCCGTGCGGAAGGACGCGCGAGTACGCTGTCCGCCAGCAGGAGGGCGGACGTCTTCACCGAACGGCGAATGATTGCGCGCGCCGGCGGGCGCGACTAGCGTCGGGGCATGAGAGCGATCGTCTATGACCGCTACGGGTCGCCCGATGTGCTGCGGCTCGACGACATCGCCACGCCGACGCCGGGGAGAGGCCAGGTGCTCGTGCGGGTGATCGCGACCTCGGTCAATCTGAGCGATTGGGAGGGGCTGCACGGGTCGCCCGCCTACGCCCGATTCGGCGGCCTATTCAGACCGGCCCGCCGCACGCTCGGTTCGGACATCGCGGGAGTGGTCCAAGCTGTGGGCGCAGGGGTCACGCGGTTCCGGATCGATGACGACGTCTATGGCGACAATCTCGCTCTGAAAGGCGGCTTTGCGGAGTACGCGGTGGCGCCGGAGCACGCTCTCGCCGCGAAGCCGTCGCACTTGTCATTCGCTCAGGCCGCTACCGTGCCGCAGTCGGGGGCGATCGCGGTGCAAGCGGTTGCGCGTGCGAAGCCTGGTGGGCGGATGCTGATCAACGGCGCCGGCGGAGGAACTGGGGCGTTCGCGCTCCAACTCGCCGCTGCTGCCGGCATCCATGTCACGGGGGTGGACAATGCCGGCAAGCTCGACTTCATGCGCGACCTGGGTGCTGCCGAGGTCATCGACTACCGAACCGGCGACTTCACGCGGACCGGTCCGTACGACCTCATCCTCGACCTCGTCGCACGGCGGTCGGTGTTCGCGTATCGCCGCGCGCTCGCCCCCGGTGGCACCTACCTGATCGTCGGCGGGACGATGCGCGCCCTTCTGCGAGTGGTGACGATTGGCACGCTGATCGGTGCCATGACGGGGCGGCGTTTGGGGGTTCTCGCCGTCAAGCCGGGTCCGGCGCATTTCTCGCTCCTCACCGAGCGGTGCATTGCAGGAGATGTTCGCATCCACATCGACCGCGTGTTCCCACTCGCGCAGGTGCCCGAAGCGCTCGCCTACGTCGGCGAGGGCCACGCGCTCGGCAAGGTGGTGGTCGAGGTGCGGGCAGGCGCCGATTGAAGGCCACTACGAGAGGGTAAGGCCTGGCACCTCGAGGAGCAGGAAGGCCGCGGCGACGAACAGCAGGCCCGTGTAGACGAATGGCCGGAGCATAGAAGCGGGCAACTTGAACTGGGCGCTTCGCTTAATTAGAACATGTGTTCTATTTTTAAGGGGTGGATGGGGACGCGCTGGCGAAGCTGGCGGCCCGTTACGCCAGGCGGGCCGAGCCGGTGTCTTTGACCCCGGAGGAACTGGATCTCGGGCACTGCAAGGTGACCCGTGTGGTGCCAGGGGTGCCGGTTTGGGCGTGGATCCGGTTCCCAGGTTCAGCCGAGTTGGTCGCCGGTGAGGCATTCGGCTGGACGTCCCGGGCTGTGCAAGTCACCTGGACGGACGCAGGGGTCCGGCGGATGACCTGGGTGTGGGCATCCGCGGTGCGGCGGCGGAACGATCAGGTGCGGAAAACGCCTTTAAGAGACAGGACGGCGAAGGCCAATGATGGCGGTACAGGAAGCGACGGGCCGTAGAACGCCCAATGAGCCGGCTGAACCAACCCATGGGCCCGGACGTTTACCTTTGCGAAGGCACCCATACTGCCCACGGGGAAGGTCAGCGCATGAATCTCGATGCCGGTCCCTCGCGACGCTCGGTCCTGGCCGCCTCCGCAACGGCCTGCTCGGCGTGTGTATTGGCTGCCTGTGCGCCGGCGGGGAACGGCGGCGGCGAGGCCGGCGGAAAACCCGCCCCGGCTGCCTCCGGAGGCGCGGCCGTCCAGGTCCTCAAGCTCGCCGACGTGCCGGTTGGCGGCAGCGCCGCTGGCGAAGCCGGCGGGCAGGAAATTCTCATCCACCGTCCCGACGAAACTACCGTCCTTGCCTACAGCGCAATCTGCACTCACCAAGGGTGCACCGTGGCGCCGGCAGGCGAGGAGTTCCGCTGCCCGTGCCACGGCTCTGTCTTCAACGCCGCAGACGGCTCGGTGCTCGACGGGCCGGCGTTGAAACCGCTGCAGCGCTTCGCAGCGGCCATTGACGGCGAATGGATCACCGTAGTGGCTTGATTGCTTACACGTTGGCCCTGCGCGATCGGCAGTCGGTTTGGAAATTCACCAGCACCTTCCGGGAGAATAACGGACATGAGTTCGTCCCTGCCTTCGCGCCGCGCCATCCTGACCGCTACGACCGCCGTCGGTTCGGTGGGCGCGCTCACCGCATGTTCCCCGCTCCAGGACTACACAGGGGCACAAGGTGCCTCCGCTTCCCCGATTGCCAGCGACGGCACGCCGGTTCGGGTCGGCAAGCTCAGCGACGTGCCGGTTGGAGGCAGCGCCAGCGGCGAGGCAGGCGGGGAGAAGATCCTCATCCACCGCCCCGACGAAACCACCGTCCTGGCCTACAGCGCCGTTTGTACGCACCAGGGATGCGGCGTGACTCCGACGAAGGCTGAATTCGTGTGCCCGTGCCATAACTCGACCTTCGCGCTCGCCGACGGCACAGTTACCGGCGGTCCGGCACCCGCTCCGCTTCCGCGCTTCGCGGCGGCTGTCGACGGCGAATGGATCACCGTCACCGTCTGAAACCGGCGGCCGGGAAGCCACCGGAGCAGGCGTCCTAGTCGGCCGGAGCCGGCCGGGAACCGTATCCGGCGTCCAGGAAGTCAATCAGCGCCCGGTCGAGGCCGGCGGTTGCCGTCGCCCGGTCCGGAGCGAGGAAGGACTCGGCTCCGCGCCAGTCGCTCTTGACCACACGGCCGGCGGCCGCCCAATGAACGCCGACCAGTTCGGCCCCGACGTGCAGTGCATAGTCCTTCCGGCCGGGGAGGCCGACGACTGTTTCCCTTATTCGGGCACTCTGCACCACTTCATAGCGGTCGCACAGCGTCCGGCGGCCGTCCGTCAGCAGGACGTCCTCGGCGCCGGCCAGCGACATCTTCGTCCATGCCCCGCTGTCGGGTTCGGCCGGCGCGGCGTCGTCCAGCCGGAAAAACTCCATAACCTGGGTGCCGGAACCGATCATGTCCGTCAACAGGAGGTACTCCCCGTAGCTTGGCAGGCTCGTCACGGGCAGCCCGAAGTCCTCCCGGCGGGCCGACGCCTCGGTGAGGCCCGGCCCCTGCCGGTAAGAAGAGGACTCCCACCGCCGGGTCCCGGGCTCGAACCGGATGACGGATTCCGCGCGGTACCCGTCCTGCCCGCTCCCGAAGGCGATCCGCGTGGTGAGGACGTGATCCGCCCACCGGCGGTGGAGGCAGCCCTGCTTGGCGCCCTCGAAGTAAAAGTCTTCCCAGCGTTCCATCGGCTCCTCCCGCCGCCTCCGCGAAGATGTCAGAACAGGGCCACTTTCGGCACCGCGGGGAAGATGCCGTCCAGCTCGGTCAGGTCCTCGGCGGTGGGCTGCCAGCCCGCAGCCTGGGCGTTCTGCCGGATCTGTTCCGGCTTCGTGGCACCGGCGATGACGGACGCGACCGCGGGACGGGTGGCAAGCCAGGAAAAGGCCACCTCGATTTCCTTGAGGCCGCGGTCGGCGGCGAAGCGGGAGAAGGCGCCAAGCTGCTCCCAGTCGGCGTCCTTGAGCATGTTGGTACGCGAGTGAGTCAGCCGGCTGCCTTCCGGTGCCTTGCCGTCCTTGTACTTGCCGGTGAGCAGGCCGTTGGCCAGCGGGAAGTACGGCAGCAGGCCCAGCCCGTAGGCCTCGGCGGCAGGGGTGACTTCCAGCTCCGCCCGGCGGTCCAGCAGGTTGTAGTGGTTCTGGCTGGAAATGAACGGCGTGTAGCCGCCCATCCGCGCCGTGAATTCCGCCTCGGCGATCTGCCAGCCGGACCGGTTCGAGTGGCCAATGTAGCGGACCTTGCCGGCACGGACCAGGTCGTCGAGGGCGGACAGGGTCTCCTCGACCGGAGTCAGCGGGTCGGGCGTGTGGAACTGATAGAGGTCGATCCAGTCGGTGCCGAGCCGGCGCAACGAGGCCTCTGCTGCCCTGACGATGTACCGCCGGGAGCCGCGGGCACCGAAGTCTTCGCCGTTCGCGCCCCGCATGTCCATACCGAACTTCGTGGCAACCACCACGTCGTCGCGGCGCGATCCCAGCGCCTTGCCCAGGAACTCCTCGCTCAGGCCCGGGGTCTTGCCGTAGCTGTCGGCGACGTCGAAAAAGGTCACGCCGGCGTCGAGTGCGGCCTTGACCACCGCCTCCGTGCCTTCCTGCGTTTCCGTCGGGGTGTTGGACCGGCCAAGATTGTTGCAGCCCAGTCCCACCGTGGAGACGGTAAGGCCGGATTTGCCGAGACGCCGGTATTCCATCGCTACATCCTTGTCATGTCACTAAGGGATTTGCCGTTCGCCTCGCATCCTATCCCGGCTCCGGCCCCCGTTCCGGAAGCGGGGGTGAGTTCGGACACGTCACGCAGGCGGCCGCGGCGTTGCCGCTTCTGTCTTTGGGTGCCGCTGCACATATGATCGAAACCATGGCCAAAGTTCTGACTTCCCTTCCCGTCGGCGAACGCGTCGGCATCGCCTTCTCCGGTGGACTCGATACGTCCGTTGCCGTTGCCTGGATGCGCGACGGCGGAGCCGTGCCCTGTACCTACACGGCCGACCTCGGCCAGTACGACGAGCCGGACATCGACGCAGTGCCCGGCCGCGCCACCGAGTACGGCGCCGATATCTCCCGCCTGGTGGACTGCAAGCCCGCACTCGTGGAGGAAGGCCTGGCCGCGCTGGCCTGCGGCGCCTTCCATATCCGCAGCGGCGGCCGTTCCTACTTCAACACCACCCCGCTGGGCCGCGCCGTGACCGGCACCTTGCTGGTGCGCGCCATGCGGGAAGACGGCGTGGACATCTGGGGCGACGGTTCCACCTACAAGGGCAACGACATCGAGCGGTTCTACCGCTACGGGCTGCTGGCCCACCCCAGGCTGCGCATCTACAAGCCGTGGCTCGACCCGCGCTTCGTTTCCGAGCTCGGCGGCCGCCAGGAGATGTCCGAATGGCTGACCGCGCACAACTTCCCCTACCGCGACTCCGCCGAGAAGGCGTACAGCACCGACGCCAACATCTGGGGCGCCACCCATGAGGCCAAGACGCTGGAGCACCTGGGCACCAGCCTGGAGGCCGTCGAGCCGATCATGGGCGTGGCCTTCTGGCGCGAGGACGTGGACATTCCCACCGAGGATGTGTCGGTGCGCTTCGTGGCGGGCCGCCCGGTGGCGATCAACGGCACGGAATTTACCGACGCCGTCGCCCTGGTCCAAGAGGCCAATGCCATTGGCGGCCGTCACGGGCTGGGCATGTCCGACCAGATCGAGAACCGCATCATCGAGGCCAAGTCGCGCGGCATCTATGAGGCCCCGGGCATGGCCCTGCTGCACATCGCCTACGAGCGGCTGCTCAACGCGATCCATAACGAAGACACCGTGGCCAGCTACCACGCCGAGGGCCGCCGCCTGGGCCGCCTGATGTACGAAGGCCGCTGGCTGGACCCGCAGGCGCTCATGCTGCGCGAATCGCTGCAGAAGTGGGTTGGCTCCGCGGTCACCGGCGAGGTCACCCTGCGGCTGCGCCGCGGCGAGGACTACACCATCCTGGACACCACCGGGCCGTCGCTCAGCTACCACCCGGACAAGTTGTCCATGGAGCGTGTGGGCGATGCTGCCTTCGGTCCGCTGGACCGCATCGGCCAGTTGACCATGCGCAACCTGGACATCGCCGACTCCCGCGCCCGCTTGGAGCAGTACGCGGCCCAGGGCCTCGTGGGCGGTCCCACCGCCGAGCTCGTGGGCGCACTGGAGGCCGGCGGCGCGAGCGAAATCGCCGACACCGCCCAGCTCGACCCGGCCGACCGCGCGGCCGACGAGGCGCTGGACCGCGCCGCGTTCGACGCCGGTACCGACTGATTCGCCGGCCCGCCTCGGCGGGCGGCGGCACGGGCACGGCGCCACCTCTTCGGAGGGCGCCGTGCCTTAGTCTGTCCGGAGCAGGGGGCCGCGAGCCTGAGCATGCGGCCGGTTTCGCGGCGGGGCGGCACGCCGTGTGAAAGAGTGGTTTCTGTGCCCTTTACCCGTGCCGAACTGCTCGCCTACAAGGACGCGCTGGTCCCCGATCTGCTGGGCCCGGGCCTGCGCCTGCTGTTCGTCGGCATCAATCCCGGCCTCTGGTCGGCTGCCACCGGATCGCACTTCGCCCGGCCCGGCAACCGGTTCTATCCGGCCCTGGCGGCGGCCGGCATCACCGACCATCGAATCTACGCCGGGGACGGCATGGCGGTTGCGGACCGCAACCACCTGATCGACCGCGGCGTGGGCATCACCAACATTGTCCCGCGGGCTACCGCCAGGGCGGACGAGCTGGGTGCCGAGGAACTGCGCACCGGGGCCCGGCGCCTGGCGGCCAGGGTCGAAACCCTGGGGGCCCGGGTGGTGGCGGTCGCGGGAGTGACCGCGTACCGGGTGGGTTTTGAGCGGCCGAAGGCGCAGCTGGGCCGGCAACCGGAGACGCTCGGCGGGGCCGAAGTCTGGGTGGTGCCGAATCCCAGCGGCCTCAACGCCCACCACACCGTGGCCACGCTGGCGGCCGCCTACCGGGAGGCGGCGCGCGCCGCCGGCCTGGACCTGCCCGAGGGCAGCTAACGCCATCCCCGCCGGCGGCCGGGCGGACCGGGTTGCCGGGCCCTACAGGCTGAACGCCGTCTTGGCCGGCAGCGGATGCTTTTGCTTCACCGCGGCGAGGTCCCCGTGGGGCGCGACGCCGATGCTCAGCTTGGTGAAGTCCAGTTTGGCTTCGCGGAGGCAGACCTTCAGGCCAGCCACCGCCTTGGCCGCATCCGGCGCCAGGACATAGATGTTGAGCTTGTGCGGGACGAACTCGGTCTTCTCCACCGTTCCGAGCCCGCGCCAGGCGAAGTACTCGGTGATGGTGCGTTTGGCTTTGTCCTCGAGGTAACGGTCCCGGTCGCTGCCGTCCGCGGTCTTCAACGCATACTGGGCAATCACCCAGTGCTGCTCCCCCGGCGCGAGCTCCGCGTAGCCGTCTTCGGCGCACTGCGCGGCGAACGCGTCCATCAGCGACTCGGCGGCCTCGGCATCGACGTCCCGGCTCTCCTGCGTGGTGCTCTGGTGGCCCACCGTTCCGTGGTTGACCACGAACTGGCCGTAGTCTTCGTCGAACCACGCCTCGCGGAACACCAGCGCGCCGTCGTCGTTCTTCTTGTACACCCGAAGGAAACTCATGTCCGTCCTTTGTTCAGCCATGTCAGGGCCGTTCCGTCGAACGGCGCGGCTTCTGCTGCCACTTGCCCGTAGAGCGCCAGGCAGCTGGCCTGGATCCGTTCGGCCAGCGCCGGCGGATAGTCCATGGTCACCCGGTGTTCGGCGAATTCGTCCTCGTCGTCGATGTACACGCCGCCGCTGACGGAGCGAACCACGTCCAGGTCCATGTCCGTGAGCTGGACTTCCCAGCCGGCCGGAAGCAGCGGGTCCACCCGGATGCCGGTGGCCAGGTCGATGTAGATGCGAAAGTCGCCCGGGTAGGTGTCGTCGTAGAACGTCGCCACGTAGTCGCCTTCCCGGGGCAGCAACTGCACGGCGTCGGAGGCCGCGAAGAAGGCGATGCCGGGCCGGGCGACCAGGGAGCCGGCCGGCTGGAAGATCCAGTCGCCGAAACCGTCGGAGCCGAGGTAGGTGCCGGGCACCAGCCAGTGGGCAGCGCCGTCGTACTTCCAGTTGCGGAACATCACCATATCGCCGGGCCGGGCCTCGGCGGGGATTCGGCCGGTCACTGGATCTTGGGAATCTGGCCGGTCGGCAGTTCCTGACCGGGCAGCGGGCGCGCGAACGGGACCTTGGTGCCCAGCACCTGCGCGACGGTGTCCTGGGCCACCTGCTGCGCGGTGAGGCCCACGCGCTCCAGGACCTCGGCGCGGGTGCCGTGGACCAGGAACTCGACCGGGAGGCCGACCTCGTTCAGCGCCGTGTCCACACCGGCGGCACGCATCTCCTGGCGGATCCGGGATCCGACGCCGCCGGCGCGGACGCCGTCTTCGATCACGACGACGATCCGGTGCCGGGCGGCAAGGCCGATGATCGAGCGGGGCACCGGCAGCACCCAGCGCGGGTCGACGACGGTGGAGCTGATGCCCTGGGCGCCGAGCCGGTTCGAGACATCCAGCGCCAGTTCGCTCATGGCTCCGATGCTGACGATCAGCACGTCGTTTTCGGTGGAGCCGGACGGCCGGCGCGCCAGCACGTCGACGCCGTCCTTGAGCCGTTCCAGGGCCTCGACCTCTGGTCCCACCGAGCCCTTGGAGAAACGGACCACGGTGGGGGCGTCGTCGACGGACACCGCCTCGCGCAGCTCTTCCCTCAACCGGGTGGCGTCGCGGGGGGCAGCCAGGTGCAGCCCCGGCACGATCTGCAGCAGCGACATGTCCCACATGCCGTGGTGGCTGGGGCCGTCCGGGCCGGTGACCCCGGCCCGGTCGAGCACCACGGTGACGCCCGCCTTGTGCAGCGCGACGTCCATCAGCAGCTGGTCGAACGCGCGGTTCAGGAACGTAGCGTAGAGGGCCACCACCGGGTGGAGTCCGCCGTAGGCCATGCCGGCGGCGCTGGCCAGCGCGTGCTGCTCCGCAATGCCGACGTCGAAGACACGGTCCGGATGCTTACTGGCGAATTTCTGCAGGCCCACCGGGATCAGCATCGCTCCGGTGATGCCGACGATGTCCTGGCGTTCGTCGGCGATCTCGGCGATCTCGTCGGCGAACACGGAGGTCCAGGACTGCCGTCCGCCGGACTCGACGGGTTCGCCGGTCTCCGGGTCGATGACGCCCACGGCGTGGAACTGGTCCGCCTCGTGCGCGCGGGCGGGCGCGTAGCCGCGGCCCTTTTCGGTCATCGTGTGGACAATTACCGGGCCCCGGTAGTTCTTGGCCTGCGTCAGCGCGGCCTCGACGGCCTCCAGGTCGTGTCCGTCGATTGGGCCGATGTACTTCATGCCCAGGTCCTCGAACAGGCCCTGCGGCGCCCACCAGTCCTTGATGCCCTTCTTGGTCGCGTGCAGGCTCCGGTAGGCGAACTGGCCCAGCGGCCCGCCCGACTGCAGCTTCCGTTTCCACCAGTCCAGAGTGCCTTCGTAGGCCTGGTGGGTGCGGACCTTGTCGATGGTGGTCCGGCGCAGCGCGGCCAGCTGGTCGGCCAGCCCGCCGATCGTCGGCGCGTAGGACCGCCCGTTGTCATTGACCACGATCACCACGCGCCGCCCGCGGTCGGCGGCGATGTTGTTCACGGCTTCCCAGGCCATGCCGCCGGTAAGGGCGCCGTCACCCACGACCGCGACGACGTAGCGGTCGCCTTCGCCGGTCAGCCGGCGGGCGCGGGAGATGCCGTCGGCCCAGGACAACGACGACGACGCGTGCGAGCTTTCGACGATGTCGTGCACCGATTCGGCGCGGTCCGGGTAGCCGGCCAGCCCGCCCTGCTGCCGCAGCGTGCCGAAGTCCTGCCGCCCGGTGACCAGTTTGTGCACGTAGGACTGGTGGCCGGTGTCAAAGACGATGCTGTCGTGCGGGGAGTCGAACACGCGGTGGATGCCGAGGGTCAGCTCCACGACTCCAAGGTTCGGGCCGAGATGTCCGCCGGTCTGTGCGACGTTCGTGATCAGGAACTGGCGGATTTCCCGGGCCAGGTCCTGCAACTGGACCATGTCGATCCGGCGCAGGTCGCGCGGCTCGCGGATGGTCTCGAGCAATCCCACAGAGCAGGTCCTTTCCTTCACAAAGCGTCGGTTAATCCTACCGCCATCCATCCGCCACTCTGCGTTCCCCCGGTGCGAGGGTGCACACAACGCGGGCGACCCGTGGTCAGGAACCGCGCCCTAAAGCAGGCTGGTGCGGTGGCCGGACGCCGCAGGGCGGACGTCCATCGGACGCCCGCCCTGCGTTGGGCCGCTGTGCGGTGTGTGCCGGATCCCGGGCTAGTTCGCCGAGATCTGGCGCAGCACGTACTGCAGGATGCCGCCGTTGCGGTAGTAGTCGGCTTCACCCGGGGTGTCGATCCGCACCACGGCGTCGAAGCTCTTGGTGCTGCCGTCCTCGCCGGTGGCGGTGACCTTCAGCGTCTTCGGGGTGGTGCCCTCGTTCAGCGCGGTTACGCCCTCGATGGAGAAGGTCTCCGTGCCGGACAGGCCCAGCGACGCGGCGGACTCGCCGGCCGGGAACTGCAGCGGCAGCACGCCCATCCCGATCAGGTTCGAACGGTGGATGCGCTCGAAGCTCTCGGCGATGACGGCCTTGACGCCCAGCAGCGCGGTGCCCTTGGCGGCCCAGTCGCGGGACGAACCGGAACCGTACTCCTTGCCGGCCAGCACCACCAGCGGGGTGCCGGCGGCCTGGTAGTTCATGGCGGCGTCGTAGATGTAGGCCTGCGGACCGCCGGTCTGGGTGAAGTCGCGGGTGAAGCCGCCCTCCACGTTGTCCAGCAGTTGGTTGCGCAGCCGGATGTTGGCGAAGGTACCGCGGATCATCACCTCATGGTTGCCGCGGCGGGAACCGTAGGAGTTGAAGTCCTTCCGCTCCACGCCGTTTTCCAGCAGGTAACGGCCGGCGGGGCTGTCGGACTTGAACGAACCGGCCGGGGAGATGTGGTCGGTGGTGACCGAGTCGCCCAGCTTGGCGAGCACGCGCGCACCGCTGATGTCCTGCACCGGCTCCGGCGTGGCACTCATGCCTTCGAAGTACGGTGGCTTCCGCACGTACGTGGAGTTCGGGTCCCAGGCGAACGTATCGCCTGCCGGGGTCTCGAGCGCCTTCCAGCGGTCGTCGCCCTCGAACACACCCTCGTAGCCCTTGGCGAACATCTCCTTGTTGATCGAGGAGTCGATTACCTGCTGGACCTCGACCGGGTTCGGCCAGATGTCCTTCAGGAACACGTCGTTGCCGTCCGGGTCCTGGCCCAGCGGCTGCTTCTCGAAGTCGAAGTCCATGGTGCCGGCCAGGGCGTAGGCGACGACCAGCGGCGGGGACGCCAGGTAGTTCATCTTGACGTCCGGGTTGATGCGGCCTTCGAAGTTGCGGTTACCCGACAGCACCGAGGTGATCGACAGGTCGTTGTCCTGGACGGCCTGCGAGATCTCCGGCTCCAGCGGTCCGGAGTTACCGATGCAGGTGGCGCAGCCATAGCCGACCACGAAGAAGCCAAGCTTCTCCAGGTACGGGATCAGGCCGGACTCTTCGTAGTAATCGGTGACGACCTTGGAGCCCGGGGCGATGGAGGTCTTGACCCACGGCTTGGACGCCAGGCCCTTCTCCACCGCGTTGCGGGCCAGCACGGCCGCCGCCAGCATGACCGAGGGGTTGGAGGTGTTGGTGCAGGAGGTGATCGACGCGATGGACACCGCACCGTGGTCCAGTTCGAACTCGCGCCCATCTTCCATGGTGACGTGGACACGCTTGGAGGCGCGGCCGTCGCTGGGCAGGGCGACGTGGCGTCCCTGGCTGGCCGAACCGCCGGAGGGACGGTCGTCGGCCTGCGGCGCGCTTGCCTGCGCCGCGCCGGACTGCGCAGCGGCGGCTTGCGCAGCGGCAGCGTGACGGACCGTGGAGGTCATGGCCGGGACGTCCGACGCCGGGAAGGACTCTTCGAGCGCCTCGTCCAGGGCGTCCTCGTTGCCGGTGCCGACGTAGCCCTGCAGGTCCTTGCGGAACTGATTCTTGGCGGAGGTCAGGGCGATGCGGTCCTGCGGCCGCTTGGGACCGGCAATGGACGGAACCACGGTGGACAGGTCCAGCTCGATGTATTCGGAGAACTTCAGTTCGTGCGACGGATCGTGCCAGAGGCCCTGTTCCTTGGTGTACGCCTCGACCAGGGCGATGTTCTCCTCGGAGCGGCCGGTCAGGCGCAGGTAGTCGAGGGTCACGTCGTCGATCGGGAACATGGCGGCGGTCGAGCCGAACTCCGGGCTCATGTTGCCGATGGTGGCGCGGTTCGCCAGCGGCACCGCGGCCACGCCTTCGCCGTAGAACTCCACGAACTTGCCCACCACGCCGTGCTTGCGCAGCATCTCGGTGATGGTCAGTACGACGTCGGTGGCGGTGGCGCCGGCGGGGATTTCACCGGTGAGCTTGAAGCCGACAACGCGCGGAATCAGCATCGACACGGGCTGGCCGAGCATGGCGGCCTCGGCCTCGATGCCGCCGACGCCCCAGCCGAGCACGCCCAGGCCGTTGACCATGGTGGTGTGCGAGTCGGTGCCGACCAGGGTGTCCGGGTAGGCGCGCAGCTTGCCGTCAACCTCGCGGGTCATCACGGTGCGGGCCAGGTATTCGATGTTGACCTGGTGCACGATGCCGGTTCCCGGCGGGACCACCTTGAAGTCTTTGAAGGCGGTCTGTCCCCAGCGCAGGAACTGGTAGCGCTCACCGTTGCGCTGGTACTCGATCTCCATGTTGCGCTCGAGCGCGCCGGCGTTGCCGAAAACATCGATCTGGACCGAGTGGTCGATCACCAGTTCGGCCGGGGCCAGCGGGTTCACGCGCTTCGGGTCGCCTCCGAGCTCCTTGACGGCCTCGCGCATGGTGGCCAGGTCGACGACACACGGAACACCGGTGAAGTCCTGCATGATGACGCGGGCGGGGGTGAACTGGATCTCGGTGTCCGGCTGTGCGTCGGGGTTCCAGCCGGCCAGGGCGCGGACGTGGTCCGCCGTGATGTTCGCGCCATCTTCGGTGCGAAGCAGGTTCTCCAGCAGGACCTTGAGGCTGAACGGAAGGCTCTCGGCACCTTCAACGGCACTCAGCCGGAAAATTTCATACTCGGCCCCGGCGACGTTCAAGACGCCTTTGGAACCGAAGCTGTCCACATTACTCATGACAGGACTCCTCTCGCCACACTTTATCTTTGTCCGGGCGGCAACCACCCGCTAGTTAGGCATCCCTAAGTGTGAAGGGACAGCTTTGGGTTCGGCCTCTGGCCGCTTTGCACGCCGAAGCCCGCAGAATTTACGAACCAGAGACTTTATGCTTCGTCCGGGACCGCTGCCTCCATCCTATCGGGTAGCCCGTTGGCGGGAACCGGAGCGCCGCCTGTGGCCTGCCTCACAGCCGCGATTGCCGGGCATCGGCCGCAGGGATTCGCGTGCAGCGGCCGCGGGAGGGTAAGGAACCGGTTGGGAACGCGCGGGGAGGATTGGGACCCCGCGGGGAGGGCCGCCGCCGGGCACGCCCGCTCCCGCTCAGCGGCGCCCCGGGGTGAGCACGGCGAAGGACTCCATGTGGTGGGTATGCGGGTACAGGTCGAACACGCGCAGCGAGTTGAGGTTCCAGCCCAGCTGCAGGAAGTAGCCCAGGTCGCGGGCGAAGGACGCCGGGTCACAGGACACATAGCCGACCGCCCGGGGGTTCCGGGCGGCCACCGCCTGCACCACGGCTTTTCCGGCGCCGGCGCGGGGCGGGTCAAGGACGACGGCGTCCATCTCTTCGGGCTGCGAGCGCAGCACCCGTTCGACCTTGCCCTGGACGATCTCGACCTGCCCGAAGCCGTGCAGGTTCTTGCGGGCGTCTTTGCTGGCGGCCGGCGAGCCCTCGACGGAGAGGACGTTGCCGGTTACCCCGACGGCATCGGCCAAGGGCGCCGTGAAAAGTCCGGCACCCGCGTAGAGGTCGGCCACCCTCTCCCCCGCCCGGGGCGCAACGCCGTCCAGGACGGCGGCCGTCAACGTGGCCGGCGCCAGCCGGTGAATCTGCCAGAAGCCGTCTCCCGTCACGCGGTACTGGTGCCGCCCGCTGGTCTCGGATACCCAGGTGCGTCCCCGCAACCGGGTGAGCCGCCCGGGCACGGGCTCCCACGCGGCAACCGACACGCCGGGTTCGATCCGGTCGGCGATCTTCGCCAACCGTTTGGGCGTTGTCCCCGCGCCCGGCACCAGCAGCACCAGCGGCGTGCTCCCGTCGGCGGGCGCGGCCACCTCCACCCGCTGCAGCCCCGACAGATCCAACTCCCACAACCGCAGGTCGTTGACGCCGTCCGCGGCCAGCGGCATCCCCTCGATGGGGACCAGCTCGTCGGACCGGTGCGCGTGCATGGCGAGGCGCCCGTCGGACCCCACGCCGAACGCGGCGCGCGTACGCCAGCCGAGTCCGTCGTCGTACTCCCCCGCGGGGGCTTCCACGGTGACCTGCCGTTCCAGCTTGGCCAGCCGTTGCAGCTGTTCGGCGAAGATCAGGCCCTTCAGCCGGCGCTGGGCGTCCAGCCCGATATGGCCGAATTCGGCGCCGCCCACGGCCGGCCGGCCGGCTTCGGCCGCGGCCAACGCGTCCGCCGGCGCCCAGGGATGCTCCACCCGGTCCGGGGATGCTTCCAGCACCCGCACGGTGTCCGCCCGCCAGAATCCGGCGTCCGGTCCGCCCTCGGTGACGCGTACCAAAACCCGCTCCCCGGGCAGGGCGTGCCGGACGAACACCACCCGGCCGTCGTGCCGCGCGACGAAGTGGCCTCCGTGCGCCGGGGCGCCGACGGTCAGTTCGATCAGTGGCGGTGCGGGGTCGGTCATGAAAGCTCCTGGTAGCGGCGGACGGAATCGGAAGAGGCCAGTTGCCACGGCACGCTGGCCACCATGACCCCGGGCTCGAAGTGCAGGCGGGTCTTGATGCGCAGCGCGGTCTGGTTGTGCACCAGCTGCTCCCACCAGCGTCCCACCACGTATTCGGGGATGTAGACCACCACCAGTTCGCGGGGCGAGTCCCGGCGGATGCTCTTGATGTAGTCGATGATCGGCGTGGTGGTCTCGCGGTACGGGGAGGCGAGCACCGTGATCGGAACCGGGATGTTGAGCTTCTCCCAGTCGCGCAGGGTCTGCTCGGTCTGTTCACGGTCCAGGTCCACCACCACCGCGTCGAGCCGGGACGGCCGCGAGGCCCGCGCGAAGGCAAGCGCCCGGAGCGTCGGCTTGCGCACGTGCGAGACCAGGATGACTGCGTGCACCCGTGACGGCAGCGCGGTGGTCGGCTGGTCCGGATCGATCGCGAGCTCGCGGGCGACCTGGACGTAATGGCGGTTGATGCTGTGCATGACCAGCCCGAGCAGGACGATGCCGAGCACGGCCAGCCAGGCCCCGAAAACGAACTTGCTGACCACTACCACCACCAGCACGGTCACGGTCAGGATGAAGCCGACCATGTTGATGAACCGCGAGCGCAGCATTCGGCGCCGCACCGGGCGGTGCGCGGTGGCCCGGATTTCGCGGGACCAGTGCCGGATCATGCCCAGCTGGCTGCAGGTGAAGGAAACGATCACGCCGATCACGTAGAGCGGGATCAGCCGGGTGACGTCCGCGTTGAACATCAGCACCAGCACCACGGCCGCGGCCGCCAGCGCGAGCACCCCGTTGCTGTAGCTGAGCCGGTCCCCGCGGGTCCGCAGCTGGCGGGGCAGGAAGCCGTCGGTGGCGAGGATCGACGCCAGCTGCGGGAAGGCGTTGAACGCCGAATGGCTGGCCAGCACCAGGATCGCCGCGGTGGCCGCGACCGTCAGGTAGAAGAGCGGGGCGCCGCCGCCGAAGACCGTCTCCGCCAGCTGGCTGAGCACCGGGGACTGGAAGTAGCCCGCCGGCAGGGGTCCGCCGTCCAGCCGCAGCTGATCGGCGGGGACCTGCACCACCCGCACCTCGGTGGCCCGGGCCAGGTACATCACCGCCATGGTGATCACGGTTGCGGAGATGCCCAGCATCAGCAGCGCAAAGCCGGCGTTCCTGGCGCGCGGTTTCTCGAAGGCCGGCACGTTGCTGGCCGGTGTCTCCAGGCCGGTGAGTGCCGCGGCGCCCGTGGAGAAGGCCCGCAGCACCAGCAACGCGCCGGCCAGCCCGGTCAGGCCCGCCTCCAGGCCGGGTTCCGGCACGACGTCGAACGCCGCGCTGGGTGCCTCGCCCAGGCTTCCGGTGAGGTCAAGGACGAACCCGGCCAGGCACATCAGCAGCACGGTGCCCACAAAGACATAGGTGGCGATCGCCACGGTCAGGCGCCCGCGTCCCAGCCCGCGCAGATGGAGCAGGGCGAGGATCGCGATGCCGGCGACGGCCGCTCCCGGCTGCCAGCCCTTCAGCGCCGGAACGGCGGACACGAGATAGTGGGCCGCCGAAGACATGGACACCGCGACGGTGAGCACGTAGTCCAGCATCAGCGCGGAGCCCACCGTAATGCCTGCCGGCTTGCCCAGGTTCCGGGTGGCGATCTCGTAGTCGCCGCCGGACGGATACGCGTGGATGCTCTGCCGGTAGGACGCCACCAGGACCAGCAGCACCACCATGACCGCCAGTCCGACCCAGGGCGACAGGGCGATCGCCGCGACGCCCGCCAATGCCAGCGTCAGCAAGATCTCGTCCGGGGCGTAGGCCACCGAGGAGAGCGCGTTGGCGGAGAAGACCGGGACCGCGAGGCGGCGCGGCAGCGCGTCCTGCTTCAGCCGCTCGCTGCGGAACGGCTTGCCCACCAGGACCCGCTTGAGGGCATCGAGGAATGTCAGCACGTTTTCCTCGGTGGCACGCGCTGCCAATGGGTCCGGATCTTCACGGCTTAGAGTCTAGACTGCCGGCCCGGAAATTACGGGGCCGCGGGGCCTCCGACCCGCAGTTTCATAGCCGCGGCAGGTCCGCCGGGGTTAGCATAAGCGTATGAATGTGCGTTGTATCACATTCAGGGGTCCGGGGCCGTTTGACCCAGTGACTGCTCGCTAAGGAGTCTTAGATGGGCAATGCCGCCGCCGTGATGACCGGCCTGAGCAGCATCGAGATTCAGGAACGCCCCATGCCCGAGCCTGGTCGGGGCCAGGCCGTGATCCGGGTGGAAGCCGTGGGGGTCTGCGGCTCCGACGTCGCCTATTACCGCTACGGGAAGATCGGCCCGTTCGTCGTTGACGGCCCGTTCATCCTCGGCCACGAGCTCGCCGGCGAGGTGGTCGCTGTCGGCGAGGGTGTCGGCAACGTCCGTGTCGGCGACCGGGTGGCCGTCGAGCCGGGCACGCCCGACCGCAGCTGCGAAGAGTGCCGGGCGGGACGATACCACCTCTGCCCGAACCTGGAGTTCCTGGCTACCCCGCCCTACGACGGCGCCCTGCTGCAATACCTGGCCATGGACGCCCGCTGCTACTTCCCGATCCCGGATTCGATGAGCTACGAGGACGGCGCGCTGCTCGAGCCGCTGTCCGTGGGGTTGTGGGGCTGCCGGCGGGCGAACCTCCAGGCGGGCGACGACGTGCTGATCACCGGTGCCGGGCCGGTGGGCCTGCTTGCCGCCGAAGCGGCGCGGGCCCTCGGCGCGGGAAGCGTCACGGTCACGGACATCTCGGAGTACCGGCTCGGCGTGGCCCGGGACCATGGCTTCGCGGTGGAGAAGAGCGACGCGCCCACGGCGCGGACCTATGACGTGCTGCTGGAATGCTCGGGCGCCAGCGGCGTCCTCGCCTCCGGGCTCGGCCGGTTGCGCGAGGCCGGCCGGGCGGCCGTCATCGGCCTGGCCAAGACCGACGAGGTTCCGCTGCCCCTGTCCACGCTCAATTGGAAGGAGATCACCATCTCGATGGTGAACCGGTACAACAACACCTGGCCGCTGGGCATTGACTTGGTGTCCTCCGGCCGGATCAACCTGGAGGGACTGGTCACGCACAGCTTTGCGCTGCCGCAGACCGCGGCCGCCCTGGAAAACACCTCCACCGAACCCGAATCGCTCAAGGCGATGATCTACCCCCAGCGGCTCTGACCGCGGATGCCGGAACGCACGAACGGCAACGCGGCGCGCCACCAGTAAGAGGAGTTCCGATGAACAAGAACACACGGGGAATCATGGGCCTCACCACGGCCCTGTTTCTTGCAGCCGGCATGACAGCTTGCGGTGGTGGCGGCGGCGGCGGCGGTGAAGCCGGCGGCGGCGGCGGGACCGCAGGCGGGGGCGGCGGCCAGGCCGAGGGCAAGATCGCGTTCCTAATGCCGGACCGGGCCTCGACCCGCTACGAGCAGCAGGACAGCCCGCTGTTCAAGGCCAAGGTTGAAGAGCTGTGCGGCGGCTGCGAGGTGCTGTACCAGAACGCCGACGGCGACGCGAACAAGCAGCAGCAGCAGGCCAACGCCATGATCACCCAGGGCGTCGAGGTCCTGGTCCTGGACCCGGTGGACAGCACCGCTGCCGCCTCGCTGGTCAACACCGCGAAGGGCCAGGGCATCAAGGTGGTCACCTACGACCGGCCGGTCCCGGACACGCCGGCAGACTTCTACGTCTCCTTCGACAACAAGAAGATCGGCAGCCTCATCGCCGAGGACCTGGTGAAGAAGCTGGACGCCGACGGCGAAGAGACCGGCGGGGTGCTGATGGTCAACGGCTCCCCCACCGACCGGGCCGCGCAGCTGATCAAGGAAGGCGCGACGGAAGCCGTCGAGGCCAGCGAACATGAAATCCTGGCCTCGTACGACACCCCGGAGTGGCAGCCGTCGAAGGCACAGGACTGGGTGGCCGGCCAGATCACCCAGTTCGGTGAGGACATCACCGGTATCGTGGCCGCCAACGACGGCACGGCCGGCGGCTCCATCGCCGCCCTGAAGGCCGCCGGCGTCTCGCCGTTCCCGCCGGTCACGGGCAACGACGCGGAGGTCGCCGCGATCCAGCGGATCATCAAGGGCGACCAGTACAACACGATCTCCAAGCCCATCAAGATTGTCGCCGAAAAGTCGGCCGAGGTGGCGGTCCAGCTGCTCAATGGTGAGACCCCCGAACCCGACGCGACGCTCTTCGAGACCCCGTCCGCCCTGTTCGTGCCGACGGTCGTCACCAAGGAGAACGTCAAGGAAGTGATTTTCGACGGCGGCATCTACGAGGCTTCGGAAATCTGCACCGGTGAGTACAAGGCGGGCTGCGACGAACTCGGCATCGAGTAAAGCAGCCGCCGGCGGTGCCGCGGCCCCCGCGGTACCGCCGGCGTAGGGGAAGGGGAAGCATGTCAACTGTGTCAGCGGAACGGCCGGAGGCTACCGCCCCGGTCCTGTCCATGCGGGGCGTGAGCAAGCACTTCGGTGCCGTGGCCGCCTTGACCGATATCGACCTGGACGTCCACGCCGGCGAAGTGGTCGCCCTGGTCGGCGACAACGGCGCCGGGAAGTCGACGCTGGTCAAGATCCTCGCGGGCGTGCATCCCCAGGACGCCGGTACCGTGAACTTCGATGGCCGGGACGTGACGATCCACACGCCGGTGGATTCCATTCAGCTGGGAATCGCCACGGTGTTCCAGGACCTCGCCCTCTGCGACAACCTCAGCGTCGTCGACAACCTCTTCCTCGGCCGGGAGCTGGGCGCCTGGCGGTTAAACGAAGTGGAGATGGAGGTCCAGTCCTGGAAGCTGCTGCGGCAACTCTCGGCGAAGATCCCCTCGGTCCGGATCGCGGTAGCCTCCCTCTCCGGCGGCCAGCGCCAGACCGTCGCCATCGCACGGTCGCTGCTCGGCAGCCCCAAGCTCATCATCCTCGACGAGCCCACCGCGGCCCTCGGCGTGGCGCAGACGGCCGAGGTGTTGAACCTGGTGGAGCGGCTGCGCGAAAACGGCCTCGCGGTGATCATGATCAGCCACAGCATGCAGGACGTTAAAGCCGTCTCCGACCGCGTCGCGGTGCTGCGGCTGGGGAAGAACAACGGCACCTTCCGGATGAAGGACGTCTCGACCGACGACCTGATCGCCGCCATCACCGGCGCCACCGACAACGTCGTGACCCAGCGCGCCGCCCAGACCGGGGCAGCAGCAGCGGCCGCCGGCGACGCGGGAACCGACACGGGGGCCGAGGGGGCCGGGCTGGGCGGCCCGGGCGGAGGCTCGCTCCCGCCCGGCCAGGCCGCCGGAAGCGCGGGCCGACAGGGGTCAGGGGCAGCAGCACCGGAAGAAGGGACCGTACCATGACAACGAATCCAGCCGCCCCGGTCATTCCGGTGGCCACGGACCTGCAGGACGAACGGCTGATCCGGACCGAGGGCTTCAAGGGCGCCGTCAAGGTCGGAATCAACCGGGTGCGCGGCGGCGACTTGGGCGTGCTGCCCATCGTCGTCGGGCTGCTGGTCATCTGGTCCATCTTCCAGGTGCTCAACCCGTTCTTCCTCTCCAGCGCCAACCTGGTCAACCTGCTGCTGGAAAGCGCCGCCGTCGGAGTCATCGCGCTGGGCATCGTCTGCGTCCTGCTGGTCGGCGAAATCGATTTGTCCGTCGGCTCCGTCAGCGGCCTGTCGGCCGCGATCGTCGGCGTCACCTTCATCAAGCAGGACTGGCCCATCGGGCTGGCGGTCCTGACCGCGATGGCGGTGGGCGCAGCGATCGGGCTGGTCTATTCGGTGGTGTACACCAGGTTCGGGGTGCCGTCCTTTGTGATCACGCTGGCCGGCCTGCTCGGTTTCCTCGGCCTGCAATTGTTCGTGCTCGGCGTCGAGGGCACCATCAACCTGCCCTTCGATTCCTTCCTGGTCTGGTTCGGCCAGCAGGCCTTCGTGCCGGGGTGGCTGTCGTACGTGCTGGCGGTCCTCGGCGTGGCCGGCTTCTTCCTCAGCCAGCTCACGCTCTCCCGCCAGCGGGTCAAGGCGGGCCTGTCGGGGCGGCCGATGAAGCTGGTCGTGATGCAGACAATCCTGCTGGCCGTGATCCTGCTGTTCGCGGTGTGGTACCTGAACCAGGCCCGCGGCGTCGGCTGGATGTTTGTGTTCTTCGCCGCCTTGGTGCTGGCGATGCACTACGCCTTCACCCGGACCCAGTGGGGCCGTTCCGTCTACGCCGTCGGCGGCAACCGGGAAGCGGCGCGGCGGGCCGGGATCGCCGTCAACCGGATCTACGTGTCCATCTTCGTCCTGTGCTCGACGTTCGCGGCCGTCGGCGGCATGCTGGCCGCCGGCCGGCTGGCCGCCTCGGCGCAGAGCAGCGGCACCGGGGACGTGAACCTGAACGCCATCGCCGCCGCGGTGATCGGCGGGACCAGCCTGTTCGGCGGCCGGGGCTCGGCGTTCTCCGCCCTCCTGGGCATCCTGGTCATCCAGTCCATCTCCAGCGGCCTCACCCTGCTGAACCTTGAGTCCTCGTTCCGGTACATGATCACCGGCCTGGTCCTGCTGCTGGCAGTGATCCTCGACGCCGTATCCCGCAAGTCCCGCACCTCCCACGGCCGCGCCTAGTGGCCGGCCGCCGGAGCGACATGTTCCTGGGCATCGACATCGGCACGGGCAGCAGCAAGGCGGTGCTGGCGGACGCCGGGGGCAGGGTCCTGGACAGCGCGGCGGTCGCGCACGACGTCAGCTACCCGCGGCCCGGCTGGGCCGAGTTCGACGCCGAGGGCGGGGCGTGGGCGGAAGCGGTCCGGCTGTGCCGAAAGCTCTTCTCCCGGAACGACGCCGGGGCCGTCGCCGGCGTGTGCGTCAGCGCGATGGGTCCGTCCCTGGTGGTCACGGACGAAAACCTGGCCCCGTTGCGGCCGGCGATCCTGTACGGGATCGACGCGCGCGCCGTCGTCGAAATCCGCGAATTGACGGAGGAGTTCGGTGCCGAGGAGATCTTTCGCGAGTCGGGCAAGGTTCTGTCGTCCCAGGCCGTGGGACCGAAGCTCCGCTGGCTGCGCAACCGGGAACCGGAAGTCTTCGCCCGCGCCCGGAACTGGCACAGCCTGAACTCCTTCATCCTGGCCAAGCTGACCGGCGAGCTGGTTTTTGACCACCACACCGCCAGCCAGTGCGATCCGCTCTACGACCTTCGCGGCAACCGGTGGCATCCGGACCGGTACGGCGCCGTCGCCGGCCACCTGCCGGAGCCCCGGCTGGCGTGGCCGGCCGAAGTAGGCGGCCGCGTCCACCGCCGGGCGGCCGAGGCCACGGGGCTGCCGGAGGGCGTGCCGGTCTGTGCGGGCACCGTCGACGCCTGGGCCGAGGCGTTCAGCGCGGGCGTGCGGCAGCCGGGCGACCTCATGCTGATGTACGGCTCCACCATGTTCTTCGTCCAGGTCCTCGGGGAGTTCCGGTCCGAACCCAAGCTCTGGACCACGGCCGGCGTGGATCCGGGGTCCCTGACGTTGGCCGCGGGGATGTCCACGTCCGGGAGCCTGACCACCTGGCTGCAGCGGCTGTTTGGCGACGTCCCGTTCGAGCAGCTCATCACGGAGGCCGCCGCGGTGCCGCCGGGATCCGACGGACTGCTGCTGCTGCCCTACTTCGCCGGCGAACGGACGCCTGTCTTCGACCCGGACGCCCGCGGCCTGATCACGGGCCTGTCGCTGCGCCACGGACGCGGCCATCTGTTCCGTGCCGCCTATGAGGGCATCGGCTTTGGCATCCGGCAGATCCTGGAGTACCTCGAGCACGCGGGCGAACCGATCCGGCGCGTCGTGGCCGTCGGCGGCGGCACCAAGGCCAGGCTGTGGACGGAAATCGTCAGCAACATCAGCGGGCGCGAACAGCTGGTCCCGGAACAGGCCATCGGCGCCAGCTACGGGGACGCGCTGCTCGCCGCCATCGGCACCGGGGCCGTGCCCGCCGGGACGGACTGGGCCCGCACGGCGGCGACCGTGAGTCCCGATCCGGCGACGGCCCCGCTCTACGAAAAGCTTTACGCCACCTACAGCCACCTCTACCCGTCGAACCGGGAGCACATGCACGTGCTCGCGGCCCTGCAGGAGCCCGCGGCCGGGTAGCTGGTCCCGGCCGGCGCGCGGCCGCCGGCGCCGTTTCGAACCCTTCGGTCATGGCATCGATGGACCGGTTCAGCGTTATGGTTGCAGTACATTTGATTCCCGCGTTGCAGCGGGTGCCGGAAGGACGTGGATGGCGCACTTTGTGATCATGGGCTGCGGGCGCGTAGGCGTGACGCTGGCCCACACCCTGGAGGACTCGGGGCACAGCGTGGCCATTATCGACCAGGACGACCGGGCGTTCCGCCGGCTGCGCTCGGGGTTCACCGGCCGCAAGGTCACCGGCGTAGGGTTCGACCGCGACACCCTGCGGCACGCAGACATTGAGAACGCCTACGCCTTCGCTGCCGTTTCCAGCGGCGATAACTCCAACATCCTCGCCACCCGGGTGGCCCGCGAAACCTTCCACGTGCCGCATGTGGTGGCGCGCATCTACGATCCCGGCCGCGCCGAGATCTACCAGCGGCTCGGCATCCCCACGGTGGCCGCGGTGCGCTGGAGCGCCGATCAGGTGCTGCGGCGGATCCTGCCCGAACAGGGCATCAAGGGCGACTTCCGCGAGGCCTCCGGCCGCCTGATCCTGGGTGAGGTGCAACTGGACGACGGCTGGGTGGGCCGGGAACTGGCCGAAATCGAAGCCGCCTCCGGCGCCCGGGTGGCCTACCTGACCCGTTTCGGCGAGGGAATCCTGCCCTCCCGCGGCACCCGCTACCAAAAGGGCGACATAGTCCACGCCATGATGGCGGTGGATTCGACCTTCGAAATCGACAGGATCCTGTCCAAGCCCCCCGTGGAGGAGTCCGAATGAGGGTGGTCATTGCCGGCGCCGGCAGCGTCGGATCGTCGATTGCGCGGGAGCTGCTCTCGAACAACCACGACATCCTGCTGATCGATCCGAAGCCCGAGGTGATCGGCCGCAGCGGGCTGAAGGGCGCACGCTGGCTGATCGGCGACGCCTGCGAGATCACCACCCTGCGTGAAGCCCGGCTGGAAGAAGCCGACGTGGTGGTCTCGGCCACCGGCGACGACAAGGTCAACCTCGTGGTGTCGCTGCTGGCCAAGAGCGAGTTCGGCGTCGGCCGCACGGTGGGACGCGTGAACAACCCCAAGAACGACTGGATGTTCGACGACTCCTGGGGCGTGGACGTTGCCGTGAACACCCCGCGCCTGATGACCGCCCTGGTAGAGGAAGCCGTGGAGATCGGGGACCTGGTCCGGCTGCTGACCTTGCAGAGCGGCGTCGCATCCATGGTCGAGTTTACGGTTCCCGCCGACTCGGCGCTGATCGGTCAGCGGCTCGGCTCCATCGCCTGGCCGCAGGACGCGACGGTGGTGGCCATCCTGCGCGACGACGCGCCGATTACGCCGAGCCCTGACGACGTGGTGGAAGGCAGCGACGAGCTCTTCTTCATCACGACCATCGCCGCCGAGGACGATCTGCGTGCGGTCCTGACCGGCCGGCCCGCCGCGGCGACGGCGGCAGACTAGGTCACTCGGACCGGCCCGCCTCGACGGCGGCCGGGCGGGAAACCAGCCACGCCAGCCACAGCCCCAGCGCGTACAGCGGCACGCCCATGAGCAAGCGGGTGGTGCCCAGCGCCACCAGTCCGTCATCGCCCATCAGGTAGAGGGGAAGCTGCACCGCAAGCCGCAACAGGAGCACCGCCATCACAATCCAGGTGGCGATGGTGTACGCCTTCAGCCGCTGCGGCTGCTGCCGCCATGCCGTGCCCTCGCTGCGGATCAGCCCGAAGATCAGGCCCAGCACCGGCCACTTAATGGCCACGGACACCACCATGACCAGAATGTAGGCGGCATTCGTAATGAAGCCCCAGACATAGAAGTCCTCGGCCCGGCCCGTGCTGTTGGCAACGAAGGCGCAGATGGCGACCCCCACCAGGCCGGAGAAGGCCTGCGTCACGGTGCCCCGCTGCACCAGGCGCAGCAGGGTGAAGACGGCGGCGGCCGCAAGCGCTCCGATCAGGGCGGGGCCGAGCTCCCGGCCGATGGTGAACACCACCAGGAAGATCACGCCGGGCAGGATGCTCTCGGCCAGACCGCGGACGCCGCCCACGGTCTTCAGCACGTCGATCTGTCCGTCGTCCGTGCGGTGCACCGCGGCGCTTGCGGCGTAGGCGCCGGCGAGTGCCTCGGCCGCGTCCGGGCGCCTGTTGCCCGGTTCCCGGGCCGGTTCCGGACGGGCTCCCGACGGCTGCCCGTCCCCCGGCGGCGGCACGATGTGCGGACCGGAGTCCGGCTGCTGATCTGTCATGGGTCAATTCTCCAACGGGCTGAGGATCTCGTAGCGCGGGTTGTAGATGGTGGCGGTTCCTTCCACCCTGAACAGCATGCCCTCGAAGGCCAATCGGATGCCCGCCGCGATGCCGGGAACGCGGCGCTGCCCCAGCCAGATGAGCCGGACCCGCGGGTGCCCGCCGTCGCGGGACTTGCCGGGCTCCTGCTGGCCCGCGTCGGTGACGACGGCGGAAAACCGCGGCGGATGCCCCGGCGGCGCGATGGTGATCGCCTCAACCAACCCGGTGCCGGCGACGTGGCCGCGCTCGGGCAGCCGGGCGATGGGGCTGTCCGCGGAGCGGCGAGGGACGCGGGAGCGGTCAGCCAATCTCGGTGATCTCCGGGCCCCGCTCGGGCGCGGTCAGTCCGGGGTGGTGCGGTGCCGCGGGCTGCGGCTGCCCCGGGACGCCCTTGGGCATCTTGAGCTGCAGCAGGTCCTTGGGCGGCAGCGGCTGCGAGCCCCGGACCACCACGGTGGAGCGGAAGAGTTCCTCGAGGTCCGCGGCCTTGGCCCGGTCCAGCGCGGCGGGTCCGCCGATCACGCCGCGCAGGAACCAGCGCGGCCCGTCGACGCCGAGGAAGCGGGCCACCCGGAAGCCCTGCTTCCCGTCGGCGGTCTGTGCCGGCAGCTTGGCCACCACCTCGGTGCCCATCGGTCCGTCGATCTCTTGGACGGTGCCGCCCTGTGAACCCACGGAACTCGCGATCTGGGTGCGGATTTCCTTCCACAGCCCCTCGGATTTCGGCGCGGCGAATGCCTGGAGCTGCAGGTTGGAACCGGCCAGGTCAAGGGTCACCGCAACAACCCGCTTGGACTTTTCCTCGACCTCGAGCCGCAGCTGCAGGCCCTCCCGGGGACGGACCTTCAGCGCACCCAGGTCCAGGTAGCCGTTACCGGTGTCCTGCTCGGAGTCGTCGTAGGGGCCGTTGCGGCGGGGACCGCTGTCCGGCGCCGGCCGGGTGGCGTCCTCGCCAGGTGCGGCCGCGGCGGCTTCCGGCCCTTCGCCGTCGTTCTGGTTCCTCTTCTTGGAACGCCCAAATGCCATAACGTGAGATTCCTCTTCCTCCGGTCCTGCACCGGGTTGCTCAATGTCTGCGCTGAGGGGATGCCGCCTGCGGCGGGCGGGGCGCACGCGTGCGTGCCCGCACCGAGCGTGCGGAACTAACCGGCGCCGAACCCTCCGGTGGATCCGAATCCGCCGGCCCCCCGCGTCGAATCCGGGAGTTCGGCGACGCGTTCGAACGCGGCCGTCTCCACCTTCTGGATGACCAACTGCGCGATCCGGTCCCCCCGCTTGAACGTGAGCGTTTCACTGGCATCGGTATTCAGCAAGGTGACCGCTATCTCGCCCCGGTAACCGGCGTCCACCGTGCCGGGGGCGTTGACGATGGTCAGTCCGTGCTTGGCGGCCAGCCCGGAGCGCGGGTGGACCAGGGCAACATACCCGTGCGGCAGCGCCAGCGCCACGCCCGTCGGCACCAGGACACGCTCCCCCGGGGCGATCCGGAAATCGATCCGGCTCCGCAGGTCGGCCCCGGCGTCCCCCGGGTGGGCGTAGGCGGGCGGTTCCAGTCCGTCGTCGAGCATTTTCAGCTGGACCGTCAGCGTTTCAGTTGTCTGCTGCACTCGTGATCGTTTGTCCTTGCGATTGCGGATGTGGCGGCGGGAAGACTGCGGCCGCCAAGGGCCTGGCCCGCTGAGATATTCCGCACATCACTCTAGCGCGTTTTCAACCGTGGCGCCCGCGGACGGGCGGGCTTCCGGGGGCCCGCCGGGAGCAAGGTGAAATGCCTGTCAAAAGGTGAAAAGCTGAGTCCATGACACAACCCGCGACCCCTGCAGGCGGCTCCGGTCCCGCCGGCGGTCCTTCCTCCTCGACCCACTTCGATGAGCGGCTGTGGCCCAATTTCTGGGTCTGGCTCATCGCCGCCGGCACCGCCGCCGCGGTCATCGTCATGCTGGCACCGATCAGCATGACCGCGGGCATCATCGGCGCCGTCGTCGCCGCCATCCTGCTGGCCGTCCTGCTGATCGCCTCCACGCCGCGGATCCTGGTCACCGACACCATGCTGCAGGTGGGCCGCGCCCAGATCGAGCGCCGCTACGTCGGGCGGGTGGAAGCGTTCACCGGCGAGGCCGCCACCGAGCAGCGCGGCCCCAAGCTGAACGGCACCGCCTACATGTGCATGCGCGGCTGGATCGATCCTGTGGTCACCATCGAAATCACCGACGAGACGGACCTGACCCCTTACTGGATCGCCTCCACGCGCCGGCCGCAGCAACTCGCCGCGGCCCTGAACCGCCCCGCCCCGGACGCGTCCTAGCGGACCCGCGGGGCAGCCCCCGGCGGTGCCCTGCCCCGTGGTGCCGGCGGCTACCCCTCGCAGTCCCGGCAGTAGAGCAGCCCGTCTTTCTTCTTGGCCACCTGCGACCGGTGGCGGACCAGGAAGCAGGAAGCACAGGTGAACTCGTCCTGCTGGGCCGGGAGTACGCGCACCAGCAGTTCCTCGCCGGAGAGGTCGGCGCCGGGCAGTTCGAACCCCTCGGCCGCCTCGGCCTCGTCCTCGTCGACGACGGCCGACTGCGTGTCGGTCCGCCGGTGCGACTTCAGCTCTTCAATGGACTCCTCGTGGGTCTCTTCGTCGGGCTTCCGCGGGGCGTCGTAGTCAGTGGCCATTGTTGTTTGCTCCCACTCCGGTGGTCCGGTCCAGTTTCACGTCAGACCCCCGGTTCCGGGACACGTGCCCATGCCTGACGATCTGTGCACAGGCTCAACGCGTTCGCCGTCGATTTTGTGCCCGTGACGCGAAGATTCTTGCCGATTTCGGTGCGCCTGCCAAACCCAGGGGTTGCAGGGCATTCACGGCCGCCTGCGGACGGGGCGCCCGATCGGGGCGACCTTGGCCACAAACACCGCGCCACACCTGCGAAAACAATAGGAAAAGCCCGGTATGGGTGGCAGAGTTTCAGGCATAAAGTGTCGTCTGGTGGAGGGTTTTCATGCAGGATCTACGGCTGGTGGGTGTCCATGAGGATGGCGAACATCTGCTGTTGAGCGCAGGTGGGGACGACTACCGTCTGGCCATAGACGAAGCCCTGCGCACAGCGGTCTTCCGACCGACCACAACGCGCGCTCCCGGGGCCGGCGAACCGTCGGACGCCGGTATGTCCCCCCGCGAGATCCAGGCGCGCATCCGAGCGGGCGCCACGGCCGAGGAGGTCGCGGCCGAATCCGGCCTCGACCTGCAGCGGATCCGGCGCTACGAAAGCCCGGTGCTCGCCGAGCGCCACTACATCGTCGAGCAGGCCCGCAAGGTGGAAGTCGCCGGCCCGCTGCCCGGCCACGACGGCTACCGGTCGGCCTTCGGCGATGAGCCGGCCACCCTGGGAGAAATGGTGGACCACCGGATCCACGCCTTCGGCATCGACCCGGAATCGATGAACTGGGATTCCTGGCGGCGCAGCGACGGCACCTGGGAAGTTGTGGCATCCTTCACCGCGCCGGCGGCTCCCGCCACCGACTCCATCGGGGAAGAACCGCCCGCCCGCTGGGTGTTCCATGCGGCCCGCCGCACCATCCAGAACGCCAACCGGTGGGCGCAGCAGCTGAGCGAGCTCGAAACCGTGGACGGCCCGGTCCCCGGGCGCCGGCTGAAGGCCGTCACCGACCATGTCTTCGACTTCGAAGCCGACACCGCCGCGGACCCGGACCTCGAGCCGGCAGGGCAAGAGGACGACGGGCAGGACGACGGGCAGTCTTCCGAGTCGGAAGAGCTGCTGGAGGTGCTGCGCTCCCGGCGCGGGCAGCGGCTGGGCGTCGACGAAGATGCCGACGACGCGCTGGCCCTGATGCTCACCCACGGTCCGATTCCGGCGGCCCACCCGCGCGACTCATTCGGGGAAGCGGATGATTCCGGCGACGACCCCGGCGCGCGGCCGCGTGCCGGCTTCCCGCTGACGCTGGCCCCGGCCTACGACGACGGCGCGGTCTCTTCGCTGGAACTGGGGCACGGGATCAGCACCCACACGCACGAAATCACGCTCTCCGGCGCGCCCAGGTTCCTGCGGGACGAGCCCGCCGCCGAAGCTGGCGGCGGCGTCCGCGGCGAGGACGGCGACCTTACCGGGGAAGAGGCCGACGCAGGCCTGGCGACGGGCGGCGGCGCGCAGGAAACGGGCGCCCCGGTGGACGACCGGAATGAGTTCGTCAGTCCTTCCACAGCACCGCTGACAACCGTGGAAAACGGCAGCGCAGCGGCCGCGGACCAGGCCCGGCCGGCGCAGGCCGGGGCGGAGACGGCCGCCGATCCCGACCCCGGGGCCAAAAACACGGTGCGGGAAGATCCGGCGCCGGAACCGCCCAAGCGCTCCATCAAACCGAAGCGCTCCAGCGTGCCCAGTTGGGACGAGATCGTCTTCGGCACCAAGCACGACTGACCTGCCGCCGGCTGCGGCCGGGACCCGGCGGGGTGCCCGGCCCGTCAACCTCCCGTTGCCGGCGGGCGCGGCTTCCTAGCGCCGTTTGCCCGGAGCCGCCAGGGTCAGCAGGGGCACTTCCCGCTCCGCCTTGGTCAGCGAGCCGTGCTGGCCGACCACGGACATCGCCGTCTCCGGCACGCGCCGGGTGTCGTAGAACGCCACGGGCTCCCGGGCAGCCACCATCAGGTCTCCGATGCGTGGCAGCACCCGCGGGTCCACCCGGCCGAAGAACCCGCGGCTGACCGCCTCTTCCCGGGTGAACACCCAGGCCTGCTTCCCATACCGCTGCAGCCAGGCACGGGCCACCTGCTCGCGCTGCCCGGCCGTGGCGTCCGGTTCGAAATAGAGGTGGACCAGCCGCGGTTCGCCGCCGGTGTGCCGCACCCCGGCCACCAGGGCCGGGTCCGCCGAGTAGTCGAGACGGAACTCCTCGGCCACGTCCAGCATGCCGTGGTCCGCGGTCAGCAGCAGCAGCGTATCGGACGGAAGCTGCCGGGCCAGGCGGCGCATGTCCGAGTCAAGTTCCTCCAGCGCATGCCCCCACTGGGCCGAGGCCGCGCCGAACCGGTGGCCCGCCTTGTCCAGTTCATTGAAATAGAGGTACACCAACGCCCGGTCCGTAGCCGCCAACGCTTCCGCCGTGGCCCGCGTCCGGGCATGGCCGGTGGCGCCGGGCACGAACCTGCTGCCCCGCAGCGCCGCCCGGGTCATGCCCGACTCCGCGAACCGGGGCAGGCTGACGGTGGTCACCGGCAACTGCTCCGCCACCCGTTCGAACACCGTGGCATACGGTTGCCACACCTGCGGATCCACCCCGGGGTCCCAGCCTCCGAGCTGGTTGACCACCTTGTCCTGCCCCGGATCCAGGACGTCATAGCCGACCATGCCGTGCAGGCCGGGCGCCAGCCCGGTCCCCAGGCTGGCAAGGGACGCCGCCGTCGTCGAGGGAAGGGCGCTGCCGAGGGTCCGCGAGTTGTCCATGGCCTGGCGCAGGAAGGGGGCATGTCCGCCGCGCTGCTTCAGCAGCGCCTTGCCCAGTCCGTCCACCATGACCACGCACACCCGCCGCGCCGGCGGCAGCTGCAGCTCATTGTCGAAGCCCTCGGCGCCCAGCGCTGCCGCCGCGCTGGTCATGACCTCCGCGAGCGAGTTGCGGCCGTAGCCGGGGGCAGCCGGAAGCGGTTCCTGTATCGGCGTCACGCGGCGTCGATCCCGCAGATCAGCGGCCGTGGTGGCCGCGGACCAGGCGGTTGCCGATGCGCGGGCGCTGCTGCACCGGCCCCGGCGCGGCGGCGGGCTCCGGGTGGCTGGTGCTGACCTTGCGCAGGGCGCGGGCGAAGTCCTTGGCGTTCTGGACCGCCTGCAACCCGTCGGCCTCGGCGCTGACCCGCAGCACGATGTCTTCCTGGACGATGTTGCCCGTGTAGCCGTGGTCGGCGTCGCACTGCGGATCGCCGCAACCGGCCGGGCCCATGTCCAGCCGCTGGCCGCCGGACCAGGCGATGGCCAGGGTCAGTTCGCGGGCCTGGTCGGCGGAGGTGTAGTTCTGCGGCTGGGCGTAGACGTAGCTGAGCACCACGGAGCGGATCTGGCTGACCGGGACCGACTCGGTGGAAATCTGCGCCACCATCTGCTCGCCCTCGTCGTCCAGCTGCTGGTCGTCCACGTGCGTGATGACCAGCATGTCCTCGGTGAGCACCAGCACGGTGATGTGCCGGTGCACCTCGTTGCGGTCGAAGTGGGTCTCCAGGTGCACCAGGTGGGACAGCGGCTCGCGCTCGTCCAAGGCGTCGTGGACCACGTCGGAAACCAGCAGCGGGTAAAAGCCTGCCCGGTTGAGGGCGTCGTCGAGACTGCGGCGTTCGGCCGTCGATAGGGGGCTCATGGTTCCATAATCCCCTACCCTGCCGCCGGATGGCCAACCCGGCAGGTTCAGTCCCGCATGGCGCGCCGCGCGCTGTCCGTGCGGTGCGCGTGGTTTCCGAGCCGGACTTCGGCGTTCAGCACGGCCAGGCCCCGGTCGGAGAGCTGGACCGGGTTGAGCTCCAGCAGGGCCACTTCGGGGTGTTCGTCCTTGAGCTGCGCCACGCGGGCGATCAGGTCTTCGAGCGCCGGAACGTCCACGGCCGGCAGGCCCTGATAGCCGAAGAGTTTCTCCGCCGCGCGGGGCCCGCGGACCAGGTCCGCCACATCCACGGTGGTCAGCGGGGGGATCCGGTGGGACCAGTCCCCCAGCAGGTTGACGGCGTCGCCGGCCAGCCCGAAGGACACCACCGGGCCCAAAAGCGGATCCTCGATGGAGCGGATGGTGCAGGCCTGGCCGGCGGGCACCATCGACTGGACTTCCAACGGGATGTCGCCGAACGGGGCCAGGCTGGCCCGCATGTGCGCGATGTTGGCACGCAGGGTCGCCTCGTCCGTGATGTTCAGCCGGACCCCGCCGAGGTCCAGCCGTTGCCGCAGCCGCGCGTCGGTGGTCTTGACGGCCACGGGCCAGCCGAGCCGTTCGGCGGCGGCCACGGCCTCGTCGTCGTGCGTGAAGCCGGCCGACTCCTGAACCGTGATCCCGTAACAGCCCAGCAGCCGGGCGGTCTGCGCAGCGGTCGGCGTCAGCAGCTCGGTCCCGGTGACCCCGGCGAGCAGGGCGTCGATCTGCCGCTGCGCCTCGGCGGGATCGGTGCCCGCCGGTTCGGCGAATTCGCCCTGGTCGCGGGCCTTCCATTCGGCGTAACGGACCACGGCCGCCAGCGCGTTCACGGCGCTGCCCGGGCTGGCAAAGCTGGGCAGGCCCCGCTGCAAGCCGCCGGAAGTCCGGACTCCGGTGGCCAGCAGGCCGTCGGTCCGTTCGGCCAGGTCGAGCACGCCGGTGAAGGAGGCGACCACCGGCTTGCCGGCCTCTTCGGCGCAGTCCCGCAGCACCTCCGCCAGCCGGGAGGTCGGGATGCCGGTGGCGGGAAGGAGGGTGACGACGGCGGCGTGCACCTCGGGTGCGGACAGTGCCTGCTGCACCTGCCGGCGAAGCATCGGGAGCGCGGTGGACTGCCCGGTATTCAGGTCCAGCGCCACCTCCCGCCGGACCACGTCCAGCTGGTGCGCCTTGGCGGCGTCGGCCACCACGTTGCCCAGCGCCAGGGAGTTGCTGAAGACGGCCAGGTTGGCGCCGGCCGGAAGCGGCTGGCTGACCAGGACCTGCGCCACGTCCATCAGCTCTTCATTGGTCTCCACGCGGATCACCCCGGACTGGCGGAACATCGCGTCGAGGGCGCCCGGCGGCGCCTGGGTGGTGCGCACCGCATGGCCGGGCGGCAGCTGCAGCCCCATCACATCGGACTTGGCCACGATCACCGGCTTGCTGCGCGAGAGCCGGCGCGCGATGCGGGAAAACTTCCGGGGGTTGCCGATGGATTCCAGGTAGAGCCCCACCGCCATGGTGGCCGGGTCGTCTTCCCAGTACTGCATGACATCGTTGCCGGAGACATCGGCCCGGTTCCCCGCCGACACCGTGGAGGACAGGCCCAGCCCGCGCCGGCTGGCCGCAGTGTAGAGCAGTACGCCGATCGCCGCGGACTGGCTGAACAGCCCGAGCGCCCCGCGCGGCGGCATGGCCGGCGCCATGGAGGCGTTCAGCGACACCGCCGGGTCGGTGTTCAGGAGTCCGAGCGACCCCGGGCCGATCACCCGCATCCCGTGGGCGCGGGCCTGGCGCACCAGCTCGCGCTGCCGCTGCAGGCCTTCGGTCCCGGCCTGGGAGAAACCGTCGCTGGCCACCAGGATGCCCTTGACGCCGGCGGCGGCGCATTCGCGGGCCACCTTGGGCACTTCCTCGTACGGGACGGCGACGACGGCGAGTTCCACGGGGTCCGGGACGTCGGCGATGGCGGCATGGGAGATCATGCCGTTCAGTTCGAAGGCCTGCGGGTTGATGGCATAGACGGGACCGGTAAAGCCGGCTTCGATGATGTTCTCCAGCAGCGAGTAGCCCACGCTGCCCCAATCCCGGCTGGCGCCGATCACGGCCACGGACCCGGGGGCCAGCAGGGCCGCCACGCTCTTGGCCTCGGCGCGGTGTTCCCGGGCGGCCATGACGGCGCGGGAGCGCTCGGTCGGGTCGATGTCGAACTCCAGGGCGACCACCCCGTCGTCGAAATGGCGCCGTACCTCGTAACCGGCGTCGTTGAAGACGGTGATCATTTTCCGGTTCTCCGGCAGCACCTCGGCGGAGAACTTGCTGATGCCGTTCTCCCGGGCGGCCGCCGCCAGATGCTCGAGCAGGATGGAGCCCAGCCCCCGGCCCTGGTGGGCATCGGAGATATTGAAGGCGACCTCGGCTTCGGCGGGATCGTCCAGCCTGTCGTAGCGGCCGATCCCGATGATTTCATCGCCGATGGTGATGACGAAGGCCACCCGGCTGACGTAGTCGACCTTGGTGAAGCGGGCCAGTTCGCGCGGGCTGAGCTTGGACTTAAAGGTGAAGAAGCGCAGGTAGATGGAGCTTTCCGATTGCCCCACGTGGAAGGCCTGCAGGGCCTCGGCATCGGCCGGGAGGATGGGGCGCAGGTGCGCCGTCCCGCCGTCGCGCAGCACGACATCCGCCTCCCAATAATCCGGATAATCCGGGGAATCAGCCTCTTGCGCCATAAACTCACTGTATCCGCAACTTTTAGCTAAGGACCGAAGCTCTACCGATGCCCCGCCGCCAGACTCCCGCCCCCGAAGAGGACTACACGGAGAACATCGTCGATATCGACGTGACCTCCGAGATGGAAGGCTCCTTCCTCGAATACGCCTACTCGGTCATTTACTCGCGCGCGCTGCCCGATGCCCGCGACGGGCTGAAGCCGGTGCAGCGCCGCATTCTCTACATGATGTCCCAGATGGGGCTGCGGCCGGACAAGGGACACGTGAAGTCCGCCCGCGTGGTCGGCGAGGTGATGGGCAAGCTGCACCCGCACGGCGACGCCGCGATCTACGACGCGATGGTGCGGATGGCGCAGTCGTTCTCGCTGCGCATGCCGCTGATTGACGGCCACGGCAACTTCGGATCGCTCGACGACGGCCCCGCGGCACCGCGCTACACCGAGGCCCGCCTCGCGCCGCCGGCCCTCGCGCTGACCGACCACCTGGACGAAGACGTTGTGGACTTCGTGCCCAACTACGACAACCAGCTGATGCAGCCGGCGGTACTCCCGGCCGCCTTCCCCAACCTGCTGGTCAACGGTTCCTCCGGCATCGCCGTGGGCATGGCCACCAACATGGCGCCGCACAACCTCGGCGAGGTGATCGCCGCGGCCCAGCACCTGATCGCCAACCCGGACGCCACGCTCGAGGACATCATGCGGTTCGTCCCCGGACCGGACCTGCCGTCCGGCGGCAAGATCGTGGGCCTGGACGGAATCCGCGACGCGTATGCCACCGGCCGCGGCTCCTTCAAAACCCGCGCCAAGGTGGAGGTGGAGAAGCTCACCGCCCGCCGCACCGGCCTGGTGGTCACCGAACTGCCCTACGGCGTGGGTCCGGAGAAGGTGATCGAGAAGATCAAGGACGCGGTGACGTCCAAGAAGCTGCAGGGCATCAGCGACATCGTGGACCTGACCGACCGGCAGCACGGCCTGCGCCTGGTCATCGAGCTGAAGAACGGCTTCAATCCGAACGCCGTGCTGGCGCAGCTGTACCGCTATTCGCCCATGGAGGATTCCTTCGGCATCAACAACGTGACGCTGGTCGACGGGCAGCCGCGCACGCTGGGCCTGATGGAGCTGCTGCAGGTCTACATCAGCCACCGCATCGGCGTCGTCCGCCGGCGCACCGCGTTCCGGTTGGGCAAGAAGAAGGACCGGCTGCATCTGGTCGAAGGCCTGTTGATCGCCATCGTGGACATCGACGAGGTCATCCAGATCATCCGGTCCTCGGACGAGGCGGCCGCCGCCCGCGAACGGCTGATGGCCATCTACGACCTGTCCGAGATCCAGGCCAACCACATCCTCGAGCTGCGGCTGCGCCAGCTGACCAAATACTCGCGGATCGAACTCGAGAAGGAACAGGACGAGCTGCGCGGCGAGATCGCCGCGCTGGAGGAGATCCTGGCCAACGAGGCCATGCTGCGCCAGCTGGTTTCCGACGAACTGGGCGAGGTTTCCGCGCTCTACGCCACGCCGCGGCGGACCGTGCTGCTCGAATCGGAGGCCGCCGCCCCGCTCCGCGGCACCGCCCTGCCGGCCCCCGCCGCCGGGAAGAACGCCAAGGCGGCCCTGCCGCTGCAGATCGCGGACGACCCGTGCTGGGTCCTGCTCTCCGCCTCCGGCCAGCTCGCCCGCACGGTGGACCAGGAGCCCCTATCGGACGGCCAGCGGATCCGGCACGATGTCCTGGCGTCCGTCGTCAGGACCACGGCACGGGCCGAAATCGGAGCCGTGACCTCGCTGGGCCGGATGCTGCGGCTCCCGGTGCTGGACATGCCGGTGCTCGCCGCCGCTGCCGGAACGCCCAACCTGGCCGGCGGCGTCCCGGTCAAGGAGTTCGTGACTCTGGCGAAGGGCGAAACCCTGGTGGCCTTGGCGCCGCTGGACAAGGTCCTCGCCCTCGGCACGGCGCAGGGCATCGTCAAGCGCGTGACCCCGGACTACCCGCTCAACCGCGAGGACTGGGAGATCATCGCGCTCAAGCCCAAGGACTACATCGTGGGCCTGAGCGTCCCGGCCGACGACGACGAACTGGTCTTCATCACCCGCCAGGCGCAACTGCTGCACTTCCCGGCCTCGACGGTGCGCGCCCAGGGCCGCACGGCCGGCGGCGTAACGGGCATCAAGCTCGGCGCCGAAGACACCGTGACGTTCTTCGGTGCGGTCGCCGCGGGGGATGCTGACGCCGTCGTCGTCACCGTCGCCTCCTCGCAGGAAGCCCTGCCGGGCACCGCCCCCGGCTCGGTCAAGGTCACCCCGTTCACGGAGTACCCGGCCAAGGGCCGCGCCACCGGCGGAGTGCGCGCGCACCGCTTCCTGAAGGGCGAGGACATGCTCTCGCTGGCCTGGGCCGGGCACGGTCCGGCGAAGGCCAGCTCGGCCAACGGCGCCTCCCGGGCCCTGCCCACCGAACACGGCCGCCGCGACGGTTCCGGCATCCCGTTGTCCCAGCCGGTGGACGCCGTCGGCGCCGCCCTATCGCAGCAGGGGGCACAGGACTCCTAAGCTGGAGCATGGCGATCATCCCCGACACCAAGGACTGGACGTGGGTCACCGAGCGGCCCTGCCCCGAATGCGGCTTCGACCCGGCCGTCGTCACGCCGGACCGGATCGGCCCGGAGGTGCTGGCCACGGTGCCCCGCTGGCAGGCGGCCCTGGCGGAGCCCGGCGCCCACGTCCGCCCCGACGACTCGACGTGGTCTGTGCTGGAGTACGCCGCCCACGTCCGTGACGCCTGCCGCGTATTCGATGCCCGGCTGCAGCTGATGCTCGGCCAGGACAACCCGGAGTTTGCCGACTGGGACCAGAACGCCGCCGCCGTTGAGGGACGTTACGCCGGCCAGGACCCGCGCGCCGTCGCCGAGGAGCTGGCTGCAGCAGCCGCGGAGGTCGCGGCCGGCTTCAATGCGGTGACCCCGGCTGAGTGGGACCGCCGCGGCAGGCGCAGCAACGGTTCGGCCTTCACCGTCGTCACGCTCGGCAGCTACTTCCTGCACGACGTCACGCATCACCTGCACGACGTCGGGGCGTAGCGGCCGCCCGGCCGCGGTGCACGACGTCGGCGGTGCACGGCGTCGGGGTCCTCCTCCCCTGCCTGCGTCAGGTCAGCGGCAGTTCATAGTCCAGATAGCGCTTGGTCGGCAGGTAGCCCATCCGGGTGTAGAGGGCCAGCGCCCCGCTGGGGTTCTCGGTGTCCACGCCCAGCCCGGCATGTGCCATCCCGCCGGCCCGGAACCGGCGCATCGCTTCGGCCAGCAGCGACTGGGCAAGCCCGCGGCCGCGCCACGGCCTGCGGACGCCGAGGAGGTTCGTGAATCCTTCGTCATACCCTGACTGCAGCTTGTACCGCGGATCAAAGCTGGCCACCTGGTACGCCACTGTCTCGCCGGAGGCGGCCTCCACCACCGACATGCTCCACTCCGGCCTAGTCTCCGGGTGCTGCACCAGGGTCTTCCACCGGCGCTCGTCCCTCGGCTCGCTGCCCCAGTGGTCCGCGAACGCCTCGTTGTGGGCCAGCCGCACTGCGTCGCTGTCGCCCGGGTCCAGGTCCACAAACACGAAGCCCTGCGGCAGCGGCGCCTCCGGGATCTCCTCCAGCGGCCGGGTCATTTCGGTGAAGTAGCGGACCACCGTGGCGCCCACCGCTTCCATCAGCGCGTTGTGCGCCGGATCTTGTTCCTCCGTGCTGCTCCGCAGGACGCCGCCGCTGATGCCGGCCGCGCTGAACCGGCGGCGCTGGCGGTCGGCCTGCCACTCGTAGAGCGCCCTGCCGATGCCGCGGCGGCGCCAGTCCGGATCCACCCCGCCCCAGGTGTGGGCGACGGGCGAGCCGGCATTCGCGTAGACCCGGCCCACGGCACGCACCGTCCCGCCGGCATCCAACCCGATGGCGGTGCACTCAGCGGGGTCGTTGGCAGGGTCGTCGAACGCCTCCGCCAGATCCGCCGTCGTCTCGGTCCAGACCGGTTTGTCCACCGCGGCCATCCGAAGGATCAACTGGTGCCATCCCTCGATGTCCGAGGCGGACATGGGACGCCAACGCAGGGCTCCGCCGGGAACGACCGGCAGGTCGGAATTGGTCATTGCCTCAGCTTAGGGCAGCGGCGTACGTGCCGGTAGGCAGATGCAGCCGAAGCTCGCACCATGCGGCTTGCCGCTCGTCGTGCGTCACCATGACCACTGCCTTGCCGGCGAGCCCGCGGCGCAGATCGGCCAGCAACGCGTCCCCGGCCTCGCGGTCCAGGTGCGCGGCCGGTTCGTCCAGCAGCACCACATCGGAGTCGGCCAGCAGCGCCCGGGCCACGGCGAGCCGCTGCCGCTGGCCGCCGGAGAGGAAGTGCCCGCCCGGCCCGATCCGGGTGCCCAGCCCGTGCGGCAGTCCGGCCAGGAATCCGCCCAGCCCCACGGCGGCGAGCGCCGAGCGCATCTCCTCTTCGGCCGGCGGGTCCGTGGCCGGCCGGGCCAGCAGCAGATTGGCGCGGAGCGTCGAGTTGAACAGGTGCGCTTCCTGGGGCATCCACGCGATGGCCGACCGCGGAGCCCCGCCGGCCGTCCCGTTGACCAGGTAGCGGCCGGAGCCCAGTGGCAGGAAGCCCAGCAGCACGCCGAGCAGCGTGGACTTCCCGCTGCCCGACGGGCCGGTGACCGCCAGCCATTGTCCGCGCTCCACCCGCAGGTCCACGCCGGTGAAGGCGTCGTGGCCGGCGCCCGGGTACCGGTAGGACGCGTTGCGCAGTTCCAGCGCCTCGACCGGAGCTTCCCGCCGCGCTTGGCGGGCCGGGTCCGCGCCGCCGCTGCCCAGCTCCGGGATGACGCGCGCACCGGCGGCGCGCCAGGCGCCCCATTGCTGCACCGCGGTGTTCACCGCCATGAAAGGTTCGGCCAGCGCCAGCTGCATCAGGACGACGACGGCCACCACCCCTGGCGCGGTGCCTCCCGCCGAACCGAGCATCACGACGGCCGAGAGGGAACAGGCCAGCACGGTCAGCGCGTGTCCCAGGCCCTGCGCCCAGGCGCTGCGCTGCTCGGCGGCGGTCGCTTCCCGGTCGAGGCGGCGGGCACGCAGCAGCAGTGGCCCGGCAGCCGTGTTGGCGGCCAGGTCGGGTGCGGCGGCCAGCAGCCGCGTGAAGGCGTTCAGCGACCTGCCCTTGATCCGCACGGTGGTTGCCTGCGCGTGGCGGTCCGCCCAGCGCGTCAGGGCCGGGGCACCCAGCACGCAGATCCCGGAGAGCAGCAGCTGCCAGCCCAGGGCCGCGGGCATCAGCAGGGCGGTGGCCACGCAGGACGCGGCGGCCACCAGCAGGCCGACCAGCGGGGTGAAGACGGCCCGGGGGGCGATGTCCCGCAGTTCGTCCACGTCTCCGACCAGCCGTTCCAGGGCGCCGCCGCCGCGGGCCAGCCGCCGCCACGCTGCCGGCCGCTGCAGCAGCCCGTTCCACAGCCTGATCCGCAGCCGGTCGGTGCTTTCAAAGACGGCGTCGTGCAGCTTCAGCCGCTCCTGGTAGCGCAGTACCGACCGCCCGATCCCGAAGAACCGGACACCGACGATGGAGGTCATCAGGTACAGGATCGGCGGCTGTTCGCTGGCATAGACGATCAGCCAGCCGGACAGGCCCGCCAGCGCGACGGCGAAGAGCGCCGCGCCGAGGCCAAAGCACAGGGCGGCCAGGAACCTGCCGCTCCACGGCCGCAGCAGGGCCGCCTGCCGCCACAGGCCGGGTCCGGCGCCGGCGGCGTCCTCCGCCGCCGCTTCCGTTGTGCCGCCCTCCCCCGGCGCTTCCGTTCCGGCGCCAGCCCTTGCTCCGGGCGCCGGCCCGCCGCGTTCGATCCCCGCTGCCGGGGACCGCACACCCTCCGTCCCCGCCGGGGCGGCAGCAGCGGTTTCCCGGGGCGCCGGCATCACCGGCACCACGTGGTCGGCGAGCGCCGCGGTGTCCGGGTCGTGGGCCACCAGCACGGTGGTCACCCGGCCGCGGAGCCGGTCCAGGGCGGCCTCGATGGCCCGGGCGCTGCGTTCATCCACGTGTGCGGTAGGTTCATCGGCCAGCAGCACGTCCACACCGGGGACGTGTTCAATCCGGGCCAAGGCCCGTGCCACGGCCACGCGGCGCAGCTCTCCCGGGCTGAGGTCGCCGGTGTCCGCGTCCGCCAGGCCGGCGGCATTGACCTGCGCCAGCGCTTCCTCCGCCGCAAGACGCCCGGCCGGTCCTGCCAGCCCCGCATACAGCGCCACCTCCTCGGCCGCCGTGGCCTCGGAGGGAACCGGGTGCTGCGGGATCCACGCGATCCGGCCGCGGTCGAGGCCGGACACCCGGCCGGCCAGCCGGATGCCCGCCCCGTCCCGGCGCAGTCCCGCCAGGATCTCCAGCACCGTGGTCTTGCCGCCGCCGCTCGGCCCGGACAAGGCGGTGATGCGGCCGGCCGGAGCGGTGAAGTCCAGCCCTTCCAGCACCCGGCCGCGGCCCGGGTAAGCGGCGGCCAGCCCGGCTACCCGCAGCTCCGGCGCCTCACCGCGCACCGCCCCGGGCCGGTGCCCGGGGTCCGCAGCGGCGACCAGCGGCCGGCCCGCCGGCGCGTCCAACACGGCCTTGCTGCGCTCGAGGGCTTCCAGGCCGTCTTCGCTCGCGTGATGCGCCGAGCCGAGGTCGCGCAGCGGCTGGAAACACTCCGGAGCCAAGATCAGGGCCAGCAGCCCGGCTTCGAGTTCCATTCCGCCGTAGACCAGCCGGATGCCCACGAACACCGCAACCACGGCCACGGAAATGGTGGCGATCAGTTCCAGTGCCAGTGAGGACAGGAAGGCAACCCGCAGGGTGGTCAGGGTCCGTTCCCGGTAGGCGCGGGCGACGTCGCCCAGGGCCCGGGTCTGCGCGGCGGCCCGGCCCAGGCCGACCAAGACCGGCAGTCCCCGGGCCAGTTCCAGCAGGTGGTCGGACAGGCGGTCCAAGGCCGCGGCCGCCTGTTTGGTCCGGTCTTCGGTGTGCTTGCCGATCAGGATCATGAAGACCGGCACCAGCGGCAGCGTGAGCACCACGATCAGCGCGCTCACCCAGTCCGCGGCCAGGATCCGCAGCCCCACCAGCAGCGGTATGGTGGCGCAGGTCACCAGGGCCGGCAGGTACTTGGCGTAGTAGTCATCTAGGTTGTCCAGTCCCCGGGTGGCCAGCACGCTCAGGGCACCCTCGCCCGGGGCGGAGCCGTCGCGCCCTGCCGGGGAGGCGCCGCCGTCGTGCAGGATCCGGGCAGCGAGGCGGGCCCGCAGGTCCTCCTTGATGCCGGCCGCCGCCCGCTGCGCGGCCACGTCCTGGCCCCAGGCAGCGGCCGCGCGCAGGACGGCGCCGAGGGCGCCGGGCAGCAGGACAGCGTCCCAACTGAACGTCCCCGCCGCCACGCCCGCCACCCCGGCGGCCACCGCCGAAGCGAGCAGGACCAAGCCGCCGGCCTTGACGGCCGCGGCCAGTCCCAGCAGGTAGAGCGCACGTTTGCCGGCGGCGCCCACCGGAAGCACCGGCTTCACTGTGCGGTGACGGCGTGTGCTGCGGGGATGGCGGAGGCGCTCACGCGCTTGCGGAACACCCAGTACGTGTAGCCCTGATAGACCAGCACGGCCGGGATGCCGAACAGCGCCACCACGCTCATCACGCCCAGCGTGTAGTCCGACGACGACGCCGAACCCACCGTCAGGCTGAAGGCCTCGTCGATGGTCGAGGGCAGTACCGTGGGGAACACCGCGGTGAAGATGGTAGCCGACCCGGCGACCACGAAGGTACCCAGTCCGGCGAAGGAGAGTCCGTCCCGGCCGGCCTTGGCCAGCAGCCAGGCCGCCGCCGCGCCGAGGGCGGCCAGCAACAGCGTCGCCACCGTGACGGCCTTGCCGTGGCGCAGCACCAACACGGCGGCCCAGGCGGCCATCGGCAGCAGCGCCACCGGCAGCCAGCGCAGGACCAGTGCCTTGGCCCGCAGCCGGACCTCGCCGTCGGTCTTCAGCGCCAGGAACGCCGCCGCGTGGACCAGGCTGAAGCCGACCACCGCCAGCCCGCCGAGCACGGCGTAGCCGTTGAACCAGGCGAACGGTCCGCCCACCCGGTCGCCGTTGGCGTTGAGCGGCAGCCCGGTGGTGGTCAGGCCGAGCATGGCCCCGACGCCGAAGGCCGCGACCAACGAGCCCAGCGCGATCGCCCAGTCCCAGCGCGCCCGCCACCGGTCGGTGTCCACCTTGCCGCGGTATTCGATGCCGACGGCTCGGAAGATCAGGGCCAGCAGCACGAGCACCAGCGGAAGGTACAGGCCGGAGAACAGGGCGGCGTACCACTCCGGGAAAGCCGCAAACGTGGCGGCACCGGCGGTGACGAGCCAGACTTCGTTGCCGTCCCAGACCGGGCCGATGGTGTTGAGCAGCACGCGGCGTTCCGTGTTGTTCCGGGCGAAGCCGCGCATCATCATGCCGACGCCGAGGTCGAATCCTTCCAGGAACAGGTACCCGGTCCAAAAGAAGGCGATGACAATGAACCAGATGGTGGGCAGGGTTTCCATGAGTCGTCCTTATCGATCCGTAGGAGCCGGTTCAGTACGCGAAGGCGAGCACGTCATCAGGGTCTTTGCCGTCTCCGCCTGTTCCGTCTCCGTCCTTGCCGCGGCCGCCGCCGGTGCCGCCGTCCTTGCCCGGGCCGTCCGCGGACGCCGCGTGCAGCAGTTCGGGCATCGCCGCGGGCACCCCGCCGCGGCAGTAGGCAGCGAGCAGTTTCACTTCCACCACCAGCAGCGAGCCGTAGACCAAGGTGAAGGCGCTGAGCGAGAAAACCAGCTCCCCCAGCGAGACGCCCGGCGACACGGCCGCGGCCGTGAACATAAAGACGTTGTCGATGCCGTCGGGATCCGGGTTGGGTGCCACGACGAACGGCTGGCGGCCCATTTCGGTGAAGATCCAGCCCGCCGAGTTGGCGCCGAACGGGGCCAGGATTCCGAACACGGCCAGCCGCATCAGCCACTTCGATTCGGGCACCGTGCCCTTGCGCACCACCCACAAGGCGACGGCGGCGGCCGCGGCGGCCAGCATGCCGAAGGTGATCATCATCCGGAAGCCCCAGTAGGTGACTTCCATGACCGGCACGTAGTCGATTTCGCTGCCGGCGCGCTCGCCGTAGATCGGGTTGTCGGGCAGGTGCGTTCCGAAGCGCTCCTGGTACTCCGGCAGCAGGCTGTTGATGCCCCGGATCTCGGTGTCGAAGTCGCCGTTGGCCATAAAGGAGAGCAGTCCGGGCAGTTCCACCACGGCGACCATGTCGTCGCAGTCGTTGGATCCGAGGTCGCCGACCGTCAGGATGGAGAAGCCCGTGCCGTCGTGGCAGGCCGCCTCCGCCGCGGCCATCTTCATGGGCTGTTGCTCGAACATCAGTTTGGCCTGCAGGTCCCCGGTGAGGGACACCCCGGCGAAGGAGACGACGGCGACGACGGCGCCGATCCGCAGCGAGCGGAGCCAGACCTTGTGGTCGGCCGCATCCCTGCCGCGCGCCGGGTCGGATCCGACGACCACCGTGCCGTCCGGGCCCACGGTGTCGATCCCGTCGCGGCGGCGCTTCCACAGGTGGTACCAGCTGATGCCCAGCAGGAATCCGCCGGCCACCGAGGTGGCGCCGAAGATGGTGTGCGGGAAGGCCACCAGCAGCGTGTTGTTGGTCAGCACCGCCCAGACGTCCACCATCACCGGCCGCCCGTCGATCATTTCGACGCCGACCGGATGCTGCATCCAGGAGTTCGCGGCCAGGATGAAGTAGGCGGAGCAGACGGTGGCCAGCGAGGCGCCCCAGATGCTGAGCAGGTGCACCGCTTTGGGCAGCCGGCCCCAGCCGAAAATCCACAGCCCCAGGAAGATGGACTCGACGAAGAACGCGAGCAGCGCCTCCATGGCCAGCGGCGCGCCGAAGACGTCGCCGACGAAGCGGCTGTACTCGCTCCAGGCCATCCCGAACTGGAATTCCTGGACCAGGCCGGTCGCCACGCCCATGATGAAGTTGATCAGGAACAGCTTGCCCCAGAACTTGGTCATCCTCAGGTACTGGTCCTTGCCGGTGCGGTACCAGGCCGTGTGCATGATCGCGACGAGCAGTCCCAGTCCGATGGTCAGCGGCACCATCAGGAAGTGGTAGACAGTGGTGATACCGAACTGCCACCGCGCGATTTCAAGTGCTTCCATTGCCGCTGCCTCCCGGACTGACCTGGGTTCCGTACTGCGCCGGAACTCATTTCTACAAGCCGTAGAACTTAATCTTCTACGAACTGTAGAACATTTGCACGAAAGACGGTAAATTAGAGACCAAGAGCACGGTCGCGGAAAGATTCTGCGCGCCGCAGATGCGACGTTAAATGACGAAAAGGAACCAGATGGCTACTCTCGGAGATTTGGAACGGGCGGTCATGGACGTGCTGTGGTCCCAGAACGCCGCCGATCCGGCCGAAGGCGGACTGACCGCCAATGAGCTGCGCGACACGTTGGCGCAGGTCTCCGCGGACGGGGCGGACGGCAAGGAGCTGGCCGTCACGACGGTGCTGACGGTCCTGTCTCGGCTCGAGAAGAAGGGGCTGGTCCAGCGCGGCCGCGACATCCGCCCCCACCGCTACCGGGCGGTGACAAGCCGTGAAGAGCACACCGTGGAGCTGATGCACGAGGTTCTGGGCTCGGCCCCGGACCGCGAGGCCGTCCTGGCCCGCTTTATCGGCACGGTCAGCGACGAGGAAGCGGAAACCCTGCGCAAGATCCTCTCCTCCAACTGACCTGAATGTTCCTGGCCTCCTACCTGCTGGCCGCCATGGCGGTCATTTTGGCGTGGCCTGCCCCCATCCTGCTCTCGCGGGCACGTTGGACGGCCCGCAGTCCCGGGACGGCGCTGGTGCTCTGGCAGGCCATCGCCCTGGCCGGCGGCCTGTCCATGATCGGCGCCATGCTGACGTGGGGCTTGGAACCGCTGGGAGACCACCTGCTGGCCGGCCTCCGGGGCCTGACCGGCCTTCTGCTGGACGACAGTCCTGACACCGGCCTGGACCTGGTGCACGTGTTCGCGCTCAGCGCCGCCCTGCTGCTGACCGTGCACCTGGTCTTCACGCTGCTGCTGACCTACTACAAGATCCGCAAACAGCGCGGCCGGCACCGCGACCTGCTGAATCTGCTCAGCTCCCCGTCCGAAGACTCCCCGCGCACCTTGGTGATCAACCATCCGGCGCCGGTGGCGTACTGCCTGCCCGGCGGCGGCGGCTCCGTCACGGTGCTCTCGAACGGCCTGCTCGAGTTGCTCTCGCCGGACGAACTGCACGCCGTCATGACGCACGAAAAGGCGCACCTGGAACAGCGCCACGACCTGCTGCTGTGGGCCTTCGCCGCCTGGCGGGCGGCCCTGCCCTGGCTCCCCACCTCCAAGCTGGCCCGGACGGCGGTGAACGAGCTGATCGAGATGCTCGCGGACGACCATGCCCTGAAGACGTCGGCCCGCGAGACGCTGGTGCGTGCGATCGCCGTCGTCGCCGCCGGTGAGCGGCCGGCGACGGCAGGCCCGGCCGCCGGCCTGGGCGACCCGGCGAAGGGTTTGCTCGGCGCCGCCGAGGCGGAGTCCTTTGTCACCGCGCACCGGCTCCGGCGGCTGCTCTCCCCTGTTCCGGCCCTCGGCCGGGCGGCCCGGTCCGCGGTACTGCTGGCCGCGGCGTTGCTGCTGGCAGTGCCGACCGTCCTGCTGGTGGCACCCGGGCTGGCCCCCTAGGCGTCGATCCGTTCCCGGTCCAGCATGGAGGCGCCGGCCACGATGAACTCCTTGCGCGGCGCCACGTCGGAGCCCATCAGCAGGTCGAAGGAACGCTCGGCCGCTTCGGCATCCTCGATCCGCACCCTGCGCAGCGTTCGGTGGCGGGGCTCCATGGTGGTCTCGGCCAGCTGGTCGGCGTCCATCTCGCCCAGGCCCTTGTAGCGCTGGATCGGCTCCTTGTACTTCCGGCCGTCCTTCTCCAGGGTGGCGAGCAGTTTGTGAAGCTCGTTCTCCGAATAGGTGTACACGACCTCGTTGGCCTTGGAGCCCGGATTGATGATCTCCACCCGATGCAGCGGGGGCACCGCGGCGTACACGCGGCCGGCGTCGACCAGGGGGCGCATGTAGCGGAAGAAGAGCGTGAGCAGCAGCGTGCGGATGTGCGCGCCGTCGACGTCGGCGTCCGTCATGAGGACGACCTTGCCGTAGCGGGCCGCGTCCAGCTGGAAGCTGCGCCCTGACCCGGCGCCCACCACCTGGATGATGGCCGCGCATTCGGCGTTGGAGAGCATGTCGCCCACCGACGCCTTCTGCACGTTGAGGATCTTGCCGCGGATCGGCAGCAGCGCCTGGTGGTCGGATGAGCGGGCCAGCCGTGCCGTGCCCAACGCGCTGTCGCCCTCGACGATGAACAGCTCGGAGCGTTCGACTTCGCTGGTGCGGCAGTCGATCAGCTTTGCCGGCATGGAGGACGTCTCCAGCGCATTCTTGCGCCGCTGCGTCTCCTTGTGGACGCGGGCCGAGATGCGGGACTTCATCTCGCTGACGACCTTTTCCAGCAGCAGCGCGGATTGGGCCTTGTCCCCGCGGTTCGAGGACCCCAGCTTGGCGGCCAGCTCCTTTTCCACCACGCGGGACACGATGGCGCGGACGGCGGAGGTGCCCAGGATCTCCTTGGTCTGGCCTTCGAACTGCGGCTCGGCCAGGCGCACGGTGAGCACCGCGGTGAGTCCCGCGAAGACGTCGTCCTTCTCGATCTTGTCGCTGCCGGCCTTCAGCTTGCGGGCGTTCGCCTCGATCACCTTCCGGAAGGTTTTCAACAGCGCCTGTTCGAAGCCGGCCTGGTGCGTGCCGCCCTTGGGGGTGGCAATGATGTTCACGTAGGAACGGACCGTGGTGTCGTAGCCAATGCCCCAGCGCAGGGCGACGTCCACGTGGCAGTCGCGGTCGACCTCGGCGATCTTGCTGTGCCCGTTTTCGTCGAGTACCGGAACGGTTTCCTTGAACTTGCCGGAGCCGTGGAAGCGCCAGACATCCGTGACGGCGCTGTCGTTGGCCAGGTATTCGACGAACTCGGCGATGCCGCCGTCGTGGTGGAACACTTCCTCGATCGGGCCGTTCTCGCCGGCGGTGCCGGCCAACCTGCGCTCGTCGCGCAGCGTGATCTTCAGCCCCGGAACCAGGAACGAGGTTTGCCGCGCCCGGTTCTGCAGCTCTTCGTAGGAAAACTTGGCGTCCGGGGTGAAAATCTGCCGGTCGCCCCAGTACCTGATGCGCGTTCCGGTCACGCCGCGCTTGGCGGTGCCGACCACTTCCAGTTTGGAGCCCGTGACGAACGGCTCGAACGCGGACTCCGGGCCCGGCCCCCTGCCGGTGTCGATGAACTTGCCCGGCTCGCCGCGGCGGAAGGACATTTGGTAGGTCTTGCCGCCGCGGTCCACCTGGACATCCAGGCGGGAGGACAGGGCGTTGACCACGCTGGCGCCGACGCCGTGCAGGCCGCCGGAGGCCGTGTAGGAGCCGCCGCCGAACTTGCCGCCGGCGTGCAGCTTGGTGAACACCACTTCGACGCCGCTCAAGCCGGTCTTTGGTTCGATGTCCACCGGGATGCCGCGGCCGTCGTCGTGGATCTCCACCGAGCCGTCCGGGTGCAGCGTGATCTTGATGCTCTGCCCGTACCCGGCCAGCGCCTCGTCGACGGAGTTGTCGATGATTTCCCAGAGGCAGTGCATCAACCCGCGGGAATCCGTGGACCCGATGTACATGCCCGGCCTCTTGCGGACGGCTTCCAGCCCTTCCAGGACGGAAAGATGGCGTGCTGTGTACTCAGACTTCGTTGGCGCCACGTGTACGAGTGCTCCTTGGCAGACAGAACTGCGGTCCTTGGCCGCGGTCCGCCGCGAATAACGGACCGTTACTAGGCTAATCCCCTTTGCGGGCGGGCTTGCGCACCGCGCCGGGGCGCATGCCGGCATGTGACGCAGCTCCCGGCTGTTACCCACACGTGATACGCGGTGAGCGAAAGTGACCCCATCTTGCGAAGATTTCCGGGCTTCGGATGGTTCTATGGATAGACGCACTCGTAAGGAGGTCATCATGACGACAGCAGTAGCCCCCCGTGAACTGACCGCATTGGATCGATGCGACCGGTGTGGTGCCCAAGCCTATGTACGGGTTGTCCTGGCCTCCTCCGGCGGCGAACTCCTCTTCTGCGGGCACCATGCCCGTCAGCATGAGCCGCAGCTTCGCTCCAAGGCCTCGGAATGGCAGGACGAAACCAGCCGGTTGACCGAAAAGGCCGGCGCCGCCGCCGAATAGGTTTCCCCGGGAACGGCTGCAGCGGCAGCCCGTTCCCGGTGCGGTCCGTCAGGTCCGCCCGGTTCCCGGTCCAAGGGCGCCGTTCCCCGCAGGGGGAACGGCGCCCTTTGCGTTTCCGAGAGCCTTTCCGTCGGGGCACCCGCGTACCTGACGCCGCAACGCGGGACCCCTTCCCCTCCCCTGCTCCCGCCGGCTAAAGCAGCAGGGCCGGCCCCTTGCCGGTGGCCGGTTAACGCAACAGGGCCGGCCCCTTGCGGGTGCCGGCCCTGCTGCGCAGTCGGATCAGTCCAGGTAGTCGCGGAGTACCTGCGACCGCGACGGGTGCCGCAGCTTGGACATGGTCTTGGATTCGATCTGGCGGATGCGCTCCCGCGTGACGCCGTAGACCTTGCCGATTTCGTCTAAAGTCTTCGGCTGGCCGTCGGTGAGTCCGAAGCGCATGGCCACCACGCCGGCTTCGCGCTCGGACAGCGTGTCCAGCACCGAGTGGAGTTGTTCCTGCAGCAGGGTGAAGCTGACCGCGTCGGCGGGAACCACGGCTTCGGAGTCTTCGATCAGGTCGCCGAACTCCGAGTCGCCGTCTTCGCCCAGCGGCGTGTGCAGCGAGATCGGCTCCCGGCCGTACTTCTGGACCTCGACGACCTTTTCCGGTGTCATGTCCAGTTCCTTGGCCAGCTCCTCGGGAGTAGGCTCGCGGCCCAGGTCCTGGAGCATCTGGCGCTGCACGCGGGCCAGCTTGTTAATGACTTCCACCATGTGCACCGGGATGCGGATGGTGCGGGCCTGGTCCGCCATGGCGCGGGTGATGGCCTGCCGGATCCACCAGGTCGCGTAGGTGGAGAACTTGAAGCCCTTGGTGTAGTCGAATTTCTCGACGGCGCGGATGAGGCCCAGGTTGCCTTCCTGGATCAGATCCAGGAACAACATGCCGCGGCCGGTGTAGCGCTTGGCCAGCGAGACCACCAGGCGGAGGTTGGCTTCCAGCAGGTGGTTCTTGGCGCGCTTGCCGTCGTGGACAATCTGCTCCAGGTCGCGCCGCAGGCGCGTCTCCATGGTGCCGTCGTCCTTGGCCAGCTTCTCTTCGGCGAAGAGACCGGCCTCGATCCGCAGCGCGAGGTCGACTTCCTGCTCGGCGTTCAGCAGGGCGACCTTGCCGATCTGCTTCAGGTAGTCCTTGACGGGGTCGGCGGTGGCGCCGGCCGAGACCACCTGCTGGGCGGGGGCGTCGTCGTCGTCGGCGTCGGAGTAAACAAACCCGGACCCGGTCTCGCCTTCCTTGCCCTTCTTGGCGCCGGCTTCCTCGGTGGCTTCTACATCTTCCTCCGTGGGCTCCGGCTCAACCTCGGGATCCTCGTCGACTTCTTCTGTAGCCAGCTCGGCGGTGTTCGCCTCATCCTTCTTGGCGGCGGCACCGGGCTTGCGGCCGCGCCGTTTGGGAGCAGCTTCCGCCGCTGCCGCTGACTGGGCGCCCGCGCGCTTGGTCGTCGCGGACTTTTTCGGAGCGGAGGCAGCAGTCTCCTCATCGGGAGCTGCAGCAGTCTTCTTGTCCGGTGACACAGAGAACCTTTCGTACGGCGGTCTGTGGCGCTACCTGCGGGTAACACCACTATGACCCTGTCAAGTCCGTGAATGAATTCAAACCAAGCCACGGACGCAGGGTCTGCATGGCATAACCTGATCCGCGGCGGCGGTATTCCCGCAGGAACTACCGCTGTTTGAAACACGAACCCAACCGGGTCTCGGTTCCCATTGTCTCACGATTCAGACCGCCGGATGAACTGATTTTCGACCCCCCGCGGACGCCGCGGTCATGCGGTCAGGTGCCTCCGGCCCGGCCAGGCCGTCTCCCGCCGGCGCGCCCACACCGGCAGCATTCCGCTGTCCGCCAGTTCCCGCACTAGTTCCGCCAGCCGGTAGCCGGGCCATTCGCGAAGGCATGCTTCGGCCCGTTGATGCGCATGCGTACCGCGCCCCCGGGCCCATTCGATCCAGGCATGCAGCGTGCCGGCGGCAGCGCGGGAGGGCCCCGTTCCGACCGCGTGCAGGCGGGAGAGCAGGTGTGCCGTGGCGTCCACGCGATCCCAGTCCGGAGCGTGGGGCGACTCGCCGATCAGGATTTTGGACCAGCCCCGCGCTGCCGCAGGATCGCCGGACTCGGGCAACGGAACGGCGGGCGGCGCGGCTCCCGCCGCCCGGTCCGCGTCATCGAGGAGGCCGGACGCCTCGGCCCAGAGGAACGCCGTCTCGGGACTGCTGCAGGCGAAGATGGCGACACCGTCCCGTACCGCGTTGTCGGTCAGGCTCGCCAGCAGGAAGGCCTGCGCTTCGGCCGTGAGGGTTCCGGCTTGGTGCGCTGCCAGGGAATGCTCCCAGCGGCGGAGGGTGTGGAAGTAGAAGGCCGCATGGGTCCACCCTCCCGCGGTTTCCGCGGCCAGCCGGTCCGCCTCCAGCTGTATCCCGGCCGCCACGTCGGGTGCCACGTCGGGTGCCGCGGACGCTGCCGGCGGCGGTGCGGCGGCTGCCCCCGTCTTCCGGCCGGATGCGGCGGCCGCGTAGGGTGCGCCGGAGGTTGCGGCCCGTGGGACGGCCACGGCCTCCGCTGCGGATGCCGCATAGGTGCTGCCGCTGTAGACGAGTTCGGCGTTCAGGGCACTGTCCCGGATCTGTGACACCGGACGCCCGGGCAGCGGACAGCATTCGGTGTCGCCGCAATAAAGCTCGCGCCAATGCCGTGGGCCAACCGTCCAGCCCGCGCGGACCGGCAGCCCGGCGGCGGACAGGGAACGGCCGAGGGCGGCCACGAGCCGGGCATGGGGCGGCCGCTCCGGCGAACGCCAGGGGTGGTCCGTGTACAGGATGAGCAGCGCGGAGTCGGCGTCCTCATCGGAGCGCAGATAGTCCGCCGCTGCTTCGGCAAACAGTTCGAGGTGGCAGCCGTCCCCGCTGGCGGGGAGGTCCAGGCGGAGGGTCGCGCCCAAACGGCCTTGGGACAGGGCCAGCAGCACCACGCTGTCGGCGGGAAGGAATCCCAGCGCATGCGGCACGAAACCGAGAATGTCGACGGAGCGGCGGGCGGTGAACTTCTTCTTCTCCATGACAGGAGCCTTCCGCCGCTGCCTGCCCGGCGGCCAGCCGAGGGGGCTCCCCTGTGGACAAGTGCCCTGCAGAAGCCCAGGTGGAGGGAAGGTGCTCAACCGTGGAGGGAGGGTTGCTTACCCGCCCCGGGTTCCGCCGTTCCCCCTGCGTTCCCGGATCCGTTGGCGCCGCCGGCGGCGCTCCCGTGCCAGCGCGTCACGCAGCGGCGGCACGGTGATCCCGCCGTGCGACATCCGGGTACGTACGCGTTTGCGCACGGCCAGCATCGCCAGCGTGCCCGCGATCAGGAAGAGGAACTGGAGGCTGAAGGCCAGCTTGAACGAGTCCAGCGCGTACAGGTCGCCCTGCGAGAACCCGCTGGCCAGCAGGGCATCGAGCACCACGCCCATGCCGAGCATCACCAGCAGCGCCGAGATGAAGCCGCCGACGTTGACAATTCCGGTGGCCGTTCCGGCGCGGCTGAGCGGATTGAAGGTCCGGGCGAAGTCGAAGCCGATCATGGAACCCGGGCCGCCGACCGCCACGGCCATGACCAGCAGCAGAAGCAGCCAGAACGGTGCCGGGCCCGGGTAAACCAGCACGCACAGCCAGGCGGCCGACATGGCCCCGACGATCAGCAGGACCATCGTGGAGCGCCGCAGGGGATGCCGGCCCACCCAGCGGCCCAGCAACGGGCCGGCGACGAAGGAGGTCATGACCGCTGCCGTCATCAGCACCGAGGCTTCCGTCGGCGTCAGGCCCTGGGCGGACACCAGGAATGGGTAGCCCCACATGAGCATGAACACGTTCGCGGGGAACTGGACCGTGAAATGGGTCCACAGTCCCAGTCGCGTTCCCGGTTCCCGCCACGCTTCGGCCAGCGACGCGCCGGTCTGGCGCAGGGTCGGCTGCGGGGCCGTCCGCCGGGGGCCGGGCTCGTTGCGGACCACCGCGAGGGCAAGGACAAAGGCCACCGCGGAGAGCGCGGCAACAGAGAGGAAAGCCGGCGTCCAACCCGCAAGGTTAAGGATGGCCACGAACGGGATGACGCTGATCAGTTGGCCGATCTGGCCCAGCTGGCCGGTCAACTGGGTCAGCAACGGGATGTGCTTGCCGCTGAACCAACTGGGCAGCAGCCGCAGCACGGACACGAAGGTCATCGCGTCGCCGGCACCGACGAGGACGCGTCCGGCCAGCCCTTCGGGGACGGAGGACGCGAAGGCCAGGGCGGTTTGCCCGGCCAGCATCAGCACGGCCCCTCCGGCCACCATCAGCCGGGGCCCGTATTTGTCCACCATGAGGCCGACGGGGATCTGCAGCCCCGCGTACACCACCAGTTGAACCACGGTGAACGTCGACAACGCGGCGGCGGTGGCGTCAAAGCGCTCGGTGGCCTGCAGGCCTGCTACGCCGAAGGTCGTCCGCTGGGTGATCGCCACCAAATAGGCGAATATCCCGCTCCCCCACACCCACCAAGCACGCCGCGAATCCATTGCTCCATCTTGCCCACGGCCCGGGGCGCGGGACTAATCGGCGTCGCCGGGCCCCGCGGAGGCTCCTTCGGCGCCGTCGTCGTCGGTGGCGGGCTGGGTGGCCAGGAAGGCCTCCACTGCCGCGCCGATCTCGTCGGCGTCGGGAAGCTCTTCGTTGTCCTTGACCAGCAGCGAGCGGCGCTCTTCGTGCCCCGCGTACTCGTCGTACCGCTCTTCCAGCCGGCCGACCACCCGCTGGACGTCCGCAGAGTCCTGTACCTGCCGGTCGATTTGGCTCTCGACCTCGCGTCCGGTCTCGCGCAGCCGGTCTGTGGGCAACGTCAGCGAGGTGGCGGCGCCGATGTACTCCAGCGCCGCGACGGCGGCCGGCGGGTACTGGGCGTCGGACAGGTAGTGGGGCACATGGATGGAATAGCCGACGACGTCACGCCCGGCCTCCGCGAGGCGCATTTCCAGCAGCGGGCCGATGCCGGCCTGCAGCTCCGCCTGGGGTTTCCAACTGGTGATCCCGTCGATCAGGTCCTGCCGCGAGCCGTGGACGGTGACGCCGATCGGGCGGGTGTGGGGTACCGGCATGGGAAGCGACTGGACCCACGCGACCAGCCGCGTCTGGAGCCGGTTCGCCACCCAGACGACCGCCCGGGAGAACCGCTCCCATTGGTAGTCCGGTTCGGGGCCGGTCAACAGCAGGAACGGCGTGCCGAGCCCGTCGACCAGCCGGTACAGCTCGATGGCGGGGGCTTCGTAGTCGGTGAAACGGTCGCCGGCGAAGGTGATGCGGGGCCGCCTGCTGCGGTAGTCCACCAGTTGGTCGGCGTCGAAAGAGACGACCAGCTGTGCGTCGAGCTCGTCGAGCAACTCGTCGCCGATCTGTTCCACCACGTGGCCGGCTTCGGCAGCACCGGTGAATCCCATGACGAGATCAAGCCCGCGCAGCGCAGGCGAGTCGAATAACTCCGCGTTGGTCGACATCAGCGACCGTGGATCCAGCAATGTGCCCTCCGTTCCGGCATCGTGTTTCCCTGCCGTGCATGGCTCTCTCGCAATGTTCAGCGCCCCGGCGGGCGGAAAAATTCCTGCCCGCGGACCGGGACAGCGCGTGCGCGGCACCGCATCCGGAGCCGGAGAGACTACGATCGACAGGTGCAGGCCCTGTTCCGGCCAACCTTTCAAAGGCTCATTCCTGCTGGAACTACTGTAGACACAACGGTAAGCAACCGGTGAACGGCGGCGGGCACTACCCGTCCGGCCGGCCGGCTGTAGGAGAAGTTAGGACAGATCTGCGTGATCCCCACGACCGAGCTCAAGCTCAGCGCCATTGCCAAAGATGTCAAAAAGGCCAAGTCAGCCGCCCTCGTCATTGCGGTCGGGCAGGACGGAGACGGTCCGGTCCTGCTGGAGAATCCGCTGCCGGCCAAGGCGTCGAAAACGCTGCAGGACTCCCTTCCGCTGCTCGGCGTCACCGGCGCGGCCGACGAGGTACACCGGCTGCCGGGGCTGCCCGGGGCCGGGGCGGACGTGGTGGTGCTGGCCGGCGTCGGGAAGCTGCTCCCCGGGCAGGCGTTGACGGAAGAAACCCTGCGCCGCACCGCCGGCTCGGCGGTGCGTCAACTGGCAGGGGTCCGCTCGGTGGCCCTCGGCCTGCCGGCCGGAACAGTCGCCGAAGCGGCGGCCGTCGCCGAAGGCGCCGCCCTGGGCGCCTATGACTTCAGCGATCACCGCACCCGGGCGGCCGGGGCCCGCGGCCCGGTGGCGGAAGCCACCGTCATCACGCCGGTTGCCGGCGACAAGGAACTGGCGAAGGCACTCAAGCGGGCCTCGGTGCTGGGACGGGCGGTCAACGCGACGCGCTCCCTGGTCAACCAGCCGCCGAGCCACCTGTACCCGGAGTCGTTCGCCGAGGCGGCCACCCAGATGGCCCGGAACCTGCCGGTCAAGGTCACCGTCCTGGACGAGGCCCGGCTGGCGAAAGACGGTTACGGGGGCCTGACCGGTGTCGGCAAGGGATCCAGCCGCCCGCCCCGCCTGGTCAAGGTGGAATACGCGCCGGTCCGGGCCAAGGCGAAGCTCGCCTTCGTGGGCAAGGGCATCACCTTCGACTCCGGCGGCCTCTCGCTCAAGCCCGCCACCGGCATGATGACCATGAAGTGCGACATGGCAGGCGCGGCCGTGGTGCTGAACGCCGTCCTGGCGATCGCCGAGCTGGGACTGCCGGTGAAGGCCACGGCGTGGCTTTGCCTGGCGGAGAACATGCCGTCCGGCACCGCGTCCCGGCCCTCCGACGTCTTAACCATGTACGGCGGCAAGACGGTGGAAGTGTTGAACACCGACGCCGAAGGCCGGCTGGTCATGGCCGACGGACTGGCCGCCGCCAGCGAGGAACATCCCGACGTCCTGTTGGACGTCGCCACCCTGACGGGTGCGCAGATGGTCGCGCTGGGAAGCCGGGTGGCCGCGGTCATGGGCGAAGAACCCGTGCGTGATGCCGTCAAGGCCGCCGCCGACCGGGCGGGGGAACTGTTCTGGCCGATGCCGCTGCCGGAGGAACTTCGTCCCAGCCTGGACTCGCAGGTGGCAGACCTGTCCAACATGGGCGACAAGTACGGCGGCATGCTGACGGCCGCGATCTTCCTGCGCGAGTTCGTGGGCGAATCCGGCGGCGCGCGCATCCCGTGGGCCCACCTGGACATCGCCGGCCCGGCCTTCAACGAAGGATCTCCGCACGGCTACACCCCGAAGGAGGGCACCGGCGTCGCCGTCCGCACGCTGGTGGCCTATGCCGAGGATGTAGTGGCCCGCAGCTCCTAAAGGCCCGCGCCCCGCGGCACGCCCGCGTGAATCCGCACACAATCCGGCCTGTTGGGGCCGTCACCAACTAGATGATGGTATGCGGGAGGGCTAAGGTGAGACCCAACCAACTTCGTTCGTCAACCCCAATCAACTCATCGACGTGTCACCACACGTTGCGAACACGCGAGGGAGCGTTCACGTGGCCGATTCGGCAACAGCGCAAGAATTCGACATCCTGATCCTCGGCGGCGGCAGCGGCGGTTATGCCGCTGCCCTCCGCGCCGTGCAGCTGGGCTTCAGCGTCGGTCTGGTGGAAAAGGGCAAGCTCGGCGGCACCTGCCTGCACAACGGCTGCATCCCCACCAAGGCGCTGTTGCATTCGGCCGAGCTGGCCGACCATGCCAAGGACGCCGCGAAGTACGGCGTGAACGTGAGCCTCGATTCCATCGACATGGCCGCCGTCAATGCCTACAAGGACGGTGTCATCGCCGGGAAGTTCAAGGGCCTGACCGGCCTGGTCAAGTCCAAGGGCATCACCGTCATCGAAGGCGAAGGCAAGCTCGTCGGCAAGGACACCATCGAGGTCGGCGGCACCGCCTACAAGGGCAAGAACATCGTCCTGGCCACCGGCTCCTACTCCAAGACCCTCCCCGGCCTGGAAATCGGCGGCAAGGTCATCACGTCCGACCATGCCCTGAAGATGGACACCCTGCCCAAGAGCGCCGTGGTGCTCGGCGGCGGCGTCATCGGCGTCGAGTTCGCCTCGGTATGGAACTCGTTCGGCGTTGACGTCACCATCGTCGAGGGCCTGCCCTCGCTGGTGCCCAACGAGGACCCGGCCATCATCAAGCAGCTGGAGCGCGCGTTCAAGAAGCGCGGCATCAAGTTCAACACCGGCGTTTTCTTCGAAAAGGTGGAACAGAACGACGACGGCGTGGTGGTCACCCTCGCCGACGGCAAGACGTTCCAGGCCGACCTGATGCTGGTTGCCGTCGGGCGCGGACCGAGCACCGCAGGCCTGGGCTTCGAGGAAGCCGGCCTCACGGTTGACCGCGGCTTCGTGATCACCAACGAGCGGCTGCACACCGGTGTCGGCAACATCTACGCCGTCGGCGACATTGTTCCCGGCGTCCAGCTGGCCCACCGCGGATTCCAGCAGGGCATCTTCGTGGCCGAGGAGATTGCCGGCAACAAGCCGGCCCTCATCGAAGACATCAACATCCCGAAGGTCACCTACTGCGATCCGGAGATTGCCTCCGTCGGCCTCAGCCAGCCGCAGGCCGAGGAGAAGTTCGGCAAGGACAACGTGGAGACCGTCGAGTACAACCTGGCCGGCAACGGCAAGAGCTCGATCCTGGGCACCAGCGGCATGATCAAGATGGTCCGCGAAAAGGACGGCCCCATTGTGGGCATGCACATGATCGGCGGCCGCATCGGCGAGCAGATCGGCGAGGCGCAGCTGATCGTCAGCTGGGAAGCCTACCCGGAGGACGTCGCGGCGCTCATCCACGCGCACCCCACGCAGAACGAGGCCCTCGGCGAGGCCGCCATGGCGCTGGCCGGCCGCCCGCTGCACGGCTAACAAGCCCTCCCTGGTGCACCCGTCCCCGCGGGGCGGGTGCACTAGGCTCAAGACAAGACTCGATGTACCGGCCAGGCCGGAAAATAGACTCAAAGGAGAACGGGCACCACATGTCTGAAACCGTGAACTTGCCCGCCCTCGGTGAAAGCGTCACCGAAGGCACTGTGACCCGCTGGCTGAAACAGGTCGGCGACCGGGTCGAAGTCGACGAACCCCTGCTCGAGGTTTCCACCGACAAGGTCGACACCGAGATCCCCTCTCCGGTAGCCGGTGTGATCGAAGAGATCCTGGTCGCCGAGGACGAAACCGCCGACGTCGGAGCCCCGCTGGTGCGCATTGGCGACGGTTCCGGCTCCGGCGAGGCCGCCGAAGAAACGCCGGCGACGCAGCAGGAGGCTGAAGCCCCCCAGCAGGAAGCCCCCGCCGAGGAGGCACCGAAGCAGGAGGAGCCGCGGCAGGAAGCCCCCGCCGAGGAAGCTCCGGCCGAGGAGGCCCCGGCCGCCGGTTCCGGCGAGGGCACCGAGGTAACCCTCCCGGCCCTGGGCGAAAGCGTGACCGAGGGAACGGTCACCCGCTGGCTGAAGCAGGTGGGCGACACAGTCGAGGTCGATGAGCCGCTGCTCGAGGTCTCCACCGACAAGGTAGACACGGAGATCCCGTCCCCGGTGGCCGGCACGGTCCAGGAGATCAAGGTCGCCGAGGATGAGACCGCCGAGGTCGGTTCGGTGCTGGCCATCATCGGCACCGGTGCCGGCCCCGCCAAGGCCGAGCCGAAGGAAGCCGAGCCGGTGGCCGCCGCGCCTGCCGAGGAACGCGAAGCCCCGGTGGCGGAGCCTTCCGCCGAACAGCCGACCGCTGAAGCTCCCAAGGCCGAAGCTCCCAAGGCCGAAGCTCCCAAGGCCGAGGCCCCCAAGGCCGAGGCTCCCAAGGCCGAGGCTCCGGAGGCGGCAGCCCCCCAGGCAGCACCGGCCGCCGCCGAGCCCGCCGCGGGCCCGGACGCCGGCTACGTCACCCCGCTGGTCCGCAAGCTGGCCAACCAGCACGGCGTGGACCTGTCCGCCGTCAAGGGCACCGGCGTGGGCGGACGGATCCGCAAGCAGGACGTGCTGGAGGCGGCCGAATCCGCCAAGCCGGCCGCAGCACCGGCAGCCGCCGCGAAGGCTCCGGCGGACGCCGCGGCCTCGGCCAAGCGCGGCACGGTCGAGAAGGCACCGCGGATCCGCCAGGTGATCGCCCGCCGGATGCGCGAATCGCTGGACGCTTCCACCCAGCTCACCCAGGTCCACGAGGTCGACATGACCAAGGTGGCCAAGCTGCGCGAGCGTGCCAAGAAGTCCTTCCAGGAGCAGAACGGCGTCAAGCTGACGTACCTGCCCTTCATCGCCAAGGCCGTCGCGGAGGCGCTCAAGCAGCATCCGAAGCTGAACGCCGAGTACGACGAGGAAAAGCAGGAGATCACCTACCACAACGCCGAGCACCTGGCGATTGCGGTGGACACCGACAAGGGCCTGCTGGTCCCGGTGATCAACGACGCCGGCAGCCTGAACCTGGCCGGCTTGGCGGGCAAGATTGCCGATGTTGCCGCACGTACCCGCAGCAACAAGATCGCTCCCGACGAGCTCTCCGGCGGTACCTTCTCGATCACCAACATCGGCAGCGTCGGCGCCCTGTTCGACACGCCGATCATCAACCAGCCGCAGGTGGGAATCCTCGGGACCGGCGCCATCGTCAAGCGGCCCATGGTTGTCCAGGATGAGAACGGCGACGATTCGATCGCCATCCGCTCGATGATGTACCTGTCCCTGACCTACGACCACCGTCTGGTCGACGGCGCGGATGCCGGCCGCTTCCTGCAGACACTGCGGGCGCGTCTGGAAGCCGGACAGTTCGAGGCGGACCTGGGCCTCTAGCCCGGCCTGCCCCGCGCGACGCACGGATGAGCGGCGGGCTGCGTTCCCAGTGGACGCAGCCCGCCGCTGTGCTTTGCCCCCTGGCCCGCCGGCCGCTACTACGTCAGGTAGAAATACCCGTCCCGCCGCGGCATGGCGCGGATCTGCGTGCCTCCCCGGCCGATAAGCTGGGCCTATGGACATCCTTTACAGCATTTTCGTCTTCCTGCACATCGTCGGTGCAGCCATGATCGTCGGCATCTGGATCGGCAACATGAAGAAGCCCACCGTCCACCCCCGCCAGTTCGACGGCGCGGCCCTCCAGCTCATTACCGGCGTCATCATGATGGGCCTGATTCCGGCCCTGGCCATGGACGCCGACTATGTGAAGCTGACCATCAAGCTGGTCATCGGGCTCGTCGTGGGCGTCCTCGCGTTCATCGGCCGCCGCAAGTACAAGGCCGGCGAACCGATTTCCACCGGTCTGGCCCACTCGGTGGGCGGCCTGGCGCTGCTGAACGTCGCCATCGCGACCCTCTGGAACTGACCTTACAAATTTGCACGCTGCGGCCGGCCCCGCCCCGGGCCGGCCGCGGTGGCTTTAACCGGTGCCGCCGGACAGTCCGGCGCAACTCCCCTAGGATGAGGAAGACGGCACCGGCCGCCTTTGGCCGGGACCGGCGGAAAACGCATCCTGTACATCGACCAAGGAGGACATATGGCTACAACACGTTCTGCCAGCACCGAGTGGAACGGCGACCTGTTTAGCGGCGCCGGCCAGACTACGTTCGAAACGTCCGGGATCGGCACCTACGATGTCACCTGGAAGGCACGTGCGGACCAGTCCGAAGGAAAGACCAGCCCCGAAGAACTGCTGGCTGCCGCCCACGCCACCTGCTACTCGATGCAGTTCAGCAACATGCTTAAGGAAAACGGGACCACCGCCGAGAGCATTAAGACCTCGGCGGCCGTGGATTTCGTGCCGGGCACCGGCATTACCGAGATTCGCCTGACCGTGAACGCGACCGTCCCCGGGATCAGCGAGGACGACTTCCAGCGCCTGGCCTCCGGGGCCAAGGACACCTGTCCTGTTTCCGGCGCCCTGGCCTCCGTGCCGAGCATCACGATTGATGCCACCCTGGCCGGCTAGCACTCCAGTCTTCGTCGAAGAACCCCGGGCACCTTCGGTGCCCGGGGTTCTTCAATGTTCGGCCCGGCCCTCAGCCGGCCTCCTGCGGACGCGGCGGCAGCGGTCCGGGGCGCAGCACGGGATAACCGGCCCGGGCCGGCGGCTGGTCGGTCGGCAGCTCGCCCAGCATCTCCTTGAGGATGCCGACGCTGTGCTCGAGCTGTGGGTCCTCCCCCGCCCCATACGCATGCGGCGGGAACGGCACCTCGATGTCCGGATCAACCCCGTAGTTCTCCACGCCCCAGCCCACGCCCTGCGTGAACCAGAACGCGTACCGCGGCTGCGTGACACCGGTGCCGTCGGCCAGCGAGAACTTCGCGTCGATGCCGACCACCCCGCCCCAGGTCCGCGTCCCGACCACGGGGCCGATCCCGCGCAGCTTGCTCACCTGGGTGATGATGTCGCCGTCGGACCCGGCGTATTCATCCGTGAGGACGACGACGGGGCCCCGCGGCGCGTGGGCCGGGTACGTGCCCGGCTGCTCGCCGCGGGCGAGGTTCCAGGCGGTGACCTTCCGGCCGATCAACTCGGCAACCAGCTGGGAGGTATGGCCGCCGCGGTTGCGCCGTACGTCGATGACGAGGGCGTCCTTGGCGGTCTCCACGTCCAGGTCGCGGTGCAGTTGTGCCCAGCCGCGCGCCACCATGTCCGGGATATGGAGGTAACCGAAGCGTCCGTTCGATGCCTCGCGGACATTGCGGCGGTTCCCGGAGACCCAGTTCTGGTACCGGAGCCGCTCTTCGTCGCGGATGGGGATCACGGCAATCCGCCGCTGCAGGCCGGCTTCCGCGCTGCCCGCCCCGTTGACGATGGTCAGCTCGACCGTCTTGCCGGCCGCGCCGGCCAGCAGCGGCGCCGGGCCTGCCAGCGGGTCCACGGGGATGCCGTCCACCGCCGCGATCACATCCCCCGGGTCGACGGCTGCGCCCGGAGCTGTCAGCGGAGACATCGCCAGCGGGTCCGACGATTCGCCGGCGAGGATCCTCTGCACGGTCCAGCCCGCCTCGGTCCGCGCCAGGTCGGCGCCGAGCCGTCCCTGTTTCCCGGAGCCGGGCTCGGCGACCGGCGGGGGCGAAACGTAGGCGTGCGAGGTGCCGAGTTCGCCGTGCAGCTCCCAGAGCAGGTCCACCAGGTCGTCGTGCGATCCAAGCCGCTCGACCAGGGGCCGGTAACGGTCGTAGACGCCTTGCCAGTCCAGCCCGGCCAGGTCCTCGGCCCAGTAGAAGTCGCGCTGCAGCCGCCAGGCCTCGTCGAACGCCTGGCCCCAGACCTTGAGCGGTTCGAGCGTGACCCGGATCCGGCCCAGGTCGACCTGCACGCTCTCGGGCGAGTCGTCGTCGACCTTCCCGGCGGCCGGCACGGCCTTCACCTGTGCCTTGTGCACGTACACGATCCGCTTGCGGTCCTGGGACACCTCGTAGGAATCCAGCGCCGGCACCAGCACGGAAACCTCCCGGCGGGAGAGGTCGAACCGCTCCAGCCGCTGGGACTGCTCCGGCTCTTCCGCCGACGCACGGCCTTCTCCGGTGACACCGGCGGGGTCACTGGCCAGCCACAACAGGGCTCCGTCCACCGCGCTGAGGTCGGTGTAGCGGCCCTGCCGGACCGGGACCGGGATGATCCGCTCGCCCAGCCGTTCGGCGTCCACCACCATGTCGGCGACGGCGGGCGTGGCCTGGTCCTCCCCGTTCGGGGATCCGTCGTGATCCTTCCCGGCCGACGGCGGCGCGTCCGGCAGCGTGCCGTGCACCGACGGACCGAACGGCGAAGACGTGGCGGCGGCCAGGGCCACCAGGAACGGCTTGGTCGATTCGGGAAAACCCAGGTCGAAGCTGTGGGTGGAATAGACCGGATCGAAGCTCCGTTCGGAGAGGAACGCGGCGAACTTGCCGTCCGGGGTGAACGCCGGACCATGGTCGCGGAAGCGCCCGTCGGTCACGTCGACGATGCCGCCGGTGCCGTCGGCCCGGGCCAGCCGGAGACGCGTGCGGGTGCCCTCCGCGGTCACGGGCTCGGCCCACAGGATCCAGCGGGAATCCGGTGAGAAGACCAGCTCGCTGATCGCCCCGTGATCGGTGCCGGAGAGCCGGCGGAGCTGCGCGCTGTCGGCGTCCAGGACCAGTACCTGGCCGTATTCGGTGGCCACTGCCGCGAGCTTGCCGTCCGGACTGGCGGCAAGCGCGCTCACCCGGTCCGGGCCGGGCAGCTCGACGCGGCGCAATTGCTGCGGCTCCAGCGCCTCGGCCGAACGGGCGTCCGGTTCCCCGCCGCCGCTTCCGCCGCCTTGCCGTCCGCCGGACCGCACCTCCACGATGGGCTGGGACTGGGTCGGATGGACGACGGCGGAGGCCGACACCGGGCGCGGCAAGCCGTCGGGCTCCGGTTCGGCGGGGGCCGGCGCGGCTGCCGCGGGAGCAGGCTGGTCGGCCCGGGACAGCTGTTCGAAGACCTGGCGGATGTAGAGGGCTTCTTCGCCGTCGTGGTCGGCGACGTAGACCACCCGCGTGTCGCCGAGGGGCCGCGCGAGCCGGGCGCGGACGCCGGGCGTCGATTCCACCGCGCGCGACGGGCCGTCCCGGTGGGTCAGCCAGTGCACCGTGCCGTGCGTTTCGATGACGGAGGCGGTTCCCTTGGGATTCGGCACGGCGGAGGACAGGTGCTTTGCCACGTCGAGCGGGCGGCCGCGGCGGCTCGTTGATGCCGAGCCCAGCGTGATCTCAAGCCGGCGCGGCGCGTCCGGGGAGTCGAGGGAGTCCAGGATCCAGAGTTCGCCGGCGGATTCGAAGACCACGCGCGTGCCGTCCGTCGCGGCATGGCGGACGTAGAAACCGTCGTGGTCGGTGTGCCGGCGCAGGCCTGTTCCATCCGGCCGCACCGAATACAGGTTGCCGTAACCTTCGTGGTCGCTCAGGAACGCGATCCGGTTGCCGATCCACATCGGGTCTGCCAGGTTGCCGTCGAGTTCGGCCGCCAGGCGCCCGAACTCGCCGCCGCCGTCCCGGTCGATCCACAGTTTTCCGGCCGTTCCGCCGCGGTACCGCTTCCACCACGCCGGTTCGCGCGAGAGCACGCTGCCGACCACGACCGGACGCTCGTCGCCGAGTTCCGGCCCGAACGCGATCGAGTCCACGGGGCCATAGGGCAGGACCCGGGCGTCCGAGCCGTCCAGCGGCACGGCGTAGGCCCAGGTGTGACGTGATTCTTCGCGTTCGAAGGAACTCGTCACCAGGGCGTGGCCCGCGGGCGTGAATCCTTTTACCTTCGTGCTGGCGTGCCCCCAGTAGGTCAGTTGGCGGAATCCCCCGCCGTCGACCGACGCCGTGACAGCCTCGGGGGCGCTGGCCTGCACCACGCTCCAGGCCAGGTGCTGCCCGTCGGGCGAGAACCTTGGGTTCCGCGCTGGCAGCTGCAGCGACGAAACACGCCACGCCCGGCCGCCGGCAAGGGGTGCGACCCACACGTCGTCCTCAGCGACGAACGTGACCAGATCGCCGTGCACGTGCGGGTAGCGGAAGTAGCTCGATGAAGTCATGCCTCGATCTTAGTCACGGCCCGTGCGGGCCCCGGGGTCATCCGAGCGGCGGGGCGTCTCGCGGACTGACTGGATCAGCCAGCCGGCGTCCCGCCTCACCATCTCAAGTTGGACCCGTTGCACGCTGGGTTCGGCGCGTCGTCCCAGCACGCTCCCGTCGGCGGCCACCTGCCGGTACGCCGACGTGCTGACGGTTGCGGCCACCCATTCCTGTGGCCCTCCGCCTGGTGGCGCTGGATCCACGGTTACCTCCTCCACCGTGGTTTCCAGCCCGTCGAGCCAGCTGCCGGAGCCTGCCAGTGCCGCGATGATGCCCCGGTCCGTGTCCATGACGGCCGTGCCGGGTACATTGACCCGGTTGAGCAGCGTTGCGTCGCGGGTCCTGACGGCCTCGGTGCGCAACCAGGCCAGGGCGGGCACGGCCGCCGCGGCATCGCCACCCCGCAGCGCCCGTTCCAGTTCCGCCGGCAGTACCCGGGCTTCGGGAGGAGCCGGGGGCTGCCCTTCGCGCTGCGCCGTGGACACCTGTTGCACGGACCGGTCACGGCCGGGCGATGAGACCGCATCCGGATCGCTCGGCGGAGCAGGCGTTACGTTGCCGGCCAGGGCGAACAGGATGCCCGCTGCCGCAGCCGCGGTGACCGCCAGCCCGGCCCTGGCCCGCCGGCCGGGTGCGGGCCGGGCACCGCCTCCGCGGCCGGCCCCAACCTGCGCCCGCGGAAACGGTGGAAGCAGTCCCCTGTCCCGGCGGCCGGCGGCCTTACCCGCCGCCTGCCGCCGGGTCAGCAACTGGCTGGCAACGGAAGGATGTGCCGACGCCGTCAAATCCAGTGCCTCCGGCTTTGCGGCCCGAATCGCACGGCGGGCGAACTCCGCCGCAGAGGGGCGCTCCCCTGCACGCTCGGCCAGTCCGTCTTCCAGGAGGGACACCAGGTCATCGGGCACCTCGGGCACCAATGCCGCCAGTGGCGGCCGCTGCGCGGTGGCACCGGGCACCCGGCCGGTGAGCGCGAACCAGCCGATGGCTGCCAGCGCATAAATGTCCGCTTCGGGATCCAGCCGGCCGCCGCCGGACCCGCTGCGCGGTGCCCCGAACCCCGGCGTGCCCGCCGCGGGAGGGCGGTTACTGCCCAGCGCGCGGGCGACCCCTAGGTCGGCCAGCATCGGCTTGCCCACCGCGGTGAACAACACGTTGCCGGGCGATATGTCCCCGTGCACGGTCCCGGTCCCGTGCAGGTAATCCAGGGCCTGGGCCACCGGAGTCAGAATCGTCACGGCCTCGCCCACGGCCAGCGGGCCGCGGGCGGCAACGAGTGCCGCGAGCGAGCCGCCGGCAGCATATTCCAACAGCAGCCCGGGCCCGCGGTCAGTTGCCACGTGACCGTGGACGGGCAGCAGGTGCTCATGCCGCGCCCCCGCCAACAGGGCAAGTTCATGGTCGGCGGCAGCGGCGGCCGCGGCCCCCGGTTGCCCCTCCGCGGCAACCGCCCAGAGAGCGGGCTCGCCCTCATCGGCGGCGGATACGTGCCGGGCAGGGCGCCGCCCCGGCGGCGGGCCTCCGCCGTCGTCGGAGGAGGAAGCAGGCGGCGCAGACAGCACCTTCAGGGCATACTCCGTTCCGGTCAGCGCATCGCGGACCAGCCATATCGAGGCCGAGGCGCCGCTGCCCAGCCACCGCTGCACGTGCAGCCCCGGCGCCGCCGGGCGCGGCGGTTCCTGCTCCACGGAGGCCGCCCCGGGTGTCTGCCCATCTTCCATGGACCACTTGTACTCCGTTTGGCCGCGGGGTGCAGGAGTTATCCACAGCAATTGCGGCGTTACACAAATAGCAGTGCCCGGCCCCCGGAGCGTAGTCTTGCTGAATGGCTCTTGAGTTTTCTCGGCTGGGCTTCGCCCCTGACTACGTCGATTATGAAGAAGGCTGGGCGCTGCAGCGCAAGCTGCACGCCGAAGTCGTGGCGGGCACGGCGCCCAGCACCGTGCTGTTGCTGGAGCACAGCGCCGTCTACACCGCCGGCAAGCGGACCGAAGACCATGAGCGGCCGCTGGACGGCACCCCCGTGGTCAGCGTGGATCGTGGCGGCAAACTGACCTGGCACGGCCCCGGCCAGCTGGTGGGTTACCCCATCGTGGCTCTCCCGGATCCCACCCGGGTGGCCGACTACGTTGACATCCTCGAGCAGGTCCTGATTAACGTGCTCGCCGGTTACGGCGTGGCCGGCACCAGGATGGAGGGCCGCTCCGGCGTCTGGATCGAGGCCGACGAGCGCGGTCCGGCCCGCAAGATCGCCGCCATCGGCATCCGAGTCAACCGCCGGGTAACCATGCACGGCTTCGCGCTCAATTGCCGGAACGACCTGGCACCCTACAGCCAGATCATTGCCTGCGGCATTACCGACGCCGGCACCACCACCATCCAGGCCGAGACCGGGCTGGACGTGGCTCCGGCCGACATCGCAGACCGGGTGGAGGAAGAACTCCGCTCGTTCGAGACATCCCTGGTCAAGGCCGGCACTCCCGGCCCCGCGGCCACCGACACCGACACTGGCCACCGCCAGACCGAAGGAGCCCTGTTGTGACGCTCGCCCCTGAAGGACGCCGCCTGCTGCGCGTCGAGGCCCGCAATGCAGCCACCCCCGTGGAGCGCAAGCCGGACTGGATCAAAGCCAAGGTCAACATGGGCCCCGAGTACGTGGGCATGAAGAACCTGGTCAAGAAGGAGGGGCTGCACACCGTCTGCGAAGAGGCAGGCTGCCCCAATATTTTCGAATGTTGGGAAGACCGCGAGGCGACGTTCCTGATCGGCGGCTCCGAGTGCACGCGCCGCTGCGACTTTTGCCAGATCCACACGGGAAAGCCCTCGCCCGTCGACATCCTGGAACCCACCAAGGTGGCCCAGTCGGTCCAGCAGATGAACCTGCGCTATGCCACCGTCACCGGCGTGGCCCGCGACGACCTGGCCGACGAGGGCGTGTGGCTCTACGCCGAGACCATCCGGAAGATCCACGAACTCAACCCCGGCACCGGCGTCGAAATCCTGATTCCGGACTTCTCCGGAAAGCCCGAACACATCACGGCCATCTGCGACGCCAAACCGGAGGTGTTCGCGCACAACGTGGAAACCGTGCCCCGGATCTTCAAGCGCATCCGGCCGGCCTTCCGCTATGAGCGTTCGCTCGATGTGATCACGCAGGGCCGCGACCAGGGCATGGTGACCAAGTCCAACCTGATCCTGGGCATGGGCGAAACCCGCGAAGAAATCTCCGAGGCGCTGCGCGATCTCCACGCCGCCGGCTGCGACCTGGTGACCATCACCCAGTACCTGCGCCCGACCGAACGCCACCACCCGGTAGAGCGCTGGGTGAAGCCGGAGGAATTCGTGGAACTGAGCCAGGAGGCCGAGGAGATCGGCTTCCTGGGCGTGATGAGCGGGCCGCTGGTGCGCTCGTCCTACCGCGCCAGCCGCCTCTGGGCCACCGCGATGCGCAAGAAGGGCCTGGAGCTTCCGCCCCAGCTCGCCCATATCGGCGAGTCCGGCAGCACCCGCCAGGAAGCCGCCACGCTGATTGCAGCCCGGTAGCTGAACCGCCGGAACCGCGGTCCGGGAGCCTGCCGGCTGCCGGGCCGCTGCCGTGTCCGCATCCGGCACGAGTGCCTCCTCCGTCACGATAGAATTGGACATTATGGCCCATAGCACCGATTCCGACGCCCCGAAGCGGGGTCTCTTCTCACGCAAGCCCAAGGCTGGGAAACCGTCCAAAGCCAACAAGCAGCCCGGCCGGCTGAAGCAGATCGGCCAGGTCTTCCGGATGACCCGGCGCAACGACCCGAACGTCGTCTGGTTCATGCTGCTGGCCTTCCTCGGCATCGTCGCCGTCGGCCTGGTCATCGGCCTGCTGATCAACAACTGGGTCACGCTGCTGATCATCTCCATCCCGCTGGGCCTGCTGGCCGCCACCTTCATCTTGTCGCGGCGCGCCGAACGTGCGGCGTTCTCGCAGATCGAGGGCCAGCCCGGTGCTTCCGGCGCGGCCCTCAGCGTGCTGCGCCGCGGCTGGATCCTGCAGGACCAGCCGGTGGCCGTGAACCCGCGCACCCAGGACGCCGTCTTCCGCGCCGTGGGCCGCCCCGGCATTGTGCTGGTCACCGAGGGCCCCTCGCACCGCGTGCGGCAACTGGTCGAGTCGGAGCGGCGCAGGCTTCGCCGCATCCTGCCCAACGTCACGATCCATGTGATCGAGACCGGCCGCGGCGAAGGCCAGGTGGAGCTGAGCAAGGTGGCCAAGACCGTGCAGAAGCTCAAGAAGGAACTGACCAAACAGGAAGTCAGCGCCGTGGACAAGCGCCTGTCTGCCCTGGGCAGCAACAAGCTCCCCATCCCCAAGGGCGTGGACCCGTTCAAGGCCCGCCCGGACCGCAAGGCCATGCGCGGCCGCTAAGAGCGCGTCCCGCCTGACAAACCCGAGAGGCTGCCGGTTTCACCGGCAGCCTCTCGGGTTTAACGGGTTGGGGGGCCGGCTGGGTTGTGCCGGCAGGGTTGGGGCGGGCCGTGAGGCGCTGCCCCGGCGGCGCACCAGGATGGTGGTGCTCACGCCACGATCAAGGAACGCTGCCTCAGCGGCGCACCAGGACGGTGCCCATGGCGCGATCGTGGAAGCCTCGCTGGTCGGCGTCGAAAATAACCGCCGGAATCACCAGGCACAGGAGGACGGTGCGCACGACGGCGGCCAGCAACCCGGGTGCGGAACCGTCGAGTTTGCGCACGTGGATGCCGAGCAGGCGGTGGCCGAAACTGTAGCCGAGCGTCCCCACCAGCAGCAACTGCTCGACGGCGAACACCGCCAGGATGGCCAGCTGGCTGCCGCCCAGGAAGGCGTTCGCGATCGCGTAGCACAGGAGCCAGTCAATGAGCAGCGCCACGATCCGTCGCCCCGGACGCGCAATCGAGCCGGACCCGGATTGCGGGAGCCCGAGCCGCTGCCCGGGCCATTTCTGGATGTTGGACTGCGGGGGGCCTTCGAGCCAGGAACCAAGATCGCGTCTGCTTACCACCCCTCAAGTTTACCGGTCCTGCCTGCCGCGGGCTTCCCCGGGGTGCGGGCCCGAGTTCCCGCCGGTAAAGCGTGAAGGCCACTGACGGTAAACTTGCAGTGCACGTCGATTTCGTAACCTGCCCGAAACAATTGCGACACTGTCGGGAAATTCCCTGCTCCTAATGTTGTAACTGTTGCCGGCCCCGTACAGCGGAGGCAGGTTCCCCCAGAATGCGTAAGGAGCATGACCCGATGTTCAAGAATGCGGACGAGGTCCTCAAGTACATCGCCGACGAAGACGTCAAGTTCGTCGATATCCGTTTCACCGATCTGCCCGGCGTCCAGCAGCACTTCAACGTGCCGGCCAAGACCGTTGACGCGGACTTCTTCGTGAACGGCCAACTCTTCGACGGCTCCTCGATCCGCGGCTTCCAAGGCATTGCCGAGTCCGACATGCAGCTGATCCCGGACGTTTCCACCGCCTTCATCGATCCGTTCCGCGTCGAGAAGACGCTGGCGCTGAACTTCTCCATCGTGAACCCGCGCACCGGCGATCCCTACCACCGCGACCCCCGCGGCGTGGCCGAGCGCGCCGAGGCGTACCTGGCCTCCACCGGAATCGCCGACACCGCGTTCTTCGCCCCGGAAGCCGAATTCTTTATTTTCGACGACGTCCGTTACCAGTCCAGCCCCGAGCATTCCTTCTACCGGGTGGACTCGGTCGAGGCGTACTGGAACTCCGGAAAGCGGGAGGAAGGCGGGAACCAGGGGTACAAGACCCCGGTTAAGGGCGGCTACTTCCCGGTGGCCCCCACCGACAAGCAGGCGGACCTGCGCGACGCGATCTGCGTGGAGCTGGACGCCGTCGGCCTCGAGGTCGAGCGCTCCCACCACGAGGTCGGCGCCGCCGGCCAGGCCGAGATCAACTACAAGTTCAGCACGCTGACGCACGCGGCCGACGATCTGCTGAAGTTCAAGTACATCGTCAAGAACGTCGCCGACGCCTGGGGCAAGTCCGCCACGTTCATGCCCAAGCCGGTGTTCGGCGACAACGGCTCCGGCATGCACTGCCACCAGTCGCTCTGGACCGGCGGGCAGCCGCTGTTCTACGACGAGAAGGGCTACGCCGGCCTCTCCGACACCGCCCGCTGGTACATCGGCGGCCTGCTTAAGCACGCTTCCGCGGTGCTGGCGTTCACCAACCCGACGGTGAACTCCTACCGCCGGCTGGTGAAGGGCTTCGAGGCCCCGGTGAACATGGTCTACTCGCAGGGCAACCGGTCGGCCGGCATCCGCATCCCGATCACCGGCTCCAACCCGAAGGCCAAGCGCATCGAGTTCCGCGCTCCGGACCCCAGCTCGAACCCCTACCTGGCCTTTGCCGCGCAGCTGATGGCGGGCCTGGACGGCATCAAGAACCGGATCGAACCCGCCGACCCGATCGACAAGGACCTGTACGAGCTGCCCGCCGAGGAAGCCAAGGACATCCAGAAGGCTCCTGGTTCGCTGGAGGAAGCGCTCGAGGCACTGGAGGCGGACAACGAGTTCCTGCAGGCCGGCGGTGTCTTCACCCAGGACCTGATCGACACCTGGATCGCCTACAAGCGCGAAGAAGAAATCGCGCCGCTGGCCGCCCGCCCAAACCCGTACGAATTCGAGCTCTACTACGGCTGCTGACCGCTAAGCTTGCAGGATCGCGGCTAGGCCGCAGGGAGTCCGCACGAGCTGCCAACACTTCGGTGATGGCGGCACGTGCGGACTCTTTTTGTCCGGAAAGGCAGGTCTTCTACCGTCGCTCTGCAACCCTGAACCTGGCCTCGTAGGTATACGGCGACGGTTGCTGCTATGCGAAGACCGGCTAAGCCGGCTGCTGGCCCGAGACCACCGGTGCGGCGAATCAGGCGCCCAGCGAGAAGAACAGCCCGATGGGATTTCCTGCCTAGCCCGTGACAAGCTCTTATGGCATCAATAGTCTCAGGGCATGAGTCAGGGCATACAGGAGTGGAACCGGAAACAGCAGAGGCTCATGCTGGTGGTCTTATTCAGCGCGCTCATCGTTTCCTGGCTGAACTTGGTGCTGTCCTTCGTTGAACCTTGGCACTGGCTGATAGTTGGCCTCCAGACGGCGCTGACGATAATTTCCATCGCTCTGCTGACGCGTTTTGTTCTCCGCCAGCGAGACGAATACTGGCGAGAAAGGGGAAAGGATCCCAAACACCCTGAACTTTGACGCTCGATGGAATGGCGGTACGGACTGGTTGCCGGTATCCATGCACTGCCCAAGGATGCCGGTAGTAGCGACACCTTTACTGTGTCGACCGCGGAGTGCTCCGGCTCTTTCACCCGAGTGCCCCGGCGCGTGCACCCGTCATCCGATCGGGCCGCACCGGTGAGCGGCTGCGGGAGAGGGCCTCGGCTGCGGCTTCGAGGCGTGGCAAAATGAAGCCTATGGGCGAAAGCGGGCAGCCCGCACCTCAGAGCCGCACACCGCGACCGGTCAGGGCCGCGCTCATCGGCGCTGCCGTCACCTTCCTGGTGTTCCTGGTCATCCTGCGCGTCGGAGTCGCCTATTCGCTGGTGCTGACGGCCACCGCGCTGCTGTTCGCGGGCGTGGTGGCGATCATCCGCAGCGCGCTGCGTAGGTGACACGCGACGCGCTTTACGGGTAAGGTCCGGGCGCCGCACTGCCGTCCCGGTGGGTCTCGGCGGCGCCGTTCAGCTGTCCCGGCGCGTCTCGGTGACCGCTGTCAGCAGGAACACCGAGTCCTCGGACGCCTCCACCGAGTGCCGCTCCTGCGGGATCACGGCGAGCTGGTTCTGGTTGACGGCCATGCGGCCGGACGCGGACACCACGGTGACCGCACCTTCCAAAACCAGCAGCGTGCCGGCCAGCGGGGCGTTGTGCTCCCCCAGCTCCGCCCCTGCCTTCAAGGCCAACACCGTCTGGCGCAGCGGACCGTCCTGGGCCACCAAGGCGGCACTGCGTCCGTGCGGGGCTCCGACGGCCACGGCCAGGTGTTCGCGTCCAAGCACATCGATGTCGGTCATGTCCGGCGCTCCTTCGGTTGGGTTCCGGCCTCAGCCTAACCCGGCGCCCTGTTCCCGGCCACACCAGCAGGGCGGGGCCCGACGGCGGCGCACCCCCGAGCATCGGAGGGCACCGCCGTCGGCCGGTCAGAGGACCTCAGAGGACCTTGGCCAGGAAGTCCTGGGTACGTGCCTGCTGCGGAGCGCCGAAGAGTGCCTCCGGTCTGCCTTCTTCCACGATGTTGCCGTCGGCCATGAAGATGACGCGGTCGGAGACTTCGCGGGCGAAGCCCATCTCGTGGGTGACCACCACCATGGTCATGCCTTCCGCCGCCAGGTCCTTGATGACCTGCAGCACCTCCCCCACCATTTCCGGGTCCAGGGCGCTGGTGGCCTCGTCGAAGAGCATGATGTCGGGGTTCATGGCCAGGGCCCGCGCGATGGCCACGCGCTGCTTCTGTCCGCCGGAGAGCTGGGCCGGGCGGGCGTCGGCCTTCTCGGACAGCCCCACCCTCTCCAGCAGCTCGAGGGCCTTGTTCCGTGCTTCGGCCTTGCCGAGCTTCTTGAGCTCCACCGGGGCCAGCATGATGTTCTCCAACACGGACTTGTGCGGGAACAGGTTGAAGTGTTGGAAGACCATGCCGATGTGTTGCCGTACCTTGTCCAGATCGACCTTCGGGTCGGTCAGGTCGAAACCGTCGACCACCACGGTTCCCCCGCTGATGTCCTCCAGCTTGTTCAGGCAGCGCAGGAAGGTCGACTTGCCGGAGCCGGACGGCCCGATCACGCAGACGACTTCGCCTTCGGCCACCTCGACGTCGAGGCCCTTGAGGACCTCGTTGCTGCCAAAGCTTTTTCTGAGTCCGGCGACGTGAATCTTGCTCACTTGTTGAACCTCTTATCCAGGATGTTGGAAAGCTTGATCAGCGCGGTGATCACCACGAAGTACAGCGCCGCCACGATCAGCAGGGTTTCGCCGGTGCGGAAGTTGGAGGCGTAGATCTGCTGGCCCTGATAGGTCAGTTCGGCGAAACCGATGACCGCCAGCAGGGAGCTGTCCTTGAGCGTGATGACGAACTGGTTGATGAAGCTGGGGGTCATGATCTTGACCGCCTGCGGGATCACGACCTTCTGCATGGACTTGACGTAGCCCAGGCCCAGGCTGCGGCTGGCTTCCATCTGGCCGGGATCCACGGACTGGATGCCGCCGCGGACGATCTCGGTCATGTAGGCGCCGGCGTTCAGGCTCAGCGTCAGCACGCCGGCGGTGAGGACGTCGATCGGCGCCCCGGTCAGCTGCGGCAGGCCGAAGTAGAAGAAGAACGCCTGGACCAGCAGGGGCGTCCCGCGGAAGATGCCCACGTAGGTGGTCGCGATTCCGCGCAGCACGATCCGGCGCGATACCTTCAGGAACCCGAAGGCAACGCCCAGGACCAGCGCGATGATGATGGACACCGCCGTGGCGAACAGCGTGAGCCCCAGGCCCTTCATCAGGGCGGGGAGGCTGTCGGTCAGCAGTTGCCAGAAGCTGCTCTGCCCGGCGGCCTCCGGCGAGGCTAGGTACTTGTCCAGGATCTGCTCGTATTCGCCGCTGGCCTTGAGCTCGGCCAGGCCGGCGTTGAAGGCCGCGATCAGTTCGGGATTCCGGTCCTTGTTGACCGCGAAGCCGTAGGAACTTCCGCGTTCCTTCTCCGTGACGGCCTTCAGCCCGTTGTTTTGGGCGATGCCATAGGCGAGGACCGGGTAGTCGTCGAAGACTGCCACGGAGTTGCCGGCCTTGACGTCGTCGTACATGGTGGCCGACTGGTCCAGCGGCTTGACCGTGAAACCGTACTCTTCGGCGATGGAGTCGGCGAAGGCTTCACCCTCGCTGCCGCGCTTGACCGCGACTGTCTCGCCCGCGAGGTCCTCGTACGAGGTGATCTCGTTGTTGCTCTGCGCCACGGCCATCTGCACGCCCGAGTCGAAGTACGGGTCGGAGAAGTCGAAGACCTGCCGCCGCTCGTCCGTGATGGACATGCCGGCGATGACTCCATCCACCTGGTTGGACTGCAGCGCCTGCAGCGCGGCGTCGAACCCGAGCGAGCGGATTTCCACCTCGAAACCCTGGTTCTCGGCGATCGCCCGCAGCAGGTCCATGTCGATGCCGACCAGTTCGCCGCCCTGGCGGAACTCGAAGGGGGCGAACGTCGTGTCGGTACCGATGACGTAGCTCTTGCCGCTGGCGCTCTGCGGCGCCTGGGCCGCAGCCGCGGCCGCGTTGCCGCCGAAGACCAGCGAGAGCACCGCCAGCAGTCCGGTCAGGGCCAGCAGGCGCCGTCCCAGCCCGGTGCGTTGGAGGGTGTGCAAACTAAACAGCTCCTAGATTTGTTCTCAGGGCACGCCTGTACAGCCTGTGCAAGGCGCAAAAGATCCTCATTGAGGGTACAGACCGGTGACCGGCGGCACCACTTGGCGTCGGGGAGGCTAGGTGCCGTAACCGTAGAAGTAGCGCTCGAAGATGGCCCGGGCGCGGCGGGTCAGGCGCAGGTAGTCTTCCTCGATCGCCGCAGCGTTTCCGGGCTCGTAACCGCACCAGCGTGCCACCGCTTCGAGGTCCCGGCGCGAGGCCGGCAGCACGTCTGAGTTCTTGCCCGCCCAGATCACATTGGCCGACCGGATCCGGGTGGCAAGGCTCCAGCTTCGCCCGAGGGCGGCGGCGTCCTCGCCCGGCAGCAGCCCGGCGGCTGCGATGGCGGAGAGCGCTTCGAGCGTGTTGGTGGTGCGCAGCTCCGGGAGCTTCCGAGCGTGCTCCAGCTGCAGCAGCTGGACCAGCCACTCCACGTCGCTGAGTCCCCCGCGGCCGAGCTTCAAATGGCGGGCCGGATCGGCGCCGCGCGGCAGCCGCTCCGATTCCACCCGCGCCTTGATCCGGCGGATCTCGCGCACCTGATCGTTTCCCAGCCCCTCCGAGTAGCGGATCGGCTCCACGAGCGCGATGAACTCGTCCGCCAGGTTGTCGTCGCCGGCCATCGGGCGGGCGCGCAGCAAGGCCTGCGCCTCCCAGACCAGGGACCAGCGTTGGTAATACTCGCGGTAGGAGTCCAGCGAGCGCACCATCGGCCCGTTCTTGCCTTCCGGCCGCAGCGCGGCATCCACTTCGAGCACCCGCTCGGCCAGCACCGGAGGCGTGCAGGGCTGCTTCAGGAGGGAAGAGATCCGCGTGACGATGCGCTCCGCCTGCTGCTGGGCCAGGCCGGGGTCGGCTCCCGGCAAGGGCCGGTGCACGTACATGACGTCGGCATCCGAGCCGTAGCTGATTTCCCGTCCGCCCTGCCGGCCCATGGCCACCACCAACAGGGCCGTCAGCCGTTCCTCGGACTCCAGCACGGAGGTTTCCGCCACATGGAGCGCGCCGAGCACGGCGGCGCGGTCGGCGTCCGCCAGCGCGGCGCCGACCTGGGACTGCTCCAGCAGCCCGGAGGAGTCGGCGAGCGCGATGCGCAGCGTTTCCCGGCGCCGGATCAGCCGGATCAGCCGGATGGCCTCCTCGGGCACCGGATGGCGGGACATCTTGGACCGGATTTCCTGCCACTGGGCGTCGAAGCTGAGCGGGACGAGGTCCTTGTCGGTGCCCAGCCAGGCCGTGGACTCCGGCGAGACCTCCAGCAGGTCCGTGATGAAACGGCTGCTGGAAAGGATGTGGCACAGCCGTTCGGCGGCCGAGCTCGAGTCCCGCAGCATGCCCAGGTACCAATGAGAGTCTCCCAGCCGTTCGCTCAGCCGGCGGAAGCCCAGCAGGCCCGCGTCCGGATCAACACCGGAAGCGATCCATTCCAGCAAGACCGGAAGCAGCTGGCGCTGCAGCGACGCCTTCCTGCTGACCCCGCCGGTGAGCGCCTCGATATGACGCATCGCTCCCCGCGGATCCTGGTAGCCCAGCGCGGCCAGCCGGCCCTGCGCGGCCTCCGGGGTCAGCCGCACCTCGTCCAGGCTCAGGTTCGAGGCCGCGGCCAGCAGCGGCCGGTAGAAGATGCGTTCGTGCAGCGCCCGCACCCTGCGCTTGGTCTGCTGCCACTTCTCCAGCAGCTCGGCCGGCGCCGGTCGCCTCTCGAGCAGCGCTCCCTGCGCGGCTTTGGCCAGCACGCGCTGCGCCTGCTCGTCGTCGGGCATCAAGTGGGTCCGGCGCAGGTTCACCAACTGAATCCGGTGCTCCAGGACGCGCAGGTACCGGTAGGCCTCGTCGAATTCCTGCGCGTCGGTGCGCGAGATGTAGCCCGCCGTGCTCAACGCCGCGATGGCCGACGTCGTGTCGCGCTGGCGGATGGATTCGTCGACCCGGGCATGCACCAGCTGCAGCAACTGGACCGTGAATTCGACGTCGCGGAGCCCGCCGCGGCCCAGCTTGATCTGGCGACCGCGCTCATGGGCCGGGATGTTGTCGGTGACCCGGCGCCGCATGGACTGCACCGACTCGACGAACCCTTCCCGTTCCGACGAGGACCACACCAGCGGCGACACCGCTTCCTCGTACCGGCGGCCCAGCTCGGCGTCCCCGGCCACGGCCCGGGCCTTCAGGAGTGCCTGGAACTCCCAGCTCTGCGCCCACCGCCGGTAGTACGTCAGGTGCGAGTCCAGCGTCCGGACCAGCGGTCCGTCCTTGCCCTCCGGGCGCAGGTTGGCGTCGACTTCCCAGAGCCCGGGTTCCGGGCCGGGTGAGGAGATGGCGCGCGCCGTTCCGCTGGCCAGCGCCGCGCCGATCACCCCGGCCTCGGTGTCCGCGAGCCCGTCGGCCTCGACGACGTACACCACGTCGACGTCGGAAATATAGTTCAGCTCCCCGGCCCCGCACTTGCCCATGCCGATGATGGCCAGCCGCACCGCCGCGACGTTGTCGGCGCCGAAACGTTCCGCTGCCTCGGCCCGGGCCACGGCAAGCCCGGCGTCCAGCGCGGCCGCGGCCAGGTCCGCCAGTTCCCGGGCGGCGTCCGGCAGGAAATCGACCGGGGAGGCCGCGGAGAGATCGCGGATCGCCAGTTCGGACAGGTGCCGGCGGTACGTGCTCCGCAGCGCGACGTAGGCGTCCTTGCCCGAAAACGAGGCGACCGGCTGTCCCGCCAAGGGGTCCGCCCCGACGGAACGCAGCAGCGAGCTGCGCAGCCGGGACGCCGGCACCCGGCCGGGTTCCGGTCCTATATCCGTGTCGAGGACGTCCAGATGCTCCGGCCGGCGGAGCAGGAAGTCCGCCAGTGCCTCGGAAGCCCCGAGCAGCCGGAACAGAGCTTCGCTGCCGTCGCCGCCCATGTTGATGACGTCCGCCAGGGACGGGTTTTTCTCCAGCAGTCGCACCAGTGACACCAGCGCCTGGTCCGGGTCGGCGCTGACCGCGAATCCGGCCTCCAGCCGCTCCTGGCTGATGCCGGACAGTTCACTGGCCTGCAGGAACCGGGTGCTGCGCTCCAGATCGTGGAATCCTCGGGCGATCAAGCGCCGATTCGTCAGCACGTGTCCGCCCTAGAGGATTCCGATGTTGCGCTTCAGCTCGTGCGGGGTGACCTGCAGCCGGTAGTCGTGCCACTCGGCCCGCTTGTTGCGCAGGAAGATCTCGTACACCTGTTCGCCCAGGATCCCGGCGACCAGTTCCGACTCCTCCATGCTGCGGATGGCGTCATGCAGGCTGGACGGCAACGGGTCCAGGCCCATGGCCCGCCGCTCGGCGGTGCTCAGGCTCCACACGTCGTCCTCGGCGGCCGGCGGCAACTCGTAGCCCTCCTCGATGCCCTTGAGCCCGGCGCCCAGGAGCACCGCGTAGGACAGGTAGGGATTGGCCGCCGAGTCGATGCCCCGGTATTCCACCCGGGCGGACTGGCCCTTGCTCGGCTTGTACAGCGGCACCCGCAGCAGCGCGGACCGGTTGTTGTGGCCCCAGGACACATAACTGGGAGCCTCTCCCCCGCCCCACAAGCGCTTGTAGGAGTTGACGAACTGGTTGGTGACGGCGGTGAATTCGGGTGCATGGCGCAGGATCCCGGCCATGAACTGGCGCGCCGTCTTGGAGAGCTGGAATTCGGCGCCGGCTTCGAAGAATGCGTTCGAGTCTCCCTCGAACAACGAAAAGTGCGTGTGCATGCCGGACCCCGGGTGGTCGGAGAACGGCTTGGGCATGAAGGTCGCGTAGATGCCCTCCATCAACGCCACCTCCTTGACCACCGTGCGGAAGGTCATGATGTTGTCCGCGGTCTGCAGGGCATCGGCGTACCGGAGGTCGATTTCGTTTTGGCCGGGCCCGTCCTCGTGGTGGCTGAACTCCACCGAGATTCCCACGTTTTCCAGCATCGTCACCGCGGTGCGGCGGAAGTCCTGGGCAACACCGCCGGGCACGTGGTCGAAATACCCGGCGTGGTCCACGGGCACCGGGACCCCGTCCGGACCCAGCTGGTCGGACTTGAGCAGGTAGAACTCGATTTCGGGGTGCGTGTAGCAGGTAAAGCCCATCTCCGCGGCCTTGCCCAGCGTCCGCTTGAGGACGTTGCGGGGGTCGGCAGTGGACGGTTCGCCGTCGGGGGTGAGCACGTCGCAGAACATCCGGGACGTTTGCTCCGCTTCGCCCCGCCACGGCAGGATCTGGAACGTGGTGGGATCCGGCTGGACCAGCATGTCGGACTCGAAGACCCGGGCCAGTCCTTCGATCGAGGAGCCGTCGAAGCCGAGCCCTTCCTCGAAGGCGCCTTCGACCTCGGCCGGGGCCAGCGCAACGGATTTCAGCGACCCGACGATGTCGGTGAACCAGAGCCGGACAAAGCGCACGTCGCGTTCCTCGATGGTGCGGAGGACGAATTCCTGCTGACGGTCCATGTGCTGCCTTTCGCTGTGTCCGGGCCACGGCATCCAAAACTGCATGCCAAGGCCTGCGGTGGTCTGCTTCCCTTTAGCCTACTGGCAGCACAACCGAAGTTGGCGCCCCGGTAACGCAGCCGCGCACAAGTGGAGCAGCAGTCGTCTGAGGATTAGGCTCTACCACATGCCCACTTCACAGACTTCCGGCGCCGAGCAGCCGGCTCCTTACGGCACGCCGGCGGCGGCATCGGCTTCCCGCCCGGCCCGCCGCACCCGCATCCACCACCTGCAGCAAGCCAAGGACGAGGGCCGGCGCTTCGCCATGTTGACGGCGTACGACCAGTACACCGCGGAAATCTTCGACGCCGCCGGCATCGAGGTGCTGCTGATCGGGGACTCGGCGTCCAACAACGTCCTGGGCAACGAGACCTCCCTGCCGATCACCGTGGACGAGATGCTGCCGCTCTGCCGGGCGGTCGCCCGCTCGGCCCGCAGCGCCTTCGTCGTTGCCGACCTGCCCTTCGGCAGCTACGAGGTGTCGCCGGCGCAGGCGGTGGAAACGGCCGTGCGCTTCCTGAAGGAAACCGGCGTCCACGCGGTGAAAATGGAGGGCGGCGCCTACTATGCGGACACCGTCCGGGCCATGGTGCAGGCCGGAGTCCCGGTACTGGCGCATATCGGCTTCACTCCGCAGAGCGAACATGCGCTGGGCGGCTACCGGGTGCAGGGCCGCGGCGACGACGCCGAACGGCTCATCGACGACGCCCTGGCCCTGGAAGCTGCCGGAGCCTTCGGGGTGCTCATGGAGATGGTCCCGGCCGAGGCGGCCGCCAAGGTGGACCAGGCCCTGCGTGTCCCCACGATCGGGATCGGGGCCGGGCCGTCGACCACCGGCCAGGTCCTGGTCTGGCAGGACATGGTCGGCCTGCGCGGCGGCAAGATGGCGAAGTTCGTCAAACAGTATGCGGACGTGCGCACGGTGATTTCCGACGCCGCCGCCGCCTTCCGCTCGGACGTCCAGGACGGCGCGTTCCCCGGCCCGGAGCACTCCTTCTAGGCCCCGCGTCCCTTCAATGGGCTAATCGGCGCACCCCGCGCCGGGGCAGGCGCCGGCGGGATCAGTCGTCCTCCGCGTCCCACTCGTCGTTGCGCCGCTGCACCTTCTCCAATGCGTGCTCGGCCTCTTCGCGGGTCTCGTAGGGGCCGATCAGCTGGGTCCAGTCGGACTGGGCGCCCACTTCCACCTGATGGGTGACCACGTTGTACCAGAAATCCGCCATGCCGGCCTCCTTACGTTGACGGCGCCCGGCAGCGTTCGAAGGCTGTTGCCCCTCCGCTGTCGGGCACCTCTGCAGCACCTATATGATCGATATTATGCCCCACAACGCAGCAACAGCACCCGTCGGAACCCTCGTTCAAGGCACCGTCAGCCCCCCGTTGCCCGTTCCCCCGTCGATCGTCCGGCCCGAGTACGCGTGGAAGCCGGCGCCGGCCAGATTCACCGGCTCGGAGGTCAAGACGCCGGAGACCATCGAGAAAATCCGCGTCGCCGGACGGATCGCCGCACAGGCCATCGTGGAGGTCGGCAAGCACATCGAGCCGGGCGTGACCACCGACGAGTTGGACCGGATCGGGCATGAATTCCTGCTGGACCACGGGGCGTATCCCTCCTGCCTGGGCTACCGCGGCTTCCCCAAGTCGATCTGTTCCTCGGTGAATGAGGTGATCTGCCACGGCATTCCGGATTCCACCGTGCTGCAGGACGGGGACATCATCAACATCGACATCACCGCCTACCTGGACGGCGTCCACGGGGACACGAACTACACCTTTTTGGTCGGCGACGTCGATGAAGAGTCGCGCCTGCTGGTCGAGCGGACCCAGGAGTCGCTGCGCCGCGGCATCAAGGCCGTGGCCCCGGGACGGGAAATCAACGTCATCGGCCGGACCATCGAGTCCTATGCCAGGCGATTCGGCTACGGCGTGGTCCGCGATTTCACCGGCCACGGCGTCGGCGAGGCCTTCCACACCGGCCTGATCATCCCGCACTACGATGCCGCGCCTGCCTACAGCCGGGCGATTGAGCCGGGCATGGTTTTCACCATCGAGCCCATGCTGACCCTGGGCACGATCGAGTGGGAGATGTGGGATGACAACTGGACGGTCGTCACGAAGGACCGGAGGCGGACCGCCCAGTTCGAGCACACCCTGGTGGTCACCGAGACCGGGGCGGAAATCCTCACCCTCCCCTAGCCTTTCGCAGCCTGACACCGCCGGGCACAGCGGGTAGGCTTCCGGTAGTCCGGCGAGGCACGCCGGGGCTCAACGCGCACGGAGGTGGCATGGCGACCCAGGACATCGTGGCCAAGAAGGCAGCCAGGCGGGCGGCCCGGTCGGCGATCGGCATCGATATCGGCGGAACCGGCATCAAGGGCGGCATCGTCGACCTCAAAAAGGGCATCCTGGTCGGCGACCGCATCCGCTATGACACGCCCCGTCCGTCCAGTCCGGAGGCCGTGGCCGACGTCGTCGCGCGCATCGTCAAAGAGCTCAGCGCCCGCCCGGAAGGACCGGAATCCGACCGGCCGGTGGGCGTGACGTTCCCCGCCATCATCCGCCACGGCATTGCACGGTCGGCGGCCAACGTGGACGAGCGCTGGATCGGGACCGACGTCGACGCGCTGCTCACGCACCGGATGTCCCGCCCCGTGCAGGTGATGAACGACGCCGACGCGGCCGGCCTGGCGGAGGTCCGCTACGGGGCGGGTGCGGGGGTAAAGGGCACCGTGCTGGTCATCACCCTGGGTACGGGCATCGGGTCGGCGTTCATCTTCGACGGCAAGCTGGTCCCGAACGCCGAATTAGGCCACCTGGAGCTGGACGGGCACGACGCCGAGTCGAAGGCATCCGCCGTGGCCCGCGAACGCGATGGACTGGACTGGGCGGAGTACTCGCAGCGCCTGCAGCGGTACTTTTCGCACGTCGAGTTCCTGTTCTCGCCGGAACTGTTCATTATCGGCGGCGGCATCTCGAAACGGAGCGAGGACTTCCTGCCCCGGCTTCAGCTGGCCACGCCGATCATCCCGGCCCAGCTGCGCAACAACGCCGGCATCGTGGGGGCGGCCCTGCAGGCGGCCCTGCACTTCGGCTTCGCCAAATAGGCCGGCAACCGGAAGGTTGGTGCCGGTGGCGGCCTCGGCTTCCCCTCCGCAGCCGCCACCGGAGTCTTGGTCGCGCTACTGCGCTGTCAACGGCCGCTGTCGGCCTTCGGGCCCCTGCTGGCCGTTCCGCTGCGCATCGTGGCGCAGCTGGTCGATCGCGGATTCGAAATCCTCCAGCGATTCGTAGCCCTGGTAGACACTGGCGAACCGCAGGTAGGCGATCAGGTCCAGCTTCTTCAGCGGGCCCAGGATGGCCAGGCCCACCTCATGCGCGTCGATTTCCGCGGCCCCGCTGGCGCGGACCGACTCTTCGACTTCCTGGGCCAGCATGGCCAGGTCGTCTTCCGTCACGGGACGGCCCTGGCAGGCCTTGCGCACGCCGTTGACGACCTTGGTCCGGCTGAACGGCTCGCTGACACCGGAACGCTTGATCACGCTGAGGCTGGTCGTCTCCACCGTGGTGAAGCGGCGACCGCAGGCCGGACACTGGCGGCGCCGCCGGATCGCCGAACCGTCGTCGGTCAGCCGGCTGTCCACCACCCGCGAATCGGAGTTGCGGCAGAACGGACAGTACACGCCACACTCCTTCGCTCGGGACAGCCAACCCATTCATCCTAGAACCATATGTAGGTGAATTACAAGACTGTCATTACTACATGTTGGGGTTGAGCCCTGTTCAGGCGAACCGGATGGCGACGGCGTCGCCGTGGGCCGGGAGGTCCTCGGCGCGGGCCAGCGCGGCGATGTGCCCGCTGACTTCCCGCAGCGCCGCGTCGCCGTAGTTGACCACCTGGACGGCACGCAGGAAGGTCGTCACGTTCAGGCCGCTGGCGAAGGTGGCGGTGCCGCTGGTGGGCAGGACGTGGTTGGAGCCGGCGCAGTAGTCGCCCAGGCTCACCGGGCTGTAGTCGCCCACGAAGATCGCTCCCGCGTTGCGGATCCGGGCGGCCACCGCGGCCGCGTCGGCGGTCTGGATCTCCAGGTGCTCGGCGGCGTAGGCATCACAGACGGCGATGCCCTGTTCCAGCCCGTCCACCAAAATGGTCCCCGACTGCGGGCCGGACAGCGCCTCGCGGACGCGGGCGGCGTGTTTGGTCCGGGCGACCTGCCCGCCGAGTTCCCTGCGCACTGCCGCCGCCAGTTCCTCCGAAGCCGTGATCAGGACGGAGGCTGCGTGCGGGTCGTGCTCGGCCTGGCTGATGAGGTCGGCGGCCACGAACGCCGGATTGGCAGTCTCGTCGGCCAGGATGGCGATCTCGGTGGTGCCGGCCTCCGCGTCGATCCCCACCACGCTCTTGACCAGCCTCTTGGCGGTGGCCACATAGACGTTGCCGGGGCCGGTGACGACGTCCACCGGCTCCAGCGCCGGGCCGTGCTCGTTCGCGGGAGCGCCGTAGGCGAACGCGGCCACCGCCTGCGCGCCGCCGATGGCGTACACCTCGTCGATTCCCAGCAGTTTGGCGGCGGCCAGGATGGTCGGGTGCGGGAGCGAGCCGAAGTCTTTCTGCGGCGGCGACGCGAGGGCGATGGACGCTACGCCGGCGGCCTGGGCGGGTACCACGTTCATGACGACCGATGACGGGTACACCGCCAGCCCGCCGGGGACGTAGAGCCCCACGCGGTTCACCGGGATCCATTTGTGCGTCACCACCGCTCCGTCACCGATCTCGACGTCGGTGTCAGCCGGCTTTTGCGCCGCGGCGAACCGACGGGCGCGCGTGATCGATTCCTCCAGGCCGGCGCGGACCTGCGGATCCAGCTGTTCCAGGGCTTCGTCCAGCGCGGCCGCCGGCACGCGGGGATGCAGTTGCTCCACCCCGTCGAAGCGGCGGGCAAGCTCCGCCAGAGCGGCGAACCCGCCCGCCCGGACCTTGCCGATGATTTCCTCTACGGCGCCGGTGGCGGCGTCGAAGGTGGTCTCCGCCCGCGGCATGGCCGCCTTGAGTTCGGAGGTGCCCAGCCGGCGGCCGCGCAGGTCCAGGGTGGGGAAATCGTTGAAGGTGTTGGCCGAGGCTGCAGAAGTCACCCACCCATTCTACTGACCCGGCACCGCCGCCCGGTCAGGCATCGAGGCAGGCGGGCCCGAGCAGGACTTTGAGGTCGCCGAACAGCGAGGGGTTCGGATTGACCCGCAGGTCCACCCCGAGCTTCATCACCTCGACCTTGCGCGAGCCGTTCAGCCGCACCTGCACCTCGGTGGTGCCCGGGTGGGTGCGCAGCACGTCGCCCAGCGCGGTGACCACCGACTCGGTGGCCTTAAAGCTGGCCATCGAGATCACGACGGGCCCGGAGTGCCCGTCGCTCAGGTCCGGAACGGTGAGTTCCTGCGCATTCAGGGTGACGGCACCGTCGTCGCGGCGCTGCAGCCGGCCGCGCACCACCACGATCAGGTCTTCCGCGAGCACGGTGGCGATCGGCGCGTACGCCTGCCCGAAGAACATCACCTCCATGGAACCGCCCAGGTCCTCGACCTCGGCGCGGGCGTAGGCGTTGCCGCTGTTCTTGGCGATCCGGCGCTGCAGCGACGTGATCATGCCCGCGATGGTGATGATCTGACCGTCCGGCGGGCCGTCCTCGCCGATCACGGACGTGATGGACAGGTCCGCGTGCTGGCTCAGGATCCCGTCCAGCCCCTGCAGCGGGTGGTCCGAGACATACAGGCCGAGCATGTCGCGCTCGAACGCGAGCTTGTCCTTCTTGTCCCACTCGGGCAGGTCCGGCACGTCCACCGACAGGCCCCCGGCGGTTTCGCCGCCGTCGTCGAACGCGCTGAAGAGGTCGAACTGGTTGGCCGCCTCGTTGCGCTTGAGCACGATGACCGAGTCCACCGCCTCCTCGTGGATCATCGCGAGGGCGCGGCGCGGATGGCCCAGCGAGTCGAAGGCGCCCGCCTTGACCAGCGACTCTATGGTGCGCTTGTTGCAGACCACGGCCGGGACTTTCTGCAGGAAGTCGCTGAAGCTGGCGAAGTTGCCCTTCTCGTCGCGTGCGGCCACCATGGCGTGCACGACGTTGGCGCCGACGTTGCGGATGGCGCCCATGCCGAAGCGGATGTCCGTGCCGACCGGGGTGAAGTTCAGTGCCGACTCGTTGACGTCCGGCGGCAGCACGGTGATGCCCATGTGCCGGCATTCGTTCAGGTACAGCGCCAGCTTGTCCTTGTCGTCGCCGACCGAGGTGAGCAGGGCGGCCATGTATTCGGCCGGATAGTGCGCCTTCAGGTAGGCCGTCCAGTAGGACACCAGGCCGTAGGCCGCCGAGTGCGCCTTGTTGAACGCGTAGTCGGAGAAGGGCAGCAGGATGTCCCACAGCGCCTTGACCGCAGCCTCGGAGTAGCCGCGGTCCACCATGCCTTGGTGGAAGCCCGCATACTGCTTGTCCAGTTCGGACTTCTTCTTCTTGCCCATGGCGCGGCGCAGGATGTCCGCCTGGCCCAGCGAGAAGCCGGCCACCTTCTGCGCGATCGCCATCACCTGCTCCTGGTACACGATCAGGCCGTAGGTGGTATCCAGGATTTCGCGCAGCGGCTCTTCCAGCTCCGGATGGATCGGGGTGATCTCCTGGACGCCGGTCTTGCGGAGGGCGTAGTTGGTGTGCGAGTTCGCGCCCATCGGGCCCGGCCGGTACAAGGCTATGACGGCGGAGATGTCTTCGAAGTTGTCCGGGCGCATCATCTTCAGCAGGGACCGCATGGGGCCGCCGTCGAGCTGGAACACGCCGAGGGTATCGCCGCGGGCGAGCAGTTCGTAGGACGGCCGGTCGTCCAGGTCGAGCGTTTCAAGGTCCAGGTCGATGTCCTGGTTCATCTTGATGTTCTCGATGGCGTCCGTGATGATCGTCAGGTTGCGCAGGCCGAGGAAGTCCATCTTGATCAGGCCGAGGCCTTCGCAGGTGGGGTAGTCGAACTGCGTAATGACCTGGCCGTCCTGCTCCCGGCGCATGATCGGGATGATGTCGATCAGCGGTTCCGAGGACATGATCACGCCGGCCGCGTGCACGCCCCACTGGCGCTTCAGCCCCTCCAGGCCCAGCGCGGTTTCGAAGACCTTCGCGGACTCCTGGTCGGACTTGAGCAGCTCGCGCATCTCCTCGGCCTCGCCGTAGCGCTTGGCGTTGGGATCGTGGACTTCCTTCAGCGTCAGGCCCTTGCCCATGACGTCCGGCGGCATCGCCTTGGACAGCCGCTCGCCGGTGGAGAACGGATAGCCCATGACGCGGGACGAGTCCTTCAGCGCCTGCTTGGCCTTGATGGTGCCGTAGGTGACGATCATGGCGACGCGGTCGTCGCCGTACTTCTCGGTGACGTACTTGATCACCTCGGGGCGGCGCCGGTCGTCGAAGTCGACATCGAAGTCGGGCATCGAGACGCGGTCCGGGTTCAGGAAGCGCTCGAAGATCAGCCCGTGCTTGAGCGGGTTCAGGTCGGTGATGCGCATCGCGTACGCGACCATGGAGCCGGCGCCGGAACCACGGCCGGGTCCCACGCGGATGCCGTGGTCCTTCGACCAGTTGATGAAGTCGGCGACCACCAGGAAGTAGCCGGGGAAGCCCATCTGGAGGATGATGCCGATCTCATATTCGGCCTGCTTCCGCACGTCGTCGGGAATGCCGTGGGGGAACCGGTAGTGCAGGCCCTTCTCGACTTCCTTGACGAACCAGGACTCCTCGTTCTCCCCCTCCGGCACCGGGAAGCGCGGCATGTAGGAGGCCTTGGTATTGAACTCCACGTTGCAGCGCTCGGCGATCAGGAGCGTGTTGTCGCAGGCCTCCGGGACGTCGCGGAAGATGGCCCGCATTTCCGCCGGAGACTTCAGGTAGAACTCGTCCGCGTCGAACTTGAAGCGCTTCGGGTCGGCCAGCGTCGAGCCGGACTGCACGCACAGCAGCGCCGCGTGCGACTTGGCGTCTTCGGCATGGGTGTAGTGGAGGTCGTTGGTGGCGACGAACGGCAGCCCGAGTTCGCGGGCCAGTTTCCGCAGGTCGGCCTGGACGTTGCGTTCGATGTCCAGGCCGTGGTCCATCAACTCGCAGTAGAAGTTTTCTTTGCCGAAGATGTCCCGGAAATCGGAGGCGGCCTGCTTGGCCTCGTCGTAGAGTCCCAGCCGCAGCTTGGTCTGGACCTCGCCGGACGGGCAGCCGGTGGTGGCGATCAGTCCCTTGCCGTAGGTCTGCAGCAGGTCGCGGTCCATCCGGGGCTTGTAAAGGTAGCCCTCCAGCGAGGCCAGCGACGAGGCGCGGAACAGGTTGTGCATGCCTTCGGTGGTCTCGGCCCACATGGTCATGTGGGTGTAGGCGCCGGCGCCGGAGACGTCGTTGCGTCCGCCGTCGCCCCACCGCACCCGGGTCTTGTCCGCCCGGGCGGTGCCCGGCGTCAGATACGCTTCCACCCCGACGATCGGCTTGATGCCGGCGTTGCGGGCCTTGTTCCAGAAATCGAAGGCGCCGAAAACGAACCCGTGGTCGGTCGTCGCCACCGCGTTCATGCCCAGTTCGTCGGCGTGGCTGAACAGGTCGGTCAGCCGCGCCGCACCGTCGAGCATCGAGTACTCGGTGTGGTTGTGAAGGTGGACGAAGGAATCGTTGCCGATCTTGGATGAAGTCACTGCTGCCACCGTTTCATTCTAGGTGCCGGAGCCAGCCGGTACCGGCTTACACGCGGTGTTCGGCCAGCGCCTGCAGCGCGTAGGCCAGGTCCCGCGGGTACTCGCTCTCGTATTCGACCCACTCCCCGCTGCCGGGGTGGTGGAAACCAAGTTTCTTGGCGTGCAGCCACTGCCGGGTCAGTCCCAGCGCGGCGGCGAGTTTGGGGTCCGCGCCATACGTCAGGTCGCCGGCACACGGATGCCGCAGCGCGGAAAAGTGCACCCGGATCTGGTGCGTGCGGCCGGTCTCCAAGTGCACCTCGACCAGCGAAGCCCTGCCGAAGGCCTCGAGTACCTCGTAGTGGGTGATCGAGTTGCGGCCGTCTTCGACCACGGCGAACCGCCAGTCGTAGCCGGGGTGCCGGCCGATCGGCGCATCGATGGTGCCCTCCAGCGGGTCCGGCAGTCCCTGGACCAGCGCGTGGTAGACCTTGTCCACCGTGCGTTCCTTGAACGCGCGCTTCAGCAGGGTGTAGCCGTGTTCGGTCTTGGCGACCACCATGACGCCGGAGGTTCCCACGTCGAGGCGGTGGACGATGCCGGCCCGCTCGGCGGCACCCGACGTCGAAATCCGGTAGCCCCGGGCGGCCAGGGCGCCGACGACGGTCGGGCCGACCCAGCCCGGCGAGGGGTGGGCGGCAACGCCCACCGGCTTGTCGATGACGACGAAATCGTCCTCGTCTCCGAGAATCTGCAAATCCTCTACCTCTTCCACCACGACGGCGAGCGGATCCCGCTGTTCGGGTACGGCAATGCGCAGGCTTCCCTGCTGCGGAAGCTTCTCCGACTTGGCGATAACCCGGCCGTCCAAGTCCACGCGTCCGTCGCCGAGGAGTGCTGCGGCTGCCGAGCGGGATACTCCCAGCAGCGCGGCCACCGCGGTATCGGCCCGCGCGCCGGCTGTCCGGGCGTCCAGCTCCACGACCCTGACGTCGTCAGTCACCGCTCTCCCCCGCCGCCTTGCCGTCGCCGGCCGGTTTGTCCGCGGCCTTGGCGGTCTCCCGGGTACCGTCCATTCCGATGCCCATGAACGTCAGCACGCACCACAGGATGACCGCTCCCACCACGGCGGAGTCGGCAATGTTGAAGATGGCGAAGTTAGGAAAGGCGATGAAGTCCACCACGTGGCCCACCCCGAAGCCGGGTTCGCGGAACAGCCGGTCGGTCAGGTTGCCCAGCGCGCCGCCGAGCAGGAAGCCGAGTGCCACGGACCACCACAGGGACCGGACCTTGCGCGCGTAGATCACGATCGCCGCGGAAACCGCAGTCATGACGATGGTGAACACCCACGTGTAGTCCTCGCCGATCGAGAACGCGGCCCCGGAATTGCGGATGAAGTGCCAGTGCAGCAGCGGCGGCAGGACCGGGGTGATCTGGCCCTCGGTCATGGTGGACACCACCCACCACTTGGTCAGCTGGTCGAAGGCATAGGCGAACGCCGCGCAGCCGGCCAGCAGCAGGATGAACCGGCCGGCGCCCTTCCGCTGTCCCGGTGCGGCCGCCGCCCCATCGTCGGGTCGATCGGCTGCCGGTGAAGTTTCTGACATGTCTCTCTCGTCTTCAGTGCCGGTCGGGCGCCGGGGCGGGGCGTCCAAAGCCAATGGCCGGCGGCAGGGTAATCCCGGCGCCGGCCATTGGGAGCCCCGTGGCATGGGGCTGGCGGTTATCTTCCGCGCTTACGCGTCGGCGCTGTCCTTGACCTCGGGGGCAGCGAAGGATCCGCGGGCTTCCAGGTCCCGCAGCTGGCCTTCGATGTACGCCTTCAGGCGGGCCCGGTAGTCGCGTTCGAATCCACGCAGCTGCTCCAGCTTGCGCTCCAGCACGGCCTTCTGCTGCTCGAGGTTGCCCAGGGTCTTGCGGCTCTTCTCTTCGGCGTCGTTGACCAGGCTGCTGGCTTCCAGCTGTGCCTCGGCAATGATCTTGTCCCGCTGCTCCACGCCGGCGGTGACGTACTCGTCGTGGAGCTTCTGGGCCATGGCCAGCACGCCCGCGGCGGACTCGGCGGCCGCGGTGTGCCCGGTCCCGGATGCCGGAACGGCCGCGGGGGCCGGCTTCGGCTCCTCCTTCGGCTTGGGCTCTTCCTTGGGCTCTTCCTTGACCGGTTCCCTGACCTGCTCGGTCTTCGGGGCGGCGGAGACCGGAGCCGGCACGGAGGCCTCCGGACCCTGGTTCGACGTGGCTTCGGCCAGCTTTTTGCGAAGTTCGTCGTTCTCCTGGTTCAGCCGGCGGAGTTCGACGACGATCTCATCTAGGAAATCGTCGACCTCGTCCTGGTCATAGCCTTCGCGAAACTTGGTCGGCTGGAACCGCTTGTTGACAACGTCTTCTGGCGTCAAAGCCATCTGGTCACCTCATACTGGTTCGTGGGTCATGAATGCTACGTGCTGGATTCATAACAACGGTAGCGAATATCCGCCGTGCAACGGACATCCGCCAGCTATATCTGAATCAGAATATATCGTTTCGGAGACGAACACTAACGCGCCCCCGGTCAGGCCAGACCGGCCACGATCGCCATGGCGATCGTGACGGCAAGGAACAGGACCAGGAACGCAAGATCGAGCGCGAATCCTCCGATTCGCAGCGGCGGAATGAGCCGTCGGAGGGCCTTCATGGGCGGGTCGGTCACGGAGTAGACCGCTGACGCCGCGACGAGCGCGATGCCGCGCGGCCGCCAGCGCCGGGCAAAGGCCTGCACGATTTCAAAGACGATCCGCACGATCAGGGCCAGCTGGAACAGCATCAAGATCAGGTAGAGCAGGACGAAAATGAGGGACACGCCGGTTCCACGATTCCTAGCGCTAGAAGGAGTAAGGCTGGCAGGCCTGCCGGAGGTAGCTGCGGGCTAGCTCTGGTTGAAGAAGCTGGCCTGCTGGTCGCTGGACTTCCGGTCCTCGCCCAGCACTTCCACGCTCGACGGCGAGAGCAGGAAGACCTTGTTCGTGACCCGCTCGATGCTGCCGTGCAGGCCGAAGACCAGGCCGGCGGAAAAGTCGACCAAACGCTTGGCTTCCGCTTCGCCCATGTCCGTGACGTTCATGATCACCGGAATGCCGTCGCGGAAACTTTCGCCAATGATCTTGGCATCATTGTACGACCGCGGATGCACGGTGGTGATCTGGTGCAGCACTGTAGCGTCCTCGCGGGCCGACGGAGCGCGCTTGATCGGCGTCACCGGCGCCCGGTATTCCTCGGCAACCTGCTTCACCGGCGGGGCGGGCTCGGGGCGGCGCTCCTGGCGGGGCTGGTCCACAGGCTGCTCCTCATCTCGAGCGGGCGTGTCTGCCTGCTCGGCTTCGTAGTGCTCGTCACCATCGGCGAGCCCAAGATAAATCATTGTCTTGCGCAGTGTGCCTGCCATGGTCGCTCCCATCCTGTCTTCAGCGCTGCTGTCCCGCCTTGCCAGGTCCCGGATTTGCGGGCCCGGCAAGGAGTCTGCCTAGCCAAAACGCTACCCCACGGCCGGTCGCGGGCCGAGGACATCGGAACCGACGCGGAGGTGTGTCGCGCCCGCGGCGACCGCGGCTTCGAGGTCCTGACTCATGCCCGCCGACACCAGGCCGGCGCCGGGATGCTGTTCCTGAAGCCGCTGCGACAGCTCGACCAGCCGGCCGAACGCGCGGGCAGGGTCTGCGCCCAGCGGTGCGACAGCCATCAGCCCGGCGGGGTTCAGTCCCCTGGTGTCACCGAGGGCATCGGCCAACGCCGGGATGTCCTCCGGCCGGGCACCGCCGCGGGCCGCCGTGCCCGCGGCCTGCCCGGTGCCGCTCTCGTCAAGGTTCACCTGGATCAGGCAGTCCAGGTGCGCCCGCGGTGCGAGCCCGGCGGCCTCCCGCCGTTCCTGCTCGGCGACGACGGCCTTGCCGAGGGCGGTGACGAGTTGCCGCCGGTCCACCGAATGGACCACATCCGCGTACCGCACCACGGACTTTGCCTTGTTCGTCTGCAGTTGCCCGATGAAATGCCAGCGGAGCCCGGCACCGGCAAGCTCGGCGGCCTTCGCGGCCGCTTCCTGGTCCCGGTTTTCGCCGACGTCGGTGACGCCCAGGTCATGCAGCAGCGCAACGTCGGAGGCCGGGAAGAACTTCGTCACGACGATCAGTTCCGGCTCCGTGGAACGCCCCGCGGCGGCCCGGGCGATCCGGGCCCGGACACGTTCCAGGTTCGCTGCCAGTTCGGACTTGCGGGCGTCGGTACTCATGCGTCCTTCCAGACAAGGCCGGCGAACCGGCCGGTTCGTTGATCGCGCCGATAGGAGTACAGCCTCTCGTCCTCCCGGGTGCAGCCGGCCACCTGGTGCACGTCCACACCGAGCCCGGCCAGCTCAGCCCTGGCTCCGGCGGCAAGGTCCAGGGCCGGCGTCCCCCAGGCTGTCCTCGCCGCCAGTTGGGGCATCCGGGCAACCGCCTCGGCCTGCATCTGCTCGGGAACCTCATAGCAGGCCCCGCAGATGGAGGGACCGATCCAGGCCCGCAGTTCGCCCGAACCGGCCTCGCGGAGCCGGGCGACGGTGTTGGCCAGCACCCCGTCGAGCAGTCCGCGGCGGCCGGCATGGGCCACGGCGGTGGCGGCCCCGCCGTCGGGACGTGTCCCCACCAGCACGACCGGCAGGCAGTCCGCGACCATCACCGCCAGCGGCGCCGCGCCGTCGGCGCTGACCAGCGCGTCGGCCGGCGCGGCTCTTTCAGCGGTGTCGGCCTCCCCGCCGCCGGCGGGGATGACCGCGGCGACGGCCGAATGCACCTGGTTCATGAACCGCAGCGAACCGGCCGGTACGGACATGGCGTCTTCCAGCGCCGCGCGCCGCCGGAGCACCGTGTCGGGGTCGTCCCCGACATGCAGGCCAAGGTTCCCGGCCGAGCGGTCGGTAAAGGCGGCCCACACGCCGGTGTGGACCCGCTGCTTCCACCAGAACACTGCGGGCCTGCCTGAGGGTTTACTTCAGGAAGTCCGGAACGTCCAGGTCGTCGACGCGGCCCGCGCTCAGGTCCGGCTCGACGATGGCCGGCAGATCCATGTCGAAGCCCGCATCGGCGGGAACGTGGTGCTGCGGCATGGCACCGCTGAAGCTGTGCTCCATGGGCTCCGAGACCGGCACGGACGGCTGGGCGGCCGGAACGGCGGGCGTACCGGCCGGGACGGCGGCCGGCTTCTGGGTCGGAGCGGAGGTGACGTCCACCTGGTCAAAGCCGGCGGCGATGACGGTCACCCGGGCTTCGTCGCCGAGCGCGTCGTCGATGACGGCGCCGAAGATGATGTTCGCCTCGGGGTGTGCGACTTCCTGCACCAGCCGGGCGGCCTCGTTGATCTCGAACAGGCCCAGGTCCGATCCGCCCTGGATCGACAGCAGCACGCCGTGCGCACCGTCGATCGACGCTTCCAGCAGCGGAGACGCGATCGCCAGCTCGGCGGCCTTGACGGCCCGGTCCTCGCCGCGGGCGGAGCCGATGCCCATCAGCGCCGAGCCGGCGCCCTGCATGACGGACTTCACGTCCGCGAAGTCAAGGTTGATCAGGCCCGGGGTGGTGATCAGATCGGTGATGCCCTGCACGCCGGAGAGCAGCACCTGGTCGGCGGACCGGAAGGCATCGAGCATGGAGACGTTGCGGTCGCTGATGGACAGCAGACGGTCGTTGGGGATCACGATGAGGGTGTCGACTTCGTCGCGCAGCGTCTCGATGCCGCTTTCGGCCTGGTTCGACCGGCGGCGGCCCTCGAACGTGAACGGGCGGGTGACAACGCCGATGGTCAGGGCGCCGAGCGAGCGCGCGATCCGGGCCACCACCGGTGCGCCGCCGGTGCCGGTGCCGCCGCCTTCGCCGGCGGTCACGAAGACCATGTCCGCGCCGCGCAGCACTTCCTCGATCTCTTCGGCATGGTCCTCGGCGGCCTTTCGGCCCACCTCCGGGTCGGCGCCGGCACCAAGGCCCCGGGTGAGTTCGCGCCCGACGTCGAGCTTGACGTCGGCGTCACTCATCAGCAGTGCCTGAGCGTCGGTGTTGATGGCGATGAACTCCACGCCACGGAGTCCCACCTCGATCATCCGGTTGACGGCATTCACGCCACCGCCGCCGATGCCGACGACCTTGATGACGGCCAAGTAATTCTGCGGTGCTGCCACGTCCTGTGTCCCTTGCTCGAGTCTGTGCACTGATCAGTTCTGCCGGCGCGGGCGGGTACCCTGTCCGGTAGTTTCACCTAACCTTAACCTTCAGCTTGAAGGTTAGAGTTATGTCAAGTAGTTCCTATTCGAGACGCTAGACGGAAGCCCCGGCCCACACAACGACCTTGCTCCGCGTGTCGCGCGTTCCCACCATGTTGCGCATTAGCCGTCTCCTGCTCAACGCGTCACCGGGCGTGTGGGCGTGCTCACATCGATGACGCTCGCCTTGTCTTTCACGTCTTTTGCCCGCAGCAGCGCCTGCAGGACGGTGGCCTTGAGTTCCTGCTCCTGCGCGTTCCCCCACAGCACTTTCTGGCCGCTGGCCAACTGGAGTTCCACCGAGTCCACCGACTGCGCGGAGGCGTGCTTGAGCTGTTTCAGGACGTCGGGCGGCAGCGCGGCGAGCACCCCGGTGATGGACGCGAAGACATCCGGGTTTTCGGCGGCCTTCGCGCCGTCGATCAAGGGCAGTTTTGCCTCGCTGCGCTTGGCGACCGACGCAAGTTCCGTCCCCGACTCGTCGATCAGCACGAATTTCTTGCCGTCCTTCAGCACGGCCACGGGGGTGTGCTCGATGATCCGAACGTGCAGTTCCGACGGCGGCCTGGCGATCACTTCCACCGACTCCACTGCCGGCAGGTGGTCCACCCGGGCATGGACGTCGCGTTCTCCGATGCGGGCCAGCGGCGTTCCCATGAGCGGTTGCAGCGCCTCGGTGAGCGTTGCTTTTTCGGTCAATTCGGCGCCCTCGACGGTGATCGTCTTCACGGCCAGCGCCGGCGACAGGAAGATCACCGACATCAAGACGGCGAAGAGCACGGCCACAATCCCGGCGGCGATCAACAGCCGGCGCCGCGTCTTACGCGCGGCCGGTTCGGGGAAACTGACGACGGTGGTATCGGAGGTGTCCGCGCCGTCCGCGCGGTCCGGTCCCGCCCCGTGGCCCCGCCACCGCGACAGCAGCGCTGCCGCCCCGGCCCGCTTGGCGCCGGACGCGCGCGCGGTCTTGCCTGCCGCCCTGCCGGGCGCGCCGGATGCTGCGGGGACGGACGGAGTGCCGGAGCCGGGCTTGGGTGTACGCGCGGGCCGTGCCGCTCCCCCGGCTTTGGGGGTGCGGGAGGGAGCCGCCGTCCCGGCCGTCCTCCCGGCGGCGGCAAGACCGCCCCGACCGGAAGGCTTGCCCGATCCGCGCTTGGGGGCGCGCGGGGCGGGATTGGATGCCGCAGCGCGCTTGGCTGCCGGGGCGGGCCTGGCTGCCGGGGCCGGTCTGGCTGCCGCGGCGGGCCCGGCAGCCGCAGTGGACTCCGCGGCGGGCATGGCCGACACCCTGCCGGTGTTGATCCGCACGCCCGTGTCCCGGGGCGCCTGCGTCGCCGATCCGGGGTTTGGCTGCTGCCCGGTGGCCTCCGTCGGCCGCGGGGCGTCCGGCTGCCGGGCGGCGGCGGGACGTGCGGCGGGCGTGCGGGGCTTGCGCGGACTCATCGCGCCGCCGCTGCGGCCTGCCCCAGGGCCTCGACCAGCACCGGCCCGTATTGGGTCACGTCACCGGCGCCGACGGTCAGCACGATGTCCCCGGGCCGGGAACGGGCAACAATGTCCCGCACCGCCCGCCCCGGATCCGGTGCATAGCTGCCGGGAGCGAGCCGGCTGGTGATCAGTTCGCTGGTGACGCCCGGGATCGGATCTTCGCGGGAGGCGTAGATGTCGAGGACGGCCGCAGAATCGGCCAGTTGCAGGGCCCTGGCGAACTCCGCGGCGAATTCCCGGGTGCGGGAAAACAGATGCGGCTGGAACAGGACATGCACCGCATGCCCGCCGGCCACCTTGCGGGCGGCCGTGAGGGCCGCGTGGACCTCGGTGGGGTGGTGTGCGTAGTCGTCGAACACGCGCACCCCTGCCGCCGTGCCCTTGGCCTCGAACCGCCTGGCTGCTCCGGTGAACCCGGCCAGTCCCTCGGCTGCGGTGGCCGGGTCGATGCCCTGGGTGATGGCCACGGCGAGGGCGGCGGCGGCATTGCGGATGTTGTGCTCGCCCGGCACCTGCAGCCGCAGCGTGCAGCTGCCGCCGGGGTATGCGATCCTGCTGGTGCTCCCCGAGCCGGCGAAGACGGTGTCTTCGACGCGCACCTGGGCGTCGGCCGCGTAGCCGTAGCCCAGCACGCGGCCTGCTGCGCCGGACGCCGCCGTCCGTTCCGCCAGGGCGCGGGCGCCGTCGTCGTCGAGGCAGGCCACCAGGGTGCCGTCGGCCGGAAGCAGTGCGGTGAACCGGTCGAAGGAGGCGTACACGGCTTCGGCCGACCCGTAGTGGTCCAGGTGGTCGGCCTCCACGTTGGTCACCACGATGACCTGCGGGTTGTAGTTGAGGAACGATCCGTCGGATTCGTCGGCTTCGGCGACGAACAGTTCGCCCCGCCCGTGGGCGGCGTTGACGCCGAGCGCCGCCACATCGCCGCCGATGGCGAACGAGGGTTCGCAGCCGGCCGCCTGCAGCATGACGGTGGCCATGGCCGTGGTGGTGGTCTTGCCGTGGGTGCCGCCGACGGCGATCAGCCGCTTCCCCTCCATCGCGGCGGCAAGGGCCACCGAACGGTGCACGATGTTCAGGCCGGCGGCGGCAGCGGCCTGCAGTTCGGGGTTCTCCGGCCGGATGGCGGTGGAGACCACCACCGTGTCCGCGCCGGCGACATGGGCGGCCTCGTGGCCCACGAAGACGTTGGCACCGAGGGCCTCCAGCTGGCGCAGGACCGCCGAGTCGCGCGCGTCCGAACCGGAGACCGGCACGCCGCGGGCCAGCAGGATCCGGGCGATGGCGGACATTCCGGCGCCGCCCAATCCAATGAAGTGCACGGCGCCGAGTTCGCCGAACGGCAGCCGGGCGGTGGTGTGGAAATCAGTGGCTTTCATCTGTGTTCCTCCCTGCTGCCTCGAGCACCAATTGTGCCATTCGGGTGTCCGCGTCGCGGATTCCCAGGGCGTGTGCCGCGGCGGACATCTGCTGCAGCCGCTCCGGGTTTTGCAGCAGGGGGATTAGTTCGTCCGTGACCCAGCGGGGTGTGAACCCGCCGTCGCGGACCAGCACGGCCCCGCCCGCGGCCACGAGGGAAGCCGCGTTCAGTGCCTGTTCGCCGTTGCCGTGCGGCAGCGGCACCAGCACGGACGGCAGGCCCACGGCGGCTATCTCGCACACCGTGGCCGCGCCGGCGCGGGCCAGCAGCAGGTCGGCCGCCGCGTAGACATCCTGCATGCCGTCCACGAATTCCACCTGGTGGTAGCCGGGGGCGGCGAGCAGTTGCCCGTCGGCGTCCCGCAGCGCCTTGTTCCGCCCGGTGATGTGCAGCACCTGGATGCCTGCCGCGGCGAGCTCCTGCAGGGAGGCGCCGATGGTGCGGTTGATGCTCAGCGCGCCCGAGGAGCCGCCGGTGACGATGAGGGTCGGCCGGTCCGGCGCCAGTCCCAGCCGCCGGCGCGCGGCTTCGCGGGAGGCTTCCCGGTCGAGGGTGGCGATTTCGGGCCGCATCGGCATGCCGACCCAGCGGGCGCCGGGCAGTTTCGTGTCTTTGAACGCGACCGCGACCCGGCCGGTCAGCCGTGCCCCGACCCGGTTCGCCAGCCCCGGCCGGGCGTTGGCTTCATGGATCACGATCGGCACCCGGCGCAGCCTGGCGGCGATGTAGACCGGCGTGCACACATACCCGCCGACGCCCACCACGACGTCGGCCTTCGCGCCGTCGATGATGCCCGCGGCTTGGCGCACGGCCCCGGCGAACTTGAACGGCAGCTTCAGCAGGTCGAGGGAGGGGCGGCGCGGCAGCGGAACCCGCCCGATCGTGGCGAGCCGGTGGCCCGCCGCGGGGACCAGCCGGGTCTCCATGCCGACGGCGGTGCCGACGGCGAGGATGCGGGCCGCGGGGGCGGCCCGGAGGACGGCGCCGGCGATGGCCAGCAGCGGGCTGACGTGCCCCGCCGTGCCGCCGCCGGCCAGGACCACAGAGGGATCGGAAGTGTTCATGGTGTTGCGGAAGTACCTTCTGCTCGGCTGCTGGTGGTCTGGGTGGGGGTCAGCGGTTCCCGGCCGGCGCTTGCTGCCGCCACCGGCCCAGGAGTCCCCCGGACTTCTTCCGGCCGGGCACATCGGTCCGGGCAAAGGACAAGAGTACACCGACGGCGGCCAGGGTGACCGTCAGCGCGGAGCCTCCGTAGGAGATGAACGGCAGGGGCACCCCGATCACCGGAAGCAGGCCGGTGACCACCGCGATGTTCACGAACGCCTGGCCGATGATCCACACCATGATGGAACCGGCGAGGATCCGCACGAAGAGGGAATCCTGGCGCATCACGGTGCGCACCAGGGCAATGGCCAGGACGCCGAACAGCGCCAGGATGACGGTGGTGCCGAGCAGGCCCAGCTCTTCGCCGATGATGGCGAAAATGTAGTCGTTGTGGGCTTCGGGAATCCAGTTGTATTTCTGCCGGCTCTGTCCCAGTCCCACGCCCCACCAGCCGCCGGAGGCGAGGGCGAAGAGCCCGTTGCATGACTGCATGTTCAGCCCGGTCGTCGCCTCACAGCTCTGGTCCGTCCACATGAGGACGCGGCCCATGCGGTTGGGGCTGACCACCACGAGCAGCAGCACCAGCGCGCCGGCCCCCAGACCGGCCAGGCCGAACAGCTTCAACGGTGCGCCGGCGAAAAACAGTCCGCCGGCGATGATGAGCATCAGGATCATCGCGGTGCCCAGGTCGTTGCCGAGCAGCACCGGGCCGACCACGAGGAGGGCACCGGGCACGACCACCGGGATCAGCAGGTGCTTCCATTGGCCCAGCAGCCGCTCCTTGGCCGCCAGTACCGTTGCCATCCACAGGGACATCCCCAGCTTGGCCACTTCCGACGGCTGCAGGGACACATTGCCGGGGAGGTAAATCCAGTTGCGGTTGCCGCCGACCGTTTCGCCCAGCGGGGTAAAGACCAGGAGCAGCAGGAGCACCGACACCGCGAGGCCGGGCCAGGCGAGCTTCCGGTAGGTGGACACCTTCCACCGCGAGAGGACCAGCATGGCCGTGACCCCCAGGCCGGCGAACACGGCCTGCCGGATGAACAGGCTGAACGGCGAGGTTTCGTCGGCGATCGATTCCACCGCGGACGACGACAGCACCATCAGCAGGCCGATGGCCGTCAGGGCCAGCGCCGAGCCCAGGATCAGGTAGTAGCTGGCCCCGCTGGACCGCGTGCCGGTGCCCTGGATGCGGTCCAGCAGGTCGGTGCCTCGCTGCCGCAGCTCGCGCAACCGGCCGGCGGGGGCGGCCTTCGTCGCGGGAGCGGCGTGACCGCGGGCAGCGGCGGGGGCCGGTGTCCGGCTTCCGCTGCGGGTGGTGGCCATTACTGCTCCTTAGTCGACGGTGCCTGTCCCTCTCCGTACCGGCGGACTGCTTCCATGAACGCGTTGCCCCGGTGGGCATAGGACGTGAACCGGTCCATCGAGGCGGCTGCCGGCGCCATCAGCACGGTGTCCCCGTCGTCGGCGATGCCCGCTGCCGCTTCCACGGCCGCCGCCATCACGGTTTCGCCGTCGGTGTCCTCCGCCTCCGGGGCGCTGCCTCCAGTGTCTCCCGGGGGCGCGTGGACGACCGGGACATCCGGTGCGTGTCGCTGTAGCGAGGCCAGGAGGGCGGTGTTGTCCTTGCCGATCAGCACCACGGCTTTCAACCTGCGTGCGTGGTCGGCGATCAGCTCGTCGTAGCTGACGCCCTTGGAGAGTCCGCCGGCGATCCATACGACCGAGGAGAAGGATGCCAGCGAGGCCGACGCCGCATGCGGGTTCGTCGCCTTGGAGTCATTGACCCACAGCACACCGGCGTGCTCCAGCACCTTCTGGATCCGGTGTGCCCCCGGATCGAACCGCCGCAGGCCTTCGCGGACCGCGGCCGGTTCCACGCCGTACGCCCGGACCAGGGCGGCGGCGGCCAGGGCGTTGGCCACCTGGTGCCGGGGCGCCGGGTCACCGAGGTCGCCGAGGCCGGCCAGCTCGGTGGCGGAGTCCCGGCGTTCTTCGATGTAGGCCCGGTCCACGAGCAGGTTCTCCACGACGCCGACCATGCTGACCGCCGGCATTCCGGTCGTGAAGCCGATCGCCCGGCAGCCCTCGACGACGTCGGCCTCCTCGACCATTTCCTCGGTCTCGCGCTGCTCGGCGTTGTAGACGCACGCGATCCTGGTCCGTTCGTAAATCCTGGCCTTGTCGGCCAGGTACGCCTCGTAGGTCCCGTGCCAGTCCACGTGGTCTTCGGCCACGTTGAGCACCACGGAGGCCAGCGGGGACATGGTGTGGGTCCAGTGCAGCTGGAAGCTCGACAGCTCGACGGCGATGACGTCGTAGCCGATGGGATCACGCACCGCGTCCAGGATGGGCGTGCCGACGTTGCCGGCGGCGATGGCGCGCAGCCCGGCCGCCTGCAGCATGGATTCGGCCATCCCCACCGTCGTGGTCTTGCCGTTCGTACCGGTGATGGCCAGCCATTCGGCGGTGCGCCGGCCGGCGCGTTCGCGGACCCGCCACGCCAGTTCCACGTCGCCCCAGATGGGGATCCCCGCGTCCGCCGCGGCGGCCAGCAGCGGTGTCCGCGGCTGCCAGCCCGGCGAGGTGACCACCAGTTCGGCCGGCTCCCCGCCGACGTCGGGCAGTGCGCCCGTGTGGTCTTCGCCCAGCAGGACCTGCCGGGCCCCGACAATCTTCAACGTGTCGGCCTTGGCCCGGTTTTCCGCCGTGTCGCTGCCGTCGACGACGACGACGGAGGCGCCCAGTTCGATCAGCGTGTCGGCCGCGGAGAATCCCGACAGCCCGATGCCGGCGACCACCACGCGCAGCCCGGACCAGTCCGCGTCCCAGGAGGTGAGTGCGTCGAGCCGGCTCATGAGCCCAGCACCCATTCGGCGTAGAAGATGCCCAGCGCGGCCGCCACGCACAGCCCGGCGATGATCCAGAAGCGGACGACGACGGTGACTTCGGCCCACCCCTTGAGCTCGAAGTGGTGCTGCAACGGGGCCATCTTGAAGACGCGTTTGCCGCCGCTGAGCTTGAAGTAGACAACTTGGATGATCACGGACAGCGAGATGATCACGAACAGGCCCGCCATGACCACCAGCAGCAGCTGGCTGCGGGACAGGATGGCGAACCCGGCGATCGCGCCGCCGATCGCCAGCGACCCGGTATCGCCCATGAAGATCTTGGCGGGGGCGGTGTTCCACCACAGGAACCCGATCAGCGCGCCGGCCATGGTTCCTGCCAGCAGCGCCAGGTCCAGCGGGTCGCGTACCTCGTAGCAGACCTCCCCGGGGACCTTGACCGAGCCGCAGCTCTGGTTGAACTGCCAGATGCCCATCAGCATGTAGGCGCCGCAGACCATCACCGAGGCGCCCGCCGCGAGCCCGTCCAGCCCGTCGGTCAGGTTCACGCCGTTGGTGGCTGCGGTGACAATGACGTTCGACCAGATGATGAACAGGATAGTGCCGAGCACGGTGCCGCCGAAGGCGAGGTCCAGCCACGGGATGTCACGGGCGAAGGAGATGTTCATCGACGCGGGCGTGCGGCCCGCGTTGTCCGGGAAGTTCAGGGCCAGGACGGCGAAGAGAATGCCGACGATGCCCTGCAGCACGATCTTGGCCCAGGCCCGCAGCCCGAGGCTGCGCTGCTTGGAGATCTTGATGAAGTCGTCCAGGAAACCGACCAGCCCCATGCCGGCCATCAGCAGCATGAGGACGCCGGCGGAGACGGTGGGCCCGGAATGCGCTTCCCCGTTCATCATCCACATCATCAGGTGCGTGGCAAAGTAGGAGAGCATAACCGCGGCCACGATGACCACGCCGCCCATGGTGGGCGTTCCGCGCTTGGTGTGGTGCGCCGTCGGGCCGTCGTCGCGGATGAACTGGCCGTAGCCTCTCCGCACCAACAGCTTGATGAACAAGGGCGTGCCGAGCAGGGACAGGACCAGCGCCAGGGCAGAGCCGATCAGCAGGGCTATCACTGCGCCTGGCCTTCCTGTTGGGTTTCGGGTCTGCGCGCTGCAGCCGCCGCGGGGCCGTCCGTCGACGGATTTCCTAATGCTATCCGGTCGCCCAGGAACCGCAGCCCGGACGAGTTGGAGGACTTGAACAGCACCAGGTCGCCCGGTTCCAGCTTCTCCTCGAGCACCCGGCGGGCCTCCTCGGGCGTGGCGACCCAGAGCGATTCGTCGCCCCAGGAGCCTTCCAACACGGCGGCGTTGTGCATGGCCTTGGCTCCCTCTCCCACCACGATCAGGTGGGAGATGTTCAGCCGGACCACTATCCGCCCGATCGCGTCGTGGGCCTGCACGGAGTCTTCGCCCAGTTCCAGCATTTCGCCCAGCACCGCCCAGGTGCGGCGGCCGCGGCCGAGTTCGGCCAGCGTGCGCAGCGCTGCCCGCATGGATTCGGGGTTGGCGTTGTAGGCGTCGTTGATCACCGTGACGCCGTCGGCGCGCTCGGTGCGTTCCATCCGCCAGCGGCTGGCGGGGCCGGCCCCGTTCAGGCCGGCGGCGATGGTTTCGGCCGGCACGCCCAGCGCCCAGGCGGCTCCGGCGGCGGCCAGCAGGTTGGTCACGTGGTGGATGCCGATCAGCCCGGAGGTTACCGGCTGCTCGGAGCCGTCCGGGAAGCGGAGCGTGAATTCGGGGTGCCCGTCGTCGTTGACGCGGGCGCCGCGGGCCCGCAGCAACGGCGCGGTGCTCCCGTCGGGCAGGGTGAAGTCATCGTTCGAGCTGAAGTACAGGATGCGGGCCTGGGTGCGGGCGGCCATGGCCAGGACGCGGGGATCGTCGGCATTGAGCACGACGGTACCGCCGTCCGGCACGGCCTCGGCCAGCTCGCCCTTGGCGATCGCGATGTTGTCCACGCCGCCGAATTCCCCGGCGTGGGCGGTCCCGACTCCCAGCACCACGCCGACGCCGGGGTTGACCATGTCCGTCAGGTACCGGATGTGGCCAATGCCGGTGGCGCCCATTTCCACGACCAGATAGCGGGTGTCGAAGTCCGCGGCGAACACCGTCAGCGGCACGCCGACCTCGCCGTTGTAGGAGCCGATCGGGGCCACGGTGGGCGCTGTCCGGCGCAGAATGCCCGCGAGCAGGTCCTTGGTGGTGGTCTTGCCGGCGCTGCCGGTGATGCCCACGACCTCGAGCCCCGCGGCGGCGCGCAGCCGTGCCACGATGGCCGCGGCGACGGCGCCCATGGCCAGCACGGCGTCCGCCACCACGATCTGCGGCAGGAGGCGGCCGGCCGAGTCGGAGACCTCGCGTTCGGTCAGCGCCAGCACGGCACCGGCTTCGAAGGCCGCGGCGACGTAGAAGTGCCCGTCTGCGGTCTCGCCCGGCTTGGCCACGAACAGGCCGCCGGGTTCAATTTCGCGGGAGTCTGTGGTGGCGGAACTCACGGTGATGCCGGCGGTGTCCCCCGTGGCACCGACGGGTTCCCCAACGATCCGTCCGCCGGTAATCGCCGCTATATCGGCTGCAGTTAGTTCAATCATGACGATCTAGGACTCTACCGCGTTCGGGGAGAGCACTTCGAATCCGTGCCGGTGCAGGGCCTCGCGCAGTTCCTCCCGGTCGTCGAGGGCCAGGTTCTGGCCGTTGACCTCCTGCCAGACCTCATGGCCGCGGCCGGCGACGAGGACCGTGTCCAGGGGCGCGGCCAGGGCCACGGCCCGCTCGATGGCCTCCGCCCGGGGGAAGACTTCGATAATGTCGGCCGGCAGTTGCTCCCGTTCCGCCGCGGCGCGTGCGCCGGCCAGGACATCCGCGCGGATGCCGGCGGCGTCCTCGCCGTGCGGGTCGTCGTCGCTGACGATGACGACGTCGGCGAGCCGGGCGGCGATGGCCCCCATCAGCGGGCGCTTGGTTTGATCGCGTTCTCCGGTGGCTCCGAACACCACGATCACGCGTGCCCCGGGTTCGGGGCGGCGCACCGAGGCCAGGGTCCGCTCGAGCGCGTCGGGATTGTGCGCGAAGTCGACGATCGCGGCCGGGTTGCCGCTGAGGACCTGCATCCGGCCGGGAACCTCGACGGTCAGCGGATCCGCCGTGTCGAGCGCCTGCTGGAGCCGCGCCGGAGAGGTGCCGGAGGCCGCCACCATCACCACGGCCAGCGCGGCGTTGGAGATGTTGAACGAGCCGGGCAGCCCGGTGTGCAGCCGCAGCACCACGCCGTCGGGCCCGTGCAGCTCAAACCGGTGCCCCAGGCCCTCACGGACCGGGTTGCGGACGGACCAGTCGGCGCTGCCGCCCTGCGTGGCCAGGGTGGCCACCGGGACTCCGGCGGCCCGGGCCTGGCCGGCGAGCCGGCGGCCCCAGTCGTCGTCGACGCAGACGACCGCCCGGCCGGACCGCTCCGGGGTGAACAAGCGGGCCTTGGTCTCGAAGTACTCGTCCATGCTCCCGTGCAGGTCCAGGTGGTCCTGGGTGAGATTGGTGAAGCCGGCCACGTCGAACCGGACGGCATCGACCCGCCGGAAGGAAATGGCATGCGAGGAGACCTCCATGGCCGCCGCGTCCAGCCCGCGTTCGCGCATCAGGGCCAGCAACCCGTGCACCTCGGGCGATTCCGGCGTGGTCAGGGCGCTGGGAATCGGTTCGGAACCGGCCGTGATCTCGATCGTTCCGATCAGTCCGGTGCTGAGGCCCAGCGCCTCCAGCAGGGACTTGATGAAGTAGGTGGTGGTGGTCTTGCCGTTGGTTCCGGTGACGCCAAAGAGCGCCGGCGCCCAGCCGCCCGCCGGCTGGCTGCCGTAGACGGCGGCCGCCAGCGGCCCCACGAGTGCGCGAAGGTCCCGTGACCGCAGCACGGGCAGGCCCGGTGCCAGGCCGGCTGCCCGCCGGGCGCCGTCGTCGTCGGTCAGGATGGCCGCCGCTCCGGCCGCTTCGGCCTGGGCCGCGAAGTCGGCGCCGTGCCGGCGGGCTCCGGGCAGGCCGACATACAAGTCCCCCGGCTCGACGGAACGCGAATCGATGGTGATCCCGGTAAACGCCAGGTCCTCCGACCCCGGGCCGCCCGCCGGCACGGGAAGCCCACGGTGCTGCAGCATGCTGCTCAGCGCCGCCAGCCGGACCGGCCTGACCGTTTGGGGCCGCAAGGGCGAGGCGGACCGGTGGGGCTGCTCGGCAGTGGAACTCACATATTCTCCAGGTTGGCTCATTCCAGCGGCAGGTCGACCCGTTTGCTGGTGGACGGCGGCACGTCGTAGGCGTTGAGGACCTGCGTCATGACCTTCTTGAACGTCGGTCCGGCCGACAGCGTCAGCACCCCGCCCTGCGGCCGCTGGATGGTCGCCACGACGACGAACTGCGGATCCTCCATCGGGGCGATGCCGGCCATCGAAATGGTGTAACCGCTGAATCCCCCGTCGGCGGCCGGTGCTTCGGCTGTACCGGTCTTGACCCCGATCCGATACTCATTAATGTTACCGGGCTTGCCGCTGTGGTACTTCGAGTTGGTTTCCAGCATGTCCTGCACCAGGTTCGCGGTCTTCTTGGAAACCGCCCGGCTGCCCTTCTCGACCGGCACCTCGTGCTCGGTGCCGTTCGGGTCGATGTAGGCGTCGATGAGCCGCGGCTGCATCAGCACCCCGTTGTTGGCGATCGTGCCGAAGGCAACGGCGGTATGGAGGGCCGTCTGGGCGAGGCCCTGGCCGAACAGGACGGTGAATTCCTGCCGTCCGTCCCACGTCCCGGGCTCGGCCAGCAGGCCGGCGGTGGCGCCGTTGATGCCGATGTCGAAGCGCTGGCCGATGCCGAACCTCCGAAGGTAGTCGTAGCGCTGCTGCCGCGTCAGCTGCTGCCCGATCATGGTGGTGCCGGTATTGAGCGACTGCGCGAAGATTCCGGCCGTGGTGCGCGTCAGGGTGCCGTGCGGTGTCGCGTCCTGGAAGGTCTGGCCGTTGACCGTGTATTTGGGCGGGATGGTGTACCGCGTGGCCGGGGTGGTGATGCCCTCTTCGATCGCCGCCGCCATGGTGATCATCTTGGTCGTCGATCCCGGCTCGAAGGCACGGGTCACCGCCATCGACTGCCGTTCGCTGTCCGGCGTGGCGCCCGGATCATTGGGGTCCACCGTCGTGGAGTCCGCCAGCGCGATCAGGTCGCCGGTCTTGGCATTGAGGACGACGACGGTCCCGTAGTCGGCGCCGTAATCCTGCACGGTCTCGGCGATGACTTCCTGGGCGTACCACTGGATGTCGGTATTGAGGGTCAGGCGCACGCTTTGGCCGTCCACGGCCGGGACTTCTTCATAGGTGCCGACCGGGATGCGGATGCCGTCGGCGCCGATTTCGTAGGTCTTCGAGCCCGGCGTCCCGGAGAGGACGTCGTTCTGCGAGGCCTCGATGCCTTCGAGCGGCACGCCGTCCGACCGCATGAACCCGACCACGGAGCCGGCCACCGCCCCTGCCGGGTAATTGCGGATCGTGGTCGCGCGGGCGGACAGCCCGGGGAAGGCCAGGTCCTCGATCTTCTGCTGGACTTCCGGGGTGACCGATTTGGCCACGTAATTAAAGGGCTTGTCGCCGGTAACGGCTTTGGTGACGGTGTCCACGTCCTGGCCCAAGATGCCCGCCAACTCGGCGATGGCGTCGGCGATCTTGACGTCCTCGGGCTTTTGGCTGATCGGATCGAACCGGGTGTAGTCCTCCACCAGCCGCTGGTCCACCACCACGTCGAACCGCTGCACGCTGCGGGCGAGCACGTTGTTGTTGGCGTCCAGGATCTCGCCGCGCAGCGCGGGCAGATCGACGGTGCGCAGGCGCTTGTCCACCGCAGCCTGGGCCATGCCGGCGGTGTCCAGTCCCTGCAGCTGGAACAAACGGGCGCCGAGGATGACCAGCAGGATCAGCACCATCGCCAGCCCGGCCCGGAGCCTCCGTGTGGCCCTCGCCGTGCGGTTGGGTTGCTGCCGGTCGGCTGTTGGTGCTGCCACAGGTACCTCGTTTGCGTTGCCGGGCGGTTACTGGCCTGTCTGTTGCTTCGGCGCCGGGATGCTGCCGCCGTTCAGCTGCTTTTCGGCTGCTTTCGGTGCCGCGTCCCCTTCTGCAGCGGCTTCCGCAGCGGGAGCAGGTTTCGCCGGTTTCTTCGACGCCGCGGGGGTGCCGTCCTTCTTCCCGGGTTCATCCTTCGCGGCCGGCTTCTGGACCGGGTTTTCCGGCTGCGCCAGCAACAGCTCCGGGGCTGCGCCTGGTTCCGCCGCCTTCGGCTTCCCGGTGACCTTCTGGCTCTCCAGGTTGATGGAGCCGACCGACGGAGACGTTACCATTCCCAATTCTGCCGCCTTCGCGGCCAGATTCTGGGGAGCCTGATGGTTTTCGAGTTGCTGTGTCAGTTTTTCGTTCGCCTGGGCCAGGGAGACTTGCTCGTTGCGCAGTTCCACCAGTTTGTACTGCCCGCTGGAGACCGAGATGTTCAGCATCAGGACGCTGCCGAGTGCGAGCACCAGAACGGTGAAGCAGAACAGGGCGAACGGCACGCGCTTGCGCGTCGGGCTGTTGGGTACGACGGAGAGCGGGGTGCGGCGGGGCGCCTGCCGGGGCGCAGCCGCGGGACCCCGGGCCGGCACGGCGTTGCCGTGCACGTACTGATGCTGGTCGGGACGGGCCGCGTGGGCACTGGCACTCATTTTGCGCTCCTGTTCCGGATCCGTTCTACCGCCCGCAGCTTGGCCGAAGCCGCCCGCGGGTTTTCTGCAATCTCTTCCGCCGTCGGCACTTCGGTGCCCTTGGTCAGGGTCTTCAGCTGCGGCATGTGTTCTTCCAGCTCGACCGGGAACCCGCGGGGGGCGGATGACTTCGAGAGCTGTCCGAAAACGGCCTTGGTGATCTTGTCCTCCAGCGAGTGGTACGACATCACGACGATTCGGCCGCCGAGTGCGAGCACGTCGATGGCGGCCGGCAAGGCCCGCTCGAGCACGTCCAGCTCCTCGTTGACCTCGATCCGCAGTGCCTGGAAGGTGCGTTTCGCCGGATGGCCGCCGGTCCGCGCCGCCGCAGCCGGCACGACCTTGCGGATCGCCTCCACGAGTTGGCCCGTGGTGGTCAGCGGGGCCTCGTCGCGGGCTGCCACAATGCTGGAGGCGATGCGTCCGGCGAACTTCTCTTCGCCCCAGCGCCGGATGATGCGCACCAGGTCCGCCTCGGCATACGTGTTGACAATGTCCGCGGCAGTCATCCCCCGGCTGGTGTCCATCCGCATGTCCAGGGGCGCGTCATAGGAATAGGCGAAACCGCGGTCCCGCTCATCCAGCTGGAGCGAGGAGACGCCCAGGTCGAACAGCGCGCCGTCGATCTTGCCGACCCCGAGGTCCTCAACCGCGTCGGCGATCTCGTCGTACACCGCGTGAACCAGGTCGGTGCGCTCCGCGAAGGGGCGCAGCCGCTCTCCGGCCAGCGCCAGCGCCTGTTCGTCCCGGTCGATCCCGATCAGATGCAGCCGCGGAAAACGCTGCAGCAACGCCTCCGAATGCCCGCCCATGCCGAGCGTCGCATCGACGACGACGGCGCGGCCTCGTTCGGCCACCGCACGTTCGACGGCCGGGGCGAGCAGGTTGATGCAGCGGTCGCGGAGCACCGGAATGTGGCGCTCCCCTGCCGGCCGCTCGCTGTTCATCCTGAAGCCTTCTTTCCTGCTGGTGTCCGGGACCGGTTGGCCGCTGGAGTCTTTAAGTCCGAAAGTCCTTGAACCAGATCCCCATCCGCGCCTGGCCTGTCCCGCCTGGCTCCGGGGAAGGTGAGCCAGGTTGGACCTGCCGGGCGGCTGGAGATCTCATCCAAGAACGTCCGTGCCGCGTGTGCTGTTTGTCGTCCCGGGGTCAAAAGACTCCGGGCAATACGTCTTCGTCTGTTTCGGAGAAGGCGGTTTCCTGCTCCTGGAGGTAGTCGTCCCAGGCCCGGGCATCCCAGATCTCAGCGCGGGTGCCCGCACCGATGACCGCCAGCTCCCGGTCCAGCCCTGCATAGGTCCGCAGTGCCGGCGGGATGGTGACCCGGCCCTGCTTGTCCGGAACTTCGTCAGAGGCTCCTGACAGAAAGACGCGAATGTAGTCACGGGCCTGGCGGGAAGATATCGGAGCCTTCCGCATCTCCTCGTGAACCCGTTCGAATTCCTTCTGGCTGAAGACGTAGATGCAACGCTCCTGGCCTCTCGTCAGGACGAGTCCATCGGCAAGCTCCTCGCGGAACTTTGCGGGAAGTATCAGGCGCCCCTTCTCGTCGAGCCGCGGCGAATGTGTCCCGAGGAACATCGCCACCGCCCTGCCGATTGGAGGAGACCGTCGCCCCCTGCGTCACCACTACCCTCTTATGTCCTCCACTTTACTCCACATCACGCCACAGTCAACTACTTCCGGCCCCTTTTGTAGCTGGAAATGTTCGGCGCCCTCCGCATGGGGGCGCGGAAGCAGGCGGGTGGAGCAGAGTGGAGGGAAAGTGGAGGACCTTGGGGAACCCCCGGCGGCAGAAATGCCTGTGGAATCGCGTCCAGACCGGCCAAAGCGGCCGTCGCGCCGTCAAATGGGCCCAATCCGGCCTCAACTGGCCCTTAAACACGAAAAGACCCGACGTTTGACGGGTCTTGCCTTCGTGCCTGCCGGCCGCTAGCCGCCGGGTGGGGCGAAGTGGAGGAGCCTCAGCGGCTGCTCCGGCGGCCGGGTCTTATGTCAGCGGTCTTCGCCGTGATGCCGCTCGTCCCACCGCTCCTCGAGGCTGGCCATGAAGCCGCCCTTCGATGAGGAAGTCTGCCTGGTCCCGGCCGCCCGCGGCGACCCTGCCCCGGCATGACGCGTGGTGGCCCAGTAAACGCCGGCACCCATGATGACGAATCCCAGAACTCCGACGGCGATGATCTGGCTGAGGATGCCGGTGAGCAGGACCAGGATTCCGGCAATCGCGACGAGGGAGCCCACGACGATGTGGCGCGTCGACAACGATCGGCCGCTGGCCGATTCCATGTGGCTGGCAAACTTCGGGTCATCAGCATGCAACTGCTGCTCCAGTTGTTCCAGCAGCCGCTGTTCATGCTCTGAGAGTGGCATCTGAGCCTCCTTTGTTCCAGTCCCCCAAGGGTGCATAGCGTACAACGAACTCCGCGGGACAAGAGTTCCTGAAACCAACCGGAACCGAATTGACCTCTGCTACTAAGAATAGAGCGCAAACCCTGCAATCGAAAGCCACGAGGACCCGCCTGTGATCCCACCCGCCCCGATTTCAAGCACCCTGGCCCCGGCCCGGCCTGCGGCGGGATTCCGGGCCCTGCTCCGCCGGCTTGCGCGGCCCGGACTTTAGCAGCGAGGCCGGCACGATCCCCGCGCCGCCGAACTTCCGGTTCACCGCGTCCAGGGCCTGTTCGGCGCTGTGCCACGTGTCCTCGTGGCCGTCGAAGCTCAACTGCTGCCCGCCCCGGCCGGCGTCCTCCAGTTGCTCCGCCCGCAACCCGATGAGCCGGACCGCCTGCGGACGCTCGCCGAGGGCCGCCAAAAGCGCCGCCGCTGCGGCCTGCAACTGCTGGGCGCTGTTCGAGGGCGCCGGCAGCTTCCGTGAACGGTTCAGGGTGGTGAAGTCGGAATATCGGAGTTTCATCGCTATGGTTCCGGCGCGCAGGTTCCCGGCGCGGAGCCTGGCGGCCGTCCGGTAGGCCAGCCGCAGGAGTTCGCGCTCGAGCACGTCGTCGTCGTCGACGTCCTTCTCAAAGGTTTCTTCGGCACCTATGCTTTTCTCCACCCGTTCAGGGGTGACCGCCCGGTCGTCCATCCCCCAGGCCAGCCGATGGACGTGGTCGCCGGTGGCTCCCAGGACGCGGTGCAGCGCCGCGGGCGGCGTGTGCGCCACATCGGCAACGGTACGGATGCCGAGGCGGGCCAGGACCTCCCGCGTCTTGGCGCCGACTCCCCAGAGGGCGCCCACCGGCAGGGAATGCAGAAAGTCGACCGTCTCGGCCTCGGGTATGAGCAGCAGGCCGTCCGGCTTGGCATGCGTGGAGGCTATCTTTGCCACGAACTTGGTCGTGGCGATGCCCACCGTCGCGGTCAGTCCCAACTCGGCCGAGATCCGGCGGCGGATCAGCGCGCCGATCTCCAGCGGCTCGCCCAGCCGCCGGCGGGCACCGGCCACGTCGAGGAAGGCTTCGTCGACGCTGAGGGGTTCCACGTAGGGCGTGATTTCCCGGAAGATCGCCATGATTTGGGCCGAGGCCTGCTGGTACTTGCCGTGGCTGGGTTCAATGATGAGCGCCTGCGGGCACAGCATGCGGGCCCGTGCCATCGGCATCGCCGAGCGGACGCCGTATTTGCGGGCCTCGTACGACGCCGAGAGCACCACCGCCCGGCCCGAGGCGGATCCCACGATGACCGGCTGCCCGACCAGCTCCGGCCGCTCCAGCAACTCCACCCCCACGAAAAAGGCGTCCATGTCCACGTGGAGAATGGTGCAGTTGTGCTGGTCCGGGGAGGTCACAGCACTATCGTAGGCTCGCCGCCGCCTGCGGTGCCGCCGAAGCTGCGGGCGGGCGGCCCGGCGGCCGGGCGGGATTGTCTAGACTGGCTGCAGACATCAGTACCACCGCGAGGAGCTCCGCCGCATGCTGTACCGCCCTGACGAATCCCTCCCCGCACGGGCAGACCGGAGGTAACGGCATGGAACCCTCAGCGACCACAACGAGCGCCGCGGAGCAGGAAGACTTCCGGCAGGCCGTGGCCGGATTGCTCCGGGAGTTCCTGGCCGGACAGAAGGACCTGCTGCAGGACGCGGCCCCGGACGCGGCCCCGCTGGTGGAGGCCATCACCGACCTCACCGCGGGCGGCAAGCGCCTCCGGGCGTTGTTGGCCTACTGGGGCTGGCGCGGGGCAGGGGGGTCTGAGCTCGCCGGCCAGGCCGTTCAGGCGGGAGTCGCGCTGGAGCTCTTCCAGGCCGCGGCACTGATCCACGACGACATCATCGACCGCTCGGACACCCGGCGGGGCAGCCCGAGTGTGCACCGCCGGTTTGAGCAGCAGCACCGGCTCAACGGCTGGGCGCTGGACGCCGAGCGCTACGGGCAGGCCGCCGCCCTGCTGGCCGGCGACCTCTGCCTGTCCCTCAGCGAAGAAGTCTTTGCCGGCATCGGGGCGGAGGCCGCGTCAGGAACGCCGGCCCGCGCGATTTTCAACCGCATGCGCGCGGAGGTCATGGCCGGGCAGTATCTGGACCTGCTGGAGGAAGCTGCCGGACCGGGCCGCCCGGCCGAAGCCGCCGTGGACCGCGCGCTGCAGATCCTGCGCTACAAGTCGGCCAAGTACTCCACCGTGCATCCCCTGAGCGTGGGCGGTGCGCTGGCCGGCGCTTCGGCCGGACTGCTGGAGGCCTACGAGGCATTCTCGCTGCCCTTGGGCGAGGCCTTCCAAATCCGTGACGACGTGCTGGGCGTGTTCGGCGATCCGGCCACCACCGGCAAGCCGGCCGGGGACGACCTGCGGGAAGGCAAGCGCACGGTCCTGATTGCGCACACGCTCAACCACTGCACGCCGGCCGAACGCACCTTGCTGGAGAGCCGGCTGGGTTCGCCGGAGCTCTCCGACGCGGCGGTGGAAGAACTGCGGGACCTGATCACCAGCAGCGGCGCCCTGGCTGCCGCCGAGCAGATGATTTCCGACCGGACCGCCGCGGTCGACGCGGCCCTGGCGGCCCTGCCGGTGGCGGACGGCGTGCGCCAGGCCCTGGGCATGCTGGCCGACGCAGCGGTGCGCCGCAGCGCCTGAGCCGCGTGCCCGGAGCCGGGCCCCCGGGTTGGGCAGTTGCCGCCGGCTACCGGGCCCCTACCAGCCGAGCGCCTGGGCGCGGCGGCGGATCTCGGTTTTGCGGCCCTCGCGCAGCGCGTCGATAGGCCGGCCGGGCAGCGAATCATCGGCGGTGAAGAGCCAGACCAGGGCTTCCTCATCGCTGAAGCCGGCGTCGGACAGCACCGCCAAGGTCCCCTTGAGGCTCTCGAGCACGGTCCCCCCGACCAGGAACGCCGCCGGCACCGAACGGATTCTGCGCTCCCCCACGCGCGCCTCCACCAAGGCGCGTTCTTCGAGCAGGGCGTGCACCTTCTTAATGGAGACGTCCAGTTGTTCGGCGACGTCGGGAAGGGGCAGCCAGTCGGTAATCAGTTCTTCAAGTTCACTCACCGTATAAGGGTGCCACGGCGGCCCCCGCGGAGCCATTTCCTTTTCGACACGCCGCCTTCATTCTTCATTCTCCGCCGATGGCTTTTGTGTTATGCGTCAATAGTGTAAATTCACTTGAGTAACAGCTTTCACATCGATAACAAACGGCACACCAGTACCACTGTGCGGCCCGTTGGGGGACGCTCGCCAGGCCGCAGAACAAGGATGAGGGACACCAATGACCGATCAGCGCCCGATCACGCGCAACGACCGCAGCCAGCCCCGCCGGGTACTACTGTCCGCGGCAGCAACCGCGGCGATTCCCGCCGTCGTGCTGTCCTCCGCAGCCTTGGCCATGCCGGCCCAGGCAGCCGAGCTGCCGCCGCGCTCGGCGCTGCAGCCCAAGGCGGCGATTCCGGGCGTCACGGTTCCGGCGACCGCTTTCATTCCCGCTTCCCAGGTTGCTGCCCACTTGCCCGCTTCCCTGCGGGCGCAGAATACTCCCGCCGCCCATACGGTGAGGGCCGGCGAGACGATCAGCGGCATCGCGGCCCGGTACGGCCTCTCCACGCAGAAAGTACTGTCGCTGAACGGCCTCAGTGCCAGCACCATCATTCACCCGGGGCAGAAGATCAAGCTGGGCGGCTCGGCCGCCAAGTCCTCCGGCAACGCGGCGAAGCAGTCCTCGTCGGGTTCCGGCAGCTACACCGTCAGGTCCGGCGACACCCTGTCCGGCATCGCCGCCAAGCACGGCATGAGCCTGGGCGCCGTGCTCTCGGCCAACAACCTCAAGATCAGCTCGATCATCTACCCGGGCCAGAAGATCTCGGTCACCGGCGGCACCACCCAGGCCTCGACCGCCTCGGCCGCCACCCGGGCGAAACCTTCCACCAAAATCGCCGCCTCCTCCGGCAGCTACACGGTCAAGTCGGGCGACACCCTCTCCGGCATCGCCGCCAAGCACGGCATGAGCCTGGGCACCCTCCTCTCCGCCAACAACCTCAAGATCAGCTCGATCATCTACCCCGGCCAGAAGATCTCGGTCAACGGCGCGGCCAAGGCCTCCAGCGCCTCCGCCCCGGCCGCGCAGGCGAAGCCTTCCACCAAGGCGGTCGCCCCCTCCGGCACCGGCAGCTACACGGTCAGGCCGGGTGATACCCTCTCCGGGATTGCCGCCCGCCACGGCATGAGCCTGGGCGCCGTCCTCTCCGCCAACAACCTCAAGGTCACCTCGGTCATCTACCCGGGACAGAAGATCAAGGTGAGCGGTTCGTCGGTCACCAGCGCGTCGGCGTCGTCCAAGGCACCGGTTAACAGCGCCGCAGCCACCGGCGCGGGCAGCTATACGGTCAAGTCCGGCGATACGCTGTCCGGCATTGCCGGCAAGCTCAACGTGACCCTGTCCAGCCTGCTGCAGTCCAGCGGCCTGAAGTCGACCTCGATCATCCACCCGGGCCAGAAGATCAGCGTCCCCGGCGGTGCGCAGACCACGACGTCGAGTGTGGGCACCGCGTCGGCCCAGCCGCTGGTGCCCAGCACCTTCCTGCACTACACCTACCCGGCCGCGGTGGTGGGCAAGGCGAACGAGAACAAGCGCCTGCTGCTCTCCACCCCGCAGCCCACCCAGTCCCAGATGAAGGACATCATCGCCGAAACGGCCGCCAAGATGGGTGTGGACCCGCGGCTCGCCCTGGCGCACGCCTACCAGGAATCCGGCTTCCAGCAGGACGCCGTGTCGCCGGCCAACGCGATCGGCGCCATGCAGGTCATTCCGTCCTCGGGCGAGTGGGCCTCGACCCTGGTGGGCCGCAAGCTCAACCTGCTGGATCCGTACGACAACGCAACCGCCGGCGTAGCGATCATCCGCTCCCTGGTGAGCACCAGCCCGTCCCTGGACATCGCGATCGCGTCCTACTACCAGGGCCAGTACGGCGTGATGACGTACGGCATGTACACGGATACGAAGGCCTACGTGGCCGCGGTGAAATCGCACATGAAGAAGTTCTAGCGGCCACCGCCACCGTGGCAAAAGGACCCGAACCGCAGTGTTGATTCGGGTCCTTTCGCTCATCGGACTTAGGATCATAGAGTGCAACCGGCAACTGATTCACTGGTCGGCGCCCTGATCGACGGGCGCTACCGGGTTGCCTCGCGCCTGGCGCGCGGCGGGATGTCCACCGTTTACCTGGCGTCCGACACCCGGCTGGACCGCAATGTGGCGCTCAAGGTCCTCTATCCCTACCTGGCGGAAGACGCCGGTTTCCTGGAACGGTTCGAACGCGAGGCCAAGTCCGCGGCCCGGCTCTCGCACCCCCATGTGGTGGGCGTCTACGACCAGGGCATCGACGGCAACGTCGCTTACCTCGCGATGGAATACGTGCCCGGACACACGCTGCGGGACCTGCTCGACAAGTCTGCTCCGCTGACGCCGCGGCATGCCCTGGCTGTCCTTGATCCTGTGATCGAGGGGCTGGCCGCCGCGCACTCCGCCGGTCTGGTGCACCGCGACATCAAGCCGGAGAACGTCTTGATGTCCGACGACGGCCGGGTCAAGCTCGGTGATTTCGGCCTGGCACGCGCCGTGACCACCAGCACCAATACCGGGTCCCTGATCGGGACGGTGGCGTACCTGCCGCCCGAATTGGTCACCGGCACCGCGTCCGATGAACGCAGCGACGTCTACTCGGTGGGCATCATGCTGTTCGAGATGCTGACCGGGCGTCAGCCGTTCACCGGCGACGTGCCGATCCAGGTGGCATTCCAGCACGTCAATTCCACCGTCCCCGCGCCGTCGACCCTGGTTCCCGGGCTGGCTCCCGACCTCGACGAACTGGTGCTGTGGTGCACCGGATCGGATCCGGACCAGCGGCCGGTGGACGCCGCCGCGCTGCTGGGTGAACTGCGGCACGTGCACAAATCGCTCAGTGACGCCCAGTTGGATGCGCGGCCTCCCCGGGCCGAGCCTGCTGGAACAGCATCCACCCAGGTCATCCCGTCCGATCCGCACCGCACCACCGTCATTTCCCGCTCCGCAAACCACACACAGGTTTTCAGGGCCTGCGAGGCCGCCGCGGCGGCACCGGCCGGGCAGCAGCGCCCGCTCTCCGCGCGCGATTCCAAGAAGCGGCAGCGGGAACTCGCCCGCCAATCGCGGCGTCCCGAACAGAACCTGCGCCGCGGAAATCCCCGTCGCCGGGGCATCATCTGGATTGTCGTGCTGGCCATCCTGGCCGCCTTGGTCGCAGCCGCAGGGTGGTTCTTCGGCATGGGGCCCGGCGCCATTGTTTCCGTGCCCGACGTTGCCGGCAAGCCGGTGGCGGAAGCCGAGGGCATGCTCCGGGAACAGGGGCTGGAGTACACGCTCGAGGAAGTCTTCGACGAGAAGTTGGCCGCGGGGGTTGCCGTCGGCACGGAACCCGATGCGCCCGTCGAAGTCCGCCGCTTCGAGCAGGTGGCCCTCGTGGTATCGAAGGGCCCGGAGCTCTTCGGCGTGCCCGCGTTGGCGGGCATGAGCGTGGAGGAGGCCACCGCCGCGCTGGAAGAGGCAGGGCTTGCCGCCGGTGACGTCAAGGAAAAGTACGACGAAGAAGCAGCGGCAGGTACCGTCCTCGGTCACAAACCCGGCGAGGGCGAACAGCTGCGGCGGGGCACCGCCGTCGGGCTCACGGTCTCCAAGGGGCCGAAGCCGTTCAGCGTGCCGCAGGTGGTGGGCCAGCCGCAGTCCGACGCCGCCGCAGCCTTGGAAGGCGCTGGCCTGAAGGTGGAGGTGGCCCCGGAGGCCGTGTTCGACCGCAACGTCCCGGCCGGCTCGGTCGCGGCGCAGACGCCGGCCGAAGGGCAAGTCATCCGCGGTGACACCGTGACGCTGACACTCTCCAAGGGCCCGCGGATGGTCGAGGTCCCGGACACCGTGGGCCGGCAGGTCGACGAGGCGAAGCGTGCGCTGGAGGACCTGGGCTTCGAGGTGAAGGTCAAGGAGTTCCTCGGCGGCTTCTTCGGCACCGTGCGGACGCAGGACCCGGACAGCGGGTCGCTGCCGGAGGGATCGGTCATCACCCTGACCGTGGTGTGACGCCTGCGCCTTGGCGCGGGCACTAGACCGAGCCGGCCGGCGGCAACTCACGCCGCCCGCGCCCCTGACGGCCGGAAGGCCCGGAACCTGTTCACCTGGTTCCGGGCCTTCAGTCTCGTCCCGGTCGTGAGGAGCGCGGGACGGCGGGAGCGGCGGGCTACCGCTGGCGGGAGAGCGCCCCCGCCACCAGGAACGCCATCTCCAGGGACTGCATGTGGTTCAGCCGCGGGTCGCAGACGGACTCGTAGCGGTCCAGGAAGGCGTTCTGATCGATGGGATCGGCGCCGCCCAGGCACTCCGCCACGTCGTCGCCGGTCATTTCCACGTGCAGGCCGCCCGGGAAGGTGCCCAGTTCGTCGTGCACGTCGAAGAAACCGCGCACCTCCTCGATGACGTCGTCGAAGTTCCGCGTCTTGTAGCCGTTGGGCGAGGTAACCGTGTTGCCGTGCATGGGGTCGGTCACCCAGAGCACCTTGGCGCCGCTCTCGGTGACCCGCTTCACGAGCTCCGGCAGTTTCGCCCGGATGTTGCCGGCACCCATGCGCGTGATGAAGGTCAGCCTGCCCGGCTCGCGCTCGGGATCCAGTTTGTCGATCAGCCGCAGGGCGTCATCGGCGGACGTGGTCGGGCCCAGCTTGACGCCGATGGGGTTTCGCACCCGGGACAGGAAGTTCACGTGGGCGCCGTCCAGCTGGCGGGTCCGTTCACCGATCCAGAGGAAATGCCCCGAGGTGTTGTAGGGCAGGCCCGTCCGCGAATCGATGCGGGTCAGCGCGCGCTCGTAGTCCAGCACCAGCGCCTCATGGCTGGCGAAGAACTCGACCCGCTTGAGGGCGTCGAAGTCCGCGCCGCAGGCATCCATGAACTTCACGGCGCGATCGATTTCGCGTGCCAGTGACTCGTAGCGTGAATGTGCCGGATTGGCCGTGAAGCCCTTGTTCCAGTGGTGCACCAGGCGCAGGTCGGCGAAACCGCCCTGGGTGAAAGCCCGGATCAGGTTCAGGGTGGAAGCGGACGTGTGGTACGCCTGCACCATCCGGCTGGCATCGTGGGCCCGGGACTCGGGGGTGAAATCAAAGCCGTTGACCATGTCGCCGCGGTACGCCGGCAGGGTCACGCCTTCCCGGGTTTCGTCGTTGGACGAGCGGGGCTTCGCGAACTGTCCGGCCATCCGGCCCATCTTGATCACGGGCAGCGAGGCGCCGTAGGTGAGCACCACGGCCATCTGCAGGATGGTCTTGACGCGGGCACTGATCTTGTCGGCGGTGGCTGCGCCGAACGTCTCGGCGCAGTCCCCGCCCTGGAGCAGGAACGCCTTACCGTCGGCGGCCAGGGCCAGACGCTCCCGCAGGACGTCGACTTCCCCGGCAAAGACCAGCGGCGGCAGGGAGTTCAGCTCGGCAACGGAGGACGCGTAGACCGAGGGATCGTGCCAGGTGGGCTGCTGCACCACCGGCAGCTCTCGCCAGTCATCCAGACCGGGATAGTCTGCTGCCGTCGGCAGCTGGTCGGGAACGGAAGAAATGAAGGTTGTATCGGTCACCCTTCAATCGTAGACCTGCGGCTTCGCTGGCTTCACGTGCAGGGGTCATGGGCCGCCACACGGGCGTCACATTCCGACGGGCGTCAGCGCCGGCGCTTCCGGCCGGATCCCGGGACTGCTCCCCCGGCGTCCCGGAGGCCGGCGGCCTCCGGTCCTTCCGCCGCAGCCGCGCCCGCTCCACCGCTGTGCCCGGCAGCGCTGTCGGACGCGCCCTCGGGCAGGGCGCCGGAGGGGGTCGCGGCTGCGGCGTGGCCGGCAGCCTGCTCGTCCGCCCCGGGCTGTGCCTGCCCCGGCCCGGCGGCGGGCTCCCGTGCCGCGGCGGCGGCGGGGTCAGGCGCCAGGGCGGGGTCCGGGCCGCCGATAACCGTGATGGCCCCGGGCGCTTTGGCCTTCGGAGGTTCCGGCTGCTCCGGCGGCAGGCCGACGGCGGCGTGGCGCTGGTTTTCGGCCTTGGCCGGTTTGCGTGCGGTCAGCCGGGCCTTGACCGTGCTGGCGTACGAATCGACGTATTCCTGGCCGGAGAGCCGCATGATCTCGTACATGATCTCGTCGGTGACCGAACGCTGGATGAACCGGTCGTCTTCCAGCCCCTTGTAGCGGGAAAAATCCAACGGCTTGCCGATGATGATGCCCACCCGGCGGATGTTGGGAATGCGCCGACCGATGGGCTGCACCTTGTCCGTGCCGATCATCGCCACCGGGATCACCGGAACCCCGGTGTGCAGCACCAGCTTGGCCACGCCGGTCTTGCCGCGGTACAGCTTCCCGTCCGGGGACCGGGTGCCCTCCGGGTAGATGCCCAGCAGGCCGCCGTCCTGCAGCGCGTCCCGTCCCGCCAGCAGGGACGTGGCCGAGGCCGCTCCGCCGGATCGGTCCATTGGAAGCTGGTTGGTCATCCTGAAGAAAGCCGCGGTGAGCTTGCCCTTGACGCCTTTGCCGGTGAAGTACTCGCTCTTGGCCAGGAACACCACGGGCCGGGGCGCCGCGAGGGGCAGGAAAATCGAATCGGAGAAGGAAAGGTGGTTGCTGGCCAGCACCGCGGGGCCGCTGTCCGGAATGTTGTCCAGCCCCTTGACCCATGGCCGGAAGAGCAGCCGGACCACCGGTCCTACGACGATGGTCTTCATGAACCAGTAGAACACGTGTGCCTTTCCGTTCCGCCGCCGTTGGCCGCTTACCAATACCGCTTGAGACTCTACTCCAGCTTTGCGCTGCGTGGCTGCGCAGGATGCGGGCGCCGGAGCAGGAACCGGCCGGCCATCGATGGCCGAACGGCTCCCATAATGACACGATAGTGCCATGACTTCTGTTGCCGACGGCGTCTTCTCCAGCCCCGGGCACGGCCCGAATTCCCGCGTCGGCGTCGTGCTGCTGCATGGTTTCACCGGCTCACCGCGCAGTATGCGGGGGTGGGCGGAAAGCCTGGCCGATGCCGGCTTCGCGGTGCGGTTGCCGTTGCTGCCCGGGCACGGCACCACGTGGCAGGATCTGGCCACCTTCCGCTGGCAAAGCTGGTACGGGGCGGCCGAGCAGGCCTATGCGGAGCTCGCCCGCGAGCGCAGCCACGTCTTCGTGGCCGGGCTGTCCATGGGCGGAGCGTTGGCGTTGCGGCTGGCCGCACACCGTCCGGTCTCCGGCGTGCTGCTGGTCAACCCGGGTCTGACCATCGCGGACCGGCGCGCGCCGCTGACGGGCCTGTTGAAGTATGTCCTGCGGTCGGTGCCGGCCATTGGCAACGACATCAACAAGCCGGGCATAGACGAGGGCGCCTACGGCCGCACCCCGGTGGCTGCGGCGCACCAGCTGGGCCAGCTCTTCAAGACGGTCGTTGCCGACCTGCCCGGCGTTACTGCTCCCACACTTGTCTTCCGCTCCGCGGTGGACCACACGGTCCCGGAATCTTCCATGCATGTGCTCCGGCGGCGGATCGGCACGGACCGGCTCGAAGTGGTGCCGCTGGCGGACAGCTATCACGTGGCCACCATGGACCACGACGCCGAGCTGATCTACCGCCGGTCGGCCGAATTCATCCAGGCCACTGCGGCCGCGTCTCCGGGGCAGACGGGAGCCACGCATGCCAGGGCATGACCAGGAGCGCGACGACGCTGCCTGGCAGGATCTGGTCGCCCGGCTGGAAGAGACGGACTCCGGGAACGCGGACGGCTTGCCCCCGGAGCGGCCCGCTGCCGGCAACGGCGCCGATCCCCAGCGCCTGCGCGAGATCTTCGAGAACCGCCTGCCGGAGGTCCCGGCGGACGACGCGCTGCCGGGGCCGCGGGATTACACGGTCGCGGAACCGGACGACGACGAGGGCTACGTGCCGCCGGAACCCGCTCCGCTGGGCGCCGGGGAGCCGCTGCTGGTGCTGGCGTGGATCGGCGCCGTGGGGGCCCCGCTGGGCCTGCTGCTGACCGCCATGTTCTGGCCCGGGGCACCCTTCACCGCGGTGTTGGCGCTGGTGGCCCTCTTCGTGGCCGCTGCCGCCTACCTGCTCTTCCGCCTTCCGACGGAACGCGACGGGCACGACGACGGGGCGCGCGTCTAAAGCGTGGCCGTGGAATCAGACGGAGGCGCGGCGCGCGAGGTCCGCGGCGCCGATCATTCCCGCCTTCGGTCCCAGGCCTGCCGCCCGCACGTCGGCCACCGGCCGGAATCCGCGGCCCGTCAGGTTCCGCTGCAGCGCATGGCGGGCCGGCTCCAACAGCAGGTCGCCGGCCTCGCAGAGCCCGCCGCCGATCACGAAAAGTCCGGGATCCAGCGCCGCGGCAAGATTGGCCAGCCCCAGCCCCAGCCACTCGCCGGCCTCTTCCAGCAGCCGGACGCTGGCAGGGTCGGCCCGTTTCGCCTGGTCGGTCACCACGGCGCCGGTGATCTCTTCCACCTCCCCGCCCACGGCCTGCAGCCAGCGCTGCGCCACCGGCGAGTTCGCCGCGGCCAGCTCCCGGGCCTCCCGGCCCAGGGCATTGCCCGAGGCGTATTGCTCCCAGCAGCCGCGGTTTCCACACGCGCAGCGGTGCCCGCCGGGCATGATGACCTGGTGCCCGAATTCCCCGGCGACACCCCACCGGCCCCGCTCCAGCCGGCCATCCATCACCATGGCTCCGCCGATACCGGTGCCCAAGGTGATGCAGACCAGGCGCCGCTCTCCCGTTCCGGCGCCAAAGCGGAACTCTCCCCAGGCGGCGGCATCGGCGTCGTTGACCACGGTGACGGGCCGGCCCAGGAGCCGTTCCAGATTGTCCCGCAGCGGTTCATTCCGCCACGCCAGGTGCGGGCTGAACAGGACCGTCCCGCCGGCAAGGTCCATCCACCCCGCCGCTCCGACTCCCACTGCGGCAACGTCGTGCTCGGCCGCCAACTCCCGCACCATCGCCGAGATAAGGTGTTCCACGTGCCGCGGATTGTTTCCCGGCGTGGGACGGACCAGCTCCGCCACCACGCGCCCGGTCCGGTCGACTGCCCCGGCCGCCACCTTGGTGCCGCCGATGTCTATGCCCACCGCCAGGGCGCTGTTCTCCACACCACCATCTTAGGCAGCCCCGCCTGCCCGGCCCGCCCGGCCGGGCGGGGAAGGGAGGGTCCGACCGTTACCGTTTCGTAGGTTACCTGCCGGTATCCGTTGTGATTTAGGTTATAGGCTAAAAGCACCCTCCGTCAGGGAGGCTATACAGAGCTGGCCACAGCTGAAGAAGTGAGGAGCTATCGTGCGCGAATACAGCGTGCCCGTCCTGGTTGACGTTCCGCGGGATGCCAATATCGCCGGCCTGGTGGTTGAACAGGCGCAGAAGGCATCGAATCCGGCCCTGTTCTCCCGCAAGGACCCGTCCGGGACGTGGCAGGACATCCGTGCCACCGAGTTCCTCGCGGACGTAACCAAGCTGGCCAAGGGGCTGGTCTCCAGCGGCGTGCAGCCGGGCGACCGGGTGGGCATCATGGCCCGCACCCGCTACGAATGGTCCCTGGTGGACTTCGCCATCTGGTTCGCCGGCGCCGTGTCGGTGCCGATTTACGAGACCTCCTCCCCCAGCCAGATCGCCTGGATCCTCGGCGACTCAGGGGCTGTGGCCGTTTTCGCGGAAAGCGCCTCCCATGAAGCGAAGGTCCGCCAGGCCGCCCTCAACGAAGGCTTGGAGGACCTGAAACACGTGTGGCAGCTGGGCGAGGAGTCGCTGGACGCGCTCCGCGCCGCCGGCCGGGAGGTTCCCGACGCCGCCGTGGAGGAACGCCGTTTGGCCGCAGGCCTGGACGACCTCGCCACAATCATCTACACCTCCGGTACCACCGGCCGGCCCAAGGGCTGTGAACTGACCCACGGAAATTTCGTGGAGCTATCCAAGAACGCCGCGGCGGCGCTGCCGGAAGTGGCCCACGAGGGCGCACAGACCATCATGTTCTTGCCGCTGGCCCACGTCTTCGCGCGGTTTGTCTCCGTCCTGTGCGTCGCCGTGGGTGCCACCGTGGCGCATACTCCGGACATCAAGAACCTGCTGCCGGATCTGCAAAGCTATCGGCCAACCTTCATCCTGGCTGTCCCGCGGGTGTTCGAAAAGGTCTACAACAGTTCCATGCTCAAGGCGGAGGATGGCGGCAAGGGCAAGATCTTCCACGCTGCCGCGGACACGGCCGTCGCCTGGTCCCGGGCCGATGAAGCCGGCAAGGTACCGCTGATGCTCAAGCTCAAGCACAAGCTCTTCGACAAGCTGGTGTACCACAAGATCCGTGAGGCGATGGGCGGTCGGGTCGAGCACGCGGTCTCCGGCGGCGGTCCGTTGGGCGAACGGCTGGGGCACTTCTTCCACGGCATCGGCCTTTTGGTGCTGGAAGGCTACGGCCTGACCGAAACCACGGCCCCGGTGTCGGTTAGCACCCCCAAACTGGTCAAGATCGGCTCTGTCGGGGCCCCGCTGCCCGGAAACGCCGTCAAGATCGCCGACGACGGCGAGATCCTCGCCAAGGGCGTCTGTGTGCTTCGCGGCTACTACAACCGTCCCGACCTCTCCTCCGAGGCCTTCGAAGACGGCTGGTTCCGCACCGGTGACATCGGCGAACTGGACGCGGACGGTTTCCTGCGCGTCACCGGCCGGAAGAAGGAAATCATTGTCACGGCCAGTGGCAAAAACGTTGTCCCGGCCCAGCTTGAGGACCAAATCCGCGCCGATGCGCTGGTTTCCCAATGTGTGGTGATTGGCGACAACCGGCCGTTTATCTCCGCGCTCATCACCTTGGACGAGGAGGCGCTGCCCGGCTGGCTGGACCGCCACAACCTCCCGGCCGGCACCACGATGGACCAGGCAGCCGACCACGAAGTGGTGAAGGCGGCGATCCAGGCGCTCATCGACCGGGCCAACCAGACCGTCTCCCAGGCGGAAGGGATTAAGTCCTTCCGCATCATCCCGTCCGACTTCACTGAAGCATCGGGGCACCTGACACCGTCGCTGAAGATCAAGCGGGCGCAGGTGCTGGCCGATTTCGACGACTACGTGGAGCAGATTTACGCCGGCGTGCGTCAGTAACCTTGCCGGACACGCAGGGCCGCGGCTTCACAGCCGCGGCCCTGCGTTTCTCTTCCCGAGTACTTGCCTCCGGCCCTAGGCCGGGTCGATGACCAGGAGCAGGTCTCCGCCCTGGACCTGTTCGACGGCGGAGACCGCCAGGCGCGTGACGGTGCCTCCGACGGGAGCCGTGATGCCGGCCTCCATCTTCATGGCCTCGATGGTGGCCACGGTGTCGCCCGCCTTGATGGTGTCGCCGACCTTGACGATGACGGTGACTGCGCCGGCGAACGGAGCCGCCACGTGCCCCGGCTGGGCGGGATCGGCCTTCTCCGCGACCTTGACCTCGGATTCCACGCTGGCGTCGCGCACCATCACATTGCGCTGCTGGCCGTTGAGCGTGCAGTGCACGGTGCGCATGCCCTTCTCATCCGGCTCGGAGATGGCCCCCAGCATGGCGATCAGGCGGACACCCTTTTCGAGCTCAATCACGTGTTCGGTTCCCGGCTGCAGCCCGTACAGGTAGTCCAGGGTGTCCAGCACGGATACGTCGCCGTACATGTCCCGGATTTTCTCGAACTCCTTGGCCGGGCCGGCAAACAGCAGCCGGTTCAGGGCCGCGCGCCGGGTGGCCGAATCCGCGGCCAGCGCTGCCGAGTCTTCGGCCGTCAGCTCCTCGTTGCGCGGTTTGATATTGCGCCCTGCCAACGCCTTGGTGCGGAACGGCTCCGGCCAGCCGCCGGGAGGATCGCCCAGCTCGCCGGAGAGGAAACCGATGACGGAATCGGGGATATCGTACTTCCCCGGATCGGACGCGAACTCCTCCGGATCAACGTTCGCACCGACCAACTGGAGGGCCAGGTCGCCCACTACCTTGGACGACGGGGTCACCTTCACCAAGCGGCCCAGGATCTTGTCCGCGGCGGAGTACATGTCCTCGATCGCCTCGAACCGCTCCCCGAGTCCCAGCGCGTTGGCCTGCTGCCTGAGGTTGGAGAGCTGGCCGCCCGGAATCTCGTGCGCATACACGCGGCCGGTCGGCCCCGGCAACCCCGACTCGAACGGGGCGTAGACGCGGCGGACCGCTTCCCAGTAGGGCTCCAGCGAGCCAACGGCGGCCAGGTCCAGGCCGGTGTCGCGTTCGGTGTGCGCCAACGCCGCGACCAGCGCCGACATGGGCGGCTGGCTGGTGGTTCCGGCCATGGCTGCGCTGGCGACGTCCACCGCATCTGCGCCGGCGTCGACGGCGGCCAGCAGCGTCGCCAGCTGGCCCCCGGCCGTATCGTGGGTGTGCACGTGCACCGGCAGATCGAACCGCTCGCGCAGCGCCGTGACCAGCTTGGCCGCGGCCGCCGGGCGCAGCAGGCCGGCCATGTCCTTGATCGCCAGGATATGCGCCCCGGCATCAACGCTCCGGCCGGCCAACTCAAGGTAGTAGTCCAGCGTGTACAGGTCCTCCGCCGGATCCAGCAGGTCCCCGGTGTAGCAGAGTGCGACTTCGGCCACGGCCGTTCCGGTCTCCCGCACGGCCCGGATCGCCGGTTCCATCTGGGAGACATCGTTGAGCGCATCGAAAATTCTGAAAATGTCGATGCCGGTGGCGGCCGCTTCCCGCACGAAAGCCTTGGTGACTTCCTCCGGGTACGGGGTATAACCGACGGTGTTCCGCCCGCGCAGCAGCATCTGCAGGCAGATGTTCGGCATCGCCTGGCGCAGCGCCGCCAACCGCTCCCACGGATCCTCGCCCAAGAACCGCAGCGCGACGTCGTAGGTTGCGCCGCCCCACGCCTCCACCGAGAGGAGCTGCGGGGTCAGGGCCGAGACGGCGGGCGCGGCGTTCAGCAGGTCCTTGGTGCGTACTCGGGTAGCCAGCAGCGACTGGTGGGCGTCACGGAAGGTGGTGTCCGTGACCGCCACGGCTGTCTGGGCGCGCAGCGCGGCCGCAAACTTCTCCGGGCCCAGTTGCTGCAGCCGCTGCCGCGAGCCGGACGCCGGAACGGCGGCCAGCGCACCGGTGGCCTCCAGCGCCTGCCTGGCGGGTTCGGGCAGCTTCGCCACCGGTGCGGTGGCCACCGGCAGCTCGCCGTGCGGTTTGTTCACGGTGACGTCCGCCAGCCAGGTGAGCAGCTTGGTGCCGCGGTCGGCCGAGACACGGGCCTTGAGCAGCTGGGGCCGCTCGTCGATGAACGAGGTGGCGACGTTGCCGGCCAGGAAGTCCGGGTCCTCCAGCACCGCCTGCAGGAACGCGATGTTCGTGGAGACGCCGCGGATGCGGAACTCGGCCAGGGCGCGCCTGGCGCGGGCGGCCGCCGTCGCGAAGTCCCGGCCGCGGCAGGTGAGCTTGACCAGCATCGAGTCAAAGTGCGGGCTGATCTCGGCACCGGTGTAGATGGTTCCGCCGTCCAGCCGGACGCCGGCGCCGCCCGCCGACCGGTAGGCGGTGATCTTGCCCACGTCGGGACGGAAGCCGTTGGCCGGGTCCTCGGTGGTGATCCGGGACTGCATGGCCGTGCCCTTGACGGACACGGTCTGCTGGGACAGGCCGAGCTCAGCCAGGGTTTCGCCGGCGGCGATCCGCAGCTGGGACTGCACCAGGTCGACGTCGGTGATCTCCTCGGTCACCGTGTGCTCGACCTGGATGCGGGGGTTCATCTCGATGAAGACATGCTGCCCCGCCCGTTCACCGACCGTGTCCACCAGGAACTCGACCGTACCGGCATTGGTGTATCCGAGTGCCTGCGCGAACGTGACCGCGTCCCGGTACAGTGCCTGCCGGATGCCCTCGTCCAGGTTGGGTGCGGGGGCGATTTCGATGACCTTCTGGTGCCGGCGCTGGAGCGAGCAGTCGCGTTCGAAGAGGTGCATGACGTTGCCCTGCCCGTCGGCCAGGATCTGCACTTCGATGTGGCGCGGCCGCAACACGGCCTGCTCAAGGAAAACGGTGGGATCGCCGAAGGCCGTATCGGCTTCCCGCATGGCGGCCGCGAGGGCGTCCGGGAGATCCTTGCGGCTGTCGACCCGGCGCATGCCGCGGCCGCCGCCGCCGGCAACCGCCTTGACGAAGATCGGGAAGCCGATCTCCTCGGCTTCGGCCAGCAACTTCTCCGGATCGGCACTGGGTTCGGTGGACTTCAGCACCGGAATCCCGGCCCGGCGGGCTGCCTGCAGGGCATGGACCTTGTGTCCCGCGAGCTGCAGCACATCGGCCTTGGGGCCGACGAAGGCGATACCGGCACCGGTGGCAGCGCGGGCCAGGTCGGGATTTTCGGACAGGAATCCGTAACCGGGATAGATGGCGTCCGCGCCCGACTCCTTGGCGACCCGGATGATTTCGTTGACGTCGAGGTAAGCCCGGACCGGATGCCCCTGCTCGCCGATCAGATACGCTTCGTCGGCCTTCTGCCGGTGGATCGAGTTGCGGTCTTCATACGGGAAGACAGCCACCGTTTTGGCGCCCAGTTCGTAGGCCGCGCGGAACGCCCTGATGGCGATTTCGCCACGGTTGGCTACCAGGATCTTTTCGAACATTTCACTCCTGCATCGTTGCCGGGTCCGGACTTGCATGCGAAACACGACCGTCCGGCGCCGGTGCCGGCGGACTCAGTGAGCCAAGTCTCACGGACGGCGAGCCGGGCTGGCAAGCCAGTGTTGCACAGATCACGCGCCGTGGCGGTTCTTGCGGGCCGCATGTTACGGCGCAAGCGGCGAAACGCCCCGGCGGCGGCGGTGGCACGGTGTGCTGCGGCGCTCCACTTATGATGAATAGGGTGCCGTGAAGACAGGTCCGGCGCAGAAGCCCCACGACTCGATACGTTAGGTTTTGGTTTTTACGTGCAAGTAGTGAGCATCAGCAGCCTCAAGGGCGGGGTCGGCAAGACCTCGGTCACGCTGGGCCTGGCCTCTGCGGCGCTGGCAGCGGGAATCCCCACCTTGGTCATCGACTTGGATCCGCATGCTGACGCGACCACGGGATTAGGCGTCAAGCCGTCCCGCCAGACCGACGTCGGCCGGCTCCTCAAGAACGCGCGCAAGGCCGACCTGCGGGCCAACGCCGCCCCGAGCGGCTGGGTGGCCTCGGCGGATCCCGGCAGCGCGCCGGCTTCCGGCCGGAAGGTTCTCGACGTCGCCATCGGCTCCGCCTACTCCGGCATCTACGACCGGCCCGATCTGAGCCGCCGGGACCTGCGCAGGCTCTCCACCGTGCTCTCCCGCGTGAACGACTACTCGCTGGTGCTCATCGACTGCCCGCCGTCGCTCAACGGGCTGACGCGCATGGCGTGGACGGCGAGCACCCGGGTGCTTCTCGTGGCCGAGCCGAGCCTCTTCTCGGTTGCGGGCACCGAGCGCACCATGCGCGCCATCGATTTGTTCCGGGAGGAATTCGCCCCCGACCTGAAGACGGCCGGCGTCGTGGCCAACCGTGTCCGGCCCAGCTCCAACGAACACGGTTACCGGCTGGCCGAAATGAAAACCATGTTCGGCGACCTGCTGCTCTCCCCCACCATCGCCGAGCAGGCGAACTGGCAGCAGATCCAGGGGGCAGCGCATTCCGTCCACCAGTGGCCGGGTGAATCGGCACGCCAGGCGGCCGCGCTTTTCGACGAGCTGCTCAAGAACCTGACCGATTCCGGCCGGATGCGCAGCCGCGCGCTCCGCCGCCAGCCCTCCTGACAACAGGTCCCGGCCCGGGCGGCGGGTCTCCGCCCGGATCGGCGCTCAAACCCGCCGGCATCGCAACTTAAACCCGACCTGAACGCACCTTTTCACCGGGTCGCACTTTAATCAGCGGGAGGGGCCCCGGTTTCCCGGAGCCCCTCCCGCTGTTGTGTCCTGTGTGCGGTCAGCTGATCTTGCGCGCGGCGCGCCGGCGGCTCAGCTCGTCGTCGGGAAAATCCTGTTCCTCTGCGGCATGTTCGCTGGGGAGCTCGGCGAGGCTGCCTTCGACCTCTCGCCACACCCGGCCGACGGCGATGCCAAAGACGCCCTGTCCGCCCTGGACCAAGTCGATGACCTCGTCGGCGGAGGTGCACTCGTACACGCTGGCGCCGTCGCTCATGAGGGTGATCTGGGCCAGATCTTCCACGCCGCGTTCGCGCAGGTGGCCGACGGCGGAGCGGATCTGCTGCAGCGAGACGCCGGTGTCGAGCAGGCGCTTAACCACCTTCAGGACCAGGATGTCGCGGAAGCTGTAGAGGCGCTGCGAGCCGGAGCCGGAGGCGCCGCGGACGGCAGGTTCCACCAGTCCGGTGCGTGCCCAGTAGTCCAACTGCCGGTAGGTGATGCCGGCTGCCTTGCATGCCGTGGGACCGCGGTAACCGGCGTCCTCGTCCAGCACGGGCAGGTCTTCGGTGAACAGCAAGCCCTGGGCACTTGCGGGTATGGCAGCGCCGGTCTGCAGAGCGTGCGGCATCTCGCCTGCATCACCTTTAGGACTCACGTGAACCCTCCTTGTCGAAGTTCCCTGTGGGGAATGAGCTTCGCAGTCAGCCCAGAGGTCTGGTCTAAGTCTGCCTTGAGATGGCCTGCGGTGCAATGGGAACTGTATGCTTCGACGTTAGAACGGCGGGGGCCGCCGGTCAAAGACGCTGGCATTTTTGCTGCGGCGTGTCGGATGCCCCGGCGCCGGGCCGGGCGGTTCGGGCGCCGGAACCAGATGCCGGCGACGGCTATTTCTCGAAGTCCTCGGGCTCCACGTCGGCGAGGAATTCCCTGAACTCGCGCAACTGGCTTTCCGCGTTCTCCTGCGCCGGGCCGTCGGATTCCTCATCGTCGGCCGCTTCGGCGATCTTGACCCCGGCCTCGTCCATTACCTCGTCCGCACAGTAGATCGGGCAGGGCACCCGCAGTGCCACCGCGATGGCGTCCGAGGCGCGGGAGCTGACGGTCACCCCGCCGTCAAACACCAGCTCGGCAAAGAAGACGGTGTCCTGGACCGTCACCAGGCGGACTTCGGTGATCCGCCGGCCGAGCACGTCCACGACGTCGCGGAGCAGGTCGTGGGTCATGGGGCGCGGCGGTTTGATGCCCTGCTGGGCGAACGCAATCGCGCTGGCTTCCGGCGCACCGATCCAGATGGGTATGTGCCGCTCGCCGTCGGTTTCCTTGAGCAGCACCAGCGGCTGGTTCGACGGGAGTTCAATGCGGACTCCGACAACCTCGAGTTCGAGCATGGCTTCTCCGTTCAGCGGTCCATCTGGGCCAGGTGCCCGTGAACCAGCGCCGTATGCAAGTTCAGGCACAGATCGCTGATTTCCTTGGCCGCTTCCGCGGCGCGCGCGCGGGAGGCGACGTCGCGCCGGGACGCCAGCGGGGCCACCGCACGCTCCACCAGCCCGACCTCGCGGTCTGCGGCGGCCCGGAACGGGCGGAGGTGCCGAGGTTCGATGCCATGGCTGGCCAGCTGCCTGCAGGCGCGCACGACCTTGAGTGCGTGTTCGTCGAAACAGGCGTCCTCGGCGTGGATCAGGCCGTAAGCCAACAGGTCGTCCACGAGTTCCGTGGAGGCTCCGCTGGCCTGCAGGAGCTCGGCCCGGGTGAGCGCCCGGCCGCGTCCGTTCAGTTCTGCCGCCAGCGGCTCCGAGACCATCCGGGGGGCCAGGGTCATGCCGCCGGGCAGGGCTTCCGGCCGCTCGCCACGATCGATCGCGTCCAGATAATCCTTGATGACCTTGAGCGGCAGGTACTGGTCGCGCTGCAGGGCCAGCACGAAACGGAGGCGTTCAACGTCCTGGCCGGTGTACTTCCGGTAGCCCGCCGGCGTCCGTTGGGGGCTGATGAGCCCCTTCTCCTCCAGGAACCGGATCTTGGAGGCCGTGATCTGCGGGAAGTCCTCCGTCAGCTGTTGCAGCACCTCGCCGATGTTGAGGACGCTGCTGCGGTACCCCTCCCGGGACGCCCCGAGGGTGCGCCGTGCTGGCTGGGACCCGGGCACCGGTTAGCCCTGCCCCTTTGCCGCCGTGCCTGCGTAGTAGGTCAGGCGGAACTTGCCGATCTGCACCTCATTGCCTGTCCGCAGCTGCAGGCTGTCCACACGGTCGTTGTTCACGTAGGTGCCGTTAAGGCTGCCGGAGTCCACCACCATGAAGCCGTCGCCGGAGCGGCGGAATTCCGCGTGCTTGCGCGACACCGTGACATCGTCAAGGAAGATGTCCGCTTCCGGATGCCGGCCGGCGGTGGTGACGTCCTGGTCCAGCAGGAACCGGGCCCCGGCGTTCGGGCCGTCGTGGGCTATCAGCAGCGCCGACCCCGCAGGCAGCGCGATCACCGATGCTTCCTCTTCGCGGGAGAGCCTCGGTTTGGCGACGTGGGCCAGGGTCTGCGGCGGCAAAGAGATGGATGTGGTTTCCGCGTGCGCCTCCGGGTTCCGGCTGTCGCCGTTCCCGTTATCCGTGGCGTTGCGAGCTTCGCCCACCATCAATAGTTCCTCCCGTAAAAATGTAGCGGCCAACCGGTTCAGGACCGGTTGGCCGTCGAGTGGCTCCGGTAGCTCCTAGCCTACCTGCTGTTCATACTCCGGGGCACTGAGCAAGGTCTCCAGCGCCGCCGGATCCGACAGCTTGACCTCCAGCAGCCACCCCTCCCCGTACGGATCGGAGTTGATCAGGGCCGGGTCGGTCTCCAGGGCGTCGTTGACGGCCGCGACCTCGCCGCTGACGGGAGCGTAGATGTCGCTGACGCTCTTGGTCGATTCCACCTCGCCGATGACCTCGTTGGCGGTGATGGAGGAGCCGGCTTCCGGCATCTGCACGTAGACCACATCGCCGAGCGCGTCCTGCGCAAAGTCGGTGATACCCAGGCGCACCGTGCCTTCGGCGTCGGCGGCAGCCACCCACTCATGCTCGGCTGTGTACTTCAGGTCGGCAGGAATATTGCTCATCGGTTGCCTTTCTCGCACCATGGACGGCCAGTTGCTCCGGCAAGGAACCCTTTCCCCGCCATCGCTGAAAGTATAGGCATACAGGGCCTTGCACAAGCCAATGGAAAAGGGACCCGGCCCTCGCGGACCGGATCCCTTGCTGTCGGGTTGACAGGATTTGAACCTGCGACCCCTTGACCCCCAGTCAAGTGCGCTACCAAGCTGCGCCACAACCCGAAGTTCCGCCTTCATGCAACCGGCGGAACCACCTCAAATACTGTACAGCATTTTTCCCTGCGTCATGACCACCCGGCGCCACCGCGGGCGGCGGGGCCGGCGCCCTGGCCCCAATCCGCGGGCGGCGGCGCCGGGGCCGGGCCCCGGCTCAATGCTTGCGCGACCGCTTCTCGCGCACCCGCATGCTGACCTCGATCGGGGTGCCTTCGAAGCCGAATGTTTCACGCAGCCTGCGGGTGATGAAGCGGCGGTAGCCGGGGTCCAGGAAACCGGTGGTGAACAGCACGAACTTCGGCGGCCGCGAGGAAGCCTGCGTGCCGAACAGGATGCGCGGCTGCTTGCCCCCGCGTACCGGGTGCGGGTGGGCCGCGACCAGTTCGCCCAGGAAGGCATTCAGGCGTCCGGTGGGGATGCGCTTGTCCCAGGACTCGAGGGCACGGTCCAGCGCCGGGACCAGCCTGTCCTTGTGCCAGCCGGTCTTGGCCGAGATGTTCACCCGGGGCGCCCAGTCCACGTGGGCCAGGTCCTGCTCGATCTCGCGTTCGAGGTACCGGCGGCGGTCGTCGTCCAGCAGGTCCCACTTGTTGAAGGCAAGCACCAGGGCCCGGCCGGAATCGATGGCCAGCTGCAGGATGCGCACGTCCTGCTCGCTGAGCACCTCGTCCACGGCCAGCAGCACGACGGCGACCTCCGCCTTTTCGAGCGCGGCCTGCGTGCGGAGCGAGGCATAGAAGTCGGCGCCTTGCTGCATGTGCACGCGGCGCCGGATCCCGGCCGTGTCGACGAAGCGCCACGTCCGTCCGCCCAGTTCGATCATTTCGTCGACCGGATCGCGGGTGGTGCCGGCAATCGTGTCGACCACGACCCGCTCGCTCCCGGCCAGCTTGTTCAGCAGCGACGATTTGCCCACGTTCGGGCGGCCGATCAGGGCGATCCGCCGGGGCCCTCCCGTGCGCTCGAGTCCCCCGTAGGCCGAGAATTCGGGCAGCACCTCCAGGGCCGCGTCGAGCATGTCGGCCGTTCCCCGGCCGTGCAGTGCCGACACGGGATAGGGCTCGCCGAAGCCTAGGCCCCACAGGCCTGCGGCTTCGGCTTCCTGTGCCAGGTCGTCCACCTTGTTGGCCACCAGGATGACCGGCTTCTTCTTGCGGCGCAGCATCTTCACCACTGCCTCGTCCGTGGCCGTGGCGCCGACGTTGGCGTCGACGACCAGCAGGACGGCGTCGGCCATGTCCACCGCGATTTCGGCCTGGTCGGCGACGCGGGCGTGGATGCCGCGGGCGTCATGCTCCCAGCCGCCGGTGTCCACCAGGGTGAAGGGGCGTCCGTTCCAATGGGCCGAGTAGGAGACCCGGTCGCGGGTGACGCCGGGGGTGTCTTCGACGACTGCCTCGCGCCGGCCCAGGATCCTGTTCACCAGCGTCGACTTGCCCACATTAGGCCGGCCGACGATGGCCAGCACGGGGGCCACCCGGAGCGGTTCGTCGTCGGGGACGGGTTCTTCGGCCGCGGCCAGCAGCGCGGCGTCGTCGTCGTCAAGGTCGTAGTCGGCCAGGCCGGCGCGCAGCGACGCGGCGCGCAACTCGGCTTCGTCGTCATCGATCTCGAGCATGTGCTCGGCGATCTGGTCCTCGCCCGCCGGACGGTATTCCTCGTCGGCCGGCCGGTCCGCCGGGGAGGATCCGGGCTGGGTGTCACTCATCGTCTGTTCCTTCTGGGTAGGCAGCAAGCCGGTTGTCGTCGGGGGCGTGGTTGGCCGGAAGCGGCTGCCCGGTGAGCGCCACGCTGTGCCGGACATGGCCGGACAGCTGCCGGCGGATCTCTTCGGCTGCAGTGTCCATTGAAACACGCCCGGACACCGAGGGCAGCCGCCGGCACCACGGGGGCACCGCTGTTCAACGCCAGCCAGGCCACCCCCGGGCTGAGGGCGGCGGCGGGTTCAGTGTGCGGCATGCCGGACGACGGCGAGCACCGCTTCGACGGTTTGTTCGAAGTCCAGATCGGATGAATCCACCGTGAAGACGCCGTCGGCGGCCTCGGAAAAATTCACCACGGTCGAATCCTTGGCGTCGCGGGCCAGCACCTGCTCGTGCAGGTCGGCGTCGCTCTGCGTTCCGCCCAGCTGGAGGCCGCGACGGCGCAGCCTTGCTTCTTCGCTGGCGGTCAGCAGCAGCCGCACCTCGGCGTCGGGAGCGACGACCGTGGTGATGTCGCGGCCCTCGGCCACGATCCGGCGGCCGGAGTCGGCGATGATCTGCTGCTGGCGCCGGACCAGTTCGGCCCGTGCCCCCAGCGTCGTGGCCACGGCGCTCACGGAGGCGGAGATTGACGGCTCGCGGATTTCGTCGGTGATGTCCGTGGAGCCGATGCGCACGTATTCGTCGTCCGGGTGGGTGCTGATCTGCAGGTCCACGTCCTTGCTGGCCTGCTCGACGGCCGCCGCATCCGCCAGGTCCACACCGGTGTTAACGCAGTACCAGGTCACGGCACGGTACATGGCGCCGGTGTCCAGGTAGGACGCGTGCAGCCGGCGTGCGGTTTCCTTGCTGACGGACGACTTGCCGGAGCCCGACGGCCCGTCGATGGCAACCACCAGCGCCTTGCCCTGCCGGTAACGAGCCATATCCACTTCCGCCGCGCTCATTGCACAACCTTCCATCCACGTGAGGTCAAATAATCAATTAATTCGTGCCGCCTGCTGGGCAGCACGGCAAGCTCCGCCAGCCCCACCGGCTGGCCCGCCGAGTGTTCCAGGCGCAGGTCTTCCAGGTTGATGCCCACCTCGCCGATCTCGGTCAGCAGGCGGGCGATTTGGCCCGGCGTATCGTCGACCAGGACGGTCAGCCACGCGAACGCCTGCGGAGGAGCGCCGTGCTTGCCGGGAATCCGCGCCTGGCCGGCGTTGCCTTCGCTGATCAGCTGGGCCATGTCCAACCGGGAGCCGTCGGCCTCGGGGTGCTCAAGCGTCCTGATCAGCCGTTCCAGGTCTTCGCGGACGCCGTACAGGATGTCAACGAGCCGCGACGCGTTCGCGCCGAGGATCTGCACCCACAACGCCGGGTCGCTGGCCGCGATCCGCGTGACGTCGCGCAGGCCCTGGCCCGAAAGGGACAAGGCATGCGCCGGCGTGTCCTGCAGCCGGCTGGCCAGCAGCGAGGACATCACTTGCGGCAGGTGCGAGATCAACGCCACGGCGGCGTCATGTTCGTCGGCCGACATGCGTGAGACCACCGCGCCCAGGTCGATCGCCAGCGCGTGCGCGGTCTTCACCGCCCCCGGCGAGGACAACTCCGACGGGCACAGGACCCACGGCATCGACGTGAAGATCTCGCCGCGGGCGGCCACGGGGCCGGACTTCTCCCGCCCAGCCATCGGGTGGGTGCCCACGTAGCGGCCCAGGTCCGCCTCCGCCAGGTCCGGGTCCTTGGCCAGCGCCTCGAAGACGGCCGTCTTGACGCTGGCAATATCCACGACGACGGCGTCCGGGTAGTCGCGCAGCGCACTCGACACGACGGCGGCGGTGACATCCGGGGGCGCCGCGACGACGACCAACTGGGGCTCCACCCTCTCGCCGGCGGGCAGGATCCGGCCGGCACCGATATCCTGCGCCACCGCCTGGGCCGACGGCGAGGGGTCCGAGAGCAGGACGTCGATGCCGCGGGCCCGCAGGCCGAGCCCGATGCTGGCTCCGAGCAGCCCGGTTCCCATCACCAGGACCGGCCCGGACAGGTGGGTCGCCTGCGCGTGTGCCGGGTTCACCGGCTACATCCCCACCAGGGCCAGCAGGTGCCCTGCTTCCTGGCGGCCGAGGGCGCGGATGCTGCCCTGTCGCTGGTCGCCCAGCCGGATGGGGCCGAACTGGATCCGGACGAGCCGTTCCACGGGGTGGCCGACGGCGTCAAACAACCGCCGCACGACGCGGTTTTTGCCCGAATGCAGCACGACTTCCACCAGGACGTGTCCCGGCGTCGAGTCGACGAGCTTAAACGAATCGACCGAGGACACGCCGTCTTCCAGCTCGATCCCAGATTTCATCCGCGCTCCGACGCCGTGCGGCATGGGCCCGCGGACCTGCACCAGATACGTCTTGGGGACCTCGTAGGACGGGTGGGTGAGGCGGTTGGCGAGTTCGCCGTCGTTGGTCAGCAGCAGCAGGCCTTCGGTGGCCTGGTCCAGCCGCCCCACATGGAACAGCCGCTGGCCCTGCTGCGGCTTGAGGTAGTCGCTGATGCAGGGGCGTCCCTCCGGATCCTCCATGGTGGAGACAACGCCCTTTGGCTTGTTGAAGACCAGGTACGTCAGCGTTTCATCCATCTGGACGCGGATGCCGTCCACATGGATGACGGCGCGGGACGGGTCGACGCGCAGGCCAAGTTCGCGCACGGTCACGCCGTCCACCTCGACCCGGCCGGCCTGGATCAATTCCTCGCACACCCGGCGGGAGGCCACGCCCGCGCCGGCGAGCACCTTCTGCAGGCGCATGCCCTCGGGATCGTGCAGCTCGGAGGCCGCCCCCGCTCCCGCCCGCGAGGGACGGTCCGGGCGGCTGACCGGTCCGAGGTTCTGGCCGAACCGTTCCCGTCCGAAGGGCCGCGGCCCGGCGGGACGCTGCGGCTGCCCGCCGCGAGACTTGCCGGCACCGGCCTTGCCGCCGGTCTTGCCGCCGGCCGGTTTGGCCGGCTTTCCTTGGCCCGGACCGGCCGTCGACGGCTTGCGGCTCCCGTGCTTGGCAGCACCGGGCTCGGCCGGGCCGCGGCGGGCACCGGGCTGACCGGCGCCTGTGCCGAACTCGTTGCGGCCCTGGTCCCGTCCGGCCGCCCCGGAGCGGCCGCCGCCCTGCTTGCCGGCACCGGTCCGGCCGGCGCTGCCGGTCCCCTGACCGGGCCGGCCACGTCCCTGGGCGGAACCGCCCTGCGGACGGCGCTCGGCATCGTCCGGACGGCGGCCGTCGCCGGGACGTTTTCCGCCGCGGGGGTTGTTCCGTCCGGAGCCGGAACGAGGCGGTTGTGTCATGGTGGATCCTTACCCGTGGAAACTACTTCAATGGTCTGCTGCTGCCGGAGGCCGGCAGCCTAGAGCGAAGCGTCGTCGTACTCGGACAGGTTTTCCAGTCCCGGCAGATGCGGGGCGATCTCCGGCAGTTCGCCGATGCTTCCTATCCCCAATCTTTCCAGAAAATAAGAGGTGGTCCGGTACAGGACGGCTCCGGTCTCCGGATCGGTGCCGGAATCCTCGATGAGGCCGCGCTGGGTCAGCGTGCGCACCACGGAATCGACATTGACTCCTCGGATCGCCGAAACCCGGGCCCGCGAGACCGGCTGCCGGTACGCGATGACGGCCAGCGTCTCCAAGGCGGCCTGGGTCAACCGCGCGGTCTGGCCTTCCAGCACGAAACGGGACACCAGCGGCGCGAAATCGCTGCGCGAGAAGATCCGCCAGCCGCCGGCGATGTGGCGCAGCTCAAAGCCCCGCGGCTCCGCGGCGGGCCGCCCTTCGGAGCGGACGCCGCCGTCGTAATCGCGCTGCAGATCCAGCAGCAGCGCCTGGACCGTGCCCACCGGAAGGGCCAGCGCTGTGGCCAATTCAACATCGGTAGCCGGTTCGTCGATAACCATCAGGACCGCTTCCAACGCGGCGCGGGCACCGCCCGGCAACCGTTCCACATCGACCTCGGGCCCCGCCGTCTCCTCCAGCGGATCAGTCATCGCGTCCCTCCGTTGTGTCCGCGGCCGTGTCGGCGGCCGGGGCGTTGTCGTATTCCTCGCTGAGGTTGGCGCCGGTCCATTCCGCGTCCGGCCCGGTCCAATGGACCGTCAGCTCGCCGAGCGGCGCAACCTGGTCGAAGGCGATGACGCCGTCGCGGAACATCTCCAACAGCGCCAGGAAGCGGGCAACCACCACCAGCGCGCCGTCCGCGTCGTCGGTGAGGGCCCGGAACGTCAGCGGCGGGCCTGCCTGCAGGCGCGCCCCAAGGATCGCCGACTGCTCCTTCACGCTGACCGGCGGCGCGTGCAGGTGCGAGAGCCCGACCTGGGTCGGCGCGGGCTCCTTGGGCTCCAGCGCTTTGGCCGCAAGGGCGGCAAAGTCCGCCAGGGGCGTGCGCCAGATAAGCTCGGGCAGCAGCGCGGCGAACTGCGGCTCCAGCGCGACCTGCCGCGGGAAGCGTTCGGCCTCCCGGGCCAGGCGCTGGCCGAGCAGGGCCGCGATTTCCTTGAAGGCCTTGTACTGCAGCAGCCGGGCGAAGAGCAGGTCCCGGGCCTCGAGCAGGGCGATGTCCTCGTCGTCCTCCACCTCGCCGGTGGGCAGCAGCCGGGCGGCCTTGAGGTCCAGCAGGGTCGCCGCGATGACGAGGAACTCGCTGGCTTCGTCCAGGGCCTTGTCATTGCCGTCGGCCTGGAGGCGGCGGATGTAGGAGATGAACTCGTCCGTGACGCGGGCAAGCGCCACTTCGGTGATGTCCAGTTCGTGCTTGGAGATCAGTCCCAGCAACAAATCGAACGGTCCGCTGAAGTTGTCCAGCGTGACGGCGAAGCCTGCCGGTTTCCGGTCGCCCTCCTGGTCCGAGACGCCGGGCACGGTGTCCTGCCCTGCCGGGAGGCCGCCTGCCGGCACCGTCCCCGCCGGCGCCGGCGTCATCAGGGGGCGCCGCCGCGGGCGATGAGCTCCTTGGCCAAGTCGCGGTAGGCGGTCGCGCCGGCGTGGTTGCCCGCGTAGCTGGTAATCGGTTCCGCGGCGACGGTGGCGTCGGCGAACTTGATGGTGCGTTTGATCACGGTTTCGAAGACCTTGTCGCCGAAGGCTTCCAGCAGCCGGCCGATGACCTCGCGGCTGTGCAGGGTGCGGGCGTCGTACATGGTGGCCAACACGCCGTCGATCTGCAGGCGCGGGTTCAGCCGGTCCTGGACCTTCTCGATGGTCTCCACCAACAGCGCCACCGCGCGCAGCGCGAAGAACTCGCAGATGAGCGGAATGATCACGCCGTGGGCCGCGGTGAGTGCGTTGACGGTCAGCAGGCCCAGCGAGGGCTGGCAGTCAATCAGGATGACGTCGTAGTCGTCCTCGACCTTGCGCAGCGCGTGGGCCAGGACCTGTTCGCGCGCCACCTCGTTGACCAGCTGCACTTCCGCGGCCGAGAGGTCGATGTTGGCCGGCAGCAGGTCGATGTTTTCCACGTCCGTGGGCTGGATCGCCTCGCGGATGTCGGTCTTCCGGTCCATCAGCACGTTGTAGACGGTCAGGTCCAGCTCATGCGGATTGGTGCCAAGCCCCGCCGACAGGGCGCCCTGCGGGTCGAAGTCGACCAGGAGGACCTTGCGGCCGACCTCGGCCAAGGCGGCGCCGAGGTTGATGGTGGACGTGGTCTTGCCGACGCCGCCCTTTTGGTTGACCATTGCCACGATGCGCGCGGGGCCATGGGACGTCAGGACGGGCGGTTCAGGGAACTCGGTCAGCGGCCGCCCGGTCGGGCCCAGGACATCCTCGTCCGCTTGCCGCAGAGTGGTTGTCGAACCTTGTTCGCTGCTCACGTATCTAACCCAGCTTCCATCGTTTCGCTGCCGTTCTTCTTCCTGACAAGGTTACAGTGACCGTCCTGTTATCTATCGACAGGCCGCTGATGATCGGCGAGCCTTTAGCTTCAAGTAGAGGTCTAAGGTTTACGCTTCGCCGTCGGTAAATGACGGCATGCCCGCCGGCGGCGGCGGATCGGCATGTATACAAAGACGCTCTATTTTCCCGATGAGCCTGGCTTTTCCCGCCGTTGTGTATACACTAGCGGGATGAAGCAGAACTTGCGTGCCGGCGAACGGGCGTATTGGACGCTGCGCGAGGACATCGTTGAATGGCGGCTGCCCCCGGGCACGGTTTTGGCCGAGGTTGAGCAGGCCGCCCGGCTGGGCATCTCCCGCACGCCGCTCCGCGAGGCGCTGGGCCGGCTGACCGCCGAAGGGCTGGCCACGCCCCACACCGGACGCGGCGTCGTCGTCGCCGACGTTTCACTGGAGAACGTCACCGAGCTCTTCGAACTGCGCACCGCACTCGAGTGCCAGGCGACGGCTTTGGCCGCCAAACGCGGCGAACCGGCCGAATTCCGGCGGCTGCAGCAGGAGTTCCTCGCGGCTGCCGAGGCCATGCGCGGCGCCGGCCCGGACCCGCAGGCCTACTACCGGCTGGTCGGCCGGCTGGACGCCGCGGTGGACCACGCCGCCGCCAATACCTACCTCCGCCAGGCGATGGCCAACCTGCGCGTCCATTTGGTGAGGATCCGGCGGCTTGCACGGGACAACCCGGCCCGCCTGCTGGCCTCGGCGGCCGAACACGCCAACATCGCCGGCGCCATCGCCGACGGCGACAGCCAGGTGGCAGCCGCGGCCACCCGCATCCATCTTCACCAGAGCCTTGAACACTTCAAGACCACCGATCCGAAACACCGGACCGACCTGCCAGCCGAGAGGACATTCTGAATGACCGTCAACCATCATGTGCGCGTCTACCGCAGCGAAGAGAACCTGCCGCGCGAGGACCAGCTAGCCCAGAAGATTGCCCGCGTAGCCACCGACCCGGTGGAGGTTTCCGCCGACGTGGCCGAGATGATCATCAACCGGATCATCGACAACGCCTCGGTGGCGGTCGCCTCGCTGAACCGCGGGCCGATTATCGCCGCGCGTGCGCAGGCGCTGAGCCACCCGGTCTCCGGCGGCGGTCAAGGCGCCGGCATCTTCGGCATCACGCAGAAGACCTCGCCGGAGTGGGCGGCGTGGGCCAACGGCGTGGCCGTGCGCGAACTGGACTACCACGACACGTTCCTGGCCGCCGACTACTCGCACCCGGGCGACAACATCCCGCCGATCCTCGCGGTGGCCCAGCACGTGGGCGCGAACGGCCGCGATGTGATGCGCGGCATCGCCACCGGTTACGAGATCCAGGTGAACCTGGTCAAGGCCATCTGCCTGCACAAGCACAAGATCGACCACGTGGCCCACCTGGGGCCGTCGGCCGCCGCCGGGATCGGCACGCTGCTGGGCCTGGATACGGAGACCATTTTCCAGGCCGTGGGTCAGGCGCTGCATACGACGACGGCGACCCGCCAGTCGCGCAAGGGCGAAATCTCCACGTGGAAGGCCCACGCACCGGCCTTCGCCGGCAAGATGGCGGCGGAGGCAGTGGACCGGGCCATGCGCGGGCAGACCTCGCCGGTGCCGATCTACGAGGGCGAGGACGGCGTCATCGCCTGGCTGCTGGACGGCCCGGACGCCTCCTACGACGTGCCGCTGCCTGCCCCGGGAGAACCGAAGCGGGCCATCCTGGACACCTACACCAAGGAGCACTCCGCCGAGTACCAGGCCCAGGCCTGGATCGACCTGGCCCGCAGGCTGCACCGCGAGCACCCGGAGGCCACCGACGCGGAGAACGTGAAGTCCGTGCTGATCAGGACCAGCCACCACACGCACTACGTGATCGGCTCCGGCGCCAACGATCCGCAGAAGTACAGCCCCACGGCGTCCCGCGAGACGCTGGACCACTCGATCCCGTACATCTTTACCGTGGCGCTGCAGGACGGCGCCTGGCACCACGTTGATTCGTACGCCCCCGAGCGGGCGGCCCGGCCGGACACCGTTGCGCTGTGGCAGAAGGTCAGCACCGAGGAAGACCCGGAGTGGACCCGCCGCTACCATTCGCTGGACATCGCCGAGAAGGCCTTCGGCGGCTCGGTAGAGATCACCCTGGCCAACGGAACGGTGATCACCGACGAGATCGCCGTGGCCGATGCCCACCCGCTGGGCGCCCGCCCGTTTGCCCGGGAGCAGTACGTGAACAAGCTGCGGACCCTGGCCAAGGGCATCGTCGACGATGCCGAAATCGACAGGTTCCTGGCCGCCGTCGAGCGACTGCCCGAATTGGCCGCCGGCGAGCTGGACCAGCTGAACATCCAGGCCGCCGACGGCGTCATCGACCCCGCGGCCGGGCCGAAGGGGCTGTTCTAAATGCTCTACTCCGCTACCACCCCGGAGCAGAAGCGCCGGACACTGCGCGAGGGGCTGGCCTCCGGGAAGCTGCAGCAGTTCCCCGGGGCGTTCAATCCCCTCTCGGCGCGGCTGATTCAGGAGAAGGGGTTCGACGGCGTCTACATCTCCGGCGCTGTGCTGGCCAACGACCTAGGGCTGCCGGACATCGGGCTGACCACGCTGACCGAGGTCGCCACCCGGGCCGGGCAGATCGCGCGGATGACCGACCTGCCGGCCCTGGTGGACGCCGACACCGGCTTCGGCGAGCCGATGAACGTGGCGCGCACGGTCCAGGAACTGGAAAACGCCGGCCTGGCCGGCTGCCACATCGAGGACCAGTTCAACCCCAAACGCTGCGGCCACCTGGACGGCAAGAACGTGGTGGACCTGGAGACCGCCAGCAAGCGGATCCGCGCCGCCGCCGATGCCCGCCGGGACCCGAACTTCCTGATCATGGCGCGCACCGACATCCGGGCCGTGGACGGCCTGGCCGCCGCGCAGGACCGTGCCCGCGCCCTGGTCGACGCGGGTGCGGACGCCATCTTCCCCGAGGCCATGAGGACCCTGGAGGAATTCGGTGCCATCCGCGACGCCGTCGACGTGCCGGTGCTGGCCAACATGACCGAGTTCGGCAAGAGCGACCTGTTCACCGCGGACCAGCTGTCCTCCGTGGGTGTGAACATGGTGATCTATCCGGTGACCCTGCTGCGCAGCGCGATGGGCGCCGCCGAGCGCACCCTGGACGCGATCAAAGCCGACGGAACCCAGCAAGCGCAGGTCGCGGACATGCTCACCCGTGCGCGTTTGTACGAATTGGTGGATTATGAGGCGTATAACCAATTCGACACCTCTGTATTCAATTTCCACGTGCCCGGCCGGCACTGACCACAAGACATAGGAGTCGCCATGAGCACCGATGCATCAACCGAAGCACCGCAGATCCGCAAGGGGCTGGCCGGCGTCGTCGTCGACACCACGAAGATTTCCAAGGTCAACGCGGAGACGAACTCGCTGCTGTACCGCGGCTACCCGGTCCAGGACCTGGCCGCGCACTGCAGCTTCGAAGAAGTGGCCTACCTGCTGTGGAACTCGGAGCTGCCGGACAGCGACCAGTTGCGGGAGTTCACCGCGGCCGAACGCGGCGGACGCGCGCTGGACCCGGTGGTGAAATCGGTCATCGATGCCCTGCCGGCCGAGGCCCACCCGATGGATGTCTGCCGGACCGCCGCCAGCGTGATCGGGGCCCGGCACCCGCTGGCCGGCGATTCCTCTCCGGAGGCGAACATGTCCAAGGCCGTGGAACTGCTGGCGGCCTTCCCGGCGGTCGTCGCCTACGACCAGCGCCGGCGCCGCGGCCAGGACCTGGTGGAACCGCGCGCGGACCTGGGCTATGCGGCGAACTTCCTGTGGATGTCCTTTGGTGAAGAGGCCGCGCCGGAGGTCGTGGACGCGTTCAACGTGTCGATGATCCTGTACGCGGAGCACTCGTTCAACGCGTCCACGTTCGCGGCGCGGGTGATCACCTCCACGCTCTCCGACCTGCACTCGGCCGTGACCGGTGCGATCGGCGCGCTGAAGGGCCCGCTACACGGCGGAGCCAACGAGGCGGTCATGCACACCTTCGAGCAGATCGGCATTCGCCCTGACGAGCCCCGCGAGGAAGCCGCCGCACGCGCCCGGACCTGGATGGAACAGGCGCTGGCCGAAAAGCAGAAGGTGATGGGCTTCGGCCACCGGGTCTACAAGCACGGCGATTCCCGGGTACCGACCATGAAGGCCGCGCTGGACAAGATGATCGAACACTATGGGCGGCCCGAAATACTTGGCCTCTACGACGGCCTGGAGCACGCGATGGCCGAGGCGAAGGACATCAAGCCGAACCTGGATTACCCCGCCGGCCCCACCTACCACCTGATGGGATTCGACACCGAGATGTTCACCCCGCTGTTCGTGGCCAGCCGCATCACCGGCTGGACCGCGCACATCATGGAGCAGTTGGAGTCGAACTCGCTGATCCGGCCGCTCAGTGAATACAACGGGCCCGCCCAGCGGGAGCTGGGCCGCTAAATCTGCCAGGCCACGCGGTGGCCGGTGTCGAGATTCTCGACGCCGGCCACCGTTTCGTTATCCGGCTGCATCAGCACCCGCAGCCGCGGCCGCTGCCCCGACAACGCCAGCGGCAGCCAGTGGCCGGCGTCCTGCCACATCTGCGCCAGCGGCAGCCGGTCCACCCGGTACCAGGCCGGCGCGATTTCCGCGGACTCGACCGGGTCGCCCTCCCACCGCCGGGCCACGAAGAGCGCGGTGTCCATGTTCCACGGGGGCTGGGCCGGGAAATCAAAGAAGATCCGTCCGGCCTGCTCCAGGGCCTCGGGCCCGACGCGGACTCCGGTCTCTTCCTGCATTTCCCGGCAGGCCGCGTCGTCGTCGCCCTCCCCCGGCTCCACCTTGCCGCCGACCCCCACGACCTTCCCGGTGCCGAACCCGGTCTTCTTCCGGCCGAGCAGCACGTAACGGCGCCCGGCTTCCTCCCGGAGCAGGAAGCACAGGGCAACGGCGACAGTCATGGCAGCGAGTCTAGCCCGGCGCGACGACGTCGACGGTGCGTCCCGATGCAACCGGCCGGTGCCCCGCGGGCCCGCCTCAGCCCCGGGCCCGCGGATGCGCCGCCGCGTAAACTTCGCGGAGGGTATCGGCGGTGACGAGGGTGTAGATCTGCGTTGTGGTGACGGACGCGTGGCCCAGCAGCTCCTGCACCACCCGGACGTCCGCGCCGCCCTCCAGCAGGTGGGTGGCGAAGGAGTGCCGCAGGGTGTGCGGGGACACGGGCTGGGTGATCCCGGCCTTCTCGGCGGCGGTTTTCAAAATAGTCCAGGCGCTTTGGCGGCTCAGCCGGCCCCCGCGGGCGTTGAGGAACAAGGCCGGTGTGCCGTGCCCCTTCGCGGCCAAGCCCGGACGTCCACGGACCAGGTACGCGTCCGCCGCCTGCGCGGCGAAGGAGCCCAGCGGCACCAGCCGCTCCTTGGATCCTTTGCCGAACAGACGGACGACGGCGGGGCCGTCGCTCTGCGGTTCGACGCTGACATCGTCGACGTCCAGGCCGACGGCTTCACTGATCCGGGCGCCGGTCGCGTACAGGAACTCCAAGAGCGCCCGGTCGCGCAGCCCGGTGGGGGTGTCTGCCCCCGCAGACTCCAGGATCCGCGTCACAGCGGCCACGGAAATCGCCTTCGGCAGGCGTTTGCCGGGCATCGGCGGGTGCACGTCAGTCGCGGGGTCGGTCTCCGTGACCCCTTCGAGCGTCCAGAACTTATGCAGCCCCCGCACGGCCACGATGGTACGCGCCGCGGACCTGACGCTCAGGGCGGCGGCGCCGTCGGACCCCTCGGTGATGGCCTGGGCGAAGGCCGTGACATCGTGCCGGGTCACCGTGGCCGGCTCCTCGACCGCGCGCGCCTGCAGGAACCGCAGGTAACGGCCCAGGTCCCTGCGGTAGGCCGCTACGGTGTTGGCGGCCAGCCCGCGTTCCACCGCCATGTGCTGCAGGTAGTCGCCCGCGGCGCGGCCCAGCGGCGTCGCGGTGAACTCGTCTCCTTTGGCGGACGGGGCCTGCACGGGCGCGATGGCGGATCAGTCCCGGCCGGTTCCGGCCGCACCGTCCGGGCGCTGGCTGGGGTGCTCCGGCCACGGCGCATCGGCCGGGCGCAGGTCCTCGAAGCCGGTGGCGGCAGCGCGTGCGGCGGCAAGCACCCCGGTCACGGCCGACGGATTGTGCAGCCGTCCGGCCATGACCGCGTCCACCGCGTCGTCCAGATCCACCCAGAGGTGCTCGATTTCGGCCTCCTCGTCGGTGCGCTGGTGCCGCTGGGCCTCCGGCACCTCGGAGAGGTCGCGGGCCAAGTAGATCCGGATCGCCTCACTGGAAGAGCCGGGCGAATTGTAAAAATCCACCAGCACGTTCCAGCGCGCGGCCACCAGGTCGGCTTCCTCGGCCAGTTCCCGCACCGCGGCATCGACGAAGTCCTCGCCGTCCACGTCCAGCAGGCCCGCCGGGATTTCCCACAGCGACATTCTGGTGGGCTGCCGGTACTGCCTCAGCAGCAGGACCCGGCCCTCCGTGTCCATCGCCAGGATGGCCACCGCCCCCGGATGTGCGATGTAGTCGCGCACCAACGTCTCGCCCGTGTCCGGGCCCAGCGTGAAGGTGTCGCTGACCACGTCCCAAATGCGTCCGCGGTAAACGGTTCGGCTGTCGACCAGCGGACGCGGGTCAGGGATGTCGGCAAAGGCCGCGGAGTGCGCCGACACTCAGGCTCCGGACTTTGCCGTGGCCTTGGCCTTGCCGTGTTGCAGTGCGGCGGCGACGAGGCCGGCGAACAGCGGGTGCGGCCGCGTGGGGCGAGAGCTGAGTTCCGGATGCGCCTGGGTGGAGACGTAGTACGGGTGCACGTCGCGGGGCAGTTCGACGAACTCCACCAGCTTGCCGTCCGGGGAGGTGCCGGAGAAAACCAGGCCCGCCGCGGCCAGCTGGTCGCGGTATTCGTTGTTGACCTCGTAGCGGTGGCGGTGACGTTCGCTGACCTTGGTGCTGCCGTAGGTCTCCGCGACAACGGAACCGGGCTGCAGGGCTGCCTCGTACAGGCCAAGGCGCATGGTGCCGCCCAGGTCGCCCTTGCCGTCGACGATGTCCAGCTGCTCGGCCATGGTGGCGATCACCGGGTGCTTGGTGTCCGGATCAAACTCGGTGGACGAAGCGTCTTCCAGTCCCACGATGTTGCGGGCGTACTCCATCACCATCGACTGCAGGCCGAGGCACAGGCCAAGGGTGGGCAGCTTGTGTTCGCGGGCGTACCTGAGTGCGCCGAGTTTGCCCTCCAGGCCGCGGATGCCGAAGCCGCCGGGCACGCAGATGGCGTGCACGCCGTCGAGGGCGGCGGCTGCGCCTTCTTCGGTGGCGCAGTCGTCGGAGGGAACCCAACGGATCTTTACCTTGGTCTGGTTGGCGAAGCCGCCGGCGCGGAGCGCTTCGGTCACCGACAGGTAGGCGTCCGGCAGGTCGATGTATTTGCCGACCAGCGCCACCTCGACGTGGTGCTTCGGGTTGTGGACCGCCGACAGCAGCCGGTCCCACTTGGTCCAATTGACATCCTTGAACTTCAGGTCAAGGTGCTGCACGATGTACGCGTCCAGGTTCTGCGAGTGCAGGGTCTTGGGGATGTCGTAGATGCTCGGCGCATCCGGGCAGCCGATGACCGCGTCGATGTCCACGTCGCACATGCGGCCGATCTTCTCCCGCATCGCCGCAGGGACTTCCCGGTCGGACCGGATCACGATGGCGTCCGGCTGGATGCCGATGGAGCGAAGCGCGGCGACGGAATGCTGTGTCGGTTTGGTCTTCAACTCATGCGACGGGCCGATGTACGGCACCAGCGACACGTGCAGGAAGAACACGTTGTTGCGCCCGACGTCCTGCCGGACCTGGCGGGCGGATTCGAGGAACGGCTGCGATTCGATATCGCCGACGGTGCCGCCGATCTCGGTGATGATCACGTCCGGAACCTTCTTGCCCGCGACAGGCTCGGCGGGCAGGCGCATGCGGCGCTTGATCTCGTCGGTGATGTGCGGGATGACCTGAACCGTGTCGCCGAGGTATTCGCCGCGGCGTTCCTTCGCGATCACGGTGGAGTACACCTGGCCGGTGGTCACGTTTGCCGAACCGTCCAGATTCTCGTCCAGGAACCGCTCGTAGTGTCCGATATCCAGATCGGTTTCCGCGCCGTCGTCCGTGACGAAGACTTCACCGTGCTGGAAGGGATTCATCGTGCCCGGATCCACGTTCAGGTAGGGATCGAGCTTCTGCATCGTCACGGAGAGGCCGCGGGCACGGAGCAGGTGGCCGAGGCTTGAAGCCGTCAGTCCCTTCCCGAGCGAGGACGCCACGCCGCCGGTGACAAAGATATGTTTGGTCGTCTTAGACGACTTGGAAAACCGGGAATTAGTTCGCTGCACCACGGAATTCGAGCCTATCACCTTTCTGGACGCCCTCGGATCTCAAGGCCGTTCCGACCGCTGCCGGGTGTGCGAACACACACCCGCCGGTCAACTGCTCCCCCGCCGGCGGCGGGGCTGGTCGTGCCTGTAGCCGATGCTACAGCGCCCTCGCTCCGTCGATCAGTTCCTGGGCGTGGGCGCGGGCGGAATGCGATTCTTCCTGGCCGGCAAGCATGCGGGCCAGTTCGGTCACCCGCTCTTCGTCGTCGAGCAACCGGACGTCGCTGGCGGTCATCCCGCCGTCGTCCCCGCCGGCCGTCTTGATCACGCGGATGTGCTGGTCCGCGAAGGCCGCCACCTGCGGCAGGTGGGTTACCACTATGACCTGCACGTAGCGCCCCAGCATGGCCAGGCGGCGGCCGATCTCGACGGCCGCCTTGCCGCCGACGCCGGCATCCACCTCGTCGAAGACGAAGGTGGGCACGGGATCGACTTCCGCCAGCACCACTTCGATGGCAAGCATCACGCGGGACAGTTCACCGCCGGAGGCTCCCTTGCCCAGCGGACGCGGCGGGGCGCCCCGGTGCGGCTTCAGCAAGAACGTGATGACGTCGGCGCCGTGCACCGTCAGGGCGGGCGCCGGTTCGATATCGATCAGCAGTTCGGCCTCGGCCATGGCCAGCGCCGACAGTTCTGCGCCGACCCGGCGGCCGAGTTCGGCTGCGGCGTCACGCCGCAGCGCCGTCACCGCGGCTGACTGGACGGCCAGGGCGGCGTCCAGTTCGGCGATTTCCGCCTCCAACCGCTCGATCCGGCTGGAGTCGTCGGTCAGGTCTTCCAAACGGGTGCGGGCCTGAACGGCCCACTCGAGCACTTCGTCGATGCTCGGCGCGTATTTGCGCACGAGCCGCGCCAGGTCGGCCCGGCGTGCTTCGACCTCCTCCAGCCGGCCCGGCCCCTCGCTGTCCAGCGATGCGCCGTAGCTCGCCAGCTCCGCGGCGACGTCGGCGAGGATGATGCCGACCTCGGCCAGTCGGGCCGCAGCGCGGCCCAATTCGGCGTCTTCGTCCTGGACCTGCTCCAGCGTCCGCTTCGCCGCGTCGACCAGGGCCGTCGCGTCCGGAGAGTCGGTGTACTCCTCGGCCACGAGTGCCTGGTGCGCCAAGGTGGCAGCAGCGCGCAGTTCCTCGACGTTGGCCAGCTTCACGGCCTCGGCCTTCAACGCGTCGTCTTCACCGGGCCGGGGGTCCAGCCCGTCGATCTCCTCCAGGGCCTGCTGCAGCGCCTCGGCTTCGCGCAGGCGTTCGCGGGCTTCGGTCCGCAGGGTCTCCAGTTCGGTGCTGGCTTCCTTCCAACGGGCGAATGATGCTGCATAACCGGACAGCGCCGTGGTGAGCGCTTCACCGGCAAACTTGTCCAGCGCTTCCCGCTGCGCCTGCTGGCTCTTGAGCCGCAGCTGGTCTGTTTGGCCGTGGACCGCCACCAGGTGGCCGCCGATCTCGGCCAGCGTTCCCACCGGCGCTCCCCGGCCGCCGACGTGCGCGCGGCTGCGGCCATCGGCGTTCACCGTCCGGGCGAGCATGAGTTCGGCTCCGCCGTCGAACTCGTCGATGTCAGCGCCCGCCTCACCCGCGCGGGCCAGGGCAGGACTTCCCGCGGCAAGCCGAACCACGGCCTCGGTCACTGCGTTGCGTGCCCCGGTCCGCACCGCCCCGGCGTCCGCTCGGGCTCCCAGCAGCAGGCCGAGCGCGGTGACCACCATGGTCTTGCCGGCACCGGTCTCGCCCGTCACCACCGACAGGCCGGGCCCCAGCGGAAGCGTAGCCTCGGTGATCACACCGAGGTTCCGGATCCGGATTTCTTCGATCACTTCGGCGCCTCCTGGCTTGGCTGGGCGTATCGAGGTTCCACTGTCCGCACGGTAGGCAGGGACGAAGTCGGCGGCTGTTCTTCCGAGGGGCTGACGGGGCCGCGCCATCCCGACGTCGGTAGCTCAAATTTGCGGACCAAACGCTCCGAGAACGGCGTTCTCCGGGTCCGGGCCAGCCGCACGGGTTTGTTGGAGCGCGTCACTTCGATCCGGGAACCGGGCGGCAGCTCCAGGCTTCGGCGGCCGTCGCACCACAGTACGCCGTTGGCATCGCTGCGGCTGAGCACTTCCACCGCCATGATCGAATCCGGGGCAACCACCAGCGGTTTGGCGAACAGCGCGTGGGCGCTGATCGGGGTCATCAGCAGGGCTTCCACTTGGGGCCAAACGACCGGGCCGCCCGCGGAGAAGGCGTAGGCCGTGGACCCGGTGGGGGTGGCCATCACCACCCCGTCGCAGCCGAACGAGCTGATTGGCAGGGCGTCGACCTCGACCACTACTTCCAGCATCCGCTGCCGGTCGCCTTTTTCCACCGCCGCCTCGTTCAGCGCCCAGGTATGGCCGATCTTGCGCTTGTCCAGCCACACCTGGACGTCAATGGTCAGGCGCTCTTCAACCGTGTATTCGCGGTTTACCACCCAGTGGACCGTCTGGGCCAGGTCCGCCCGCTCGCTCTCGGCCAGGAAGCCGACGTGTCCGAGGTTGACACCCAGCAGCGGGACGTCTGATTCCCGGACCAGTTCAGCCGAGCGCAGGATGGTGCCGTCGCCGCCGAGGACCATGCCCAGATCAACGCCGTCCAGGCCGATGTCCTCGTCCAGTATTTCGGTGGGAACGGCCAGCTCGCCGTAGGTCTCCTGGAGGTGTCCGACCTCTTCCCGTCGCATGACCGGCACCAGGCCGGACGAGTGGAGTTGGGCGCAGGTTTCCTGGGCGGCCGCCAGGGCGTCTGCGCGCCCGGTGTGCGCGAGCACCAATATCCGCCGGCTCATCGCTCCACTCCCGGTTCCTGCCCTCTCGGTTCTTCCAACTGGTCCGGCCTCGCTTCCCGCTCCGGCGGGAAACCGGCCATGGCCGCGTCCACTGCCTCCTGCAGCACACTACCCGTTCTGCGCTCCGTGGCCCCCGGGGGAACACTTATCCACAGGAAATATTCGACGTTCCCGTCCTGGCCGGGAAGCGGGCTGGCCGCCAATCCGCGGATGTCCAGCCCCCGTTCCAATGCTGCGGCGACAACGTTGCGTACCGCCCGGTACCGTTCCGCATCGGAACCGACGACGCCGGTACGCGCCAGCCGCTCGCGGCCAACCTCGAACTGCGGCTTGACCATCAGCAGCAGATTCCCGGCCGGACGGGTCGCATCGGCCAAAGGTCCGATGACCATGGTGAGGGAGATGAAGGATAGGTCCGCGACGGTCAGGTCCACGAGGCCGCCGATCGCTGCCGGGTCGAGATACCGGACGTTCAGGCCCTCGAAAACCCGGACCCTGCTGTCCGTACGGATAGCGTCGACGAGCTGGCCGTGTCCGACGTCCACGGCGACGACCTCCCGCGCGCCGGCGCGCAGCAGTACATCGGTGAAACCGCCGGTAGAAGCTCCGGCATCGAGGCAGCGCAGGCCCGCCGGATCAACTGCGGGGAAGGCCGCCAGTGCACCGGCAAGTTTGTGTCCGGCCCTGCTGACGTAGTCAGGGCCTCCGTCTGCGGCCACGGCGAGCTGGTCGTCCGGGCCGACGGCGGCCGCCGCCTTGGTCAGAACAGTTCCGGCACGGCTGACCCGCCCGGCCGCTATGAGCTTGGCTGCATGGGTACGGGACCGTGCCAATCCGCGGGATACGAGCTCCTGGTCCAGTCTGGGCATAGGGCTCAATCAGCCTCGGTCTCCAGCTCGGCCAACAAATCGTCGTGAATCTGCTGGTACACGTGTTGGTGCCCGCGTACCGGAAGCTCCGGAATCCGGGCCAGGCCGGAGATGATCGCATCGACCGGCTCGTCGGCCGTGGAGTCGCCGGGGACCGGCCACTGCGGCTGCATCCGGCCGCCGCTTTCCCCTGATTCTGGCAGGTCCAAGCTATCCTCCCTCGCGTCGGCGGCTGTACCCAACCGCATGAGCCAGTCTAATATCGGCCTTCAATCGGCAAGGTCAGGCGCGGCCGCGGACGCCTGGTGCGGATGGGCATCCCACCAGGCCGCGCAGGCAGCGCGCCAGGTGTCCACATCCTCCAGGCTGCCGGAGACATTCAGCTTCCCGTTTTCGACGGCGGCCACTGCAGCACCGCAGCGGAACCCCGAGCCGTCAGGGGTAACGGCAGGATAGGGCCGGTACAGTTCGCTCAGGCTGCCCAGCAGATACCGTGGCCGTTCCGCCGTGCGCGCGGCGAGGATTGTTTCGACCCCGTCGATGCCGGTCAAGACGACTGCCGTGTCCATGCCCGCGTTGTTGCCGCCCAGGATGTCGGTATCGAGCCGGTCCCCCACAACCAGCGGCCGGCGAGCTCCCAAAGCCGCAGCCGCCGTCGTAAAGATGCCCGCTTCCGGCTTTCCTGCGACCAGGGGCACCGCGCCGGTGGCTGCCTGTACGGCCGCCACCAGCGAACCGTTTCCGGGGGCGATGCCACGCTCTCGGGGAATGGTCAGGTCGGTGTTGGTGGCGATCCAGAAGGCGCCCGCGGCGACGGCGAATGATGCCTCCGCCAAGTCCTTCCAGCCCAGCTCCGGGTCGAACCCCTGGATCACGGCGACCGGGGCATCGAGGGCGGAGCGGACCGGCTCGAAGCCCTGGGCTGCTGTTTCGTCCGCCAGGGTTTGGCTGCCCGTGACCAGGACCTTTGAGCCGGCCGGAACATGCCGGGCAAGCATCAGCGCACCGGCGCGTGCCGACCCGAAGACCTGGTCGGCGGTGGCCGGGGCACCGAGCTCGCGCAAATGAGCGGCCACCTGCGCCGCTGACCGCGACGCATTGTTGGTGATGTAGCCCAGCGCCGTCCGGGTCTCCGCGAGGCGCCGCAACGCCTCGACGGCTCCGGGGATAGCCTGGTGCCCGGCGTACACGACGCCGTCCAGATCGGACAGCACAGCATCGTAGCCGGAGATCAGGGGCTTACCCGTCATCGTCCCTGCTGGCCTGCGCGGTGCCGGGAGCGCCGGTGTCTTCGACGTCCGGCGCAGCTGGAGCAGCCGCTTCATCGGAGCCGGCCGGAGAGTCAGCCGCAGGCTTACTTTCACCGTCGTCGGGCGCTGACTCTTCAGATTCGCCCGGCCCGGCCGTGTCGGCGTCGTTGATGAGACCCCGCACATCGGTAACGGGGCCAGCTTCGCGGCGGTCGTCACCCGGTTCCATCTCATCGCCGATCAAGTCGACAATCTCGGGCTCGGCAAAATCTCCCACGCCCAGGGCGTTTTCGGCCACCATCGCCTGACGCCTCCACTGCTGTGCTTCCTCGCCGCGGTTAGCGGCATCCAAGGCGTCCGCATACGCCCGGAAGAGCCGCGGGCTGTAGGAGAAGGCCCTGTTCCGGTCCAGTTGCGGAATCTCCAAGGCCGAAACCGCCGCATCGTACTGCTCAAGATCGGAGCGGGCACCGGAGGCCACAATCGCCAGTTCCACCTTGCCCGCCGTATCCAGTGTTGCGGCGTCTTCTGACCGCGTCAGCTCCAGCGCCCTGTCCGGCCGCCCGAGGCCACGTTCGCAGTCGGCCATGATCGGCAGGTGCTCATTGGAACCGCTGATGCGACGGAAGGTGCGGAACTCCCTGAGGGCTTCGCCGTAGTGACCGGCCGCGTATGCGGTCAGGCCGACGGCCTCTCGCACCGGAGCCATGCGCCCGCCCCTGCGGCTGGCCGCCAGGGCGTGCTGGAAGGCCAGTTCAGGTTCCTCGTCCAGCAGTCGTCCGGCCATCACCAAGTGCTTGGCAACCCACTCAGCGTTCTTGGATTCCAAGGTCCGCAGCTGCGCGCGCGTGACACGGTCCAGCTCGGCACCCGTGACGTCGGGGTCAATCTCCGGCGAACGCGGGCGGTCGACCCGGTTGGAACTGCGCAGGTCACCGGCATTGTGATCAGGTGCTCCGCCGGCGCGGTCGAACGACCTGCCACCGCCGTCGTGGCGGGGACGGTCGCCGCGGTCCTGGCGGGGACGGTCGCCGCGGTCCTGGCGGGGACGGTCACCGCGGTCCTGGCGGGGACGGTCACCGAAGTCGCGGCGCTCACCACGATCCTGACGCGGCCGATCATCGCGTGAACGGAAACCACCCGCACCACCGGAACCGCCGCTGCCGCCACGGTCCTGGCGGGGACGATCACCAAAGTCCCGGCGCTCACCACGATCTTGACGGGGACGGTCATCCCGCGAACGGAAACCACCCGCACCACCGGAACCGCCGCTGCCGCCACGGTCCTGCCGAGGACGGTCACCAAAGTCCCGGCGCTCACCACGATCCTGACGCGGCCGATCATCGCGTGAACGGAAACCACCCGCACCACCGGAACCGCCGCTGCTGCCACGATCCTGCCGGGGCCGGTCACCAAAGTCCCGGCGCTCACCACGATCCTGACGCGGACGGTCACCAAAGTCCCGACGCTCACCACGATCCTGACCCGGCCGATCATCGCGTGAACGGAAACCACTCGCGCCACCGGAACCGCCGCTGCCGCGGTCCTGACGGGGACGGTCATCGCGTGACCGGAAACCGCCGCCGCCGGACGCGCTGCTGCCACGATCCTGCCGGGGCCGGTCACCAAAGTCGCGGCGCTCACCACGATCCTGACGAGGCCGGTCATCGCGTGACCGGAAACCACCCGCACCACCGGAACCGCTGCTCCCACGGTCCTGACGAGGCCGGTCACCAAAGTCCCGACGCTCACCACGATCCTGACCCGGCCGATCATCCCGCGAACGGAAACCGCCGCCGCCGGACGCGCTGCCGCCGCGATCCTGACGCGGCCGATCACCAAAGTCCCGACGCTCACCACGATCCTGACCCGGCCGATCATCCCGCGAACGGAAACCACCCGCACCAGCGGAACCGCCGCTGCGTCGGTCCTGGTTGTCGGGGCGCTTTCTATCTCCGCCCTCGGCGGAGCGCTCGGCTCCCGACCGGTTGCCAAAGTTGCCTCTGCCTGCACCCCTGTCGTCTCGTCCTTCACGACCCCGGAAATCAGCCATGCCGGAACTCCTCTCAGTGCGGGCCAAGGTCGAACCAGCCAACCACAGCCATCAAAAATCTCTATGAAATGCGTGTCTTGTTGTGGGCGCAGTCATCTGTGGCGCGCCCGTACCATCGATCCATTCTAGTCCAGCGGACTGTTCTGCCAGTTGCAGACAACCGCCGTCGGACTGTGACTCCACTAACGAACCGGCATCCTGGTTAAACGCGGGAAGGCCCCGCCATCGTTGGCGGGGCCTTCCCGGTGTTCAAAGAATGTCCGGCGGCGACCTACTCTCCCACACCCTCCCGAGTGCAGTACCATCGGCGCTGTGGGCCTTAGCTTCCGGGTTCGGAATGGG